>CAWBJA010000005.1:0-113544 GCA_963788895.1 uncultured Actinomycetota bacterium | reverse complement strand
TCTCAGGCACTCGGGAAATACCCTCGCCGCTAGCGCTGGCGCCACGCTCCGGGAACTGATGGACCGCATGGGCCACGACAGCGAACGCGCCGCGATGATCTATCTCCACGGCAGCGATGCGAGGCAGCATCAGATAGCTGACTCGCTCAGCAAGCTGGCCAGGGAGAAGCTGAAACGGGCCAGCAAGCGCACAAACGGCCGGGCCAGCGGGAAGCGATCGGGCACGCAACGGGCACGAGGCCGGAAGAGGGCTTCTTGAAGATCAACACGCCGTGCCGGAAAATGCCGCCTGACCTGCACAGGAACCCGAGCGCCCCGAGCAGGACTCGAACCTGCGGCCTACTGCTTAGGAGGCAGTCGCTCTATCCACTGAGCTATCGGGGCGGGTACGGCCCGGCTTCCGGGGCCGGGCCGGCGGCAGTGAGCTTGGTCAAGCCTAGCCGGTCGGCGGCGACGGCGGACGCCAGCGGCTGAGCGTGAGCCGGGCCGCCGCGGCCATACCGCCGGGGGCGGCGTCAGGGCAGTTCGATCGGGAGCGGGAGATCATCGAGGGCGTGCGGGCAGGGGCAGTCGCGTTCGGCCGGGAGCTCTTCGATGAGCTGCATGAGCAGGTCCCGCAGCCGCACGAGGTTAGCGGCGAACACCCGGAACACCTCCGCGTGCGTCACCCCCTCGCCCTCCTCCACGCCCGCGTCGGTGTCCGTGACCAGCGCGATCGTCGTGTAGCAGAGTGCCAGCTCGCGGGCCAGGACGGCCTCGGGGTGGCCGGTCATGCCGATCAGCGTCCAGCCCTGCGCCGGCGTACCAGCGCGACTCGGCCCGGGTGGAGAACCGCGGTCCCTCGTATCACCACCAGCGTCCCGAGGTCGGCCAGCGGCCAGTCCATCGGCCCGGGCCGCCCCGACCGCCACCGCCCGCCCCGCCGGGCAGTACGGGTCGGCGAACGGCACGTGCACCGCGCCGCCGGTGTCGTAGTACGTCTGCTCCCGGCCGCCGGTCCGGTCCACGAGCTGGTCGGGCACGACCAGCGTGCCCGGCCCGAGTCCGGCGGTCAGCGAGCCGACCGCGCTGGGCGCGAGCACCTGGCGGACGCCGACCGACCGCAGCGCCCACAGGTTGGCCCGGTACGGGATCCGGTGCGGCGGGTACCGGTGATCGCGGCCGTGCCGGGGCAGGAACGCCACCCGGCGGCCGGCGACCTCGCCGATGACGATCGGGTCGCTGGGCGGGCCGTACGGGCGTCTGCGACCGTGCATCTCCTCGGCGCTGTCGAGGAACTCGTAGAGGCCGGACCCGCCGATGACGCCGATGCTGGCCAGCTCGGCCACGGCTGTCAGGCGACTTTCGAGCCGGACGACGACGAGCCAGCGGAAGAGCCCGACGAGCCCCCCGATGACGAAGACGAGGACCCGGACGACTTGCCCGGCGAAGAAGACGACGATGAGGATGAAGACCCCGACGACGAGGATGACGACCCGGCGCCCGACGACGAGCTGGCCCCGGCCTTGTCCCCGGACTTGTCTGCACCGGACTTGTCGGCGGGCTTGTCCCCGCCGGACGACTCCGCGCCCGAACCCGGCTCGGCCTTCGCCCCGTTGGCGCCGGGCCCAGCAGGCCTCAGAGCCGTTCTTGCTGGCCCGGCTGTCGGTGCGGTAGAAACCAGAGCCCTTGAAGACGATGCCCACCGGGAAGAAAACCCGCCGGATCCGGCCTCCGCACGACGCACACACCGTCAGCGGCTCGTCGCTGAAACTCTGCACCACCTCAAGCCGCTCTGCGCATTCGGTGCAGGCGTACTGGTAGGTCGGCACTGGTTCCTCCTCCGCGGCGTTAGCACTCGCCAACGTCAACTGCTAAATGTAGCAACGGCTACCGGAGCCTGCTGATTCCTTGGCCGGCTGCGCGACCAGCCGGACCGGCTGGTCATGCTGACCAGCCGGGACCTCGTCCAGTAGCTCGTCATCGTAAAGCAGCGCGACGGTCGGCACCGACCCGCCCACCCGGGCCAGCGCCCGGTCGTAGGACCCGCCGCCGCGGCCGAGCCTGCGGCCGGTTCGGTCGGCCGCGAGCGCCGGGACGATCACCAGGTCGGCGCGGGCGATGGCACCGGTCCCCCGCCCCGGCTCGGTCGGCTCCAGCAGTCCGCGCGGCCCAGGCCCGAGCGAGTCCGGCCCCTCGTACGACGCCCAGTCCAGGTCGTTGTCCGGGCGCAGCAGCGGCAGCAGCACGTAAGCGCCGCGCTTCCAGAACGCGTAGATGAGGCTGCGCGTCCCCGGCTCCGAGCCGACCGATACATCGGCCGCCACCGTGCCGGACATCTGCGCCTCGGGCAGTGAGAGCACCGCGTCGCGCAGCCGCCGTCCGGCCTCGGCCCGCTCGGCTTCGGGCCGGGCCGCGCGGGCCGCGACCAGGCGCCGCCGCAGCGCGGCCTTGGCCGCCCGCAACTCGCCGGTGGAGCTTTGATCGTGCATCGCGATTACACCTCAGCAGGCAGGGTAGCTTCGCAGCAGCGGAGGACAGTTCAACGAGCCCGGAAACCAGCCACCTGCCCGCGGCTAATGACCAGGTGGCATACTCGTGCATCCGCTAGATTCGCAAACCGACCGAGCAAGGTGTGATGGCTAACATTATCGGCATTTATGCAGGTGAATGCGACGTTCACCATGGCTGACCGCACTGTGGTCACGCAAGGCGGTCATCCCGGCCGCCGGGATGGGCACGCGCTTCCTGCCCGCCAGCAAGGCGGTCCCGAAGGAGCTGCTGCCGATCGTCGACACGCCGGCCATCGAGTACGTCGTGGCCGAGGCGGTCGTCGGTCGGCGCGCACGACGTCCTGATGATCACCGGCCGGGGCAAGGCCGCGCTCGAGGAGCACTTCGACCGCAACTGCCGAGCTCGAGCGCGCGCTGGACGCCAAGGGCGACCTCGACGCGGCTGGCCAAGGTCCGTCGCTCGACCGAGCTCGCGACGATCCACTACGTCCGCGCAGGGTGACCCCCTCGGGCTGGGGCACGCGGTGCTGTGCGCGGCCGAGCATGTCGGCAACGAGCCCTTCGCGGTGCTGCTCGGCGACGACCTGATCGACCCGCGCGACCCGCTCCTGTCGACGCATGATCGAGGTCCGGGAACGCTTCGGCGGCAGCGTGATCGCGCTGATGGAGGTGCCGCCGGAGCAGATCAACCTCTACGGCTGCGCGGCCGTCCTGCCGATCGAGAGCCGGACCGACTCCGCCCGACGTCGTCGCTCGTCACCGACCTCGTGGAGAAGCCGCGGTCGAGCGACGCGCCGAGCAACCTGGCGGTCATCGGCCGCTACCTCCTCGACCCGTCGGTCTTCGACGTGCTGCGACAGACCCCGCCGGGTCGGGGCGGCGAGATCCAGCTCACCGACGCGCTGCAGCACCTGGCCGGGCCGACCGGGGCGCGGCGTCGATGGCGGCGGCGTCATGGCGTGCTGTTCCGCGGCCGGCGCTACGACACCGGCGACCGGCTGGAGTACCTCGCACGCTGGTCCAGTTCGCGTGTGACCGGCTGGACATCGCCCCGGACTTCGTGCCCTGGCTCCGCGGTTACCTGGCCGACCTGCCCTGAGGAGGCCGGCCCGCTGCCGGGCCTGGCCAGGGCCCGGCAGCGGGCCCTGACGGCGCGGACGAGTAGCCTGCCAGCAATGACGACAGCCACGCAGCAGGGCCTGCCCGCCCTGAACCCGTCGAGACCTACCTCGGCGCGATCCTGTCGGCCATCCGCCCGCTCGAACCACCGAGCTGCCCCTGGCCGAGGCCGACGGCGTCCTGGCCGCGGACGTCACCGCGGCCTGGCCGCTGCCCGGCCTTCGACAACTCGGCCATGGACGGCTACGCGGTAATGGCCGCCGACGTGGCCAGCGCCCGCGCGGACGCGCCGGTCACGCTGCCGGTCCAGGACGAGATCCCGGCCGGCGACACCCGGGCGCTCCAGCTCATCCCGGGCCGCTGCCTGCGGATCATGACCGGCGCGCTGCTGCCGTCCGGCGCGGACGCGGTCGTGCCGGTCGAGTGGACCGACGGCGGCACCCGCCAGGTGGCGATCCGCCGGCCCGCCCAGCCCGGCCACGCGATCAGGCGCGGCCGGCGACGACGCGGCCGCCGGGTCCGTGCCGCTGCCCGCCGGGACCAGGCTCGGCCCGGCCGCGCTCGGCCTGCTCGCCGCGGCCGGCCAGGCCACCGCGCTGGCCCGGCCCTGCCCCCGGGTGACCGTGATCTCGACCGGCAACGAGCTCGCCGAGCCCGGCGCCACCCTCGTGCCCGGCCGGATCTTCGAGTCCAACGGCGTCATGCTCGCGGCCGGCCGCCCGCCAGCTCGGCTGCCCGGCCCGGCGCCACCCCACCGTGCCCGACGACGCCGGCCAGCTGCTGGCCGCGCTTCAGGACGCGGCGGCCACCGCCGACGTGCTGCTGACCAGCGGCGGCGTCAGCATGGGCGGCGAGCACGACGTGGTCAAGGCGGCGCTGCAGCAGCTGGGCACGGTCCGGTTCACCAAGGTGGCCATGCAGCCGGGGATGCCGCAGGGCTTCGGCCAGGTCGGCCAGGACGCGTACCGATCTTCACCCTGCCGGGCAACCCGGTCAGCGCGTTCGTCTCGTTCCAGCTGTTCGTGCGGCCGGCCGTGGCGGCACTTCAAAACCGGGCCCCAGAACGAATAAACGCCACCCGGTCGACGCTGACCGGGCCGGTCAGGTCGCCGGAAGGCAAGCGTTCCTTCCTGCGCGGGATCCTGGATCACGAGAGCGGGTCGGTGACGCCGGTTTCCGGGCAGGCCTCGCACCAGCTCGCCGCTCTGGCGCGGGCTAACGCCCTGATTATCGTTATGGAGCCGGTCGTTGAAATGGCCGCTGGTGATGTCGTTGACGTGCTGGAACTCTCCGTGAGCGGCCCCGAACCCGGCGCCCGGCTGACCCATCTCGACGCAGGCCGGCGCAGGCCCGGATGGTCGACGTGTCCGGCAAGGACGTGAGCAGCCGCCAGGCTCGCGCGTCCGGGCGGGTGCTGCTGTCCCCCGCCGCGGTGGCCGCGCTGCGGGAGGCGACGGTGCCCAAGGGCGACGCGCTGGCGGTGGCCCGAATCGCGGGCATCCAGGGGGCCAAGCGGACCCCGGACCTGATCCCGCTGTGCCACCCGATCGGGCTGCACTCGGTCACGGTGGACACCGAGGTGCACGACGACGGGGTGCTCCTCGTGGCGACCACCAGGACCGCGGACCGGACCGGCGTCGAGATGGAGGCGCTCACGGCGGTCGCGGTGGCCGGGCTGGCGCTGATCGACATGATCAAGGCCATCGATCCGGCCGCGGTGCTCAGCGACGTGCGAGTCGAGGAGAAGCTCGGCGGCAAGACCGGCCAGTGGACCCGTCCGTGACCGGCCCGTCTGTGACCAGCCCGCCGCCGCCCGGACGCATCGGCCAGTGCCGTCGCGAGCCCGGCCGGGCCCGGCCGGAGGCCGTCCGTGATCAAGGCGCTGGCCGTCACCGTGTCGAACCGGGCGGCGGCCGGCGTCTACCCGGACCGGTCCGGCCCGGTGCTGGCGGACCTGCTGCGCGCGGCCGGGTGCGAGGTCGACGGGCCGGTGGTCATTCCCGACGGGGATCCGGTCGCGGCGACGCTGCGGGATGCGGTCGCGGAAGGTTACGACGTCGTGGTGACCACCGGGGGGACCGGGCTGACGCCCGCTGACCTCACCCCGGAGCAGACTCAGGTCGTGCTAGACCGGGAGATTCCCGGCATCGCTGAGGCGATCAGGGCCGCGGGCGTGGCCGCCGGAGTGCCCGCGGCCATGCTGTCCCGGGGCCGGGCCGGGCTGGCCGGGCGCACCCTGATCGTCAACCTGCCCGGCTCGGCCGGCGGGGTCAGGGACGGAATGGCCGTGCTGGCCGGGGTGCTGGCCCACGCGGTCGATCAGGCCCGCGGCGGGGACCACCCGCGGGCGAGCTGAGCCCGGGGCTGAGCCGGGCTGGGCGCGATGCGCAGCCAGGTCGGGCCCGGCGCGGCGCGTACCGGCAGGAATCGCAGACGCATTCATGACGCGACCGATAGCGCAGCAGCGCTTCAGCAGGGAATGATGGTGTTGTGGGACGCATGCGGGGCTGGCCGTCCACCCTGACAGAGCGCGAATTGCTGGAGGCGCCCGTGGGGCTGCGCCCGGTGCAAGTGCGGGACGCCTCGATCTGGCGCGAGACCCGGGTGCGCAACGCGACCTGGCTGCGGCCCTGGGAGCCGACCAATCCGGAAACGCCGTTGTACCGGTCCAGCCTCGGCCCTTATGTCGCGATGGCCAGGACGATGCGCCGGGAGGCCAGGCACGGGCTCACGCTGCCCTGGGTGATCACCTACGGGGGGCAGTTCGCCGGGCAGCTGACCGTGGGCAGCATCATCTGGGGGTCGGCCAGGTCCGCGCAGGTCGGCTACTGGATCGACGAGGCGTACGCCGGTCGCGGGGTGACCCCGACGGCGCTGGCCATGGCGCTGGATCACTGCTTCTTCATCGTGGGCCTGCACCGAGTGGAGGCGACGATCCGGCCGGAGAATCACGCCAGCCGCCGGGTGGTGGAGAAGCTGGGGTTCCGCGAGGAGGGTTTGCGGCGGCGGAGCCTGCACATCGACGGATCGTGGCGCGACCATCTGTGTTACGCGCTCACCGCGGAGGACGTCCAGAACGGCTTGCTGCCCCGGTGGCGCAGCGCGCTGCGCGCGGCCCAGTCGCGGGCTGGCTGAGCAGGCCGGCGAATCCCGCACGGCGCTCCCGCTGGTCGCCCCCGGGGGACTCAGGCGCCTGGACGCGCTCGGTTCAGGAGCCCTGGCGGCGCGAGCTGATCGCGTAGGCCATGTTGATCGCGACGATCGCGAGCCAGACGACCACCAGCCCGGTCAGCCCGGCCGGGTGCTGCCCGGCCGCGACCACGATGGCCGTGATCGGGATGCCCAGCACCATCGAGATCACCGGCAGGACCAGCGCCGGCGGATTGTGCTGGTGGCCGGTCGTGGCTGCCTCGGAGCGGCCCTGCCCCCGGCGGCGCCCCTGGCCCAGGCGGTCATCGACGCGAGCGTCGATCTCCCGGCCGACCTTCTCCAGGAAGGAATCGATGACCGCGCCCTCGTACTCCGGCCCGAGCTCACTGTGCGTGTGAGCGGCCGCGCGTATCTCTTCAGGAGACAACGAAGAACTGTTCACGATCACACGATATATCGCGGACGCCGTTTCAACAGGACTGTCCAGATTCAAAACCGATAACGGCCCCGCCAGACGCCGATCTTGCGACACACCGGGCTGAATGCTCGTCAACGGCAACCAGGGGCTTTACCGTGCGTGACGTGAGCACGCCTGCGGTCGCCGCACGCCCGTTGTCGGGTTACCGGCGTGCCTGGTCCCGGCGTGATCCTAGGACCAGCCCGTGAGCAGCGCAATACTCTACCTCGCGATCATCGCCATCTGGGCTGGCGTGCTGGTGCCCCGGTGGATTCACAAGCCGCACCGGGCGGCCGCAGCGGCCCGGGCGCAGGCTCAGGGGCAAGAATTTTCCGGCGTGCCGGTCTCGGTGCCGCTGGGCGCGGACGAGACCAGCATCGGCGCCCCGCCGGCCGCCGAGGGCGACTGGACCACGCGGGAGCGGACCGAGCACGCCGCGGGCGACCAGGGCGCCGAGGGAACCGTTCCGCCGCCGACGGCCGGCCTGTCGGCCGCCGGGGGGCCGGAGGACGACTCGGAGCCGCGCATGGGCGAGGCCGAGCTTGGTCGTGCGGCGGGCGAGCACGGGCGCGTGGTGGCGGAGACCGTGGCCTGGCAGCGGCTCACGGTGCGCAGCTACCACACGTCGGCTGAGGACGGCTCAGGGCGCGCGGCGGATGGCCAGGGCCGGGCTGGCCACGCCCGGGCGCACATCGTGCAGGCCCGGCGCCGCCTGCTGACCATGCTGGTGGCGCTGATGATCGCGGCGGTGATGCTGACGGTGACGGGACTGTCGCCGTGGTGGGTTCTGGTGCCGACGGGAGGCATGCTGGGCATGTACCTCCTGCTGCTGCGGGAGGCGGCCAACGCCGACGCGGAGCGGGCCGGCTGGCTGGCCCAGGAACGCGCCGCCCGCCTGTCGGCCGAGGCCGACCGGCTGCGGGCCCGCGAAGCGCGGGCGGCCAGCGTGGCCGAGGCCCAGCCGACCGCCGAGATCATCGACATCTCCGACCGCGTCGGCGACCAGCTCTACGACCAGTACGCCGACGCCGCCGTCCGCGCCGTCGGCGACTGACCCTGATTCCGGCCGGGCCGGTGCTCGGCCGGTCGGGGCGACTGACCCTGGTTCCCGGCCGGGCCGGTGCTCGGCCGGTCGGTCGGGCGGCGCTCGCGCGGTGCTCGGGCGGCGGCCCGTCGGCGGCCGACCATGGTCACGTCGGCCCCGCAGGTTTGCTACGCTCACTATGGTCTTGGGGCTGTAGCGCAGTCCGGTAGCGCACCTCGTTCGCATCGAGGGGGTCTGGGGTTCAAATCCCCACAGCTCCACCCAGACGTTTTCACATTTCACCAGCGTCATGTTCACATTTGGTACTGACATTCTGGCTTGGCTGCTGCGGGGACGGGTCACGGGGCGGGGGGATGCCCGTGGTGGCCCTGTTTGTGGTGGTAGTGGCTGGCTGGGCCTGGTCGGGCGCGTGCTGGACTGCCGTGGCGTTATGTCGCTGGTGAACACGGAGCGGCGGGCGGGGCGGGAGTCTGCTGGCCTGCTGGCTATGGGGGGGCGGCGGCGAGGCTGGCAAGGGTAGTGCGGCGTCGTTTCCTGGTTTTGGGCGGGAGCCCGGCAGCAGCCCTGCGGGCGTCGTCGGCTTGGCGTTGGGTGAACGCGCCGAGGATGCGCTGGTTGCGGACGGCGAGCAGGCAGGCTAGCCATAGCGCGAGCGGGGCTAGGCCGGTGAGGCGGCTCCAGCCGCGGGCGATGCTGGTGGTGGCGGGGTCCTTGATGGTGGAGAAGGTTCGCTCGGCGCTGGTGCGGCGGGCGTAGGAGCGCCGGTGGGCCGGCGATGGGTAGTCGTGTTTCTGCGCCGTCTTGGCGCAGATCTCGGGTGGGATGGTGAGGGTTTGCCGGGTGCAGCAGGCCGGCGGGCTGGCGGGCGGGGTGAGGATCTCGGGTCGGCTGCGGTCCAGTTCCATCGAGTCCGCCCGGAGGGGGCAGCGGATCTTGCCTGTGACGGCGGGGCAGGTGACGCGGTGGTAGCCGTCGGCGTCGTCGCTGGTGATCCTGCCGAGCTTGTGCTTTGTGAGCTCGGCGGCCCTGGCGTCGTGGGCGGCGGTGTCCTCGATGGTGGCGTCGCGGGGCAGCGGCCCGAGTTCCAGCAGCGGTTTCGGCGTGGCTGGGCAGTACAGGTTCCCGTTGGCGATGATGGCGCCGTGGTGGGTTCCTTGCGGTCCGCGGTCTGCCGGGTGCAGGTCGTGGATCAGCTGCGCGCCGGCGGCGCGCAGGGGGATGGCCCAGGCTGCGGCGGCGCGGTGGGCGTAGCCGGAGTCGGCGAGGATGTCGCCGAGGCCGATGCCGTCTGTGGCCATCCGTTGCAGGACGGGCACCAGGGCGCGGGCGGGGTCTAGCCGGCAGGAGGACAGGGTCATCCGCCGGGCCAGCTCGGGTACGTCCGGGCCTGCTTCCTCGCGCGTCATGGTGGCGGCCGAGAGGTAGTAGCCGAAGAACATCTCGCCCTTGGGGCCTGGCAGGTTGGAGTTGCGGTGTCCCCAGGCGGCCTCGGGGTCGGCGCATGCAGTGGTGCCGTGCCGGGGTGGCCGGGACCAGGTTTCGGTGTCGGTCCAGTCCGCTGACAAGGCGGCGGAGGCGTCCTTGTGCCGGGCGGGGATGCTGGCTTCGAGCAGTCCGTCGCAGACGGCGGCCAGCCCGGGTGAGGGCGCGCCGTCGGGATGCTGTTTGCTGAGCGCTTTCACGGCGAGGTTAAAGGTGTGCTCGACTTGCCGGTAGGTGAGCTGGTGCGGGCCTGTCTTCCAGTCCTGCATCACGCCAAGCCGTACCTGGTCAGCCTCCGGTAATGCGATTAGCGCCTGGTGCACCCGGGTCAGGTGCGCGGGCCGGTCGTCGGCCAGGGTGAGATGCATGCCCAGGAGTAAGGTGCGGGCCCTCAGCTGGCGGTGACGGACGGCTGCTGGCAGCAGCCCCTCGATCCGCGGCGCGGCGCCGGAGCCGTCGATGATGTCTTCGAGCACGGCCAGCGGGATGCTCACCGGGCGCTGGCCCCCAGCAGTGCCACCGCCTCAGCCTCACCGCCGGGATCGAGGGTGGCGATGATGTCGCCGAGCCGCTGGCTGCAGGTGATCCCGGCGGCGTGCATGAACGTGGCCAGCCCCAGCAGCTCCGCGCAGTCGGCCAGCCAGGTGGCCCGCAGCCGGGAGCCCTCCAGCCGGGGCAGCCCGCTGCCGCCGGCCAGCGAGCAGATCAGCGGGTTCGTGATGTTATGCCGCTGCGGGGCATCGCCGCCGGTGACCAGGCCATGCCCGGCGAACCCCGCTGATTCCAGCAGCGGCTGGCGGTAGCGGGCCAGGACCGGCACCGCCCGCGGCCGGGCGCCGCGGACGGTCACGATGACCCCGCCCGCGCGGGTGATGATGTCGGTGCCGCGCACGGCGCGCAGGTCGGCGCGGATCAGCCCGGCGCCGGCGCCGAGGCAGACCAGGCCCGCCGCCCGCATCCGCCGCGCGAGGGTAGGCTGCGCGGCGGCCAGCGCGAGGTACCCGCCGATCTCGGCGGGACTATAAGGCGCCTTAGCGCGCTCGCGGGGCAGCGGCGCGTCCGCCGGTGCCAGCGCCGGGACCAGCCGGCGCGCCAGGAACCGCAGGCTGGTCCGCAGCGTCCGCCGGGTCACGCCGGTCAGGCCGGGGGCATGCGCGGTGAACCGCTCGATCACCGACGGGTGCAGCAGCACCTGCGGCACCGGGTCCAGGCCCAGCCCGATCCCGTAGTCGGCGAGCTTTCCCGCCGCCCACAGCAGGTTCTTGGCCCGCGCACGGGTATGCGGGCCGGCGGCCTGCACCACTGCCCGGGCAAACGACGCGGCCTGCGGTGTCACCGAGGACGGCCGCCAGCCGCCGGCGTAGCCGGCCTCGCCGCTCAGCCCGGCCGCAGTCTCTCCCGGCACTGTCATACTGTAGATATACAGTAAGACATGACCGGGATCACGGACCTATGCCACCCTGAAGCCGTGCGTGTCGCCGCCAGCCACCAGGCCGAGGCCAGAAAGATCGCCGCCGAGCTCGCGGCCATCGCCCGGTCCGGCATGGTGCTGCCCGGCTCGATCACCGAACGGCGCACCCGCTGCGGCCACCGCACCTGCGCCTGCCACGCCGACCCGCCCCGGCTGCACGGCCCGTACTGGCAGTGGACCCGCAAGGTCGCCGCCCGGACCATCTGCCGCTGGCTCAGCCCCGAGCAGCACCACGACTACCAGGCCTGGATCGACAACGACCGGCGGCTGCGCGAGCTGCTCACCCGGCTCGAGGCCCTCGGCGCCGCCGCACTCGAAGCCGACCCCCGCTGGCAGCGCACGGCCCGGCCAGCCCCAGCCGATACCAGCCAGACCACCACATAACACTGTGGACGCGGCCCGCTTAACCTGTGGGCAAGCCTCCCGCCAGCTCGCATCAGGCCAGCTCAGCGCCAAATGTGAAGACCTGACCCAGGTCAGCGGCCAGTTCCGAGCAAGGAACCGGCCGCTTTTTGCGGCCCGTACAACACTGAAATACAGCAACCCTAGCCATCGAGCTTCCTGCCCAGCCGGTAGAGTGCGCTGCGGGTCTTGGCCGCCCGAAGGATGGCAAAAGGGATGACAAGCACTGAATACATGATCGCAGATATTGTCGTGCTTTTTCCCATTCTCGCAGTGCTGATCTATCTGCTCAGCCTGTCGATCAGGTGGGTGCCACGGAACCACGCGCGGAACGTGATCCGGTGGCGCAAGTGGTGGTTCGGTGCCCCGTGGCTGTGGCCCGCAGACCGGTTCCACCGGACAATCGGACCGGGCCTGCACATGATCATCCCGGGAGTGGACCGGGCAGGCCCGCCGATTGACGTGCGCCCGCAGGTGGTCTCCTTGAGCCAGCGGGAGATCACTGCGGACAGCCAGGCCGTAACCGTTGAGACGGTAGTGTCCTTCCAGGTCACCAACCCACGAGCGGCAGCCGACGAGTGCGGTGACCAAAGGCTTGCGGTCGAGCGACATGTGTCCAGCCTGCTGCTAAGCCTCATCGCCAGCACCGACTTGGAGCAGGCGCTGGCGTCCCGAGACAAGTTCAGCACGGAGTTGCGCGAAAGGCTCGAGCGCGTTTCCGATAAGTGGGGCATTCGGGTGAGCTCGGCGGAAGTCCGCTCGATCGCCGACGAGCCGAAGGTCATTCCGGCGCCGGTAAAGCGCGACGGCCACCCGCAGAAGGAAGAGTGCTAGACCAGTGAGCACAGAGGTATTGCCGGAACCAGGTCCAGCCCAGCCCGGCGAAAAGGCTGGCGAGGACCAGCCGAATCAACGTCGGAAGGTGACGTCATGGATGTGCAGTTCATCACCAGCGTCGCAGTCATCACCCCTGACCCGAACGTCAGCCGAAGGTTGTACGTGGACGCGCTTGGCTTGGCGCTGACCGCAGAAGGTGACGGCTATCTGCACAGTGAAGACATCGACGGTTGCAAGTCCTTCGGGGTCTGGCCCCTGACTCAGGCTGCGCAGGCGTGCTTCGGCACGCCTGACTGGCCAGTGGAGCGGCCGGTGCCACAGGCGAGCGTCGAGTTCGAGGTCGCGGACGCTGAGACCGTCCAAGTGGCAGCAGGCGAGTTGAAGGAGAAGGGCTTCACGCTGCTCCACGACGCGCGTACCGAGCCGTGGGGACAGACCGTCGCTCGACTGCAGTCCAGCGAGGGTACGATCATCGGCGTCTCCTACGCGCCCTCAATGCATTAGCAGCGAGAAGGGTACGTGGCAGGGACAACCGCCTGCGCACGTTCTTCATCCGCATGAGCCGCCCGGCAGCGGGGCCAGATCACCCAGCTGCCAGCGGTCACTCGCGCAGGACCAGAGCAGGAGCTAATGACCTGCTCCGTCCCGCAAATCAAACCGCAAACACCTTAGGGCTGCATGCTGGTCGGGTACTTGTCGGTCAGGCCAAAGAGCCAGGCGCTGACGCGGACGTTCCAGCGGAGGTAGCCGGTCACGAAACCGTGCGCACCTTCGGGATACTTGCCAGTGAACAGGACGGCAAATTGCATGACCCACCCTACGATGAAGGCCGCGAGGCCGACGAAGTAGAGGACGAAAAAGATCGGGATCAGCGCGATCATACGGCCAAAGAAGAGCAGGCAGCCGAGAACGGCGAGCCCGCGCGAATAGCTTTCCTGCCGGTCGATAGCTCAGCTGTACGGGGTTGCCGGTAAGGGGCTGTACGGGGTCGCTGGTAATGGGCATTGACATGGATTCTCCAGGGGGTTAAAGGAGTGCGCCTGACCGGTGACGTTAGCAGTTGATCCTGATCAGGCCCAACTTGAGCGAATCTCACTACAAGGACGCCCGTTCATGAACGCCGGTGCACCACAGATTGGTCACGGTTCGGCAACAAACAGCACCATGGGCCACGCCTGGAGCCTGGGCGATGCCGCTCAGCCAGGTCAATCCTCGCCGCCCATTAGCCGTCGCCGGAGGGGCGGTCCTGATCGGAGGCGGCCGGGGGCGGGGCGCCAATGACGGTTCCAGAGTGTGCTCGGACCGTGGGATCGCGCCGGGATTTGATCAGGCTGGCCACTGTGGTGGCGGCCAGTACCACTGCGATGACAGCCAGCGACAAGGCGGTGGAGATCTGCGGCACTCGGGGATCGAGTCCGTGACCCCAGTGCAGGATCAGCTTGACCCCGATGAACGCCAGAATCAGGGCCAGGCCGCTCGACAGGTACACCAGCCGGTCGAGCAGGCCGGTCACCAGGAAGAACAGCGCCCGCAGGCCCAGCAGGGCGAACGCGTTGGCGACGAAAACGATGTAGGCAGAATCGGTGACGCCGAAGACGGCCGGGATCGAGTCCAGCGCGAACAAGATGTCGGTGCAGCCGATGGCGATGAACACGATGAACAGCGGCGTGACCACTCGCCGTCCGCCGGCGCGGGAGATCAGCCGGCCACCGGCGTAGGTATCGGTGACCGGCAGTATCCGGCGCGTCGCCCGGACCACCGCGTTGTTCCCGACGTCGGGGTCCACCTCCCGGTGACGGATCAGCTGCACGGCGGTCCAGAGCAGCAGCAGCCCGAAGATCAGGAACATGAAGGACAGCAGCGACAATAGGGCCGCCCCCACCGCGATGAAAGCCGCTCGCAGGATCAGGGCGGCGATGATGCCGAAGATGAGCACCCGCTGCTGGTGCTCGCGGGGCACCGCGAACGTCGTCATGATGATCACGAAGACGAAGAGGTTGTCGACGGACAGGCTCCGCTCCACGATGTATCCGGCGAAGTACTCGGCGCCGTCTTCCCACCCCGCCACGCCGGCGAAGACCAGGCCGAAACCCACCGCCACCACGGTGTAGAAGACCGACCAGACGATGGCCTCCCGGTAGCCGACCGCGTGCGGGCGGACCGTGGCCAGTAGCAGGTCCAGGGCGAGCAGCGCCACGATCACGCCGATCGTCAGGGCCCAGCCGGCCGCGGTGACCCCCATCCAGACCTCCGGATTACACCGGTCTGCGCCGGTCGTGTGCCGCTGCCCCGCCCGCGGCGGGCCCGCGCGTCGATTTCACGACCATGCCCCAACGGCCACCGGTCAATCTGGGCGCTGGCCGCCTGCCGCCGCTACCCCGACCTGGCCCCCGCGTCCGCCTGCCGCCGGCAGCGCGCTATGACATCTGGCACAGCACGTCGGCCGCCACGACGCGGCCGCTGCTGACCTTCACCACTGCGGCGGCCCGGCACACTCCGGCGCCGCTTTGGTAGAGCGGGCTGTGGCCCGCGAGCGTGTAACTGCCCGCCGGTAGCGCGATCGAGTAGGCGCCGTCCCGGCCGACCTGAATGTCGCGATGCAGACCAGCACCAGACACGGTCACCACCCCAGCCCACGGGCGCGCGGCACCAGGCGCCGGGCCGCCCACGCCATACAGATGACCCCGCACAGTGCCCCCTTCGGCCGCGCGCGCCGAACACGCCGCCACGCAGGCGACAACACACGCGACCGCCAGGACGATACGAGCCACCGAGGTATTCATGCCCGGTTGGACGCAGGCACACCCCGCGCGGGTTGCACCGCGACAGAAACTAAGCCGAAGCTTTCGCGTCGCATTGTGCTCCGCCGGGTGCGCCCAGCACGTTCAGCCGCCGGTCCTGCGGCGAAACGAACGCTGGTTCCTGGCCGGGCCGTGGGCGGGGTGGACCTTCCCGGCGTCCTTGCCATCGCGGGCCGCGTTCGCGTCCGCCTGCCTGGCGCGCTTGCGGTCCAGCGCCTCGCGGAACCTGCGCTTCATCTCTTCCTCGGAACCTGCACGTTCCGGCGCAGCGTCAGCCATGCAGATCTCCTCCTTGGACGGGCACAGCCACAGCCTCGCACATGTGACACCAGCGTGCCGCCTGCCGATGGCAGGCAGCGACCGGCGCCGCCGCCGTGGCGATAGCGGTAAAACGTCGTCACAGTACTCGCGCTCGATCCACGGCCCACATTAGGCCCGCTGGCATACGCGAGGAAATCATTTATCACTGGGTGTCGCCCGCCAGGCAGGCATCCCAGGTTGCTGGCGGCCAGCGGGCGCCGGATCAGCTGGGCGCGCCGACGGCCGGGCTCGTCGGGCGACATGGACAACGGCCGGGCCCCTTTGGGGGCCCGGCCGTGTTTCGGCGGTCAGACGGTGACGTTGTGGTACGCGGGCGGGGTGCCGGCCGCCTCCATTTCAGCTGTAATGGGAGAGGGCTTGAAGCCCTTGACGACCAGCCAGACGCCCAGCGAGAACTCCCAGGCAGCGATCGGGAGTGCGAATAGCGCGCCCACGGAGGAGTACTGCTCGAGGCCGCCGAACAGCGTGGCGAATACGGCGCCGATGAGCAGGGGAGCTCCGATGAGTCCTAGCACGGGCAGGACTCGGGGCACGAGCCGGGACCGGTACAGCAAGGAGCCGAGCAGCAGGGCGTTGATGCCCGGCATGAGGCTCTGCCCGAGCAGGAACGTCCAGTTGTAGACCGCGACGTGCGACGCGCCGGTGGCGACGAGCGCGGCCGCATTTGCTCCCGCCGCTCCGCCCTGTCGCAAGGTCACCAGCGAGAGCAGGCTGACGACGCCGGCGAAGATCATGCTGGCTTCGAGGACGCGAGCGGTGACAAAGCCAAGCGCGAGGCCTTCGTGTTGCCGCTTGACTACCGGGTACAGCGTCACGGCGGTGCCGATGCCAGCGAGGGCGACGATCACCTCGAGGAAGCCGCCCACGAGCAGGCCAGTGTGGGAGCCGGATCCGAGGATCCAGTCCCGATGGTTCTTCACGGGGCTGTAGATGAAGAGTGTGGGGATCGAGATGAAAGTGATCAAGTAGAAGACGCCCGCGACGAGCGCGGTCTTTCTCGTGGAGTCCATCGGGACTCGTTTCGCGGCCGTGGTTCGCATGATGGTCGTCATGTCAGCCTCCTTCGGAGGATTGCTGGGTTATCGGGGCTCGATGGGTGGCGCCGGGGGCTGCCCGGGCTGGACCTGAATGACCGAGACCAGCGGCAGCCCCACGTCGCGCACTTTCTGGAGCAGGCCATGCAGCGCGGCCTGGTCGACTACCTGGCCCTGGAGGACGGAGGTGCCGTCGCTCTCGTTGGTGAGGCTCAGTCCGTCAAACCAGGCGGCCCAGCGGGAATCGAGGTGCCCCTGGAGGCGGATTTCGTAGCATCCCGGGTGGTGCTGAGGGCCGGTCGATATTTCGATCATTTTGTCCTCCCTTCCGGCGTTTCGGGCTTTCGTGGTTGATCGAAAGGTAGGAGGGAATGTGATGAGGACGCATCACCACATGTGGTGATTGACGTGGTGATCTGGGGGGCGCAATGGCTGAGGTTTCCGGTCCCGGGGACAGCACCCCCGCCGCTGTTCACCGGCCACCAGCTCGCCATGTTCGGTGTCCCGTGCGCGATCAGCGGGTTTTTCATCCTGCTCTTCGCGGTCACGCTGAAGGATCGCCGGCTGGCTAAGGCGGACAAGCCGGCCTGGTCGCTGCGGGAATTCGCCAGCACGTTTTATGTGAGTCCACGCAAGAACCCCGACTTTGCGTGGGCTTTTGCCAGCCGGTTCCTATTCGTTCTGGCCTATGCTTTTCTGGCTACTTACCAGGCCTACTACCTGCTGCAGAAGATCGGCAGCCCGGCGGCTGATGTGCCGCAGCAGATATTCCTGGGCACGCTTGTTCAGTCCGTCGTCGTGGTCGCCGCTTCCCTCGTCGGGGGCAAGCTCTCGGACCGGACGGGCCGGCGGAAGATCTTCGTGCTCACCGCGTCGATCGTGTACGGGGCGGCGATGTTCGCCATCGCCATCGCCAGCAACTTCAACGGTTTCCTGGTCGGCATGGCCATCGGCGGGCTCGGTTTCGGCATGTACGTGGCCGTCGACCTCGCGCTCGCGGTCGACGTCCTGCCGGACCAGGACAACGCGGCCAAGGACCTCGGCGTGTTCAACATGGCCGGCGCTCTTCCGTTCTCCATCGCGCCGGGGATCGCGCCGGCCATCCTGGCCATCGGTAACGGCAGCTACGGCGTGCTGTACGCGGTAGCCGGGGTGTGCGCCATCATCGGAGCCGCCGCCATCCTGCCCGTGAAGGGTGTCCGCTGAGGTGCCTACGGGTCGCGAGTGACGGCGGGCTGGGGCGGGCGGTCGCGGTCGCGGTCGCGGTCGCGGTCGCTGGTCCGCGGCAGGCCGAGTTCCCTGGCCCGGCGGACCGCGGCCCGGCGGTTGTTCACGCCGAGCTTGGCGTAGATGTTCTTGGTGTGCGTGCGCACGGTGTTCAGCGACACGACCAGCTGGCGGGCGATGTCCGGGCCGTCCAGGTCGGTACCGAGCAGCCGGAGCACGTCCAGCTCGCGGTCGCTCAGCGGCTCGACCAGGCCCTGACTGGCGGGTGTGCCGGCCTCGGTCGTGTTCATGGCGGCCAGGAGCCGGCGGACGTAGTCCGGGCGGTCCCCGTGCGGTCCCCTGATCGCGAGCGCCTTCAGCAGGGCGGCCATCGGCGGGCCCTCGTCGGCGAAGATCCGGACGTAGCCCTCCGGCTCGGCCAGCGTCAGCGCGCGTTCCAGCGATGCCAGGGCGGCGCGGGATGTCGTCGCGCGGCCTGGCAGGCGAGCGCCTGCAGGACCAGGATCTCGATGACGCTGCCGGTCCTGCGCCCCGCTTCGGCGGCCTGGAGCAGGCGCTCCAGGAGCTGAGTCGCCTCCTGAAGCGCGGCGCTCTTCCCGCTGCGCGGCGTACTGGGCCAGCAGCAGCCGGGCCAGGGTGATGTGCTCGAACTCGCGCAGGTAGCTGAGGTCGTCCGCCGCGGACAGACCCCGCTCGCGCGCCCAGCCGAGCGCTTCGCCCAGCTCGCCCCGGCGCGACCCGCACCCGGGCTCGCACCGCCGGGACCGGCCGCACGCTCGGGGAGAAGTCGCCGACGTACACGCGCTCGCGCCTCGTCGAGCAGTTCGAGCGCGCCGTCCAGATCGCCCTCCGCCTGCGCGGATCCGGGCCATCGCGACCCGCGAGCGGTACGGGTTCTGCGGCAGCCCGAGGTGCTCGCCTAGCTCCTGGCTGCGCAGCAGGTGCCGGGTGGCCGCGGGCAGGTCGTCGCGCTCGCGGTGGATCTCGCTCATCCCCACGTGCATGTCGGCCGTTCCCCGCAGCACCGGCCCGCCCTGCCCGGCTGGGCGGCACGCAGCAAGGCCTGCTCGTAGGTGCGCATCGCGTCGCCGAGACGACCCTGCGTCAGCCGGATGTCCGCCAGCGCGATCGCGCAGCCCGAGGATGTCGGCGATGTGGCCGGCCCGCCGAAGTCCCGCCATCGCATTCGGCGTACGCCGAGTGCGCCGCCGCCAGGTCCCCGCTCGCCCAGAACGCGAGCCCCAGCAGAGCCCGCGGCGGCGGCCCGGCCGAGGTGGTCGTCCGTCAGGCGCAAGTTCGAGCGCCTGGCGGGCGTGCCGCACGGTGCCGGCGCAGATCGCCGTGAGCCAGGGCCAGGGCGGCCCGGTACATCGCGATCGTCGCCGGGCAGGCGGCGGAACTCGCTCGTCGTCGACGACGACCATCTCCGCCGATGGCGGCTTGAGTGCCGCTGACGGATACCTGTGGCCCCGTCCAGCCACCGCTCGGCGTCCCGCAGCCAGGCCTCGACGCCGTCGAGCTCGCCGCCGCGACAGCAGCGCCCCGGCGAAGCCGACGCTGAGCACGGGCCTGGCGCGGACCACCTCGTCGGGCAGCGCCTTCAGCCAGCCGCGGACCGTCGGCCTCCTGCCGGCTCCTGCGCATGGCCGGGATGGCCAGCTCGACCAGGTCCGCCGCGCGCTCGAAGTCCCCGGCGGCCAGCGCGTGGCGGATCGCCTCGGACGGCTCGCCGTTGCGCTCGTACCAGGCGCTCGCCCGCCGGTGCAGGTCGGGCACGTCGCCGGGCTGCTCGTCCGCGAGGTGCGCCTGCAGGACGTCGGCGAAGAGGTGGTGGTAGCGATACCACTGGCGGTGGTCGTCGAGCGGGACCACGAACAGGTTGGCCCGCTCCAGCGCCTCCAGCATGGCCTTGCCCGCCGTCCTGGCCGGTGACGGCATCGCACAACGGGCCGCTCAGCCGGTCCAGGATGGAGGTCTGCAGCAGGAAGCGCCGGACGCGCTCGGGCTGGCGCTGCAGGACCTCCTCGACCAGGTAGTCGACGATGTACCGGTCGTCGCCGGCGAAGCCGGCGATGAAGCGCGGCGACGTCGTCGCGGCCCTGCATCGAGAGCGCCGCCAGCTGGAGCGCGGCGATCCAGCCCTTCGGTGCGCCCCTCCAGCGCGGCGACATCCGCTGCGGTCAGCGTCCAGTCCCATCGCGTCGTTGAGGTACGCCGCGGCCTCGTCGGGGGTGAAGCGCAGGTCGGCGGCGCGGATCTCGACCAGCTCGCCGCGTCCGCGCAGCCGGGCCAGCGGCAGCGGCGGGTCGGCGCGGGTGGCGATCACCAGGTGCATCTGCGCGGGAGGTGCTCGAGCAGGAAGGCCATCCCGTCCTGGACGTCGCGGCGCGTCGATGAGGTGGTAGTCGTCGAGGACGAGCACGACATCGTCGGGGATGGCGTCGAGGTCGTTCAGCAGGGTGGCCAGGACCGCCTCGGTCGGCGGCTGGGGCGGCTGCAGGAGCGAGATCGCGCTTGAGCCGGCCCGGCGCGCCTCCCGGGCGCCGCCGTCTGCAGGGCGGCGACCAGGTAGGTCCAGAACAATGCGGGGTCGTTGTCGCGGTGGTCGAGGGAGAGCCACGCCACCGACCGTTCAGGCGGCAGGAGCGGCTGCCAGCCACTGCGCGAGCAGCGTCGTCTTGCCGAAACCGGCCGGGGCTGACACGAGGATGAGCGCTGACTCCGCCCCGCGGCTCAGTCGCTCGCTCAGTCTCGGGCGTGCTACCTGATCGCGTCGCCGCCTGGGGACGTAGAGCTTGGTCTCGAGCAGCGGGCTGGCCATGACCACCCCCTCAGGAGCCAGTCGTCGCGTGCCGTCAGCCAAGTCGGCGCCGGCCTCACAGCGGTTGGCTCACGAAATGCGTCGTGCCAGCAGGTCGCCCGAGACCACCTGGTCACACGTGGTTCCACCGTACGCGGAGTATGTCACCTGGCCTGAGCCCGCGCCGCCGCCAGCAGCTCCTGCCAGTCCGGGAAGGCTTCCTCTGCTGGCCTCGTCTGCGCCCTGCCGCTCTGCACTGCTGCGAGTTCCTCGTAGTAGCAGGACCGGCTGGTCGCGATGACCGTCAGCCTCCAGGCATGCAGGAGCCGCTGCAACTTCCGGTAACCGACCGGATCATGCGCAGCGTCCACGGCCTCGTGGTACTGGCGGAGGAACTCTGCACGTTCCCGCTCGGGCAGGTCGCGGAGAATAACCGCAGGGTCATTCGGGTCGTCAACCTGGACAGGCTCGGCGGACATGCAATCCAAGCTACATCCGGGCCCAGACGCTTGCGGCCCCGCTCGCCGCGCACCGAAAAGGCGGGCTCACACTCCGAGGGCGTCCTGCTCGCCGATTTCAGCCCAGACGACCTTGCCTCCGCTGTGGTCGCGGTGCCAGCCCCATCGGGTACTGACCGCTTCGACCAGCAGTAATCCTCTCCCGCCTTCGGCCTCCGCGGCTGGTTCCGTGCGCTCCGGGGCCTGAGACGAGCCGTCGCCGACCAGGATCAGAACTCGCGTGGTGTCCGACAGCAGCCACAGCCGCACCGAGAACGCTGTGCCCGTGGATCGTGACGCGGTGATCGCGTTGGTGACCAATTCGCTGATCGCCAGTTCGGCCAGATCGGCAAGCTCACTCAGGTGCCACTCCAACAGAATTTGCCGGGCATGGTGGCGGGCGCAGGGCACCGCACTGGGCAGAGCTCCAAGCTCCAGGAAGTCTCGCAGCAGCCACGACGACCCGGTTCCGGCTAACTCTTCAGGCCACGGGGGCGGGCTCGACGTCACCTGCGCGCTCTTGGCCGAGATCAGGTCATGCGCGATCATGACCGGACCGCATCCGGCGTCACCATTCACACAGGGCCACCATCCTGCGCGGTGGGACCAATCTTGTGACCGTCAGCGTCGTTGCCGTTAGGTTCATGGCGGATGAGTCTGGCAACTTGTGCACATCGCATCACTCCGAGCACACGGAAGATCTGGTTCCCGACATTAGACAGCCGCTGCATGCGTGAACATCCGTGACCGGGCAGAGTGATTCCCACCTGGCGCCGCCTTTTCGCAGATCACCCTCGTCCGGCGGCTAACGTTGACCGCGAAATCACCAAACACAGGCAAGCTATCCAGGGCCAGCGAGGGTGATCCGTGGCGTGTGCGAGACCAGCTGGCGCGACGAGCAACGCGCCCGGCGGGACAAGATGCGCGAGGTCGGCCTGCATCACCGCCAGATCGCTGTCGAATTCTCCCGCGGTCCGCGCCCTGATTAGTGACCTGCAGGCGAGCGATCCTCGCCGGTCGCTATTCGGCTTGAGCGTATTCGCTGCCCGCATGGCAACCGTGCTGTCATGACCGGAGCTGAAGCGCCGCCATCTGGCCGGGTTCTCGGACTGATCGTGTGCGGCGCAGGCCCGGCCTCGTACGCCGGGGAACTGGTCACGGTGGCCCAAGCACGGCACTGGGACGTCCATGTGATCGCCACCCCAGCCGGGATCGACTTCATCGATGCGGCCGACCTCCAGGCCCAGACCGGTCATCCCGTCCGGATCGCCTACCGCCGGCCAGGTGAGCCGCGATCCGCAACCCGCATGGATGTGATCATCGTGGCTCCCGCCACCTATAACACGATCAACAAATGGGCCGCCGGCATCAGCGACAACTATGCCCTCGGCCTCCTCGCCGAGGCGCCCGGTCTGCAGATTCCAATCATCGCGCTGCCTTTCGTTAACAGCGCGCTCGCCGCCCGGCACGCCTACCAGCACAGCGTCGCCACGCTGACGGCGGAAGGTGTCAACATCCTGGACGGCGATGACGGCATCCGCCCCCACCCCCCGCGAACAGGCGAACCCCTCGCCGCGACCTTCCCCTGGCACCTCGCGCTCAATGCAGCCGAGACGACGCTCCACCCATAAGGGCGCCGGTCACTCGTGCATACACCCGGCCAGCCACCCCGCATGACCTGTTATGGGCCCGGCCCCAAGTGGCTGATCCCGTCGTGACCGCCGCGACAAGGCTGCCTTCCCGGGCTGCGGCTGGCACTGCGGCGGCTCAGACAGCTCAGGCAGGGCTGGCGGGGAGGTTGCGCAGGGTGCCGGCGATGGTGTCGGAGGCGAAGTCCTCGATGCGCTGGTCCAGGTGGCTGGCCTGCGGGGAGCCCTGGTAGCGGGAGCGGGCGAGCTCGGCGCGCACGACGGCCAGCCGCTGGGACAGCAGCACGGTCCGACTGGCCGTCGACAGGGCCAGGACCGGGTCCAGCGCGACCAGGGCGGCGTCGAGTTGGCCGGCGCGCAGCCGGGCGGTGGCCAGGTCGGTGTGGGCGAGCATCCGGAGCCGGTGGGAGTGGTGCTCACGCGAGCCCGGTCCGGCCTCGTACTGGGCGGTGGCTTGCTCCAGCTCGGAGATGGCGGCCGCCGTGCCGTCCGGGATCTCGCTGAGGGCGAACCCGGCGTAGTAGTGCTGGGACGCCCGGGAGAAGCCGAACTCGCCGCCAATCTCCAGCAGGTCATCCGGGCGCTCGTGCTCCCTGGCCTCCTGCGCGGCGGTGATCGCGCGGCGCGCGACCTCCGCGTTACCCAGCCGCGCCGAGGCCAGGCCACGGTGCAGGTGCGTCTGAGCGGCGTTCTGGCCAGTATCGAGATGCTCCAGGCTCATCTGGGCCAGGTCATGGCTCTGCCGGGGACGCCCGGCCCAGAAAGCGGCGTAGGCCGCATCCATACGTAGCCACGCCATCAGCGGGCGGTGGTCGATGACGGTCGCGTAGGCCCAGCCGGTCCGGATCATTTCCTCGGCCGCTTGCGGAAAGCCGAGATTGTTGGCCGCTGAGGCCATCAGGCCACTGAGGCAGCCGGCCAGCAGGTACAGATCCGCGGTATCGCGCGGCCACAGGCGACGATCCAGGGCAGCATAGATCCGGTTGCGGACCCGGCGCATCTCCTGGAGCAGCACGAACGGCTCGCCGGTCAGGTAGTCCTCCGACAGCCGGACCACATCGGCGCGCAGCTGCTCTAAGGTGGCCTCGCCGATGTCGCGCTGCTCGGCCCGCTCCGCGTGGTCACTTCCCTCGTGGGCCGCCATCAGCACCTCGCGTTCGATCAGGGAACCCGGCATACCGGGCTCCTGACCTCCACGGTAGGCGACGCCCGCCGCCGGGACCACCGCCGCTGATGCCGGGAGCATGGCCAAAGGCTCCGTCCAGGACGCCAGATCCGCGGCGGACCCGGACGGCTCCCGGACAATTAACTGGCCGGCGGCAGGCCGGGCCGCGGCGGGCCCGGCGGCGCCGGGCGGGACAGTGCCGGACATGGAGGCGCCCGGGCGGACAATGGCGGCCACGGCGGCACCGGGCGGGGTAGTGGCGGAGACAGCGGCGGGCAGGACGAGCGTGGCTGGCGGGTACCGGCCGGCGGGCGGCGCAGGGGGATGGTTAACAGCCAGCGGCGGGTTCTGGCTGTACTTCTCCAGCACGAGGAGATCACCAGGCGGCAGGTGCGTCCGGTCGGCTACGTCGATCAATTCGGTCACCGTGGCGCCGTAGACGGCCGCGAGCAACGCCAGCAGGTACGGCTGGGGCTTACGGCCGGTCGGGACTGCTCCCTGGCCGGGCCAGGACTCCGCTTCGCACAGGTGCGGGCCGGTCATCGAGGAGCGGGCGGCGGGGTCCAGGCCGGTCTGGCCGGCGTAGGTGTTGATCCGCTCCGCGGCCTGGGTTAACGACCAGCCCAGCGCTTCGCGCCAGGCGGCGCGGGGCCGCATCCGGTACTGGCGGGCGAACTCGACGGCAATCTCCCGGGAGCCGAACCCCAGCGAGCGCATCTGCTCGCGCAGGGCGGCCTTCTCCGCGCGCAAACTGGTCCTCGCGTACGGCATCGCTGGCACCTTCCGTTGACTACAGGCCACCCTGGGCGAATCGGGCGGCTGGGCACCACGGTAGCCACTATCGGACGGGTCACGGCGACCGATTTTCGCAGCTAGAAATGGCTCAGCCGAGCCCTGGGAATCGCCGCACCCGCCCCGGCGTCCTGACCCAGGTCAGCCCCGGGCTAACGCAGGGAACCAGGCGTACCCAGCGCGGGGAGCGATTCCCGGCGATTCACCGCCACCTCCCGCTGAGGAAGTCAACCGCGACCCATCAGCACTGTTTGTCTACGCCAACGGCATCCATAACCACCTCTGCCACTCGGCCGACCGTCCCCTGACGGCACCACATGCTGCGGCAGCGGCGGCCACACCGCCATTCGCCTACCAGCCAGCGCGGCAATATACACATCCAGTGGCAAAACTCCTCGCCTGCCAGAACTCCTCTGGGCGACGCTGGCGCCGATGACCGGCACCCGCAGGGCTATCGCGCGAAGTTCAAAACTGCATGATTTGCACCCATGTGACCTGCGATGACTGGCGTCGCTCGAAGGCCGATGCATAGATTTCCCCTTTTGCCATGATCAATGGCAGGATGAGCGGCTGGACGGAATTAGCTCGGCGGGTAACAGCGAAGCATGTCGAGGAGACGGGACCGTGATGCAGCGGGTTCAACGCTGGATCGAGGTGACGCCGTCCCAGTTCACGCACGAAGCAGCGGGGCTGAGCCTCATCCGTGCCCTGCTGCCCGCGAACGCGCCCTTCCGGGCCTGGTCGAACTTCGAGTTCCGCGACGGGCATGGCAAATGGCATGAGGTGGACCTACTCGTGCTGGGTAGGCGCCGTTTGCACCTGGTAGAGCTGAAGTATTATTCCGGCTCGCTACGCGGCGACGACCTGACCTGGCGCCGCGACGGCCACCGGGCTGAGGACTCTCCGCTCAAGCTGGCCCGCCGCAAGGCGCAGCGGCTGGCCAGCAAACTGCAGGACGAGCTGATCCGATGGGCTCAGGAGACTGGCCACCGCATTCCCGACGTCCGCACCGTGGTGCCCTTCGTGCAGGAGTCCGTCTTCCTGCATCACCCAGGCATCAGCTGCCTGCTGCCGCCTGCCTCTCGGATCGACCTGTTCGGCCTGGACGGCAGCGAGAGCGAGACTGGCCTGCCTGGGATTTCCGAGCGGCTGCTTGGAGGCTGCCACTCCGCAGCAGTCGGTCCCGGCGCGCCGGGATGAGATCATCGCCACGCTGATGAAGCGAATCGGGATCGTACAGCGCCGCCAGCGCGAGGCCGGCTCTTGGGTGATCGACGAGGATCCGCTCGGCGAGGGCGACGGCTGGCAGGACTGGCCAGCGTTCCACCGGGTGGCCACCACCGACCGGGGCCGGATCCGCTTCCTGGTCACCCCGCCCGGCGCGACGGCCACCACCAGGGCCAAAGTCCGCCAGGTCGCCGAGCATGAATACCGGATCATGACGCGGCTGGCGAACGACCGGCTGCTGCGGCCGCGGGACATGGTGGACAGCGACCTGGGCGTCGGCCTGGTATACCCGCAGGACGAGCGGTTCCAGCGGCTGGACCTGTGGCTAGCCGACCATGCGGGCACCGTCCCGGCTGGCGACCTTTTACGAATGCTGCGCCAGGTCGCCGAAGCGGTGGCGTACGCGCACGCGAACCGGGTGGTGCACCGCGGCCTGACGCCGCACGCCGTCTCGGTACGCCCGCTGCCCGACGGCGAGCTGCGGGTCCTGGTCGGCGACTGGCAGAGTGCCGGCACGGTGGCCGGCCCGGCGCTGACCGGGTTGTCCGGCCTCGGTGTCACCGGCCTGATGGGGTCGTCAGACGGAGCCAGCCGCGCACCGGAGCAGCTGGGCGTGATGATGCGGGCCGGCGCGGTGGACGTGGATCGGCGGCTGGCCGAGGCGTTCCAGGCCCCCGAAGGCGTCTGGAACCGCAAAGCGGACCGGGTCCGGCTGGACGTGTTCGCGCTCGGGGCGCTGGCCTACTTCGTGCTGGCCGGGCGACCCGCAGGCGCTGACCGTGCCGCCCTGCGCGAGCGGCTGCACCGGGACGGCGGCCTGGACCTGGCGGCCGACCTGCCGCAGGTGCCGTCCGCGGTCCGGGCGCTGGTGCTGGAGGCCACCCGGCCGACAGTCAGTGACCGGCTGCCAGACGTGCGGTCATTCCTGGAAAAACTCGCGGAGGCGGAGGCCGCCCTGGCCGGGCCAGCCGAGGAGGTCATCGATCCGCTGGACGCGGCTCCCGGCTCGGTCATCGATGGCAGGTTCCGCCTGGTACGCCGGCTTGGCGCCGGGTCCACCGCCGTCGGACTGCTCGTCACCGACCTGACCGTGGCCGATTCAGGACCGGACGCCGCGCGCGTACTCAAGGTCGCGGTCGATGATGCCGCCGCCCGGCGGATTGCCGACGAGGCCAGCGTGCTCGACGGGCTGGCCGACTCGCGGCTGGTCCGGCTGGTCGAGGGACCGCTGGAAGTCGGTGGCCGGCAGGCCCTGGTACTGGAGTGCGCCGGCGACGAGACGCTGGCCGAAGTGCTGCGCGGGCGTGAGCGGCTGTCCCTGGACCTGCTGGAACGGTGGGGCTGTGACCTACTAGAAGCCCTGGGCGCCCTTGACCGGGCCGGCGTCGATCACCGGGACATTAAGCCGGCCAACCTCGGCGTTCGGGAGGGCCGCAGCGACCGGGCGAAGCACCTGGTGCTGTTCGACTTCTCCCTGTCTCGCGCGGGTGCGACCGCCGTGACAGCGGGCACGCCACCGTACCTTGACCCTTTTCTCGACTCCCCCGAACGCGGGCGACACGACTCGGCAGCCGAACGGTACTCGGCCGCCGTGGTGCTGTTCGAGATGGCGACAGGAACCACGCCCCGGTTCGGCGACGGGATGTCCGACCCTGCATCCGTCCGCGACAAGGCCACCGTCGAGGCCAGCATGATCGACCCCGCCATTGCTGCCCCCCTCGTCTCGTTCTTCCATACTGCACTGGCCCGCGGCGCCAAGGAGCGGCACGACACCGCGGCGGACATGCTGGCCGAATGGCGGTTGGTATTCGCCCCGGTCGCCCGGACCGTCCCCGACGCCGCCGCCGCCGAGCGTGCCGCAGCGGCCGAGCCAACCACCTCGCTGGCCGATGCCGGGATGTCCGCCCGGGCGCTGTCCGCGCTGGAGCCCTTCGCGGTGGCCACCGTCGGGGACTTGGTCGCCGTCGACCCGGTGCGGCTGAACCGGCTGTCGGGGGTGGCCGAGGCGACCCGCCAGGAGGTCAAGGCCCTGGCCCGGCAGTGGCGGGAAACATTCGGCGCCGCGATCACCGGCCGGGGGCAAGAACGCCAGGCAGTGCCGGGGCCGGGGCCCAGACCCTGCCGGATCCCGCGACCGCGGCCGAGTTGCTGCTGGCCCACGCTGGTACGGCCCGCGCGGCGTCGCGGCGCGCCGCGGCCCGGCTGCTGCTGGGCCTGGATCCAGGGCTTGATCCCTTTTCCAGCCAGAACGAAATGACCGCGCTGCTGGCCGTGTCAAGAGCACGGGTCGCGCAGCGGGTCGGTGCCCTGCAGGACGGTTGGGCAGCCGATGTAGCTTGCCGAGACCTGCTCGATGCCATCGCCGAGACGGCCCGGCATTCACTGTCCGACGCGGGCGGCGTCGCCACGGTCGGCGAACTGGCGGACGCCGTCCTCGCCGCACTGCCCGCGCCTGCCAGCCCGGCCGCGGATTCTGTAACCCCGGCCCGGATCGCCGCTGGGCTGCTGCGGGTGGCCCTGGACCGGGCGCAGGCGCTGAGCCGGGCGGACGCGGGCGGCGAGCAGATCGTCACCCGCCGCCGGGACGGCCGGATCGTCCTGCTCGCCAACGATCCCGGGCTGCTCGATCCGGCCGAAGCGCTCGGCCGCGCCGCCGATGGTCTCCTCACTCAGGCCCGGGACGAGCAGGCGAGCCGCTGGTACCAGCCGTCCGCGCCGGACAGCGACTGCGGGAGGACTGGACCCGCGCTTGCGCGGGCCGACTGACGTCATCGGCCGGACTCGGCGACTCCCGCCTGCTGCGGCTGGCGACGGCTCTGGCCGCAGAAGCGGCCCTGTCCGGGCAGAACGAGCTGTATTACCGCGATCTGCCCGCTAGCCAGGCACTCGCGCTCGCGCTCAGCGGCGTGGGCGGATCTCAGGCCGTGTCCGCGAGCGAGATCCGGGACCGGGTCAGGGCCAGGTTCCCGGCGCTTGCGCCGCTACCGGATCGTCCCCGGCTCGACCAGCTCATCACCGACGCCGGGCTCGGCCTGGTCTACGACGATGCGCAGCACGGCTACCGTTCGCCAACCAGGGCGGCGGGCACCGATGGCCTGGCCTCCCGGCAGGCCACTGTCACTTCACCGGCAGGTCCCGAGCTGGTGACCGGGGGGCGGTCAGGGCACCGCCTGACCGAGAGCGCGGCCGTCCGGTCGTTCCTGGCCCTGGGCGTCAACGCCGACCGGACCGACCGGGCCATCGACGCGCTGACCAGCTTCTTCGGCGCGGTAGTGGTGGACGTGACTCAGGTGCTGATCGAGGCGATGCGAGCGCAGGCTGCCGTGGCCGGTCTGCCGTGGGAGCTGGTCCAGGCTGCGGACGCCGCGCAGCCGGGCAGCCGGGACGCGGCTGGCCTGGCGGCTCTCGTCCACCGCAGCATTCCCGCAGTCGAGTCGGCGATCGAGTCGGCAGGCGCGGGCGCGCCGGACGGCACGCGCCCGATCCTGCTCACCGAGATCGCGCCGCTGGCCCGGTACGGGCACATGGCCACCCTGAGCCGGCGGGCGGACCTCGGGGTGCGGCGGAGCCAGGCGATCTGGGTGCTCGTCCCGCAGCTGCCCGGCAACCGGGGCGCCATCATCGACAAGCGGCCGCTGCCACTCGCGGCACCCGGCCAGTACTTCCGCCTCGACGCGGAGTGGATCGATTCCCGGCCGACCGTCTCCACCGCTGAAGGAACATCATCATGACCGCGACACCCGGCCTCACCTCCGATCTCCAGAAGCAGGTGCTGACCCTGGAGGGCGACCTGCGCGAGAGGGTGGCGGCCGACGCCGAACTGGAGGGGCGCTGGAAGCAGGAACACAAGCGGGCCACAGAGAAGGAGAGGACGGCGGCATCCTGGACTGCATGGCGCGATGACCGAGTCACCCAGGCAGCTGTCGCGTGGGTGCTGACCAGCGTGTTCATCCGGTTCTGCGAGGACAACGCACTGGTCGCCCCGGTCTGGATCGCCGGGCCGGAGCGCCGCCGACAGGAGGCGCTTGACGCGCAGTTAACGTTCTTCCGCGCCCATCCCGAGGACACCGACCGCGAATGGCTCATGGACGCGATCAGCCACCTCGCGAGGCTGCCCGCGACGAAGGCACTGATCGACTCGCATTCTGCGCTGCACCTGGTCTCGCCGTCCGGTGACGCCGTCACCGCACTGCTGGACTTCTGGCGCCGCCGCGGCGAGGACGGTGCACTCGTGCACGACTTGGCGGATAGCTCCTTGTCTACGCGCTTCCTCGGCGACCTCTACCAGGATCTGTCCGAGCACGCGAAAGACACTACGCCCTGCTGCAGACCCCGGTCTTCGTCGAGGAGTTCATCCTCGACCGCACTCTCGACCCGGCGCTGGACGAGTCGGCCGCTCGATGGCTTCGAGCTGATCGACCCGACCTGCGGCTCGGGGCACTTCCTGCTCGGTGCCTTCGACCGCCTGCTCGACCGCTGGCACCGCCACGCCCCCGGCCTTGAACTACAGGCCCGCGTCAGCAGGCCCTCGACGCGATCTACGGCGTGGACATCAACCCGTTCGCCGTCGCCATCGCCCGCTTCCGCCTCATCGTCGCCGCCCTCAAGGCATCCGGCCTCACCTCGCTGGAGGAAGCTCCGGCATTCACGTTCCACCTAGCCGTCGGCGACTCCCTCATCCACGGCCCCGACCCGGACGTGCCTGCACGGCATGAGCAGACCGCAGTGCCTACATGACCTTCACCTACGCCACCGAGGACGGCCTGCTGCTCCTAACGATGCTGGAAGAGAGTCGCTACGACGTCGTCGTCGGCAACCCGCCCTACGTCACCGTCAAAGACAAAGCCCTCAACCAGATCTACCGCTCCAAGTTTGCAAATGTCTGCAAGGGCACTTATGCCATGACCGTTCCGTTCATGGCCCAGTTCTTTTCCCTCGCCAAACGCGGTGAACGCGCAGGCTGGGTCGGCCAGATCACCAGCAACTCATTCATGAAGCGCGAATTCGGCACCAAGCTCATCGAGGATTTCCTCATCCAGCAGGACCTGCGCCTGGTCGCAGATACGTCCGGCGCCTACATCCCCGGCCACGGCACTCCAACCGTCATAATCGTCGGCTGCCACAAGCCACCACTCGGTCCGACCGTTCGTGCCGTCCTAGGCGTGCGCGGGGAACCGCGTCGTCCTGACAATCCAGCGAAAGGCAGCGTCTGGACATCGATCGTCGAACACATTGACGAAGCTGGCTGGGATGACGGCTGGGTCACGGTCACTGACCTCGATCGGCGCCTGCTCATCACTCACCCGTGGAGCCTCACCGGCGGCGGCGCCGTCGCTTTGCTGGCAGCTATTACGGGCACTGGTCGCGCTCGGCTCAATGACCGCGCTACGCGCGTTGGGTTCTTTGCGGATTCGCACGCGGATGAGGCGTTCTTCCTTGATCGGCGTTTTGTGGACCTCCTGGGAGCTCCGTCGGCGCAGGCACGAGCCGCCGTAAGAGGTGACGGAGTACGAGACTGGGCGCTAGCAGCCAGAGAGAAAGCCTTGTTCCCGTATGATCCACAGCATAACCTGGTGCCCCTTTCTGCCCTGGGTTCAATAGTCGGACGCTACCTATGGTCTTTTCGCGCTTTCCTGGGGGGAAGGTCTACATTCGGGGGTAGTGATTATGCCAGGGATGGCCGCAGTTGGTACGAGTGGCATCAGCTGCCGAAGGATCCGAATGCTAACAACAAGTTGACCATCGCTTTCGCTGAAGTGGCGACGCACAACCACTTCGTGCTCGACCGGGACGGAACAGTATTTAATCGGACCGCGCCGGTGGTAAGACTCCCGGATGTGGCGACCGAGGATGAGCACCTGGCACTGTTGGGGCTATTGAACTCGTCAACGGCATGCTTCTGGCTTAAACAAGTCTGCCACGACAAAGGTCTTCGTGGCGAAGGTGGCGGCTTTACACCTTCCGACTGGGAGCGCTTCTACCAGTACAACGGGTCGAACGTGCAAGACTTCCCATTGCCGAGTGCCCTGCCGCTTGCGCGCGGACGAGCGCTCGACCTGCTGGCGCAGGAACTCTCATCACACGCACCATCTGCAATCCTTGCCCGCCAGATACCAACCACGGCCTGTATTTCAGTGGCGCACTCGAAGTCTGACGAAATAAGAGCCCGGATGGTGGCCATTCAAGAGGAACTCGACTGGGAGACCTATCGACTCTACGGCCTCACCGATGAAGATCTTACCTACAGTCAGGAGAACCTACCGGATCTAGCGCTCGGTGAGCGAGCGTTTGAGATCATATTGGCGCGTGCCGTTCAGGCGGGTGATGAGGAGCCGATGTGGTTCACCCGTCACAATTCCAAGCCGACTTCATATGTCCCGGGACACTGGCCAGCTGCATACCACGAACTGGTGCAGCGGCGGCTTGACCTCATCGCTTCCAACCCGTTCATCCGGCTGCTGGAGCGGCCGGAGTACAAGCGGCGGTGGGCGCAGGAGCCGTGGGAGAAGCGGCAGGAGCGGGCGGTGCGGGGCTGGCTGCTGGATCGAATTGAAGCACGGAAGTTCTGGTGTGATGCGCAGGGCCGGCCGCTGCCGCGTAGCGTGGCTCAACTGGCCGACGAGGTCAGCCGGGACGCGGACCTGGTGTCGGTGCTGGCGTTGTGGGAGGGGCGGCCTGACGTTCCGGTCACGCAGTCGCTGGTGCGGTTGCTGGCCGACGAGGCGGTGCCATTCCTCGCGGCGTACCGGTACAAGGACTCCGGGCTGCGTAAACGGGAGGCGTGGGAGGAGACCTGGCGGCTGCAGCGTCGCGAGGATGCGGGAGAGACAGTCGGCTCGATCGCAGTGCCGCCTAAGTACACCTCGGCGGACTTTCGGAAGAACTCGTACTGGCAGGCGCGGGGCAAGCTGGACGTGCCGAAGGAGCGGTTCATTCTCTACCCAGACGCGGGCCGGGAGACCGATCCGACGCCACTGCTCGGCTGGGCCGGGTGGGATCATGCGCAGCAATCGCTGGCGCTGTCGCTGATCATCGGGGAGCGGGAGAAGGACGGTTGGGACGACGACCGTCTCATCGCGCTCGTCGCGGGACTGGCCGAGTTGCAGCCGTGGGTGGATCAGTGGCACGGCGAGGTCGATGCCAGCTACGGGGTGAGCCTGGCCGCGTTCTGCCGGGAGCAGCTAACCGTCCGCGCCGCCCAGGTCGGCAAGACACTCGAAGAACTGACCGCCTGGCGTCCTGCACCAGCCACGCGAGGCCGCCGGGCACGGAGGCCCGAATGAGAGTAGAGAGGCGCGGGGATGAGCGGGAACGCTCCCGCGCGAGTTGGGCGGGGCTGGACGGCATGAGGGCAGGCCGGCGGTGAGCGCGCTGCTGCGTGAGGTTCTCGATATCCCCGAGCAGTGGGGTGCCGAGGACTATGTGCTGCGGCTGACCGACAGCATCGGGCCTGCCGCCGTGGCCCGCACGGTCGCTGAGTACGTCGTGACGCCCGCTCTGGCCGAGGCGTTCGACGCCGGGCTGGGACTAGTCGCCGAATCGGTAACGTCCGGCGTCAGCCGGGGCGCGTTCCTGACTGGATCGTTCGGGTCGGGCAAGAGCCACTTCATGGCGGTGCTGCACGCGCTGCTGCGGCATGATCCGGCGGCCAGGGCCAAGGCCGAGTTGCAGCCGGTCGTGGCCCGGCACGACGACGCGCTGCTGGACAAGAAAGTATTGCCGCTCGCCTTCCACCTGATTGGCGCCGAGTCACTAGAACAGGCGCTATTCCTGGGCTACATCCGGCAGATCGGCAAGCTGCATCCAGGTACGCCGCTGCCCGCCGTGCACCACTCGGACGGCATCCTCGCCGACGCCGAGCGGCTGCGCGCCAGGGATGGAGATGAACGCTTCTTCGCCGGGCTCAACGGCGGCGGCGCCGGCGGCGACCCAGCCGACCCCTGGTCGAGGCTGATCGGTAGTGGCACCTGGACGGCCGAGTCCTATGCGGCCGCCCGGGCCGCGGAGCCTGGGGCGGAGCCGCGCCAACTGCTGGTGACCGCGCTAGTCCAGAACTTCTTCGGCGCGTATACCCAGCAGGCGTCCTACGTGGATCTCGATACCGGGCTGGCCGCCATCGCCGCGCACGCGAAGGGGCTGGGCTACGACGCGGTTGCGCTCTTCATGGACGAGTTGGTGCTGTGGCTGGCGTTCTCGGTCCAGGATCGTGAATTCTTCCGCCGCGAGTCGCAGAAGCTGACCAAGCTGGTGGAGACCGGGACGGGTACCCGGGCGATCCCGCTTGTGTCGTTCGTGGCCCGGCAGATGGACCTGCGCCGCTGGTTCGCCGACGCGGGCGCGAGCGGCGCGGAGCAGGACGCGCTAGAACAGGCGTTCCGGCATCAGGAGGGCCGGTTCAGCACCCTGGTACTCGGCGACGAAAACCTCCCGTACGTGGCGAACCGGCGGCTGCTGCGGCGGCGAGCGGACAACCCGCAGGCCGACCAGGTGCTCGCCGACGCGTTCGCGCGGCTGGATCGCCGCTCGGATATCTGGGATGTACTGCTCGACGGGGTCAACGCAGACGATCAGCACCGCGGTGCCGACGAGGCCGCGTTTCGCCTGACTTACCCGTTCTCGCCCGCCCTGGTGTCGACGTTGCGGGAGCTGGCCAGCGCCATGCAGCGGGAACGGACCGCGCTGAAGGTCATGCAGCAGATGCTGGTCAGCCGGCGGGACAGCCTGACCGTGGACGACATCGTGCCGATCGGTGACTCCTTCGACTACATCGTGCAGGGCAAGGACGCCCTCGACCCGCAGGCAGCCGCGCTGTTCCGGTCGGCCACGGCGCTGTACCGGGAGAAGCTGCGGCCGATCCTGCTGACGGCGCACGGTCTCAGCGAAAGTGACGTGGGCGGGGATCCGGTTGGCTGGCCGAATGGATTCCGCGCCGACGACCGGCTGGCCAAGACCCTGCTGCTGTCCGCGGTTGCCCCCAAGGTCCCGGCGCTGAAGGAGCTGACCGCGTCCCGGCTGGCCTCCCTCAATCACGGCTCGATCAGATCCCCGCTGCCCGGCAGCGAATCGGGGATCGTGCTGGCCAAGGTCAGGGACTGGTCCCGGCGGGTGCCGGAGATTCATGTCGGCGGCGACCCGCGCAATCCGGTGATCCGGGTGCAACTGTCTGACGTCGACTACGAGTCGGTGGTCGAGAAGGCCAAAGGGGAGGACAACGATGGCCGCCGCCGCGAACTCATAAAGAACCTGGTACGCGACGCGATCGGGGTCGCCACCCAAGACTCGGACGTCTTCGGCGCCTACGCACATCCGGTCATCTGGCGGGGTTCGCGCCGAGCCGTGGACGTGGTCTTCGGCAACGTGCGGGACGCCAGTTGGCTGACCGAGGACCATTTCCGGGCCCGCTCTGGGACCTGGCGGGTGGTGATCGACCATCCGTTCGACGAGGCAGGGCACTCGACGGCAGAGGACCTGGCCCGGATCGACCGGATGATCGAGGGCGGACTCAAGAGCCGCACGATCGTGTGGCTGCCGCGGTTCCTGTCCGAGGATCGCCTGCGCGAAGTGCGACGCCTGGTCATCCTGGACTGGCTGCTCAGCGGAACTGGTGAACGCTGGACCATGCACGCCGACCACCTGTCCGAGGTGGACCGGGCGCAGGCCCGGGCGATCCTGGAGAGCCAGCGGACCGGCCTGCGCGAGGCGCTGCGCCGGGCCATGCAAGAGTGCTACGGCGCCGCCGCACCGACGCCTGGAACGCTGGCCGATGACGGCGCCCATGACCGGGTGCTGGTCAGCCTCGATTCCAGTTTCTCCCCGGCCGCGCCGGTCGGCGCTGACCTTGCCGCCGCGTTCGGCAACCTCATCGACCAGGCCTTCACCGCCACCTACCCTGGCCATCCCCGGTTCGAGCCGTCCGATGTCGAGGTCACCGCGCGGAACCTGGCTGTGGTCTACGCGCACGTCGAGCGGGCGGTCGCCGACCAGGACGGGCGGGTACGGCTGGAGGGCGACGCCGCCGCTGTCCGCCGCGTCGCTAACGCCCTGCAGGTCGGCATGGCCGGCGAGACGCACTTCCTGTTCGGTGATGACCGGTTCGTCCCCTGGGGAGCGGAGTTCGAACGAGCTGCGGCCCGCGCGGGCTTGCAGCGGCAGGACACGGTCACCGTCGGGCAGATCCGAGGCTGGATCGACGAGATGCGCCCGGAGCTGGGCCTACGGGACGAGGTCGCCGACCTGGTCGTGCTGGCCTGGGCCGTGCTTCGGCAGCGAGCCTGGTATCAGCACGGCGGATCCATCACTGCCCCCCGGCCCGGTATGACCAGGCCCAATATGGAGTTGCGGCCCGAGCCGCTGCCGGTCCCGGCCGACTGGCAGGCGGCGACATCGCGCGCCGAGGCGTTGTTTGGCATCCGCGTCAACCCGTACCTGACGGCGGCAGGCGTCACCGAGTTCACCGAGAGCGTCCGCACTCATGTCGACACTGTGGCCGATGCTGCCGCCTTGCTCGTCCTGCGGGTGGAACTGGTCTACCGGCACCTAGGCCTCCCGGACGCCGGCTCAGGCCGACTGGCGACCGCGCGCGCCGGGGCATCACTGGTCAACGCTTTGCGCCACGCCAGCAGCCGGGTTCACCTGGTGGAGACCCTGGCTAAGACCGAGCTGCCGGCGACCGACACAGCCGTCGCCAACTCGCTGAGCCGGGCAGGCCAGGTCGCCGCCGCAGTGCACGGGTTCCGCTGGGAGCGGCTCGCCCCGCTTCGGACGGCGCAAGACCGGGCTGACCGGCAGGGCGAGGCCGCCACCAGGGCACTGAGGGCACTGCGCGACGCGGCGGTGGCGGACGAATTCGCGACCAGGCTGGAGCCCGCCCTCGCGGCCGCCGACAACGCGATCTTCGATTGGCTAGCTGACGGCCAGCCAGTACCGCCGGTCTCAGCCAGGCAGTCGCTGCGCCCGGATGAGGTGAGCATTCAGCGGCCAGGACCGCAGCCGAAGCCCCTGCCGGGCACCAACGGCCAGGCGACCCGGGCGAAAGGTACGCCATCAACCGAAGTGCTCAATCAGCTCAGGGCGTTCCTGGATGCGCACCACGATGAGCAGGTGATCGTGGAGTGGCGGGTGCAAGAGTGACGGCGACCCGTGCGACGCTGCCCGTGCTGCGGGCGTTGCTGGACCAGGCCCGTCGCAAGGATTTCGGCTGCGGGGTACTCGGCGTACGGGCGCGCCCGGAGTGGCCGGGCCCGCCGACATTCACCCATGCCGACGTTCCCGTGCGAGTCGTGCCGTGCGTCTCTGCGCTTGCCGTCCGCGAGGCGCTACTCGAACGGGTGCGCGACCAGTGGCTAGTCGTGCTGACCGACCGTCCCGATGACGATCTCGGCGCAGGCGTCCTGAGTCATCTGCTTTGGCAGCGGCTGCGCACGCCCGACCCCTGGGATGCCGTCAGGCTCCGTTTCGCCGCCACTGGCATCGACCCCGCCCTGACCGGCACGGCCGACGACCGCGAGATCGCGATCGGGCTGCTGGTAGCGGCACCCGCGACTGGATGGCCGCCTGCTCCGGGCGGCGTGCTGACCCGCGACCATGCCCTGGGCGCGGTGGCCGCGGCCCATCTCGGCCTGACCGATCCGGTCATCGACACCACCAGCGTGCTCGCCTGGACCGCGGATCCCGCGGTCCTCACCAGCATCGCGGATCTTCGAGCCCTAGCCGGGGACGGGCTGGCGGGCGCGATCCTGGACTGGGCGGCTGGGCGAGCTGGGGCAGCAGGCCAGCCGGTACTGCACCTGCTACGGGTGGGAGAAGCACGCGACGCCGTCCCGCTGGGCCTGGTCACCGGCGTGCTGGACAAGGCCAGGACTGGCACGGCCGGCCAGACCAGGCGATCGACACGCGCGCTGTCTCACCCGATACCGGAGGCGATGCAACTGGCCCGGGAGGCCCTGATCCGGCTCGAACCCCGGCTCGGCGGCACCACGCCGGCCGATGCCGTGCTGCGGTCCTGGGCCGACGAGTCCGCCACCGTCCTCACCGGAATGCTCCGAGATCCTGCCAGCCGGGCCAACGGAGAAGCCCTGCTCGCCCGCGCCGACGAGTTGCTGGCAGTCAGCCGGGCCGAGATCTTGGCTGACGCCTCAGACCTGCTGCCTGGTGGGCTGACCCGTCGACTCACCGCGCTGGCAAGCGCCCTGCGCGCCGCGCCGACCGGCAGAACGGGCGGCCGGTTTCCTGATCCCGACGTCCCCCAGGTGACCGTCCCTGCCCTGGCTGACGTCGAGCAGGCCTGGACCCTAGTGGCCAGTCACCGGCTCGCCGAGGACGACCCGCGCATTCCTGCCTTCCACGCCGCCGTGCGGCTGGTGCGCTGGCTGGCAGAGAGTTCGTCCGCCACCGGATCGTCTTTGCGGGCGCTGCTGGGCCGACATGGCGGCAGCGACGCCTGGGTCGACTCAGCCGTCAACGACGCCGCCTCCGGTGCGAGCGATCCCGATCTGGGGGCCGGGCTCGCTGCTGTCCTGGCCGCTGTGCGGGCCCGGCGAGCCGCTCATGACCTGGGCTTCGCCGCGGCACTCGCCGCGCACACCAGCACCGACCCGCTCGCTGTGTCCGGCGCCCACGACGGGGTCTGGCACCTGGAAGAACTCCTGCCCGGGGTCGTCCTGCCGCTAGCCCGCGCCACACCGGTGCTGCTGCTGATCCTGGACGGGATGAGCGCTGCAGTGGGCGCGGAAGTGATGGCGAGTGTCCTGTCGAGGACCGGTGACGGCTGGGCTGAGGCGCTGTTGGCCGGGCAAAGCCGCCGGGCGGCGGCGCTGGCGGCGCTGCCGACGCTGACCGAGGTAAGCCGATCGTCCCTCCTGTGCGGAGAACTACGAACTGGCGGGCAGGATGCCGAGCACCGCGGGTACACGGCGCTGACCCAGGCGCATGGCCTGCCCGGCGCGGCGCTGTTCCACAAGAAGCTGCTGGAGTCCTCCCGGCTTGGGTACGCCGTGGCCGATGACGTCGCCGCCGCGATCACGGACGTCACCGGGAAGCCCCTGGTCACATGCGTGCTGAACACCATCGACGACGCTCTGGACCGCTCCGATCCTGGCGGCACTGAGTGGGGCGCCGATGCCGTCAAGCACCTCGCGCCGCTGCTGGACCGGGCCAGGCATGCCGGGCGAGTCGTCGTCCTCACCGCCGATCATGGGCACATCGTCGAGCGCCGCCAGGGCCAGCAGCGACCCCACACCGCGATCTCCAGCGGCCGGTCCCGCGCGGCCATCGAACCGACTGCCGACGGAGAGGTGCTGGTCACCGGCCGCCGGGTGCTGCTGCATGACGGCACGGCGGTACTCGCCGTCGATGAGCACCTGCGGTATGGGCCGCTGAAGGCCAGTTATCACGGCGGCGGCTCGCCGGCTGAGACTATCGTGCCCGTGGCCGTCCTAGTTCCCGGCACGGTTTCCGAGGAGACCGGCTTGCAGCTGGCGCCGCCGCAGGAGCCTCGCTGGTGGATCGACCCGGTGGCACCCGTCGTTGCTGTCCCTGTGCTCAACGCGCCGCAGGACTCCGACCGGAGAGCTCGCCCCGGCGCCGAGCCCCGCAGGCGACCGAAGGATGCGCCGACCCTCTTCGACGTGCCCGACACCGAACCCGCCCCAGCCCCGCCGGGCCCGGTCACCCGCTCTCGGCCGGGGGCCGCTACCCCTCCTGCGCCCGGCACGGCCGCACCGGCCAGCCTGGCCTCCGCTGCTGTGCTGAAGTCCGCTGCCTACATCGCACAGAAGAAGATCGCCGGGCGGGTTTCGGTGACCGACGACCAGATCCGGGGACTACTCGACGCACTGCTGGCCGCCCCCGGCGGGCGGCTGGTCCCCGCGGCGGCGGCAACAGCGCTCGCTGTCTCGCCGATCCTGCTGCGCGGTGCCGTCCTGCACGCCCAGCGGCTGCTGAACGCCGACGGATACCCAGTGCTGCGCATTGACGCGGACGGAGCCACCGTCATCCTGGACGAGGGCCTGCTGCACGAGCAGTTCGGGATCCGCGGGTGAACGAGCACGTCTCTCCTCGGCGCCGCCGCGAGGTGATCGATGCGCTGCGCCGGGGCACCGTCCCGGCCAACGGGCTAGACCTGCTGGCCGTGGGCCTGGAACGCTTCACCCCGGCGCTGGACGGCGATCTGGACACGGTCGCCGGAGGCGGGTCGGCGTTCAAAGCCGTGCGGGGCGAGTACGGGGCAGGCAAGACGTTCGTCACTCGGTATCTCGCCGAGCGCGCGTTGCGCCGGGGGTTCGCCGCAGCGGAGGTGCAGATCTCCGAGACCGAGACACCGCTGCACAAGCTGGAGACCGTCTACCGCCGAGTGGGTGAGTCGCTGCGCACGGCCGCGTTTCCGCCCAGTGCACTGCGGCCAGTGCTGGACTCGTGGCTGTTCACCCTGGAATCCGATGCCACCGCCGATCCCACCCTGGCCGAGCGCGGTCAGGCCGCTGTGGACGGGGCTGTCGAAGGACTTCTGGAGCAGCGGCTCGCTGCGGTCTCCGTGCGTACCCCCGCCTTCGCGCAGGCCCTGCGCGCCTACAGGTCGGCCGTGACGTCTGGCGACGGCGCTGGAGCGGACGCACTCGTCGCGTGGCTAGGCGGTCAGCCGCATGTTGCGGCGGCCGCCAAGCGGAGCGCCGGGATCAGGGGCGAGCTGGATCACTTTGGCGCGATGGGATTTCTACAAGGTCTGCTGGAAGTGCTCCGCGACGCAGGGCACCCGGGACTGCTGCTCGTGCTTGATGAGGTCGAGACTCTGCAGCGGGTCCGCGGCGATGTACGGGACAAGGCCCTGAACGCTCTGCGGCAACTGCTCGACGAGATCGACGCAGGGCGATATCCGGGGCTGTTCCTGGTCATTACCGGGACGCCAGCGTTCTACGACGGGCCGAGCGGCGTGCCGCGCCTGCCGCCGCTGGCCCAGCGCCTGGCGACCGACTTCTCCACCGCCCCCCGGTTCGACAACCCGCGGGCTGTCCAGTTGCGGCTGCCGGGCTTGGACCGGGAAGCCTTGCTGGCGCTCGGCGCCAAAGTACGCGACCTGTACGCTACCGGGGCCGCCGAGCCAGACCGGGTCGTCAAGATCGTGGACGACGCATATGTCGGTAACCTTGCGGATGCGGTGACCGGTTCGCTGGGCGGAAAGGTCGGGGTCGCGCCCCGGGTGTTCCTCAAGAAGCTCGTTACTGATGTCCTGGACCGAGTCGACCAGTTCGCCGAGTTCGACCCGCGCCGCCACTATGCGCTGACTCTGGCACTGGACGAGCTGTCCGAGGTGGAACGGAACGCAGCCGCCCTGGGAGTGCAGAGCGCGACCCGCGCCGACGACGTCCGCCTCGACCTGCCGTGATCCTGGTCCGGCAGATGACGATCTGCGGCGGGTCGCCATGAGTTCCGCCCTCGAACGGCTGCATCCGGTCGTCGTGCACCACATCGTCAACAGTCTGGGCTGGCAATCGCTGCGAGCGTTGCAAGACGAGGCGGCGGGCCCGGTGCTGGACGGCGCGGACGCCCTGCTCCTCGCGCCCACGGCCGGCGGGAAGACTGAGGCCGCAGTGTTCCCGCTGCTGACGGCGATGGACACGCAGAGCTGGTCTGGCATCTCGGTCATCTACGTCTGCCCGCTGAAGGCACTGCTGAACAACTTGCTCCCCCGGCTGGAGACCTACACGGGCTGGCTGGGGCGCCGGGCCGCGGTCTGGCACGGTGACGTCACTGCATCAGCGCGGCAGCGGATCCTGCGGGAACCGCCGGACGTGCTGCTGACCACACCGGAGTCGCTGGAGGCCATGCTGATCAGCCTCAAGGTGGAGCACGGGCGCCTGTTCACTGATCTGCGGGCGATCATTGTTGACGAGGTGCATGCCTTCGCCAGTGACGATCGAGGCTGGCATCTGCTGGCCGTGCTGGAGCGGCTGACCAAGGTGGCCGGGCGGCCCATCCAGCGGATCGGCTTGTCGGCCACGGCGGGGAACCCTGCCGACTTGCTGAGCTGGTTGCAGGGATCAGGGCGGGATCATCGTTCAGCCGTTGTGATTTCGCCTGATGTTCTGCCCGCGACCGGGCCGACGCAGGCAGGCGACGCTGCCAGCGGGGCCGCCCCGGCAGGAACGACGCCCCCGCCTGGTGACATCCAGCTGGACTATGTGGGGTCAGTGAGCAACGCAGCGACCGTCATCGCTTCGCTGCACCGGGGCGAGAAGCGGCTGGTGTTCTGCGACTCTCGGCAGCTGGTCGAGGAGATCGGCGCTGCGCTGCGGGACCGAGGCGTTACAACATTCCTGTCGCACGCGTCCTTGCCGCTCGATGAACGGCACCGGGCGGAGCAAGCGTTCGCCGAGGCGCGGGACTGCGTCATCGTGGCTACCTCGACCCTAGAGCTGGGGATCGACGTGGGCGACCTGGACCGGGTCATCCAGGTCAACGACCCGCCGAGCGTGGCCTCGTTCTTGCAGCGCACCGGGCGGACCGGACGGCGGCCGGGGAGCAGTCGGAACTGCCTGTTTCTCGCCCTGGGCACGGGCCCGTTGCTGTGGGCCGCCGGGTTGCTGCACCTGTGGGGTCAAGGATACGTAGAGCCGGTGGTGGCGCCGCCGGAACCACGGCACATCGTCGCCCAGCAGTTGCTTGCCTTGTGCTTGCAGGAGCACCGGCTCGGTAGCCAACTTTGGGTCGAGGCGTGGAACGGTCTCGCTCCGTTCGACCGCAGCGCCGAGCCCATTCTGCGGCACCTGCTCGATCAGGGATTCATCGACCGCGACGGTGAGCTGCTGTTCATCGGCCCGGCCGCCGAGCAGCGGTTCGGGCACCGGCACTTCATGGGCATGACCGCCGTCTTTACTGCCCCGCCTCAGTTCACCGTGCTCAATGGCCGGCAGGAGATCGGGCGAACCGACCCGATGCTGCTCACGGAAAAGACGAGGGGCCCCGCCTGCTCCTGCTGGGCGGCCGCAACTGGCGGGTGACCTGGATCGACTGGCCGCGGCGGCGCTGCTACGTCGAGTCGGCGCAGGGCGGTGGCAAGGCACGCTGGCTAACTCCCGGTCTTTCGGGAGCCAGCTTCGCGCTGGCGCGTGCTGTCCGAGAGGTGATACTCGGGGACGATCCGCCGGTGGCTCTGACCCAGCGAGCCAAGCGGGTGCTGGCCGAGGTGCGCGCCGAGCACGTGCCTGCCGTGCATCCCGGGGGCACGGTCATCACCCGCGCTGGCGCAGACGTGCGCTGGTGGACCTGGGCTGGATACCGGGCCAATGCCACGCTGGCGGCAACGTTGTCGCATCTGGCTGACAGCGTGCAGCGATTCGATGACGCGAGCCTGCGCATGCGGTCCGACCTGACTCTTGAGATGTGGAAGGCAGGAACGGCCGATGCTTCAGAAAGACTCTGCCTGCCCGACGTCGATCAGCGGGCACTGGAGGGGCTGAAGTTCAATGAGGCGCTACCCGAACGTCTGGCGACAGCGACTCTCGCTGCCAGGCTGGCAGACCTCAGCTCCGCGGCACGGGTCCTCACCGAGCCCGCACGCTTCACCATTGTCGGTGACCTTTGATACCTGCCGATAGCCAGGCCGCATCCAACTTCAGGAAACCCAAGGTAGGAGCACCTGGAGAACCTCCGGCGCAGTTCACGCCGAGTCCCACTGCTTACAGGTGGATTGTGTCGGTCCCGCACCGTCGCACTGTGCGCTGAGAGCGTACGGTTGCCGGCGTGACGTTGGACGAGCTGGCGGTGCGGCTGCGGGAGTTCGCAGCCGTACGCGACTGGGAGCAATTCCACACGCCGAAGAACCTGGCCATGGCCCTGGCGGGCGAGGTGGGCGAGCTTCTCGCGGAGCTGCAGTGGCTGGCGCCCGAGGAGGCGGCGCGGGTCATGGAGGACCCGGAGGCGGCCGCCCGGATGCGCTCGGAGCTGGCGGACGTCACCATTTACCTGGTTCGGCTGGCCGACGTGCTCGGAGTGGACCTCATTGAGGCGGCACGGGCGAAGCTCGCCGAGAGCGAACGGCGCTATGACGTGCAGAATTATCGCGGATCAGCGCGCAAGGCTCCGCCGATGTCCTGAATGCACTGGTAATCATCGGTAATCTGCTTCCGCAAGCCAATGCGGCCCGACGGGCTTCTGCCGATTCTCTCTGATCGCGGACACGCCCCCACCCGCACGAATTCTTCGTGCTGCCTGGGGGAAGTCTGTGACGGGTTTCCGGGTCTCCGCTGCGAGCCTGGTGGGCTCGGCCATGGAACGCCAGATCGCCGGAATCATCGCGGACCATCTGCGGGTGACGACCGGGCGGTCGCCGTCGGAGTCAGAGCGGAAGTCCTGGCGGCGCAGCCTCCCGGTATTGGCGCACGACCTCGTCGAGGCCGGTCTCGGCGAGATCGAGATGCTGATCGAGTACCAGCTTCCGCTCACCAGCAAGCGGGCCGACGTCGTACTGGCGGGCGTTGATCCGCGTACCGGCGACGATGCCTACGTAGTCGTCGAACTCAAGCAGTGGAGTCAGGCCGAGCTGTACGAGGGCAACGAGCGGCTGGTCGTGGTCGAGGGGCATGCACCGCGAGCTTGAGCATCCGCTGCTTCAGGTGCAGGGCTATTGCGATTACATGGCCGACTTCGTGGCTTCCCTGCACGGCAACGACAACGCCGTACGCGGCGTCGCGTACCTCCACAATGCGGTCGACCTTGAGGTGGATGACCTCTTCGAACTCGCAACGACCGAACGGACCAGGCTCTTCACCAAGAGCAGACGGGGCGCCTTTCTCGAATATCTGCGTGATCAGTTCGCACCAGCCGGGAGCCGGAGCCGCCGACCGGCTGCTGAGTCAGCGCCGTACGCCCGTCCAAGCAACTCCTCAAGCTGGCGGCGGCCGAGATCAAGGACCGTGAGCAGTTCATCCTGCTCGCCGAGCAGCGTCGAGCGTATCGAGATCGTCCTGCACGTGGTCGGGAAGGCCCAGCGTTCGGACGCCAAGGAGGTCGTCATCGTTACCGGCGGCCCGGGCAGCGGGAAGAGCGTCATCGCGCTGTCGCTGCTGGGCGAGCTGTACCGCCAGGGCTATTCGGCGTTGCACGCGACCGGCTCCCGGTCCTTCACGCAGACGATGCGGCAGTATGTGGGCCGCGGCTCTCCTCGGGTCAAGAACCTGTTCAAGTACTTCAACAGCTTCATGGATGCCGACAAAAACGACGTTGAAGTGCTGATCTGCGATGAGGCCCACCGCATCCGAGAGACGTCCGCCAACCGCTTCACCAAGGCCGCGCAGCGAACCGGACGCATGCAGGTCGACGAACTGATCGCGGCGGCCCGGGTGCCGGTCTTCCTGCTCGACGAGCATCAGGTGGTGCGGCCAGGCGAGATAGGAACGGTAGACGCCATCAAGTCACAAGCGTCGTCGCTGGGGTTCCGTGTCCATCACGTTCCGCTTGACGATCAGTTCCGGTGCGGTGGCAGCCGGAAGTACGAGAACGGTGGGTGCTACGCCTGCTCGGCCTCGAATCCGGTGACCCGAACCATGGACCGGCGACGACCACTTCGAGGTCACACTCGCTGAGTCACCGTGGGAGATGGAGAACATCCTGCGCGCCAAGCTCGGGGAAGGCTATTCAGCGCGGATATCCGCCGGATACTGCTGGCCGTGGAGCGATCCCCGCCCAGACGACACGCTCGTTAGCGACGTACGCGTCGGCGACTGGGCCAGGCCCTGGAACGTGAAGGGCGACCGGGCCGTCGGCGCCGCCCCGCCCAGCGCGCTCTGGGCGACCATGAACGGCGGCTTCGGCCAGGTCGGCTGCGTCTACACCGCCCAAGGATTCGAGTACGACTGGTCCGGCGTGATCATCGGCCCTGATCTAGTCGCCCGCCATGGCCGAATGATCACCGTACGGGCGGCTAACAAGGACCCGGAATTCAACAAGCGTGCGATTGCCGACCTCCAGTACGACCGCCACATCCGCAACATCTACAAGGTCTTGCTTACCCGTGGCATGGTCGGCACCGTCATCTATGCCGCCGATCCGCAGACCCAGCAGTTCCTAGCCGAACTAATCGAAACGATATGACTGCCGAGTTTGGCAGTGTTGCTCGGGCTGATCAACAGAACCATGCGGTGACGTCCTCCCCATCCGGGAGGACGTCAGTGAGGTTGATCGAGACCCTAATAGCGTCGCCGTGTTGTCAGTCGTCACCAGCTCTTTCGACGGCTTCCTTGTACGCGTGAGTAAGAGCGTCGAGTAGCTGCTGAGAGATCTCGTGGGTGCAGTTGCCCTGCCTCAGCTCGGCACCCAGCGCAGCTTCCACGGCGGAGATGGAGCTTGGCGCCCGCCGTTCGAAGACGCCTCGCCAGAACTGCAGGTAGGCGGACTTGATGTCGCTGTAGATGGTGACGAGCCCGACGTTCTCGCTGGCCAGGCGCGGCAGCAAGCTAATGAGGCCGCTCTTGCCGCGAAAGGTCGACAGCCTGACCAGGCCTTCCTGCTCAAGCATGTCGGCCCAGCCAGCGAGACGCAGCAGTACATCGCGCCGGTCGTCCGGAGTCGCGGCGATGCTGTCCCGGAACTCCGCTGACCCCGGGTACAAGCTGCCAGACTGCCGGTCATTCACTTGTGCGTCAGACAGCTCCCGGGCCCGCCGGGCTGGTTCGACGCGCTGCGGAACGAGCACCCTGGACCCATTGACCTGATAGGCGGCCACCGTCACCAGGTCAATGTCGATCCTCTCGGCGACCAACTGCAGATAGCCCACTACCTGGACCAGCTCATCAGGGGCGCTATCCAGGACGATCACCAGCCGGAAGCTTCCCTGGGCCAGGGAAAGGGCCAGCGCCTCATGGAAGGCCGCCGGGTCGATGGCCTGTTGCTGGTCATCGGCCTCCACTGCGGCCAGCACCGACCTGTGTGGCAACAGCTTTGCGGCCAGCACTTGGGACTCCAGCTGACCAGGATCTAGCCCTTGCAGATATCCCGCATATGAAAGCACCTGGGCCACCACCGCGCGCCGCGACTCGGCGTTGACCGCGAGCTTCACCTCGATGATCACCAGGCGGCCCGAGGACTCCACCGCGAGCAGGTCAGCGTAACCGGCGCCCAGCTGCACTTCCCGGCCCAACACCGTCAACCGAGGTGATCCCGCGAGCGGGAGTATCTGCGGGGTCTTCTGGACCAGGTCGTGTAAGGCGGCTTCGTCGGGATATCCCGCTGGCGCGAGCGGCCGCCACGGCCCGCCAGCCTCACACCCCCAGATATCAGTCACCAGCTGAAGCTAAGCCACCGACCTATCTGCTGTCCCCACATACCACCTATCTCCATAGCGATTGATCACATACCGGCCCGTAGTCCGCGTCCGGATGGGAGCGTCCTCAGTCCCCGATGTTGCCTGACCACACGATCCGGTTGGCGAAATCACCCCGTTTGGCGGCCTTGGCCATCCGCAGTTCCTCCAGCTGGCTGGCGTTCAGCCCAAGGTCCGCCGCAAGCGCCAGCACCACCTCAAGGACGTCGGCCAACTCCTCCGGAGCATCGGCATCGTCCGCGGCCAGCACCTCGCCGACTTCCTCAGTCAGCTTCGCGCGGAGCAGTTCTCTGTACTCCGCCGCGTTAGCGGTCCGGACGATCGGCTCCCCGCCGCGAGCCCGGATGAGCTGCGGGACCTTGTCGCGGATCAGCTTGCCGTTACTCGTCAGTCCCGCTGGCCGCATGCCGCTTACTCTCCCCGAAGAATCTCTGCGTCGGCTGCATATATGTCGGCTGCATATATACCGTGCAAGCTACTTTGAACGCCCCGTCCCTTCTCAGAACACAAGGCGTTCATCGATCTGCGCGATCTGCCGCCGTCCTGCGGCGGAAGGTGCTAGGCCGGTTCTTGTCGGTGGTGCTGTCTAGGGTGCACCACAGCGGCCTGAGTTGAGATCCGTCGATGCCCGAAGGAGTGTCGTGACCGATAGCTTCACTGCCGGCGAGGCGGGCTCTCCCGTCCACGTCGCGCCAGCGCCATCGGCCAACGGAGCCACCGCCAGCGAAGCCAGCGCCGATGAGACCAGCGCTGGCGTGGTGGGGCGGGTGGCGGGCACCGAGGACTCCACCCCGCTGCAGTTCGCGGTGGCCCTCGACGAGGCGTCCTACCTGCAGCTGGACGACGTCGTGGTCACGGTGCGGCAGATTCCCGGGGTCGGGCCGGTCCTGACCAGCGGCATCGTGACGCAGGTCCGGGCCCGGCACGAGGGCGCGAGCTTCGGCTCGGACGTCTTCCTCATCTCCGACGGCGTGCTGCCCGCCCGGGTCCAGGAGATCGCCGAGGTCAGCACCACCCGGGTCGAGCCGGAGGTGTACGTCCCGCCCCGGCCGGGCGAGATCGTGCGCCGGGCGACCGGCGCCGAGCGCGCCCAGGCCCTGTACTTCGACCAGATGACGGCGCAAGGTGCCGGTCGGCCGCGGCCGCGACGGCGCGCCGATCTACGTCAACCTGGAGTTCCTCGACGGCACCCGCGGCGCGCACGTGTCGATCAGCGGCATCTCCGGGCGTGGCGACCAAGACCAGCTTCGCGCTGTTCCTGCTGCACTCGATCTTCCGCTCCGGTGTCCTCGGCGCCCGCGCGGTCAACGCCAAGGCCCTGGTGTTCAGCGTGAAGGGCGAGGACCTGCTGTTCCTCGACCAGCCGAACGTCCGCCTCGACGACGACCTGCGGACCGGCCTACGCCGAGCTCGGCCTGCCCGCCGAGCCGTTCGCCTCGGCCGGGTTCTGCGCGCCGCCGATCCCCGACGACCAGACCGGCCGGCCGAACGTCACCGGGCGGACCAGCGGGGTCGAGGCGTTCTGGTGGACGCATCGCCGAGTTCTGCGCCCGGCACCTGCTGCCCTACGTGTTCGCCGACGCCGAGGACGAGCGCAACCAGTACACGATCGTGATCCACCAGGTCGCGACCCGGCTGCGCCTGGACGCCGTCCCGTACGGCGAGGGCGGCGCGGTCAAGATCGACGACGACGTCGCGGCGACCTACGAGGAACTGGTCGACGTCATCATCGACCGGCTGACCGACGACGCGACCCGCCCGGACTGGGCCGGCCCGGTCACCGGCGTCGGGACCGATCAACGCGTTCATCCGGCGGCTGCGCTCGTCGCTGCGGCCGCTGCGCGCGATCATCCGCGCCGACCTGACCGGCGCCCCGCGGCGCCAGATCTCCACCCAGGACCAGCAGGTGACGGTCGTCGACCTGCACAACCTGCACGAGCGGGCGCAGCGGTTCGTCGTCGGCGTGGTGCTGGCGGCCGAGACCGCGCGCAAGGAGGACGCCGGCCCGGGCGGCCTGCTGTTCACGATGATCGACGAGCTGAACAAGTACGCGCCGCGCGAGGGCACCTCGCCGATCAAGGACGTGCTGCTCGACATCGCCGAGCGCGGCCGGTCGCTGGGCATCATCCTGATCGGCGCGCAGCAGACGGCCAGCGAGGTCGAGCGCCGCATCGTGTCCAACTCGGCCATCCGGGTGGTCGGCCGGCTCGACCCGGCCGAGGCGGGCGGCCCGAGTACGGGTTCCTGCCCGCCTCCCAGCGGACCCGGGCCACGCTGGCCAAGCCGGGCGCGATGTTCGTCTCCCAGCCCGAGATCCCGGTGCCGCTGGCCGTGGAGTTCCCGTTCCCGGCCTGGGCGACCCGGCTGTCGGAGTGCCCGGCGCCGCCCGCGGCGCGCCGCGCCCGCGCCGTCGGCGCCGGCCGAGCGTGTTCGCCCGGCTGCCCGCCGTGGACGACGACATCCCGCCGTTCTGAGCGGCCGTCCAGATCCGAGCGATCGAGGAACGGATCGCCATGAAGTTCCTGCACACCTCCGACTGGCACGTCGGCAAGACCCTCAAGGGCCGCGACCGGCTCGACGAGCAGCGCGCCGTCCTGGCCGAGATCGCCGCAGGTCGCCGAGGAGAACCAGGTCGACGCGGTCCTGATCGCCGGCGACGTGTACGACTCCTGGGCGCCGTCGGCCCAGGCGCAGCACCTGGTCGTCCAGACGCTGCTGCGGCTGCGCCAGGCCGGCGCCGAGGTCATCGTCATCGCCGGCAACCACGACCACGGACCGACCTTCGAGGCCTACCGGCCGCTGATGGGCGTCGCCGGCATCACCCTGGTCGGCATGGTCCGGCCGCCGGACCAGGGCGGGGTGGTCCGGTTCCGGGCCCGCTCCGGCGGCGAGGACGTCCAGGTGGCGGTGCTGCCGTTCCTCACCCAGCGCTACGCCGTCCGGGCCGCCGAGATCGTCACCCAGACCCCGTCGGAGAACGTGCGCGCCTACGACGAGATGGTCCGCCAGATCGTCGCCGCCCTGACCGGCGGGTTCGGCGCCGGACACCGTCAACCTGGTGATGTCGCACCTGACCTGCATCGGCGGCGCTGTTCGGCGGCGGCGAGCGGTCGGCCCAGTCGATCTTCGAGTACAGCGTCCCGGCCAGCATCTTCCCGGTCTCGGCGCACTACGTCGCGCTCGGCCACCTGCACCGCCGGCAGTCGCTGCCCGCGCACTGCCCGGTGCACTACAGCGGCTCGCCGATCGCCGTCGACTTCGGCGAGCAGGACAACACCAGCGTCGTCTGCCTGGTCGAGGCGAGCCCGTCCACCCCGGCCCGGGTCACCGACATCCCGATCACCTCGGGCCGGCGGCTGCGGACGGTCCGGGGCACCGTGGCCGAGCTGGCCGCGCAGGCCGGCGCGTTCGGCGAGGACTACCTGCGGGTCTGGGTGCGCGAGCCGGCCCGCGCCGGGCTGCGCGACGACACGATCGCGGTCGCTGCCGAACGCCCTCGAGGTCCGCATCGACCCCGAGTTCGCCGCCCCGTCCCGCGCCGGACCGGCCCGACGCGGCCAGCGTGATGCGGACGCCCGCGGCAGCTGTTCGCCGACTACTGCGCGTCGGCCCAGGTGGCAGACGCCGCGGGTGGCGGCGCTGTTCGGGGAGCTGCACGACGAGGTCACCGCCGCCGGCGCCGCCAGCTGACCCAGGGGGAGGAGACTGCCATGCGACCGGTCGTGCTGGACATGAACGGGTTCGCCTCCTTCCGCGAGCCGGCCCGGGTCGACTTCACCGACGCCGACTTCTTCGCCCTGGTCGGCCCGACCGGCTCGGGCAAGTCGACCGTCATCGACGCGATGACGTTCGCGCTGTACGGGTCGGTGCCGCGCTGGGGCCGCAAGGGCATGGTCTCGCTCGCGCTCGCCCCGACCGTGGCCCGGGGCACCGTCCGGCTGGTCTTCGAAGTCGAGGACCAGCGCTACGTCGTGGCCCGGGAGCTGCGGCGGGTCGGCAGCCAGGTCAGCCAGCGGGCCGCGAGCCTGGAGCGGCTGGCCGACCCGCGCGGCCTGGCCGAGCCCGGCGAGCCGACCGAGGTCCTGGCCAAGGACCTGGCCGGGGTCACCGACGCGGTCGAGCGGCTGCTCGGGCTGTCCTACGAGGACTTCTGCCAGTGCGTCGTGCTGCCGCAGGGCCAGTTCGCGAACTTCCTGCACGCCAAGGCCAGCGAGCGGCAGGAGATCCTGCTGCGCCTGCTCGGCGCCGAGCACTACCGGCAGATGATGATGCGGGCCAACCAGCGGGCCGCGATCGCCGCCCAGCGGGCCGACGACGCTGGGCGAGACCCTGGCCGCCTTCGCCGACGCCACCCCCGCAGGCCGAGGACGCCGCCCGGGCCGCGGAGCTGGCCCTGGCCGGGCTGACGCGAGCGGGTCGCGGCGGCCCGGCCGCAGCTCCAGGCCGCGGACGCCGGAGCTGGCAGGCGCCGCAGGAGCGAGCTGGCGCGGCTGGAGCGGAACGGGCCGCGCTGGCGGCAGTGCGCATCCCCGATGATGTCGCCGCCCTCGACGCAAGTCTGACCGCCGGCCGGCTGCGCCGTCGGGCAGGCCCGAGCCGCCGAGAAGCTGGCCGAGGAGGCCGACCGCGCCGCCCGCGCAGCGCTGGCCGACGGCCCGCAGCGCGCACCGCTCGAGCTGGCCCGCGAGCGCCGCACCGAGCACGGCGAGCTCGGCGCGCGGCTGCCCGCGCTGGAGGCCGACGTCGCCCGGCTGGCCGCCCTGTCCGGCCAGGCCGAGACGAGGTCAGCGACGCGGCGACCGGCCTGGAGGAGCTGCGCGCCCAGCGGGACGAGGCCGCCCGCGGCGCCGAGGCCGCGGCAGCGGCGGGAGCACGACCTGAGCGCCGAGCACGCCGCCCTGGCCGCGGTCACCGTCCCGGACGGGGCGGACCAGCTCGACGAGCGCCGCCAGGCGGCCGTCGGACGCCGTCCGGGACGCCATCGGCGGCCCTGCAAGCGGCGGAGCAGGCCGACCGCGAGGCCCGCGCGGCCGCGCAGTTCCGCCGTCGCACCGGGGCCGCTGGAGCAGGCGCTGCGGGACCTGCGCGAGCTGGATGACCTCGCCGCCGGCGCTGCCTGCGGCCCGGGCCGCGCTGGAGCAGGCCCGCGGCCAGCGGGCGGTCGGCCGGACGCCGCGCTGGAGTCGGCCGAGGCGGCCCGCCGGCAGCGTCAGCAGGAGGTCGACGCAGGCCCGCCGCGCGCACGTCGTCGCTGACCTGCGCCCGCACCTGGTCGCCGGGCCAGCCCTGCCCGGTCTGCGAGCAGCCGGTCGCCACGTCTGCCGGCTCCGCTGGACGCGCCCGGCGATCGACGCGGCGCAGGCACGTCTCGACGAGGCCGCCGCAGGCGGTCGACGGCCGCGCGGCACACCGCCATGACCGCTGCCGCAGCCGAGGCCCAGGCGGCCGCCGCGCTGGACTCGCTGGCGGACCAGCGGGCGCGCCGGATCGCAGTCGCTCGCCGCCGCGCTGGCCGGCCCGCTGGCCGGCGCGTCGCTGACCGCGACGGCCGCCTGCCGGGTCGGCCCGCCGGCACGGCCGAAATTCCGCTGCCATCGGCCAGGGACTGGCCAGGGCCGGTGCGGCGCCGGCGACGCCGGGCCGATGGCGCAGGCGGGCCGACGGGCGCAGGGACGTCCGGCGCGCGGCCGCGCTCGCCGAGGTCGGCGCGAGCCTGGCGGGCCCGCAACGCCTCGACGAGACCGCGGAGCGCTGCCGCCGCCGCGGTAGAAACCGCGCGCGACCAGGCCCGCTCCGCCCAGGCGGCGGCTGGATGAGGCCGAGACCGAGATCGGCGGCGGCCCGCGGCGCCCTGCGCGCCGCCCGCGACCCGCTGGTCGGGCTGGGCGCGCCGTCCGTCGACGACACCCGCCCTGGCCGCCGGCGTGGGCGCAGCCTGGCCGCATGGGCGGCCGGACAGGCGCAGGCGCGGGCCGCCGAGCTGAGCGAGGCCCGCCAGGTGCCGCAGCAGGCCGCTGCCGCCAGCGGGACCAGGCCGAGGCCGATTTCGGCCGCAGGCCGAAGCCGAACTTTCCCGGCTGCGCGCGGGCGCGATGAGCGCGGCCAAGGCCGAGCAGGACGCCCGGACCCGGCTCGCCGAGCTGACCGGCCGGATCGCCGAACTCGACCGAGCTCCTGCAGGACGCCCCGGACGAGAGCCGAGGTGACCGCGCAGCTGGCGCTGCGCGGCGATCTTGAGGCTGCGGCCGCGGACGCCGACCAGCGGCTGCTCACGGCCCGGGCCGGCCGGGCTGGTGCCGAACAGGCGCTGAGCGAGCCTGGAGCGGGCCGAGTCGGCGGCCCGCGCCCGCCTGTCCGCCGCCCGTGACCCGGTCGTCGGGCTCGGCGCGCCCGCCCTGGACGAGCGATCCGGCCTGCTGGCGGCGTGGACCGCGCTGGCGACCTGGGCCGGCCGGCGAGGCTGCCGCCCGGGACCGGGACGTCACGCCGGCGCGCGAGCAGGCTCAGCGCGGCCCGCGCGGGAACGCTGGCGCAGCTGACCGGCCAGCTGAGCGCGGACCTGGCCGCCGGCGGGATCGAGCTGGCTCCGGAGGCGGTGGCCGCGGGCGCGGCCTCGGCGGTGGCCGCGGCGCTCGAGCGGGCCCGGGCCGCGACCAGGCGCATCGCCGAACGCCGCGCGCAGGCGGCGGACCTGATCGCCCGGCGGGACGCCGCGCAGGACGAGCAGCAGGTGGCCAGGCTGCTGGGCGACCTGCTCCGCTCGGACCGGTTCCCGCGCTGGCTGGTCACCGCGGCCGTGGACGTCCTGGTCGCCGACGCGTCGGCCAAGCTGGCCGGCCTGTCCGACGGCCAGTTCGACCTCACCCACGAAGACGGCGAGTTCTACGTCATCGACCACACCGACGCCGACTCGCGCCGCTCGGTGCGCACGCTGTCCGGCGGCGAGACCTTCCAGGCGTCACTGGCCCTCGCCCTGGCCCTGTCCTCGCAGATGTCCGCGCTGGCCGCGGCGGGCGCCGCCCGGCTGGACTCGATCTTCCTGGACGAGGGATTCGGCACCCTGGACCCCGAGACCCTGGAAGTGGTCGCCACCACGCTGGAGACCCTGGCCCAGGGCCAGCGCATGGTCGGCGTCATCACCCACGTGGCCGCGCTGGCCGAGCGAGTCCCGGTCCGGTTCGTGGTCTCCCGGGACGCGCGGACCTCCAGCGTCACCCGGGAAGGTTCCCTGCCCGAGGCGGGCGCGGCATGATCGGCGACGTCCAGGTCACTCCCCGCGCCGCTGGGGGTGCCGCCGGCGGCAGCGGTCGGCCGGCCATGCGGTTCAGCGTCGACGGCTGGGACCCGACCTACGGCACGAGCCTGGAGCTGGAGGACTACCTCGGCGAGTCCACCGCCCGCGTGGAGCCGGACGTGGAACTGCCCGCCAGCCAGTGGCGGGCGGTCGACCCCGATCCCGGCCGGACCCTGCCCGCGGCGCTGCTGTTCGTCGACGGCGTGCGCCGCATCGAGGCCCGCGTCTGGATCGACGACGAGGTCACCGGCGACGGCCCGGCCACGGAAGCCAGCGCCGCCCTGTGCGCGTCCTACGCGGCCGGCGTGGTGTGCTGCTGCGACCGGCAAGCCCACGTGGTCCTGGTCGAGGCCCGGCGCGGCCTGTTCACCGTCGCCCCGCACGCCAGCGACATCGGCACCTGGGCCGGGGAGTACACAGCGTGCCGCACCACGGCGAAGGCGGCCACTCCGCTGACGATGACCCTGTCCCAGGCGCTCCAGCGCCGCCTGGCCGAGGTCGAGGTGAACACCGCGGTCGCGGCCCGGGCCGCGCTGCCCGACCACGGCGTGCCGCCCGGCAGGCCGATCTGCTGGTCATCGACGGCCCGCTGCGCGGGCGCCAGCACCTGCCCCGCACCCTCGGCTACATCAAGTCCCACCGCACCACCTACCTGCCGCCCGACCTCAACGCGCTGGTCGGCACGCTTGCGCCCGGCCAGCGCACCCCGGTGTTCCTGATGGGGACCAGCTGGGACCGGCACAGCTGGTACCTGCGGCTGCCCGGCCCGTCCGGGCCGCCGTGGGCCGGGATAGTCCGGATCGAGTGCTCCGCCGACCTGCCCGTCCCCGAGGTGATCGAGCTCGCCGCCCTGAGCCAGCTCTGCCTGGGCCGGTTCGCCTCAGCCGCCTACAAGGACGCCCGCGCTCCGCAGAACCTCTACCCGATCGCCGGCCTCGAGCGCGAACTGCGCCGCCGCCTGGGCGACCCGCGCCTCCTGTACCGCGCCCTGCGCCAAACCGCCCAGACGTCGCCGGCTCGCTGGCCGCGATGACCTCAGCAGGTACCGAGGCGGCACCTGCCGCGGCGTGCTCCGCTGCTGACCATCCCGCACTCGAACCGCACCCGGATAAGGCGCGCAGCAGCGCGCCCGCCAGGACGCGCGATGATCACCCGGCATGGGTGATGCAGCGACGCACCGGCCGGTCAACGCTAAAGGGGGAACGCACAGGAGGACGAGCTTGTCTGTGACTGACGGCCCGGCTGCATCTGACCATGATCGGGCCGCGCTGGGATCGAACGAGCGAGCGGAGCTGGAGCGACTTCGGGCCGAGGTCCAGATGCTGCGCATCCAGCCGCCGCCGGGCCCGCAGCGGCGGCGGATCGGGTGGCGCGGGCCAGTTGCCACGCTGCTGATCGTGTTTGGCTGCCTGCTCGCCCCCGTGGCGGTGCTGGGGGTCTGGACCGCCAACCAGGTGTCTGACACCAGTCGTTACGTGGCGAACGTGGCGCCGCTCGTGCGCGATCCGGCGGTCCAGCGTGCCCTGACCGACAAGATCACGGCTGAGATCACCGCCAACCTCAACGTGACCGCGAACACCGGCCAGGCGGCCGACGCTTTGTCTAACAGGGGCCTGACCCGCGCGGGGACGCTGCTTAAGGACCTCGGGCCGTCAATCGCTGGAGCCGTGAACGGTTTCATCCACGACCAGGTACGCAAGATCGTGACCGGGCCGGCGTTCGCCCGGGTATGGGTCAAGGGCAACACCGTCGCGCACGCTCAGCTGGTGAAGGCCCTTTCCGGCCGCGGTGGCGGCGCCGTCAGCGTCAGCAACGGGCAGGTCACTCTTAGTCTCGGGCCGTTCATCGCGCTCGTGAAGGACGGACTGAGCGCCAGGGGGCTCACGATCGTAGACCGGCTTCCCCCGATCAATCCCACGCTCACGCTCTTCTCGTCGAAGTACCTAGTCAAGGCGCAGACTGGCTACCGGCTGATCAACAATCTCAAAATCGTGCTGCCGATTGCCGCGCTCGTGCTGCTGGCGGCTGGGGTCTATGTCGCCCGCCGGCACCGGCGGGCCCTCATCGGAGCCGGGCTCGGCCTGGCCACGTCCATGCTTGTCCTGGGCGCGGCACTGCTGATCTTCCGCGGCATATACCTGAACAGCGTCCCGAGTAGCAGGCTGCCCGCCGATGCGGCTGCCGCGATGTTCGACACGCTCGTCCGGTTCATCCGAGCAGGGCTGCGTACGCTGCTCGTTGTAGGGCTTGTCGTGGCGGTCGGCGCCTTCTTGACCGGGCCATCCATTACCGCGGTCCAGACCCGCTCGGCGATCTCCCGCGGATTCAGCTGGCTCCGCGATCGTGCCGAGCTTGCCGGGGTGCGTACCGGCCCGGTCGGCCAGTGGACGTACGAACACCGCAAGGGGCTGCGGACCGGGGTAACGGCGCTTGCGGCGCTGGTGTTCGTGTTCTGGGGGAGGCCAACCGCGGCGGTGGTCGTGCTGATCGTGGTCCTGTTGCTGATCTTCCTCGCGCTCATCGAGCTGATCGGCAGACCCCCGGCGCGACCGCCAGCCACCGAGCCGCCCACGGTGGGCTGACCAGAATGCTCGCTTCCACGCGGGGCTTGGTGAGGGCTCACCGAGCGCCCGATCGTGCCCGCCGAGGATGCCCGAGACGATCCGGAATCAGCAACGTTTGAGTGAATTGGCCTACTATCTCACAAGGCCTATGGTCGAATGCCTTGACTTCTCCAGGCAGGCAGGTGGCACCAGAGAGGTACGACGTGTTCCACATCTATGTACTGTTTCTCATCCTCAGTGGCATCGCGATGCTCGTCATGGCGAGCATCAAGACCGGTCAGTCCACGTCACGGAGAGTATGGAATGGCGTCCTCGGGACGGGGTTCACGATCTACGGCCTCTACCTGCTGCTCGTCTTCAAGGGCGGGCACTACCTGCTCTTCTTCTACGTGTTCATCCTTCCGGTCCTCATGATCGTCCGGTTCTTCCGTGATCGCTCTGCGTACCAGGCGAGGAAGCAGGCAGCTGCCTACCAGGCACCACCCCCTGGTTACGGCCAGCCACCCGGCTATGGCCAGCCCCCTGGTTACAGCCAGCCAGACGGTTTTGCCCAGCCGCCTGGTTATGGCCAGCAGTCTGGCTACGGCCAGCCGCCCAGTTATGGCCAGCCAGCCGGTTATGACCAGCCGGCCGGAGGTCAGCCCCAGGGCCCGTCCAGTAGCTGCTTCCGGCGGCGGCGACATCAGTCGAGCGGGTTCCGGGGGACCTCTACCCGATCGCCGGCCTCGAACGGCAACTCCGCCGCCTGGGTGATCCGCGCCTGCTCTACCGGCCTGCGCCAAACCGCCCAGACCCAACAGCACCTACGATGACCTGCCTAACGCGGCAGGCGCGCTAGGTCAAATTCGTTCTGCAGGGCATGGCGTCGAGTGTTATCGGCCCGGACCTTGCGTATCCACATTGTGAATTCGGCGGCCACGTCAGCGCGCTCGGCATAACCGCGCAGCTCCTGGCCTAGTTCAGCGGCCACATGGTACGCCGGTCGTTTGGCGCCCTTAATGGCTCTCAAGATCTCCTGCTGAAGGACGGAGATGGCATCGGCGGGGTGCTGTCCGGCGCGGGCCCGAGCCACGTCGAGCCAAAGCCGGCGAGTGCATCCGCCGTGCCGGGCAGCCTGCCAGGCAGCGTCGATGTCCCCCTCCCACATCAGCACCTCGACGAGGATGGAGTGGCCAGGCGGTTCTGCCCAGGACGGCCCGGGACGGGCGGCGTCGGCGATTGGCTGGGCGCGCAGCAATTCCAGGGCCGCTTGACGGCGCTGTGGCCAGTCACCGGCTGCGGCGGCGAACTCGTGCAGCCTTTGATACCTGCCCAGGCTCGGGTCGGCGGTGAACCTCTGCCAGGCGATGTCAGCGGCCGGCTGGTGGCGGCCGGCCCGGTGGTGCAGGTCAGCTGCCATATCCGCGAGCCGTTGATCAGCATCGCCGAACGCCGTGCGGCCCCGTGACAACCAATCGAGCGCCTCTTCAACCCGGTCGTCGGCGGCCAGCACCTGGGCCGCGCGGAAGAACTGGTACGACGAGGCCAGATCGTGCGCGATAACCTCAACCACCTCGTCGGCGCTGCGCAGTGCGGCCAGCGATTCCTTGAGGAATGTCGGCCGGAACCGATCGGACCGGGAGCCGGTGTCCCGTTCATCGCCTGGAGCCAGCCGGGGCAGTTCCTGGAACTGCTCGTCGATGACTGCCTCGAACTCGGCCAGGCCTTCTTGACCAAGCACGCCGGCATAGGCGGACGGCGCATCCAGGAAGATCTCCCAATCAGAGCGCAGCGCCCAACTAGCGAGCCGCTCGCCGAGTTCCACCGGATCTGGGCGGGCGGCCTCGCACGCGGTCAGGTGTATGTCCTGCGCCAGGGCCTTGATGGCACTCAGCTCGCCGTCCGAGTCGTCAACCTGGCCGAAGGCTTCCTCCAGGAGGCCCAGGGCGTGCTCGGCCGCTTCGATCGCAGCGTCCGGAAACCCCTCCCTTATCAGTTCTTCCACCTGGCCGAGGACCTTGCCAATGCTGTGTGCATATCCGAAGGCTGCCCCGTACTCGATGTAGCCGCCGGGAAGGATTGCCGTGTCCAGCTCGCGCAGCAGTCCGGACAGATCCACCAGGCCGACCCGGTCCGCTCCCGCCGCCGCCTTGAGCCGTGCCGCGACCAGCGGGTCGGCGGCGGCGATGCGCAGTAGCTCGTCGGCCAGCCAAGCCGGGTCCTGCCGGACGAGGAACTCGCGTAGTGCCGCGGGCTTGCCGCTGGCCGTCTGGGTCCGGATTCGCGCCACACCCTCATCCTGCCGCACGCACGCAGGCCGCGAATCAGCTCTGGATCAGCGCAGGGGCGGGCCCTCCCGGGCGCGAAGAGCGGTGGTGGCTGGGTGCTCCCGTCAGGCAGGCCGGATGTTGGCGTTGACGTGGAAGATGTTGTCCGGGTCATACTCGGCCTTGATCCTGGCTAGCCGCTCGTACTTGGCCGGGCCGTAGCTGGCGCGGACCCGATCGAACGGCGTGGTCGGCCGTGCCGTTGATGTAGCCATCACCGCCGCCGACGGCGTAGGGGCGCAGCGCATCCCAGAAGCCCCGGACCCAGCGCCGCTCGGCCGCCAGCACCTCGGCGTCCGGTGCGACGCCGATGATGAAGGCCGAGTATCGCGGCGAGCGCCCGCCGCTGAACGCGGTGTCGGCGTCGCCGACCGTGCTGTACGCGCCGTCGAGCCGGTAGAGCAGCAAAACGGACATCGGCGAGCTCTTGGCCGGCACGCGCTCGGTGACCAGCTCGATGACCTCGTCGGACAGGTCCGCGACGTAGGCGCCCTTGTCGTAGGCGTACACGCCCCAGGCATTGGCCTCGTCCAGCAGTTGCTGCAGCGCGACGTAGGGCATCGGCGTGACGAGGTCGAACAGCGGCGGAAGGCTCTGGCGAACCCGGGCCGCGAGTTCCGCGTGCTCCTGCGCGGACCCGAATCCGGTCAGCAGCAGGACGTAGCCGGGCTGGAAGTGGTGCTGCTCGGGGACGAAAGGCGCCGGCGGCGCGTTGACCGCCCCGATCACGGCGCTGACGTCCGGCGGCAGGGCCGCGACGATCTCGCGGGCCAGCCGCAGCGCCTCCGGGCCCTGGTCCAGGCTCCAGAAGAACAGCCCGAACTGCACGGTCGGATCGACCTCATGCAGCTGGAACTCGAAGGAGGTGACGACGCCGAAGTTGCCGCCGCCGCCGCGGATGGCCCAGAACAGCTCCGGGTTCTCGGCGGCCGATGCCCGCAGGACCCGGCCGTCGGCGGTCACGACCTCGGCCGAGACCAGGTTGTCGATGCTCAGGCCGAACTTGCGGGTCAGCCAGCCCATGCCGCCGCCCAGGGTCAGCCCGCCGACGCCGGTATGACTGATCAGCCCGGCCGGCACGGCCAGGCCATGCGCCTGGGTGGCCGCGTCGAGGTCCGACAGCAGCGCGCCGCCGCCGGCGTGTGCTCGCCGGGCCTGCGGGTCGACCCGGACGTCGTTCAGCAGGCTCAGGTCGATCATCATGCCGCCATCGCAGGTAGCGGTGCCCGCGGAGTCGTGCGCGCCGCCGCGGACGGCGATCTCTAGCTGATGCTCGCGGGCGAAGCCGATCGCCGTGGCCACGTCGGCCGCTGACGCGCACCGGGCGATCACCGCCGGGTGCCGGTCGATATCCGCGTTCCACACCCGGCGCCGGTCATCGAAGTCCGGGTCGCCGGGCGCGATGACCGGGCCGCTCATCGTCGCGCGCAGTTCCCCGATGCCCCCGCTGACCACCTGCCTCATGATCGTTCCCCCTCATGATCATCATCCTGCCGCTGCCACCGGACGGGGAACGTCGAAACGCCGCCGCGGTCTGTCACGGCCTGCCGCCTCAGGCTCCCCTGGCCGAACCGCGATGCCGCGATCCTGAACGCACTGCCGGGGCCGCTGGCCTGGCTTACGGTCCCGGCGTGCCTACGCCCACTACATGCACTGCCAGCTAAGACCACCGCAGCGCACTGAAGGTACGCAGGTCATGGAGGACAGGTAGAGACTGAGCCCGAGCGCTGCGCATATCGGCAAATGCCGTAAACGCGGCCCTCCGCAGCAACCTGACCACCTACGACGCGGCTTATGTCGCCGCCGCCGAGCTATACCGCTGCGCGCTGGTGACCACCGATGCGCGCGACTCGCACGCGCGGCAGGTATCCGGTGCACCGTCAGCTTGATCCCTTGAACGCCTAGGCAGAATCTTCCTGCCGCGGCCGTCCCCCGGCGGCCGGATCCCCACAGATCCGGCCGTCCCCCCGGTGCTGGCCGGATCTCCCCAGATTCCCCCAGATCCGGCCAGCCCCATCCGGTGCAGGCCGGATCCCCCCAGATCCGGCCGCCCCGGCCCCCTTCACCTGAGCAGAACCCCAGGACGTAGCTCCTTTCTACGCGAGCACGGCCCGACATCGCGTCCGTGAGACGACTGCAGCGCGGTCTCACATGGCCGGTGCCGCTTCAGTGTCATCACTGACTCGTCCGGCCCAGGGTCGCCCATGGCGGCGGAAGTTCTGGGGCTTCTGGGGTTATGGGTAGGTCTGATGCTTCTGTGACTTCTGCAGCTAGACGGTTCGGTCGAGGCGCGGGAGGATGGGCGTGTCATGACAGGGGCCCCTTTGCTCGGTCGCCATCAGGAGGGGGAGGTCATCGCTCGCCTCCTGCAGGGCGTGCATGAGCGCGGCGGGGCCCTGGTAGTGCGGGGCGAGGCCGGTATCGGGAAATCGGCCCTGCTGGCAGCGGCGAGCGAGATCGCCACGAACCGGGGCATGCTCGTATTGAGCACCGCAGGAGTGCAATCCGAAGCCAACATTCCGTTTGCGGGCTTGCACCAGCTCTTGCGGCCGATCCTAGGTCGCGTCGACAACCTTCCGCCGCTGCAGCGTGACGCGATGAAGGCTGCGTTTGGCATGGCCGGCGCAGCGGCGGCCGAGCCGTTCCTGATCGCCTTGGCAGCGCTGGAGCTCCTCAGCGAGGCCGCGGGGCGCGCTCCGGTGGCGCTGATTGTCGAGGATGCTCACTGGCTCGATCAGCCGACTGCTGACGCGCTGGCGTTCACCGGACGCCGCGTTGAATCAGACCCGATCATCATCCTGGCTGCGATCCGAGATGGCCATCACAGTGCGCTGCTCGACGCCGGGCTGCCCGAGCTGCACATCAGCGGGCTCGCTGACGAGCCCGCTAGCGGACTGCTGGACGCTCATTATCCGGAGCTCGCGCCTGCGGTGCGGGAACGACTACTCAAGGAGGCAGGCGGGAACCCGCTCGCACTGCTGGAGCTGCCTGCGGCGCTCGGCGCCAGCGCGCGCGGCGGCGAGGTGATGCTTCCGCCACTCCTGCCGCTGACCGCCCGCGTAGAGCATGCATTCGCGTCCCGTGCGGCCGACCTGCCGGATATCACCCGCACGCTGCTACGGATCGCCGCGGCCGACGATGGCGGCATGCTGGCAGAGATAATGCGAGCTGCACAGATAGCTGGCGGCGGACATCCGGCGGTCGGCGATCTAGTCCCGGCGGCTGAAGCGCAGCTCATCGACATCGATGGTCCGGCCCTGCACTTTCGGCATCCGCTTGTCCGCTCGGCGATCTACCAGGCGGCGACCGTCGCCGAGCGGCACACGGCCCACGGCGCCCTGGCCGAGGTGCTGACCGATGACCAAGACCGGCGGGTGTGGCACCGGGCGGCGGCCGCAGTCGACAGGGACCCGGCGATCGCATCAGAACTCGAGGAAGCTGCCGGCCGGGCACGCAGGCGCGGGGCAATCATTACCGCAGCTGCCGCATTTGAGCGCGCTGCGGCTCTTACTGCCGATCCTGACCGGTGCGGGTCGCTGCTGCTGAGCGCGGCGGAGGCGGCAAGCGAGCTGGGCAGGAGCGAGATGGTGCTGCGCCTGTTGCGCGAGGCGGACCTGCTCGAGCTGGGAGCGCGGGAGCGGGCGCAGGCGATGTGGCTGGGAGATGCCTTTCGCGAGGGATCCGCAGGAGATCCCGCTCGGGTTCATGCCCTGGTGGAGACCGCCAGGAGCATGGACGCCGTGGGAGAGAAGGACCTGTCGGTCAGTCTCCTTATGGCGGCAGCCTCCCGCTGTTTCTGGGGCGGCCTCGATCAGCACGCCGGACACGAGGTGCTTCAGGCGGCAGATCATGCCCGGGTAGCCCAAGACGACCCCCGGCTGCTGCAGATCCAGGCCTACGCGGCGCCGATCGAGCGAGGCGCGGCGGTATCCCGCCGTCTGCCGGGCTCAGTCCCGCATGCGAGCCCCGAGGCCGTATACATGCTGGGCACGGCGGCGGCCGTGACTGGTGGCGTCTACGATCAATCCTCCTTGCTGCTCGGGGCAGCCGCCGCGCGGCTTCGCGAGCAGGGCCGCCTGCACACGCTCGCCCGGGTCCTGCAGACTCGGAGTTGGGCGGCGATCCTCATATCCGACTTCGCGGTCGGGCTGCCGATGGCCGAGGAGGCAGGCCGGCTGGCAACGGAGACCGCTCAGCCGTTGTGGCACGCGGGAGCCCTGGTAGCCAAGGCGGTGGTCGCTGCTGTGCGCGGCGAGCAAGCAGTGGTCGTGGACCTGACGGCCGAGGCCGAAAGGGCCGGACTGCCGGCGGGCGCTGCGGCCCTGCTCGCGCTGGTGCAGTACGCGCGCGGCCTGTCGGCGCTGGGACATGGCCGCCATCAAGACGCCTACGAGCAGCTGCGCCGCTTGCAGCCGGGCGACCCAGCCCATCATCGGGCCCTGCAGTGCTTCATGATCGGCGACCTGGCCGAAGCTGCCGCGCGTAGCGGTCACCGCGATCACGCCCGCGCGGTCATGCGGGAACTTGAGCCGCTCGCCCGGCAGACTCCCTCTCCCTGGATTGGCCTTCAGATGCTGTACGCCCGCGCGCTTCTGGCCGACGGCGCGGACGCTGGTGCTCAGTTTGCGGACGCGCTTGGCCGCGACCTGACGACGTGGCCGTTCATGCTGGCCCGGTTGCGACTGGCGTACGGGGAGTGGCTGCGGCGGCGGCGGCGCTCAGCACAAGCGCGGGTGCCGTTGCGCGCGGCGCGTGATGCATTTGACGCGCTTGGCGCCCGCCCGTGGGGCGAGCGGGCCCGCCAGGAACTCCGGGCCGCTGGTGAGGCCAGCCGTCAGCGGATCCCTGACACGCTCGAAGGGCTCACGTCGCAGGAGCTTCAGATCGTCCAGATGGCGGCCGGAGGACTGTCGAACCGGGAGATCGGGCAGCGGCTCTACCTCTCGCACCGGACCGTTGAATCGCATCTGTACCGGGTTTTCCCGAAGCTGGGAGTCACATCGCGGGCGCAGCTTCCCGGCGTGCTCGGCGCCACGATTGGAGCGCCCGCCTGAGCGGCCTGGGGAAGCTCCGCCGCTGGTCGCCGACATCGTCACAGCCGCAGTCCCTGGGCACTATCGCAGACTCCCTGATGACGGCTGTTGCGGAGAGGGCAGCAGCACGAGTTCCTCCTCCTGGCCAGGGTCGAAGTGGACCGGGCTGCCGGGGGCCTGGAAGAAGATGGCGTGCGGCGCGCCGGCCTGCCAGGCGCGCAGGCCAGCCCAGGCGTAAGCCACCAGGTCCGTCCGCGGCATACCCGGGTCGATCCACTCCAGGCCGGAGTGCTTGGCGGGCTCGCGGTTGACTAGTTCCCCCGCCCACCCCGGTCCGGCCGTGAAAAACCACCCGATCCGTACCTGGCCGTCCGGCCCCCGGTGCTGCACCACCGCCGCGCAGCGAATCTGGGCTGGCCGCAGCAGCACGCCGATCTCCTCGGCCGTCTCGCGGATGGCCGCGTCGAGCACGCGCTCCCCCTGCTCCACGTGGCCCGACGGCGGGCACAACAGGCCCGGGGCGTACCCGGCATCGCCGGCCCGCCGCAGCATGAGCAGTTTGCCGCTTCGCTCCAGCAGCATGAACGCGTCAACAACGCACGCCGCGCGATCTGGCATGAGATCCCCCATCCTCGGCACCGCGGGTAACCGATGACCGAGGCAGACAGTAGGGCATCCCGGCCAGACGAGGGCTGAGTTAGCCGTCCGATATCCGGGCCATTCTTGCTTCTTGACACAGTGGTCTATCTGAATCACGCTGACGCCGTAAGTATCGTCCGTTCTGTCCAATGTCATCGCGAACGTCTCGCCTTGGGCAGGCGATCGCAGGCTCCTCGCACTCCGGCGCTAGGCCACGGGCTCCGGCGGCCGGACCGAGACGTCGGCCAGGACCGTCATGGCCACGGAGGGCTTGCATGATTCAGCGTTGGATACACGCGGCCGGCCTCACCCTGATCGGGCTGGGGATGACCGCGCTGACGGGAGCGTTCGCGACATCAGCGGGAGCGGCGCCGGCTGTCGTCCCGCCGGGTTCTGTCGCACTGCACGGGAGCCTGGCTCCCAATACCGACACGATGACCGGCACGTACCGCAGTGCGCGGATGTCGGTCGAGGTGGCACTCGCGCCCCGGAACGAGAATGGCCTGGGCGCCCTGCTCAAAACGGTCTACACCAAGGGCAGCCCGGACTATCAGCATTGGCTGGCCAAGGGGCAGTTTGACGCCCGGTTCGCGCCCACCGCGGCGGCGCGGGCCGCGGTCGGCCGCTACCTGTCCGGCCGCGGGCTGAGCGTCGAGCGGTCCTCGTCGCCGTTCCTGGTCCGGGCCGTGGGCACCAGCCAGCAGGTGTCCGCCGCCTTCGGCACCACGCTGAGCATGTACCGGGCGCCCGGCGGCACCAGGTTCTTCGCCAACTCCGCGTCGGTGCGCCTGCCCCGCGCGCTGGCCGGCGGCGTCCTGGGCGTGATCGGGCTGACCAACACCGTGCGCGAGCACGACATGATCAAGCGGCCGGAGCCGATCGCGGGACCAAGCACGCGGCCGAACGCCAACCCGGCGTCGGGCCCGACCGCCAGCCCAGCCGCCCGCTCGGCGCGCCCGGGCGCGAGCCGGCCAGCGGCCACGTCCAGCTGCGAGGCGCCGTACCCCACCGACGCTCAGCTGTTCGACTTCTTCACCACCTTCGAGCCGTTCCCCGACGGCTATGGGGCCGGGCCGGGCTGCAGCGGCCTGACGCCCTCGCAGCTCAACTCCATCTACGGCGCGCCCCAGGCCGGCCCGGCCGGCCAGGGCGCGGGCGTCACCCTGGGCGTCTTCGAGCTGTCCGCCTACCTGCCGTCCGACATCGCCACTTACACCCAGACCTTCTTCGGGCCCGGATACACTCCGCCGCTGGTGGACGTCAACGTGGACGGCGGGCCGCTGAACCCGGCCTGCCCGGCCGGCGACACCTGCCCGCCGGAGCTGCAGGGCTACTCAGCCGACATCGAGGTCGACGCCGACGTCGAGACGCAGCTGGCGATCGCGCCCGACGTGCGCCACGTCATCGTGTACAACGCGCCGGCCGACGACACCGGGCAGACCACGCTGGATGAGTTCACCCGGATCGCCAGCGACGACACGGCGTCGGCCATCAACTCCAGCTACGGGATGTGCGAGCCCGATGTCGGGCTGGCCATGGCCCAGGCCGAGAACGTGATCTTCGAGCAGATGGCGCTGCAGGGCCAGAGCATGTTCGTGGCCTCCGGCGACAACGGCGCGTTCGACTGCATCCCGACCGACGGCTCGACCGGCGTCAACGTCGACGACCCGCCCGCTCAGCCCTGGGTGACCAGCGTCGGCGGCACGTCGCTGGAGAGCGACAACCCCGGGACCAGCCCGCACCCGGCCTACCCCACTGGCGTCGAGACGGCCTGGAACCCCGGCAACCTCTGCAACACCGCCGCCTCGGTGAACGGCGAGACCGGCCTGTTCTGGTGCACCTTCACCGGCGCGAGCGGCGGCGGGTCCAGCGAGTTCTGGGGCCGCCCGGCCTACCAGCACGGCCCGGGGGTGAACAGCTCGTTCACCACGTTCGGCAACGGAACCACGCAGTGCGTGCTGGCCGCCGACGGCACGCCCTGCCGCGAGGAGCCGGACATCTCGGCCACCGCGGATCAGTACACCCCATATGCCGAGTTCTGCACCGGCAACGACAACACGCCGAACAGCTTGTGCGGGTCCTTCAGCCAGTTCGAGACCCCGCCCGGCTGGTTCGGCGACGGCGGGACCAGCCTGTCCTCGCCGCTGTGGTCGGCGATCGCCGCCGACCGCGACAGCTACCAGGGCCACCGCACGGGCAACTTCAACCCGCTGCTCTACCTGCTGCTCAACACCGACCCGGGCCAGTATTTCCACGACATCACCGGCATCGGGCCTAAGCAGGCCGCCGCCACCAATAACGGCCTGTTCCCTACCACGCCGGGCTATGACGAGGTCACCGGGATCGGCACCCCGAAGATGCGGGCGCTGATCACCGGAGCCGGCTGACCCAGGACCCGGGGGGACCGGGTGCCGGGGACACGACTCTCCGGCACCCGGCCGGGCCCGGGCTCCGCGGCCCGGGGCCGAGAGTAAGCAGTTCCGGTCGGCAACTACTCTCAGCCGGCCCGATTTTGCCATGCTTTGACTATTCGAGGCACGCATGTGAACCTGCCAGTGCCTTCGCGCGTGAATATGGGTATGACGGGGAACCGCGCTATAGACGCACCGCGGGGGCGCGCCTCGCGGTAATTTACCGCCGCATCGATCCAGGGCTTTATCGTGGCATGGGGGCACGTTGGCCTGGGTATTTCGCGTTAGCAAGAGAGCCTGATGCGCTGATGACCGGGGGGGACGTTAGTGCAGCTTTTGACATGGGCACGTAATGCCACGGGGAGCAGCCAGGATCCCCTGAATGAGGTCGCGTGCTGGCCCGTGCCAGCCACCTGGACCGGGCCAGATATACAGATCCAGCCTGGCGGCGGGAACGCGCCCTCGGGCCCTGGGGCCAGGCTCGCAGCGACAGCTTGCGACCAGGGCAAGCTGAGCGCCGAGCGGGCCGCGCAAGCAGCTCACCCCGGCTTATGCGGACTTATCAGGAGCTAGGCGGGCAGGCCAGCCAGCTGGCGCGGCCCCTGGCGGACCGCAGGCCTGAGCCTGGGCCCGACCGAGGGAGGCGGCGGTCCCGACGGCCGCCGTCCGCCGTCCGCACGCGCCAGCCAGTGGCGCGCAGGAGGCCCGGCCGATCATCAGTTTTCCGTCCAGGCCGCCCGCGGTCATCCGGTCTGGGCCCTCGTCACCGGAGCGGGCCGCGGGCCCGGCCCAGGCCCGGAAACGGAGGTGGCACAGATGAAAGCCCCGGCGTTTATAAAAATGTCGGCAAAGAGCGGACCAGCGCTTCCTCAACTTGCGCCGGTAACCATGAGCTGCCGAGCGCACCGCGACCGGTGAGGAGGCCAACGTGCCGGTAATATCCGTTCCGCAGGCATTCAACGAGGACGAACTATATGTCGACCTGCAGCCGATATTCGGGCGCTCGCTGTACTTGAAGTGCGAGGGATTCAACTTCGCCGGCTCGATCAAGATGAAAGCAGCGGCGGCGATGGTAGAGTCCGCCCGCCAGACCGGGATACTGACGTCACGGTCAGTTTTGGTCGAATCCTCGTCCGGAAACCTGGGCGTGGCCCTCAGCATGATCGCGGCCAGCCAGGGCTACCGGTTCCTGTGCGTGACCGACTCCCGGTGCAACCTCTCGACCAGGCTGCTGATGGAAGCCCTGGGCAGTCAGGTGCACATGATCGCCGAGCCGCATCCGGTCACCGGGTTCCTCGGCGCGCGGATCGACTACGTCCGCGGCCTGTGCGCCTCCGGCGACCAGTACGTGTGGCTCAACCAGTACACCAACCCGGGTAACTGGCAGGCGCACTACCACACCACCGCGCCGGAGATCGCCCGCCAGTTCCCCGGGCTGGACGTGCTGTTCGTCGGGGCCGGCACCACCGGCACCCTGATGGGCTGTGCGCGCTACTTCCGGGAGTGGCACCGGCCGGTCCGGATCATCGCGGTCGACAGCGTCGGCTCGGTGGCCTTCGGCGGGGAGCCGGGCTGCCGGATGATCCCGGGCCTGGGCACCAGCATCCGCCCGCCCATGCTGGACGAGTCTTACGTGGACGGCGTGATCCGGGTGGCGGAGGCCGACACCGTCCGGGCCTGTCACCGGCTGGCCCGGCGCGGGTTCCTGTTCGGCGGCTCGACCGGCACGGTGGTCAGCGGCGCGATGGACTGGCTGACCGAGCACGCCGCGCGCGAGCTCACCGCCGTGGCTATCGCCCCGGACCTGGGCGAACGCTATCTCGACACCGTCTACCAGACCAATTGGCTCCGGGACCTGTACGGCGAGGACGTGCTCAGCTCGGTCGATGGGTCCGGCCACCCTGGCCAGCGGGCCGGCTCCGCTGAGCGGGGCGGCCGTCCCGGCGAGCGGACCCGCGGCCAGCGGACGGCTGAGCCCGCGGCGAAGGCCGGGGCGGCGGCTTATTCGTCCCGCTCGGCCGACGTAACCGGGAATGTCCGACTTCTGGCGCAAGGAGCTGACCGGTGGCCAAACCACTCGAGGTCCTGACCGGCGATCAGGCTGCGCCCCCGGGCCCCCGGGCGTCATCGGGAACCCGGGCCGCTCCAGCCAGCCAGGCGTCGCTGGCCATCCGGGAAGCTCCGGCCACCCAGGACGGGTGCGCCGGGGACCTGGCCGCGATCCTGGCCGAGGTCATACACGCCGATCAGGTAGCGGCCGACAGCCACTTCTTCGATGACCTGGGCGCCGACTCCATGGTCATGGCGCACTTCTGCGCCCGGGTCAGGAAGCGGCCCGGGCTGCCTTCGGTGTCGATGAAGGACATCTACCAGCACCCGACCATCGCCGGCCTGGCCACGGCGCTCACCGTTACGGCGCCCGTCCCGGCCGGGACGGCAGCGCCCGCCCCGGCCGAGCCTGAGGCCCCTGCCGAACCCGGGGCTGCGGCCGAGCCGGCGGCCCGGCCCAGCACCCGGCAGTTCGTCCGGTGCGGGACGCTGCAGCTGCTGTTCTTCCTCGGCTACTGCTTCCTGGCCGCCTCCGTCGTCACCCGCGCCTTCGACTGGATCTCCGACGGCTCCGGCTTCGTCGACATCTACCTGCGCGCGGTCCTGTTCGGCAGCGCCGCCTTCTTCGTCCTGGCCGCCCTGCCGATCGCGGCCAAATGGCTGCTCATCGGCCGGTGGAAGCCGCAGCGGATCCAGGTCTGGAGCCTGGCCTACTTCCGGTTCTGGGTGGTCAAGGTCCTGACCAGGTCCAGCCCGCTGGCCGTCCTGTTCACCGGGACCCCCATCTACCCGTTCTACCTGCGGATGCTCGGCGCCAGGGTCGGGCACAGCGTCACGATCTTGTCCCGCACCGTGCCGGTCTGCACCGACCTGCTCACCATCGGGACCGGCTCCGTCATCCGCAAGGAGTCGTTCTTCACCTGCTACCAGGCCCGCGCGGGCCAGATCCAGACCGGCCCGGTCACCATCGGCCAGGACGCCTTCGCCGGCGAGAAGACCGTGCTGGACATCAACACCGCGCTGGGCGACGGGGCGCAGCTCGGGCACACCTCGGCGCTGCACAGCGGCCAGCGGGTCCCCGACGGCGAACGGTGGCACGGGTCACCCGCCCAGCCCACCGAGCTGTCCTACCAGCGGACCGAGCCGGCCCGGTGCGGGCCGGCTGCGCCGCGCCCGGTACTGCCTGCTCACCCTGGCCCTGCTGCTCCTGGTGCTCCTGCCCGTGGCCGAAGGGGGCTTCTACCTGATCCTGACCTCGGTGCCGACCCTGAACAAGCTGCTGAGCCCGGGCTTCTCGATCACCTCGGGGTCGCTCTACGCCGACGCGCTGATCCTCTCCCTGGCCCTGTTCGTCGGCGGCATCGTGGCCGACGTCCTCCTGCTGGTCACGATCCCGCGCGCGCTGCGGCTGTTCATCAAGCCGGGGCAGGTCTATCCGCTGTACGGGTTCCACTACCGGGTACACCGGACGATCACCCGCACGACCTCGCTGAAGTTCTTCACCCACTTGTTCGGCGACAGCTCCTACATCGTCTACTACCTGCGCTTCATCGGGTACGACCTGTCCCGGATCGAGCAGACCGGATCGAACTTCGGCACCCAGGTCGCGCATGAGACCCCGTACCTGAACTTCGTCGGCACCGGGACGATGGTCGCCGACGGGCTTTCGATCCTCAACGCCGAGTACTCGAGCACGTCGTTCCGGGTCAGCCAGGTGTCGATCGGCCCGAGGAACTTCCTGGGCAACAGCATCGCCTACCCGCCGGGCGGCCGCACCGGCGAGAACTGCCTGCTGGCCACCAAGGTCATGATCCCGCTCGACGGCGCCGTCCGCGAAGGCGTCGGCCTGCTGGGCTCGCCGCCCTTCGAGATCCCGCGCTCGGTGGAACGCGACGGCCGGTTCGACCACCTGCGGACCGGGGACGAATTTCGCCGCCGGCTGTCGGCCAAGAACCGCTACAACCTGCGGACCATGGGCGTGTTCTTGTTCTCCCGGTGGCTGCACCTGTTCCTGATCGTGCTGCTCGGCCTGGCCACCGTGGACATGTTCGAGTCGTTCTCCGAGTCGGTGATCGCGGCGTTCCTGGCCCTCAGCATCCTGATCACCCCGGTCTATTACGTCCTGGCCGAGCGGATCCTCACCCGGTTCCGGCCGCTGCGGCCGCGCTACTGCTCCATCTACGACCCCCACTTCTGGCGGCACGAACGCCTCTGGAAGGTGCCGGCCATAGAGTACCTGCCGGTCTTCGACGGCACCCCGTTCAAGAACCTGGTCTGGCGGTCGCTGGGCGTGCGGCTGGGCCGCCGGGTCTTTGACGACGGCTGCGGGCTGACCGAGCGGACGCTGGCCAGCATCGGCGACGACGCCACCCTGAACGTGGGCAGCTCGGTCCAGTGCCACTCACAGGAAGACGGCACGTTCAAGTCCGACCGGAGCACCATCGGGCCGGCTGCACCCTCGGGGTCGGCGCGCTGGTGCACTACGGCGTGACGCTGGGCGATGGCGCCGAGCTGGTCACCGACTCCTTCCTGATGAAGGGCGAGGACGTACCCAGCAACGCACGGTGGGGCGGCAACCCAGCACGGGAGATCAGATGACCGCGATCAGGCAGATGGACCCGGCGGGCCGCCGCCGCCACCGGCAGCCGGGAGTACTGGCGCGGGGTGCTCGGGCCGGCGGGTTCACCGCGATCCCGCGCTGGACCCTCGATCCGGTGCCGGGCGTGGCCGAGCACCTGGCGCCGGTCCCTGACCAGCTCGCGTCGGGACTGGCCGAGCTGGCCGGCCAGCTGGCCGTGCCGCTGCCCGCGGTGTTCCTGGCCGCGCAGGCCAAGGTGCTCGCCGCGCTGTCCGGCGAGCCTGTGGTCCTGGCCGGCCTGGCCGCCGGGACCAGCGGGCCGCCATTGCCAGTCCGGCTGAGCACCGAGCCCGGCTCGTGGCGGGAGATCGTGCTGGCCGCGGACCAGGCCGAGGCCGGGCTGCGGGCGCACCAGGACTACCCCGTCGATGCGGTCCGGCGCGAGCTGGGCCTGGCCGGCCCCGCGTTCGAGACCGTCTTCGACCCGGCCGACCGGCTCGGTGAGCTGCCCGGCGCCGCGGTGCTGGGCACCGGGATCAGCGCCCGGGGCGGCCAGCTCGCACTGCGGCTGCGCTACCGGACCGACGTGCTCGACGCGGACTGCGCGGCCCGGATCGCCGGCTATCACCTCGCCGCGCTGGCGCTGATGACCGCCGATCCGCAAGGACAGCACGCCCGGCAGAGCCTGCTGTCGGAGCAGGAACTGCGGTTCCAGCTCGACGGGCTGGCCGGTCCGCGCCGGGAGCTGCCCGACCGCAGGTTCCACGAGCTGTTCGAGCAGCGGGCCCGGGCGCACCCGGACGCCGTCGCGGCCCGGCACGGCGACCGGGAGTGGACCTACCAGGACCTCAACGCCCGGGCCAACCAGCTCGGCCGGGCCCTGCTGGCCCGCGGGCTGCGCCCCGAAGGCGTGGTCGCCGTGGTGACCGAGCGCAACCTGGACTGGATGGCCAGCGTCCTGGCCGTCTTCAAGGCCGGCGGGGTGTACCTGCCCATCGAGCCGCACTTCCCGGCCGACCGGATCGCGGCCACCCTGGCCCGGGCCGGCTGCCAGCTGGTCCTGACCGAGCCCGGCAGCACCGGCTCGCTCAGCCAGGCGCTGCGCGCCCGGCCCGGGGTCCAGCAGGTGCTGATCGGCGCGGCCTACGCCGAGGGCCACTCCGGCGCTGATCTCGGCGTACCGGTCGCGGCTGGTCAGCTGGCCTACATCTACTTCACTTCCGGCTCCACCGGCGAGCCCAAGGGCGCGATGTGCGAGCACGCCGGGATGCTCAACCACCTGCTGGCCAAGCTCGACGACCTGCAGCTGACCGCGGGCCAGACGGTGGCCCAGACCGCGCCGCAGTGCTTCGACATCTCGCTGTGGCAGCTGGTCTGCGCGCTGCTGGCCGACGGCCGGACCCTGATCATCGGGCAGGACGTGATCCTGGACGTCGAGCGGTTCGTGGACGAGGTCAGCCGAGGCCGGGTCACCGTGCTGCAGGTCGTCCCTTCCTATCTCGAGGTCGTGCTGTCCTACCTGGAGCAGCATCCGCGCGAGCTGCCGGACCTGCGGTTCGTTTCGGTCACCGGGGAGGCGCTGAAGAAGGAGCTCACCGAGCGCTGGTTCGCGGCCGAGCCGGGGATCAAGCTGGTCAACGCCTACGGCCTGACCGAGACCTCGGACGACACCAATCATGCGGTGATGGACCGGGTACCGGCAGGCAACGGGGTCCCGCTCGGCCGCCCGGTCGGCAATGTCCGCGTCTACGTGACCGACGAGCACCTGGCCCCGGTGCCGCTCGGCGCTCCGGGCGCGATCGTGTTCGCCGGGGTCTGCGTGGGACGGGGTTACGTCAACGATCCCGAGCGGACCCGGCTAGCGTTCACGGCCGATCCTTTCTGCCCGGGCGAGCGGCTCTACCGGGGCGGCGACTTCGGCCGCTGGCTGCCCGAGGGCGGCCTGGAGTTCCTGGGCCGCAAGGACACCCAGGTCAAGATCGCCGGCTTCCGGATCGAGATCGGCGAGATCGAGAACACGCTGCTGCGGGTACCCGGGGTCCGCGACGGCGCGGTCGTGATCGCCGGGGCGGACCAGGGTAAGCGGCTGGTCGCGTTCTGCTCCGGGCCCGAGCCGGTGGGCAGCGAGGTCCTGCGCGAGCGGCTGGGCCAGTCGCTGCCCGGGTACATGGTGCCGGCCGCCTTCCACTGGCGGGACAGCCTGCCGCTGACCGCCAACAGCAAGATCGACAGGAAGGCGCTGACCGCGCTGGCCGGGACGCTGGAGGCGGCGCCGGAGCCCGGCCCGGCGGCCAGCGCGGCAGACGCGGCGGACGCGGCGGACGCGGCGAGCAAGGCGGACGCGGCGGACGCGGCGAGCACGGCGAGCGTGACCAGCAAGCCGGGCACGCCGGCCGAGCAGCGGCTGGCCGCCGCCTGGGCCGCGGTGCTCGGCATCCCGCCCGACCAGATCGGCCGCGAGGATCACTTTTTCGACCGGGGCGGCACGTCGCTGTCGGCGGTGAAGCTGGCCATCGCCCTGGACCGCGAGATCTCCCTGAAGGAGCTGACCCGCTACCCGGTCCTGGCCGACCTGGCCCGGGTCATCGACGGCCGGTTCGGACCCAGCCCGGGCGGCTCCAGCCGAACGCAAACGGAAACGCAAACGCAAACGGAAAGGAAATCCAGATGACACCCTCATCACCCGCCTGGCTGCTCGACGTGGAGGTGCGACCCGGCCGCCCCGCGGTGCTGCGCACGGACGCCGCCGGTGACCTGCCGGGCTGGGCGGACGCGCACCGCGACGCGCTGCGGGCCGCGGTGGCCCAGCACGGCTCGGTCCTGGTCCGCGGCCTCGGGCTGCGGGACGCGCAGCAGACCGAGGCCGTGTTCCGGCGGCTGGGCTCCGGCCTGATGACCGAGAAGGAGGCTTTCGCGGCCCGGCAGAGCTTCGGCGACGGGCTGTACTCCTCATCGAAGTGGCCGCCGAACCAGCCGATGTGCATGCATCACGAGCTGAGCTACACGCTGGAGTTCCCCGGCCTGATGCTGTTCGCCTGCCTGCAGGCCCCGGCGCAGGCCGGGGCGACCGGGGTGGCCGACGGGCCGGCCGTGCTCGACGCGCTGCCCGCTGAGCTGGTCGCGCGGTTCGAGCGGGAGGGCTGGCTGCTCACCCGGCACTACAACGAGGACATCGGGGCCTCGGTCGCGGACGCGTTCGGCACCGACGACCGGGACGCGGTGGAGCGCTACTGCCGCGCCAACGCCATCGAGTTCGCCTGGACGCCCGATGACGGGCTGCTCACCCGGCAGCTGCGCAGCGCCGTGGTGCGGCACCCGGGCACCGGGCAGCGCTGCTGGTTCAACCAGATCGCGTTCCTCAACGAGCGGACGATCGACCCGGAGGTGCGCGAGTTCCTAGTCGACATGTACGGCGCGGACGCGCTGCCGTTCAACACCTTCTTCGGTAACGGAGACCCGGTGGACGAGGACGTCGTCCAGCTGCTCAACGAGGTCTACGAGGCGCATACCAGGCGCGAGCCGTGGCAGGCCGGCGACCTGATGCTGGTCGACAACATCCGCTGCGCGCACAGCCGGGAGCCGTACGAGGGACCGCGCGAGGTGCTGGTGGCGATGACCGACCCGGTGCGCCTGGCCGACTGCGCGCCGACCGTCGAGGTGAGTCCCTGATGACGACCACCCGCCCGGGCTCGGCCCCGGCCACGACCGGCGAGCCGATGACCATACCGCCGTTCGCGGTGGTCTCCGGGGCTCAGGTCAGCCACGCGCTGGCGGGCCGCGAGGACCAGATCATGGAGCTGGTCGAGGCCACCTACCGGCTGCACAGCGCCGGCGACTCGGTGAACCCGCCGTCCTGCTTCCTGCAGTTCCCTGACCGCCCGGCCGCGCGGATCATCGCGCTGCCCGCCTCGATCGGCGGGCCGCTGCGGGTGGACGGCCTGAAGTGGATCTCCAGCTTCCCGCAGAACGTGCAGGCCGGCATCCCGCGGGCCTCGGCCGTGCTCATCCTCAATGATCACGAGACCGGCTACCCGTTCGCCTGCCTGGAAAGCTCGATTATCAGCGCGACCAGGACCGCCGCGCTGGCCGCGTCCGCGGCGGACTGGCTCAGCCGGTCCCGGTCGCGCCCGGCCCGGATCGGGTTCGTGGGGGCGGGCCTGATCGCCCGTTACATCCACGCCTTCCTGGCCGGCACCGGCTGGTCGTTCGACCAGATCGGCGTGCACGACCTGTCGGCCGACAGCGCCGCCGGGTTCCGCGGGTACCTGGAGAAATCGGGAAGCGGCGGCCAGGTCACCGGGTACGACGACGCCGAGCAGCTGATCCGGGCCAGTGACCTGGTGGTCTTCGCCACCGTGGCCAGCCAGCCGCACATCCATGAGCTGTCCTGGCTCGCGCACAACCCGCTGGTCCTGCACGTGTCGCTGCGCGACCTCGCGCCGCAGGTCCTGCTCGGCTCGGTCAACATCGTCGACGACGTGGAGCACTGCCTGAAGGCCCGCACGTCGCCGCACCTGGCCGAGCAGCTCACCGGCGGCCGGGAGTTCCTGGACGGCACGCTGGACGACGTGATGGCCGGGCGGGTGAAGGTCCCGCCGGACCAGCCGGTCGTGTTCTCGCCGTTCGGCCTGGGCGTGCTCGACCTCGCGGTCGGCAAGTACGTCTACGACCAGGTCGCCCGCTCCGGCCAGCTGCACGTCATCAGCGACTTCTTCCACCAGGTCCAGCGCTACGGCTGACCCCGCCCGACCGCCGCCCGGGCGGGTCAGACATCCCAAGGGCTGAGATGTCAAGCGGCGAGGCGTTCGAGGTGTGCGACGGCGTTTGGCCAGGCGGTTGCTTCGTCGTAGCAGGTGCTGGTTTTCAGGCAGCCGTGCAGGATGCCGACGAGGCGGTTGCTGAGCTGGCGGAGCGCGGCGTTGTGGCCGAGGCCGCGGGCGCGCTGCCTGTCGTAGCAGGCGCGGGCTCCGGGTGACGCGGACAGCGCGGAGAGGGCCTGGGAGTGCAGGGCGTCGGTGAGCCGGTTGTTGCGGATGAACCGGGCCAGGACGATTTTGCTGCGTCCGGACGCGCGGGTGATGGGGCTGGAGCCGGCGTAGTTCTTGCGGGCTTTCGCGGAGGCGTACCGGCCGGGGGCGTCGCCGAACTCGGCGAGCGCCCGGGCGCCGTTGATGGTTCCGATGCCGGGCTGGGATAGGTAGGTCTCAGCGTCGGGGTGCTGGAGAAAATGGGCCTCTACCTGGGTCTCCAGCCGGGTGATCTGCTCGTTCAAGGTGGTCAGGACGGCCGCGGTGGCCTGCGCCGTGGCGGCGTAGGCGGCGGTGATCGCGGCGGGCTGGGCCAGCTGCGGGGCGCGGAGCGCGTCTTTGATCGCCTGGGCCCGGGCGGGCACGTCGCGCCGGCGGGCCCGCTTGAGCGCGGCGCTGATCTGGGCGGCCGTCAGTTTCGCCGCGGCCTCGGGGGCGGGGGCCCGGGCCAGCAGCTCCAGGGTGTCCGCGGCGGTCAGGCCCAGGTCAGCGTAGGCGGCCAGGGCGGCGGGGAAGAACTCGCGCAGCGCCGAGCGCAGCCGCAGGGTATGCCGGGTGCGTTCCCAGATCAGCGTCTGGTGCGCGCGGGCGACCACCTTGACCGCCTGGGCGCCGGCGGTGTCGGCGGCCACGGCCCGCAGCTGGTGCCGCTCGGCGCGCACCATGTCGGCCAGGGCATGGGCATCAGCCGCGTCGCTCTTGGCACCTGAGAGGTTGTAGCGCTCCTTGAACCGCGCGACCTGCTTCGGGTTGAGCCCGAACACCTGGTAACCGGCCGCTGCCAGGGCTTGCACCCACAGCCCCCGGTCAGTCTCGATCGCCACGGCCACCTGGCCGGGATCGCCATCGGCACCCAGGTGCGCGGCGATCAGCTCATGCAGCAGTGCGATCCCGGCCGCGCCCTCCGGCAGCCGCCGGGCCGCCAGCTTACGGCCCGCCTCATCCTGGATCTCCACGTCATGGTGCTCCTCGGACCAGTCATCCCCGACGAACAGCAATGTCTCATTTCTCCTCGCATCTGATCACCACGGTTAACCTGGTCCTGGCAGCCTGCGGGAGAACGGCACGCGCCCTAATGGATCAGTGCTCACGCCATGCGGCGGGCACGACAGCCCAACAGCGGTCATGTCTCCCGGTCACTGGCGGGGGCACGGTCTGACCATAGGACTCATGTGCTCCTGGGGGTCAATGCGGTGCTCACCCGCCAGCGGCTTCCGGGCCGAGTCTGTACCCTGGCGAACCCTTGCTCCTCACGGGGCTGGTGTTCTGCGCGGGACTGACCCGGTAACCCCCATTAGGGGGTGAGGACGATCCAGACGGGGCCGCGGGCGAAGGTCATGGGCTGGCCGGACGGCGTGGTGTAGGTCGTGCCGCCGCCGGCCGACGGGCGGGACCAGCGGGCCGGGAAGGCCTGGCCATCGCGCAGCACCACGGCGCGGCCCGCCCCGGTGGTCTGCGCGTAAGGCGGGCGCACGCTGCGTTCCTCGAACTTGGAGGTGCGCACGACGGTGTGCTGGATGACGACGGTGGCCGCGGACATCTGGCCGTCGTCGGTGGTGGCCGCCTTGGCCCCGTCCATCGCGACCAGCCACCGGCCGTGGGCCGCGGACCAGGTAAAGGTGAACGACGCGGCCGGGTAGGAGACCGATTCCGAGGCGGTGGCCCGGCCGCCGGCGGGCGCCGGGCCGAACCGGAAGCCGATGTCGCGGGCCGGGCTCGCCCCCCTGGCCTGCGCCCGCAGCTGGCTGGCGTGCGCGTAGAGATTGTAGGGCGCGATCCGGTGGTCGTCGCGGAAGTAGCCGCGCACGCCCGGCCGCCCGCTGTACAGGTCAACGATGCGGGCCCGCTCCACCACCGGGAGCAGCTGAGGCTGCGCCCCGGAGAAGGCGAAGGCCTGGCCGCCCGAACTGGCGCAGCAGTTCCAGGTCGTCCTCCCGGGCGCTGCGGACCGGGCCGATCACGGGCGGCAGATGAGAGGAGAACACCACCAGGAACCTGCTCAGCCCGCCCTCGACCGGCAGCACGTAGACGAGATCGGCCTGGTTGAACCCGGTCTGCGGCCGGGCCAGCACGATGTTGTCGATCTTCACCGCGAGCACCGGCTTCAGCGCGCTGACCGGCTCGCCGGTAAAGGGCGACCGCTGCTGCCCCGGCGGCGAACTGGGCGCTGGCTGGGACGGCGCGGCCGCCGGGGCCGCCGTCCCGCTGCTCCCGCAGGCGGCCAGGACCAGGGCGCCGGCCATGACCATGGCGGCAGGCCCGGCGACGCCTGCCTTGCCGTGCGGCCATCCCACCCCACCACCTGCCCCCGCGCGCCCGAGAATCGGCCGGACCTGCCCCGTGTACTACTCTGCGGCGGCCAGGCCCCCGCCACTAAGGGCGAAGGTCAACAATGGCCGGGCCCAGAGTCCTGACCTGGCCTGCGGTACCTGCCGGATAGAGCCGGTTCCAGGGCCCATGACCGGTTTGCCTGGTCGTGATCACGGGGCTGGCTGGGGCCCGAGCGCGGAAGGCACCAGCCAGCCCCGGATCCCTCCCATCCCCCCGCTACAGGACCTCTTTCAAGGCCGCCATAGCTTTCTCCAGATGGCTGTGCACGGTGCCCGGGCTGACGCCCATGGCCGATGCGATCTGCCCTTCAGACAGATCCGCGTAGAACCGGAACACCACCGCTTCCCGCTGCAGCGGCGGCAGCGCGCCGATCGCCGCGACGACCGGGTCATCTTCGGCCGGCTCGGCCCGGGCTGCGGTACCGGCTCGGGCTGCGGTACCGGCTCGGGCAGGCCGCGCCCGGGGGTGCGCGGCACCGACCGAGACCGGCTCACGACCGACCGGCGCAGGTAGCCCAGCGCCGCGTCCTGGTCCTTGAGCTTGTTCCACGAGCGGTGCATGGCGACAAATGAGTCCTGGACGATCCGCTCCGCCACGTCAGCGTCTCCTGCCAGCAGCGCCGTCAGGCGGACCAGCGCGCGATACTGCGTTCGGTACAGGTCGGTAACTGCCTGGTCAGCGGCGGCCTGGCGGGCCGTGCGGCTCCGGCCCGGCGGCGCCTGGACCAGGTAAAGCGCGGCGCCGCGGCCCGGGGCGATCCCGGGCGGCTGGGTCGGGGGCGATGTCGCCGTTCCGGTGAAGCTGATCTGCGCGGCCTCTGCCATGCCTGCAACTATAGGAAGAGATAGGAAAGAACGTCAATATAATGACAGTGAAGTACATACTTACCCAGCTCAAAGGTGAAAGTTGCTGTCTGACTTATCCTGATTTAACATATTCTGACGGCTACTGAACAGTAGCTAAGGGGTAGAGTCTTCCAATTTTTTCCGGCAGGATGTGCATATGGCAGACGGGGACTGGAAGCGGCTTGGCGACTATGTCATCGCGAGGCGCATCGCGCTCGGCATGAGAGACCGCCGGGCGCTGGCCGCCACGACCGGCGTCACCGACCGGACGCTGGGCAAGATCGAGACAGGTAAACGGGTATCGGCCAGCACTCTCGGCGCCGTCGAGAATCACCTGGGCTGGGCTCCGGGGTCCTGCCGCCGGATACTGTCCGGCGGCGAGCCGGTCATCCAGCCGGCCAGTGCGAGCATCCCCCAGTACGACGATCCCACGCTGCAGCACATCGCCGAAGTGCCCGGGCTGCCGCCCGACGTAGTCCGGGGCCTGATCGCGCTGGCCAGGAACTGGCGCGACCAGCAGGAGGAGGACGAGCAACGCGACCCAAACCGGCGCCGGGCCTGACCCTCAGGCCCGGCGCGGCAGGCTCAGCGGCCGGTCAGGACTTCACGGTGAGGGACGCGGTCAACGGCGGCACGCACACCCAGACGCCCAGCAGGATCACGCACGAGTCCCCCTTCGGCGACGAAGACGGGGACGGCGAAGGGGACGGGGACGGGGATCCTGACGGCGCGGGCGCGGGCGTCCCCTGAGGCGGCGAGCCCGGCGACCCCTGCGAGCCCGACGGGGCCGGGGTGGGCAGCGCCTTCGCCCGGCCTTGCGACGACTCACCCGGCGCGCCCGGCGCGCCCGGCTGGGACGCGGCCGCGGGCTGGGCCTGGCCCTGATGGCCGCCGGAGGCCTGATTCTGGCTGCCCGGCTGGCTCCCCTGCTGGCGCGGCGACGGCGCGGTAACGGGCGCGGGCGGCCGGTCCGCCAGGGTATGCCGGTGCTGGCTCGGCGCGGCGGTGATGAAGGCGCCCGCCGTCGCGGCGATGGTCACCGTGGCGGTCGTCCCCGCCGCCCAGGCCACCGGCTGGGCCTTGAGCACGGTCACCCCGCGCCAGAGCCAGGTGCGCAGCCCCACCAGCAGCGCGACCCCGGCCGGCGGGAGCAGCCCGGTCCACCAGTCGGTCCGCCGGGAGGCCCGGATCGCCTCCATCACGGCCGCCCGCTGCTGCCTGGCTTCTAGCATGTCTGACACGTAGACAACCAGGTCGTCGTTCTTATCCCGGTACGCCGCGGCCTGCAGCCCGTAAGCCAGCGGTATCCGCTCGATCCGGGTCATCACGCGGCCCGCCCGGTGGCCGGCCGAGGCCGGTCCGGATTCCAGCCGCCGGATCGCGGTCCACCACTCGCGCGGGTCGCCGCCCTCGCCGCCGATCACCGCGATCACCTCGCGGCCGTTGACGGCCAGGCGCACCGGGAAGCTCTTGGGCCGCAAGTCCCTGGCCGCAGCCAGCAGCGACGACGGCACCGGCGCGGCCAGCGGGTCATCCAGCGCGGCCCCGGCCGAGGCCGCGATCTGCTCGAACAGATCTACCCGCCGCTGCAGCGCGGCCTGCCCGGCCCTGGCCTCAGCGATCTCTTTCTCAAGCCGCCGCAGCCGACGTTTTCCCTGCCACACAGCTCAGCAGCCCTCCCTCACGACCTGGTGCCCTATTGGCATGGATAGGACACAGCGGCTGAGTTCCTGCGGATTCTCGACAGTCTACGCGTCTTCATGTCAACGGTCAGGATCAGTCAAAACCTCACCCAAATCACTATTTGTAATCAGGGGTATCCGCCCGGCTGCCCAATACCGAATCAGCTGCCCCACGCACCTCATGGTCAAGATCAAGTGCCCCGGCCGGATCCACCGCGGCCCGCCGGTCAGCGACTCGCCCGACCATCGTCAGGTTAGGTCCGGCCCGCCGGAAACCCTGCTATGCAGGCGGCATGCACAGCACTTCGCAGCTGCTGATCGAGCTGGGCGCGGTCATCATCGCGCTCGGGCTGCTCGCCGCGCTGGCCGCCCGGTTCGGCATCTCCCCGATTCCGCTGTACCTGCTGGCCGGCCTGGCCTTCGGGAACGGCGGGATCCTGCCCCTGGCCACCAGCGAGGAGTTCATCTCCACCGGCGCCGAGATCGGCGTCATCCTGCTGCTGTTCACGCTGGGCCTGGAGTACACCGCGCACGAGCTGGTCGCGCACGCTGCGGCGCAACGCCCCGGCCGGGCTCGTCGACCTGCGTGCTCAACGCCGCGCCCGGTGTCGCCTGCGCCCTGCTGCTCGGCTGGGGGCCGGTGGCCGCCGTCGCGCTGGGCGGCGTCACCTACGTCGACGTCGTCCGGCATCACCGCCAAGGTGCTGGCCGACCTGGGCTGGCTGCGGCAACCGGAAGACCCCGGTGGTGCTGTCGCTGCTGGTGCTCGAGGACCTGACCATGGCGCTCTACCTGCCGATCCTGACCGCGTTGCTGGCCGGCGTCGGGCTTGCTCGCCGGCGCGACGCACGGTGGCCATCGCGGCCGGCGCCGATCACGCGTCATCCTGGTGGTCGGCGCTGCGGTACGGCCGGGTGGTCGAGCGCGTTCGTCGTCCAGCCCAGCGAGGAGGTGCTGCTGCTCAAGGTCCTCGGGCTCGACCCTGCTGGTCGCCGGGCATCGCCCAGAAGCTGCAGGTCTCGGCGGCGGTCGGCGCGTTCCTGGTCGGCATCGCGCTGTCCGGCCGCTGTCGCGCACACCGCCCGGGTCCGTGCTGACCCCGCTGCGCGACCTGTTCGCCGCGGTGTTCTTCGTCTTCTTCGGCCTGCAGACCGACCCGGCCGGCTGCCGCCGGTGGTCGGCATCGCGGCCGGCCCTGGCGCTGGCCGTGATCAGCCTGCGCACCAAGGTCGGGCACCGGCTTGCTGGGCGGCCCGGCCGGGCCGGGCTCGCGCATCGCCGGCCGGATCCGGGCCGGCGTCGCCCTCGTCTCCCGGGGCGAGTTCAACATCGTCATCGCCGGCCTGGCCGTCGCGGCCGGGATCAACCGCGCACCTGGCCCCGCTGGCCGCCGCCTACGTACTTCATCCTGGCCATCACCGGTCCGCTGATCGCCCGCGCCGTCGACCCAGTCGCCGCCGGCTAGCCCGCCGCAAAGCCAAAGCACGAGCCCGCGCCGAACGCCAGAAGTAGCCCGGTCTCCCGCCCCGTCCGCCCTCGCCCTCGCCCTCGCCCTCGCCCTCGCCCAGCGATCAAACCCCGCCAAGCCAGGCCCGCAGCCCACTTATACCGGATTTGGTCACCCTACAAGGCCGATATGCCCGTTTCGTCCGCACCAAATCCGGTATAAGTACACAGATGTCAAGATCAACACGGTCTGCGGAACTTCGAGTGGATCTTGGCTAGGAAACGGCTATTTTGCAGCTGGCTTCCGGCCCTGGATGATGTCCGGATGGCGCCTGTTGTGCTGTTCGCTCTCGGTGGCACGATCTCGATGGCTGGTCAGGAGGGTGGCGGCGTGGTCGCCCGGCTGACCGGACGTGATCTGGTCAGCGGCGTGCCCGGGCTCGGCCGGGACCTGGTCGAGGTGCGCGACGCGGGCGCGGTGCCGAGCGCCGGGCTGACGTTCGGCGACATCCTGGACATCGTCGACGCGGCAGCGGCCGCCGTGGCCGGCGGGGCGGACGGCGTCGTGCTGACCCAGGGCACGGACACGCTGGAGGAGACCGCGTTCCTGATCGACTCGGTCTGGGCGCACGACGCCCCGTTCGTGCTGACCGGGGCGATGCGCAACCCGACGCTGGCCGGCCCGGACGGCCCGGCCAACATCCTGGCCGCGGTCCAGGTCGCCGCGGCTGCCTCGGCTCGCGGCCGCGGCACGCTGGTCGCGTTCAACGACGAGATCCACGCCGCCCGGTTCGTGCGCAAGACGCACAGCACCAGCACCGCGGCCTTCACCTCCCCGGACACCGGCCCGGTCGGCCACCTGGTCGAGGGCGTCCCACGGTTCCTGGTCCAGGTGCCCCGGCGCACGCCGGTCACCGGCCTGGACACCGGCCGGCTGGCCGCGACCAGGGTCGCCCTGTACCCGGCCACCCTGGATGACGACGGCCTGCTGCTGGGCCATCTGGCCCGCACGCATCACGGGCTGGTGGTGGCCGGGTTCGGGGTCGGCCACGTACCCCCGGCACTGGCCCCGGTCCTGGGCGAGCTGGCCGCCGTCCTGCCGGTGGTGCTGACCTCGCGGACCGGCGCGGGCTCGGTGCTGACCGCGACCTACGGCGCGATCGGCTCCGAGCGTGACCTGCTCGGGCGCGGCCTGATCAGCGGCGGGTTCGTGCACCCGTACCAGGCCAGGGTGCTGCTGCGGCTGCTCGCCGCCCAGGGGGCGAGCGCGCCCGCGATCGGCAAAGCCTTCGCCGAACTCGGCTAGCCGATCAAAGTGCCCCTCGGAGTGATCTGTGCGGCCAGGCCCTGGCCCGGTTGTACTGGCGCGGCCGGAGAAGCCCGGTAAACGCTAGCCAGAGCGGACCAGCGCGTTACAGCGCGGCCAGTTCGTGGGCGAGGTCGTCGAGGCCGAGTAGCCGGCCGACAGGCCCGCCATGTGCCAGGCCTTGAGGTCGAAGTCGCTGCCGCGGGCCGCCTGGGCCGCCCGCCGTCCCTCCAGCCAGGCCCGCTCACCGCACTTGTAGCTGATCGCCTGGCCCGGCGCGCTGAGGTAGCGGACGATCTCGCTGTCGATGAAGGCCCGGCTGCGCCCGCTGTGCGCGGCGAAGAACTCCGTGGCCAGCTCCGGCGTCCAGGTCTGGCCCGGGGCCAGCGGGGAGTCGGCCGGGACCGTGAGCTCCAGGTGCATCCCGATGTCGATGACCACCCGGATGGCCCGCAGGATCTGGGCGTCCAGGTAGCCGAGCCGGGCGCCGGGATCAGACAGGTAGCCGAGCTCGTCCATCAGGCGCTCGGCGTACAGCGCCCAGCCTTCGGTGCAGGCGCTAACCCCGCCCACGCTGGTCTGGTAGGTCGACAGCTGCCGGGCCACGTTGGTCCACTGCGCGTACTGCAGGTGATGGCCGGGGACTCCTTCGTGGTACCAGGTGCTGACCAGGTTCCACACCGGGAACCTGACCCGGCCCAGGGTGGGCAGCCAGGTCCGCCCCGGCCGGGTGAAGCCCTGCGCGGGCGGCGTGTAATAAGGCGCGGCCGCGCTGCCGGCCGGCGCGATCCGGGATTCGACCATCCGCATCTGCTCGGTCAGCTCGAAGTGGGTGCCGTCCAGGTCGGCGATGGCCTGGTCGGTCATCTGCTGCAGCCACATCCGGATGGCCTCGGTGCCCTCGACGATTTCGCCGCGGGTGTCCAGGTGCTGCATGGCCGCGAGGGCGGTCGCGCCGGGCAGCACCAGCTGAGCCTGCACGCGCATCTGCTCCCGCAGTTCCTGGTACTGCGACCAGCCCCAGGCGTAGGTGGCTTCGGGGTCGAGGTCGGCGCCGGTCCAGCACCGGGCACCCAACCGGTACCGCTCCGCGCCTACGCCATCGGGCACTCCGGCCGCGCGCGGCGCGTACTCGCTGGCCAGCCAGCCGCGCAGGCCGGCCAGCGCGGCGCCGGCCCGCTGCGCCGCCTGGTCCAGCTCGGCCCGCAGCGCGGCGGGTACGGCCGTCGCGCTCGCCGCGAAGTCAGCGAACCAGCCCCGGCCGCCAGCTGCGGCGGCCCAGTCGTCCAGCTGGCCGATGAACGTGCCGACCTGGCGCGGGGCCGCGATCAGACCCTGCCGCAGGCCCTCGGCCAGGGCGGCCTGATAGCCGTCGATGGCCGGCTTGACCGCGGCTATCCGGCGGGCCACGACCGCCCAGTCGTCCTCGGTATCGGCCGGCATGATCGTGAAGGCGCCGCGGGCCTGCTGCACCGGCCCGAACACGTTCGACATGTTGCACAGATGCTCGCCTGCGCCGCTCATGAGCAGGCCGGCCGCCAGCCGCTCGCGCAGCAGCCGGGCGCAGCGGCGCTCGTCACCGGCGGCCACTTCGGCGCCGCGTTCCGCGGCGTCCAGCGTGGTCAGCGTGGCCCGGGCCAGCTCGTCGCTGGCCTCCTGGCCGGCCGGCGACAGGTCGGGCAGCTTGTCGGCGCCGGCCTGCAGGCCGAGCCTGGTAGCCAGCAGCGGATTCAGTTCCGCCAGGGCGGCGACGTAGGCGTCAGCCACATCCCGAACGGTTCGCGGCTCGGACGGCCCGGCAGGGGAGGACGCGGGATGCGAGGACGCAGCATCATCGGTGATACCTGGCATAGGCCCATCTTTCCCTGGCCGCATTCCGGCCCGCCGCCGGGGCTGGCACTGCCTCGGTCACCAGCGAGGACCGCCTGCTGACCGGGCCCGCGGGCCGCCCGCGGCTGACCCGGGGCCGGGCATCCCGGTTACTGGTCGGCGATCAGCAGCCGGTAGCCGCCGTCAAACTCCTGGCGGGCCAGCAGATCAGCGTGCCGGTCCTGCCACCGGCCCGACTCCAGGTCGGCGGCGAGCCGCCGCAGCCCGGGCCCGAGCACGTCGTCGCCCGTCTGGGCCAGCATCGACATGCTGGCCCGCACCGCCGGGTCCAGGTAGGCCGCCGGTCGTCGCCAGTACGCGGCCGCGAACCCGTCGCTGCAGTCATGCGGGACGAGCACCGGCTCGACCCGCGCGCCGCCCAGCAGGGCGGCCAGCTGATCGATCGGCGTGGCCCTGGCGTCGTCGAACGCGGCCGCCTCTGGCAGATACTCGCGCAGCAGCCAGAACTCGCGGCAGACCTCCTGATCCCAGGTCAGCACCACGATCCGGCGCCGGGCGGCGCGTTTCAGCTCGGCGAGGCCGGCCGCGAGGTCGCTCCAGTGGTGCACGGTCAGCAGTGCCATGACGGCGTCGGCCGCGTGGTCGGCGACCGGAAGTTCCTCGGCGCGGGCCTGGACCGCCGGGGCGGCGCCGGGCGGACGCTGGCTGATCATGATCGGGCTGGGTTCCACGGCCAGCACCGTTTGCGGCGGTTCGTAGGAGCCCGGGCCGGCCCCGACGTTGAGCACCGAGGTGGCATCGCCCAGCGCCGCCGCGATCCGCGCCCCGATCCGCGGGTCGGGCCGCCGGGCCTGGCTGTAGGTCACGCCTATTTTGTCGTAAATGACCACGCTGGCCAGTATGCCGAACGGTCCGCGCGGCCCATCCAGGGCATAATGCCCGCTCCGTACCGGCTGGCTAGCCCGCCGGCAGCGCAATAGTCTCCCAGTCATGACCCGGCGCCTGCCGTTGTTCCCGCTCGGCACAGTGCTTTACCCGGGCCTCCTGCTGCCCTTGCACATCTTCGAGGAGCGTTACCGGCAGCTCGTTCACGACTTGCTGGAGCAGCCCGAGCCGCGCACATTCGGCGTCGTCGCGATCCGCAAGGGCCGCGAGACCGGCGTGGACGGGATCTTCGCGCTGTTTCAGGTCGGCTGCACGGCGACGCTGCGCAAGGTCACCAGGCACCCGGACGGCCGGTTCGACCTGATCACCCTGGGCACGCAGCGGTTCCGGCTGACCGGCCTGGATCGCTCGCGGCCGTACCTGCAAGGCGAGGTTGACCTGCTCGCGGAGGAAACCGGCGACGAGGCGACCGCCCGGCTCGCGGCCGGGGCCGTGCGGCAGGCGTTCCGCGGCTACCTGGAGGCGCTCAACGGCCGGGGGGTGGCCCGGGTGAGCGTTTCGGAACTTCCTGATGATCCCGCGGCCTTGTCCTACCTGGTCGCCGCGTCAATGATCATCGACCTGAGTGACCGGCAGATCCTGCTGGCCGAGCCGGACGCGGCCGCCCGGCTGGCCACCGAGCGAGCCCTGCTGTCCAGGGAGACCTCGATGCTCCGCTCGCTCAGCTCGACCCCGGCCCCGGAGCTGCGGAACTCCCCCTACAACCCGAACTGAGGGCCCGGCCGCTCCCGGCCCGCGCCAGCGGCCGCTCCCGGCCCCGGCGGGCTGGCCTTTAGCCTGGAGTCATGTACATACCAGCGCACTTCGCCGCGGCCGACCCCGAGCAGGTCGCGACCTTCGTCGACCAGGCCGGGGCCGCCGACCTGGTCACCTTCGACGGCAGCCAGCTGACCGCCACCCTGCTGCCGGTCATCTGGGACCGGTCCGCCCCGCCGCACGGGCGCCTGCTGGGTCACATCGCGCTGGCCAACCCGCAATGGCGCACGGCCCGGCCGGACGTGCCCGGCCTGGCCATCGTGCACGGCCCCGAGGCGTACATCTCGCCGTCGTGGTATCAGCTCAAGAAGCAGGCCGGCCGGGCCGTGCCGACCTGGAACTACACCACCGTGCACTTCACCGGCCCGGTGACGTTCCATCAGGACGCGGAGTGGCTCAGGGCCATCGTGACCCGGCTCACCCGCAAATACGAGGAAGGCCGCGCGCAGCCGTGGCGGATCCAGGACGCGCCGCCGGCTTATATCGACGGCCAGCTGCGCGGCATCGTCGGGATCGAGATGACCGTGACGCGGGTCGAGGCCAAGGAGAAGGTCAGCCAGAACCGCAGCTCGGAGGACCGGGCCGGTGTCGTGACCGGGCTGCGCGAGTCGGCCGATCCCGGCGCCCAGGCCATCGCCGACCTGGTGGAGGCGCGAGCCGCCCTGGAGACCTGACCCGGCCGCGGGGGTCAGCCGGCCGGGCTGACCCGCAGGCCGCCGGACACCTTCTCGGCGATCAGCTCGTAGGACCTGATCCGGTCGGCGATGTCGTACACCAGCGCGGTGAGCATCAGCTCGTCCGCGCCGGTCCGGTCCAGCAAATCGGACAGTTCCCGGGCGACCGTCTGCGGCGAGCCGATGGCCTGGCCCGCCGAGCGCTGCCTGGCGTACTGGCGGTCCAGCTCGGTGTACGGGTAGGCGGCGGCCTCGTCCGGGGTGACCAGCGGCTGCGGGCGGCCCGCCCGCAGCTGGATGAACGACAGCGCCGCCGGGCCCGCCAGGTAGCGGGCTCGCTCGTCGGTGTCAGCACAGATCGCGGTCACGGCCACCATGGCGTGCGGCCGCTCCAGCCAGCGCGACGGGCGGAAATACTGGCGGTACAGGGCCAGGGCCGGCACCGTGTTCGCGGCGCTGAAATGGTGCGCGAACGAGAACGGCAGGCCCAGCAGCCCGGCCAGCTGGGCGCTGTAGCCGCTAGATCCGAGCAGCCAGATGGCGGGCATGTCGCCCCGGCCGGGCACGGCGGTGATCCTGGCCCCGGTTTCCTGGCCGGCGAACAGCTCGATCAGGTCGCTCAGCTCGGCCGGGAACTGCTCGGCCGACAGGCCCTCCATGGTGCGCCGCAGCGCCAGCGCGGTGACCTGGTCGGTACCCGGCGCCCGGCCGATGCCCAGGTCGATCCGGCCCGGATGCAGCGCCTCCAGGGTGCCGAACTGCTCCGCGACCACCAGCGGAGCGTGGTTGGGCAGCATCACCCCGCCCGAGCCGACCCGGATCGCGGTGGTGGCCGCGGCCAGGTGCGCGATCAGGACCGCGGGCGCCGAGCTGGCGATGGCCGGCATGTTGTGGTGCTCGGCCACCCAGAACCGCCGGTACCCGAGTTCCTCGGCCCGCCGGGCTAGCTCGGTGGTCTGGCGCAACGCCTGGCCGGTGGTGGTGCCGGCCGCGACCGGCGCGAGGTCAAGGATCGAGAGCGGGACATCAAGCACGTAGCTGGCCAACCAGGACCCGGCCCGGTTTCTTCCGGGCCGGCGAGCCAAGCAGGCCACCAGGCGGACCGCGACGGCCCGGCGGACAACGGGCCCGCGGCGCTGGGCCGCTCGACCTGTTGCCGGACCGCCTGCTACCGGGTCAAAGGCGCCAGCCGGCGGGTGGTGACGTGAGCTGACCAGGCTGGCCAGTCGCGTAACGGCGCGATCGGTGGGAAGGTTAACCAGATGAGCGGCGGTGCCGAACGCGACGGGGTCGCGCTGACCAACCTGGACCAGCCGCTGTTCGACGGGGCTGACGCGGTCAAGCGGGACCTGGTCGACTACCTGGACGCGGTGGCCGACCGCATCATCGCTGAACTCGCCGACCGGCCGCTGTCGGTGATCAGGGTGCTGCGGGGCCAGGCCCCGTTCATGCAGAAGAACGTGCCCAAGTACACCCCGCCGTGGGTGCCGACGGTACCGCTGTGGGCCGAGGCGTCCCGGCGCGAAGTCAGGTACGCGCTGTGCAACGACCGCCGCACCTTGCTCTGGTTCGCCAACCAGCGGGCGATCGAGTATCACCCGACCCTGGTCCGGGTCGGCGACCGTGGGCACCCCAGCTATCTGGTGCTCGACATCGACCCGCCGCGGGCTGACGCCTTCGATCAGGCCGTGGGCGCCGCCCACCTGGTCCGCCAGGCGCTGACCGACGCGGGCCTGGCCGGCGCGGTCAAGACCAGCGGGGCCAAGGGCCTGCACGTGTTCGTGCCGGTCGAGGCCCAGGTCTCGCTGGAAGACGCCGCCGCGGCGACCCGGGCCATCGCGGCCCGGGCGGAGCGGCTTGATCCGGCCCTGACCACGACCGCGTTCATCAAGGATGATCGCGACGGCAAGGTGTTCCTGGACTCGACCCGGGCCGGCGGCGCCACCGTCGCGGCCGCGTACAGCCCGCGGGTCCGGCCCGGCGTGCCGGTGTCGTTCCCGGTGGCCTGGGAGGACATCGATCGCGTCCAGCCGGCCGACTTCACCATCCGGTCGGCGGCCCGGCTGATCGCCGCCGGCCCGCCCTGGGCCGGCCAGCTGCCCGGGCCGCAGCCGCTGAGCGCGGAACTGATCGCCGAGGGGCACGCGATCCCGGTGGCCCGGGTGCAGGCCATGCACGAAGGCAAGCGCCGCGCCCGGGCCCGTCGCGCAGCCGAGTGACGACCCCGTACTGCCCGGCCGGTCAATAGCGGCGGCGGGCGTCGACGCGCCGCAGCCAGATGAAGGCGAGGACCGCGATCAGCAGCCACGGGACGACGAAGAAGTGGGCCAGGCCGTGGCTGAGGATCGCGACGATCGCGATGACCGCGATGATGAACCCCAGGCCGTAGCGTCGGCGCGGCGGCCGGCCGGGCCCGATCGGCTGAGGCTGGTCCGGGCCGGACGGCGCGCCGCCGGGCAGGTCGGCGAACAGCGCGTCCAGGTCGGCGCGGGTGGTCGCCTTCATCGCCAGGTCGAGCCTGCGGTCGAACTCAGCCTGGTCCAGTCGCCCGTCGCTGTAATTCGCGGACAGGCGGTCAGCGACCTCCGTGCGCTCGGCGTCTGAGACCCGCAAGCCGGGGTTGACGTAATCGGCGCGTCCAGGACCGTAGGGGCGCCTGGCTCGCTGACCGCTGGTGGGTGACATCTCAGTGTGACCTTTCTGTACGAAACGCTGGTGTGCTAGGTGCCTGCTGTCGGCGGGCCTGATGGCTGGGCGGATTTCCGGCCAGCCGCGATCAGCGTGACCGGGCCTGCCGGGACTGGATGAAGCTGCTGGCGATGGACTGCTCGCTGCCCTCTTCGGGGATCAGCAGCCAGCCGGCCAGGTAGAGCGGCACGCCTGCTCCGCCGACGGCGGCGAGCACGGCGATGACGATCCGCACCAGGGTCACGTCGACGTCGAGGTAACGGGCGATGCCGGAAGCCACGCCCGCGAGCATCCGGTCGTCGATCGGGCGGCTCAGCTGCTGCGAGCCGAAGCCGGGGCCGGGGCCGGGGCTGGTGTCGGTGCTGGTGTCGGTGCTTGGTCCTGGGTTTGCCGTCGTGTTCATGCCTCCAGCGTGCGGTAGCGCGCGGTGAAAGGTAATCGGGATCCACCCTGATCCGACCCTGAGAACCGCCGCGCAAGATCAGGGATTGCCCGGGTAGCCCTGGCTGGCGCCCGGCGGCGATGATGGAGACGTGCGGAATCGAACCGGTAGCGGCAGGCCAGGCTCCCCCTGGCTGGTCCGGCATGGCCCCGGCTCCGCGCCCTGGCCGGATCAGGCCGAGGTGGACAGGCCGGGCTTCGGGCGCCGTCCGCGCCGTTGGTGGCGGGGCCCGCGGCGGCCCGGGCCGCTGCGCCGGGCCGCCGAGCACCGCCTGGCCGGCGGGGTGGCGGCCGGCCTGGCCGAGAGACTCGGCCTCGACATCACGGTCGTGCGGGTCATCTTCGTGCTGATGTCCCTGGGCAGCGGCTCCGGCCTGGCCTTGTACGTGCTGCTGTGGCTGCTGGTGCCGAGCACGGACGAAGACCCCAGCATCGCCAGCCAGGCGCTAACGGACCGGCGGGGGCTGGCCCTGGCCGCCGGGGCTGGCTCGCTGCTGGCCCTGGTGCTGGTGACCGGCGCGGTGGTCGGCATCGGCTGGTTCGACTCGCTGACCGTCCCGCTGGTGATCAGCGTGGCCGGGCTGATCCTGATCTTCCGCAACGCGCCCCCCGCCGAGCAGGCCACGATCCGGCGCATCGCCGAGCCGCTGATCGGGATGACTCAAGGCGGCAGGCCGGGGACGCTGTGGTGGCGGATCCTGGTCGCGCTGGTCCTGCTCGGCGGCGGCGTGGCGCTCCTGCTGTCCGGGCACCGGCACCTGAACCTGCTCGCGCCGCTGGGCGGGCTGGCCCTGATGATCGCCGCGGTCGTGCTGGTCCTGGGCCCCTGGTGGCTGCGCATCGTGAAGGACCTGGTCACCGAGCGGCAGGCCAGGATCAGGGCCGAGGAACGGGCCGACATGGCCGCGCGGGTACACGACTCGGTGCTGCAGACCCTGGCCCTCATCCAGCGCCGGTCCGATGACCCGCAGCAGGTCATCCAGCTGGCCCGGGCCCAGGAGCGGGAGTTGCGGTCGTGGCTGTTCGACGGGCAGGCCCCCGGCTCGCTGGGCGGCGACGGCCTCACCCTGGCCGGCGGCGTCCGGCTCATCCAGCAGGAGGTAGAGGCCCGGCACGGGATCGCCGTCGAAGCGGTCACGGTGGGCGACTGTGAACTCGACGACGACCTGAGCGCCCTGCTGGCAGCCGCCCGGGAGGCGACCGTCAACGCGGTGAAATGGTCCGGCGCCCAGGTGGTCTCGGTCTTCGCCGAGGTTGAGCCCGGCCAGGTGTCCGTGTTCGTCAGGGACCGCGGCCGCGGGTTCGACCCGGACGCGGTGCCCGCTGACCGCAAGGGGCTGGCCGAGTCGGTCCGGGCCCGGATGACCCGGCGGGGCGGCTCGGCCACGATCCGCAGCGTTCAGGGTGAGGGCACTGAGGTGTCCCTGACCATGCCGCGCAGCGCTGGCCAGCGCCAGCCGAGCCGGGCATGAGCCCGCCCGCGGACAGTACGGGCCGGCCTGCGCCCGGCGGGCCCGGACGGGCGCCCTCGGGTGTTCATCGTCGATGACCACGGCCTGTTCCGGGCCGGGCGTTCGGGCCGAGCTCGGTGATCACGTCGAGGTCGTCGGCGAGGCCGATGACGTGGCGCCCGCGATCGAGCTGATCGCTGAGCACGGCCCTGATGTCGTGCTGCTCGACGTGCATCTGCCCGGCGGCGGCGGGCAACTGGTGGTCACGGCGGTCAAGGCCGCGCATCCCGAGGTCCGTTTCCTGGCCCTGTCCGCGTCCGACGCGCCCGAGGACGTCATCGCCGTCATCCGGGCCGGGGCCCGCGGCTACGTGACCAAGACGATCTCCAGTGCCGACCTGGTCGACGCGATCCGCCGGGTCGCGGCCGGCGACGCGGTCTTCTCGCCCCGGCTGGCCGGGTTCGTGCTCGACGCGTTCGCGGTGCTGCCGCAGGCCGCGGCGGACCAGCCGACCTTCGATCCTGAGCTGGACCAGCTCACGCCGCGGGAGCGGGAAGTGCTGCGGCTGATCGCCCGCGGTTACACCTACAAGGAGATCGCGCGGGACCTGTTCATCTCGAACAAGACGGTCGAGACGCACGTCTCCTCGGTGCTGCGCAAGCTGCAGCTCTCGACCCGGCACCAGCTGACCCGGTGGGCCGCCGAGCGGCGGCTGACCTGACCGGGGCCCGGCCGGGCCGGGCTTAGGCTGCTGTCAATGATCCCCCGTTTTGATCACATCCGTACCGGCCGGCTGATCATGCGGCGCTGGCAGGACAGCGACCGCGCCGGGTACGCCGCGATGAACGCCGACCCGGCCGTGATGCGCTATTTCCCCGCGCCCATGGACCGGGCGGCCAGCGACGCCAGCCTGGACCGCATCGAGGAGCTCTTCGACGCGCAGGGGTTCGGGCTGTGGGCGCTTGAGGTGGCCGACACCGGCACGTTCATCGGCTTCACCGGCCTGAACCCGATGCCCCCCGGGGTGCCGGCCGCGGCCGCCGGCGGCCTGGAAGTCGGCTGGCGGCTGGCCGAGCAGGCCTGGCACCAGGGCTACGCCACCGAAGCGGCGACCGCCGCCGTGGACGTCGCATTCAACGGCATCGGGCTGGACCAGATCTGGTCGATGACCGCCGTGCTCAACGAGCCATCGCAGGCCGTCATGCGGCGGCTGGGCATGACGCTCCACGGCCGCTTCGACCACCCCAAGATCGCGCCCAGGCATCCGCTGTGCCGCCACGTCCTGTACCGGCTGCCGCGCCCGGCCGGCCTCGCGGCACCACCCTGAATCAGCGACCCGGTCCGCGGTTGCCTGCTGGCCGGCCGGGGGAGGTTAGAAAGGTCCGCAGCAGCGCAGTTATCGGGGAGGTCGTTAGTCATGCGGTTGAGCGCGCGAAACCAGATACCGGCCCGGGTCACCGGCATCAACGCCGGAGAGGCGATCGCCAATGTTGAGCTGGACGCGGGCGGCGTGCGGCTGGTCGCCTCGGTCACGGTCGAGGCGGTCAGCCAGCTCGGCCTGGCTCAGGGCAGCGAGGTCACTGCCGTTATCAAGGCGTCGGACGTAATCCTGGCCACCGGCAGCTGAGCCCGCGCCCGGCTCACTTCCTGCCGCGCTCCCCCATTTTCCGGGTGGCCAGCTCAGTAGGCGGCTCCCGGCTTTTACGGCTGGGCCCAGAACGATTTCGTACCCAGCCCCTTACCGCCGTTCCAGACTTCGAATCCGGCTTCGATATTCAGCATCCAGTCCGACGGCCGGACCCAGCCCAGGCGCTCGGCGTGCTTGATGAATGGCCAGAGCTTGAGCCCGCTGACATGCTTAACCGGGTGAACCCGGCGGGACTGGATGTAGTTCCAGGACCTTCCATTCCTGCTGGCGATCCAGTGCGCGAGATACCAGTCGGCGTGATCGATGCGCACCACCCGCAGGCTGGATCTGCCCAGGTTCTTGGCCTTCAGCCAGATCATCAGCTCGGCGCCGTCGGCCTGGCCGGTCCGCATCCGGTGCCTGGCGAACCACAGATCCAGCGAGGCGTTCCACCGGCCGGCCGCCTTGGTCCGCGCCCGCCAGCTCGCCTCGGGCTTGCGCAGCCGTTTGACCTTGGCCGGGAGCTTGGCCTTCGGCGAGCAGACCCCCCAGCTGCAGCCGCGCAGGATGTACGGGAACGCCATCACCCGGCCGCGGATCGCGTTCCGGCCGGACTTGGTGACCCTGAAGTTGGGCCGTCGGCCGGAGTTCGTCAGGCAGAAGCTCCTGGTGCCCCAGAAGTCATTGCGCACCACGTACGCGGTACCGCCCTGGCTTCGCACCGTCACGTGCCCGTACGGCCGGCAAAGCGCCCGGACCGGGTGCGCGGCCGGGGCCGCGCCGGCCGGCCCGGCCCCGGCGACGACCATCGCGATGGTCATCGCGCCGACCGTTAACCGGACGACCCGGTTCCGGGGAACTGCTATTGTCAATGAGTGCTTTAATAGAGCTGATAATCTCATAATCGCGGCGCCCATCCATCGAGGCTTGAGTAAATGCAATAATCCCAGGTGGGCCCATGTTAGCACCTGCTCATAGCATCCGACTAAGACGCCGCACCACGATGTTACCCGCCAGGATTTTAGTGGCTGCAGCTTTTACTTGAGCTATTCGTTTTTGCTTTCTTAAACGTTCATGCGCGTTATTTAGGAAGACGTCCGGTCATATAACTGCTTTGCGTCCGGCCAGCCGCGGCGAGACTGGGCGGGCCGCGCGGAGCACGCCGGGCGCGGCGAGATCCGGCCGGGCGCGACGAGGCCGGGCCGGGCCGCTGGCCGCTCACCTGATCAGGGTGATGTCAGCGGCCTCGGGGACATGAGCCAATAGGCGCGTCCGCTGACCCGGCCACTGTCGCGAGAAAGGGCTGCCATGCGGCGCGGCCCGGCGAGGCTCGTGCCAGGTGCGCTGATGACCATCCCTGACATCGCGATCGTGGCGGCGCTGGTGTTCGGCTGGGGCACGCTCTCGGCCCGGCTGGAACGCTTCGACATGACCGCCCCGCTGCTTTTCATGCTGGCCGGGCTGGTGCTGACGCACGGCCCGCTGGCGGTGCTCGGCTCCGAGATCAGCCCGGGGCTGGTGAAGGCCCTGGCCGAGACCACGCTGGTCCTGGTGCTGTTCTGCGACGCTTCGCGGATCGGGCTGCCGGAGTTCCGCGCCGACCTGGGCCTGTACCTGCGGCTGCTGGGGGTCGGGCTGCCGCTGACCATCGGCCTGGGCATGATCCTGGCCCTGGCCCTGTTCAGCGGGCAAAGCATCTGGATCGTGCTGCTGATCGCCGCGGCCCTGGCCCCGACCGACGCCGCGCTCGGGGCGGGCGTGATGCTCAACCCGCTGGTCCCGGCCCGGATCCGCCGCCTGATCAACGTCGAGAGCGGGCTCAACGACGGGATCGCCACCCCGTTCGTGACGGTCGCCCTGGCCGGCGCCGGGTCCGGCGGGCACGGCTCGCCGATCGGGCCGGGCCAGGAACTGACCGAGCTGGTCGTGGGCCTGCTGATCGGCACCGCCATCGGCGCGGTGGGCGGCTGGCTGGTGAAGCTGGCCCGGCGCCGGGGCTGGATCGCCGACAGTTTCGCCGGGTCGGCCGTCCTGGGCCTGGCCGTCTGCGCCTACGCGGCTTCGCTGGCCGCGTCCGGTAACGGCTTCGTGGCGGCATTCGCGGGCGGCCTCGCGTTCGGGAGCACTGCGGGACGCCGCGGGGAGCGGCTGATCCCGTTCGTGGAGGAGACCGGCGCCCTGGTGTCCCTGCTGACCTGGCTGACCTTCGGCGCGGTCGTGATCGCGCCCGCGTTCGAGGCCCTGACCTGGCAGATCGCGCTGTACGCCGGGCTCAGCCTGACGGTGGTCCGGATGCTGCCGGTGGCCATCGCGCTGACCGGTGCGGGGCTGCGCCCCGGCACCGTGGCGTTCGTGGCCTGGTTCGGCCCGCGCGGCCTGGCCTCGGTCATCTTCGCGCTGCTGGCGCTGGAGGAGCTGGGCCCTGGCCCGGCCGGGCCCGCGCTCCCGGTCATCACCCTCACCGTCCTGCTCAGCGTCATCGTGCACGGCACGAGCGCCGAGCCGCTGGCCCGGCGGTACGGGGCACTGCTGGGCCCGGAGGAGCCGGCCGGCGACCGGGACCAGGCGCCGCAGCCGGCCACCCGCAGCCTGACCCGCCGGGCCCGCTGAACCCGCTGAACCCGCTGAACAACAGCTAGGCCAGCAACTCCCCATTTTCACCAGCAACAGACACCGGCGGCCGGCCCTGAGATCATGACCGCATGAGCGGACAGATCAGGCGAATCAAGGCCTGCCTGAACGGCAAGCGGCGCCCGGACGAGCATCCCGCGGTGCCGGTCACGCCCGCTGAACTGGCCGAGTCGGGCCGGGCCGCGGTGGCCGCCGGGGCCGAGGCGCTGCATGTGCACACCCGCGGCGCCGACGGGGCCGAGTCCGTGCGGGCCGCCGACGTGGGGGCGGCAGTGGCCGCGATCCGCCAGCTGAGTCCCGGCACTCCCGTCGGCGTGTCCACCGGCCTGTGGATCACCGGCGGTGATCCGGCGGCGCGGCAGGCGGCCGTGACCCGGTGGGCGGACCTGCCCGGGACCGCCCGCCCCGACTTCGCGTCGGTCAACCTGGCCGAGCCCGGCCTGGACGGCCTGCTCGGGCGGCTTGACGCGGCCGGCATCGCCGCGGAGGCCGGGGTGTGGTCACTGGCTGACGTGCCCATCCTGGCCGCGCGTCCCGGGCGCTGGCTGCGGGTCATGATCGAGCTGAACGACGTCAGCGCGCAGGCCGCCGCTCAGGCCGCCGACGACATCCTGGCCAGCCTGGCGGAGCTGAGCCTGGAGGTTCCGGTGCTGCTGCACGGGGAGCAGGAGTCGTGCTGGCCGCTGATCGCGCACGCCGGCCAGCGGGGCCTCAGCACCAGGATCGGGCTGGAGGACACCACCGCAGGGCCCGGCGGGCAGCCGGTCAGCGGCAACGCCGAACTGGTCCGGCTGGCGCTGGAGATGTGGACCGCCGCGGCCCGCTGACCCGCGCCCGCCCGGTCAGGGCAGCAGCAGGCCGGGTGACGAACAACGGCCCGGACGCGGCCAGCCGCATCAGGCCATCCTTGCGCATCAGCCTGCTATGGTCATCCGGCACCGGCAGCGGGCATCCGGAAACGGGAGGTTACCCATGGCTGCGACACCGGCCCTGACCGACGCGGAGCTGGCCGGGATCTACCGTGACCTGCACGCTCACCCGGAGCTGGCGTTCGCGGAAGTGCGTACCGCCGCGCTGGTGGCCGACCGGCTCCGGGCGCTGGGCTACGAGACCGTGACCGGGGTGGGCCGGACCGGCGTGGTCGGCCTGCTGCGCAACGGGGCGGGCCCGACCGCGCTGCTGCGCGCGGACATGGACGCCCTGCCGGTTCGCGAGCAGACCGGCCTGGCCTACGCCAGCACCGCGACCGGGGTCGATTCGGACGGCCACGACGTGCCGGTGATGCACGCCTGCGGCCATGACATGCACGTGACCTGCCTGCTCGGCGCGGCGGCGGCGCTGGCCGCCGACCGCGGCTCGTGGCGGGGCACCCTGATGCTGGTGTTCCAGCCCGCCGAGGAGTCCGGCGGCGGGGCCCAGGCCATGGTCGACGACGGACTGTACGACCGGTGCGGGCGCCCGGACGTGGTCCTGGGCCAGCATGTCTCCGCCGGGCCGGCCGGGATCATCGCGCTGCGGCCCGGGCCCGCCATGGCCGCCTCGGACTCGCTCCGGGTCGTCCTGCACGGGCACGGCGGGCACGCGTCCCGGCCCGAGACGTCGGTGGACCCGGTGCTGATGGCCGCCGCGACCGTGCTGCGGCTGCAGGGCATTGTGTCCAGGGAGGTCGCGGCGGCCGACACCGCGGTGGTCACCGTGGCCGGCCTGCACGCGGGGAGCGGCCGGGACAACATCATTGCTGACCACGCTGAGCTGCTGGTGAGCATCCGGACCTTCGACCCGGTGGTCAGGAACCAGGTCCTCGCCGCCGTGGAACGGATCGTCCGCGCCGAGGCCGCCGCGTCCGGCGCGCCGCGCGACCCCGAGATCGTGCTCACCGAGTCCGCGCCCGCGGTCATCAATGACCCGCAGGCCAGCGCGCGCACCCGCGATTACTTCGACGCCGCGCTGGGCCCCGGCCTCGTCTTCGATCCCGGCCCGGTCACCAGCAGCGAGGATGTCGGCTTGCTGGCCACGGCGGCCGGGGCGCCCTGCGTGTACTGGCTGTTCGGCGGCGCGGACCCGGCCCTGTTCGCCGGGGCCGCCGGGATCGAGGACGTGCTCAGGATCGTGTCCGGGCTGCCGTCCAACCACTCGCCGCTGTTCGCGCCGGTGATCGAGCCCACGCTGCGCACCGGTGTCGCCGCGCTGTGCGCCGCGGCGCGCGGCTGGCTGCCTGGCGGCTGAGCCCTCGGCCCGCGGCTGGACGTTGCGCCCGGCTGCCGCGGGCAGCTGGTCCCTGGCAGCTGGAGCCAGGAGCTGCTCGTAGCGCGCCAGGTGGTCAAGTCAGCAGCCGGCCCGGCGTCAGCGTCCGCCCAGCCAGATCGTCTGGGCGTTCACGAACTCGCGCAGGCCGAATTCGTGCAGTTCGCGCCCGTACCCGCTGCGTTTGACGCCGCCGAACGGCAGCCGGGGGTCGCTGTGCGTCATGCCGTTGATGAAGACGCCGCCTGTGTCCAGCCGCCGGGCCAGCGCGATACCGCGCTCGATGTCACCGGTCCACAAGCTCCCGCCCAGGCCGAACTCGCTGTCGTTGGCCACCTCGATGGCCTCCGCTTCGGTGCGCACCCGGATCACCGCGGCCAGCGGACCGAAGGTCTCCTCGCGCAGCGCCGCGGCCTCCGGGTCGCGGCAGGTGATCACCGTCGGCTGGTGATACCAGCCCGGGCCGTCCAGCCGACCGCCCCCGGCCACGACCCTGGCCCCGGTGCGCACCGAGCGCTCAAGCTGATCTTCGAGCGTGGCCCGCAGGTCGGCCCGGGCCAGCGGGCCCAGCCCGGTGCTGCGCAACCGCGGGTCGCCGACGACCAGCTGGTCAGCCGCCTTGGCCAGTTCCGCCTCGAACTGGTCGGCGACCTCGGCCAGGACGACGAAGCGCTTGGCCGCGATGCAGGACTGGCCGCAGTTCTGGAACCGGGCCCGCGCGGCAGTCTGGGCGGCCGCGCTGACGTCGCAGTCGGCCAGGACGATGAAGGCGTCGCTGCCGCCGAGCTCCAGGACGGTTTTCTTGATGTGCTCGCCCGCGGTCGCCGCGACCGCGCTTCCGGCCCGCTCGCTGCCCGTGACCGTCACGGCCCGGATGGCCGGGTTCGCGATGACCCGGGCGACCTGAGCCGAGCCGATCCGCAGGGTGCGGAAGGCGGGCTCCGGCAGCCCGGCCTCGTGCAGCACCGCCTCGATGGCCAGCGCGCAGCTGGTCACGTTCGCGGCGTGCTTGAGCACCGCCACATTGCCGGCCATGAGCGCCGGGGCCAGAAACCTGAAGACTTGCCAGAACGGATAATTCCAGGGCATCACCGCGAGCAGCGGCCCGAGCGGTGCGAACGCGACAAACGAGTCCGGGCTGTCGCTCGGCGCGGGCAGGTCGGCCAGGAACCGCCCGGCCTGCTGCGCGTAGTACTCGCAGACCCAGGCGCACTTGTCGATCTCGGCTTCGGCCTCGGCGATGGGCTTGCCCATCTCCCGGGTGATGGCCCGGGCGTGCCGGTCACGCTGCTCGCGGAGCAGGCCGGCCGCGCGCCTGAGCACCTCGGCGCGCCGGTCCAGGCCGCGATCGCGCCAGGCCGGGAAGATCCGCAGGGAATCGGCCAGGATCTGATCGACCTGCGCATCGGCCATCACCGCGAAGGTCTCGATGGTCTGGCCCGAAGCAGGATCGACCGACTGCAGGCCGGCCGCGCCAGGCCCATCTCAGGCCTCCCGCGGCGGCTGGCCAGGCCCGAGCGCTCCAGCCCCGAGCGCTCCGGTCCCGAGCACATCGGCCAGCCCGGCCGCGAGGATGTCCAGCGCCTGGTCCAGGTCGGCGTCGCTGACGGTCAGCGGCGGGAGCAGCCGGATGACGTTGTCGTGCAGCCCGGCCTTGAGCACGAGCAGCCCGCGGTCGTGGCAGGCCCGGATGACAGCGCTAGCCAGGTCGGGGGCTGGTGTCTTGCGGTCGCGGTCGGCCACCAGCTCCATCGCGTTCATCGCGCCGAGCCCGCGCACGTCGCCGATGGCCAGATAGCGCTCCTGCCACGAGCGCATCCGGTCCCGCAGGACCTCCCCCAGGCGCCGGGCCCGCCCGGCCAGCTGGTCTTCCTCGATCACGTCGATGACGGCCAGCGCGGCCGCGCAGGCCACCGGGTTGCCGCCGAAGGTGCCCCCGATGCCGCCGGGTGCGGTCGCGTCCATGAGCTCGGCCCGGCCGATCACGCCCGCCAGCGGGAAGCCGCCGCCCAGCGACTTGGCCACCAGGATGAGGTCGGGCTCGACGCCGCCATGCTCGACGGCGAACATCTTTCCAGTCCGCCCGAATCCGGTCTGGATCTCATCGGCCACCAGCGGGATGTCGTGGTCCCGGCACAGCTGGGCCAGCCGCGGCAGGAAGTCGGCCGGCGGGACGATGAAGCCGCCCTCGCCCTGGACCGGCTCGACGAAAACACCGGCCACCTGATCGGCGGGGGCCACCGTGACCAGCGCGGAGCGGAACGATTCCAGGCAGAAATCGGTCCACTGGGCCGGGCTGAGCCCGGCCGGGCGCCGGTACGGGTCAGGAAACGGCAGCCGGTGCACCGAGCCGGGAAATGGACCGAAGTTCTGCCGGTAGGGCAGCATCTTGCCGGACATGGTCATGGTGAGCAGGGTCCGCCCGTGGAACGAGCCGTCGAAGCTGAACAGCACCGGCCGGCCGGTGGCCTGGCGGAGGATCTTCGCCGCGTTCTCCACGGCTTCGGCGCCGCTGTTGACCAGCAGCGCCTTCTTGGCGAACGCCCCGGGGGCGAGCAGGCACAGCCGCTCGGCCAGCGCGACGTAGGCCACCGGCAGCATGACCGGCGCCCCGGAGTGGACCAGGTCGCCTGCCTGGGCCAGGATCGCGGCCTGGACCCGGGGATGACGGTGCCCCAGGTTCAGCACGCTGATCCCGGTCGCGAAGTCCAGGAACTCGCGCCCGTCGATGTCGGTAAGCCTGGAGCCATCGCCGCGGACCGCGAAACTGCTGGATGAGGAGTACATGCCGCGGGGCACGAACCGGTCGCGGGCGGCGCGCAGCCGCGCCAGGTCCGGTGACACGGCACGAGACCCGGGGGTTCCGGGCCCCGTGCTTCCCGGCCCCGTGCTTCCCGGCCCCGTGGTTCCCGGCACCGTGGTGACATCGGCCTCATGAACGGACACGTGGATCCTCCATCTGCTCTGACTTATGGCGGGCGGGCGGGGCGGCTTCCAGCGGCGGGCGGGCGGCCAGCAGCGTGCGGCTGATCGCGAAATCGCACTGGCCCCGCCTTTCGGCGGAGGTCAGCTGGCCGGAAGCGACGGCGAGCAGTTCGGCGAAAATGCGCTGCCCGGCCTCGGCGACCGTCTGGGTGCCGTCCAGGATCGCGCCCGCGTCGATGTCGATGTCGCCGGGCTGGCGCCTGGCCAGCTCCGTCGTGGTGCCGATCTTGAGGCACGGCGCGATCGGGGAGCCAGTCGGCGTGCCGCGCCCGGTGGTGAACGCGACGATCTGGCAGCCGGCCGCCACCATCCCGACCATCTGCTCGATGTCCTGCCCGGGCGTGTCCATGAAGTGCAGCCCGGGCCCGCGCGGGGCCTCGGCGAAGTCCAGCACCCCGGCCAGCGGCGCGTGCCCGGCCTTCTGGACCGCGCCGAGGGATTTCTCTTCCAGGGTGGTGATGCCGCCCTCGATGTTGCCCGGGGCGGGCTGCGCCCCGCGGATGTCGACGCCGAGGTCCCGCAGGGCGGACTCGAACGCGTGCACGACCTCGATCAGCCGGGCGCCCACGGCCGGGTCCGCGGCCCGCGCGGCCAGCAGGTGCTCCGCGCCGATGAGCTCGGTGGTCTCGGCCAGGATCGAGGTGCCGCCCGCCGCGACGAGCAGGTCGCTGGCCGCGCCCAGGGCCGGGTTGGCGCTCACGCCGGACCAGGAGTCCGAGCCGCCGCACTCCAGGCCGAGCCGGATCTCGGCCAGGTCCATGGGCTCGCGCTCGACCCGCGCCGCCTCGGCCACCAGCGCCTCGGCCACCCGGCGGCCGAACTCGACGGTCCCGGCCGAACCGCGGTGATCGGCCAGCGCGATGAACTCGGTGCGCTGGCCGCGCGCCGCGATCAGGTCGGCCAGCCGGGCGTCCTCGCCGAACGCCCCGACCACCAGGACCGCGGCGACGTTGGGGTTCGCGCCGAACCCGGCCAGGGTGCGCTCGACCCGGGCCGCATCAGGGTCGCCGGGCGGAGCCTCCCACTCGTGGGCCACCGCGACCGACGGCGGGGCCAGGCTGGCGATCCGCTGCGCGGCCAGGTTGGCGGCCGCGTGGGCCGGCAGGACCAGCACGTGGTTGCGCACCCCCCAGCCAGTGCGCCGCCGGTATCCGAGCAGCGGGCCGCCCGGCCCGGCCGCGTGGCCGCTGAGCCCGGGCATCAGGTGGACCTCGTGATGCGGCTCAGGGCGAACTCGCGGGCGCCCCGGCGCTCGGCCGCGGTGAGCTCGCCGTTGAACACGCTCACCGCCCGGGACCACAGCAGGCGGGCCAGGTCCGGGCCGGAGACGTCGCCGCCGATGTCGAAGTCGTCGGCCAGCGCCAGGTAGGTCCGCTCGTCACCGGCCACCGAGATGACCGGGCACACCGGGCTGCCCAACGGCGCCTGCCTGGGCCCCCGCAGCGACACGATGACCTGCGCTCCGGCCGCGGCCAGGCCGGTGTGCTGCTCCGCCGCGCTGCCGCCGGGCGGGGCCAGGCTCAGCGGGCCGGCCGGGCGCTCCCCGTAGCCGGCCGAGCCGGCCTGGCCGAACGGGCCGGCCCGGTAGGGCTGCGGGCCAGGGGCCAGCAGCAGCGCGGCCCCGGCGGCGCGCGCCAGGCCGGCCAGCGCCTCAATGGTCGCGGCGTGGCGGCCGGCGTCGCTGGCCGCGACGCCGAGGGTGAAGGTTTTCCAGCCCACTGGCTCGCGGCGGGCCTGTTCCGTCTCGTCCGCCAGCCGGGCCAGGGTGCCCTGCCCGGCCTCGATCGCGCCCGCTGAGCCGCCGCAGGCCTGAATCTCAGCGAATTCGACCCGCCGCCCGGCCGTCGCGGCCAGCCGGGCGACCGGGCGGCCCTGGATGGTCTCGCAGCCCAGCCCGAGGATGAGCGCGGCCGCGACGTTGGGATTGGCGGCCAGCCCGGCGAAGACCCTGCGGGCCTGCGCGGCATCCTGGCCGACGTGGTCACAGCCGTGCTGGTGGACAATCGCGATCGCCCGGGAGCCCGCGATAGCCGTCGCGGCCAGGCCTGCGCACACTACCGAAGGCAGCACGACCAGGTGGTTGCGGCAGCCCGCAGTGCCGTCCGGCCGGGGGAATCCGCGCAGCCCGGCGCCCTGGGCGGTCATGCCGGCCGACCGGGTCCAGCCGGTCCGGGCAGCCGGGCGCTGCGCAGGTTGTGCACGTGAACATGGGATCCAGCCGCGATGGGCACCGAGGCGCGGCCGATCACCGCGCCGTACTTCAGGACCGGCTGCCCGGCGCCGATATCGTGGCGGGCGATCTTGTGGCCGCGCGGGATCAGGTCAGCGGCCCGCAGCAGAGTGCCGCCCGCGCTGACCTCGCGGCCGGGTCCGGCGTCCTGGGTGAGGACGGCCACCGAATCGCGTTCAGCCAGAATGATGGCCACCACAGGGTCGGCCGCGGGGGGCGGCGCTGGCTCGGACGTCATCGGCTCACCCGGCCGTGTATCCGCCGTCGACGGCCAGGGTCGCCCCGGTGACGTGCGCCGACTCGTCAGAGGCGAGATAGAGGATGGCCGCCGCGACGTCTTCGGGCGTGCCGAAGCGGCCCTGCGGGATCTGCCCGGCCTGGTGCGCACGGACCGCGGCCGGCTCGGGCTGCCCGTCGAGCCAGTCGCGCAGCAGCGGGGTCTCGGTGAAGCCGGGCGCGACCGCGTTGACCCTGATGCCGTCGCGGGCCAGGTCGATGGCCGCGCCGCGGGTCAGGCTGGCCAGCGCGCCCTTGGAAGCGCCGTACACGGCCATCGCGGGCACGCCGACGGACGCGGTGCGGGAGGTGACGTTCACGATCGATCCGCCGCGCCCGCGCATCGCCCGCGCGGCCGCCTGCAGCATCAGGAATGCGCCGGTGAAGTTGACCTCCAGCACCTGCCTGACCTCCTGCGCCGTGGTCTGGTACAGGTCGCTGGTGAAGTCCATGCCCGCGTTGTTCACCAGCACATCCAGCGGGCCGAAGGCCAGCGCGGCGGTCACCGCCCGGGCCGCGGTATCCGGATCGGCGATGTCACCGAGCACCGCCGTGGCGCCCGGCTGACCGGCCCGGCTCAACTCGGCGAGCAGCTTCCGCGCCGCGTCCTGGTCCCGGCCGCAGATCACCACGCTGGCTCCTTCGGCCGCGAACCGCCGGGCCGTCACCAGGCCGATGCCGGAGGTGGCCCCGGTGATGATCGCCACCTGGCCCGGCAGGCGGCCAGGGCCAGCCAGCCGCCTGGTACCTGGCCCGGGCGGCGGCCGGTCGCCGGGCTGGCCGGCGCCTGGCTCAGCGGCCGGCATCGCCGTAACTGAGGTAGACGGTCTTGCGCTGCAGGTAGCGCTCCAGCCCGTGCACGCCGTCGTCGCCGCCGTAGCCGCTCAGGCCGGCCCCGCTGTGATAACCCTGGACCTGCTCCGGGCCGATGTTGTTGACATAGACCTCGCCGCAGCGCAGTTCGTCCACCAGCCGCATGGTCGCCCGCAGGTCGTTGCTGTACACGTACGCGCTCAGCCCGTAGCTGGTGTCGTTGGCCAGCGTGATCGCCTCGTCCAGGTCCTCGAACGGCATGATCAGCGCGACCGGGCCGAAGACTTCCTCCCGCATGATCGGCATGTCGTGGCGCAAGCCGGTCAGGACCGTCGGCTGATACCAGTACCCCTGGGCGAAGCGCTGGCCAGGCGGCCGCGCGCCGCCGGTGACGACCCGCGCGCCGTCCTGCTCCGCCCCGCTGACCAGGCGCTCCACCTTCTCCAGCTCACTTTCGCTGACCTTCGGGCCCAGGTCGGTCCCTGGTTCCATGGGGTCGCCCAGCCGCAGCGCGCTGGCCTGGGCCACGTACTGGCTGACGAAGTCGTCCGCTATCCGCTGGTGCACGTAGGTCCGCTCGTTGCTGGTGCAGACCTGGCCGCAGTTGGCGAAGCGGGCGGCTACCGCGGCGGTAACGGCCGCGTCGACATCCGCGTCGTCCAGGACGATGAACGGGGCCTTCCCGCCCAGTTCCAGCGAGACGATCGTGAGGTCATCGGCGGCCGCACGGGCGATCTGCTTCCCGGCGCGCACCGAGCCGGTCAGCGAGACGAGGCGGGTGATGGGATCCCGCACCAGGGCCGCGCCGACGGTCAGGCCAGCCCCGCACACCACGTTGACCACGCCGGGCGGCAGTCCGGCCTCCTGGGTGATCCGGCCCAGCGCCAGCGCGGTCAGCGGGGTGTCCTCGTGCGGCTTCACCACGATGCAGTTGCCTGCCATGATCGCCGGGGCGACCTTGCGGGCGAACAGCGCCGCGGGGAAGTTCCACGCGGTCAGCCCGACGACCACGCCGTGCGGCGCGGTCCTGATCAGGACGTCCTGGTCCGGCTGATCAGAGGCCATGATCTCGCCGGTCACGCCGCGGGCGAAGGTGGCGAAGTAGTCGAAGAACCGGGCGGCGAAGTCGACCTCGCCGCGGGCCAGCGCCAGCGGCTTGCCCTGCTCCTGGACCACCTGGCGGGCCAGCAGCTCAGCGTCCCGCCGGATCAGCTCAGCGATGCGCAGCAGATAGGCAGCACGCTGCGGCCCGGTGCGGCGCCGCCAGGCAGGCTGGGCCACGGCCGCCGCCGCCAGCGCATCGTGCGCGTCGGCCGCGCTGGCTTCGGCGACTTCGGCGAACGCCGTCCCGGTGGCCGGGTTGATGACCGGCCGGACCGTCCCGTCGCTGCCCGCCCGCCAGCTGTCGCCGATCAGCAGCCGGGTCCGCGGGGCCGGGATGGTGCCGTTCACCGGGCCGCCACCACCGTGTCAGCCGCGCTGGCCTGGCTCAGGATCGTGGCCAGCGGCTGGCGGACCAGGCACGCGCTGAGCTTGAAGGATGCCATGACCTCGTCGATGCCATCCCGCGACAGGCCGCGGAAGCATTCGGCGTACTCCGGGACCAGCGGCTCGGCCAGCAGGATGTGCCGGACCAGGCGGTTCACGAACCAGGCCGGGTTGGGATGGTCGGGGAACTCGCTGGCGAACCGGGCCTGCAGCGGATCCATGATGTCGCGGATCCCGTCGTCCACGTGGCCCCACGCGTCGGTGGCCAGCCGGGCCTTCTTGTCCAGCACCGGGCGGACCCGGGTCAGGTAGGCCGACGCCGGGTCCAGGTAGACCAGGCCCTGCACGTTGATGTCCTTCCAGGTCCAGACTGACCAGCTGGCGCCGTACTTGCGGTAGATGGCCAGCTGGTCGCGCAGGACCCGGTAGCGGTGCTCGTCGATGGCTTCGTCTCCGGCGTAGACCGGCCCGAACTCGCCTATCCACAGCGGGGTCCCGGTCCGGCGGGCCTGCTCGGTCAGGGCCAGGAATGTTTCCTCGAGCACGCCGGCGTCGTAGTGGCGGCCGGCTGTGACGCCCGGGTACGGGCCGCCGCCGGCCGCGCCGGGCACGGCGTAGTCGAAGGCGATGAAGACCGTGTTCGGCAGCGGCTCGGCGTAAAACCCGTATTCAGGCTCGAAGGCGTTCCCCTTCAAGAACAGGATGTGGTCGGGGTCGACCTCGCGGATGGCCGCGAGCAGCCGCGGGAAGAACTCGGCGACCGCCTGGCCGGTCGGGTCCCCTGGCTCGTTCATCGGCTCGTACCCGGCGACCCACGGATTGTCCCGGTAGCGGGCGGCCAGCACCCGCCAGATGTTCAGGACGCGCTCATGGAAATGCGGATGATCCCAGAACCCGGCATGATGGGTCGGGTTGTCGCAATGCCACTCGTTGTTCTGCAATCCGGGCAGTACGTGCAGGTCGATGATGGTGTACAGGCCGTTCGCGGCGCAGGCGGAGACGGCCGCGTCCAGCCGCGCGAGCCCATCCTCCTTGAGCTGGAACGGCGCGGCGTCGTCCTCAAGCTGGCGGTAGCTGACCGGGATGCGCACGACGTTAAAACCCTGCGCTGCGATAGCAGCGGCATCGGCGGCGGTGAAGAACGCGCTGGTGAAACTGTCGAAGAAGTAACCGCCCAGCTCGTCCCCGAGCACCGCCCGCAGCGCCCGCCGGTTGAGGGATTCTGTGGCCGGGATCCCGACGATGAAGTTCTCCAGGTTGAGCCAGCCGCCCAGGCCCACGCCGTGCAGCTTGACCGGCGTGCCGGCCTGGGTCACGAACTGGTCGCCGACGGTCTTCAGCGCGATGTCAGCTGTCACGGGCATCCTCGTCTCGGGTGGGCACAGGTTCTCGGGCAGGCACAGGTTCTCGGGCACGCACCGCGGCGGGCGGCGCGGATGACGGCGGCGCGGGGCGCTCCAGGCCGAGCAGGGTCAGGGTGTCGCGGCCGATGATTTCCTCAATCAGCTCGCCGGGCACTCGCGGGAGCTTGGTCCCGGCCAGGATGTCGTTCACCGCGCGCAGCCCCTGGATCGTCTCCAGCGGCGTGGCCAGCGGGAAGTCCGAGCCGAACAGTAGCTTGCTGGTCACTCCCCACTCGGTGGCCAGCCGCAGCGACTCATACAGCGACCAGGGCCTGAACACCATCGCCGAGATATCCGCGTACACGTGCGGGTGCTTGCGGATGGTGACGATCGTGTCGCGCTGCCACGGGTGGCCCATGTGCGCGAGCACCAGGCGGAGGTCTGGATGGGCGATCGCGACCTCGTCCATCAGCAGCGGGTGCGCATAGCGCAGCTGGGCGGCCCGGATCGGCGATGCTCCCTGGTGGATAACGACTGGCAGCCCGCGCCGCGCGGCCAGCCGGTAAAGCTCGTGCGCCGGGCGGCCCAGCGGGTCGAAGAGCTGGTAGTTAGGCGCTAGCTTGATGCCCGCCAGGCCCAGCTCGGACTGGCAGCGCTCCACCTCGCGAGCGCAGCCCGCCCGCTCTGGATGCACGGACATGAAACCGATCCGCCGGCCGCGGGCGGCCGCGACGAACTCCGCGGTCGATTCGTTGACCCGGCCTGAGTCCGCGGGCAGGCCGGTCGCTCCGAGCGGGTTGTCGACCGCGATATTGAACGCGATGGTCACGTCGGCGGCGGCGCAGGCCCGGTCGTAGTCCGCCCACGAGTTGCTCGCCACCACCACCCGGTCCGGGCGCCACTTGTCGTTGATGACCCGCTCGGACTCGGGTACCTGGCCCCGGTGCGAGGGGGTGTGCGTGTGCACGTCCACGATCACCGCGGCACCTCACGGGCCGTCGCCTGGGGCTCGGGCAGGCCGTCGCGCAGGACGTCAGCCAGCATCTGGTGCATGCCAGGGGACTCCCGGACCAGCCCGGCCCGCTGCGCGCTGTACTCATCGGCTTCCATCACCTGGTAGTGGCCGATGACCGCAGTGCGCAGCAGCTCACGCTGACCCGAGCGGACCCCCTCCAGCAAGGCCTCGTGTGCGTCGATCTCCCAGTACTTGGGCTCATCGACCCGGGGCGTGTGCGAGCTGAGCAGCGTGACCTGCTGCATCGGCCGCAGCACGATGTCCAGCGCCGGGTACCGGGTCGCCGTCAGCAGCGCGAGGTGGACCTGGACGTGCAGCACCGCGGCGTCGGCCCAGCGGCACTCGGTCACCGCCGCGCGGAACGCGGCGATGGCCTCGGCCAGGCGCTCGACGTCCGCGGCGGCTGCTCGCTCAGCCGCCGCCGAGCAGATCTCGATCTCAATCTGGGCCCGGGCGGTGATCAGGTCACCGACCGTGAGATCCGAGCGCAGCAGCATCAGCACCAGCGCCTGGGCGAACGCGGCATCGCTCGGCGCCGCCACCGTCATGCCGTGGCCGTGGCGCACCGTGACCAGGCCGCGGGTGGCCAGCGTGCGCATCGCGTCGCGCACCGCGGTCCGGCTGACGCCCAGCTCGGCGGCCAGCTCGGACTCAGCGGGCAGCCGCGTCTGGGGGGCCAGCTCCCCGCTGAGGATCTGTTCCTGGAGCGAGTCGGCAATGCGCGTGCTCACCATTACCCGGCCCAGGTCACGAGGCGGGCTGTCGGGGTCCCGGGCCGGACCAGTGCTCCGCGGGTTAGCGGCATTAGTCGTCATGAATTACCAATACTCTGCCGGTACGGCCCGCGGTGGCGGATTAGGCTCACGCCTCTCCCGCGGCGATCGCCGGACCCGAGCCCTCGGCGAACTGCGGGGCAGGCGCAGCGTCAGGCTCCGGCTCGTCGATGAAGATGCGGTCCAGCTGGTCGAGGCTCGAGGGCCGGTTGCGCCGCAGATAGAAGTAGGCGCCCACGCCGATCAGCAGCCAGGCACCGGCGATCTCCGGGGTGAACCGGGCCGCGCCGGCCAGCGGCGGGATACCCAGGCCCAGGAAGTTGATGCCCAGCGAAGCGATCAGGACCGGGATCAGGAGTGCGGCGCCGATGACCGGGATGACACCGTGCAGGATCACGTTGAACTCGCTGCGCTGGTGCCGGTAGTAGTAGAACAGGGTGCTCAGCGCGGACAGCGCGTAGATCGGCACGAAGAGCAGGGTGACCAGCGCGCCCAGGAAGGCGAACCCGGGACCGGGACCGCCCAGGGCCCAGCCGAAGACCAGCCCCACCACCAGCGCGATCGTGGCCTGGATCAGCACCATTACCCACGGCGTGTGGTACTTGGGGTGAATGGAGGCGGCCTGCCGCGGGAAGACGCGCACCCGGCCCAGCGCGAAGCCGATCCGGACCGCCCCGTTGGTGACGCCAAGCACGCTGGCGAAGCAACTGTTGACCACAGCGAACAGCACCAGGATCCAGGCCGATCCCCAGACCATGCTGGCGATGCCGTCGAACGGATCGCCGCCGTTGAGGCCGGTGAACGGGGTGGCCCCGGTGTTGATCCGGCCCGGGCCCCAGTAGACCGTGGCAGCGTAGAAGCAGAAGGTGAAGAACACCCCGGTGATCACGACCGACCAGACCAGCGCCCGCGGGATCGTCTTGCGCGGCTCCCTGGCCTCTTCGGCGATCGGCGCCGCCGCGTCGAACCCGACGAAGGCCAGGATCCCGAAGATCATGCCGGCGAAGACCGCGCCGATCCCCACCCCGTGGCCCGCGCCAGTGGTGAACACCGACAGCGTGTTGCGTGCGCCGGCCTTGGCGGTCAGGGTGAAGGCCAGCGCCAGGAAGATCAGGATCTCCAGGATGCCTAGCACCACGCCGATCCGGGTGGACAGCCTGATCCCGCGGAACACCAACAGCGACACCAGGGCTACCGAGACGACCACGATCGGTGCCCATAGCCAGCTGGGGGCGTTCAGGTGGGTGGTCAGGTTGGCCTGGAGGATATAGGCGAACAGCAGGAAGATCAGCGGACCGTCAATCAGGTACGCGAACGACAGCGCCCACGAGACCATGAACCCGACCGGCTTGCCGAAGCCGCCGGTCGTGTAGGTGTACAGGCCGCCCGCCGAGGGCAGATGGCGGCCGAGCTGGCCGATGCTCACCGCGATGAACAAGATGGCCACGGTGGTGAGGATCGCCGTCAGCGGCGTCGCGCCGCCCGCGTAGGAGGCGGCGAAGACCAGGCTGACCGCGACGCCGACGGCTGGCCCGGCGGCGGTGATCGCCTGGAAGAGCACCGGGGTCTCACCCAGGGCACGATGCTCAAGCTCAGGGCCTGCGTTCTGACGGCTGGTCGGAGAACCCACGGTGACCCTCGTTTCTCCGGCGCTTCTCGCAGGCTCACCTGAGCCCGGCCGGGAGTGTCCGCTGCCATAAGAGAACATACGTATGATCTCTCTGTAAGGCGTGAGTAAAGCGGATAAATTCGGACGCTGTCAACCCCCGGCACGGCAGACTCGACGGGGACGCTGATCCGACGGGGACGCCGGCTCGACTAGGCTTCGCGGCCGCCGCCGGCGCCGGCCAGGTGCCGGCATCGCGTAGCTGGGTAGGCCGGAGAACAGGTCACGGACAGAAGGCAGGTTCGGATGAGCGAGATCCCAGGCATCGACCCGACGGCCGAGCCGAGCGGGCCAGGCTGCGTCGAGTGCGAGGCGGCCGGGGGCTGGTGGCTGCACCTGCGCCGGTGCGCCCAGTGCGGGCACATCGGCTGCTGCGACACCTCGCCCTCGCAGCATGCGACCGGGCACGCCGAGGCCACCGGCCACCCGTTCGTCGCGAGCTTCGAGCCCGGCGAGGCGTGGTTCTGGAGTTACCAGACGCAGGAGTTCTACGACGGCCCGCGGCTGGCGCCGCCCGAGCATCACCCGAAGGATCAGCCGACCCCGGGACCCGCCGGGCGGGTGCCGCCCGACTGGCGGAGGCACCTGCACTGATCAGGCCGGCTGACCTGGGCCGGGACTGCCCGCCCGGGGACCGGAAGGAAACGGAGGGGCCATGAGCGGAGTCGTCTCACCCGGGTTCTTCGGGCGCAGGCGCGCGGGCGGCCAGAAACTGCCGCCGGGCCAGTACCTGGTGACGGATTTCCCCGTGCTGTCGGCCTGCCCGACCCCGAGGGTGGACCACGGCCGGTGGCGGCTGACCATCACCTCCGAGACCGGCCAGGCCCGCAGCTGGGACTGGGCCGAGTTCCTGGCCCTGCCCAGCGAGGACATCCT
>CAWBJA010000004.1:0-163695 GCA_963788895.1 uncultured Actinomycetota bacterium | reverse complement strand
GATCCCGAATCCTGACACCCGGGGACCGTTGGGGCCCAGTACGACATGCTCAGGGCCGAATTGCCCGTGCACCAGCCCGGCCTGATGGATGGCCGCCAGCCCGGTGGCCATGCCCACCGCCAGCGCGACCAGAATGCTGTCCCGGCGGGGCCCCTCGTCCTCGATCAGCTCGGCCAGCGACGGGCCGGTCACGTATTCGCGCACCAGGAAGGCCTGGCCCTCGTCCACCCCGGCGTCGATGATCCGGGCGGTGCAGAACGGCGGAACGCGGCGGGCGGCCCGGGCCTCGGCGGTGAACCGGTCCTTCGCGGCGCCGGTCTGGACCCAGCCGACATCCAGCAGGGTCAGGGTCACCTGCGTCCCATTGGCCATCGCAGCCTGGTAAATAGGACCCTCGGCGGGCAGTTCGTCGATCCGCCCGGTCAGCCGGTAGCGGCCGACGCGCCTCAGGTCGTTGGCATGCAATGGCGTGACGTTGGGCATACATCGTCTCCGCGAGGTCACGCAGGCCCGGGATGGAGTTCGTTTCGTACCATACGCACGTTGTGCCGGTTAACGGCAGTGATCGAGAAAATTACCGGCGGGTAAGGCGGTAGCCGGACGTCACAGGGGTCACAGGGGGACTCGGAAGGCGACACGAACCAACCTGACCGCCGGCTGCGTGTGCTAGGAGCCGGGACGTGACAGAATTCCCCGCCGGAATCGGGCACAACCGAGGCGCCCCGAGCGTTACACCCGCGCGACGAGGCGAAGAAGATGGAGGGGTACGAGCCAGATGGCCACCGACTACGACAGCCCGAGGAAGACCGACGACGAGCTCACTGAGGACAGCCTGCAGGAGCTTCAGGCCCGCCGGATGGACAAGTCGTCCACCGCGATCGACATCGACCCTGATGATGTGGCCGAGTCGCTGGAGCTGCCCGGTGCGGATCTGTCCAACGAGGAACTCTCGTTCCGGGTGATCCCGCGCCAGGCGGACGAGTTCACCTGCTCAAGTTGCTTCCTCGTGCACCACAGGAGCCAGCTCGCGGAGGCCCGCGGCGGCCAGCTTGTCTGTCGGGAGTGCGCGGCCTGAGCTGACCGGCGATGATCGGCAATCGGCTCAGGCCGGGCCTTCCGGCGGCTGACCGCGGCCAGGCCGCGGGCCAGCGACGCGGACGTTGCTCGCCACGCGTAGCTGATGCATGCCCCGGGCCGGGATCACCGGCGTGGCGGCGGCGAGCGCGGCACCGAAGTTTGCGGCACCGAAGTTTGCGGCACCGAAATTTCTAGCCAGAACCTGACGAAAGACCGGGGCCGGGTCCGATCAGGCCGCCCCCTTGTTTTCCTCCTTTGACGGTGTTTCTCCCCGTTTCTCCGGCCCGCGATAATGACCTGGTCGAGAGGACGTGAGATTCGTGCGAGCCGACCTGATTTTCACCGGCGGGACAAGCTACACGCCAGACGCGTCCCGGCGGCGGCTGGTCCCGCTGACCACGGCCCCGGGCGGCCCGCCGGCCAGCGCCGTCGCGGTGGCCGGCGGCCAGATCATCGCCATCGGCGCGGCCGGTGACCCGGCCATCACCGAGCTGACCGGACCGCGGACCGAGGTGGTCCGGCTGGGCGACGGCGTGCTGCTACCGGGGTTCCAGGACGCGCACGTGCACCCGGCCTTCGCCGGCCTGACCATGAGCGGCTGCAACCTGATCGGCGCCGCCTCGCTGGCCGAGGCCCTGGACCGGATCAGCTCTTACGCGGCCAGCCACCCGGACGCCGAGTGGATCGCGGGCAGCGGCTGGCGGATGGAATGGTTCGCGGGCGGGACGCCGGGCCGCGCGCTGCTGGATCAGGTGACCGGCGGCCGGCCCGCTTACCTGACCAACCGCGACAGCCACGGAGCCTGGGTCAATACCCGGGCCCTGGAGCTGGCCTCGATCCAGGCCCGGACCCCGGATCCGGCCGACGGGCGGATCGAGCGGGAAGCCGACGGCTCGCCGCAGGGCACCCTGCACGAGGGGGCGGCCATGCTGGTGGGCCGCCTGGTCCCGGTCCCCTCCCTGGCGCAGCGGCTGGCCGGGCTGCTGCTGGCTCAGCAGCACCTGCACGCGCGGGGCATCACGGCCTGGCAGGACGCGATCATCGGCGAGTACCTCGGCTCGCCGGATCCGCTGCCGGCCTACCTGGCCGCCGCGGCCAGCGGCCAGCTGACCGGCCGGGTCGAGGGCGCCCTGTGGTGGGACCGCAAGCGCGGCGCCGAGCAACTGCCCGACCTGCTGAGCCGGCGGGAGCAGGGCCAGGCGGGCCGGTTCCGCGCGAACACGGTCAAGATCATGCAGGACGGGGTGGCGGAGAACTTCACCGCCGCCATGATCGAGCCCTACCTGGACTCCTGCGGCTGCCAGAGCAGTAACCGGGGGCTGTCCTACGTCGATCCGCGGCTGCTGGCCGACAGCGTGACCCGGCTCGACGCCGCGGGCTTCCAGGTGCATTTCCACGCGATCGGCGACCGTGCGGTCCGCGAGTCGCTGGACGCGGTGAGCGCCGCACGCCGCGCCAACGGCCCGAATGACCAGCGCCACCACATCGCGCACCTGCAGATCATGCACCCCGACGACATCCCGAGGTTCGCCCAGCTCGGGGTGACCGCCAACATGCAGGCCCTGTGGGCGGCGCACGAACCCCAGCTGGACGAGCTGACCATCCCGTTCATCGGGCCAGAGCGGGCCAGCAGGAACTACCTGTTCGGTGACCTGCTGCGCGCGGGCGCGCGGCTGGCCGCGGGCAGCGACTGGGCGGTGAGCAGCGCCAACCCGCTGCGGGCCTGCCATGTCGCGGTCAACAGGACACTGCCGGACCGCGGCTCGGCCGAGCCGCTGCTGCCCGGGCAGCGGCTCGAACCCGCCGAGGCCCTGGCCGCCTACACCATCGGGTCGGCCTACGTGAATCACCTGGATGACGTGACCGGCGTGATCGAGCCGGGCCGGCTGGCGGACCTGGTCGTACTGGACCGGGACCCGGTCACCGGCCCGCCGGGCGAGCTGGCCGGCATCGGGGTCAGGGCCACCTACGTGGCCGGCCAGCAGGTCTACGCGGCCGGGGAAGGCTAATGGAAACCACGACGCTGGGCCGGGGCGGGGTGCGGAGGCCGGCCAGGGCCAGCGCGGGAGCCGGGCGGTGCTCGCGGGCCGGCTGACGGCCCAGCTGCTGTCCGGGCCGCCGGCGACCAGCGCCCTGGACGTCGTGGCGCGGCTGCTCGCGGTGCAGGGCCAGGATCCGCGGGGCGCCCGGCTGGCCATCAGGGCCCGGTCGGCGGGACTGCGGGCTGCCGACATCGACCACGCGCTGAGCGCCGAGCGCTCGCTGATCATCACCTGGCTGAACCGGGGGACCCTGCATCTGGTCTGCGCCGAGGACTACTGGTGGCTGCATCAGCTCACGACCCCGCCGCTGTTTACCGGCAACGCCAGGCGGCTGGCCGCCGAGGGCGTGCCGCCCGCCGACGCCGAGCGGGCGGTCGCCGTGCTGGAGCAGGCCCTGGCCACCCAGGGACCGCTGACCCGCGGCCAGCTGCGCGAGCGGATCGCCGCGGCCGGGATCAGGACCGAGGGCCAGGCCCTGGTCCATATCCTGCTGCTGGCGAGTCTGCGGGGGATCGCGGTACGCGGGCCGATGATCGGCCCCGACCACGCTTACGTCCTAGTCAGGGACTGGCTGGGCACGCCGCCGAGGGCGGGCGGGCCGAGCCGGGATCAGGCCCTGGCCGAGCTGGCCCGGCGCTACCTGGCCGGGCACGGCCCGGCGACCGAGCGCGACCTGGCCCGGTGGGCCGGGCTGCCGCTCCGCGACGCCCGGCGCGGCCTGAGCGCGATCGCGGCGAAGCTGGAGCAGCGCGACGACGCGCTGGCCGACCTGAAGGGCCAGGCCAGCGCGCCGCTGCCCCCGCCGCGGCTGCTCGGCAGCTACGACCCGGTGCTGCTGGGCTGGGCTTCGCGGGAGCAGATCACCGGCGCGCACCAGCAGCTCGTGACCTCGAACGGGCTGTTCCGGCCGTTCGCCATGGCCGGCGGGCGGGCGGTGGGGATCTGGAGTCTGGCGGCCGGCGAGATCGCGCTGCGGCCATTTGACCCGCTGGCGCCGGCCGTCGCCCGGGCGCTGGCGGCCGATGCCGGTGACGTCACCCGGTTCCTCGGGATCAGTGCACGCCCTGCGGCCGGAACTGGACGCTGATCCGCGGCCCGGTGACCCGGGCCGACTTCGGTACCGCGTGCTCCCAGGTGCGCTGGCAGGTGCCGCCCAGCACCAGCAGGTCCCCGTGCCCCACGTCGTGCCGCAAGGTCTGGCCCCCGCCGCCGCGCGGGCGCAGCAGGAAGGACCGGGGCGTGCCGAGCGAGAGGATGGCCACGATGGTCTGCTCGACCCGGCGGCCTGAGTTGTCGCCGTGCCAGGCCACGCTGTCCCGGCCGTCCCGGTACAGGCACAGGCCGGCCGTGCTGAGCGGCTCGCCCAGCGCGGGCTGGTAGCAGGCGTCGAGCGCGCGGCGAGCCTGGTCCAGCGCCGGGTCGGGCAGCGGGTCGCCCGCGCCGTAGAAGCTGAGCAGCCGCGGCACGTCGACCACGCGGTCGTACATGTGCCGTCGCTCCGCGCGCCACGGCACCGCGTCGATCAGCCGCTCGAACAGGGTGTCCGCGCCGGTGACCCAGCCCGGCCGCAGATCCAGCCAGGCGCCGTGGGCCAGCTCGGTCCGCTGGAGCGCGGGCCCGAGCGGGCCGAGCCCGACTTCCGGCCCGGCGGCCAGCAGCGAAGCCTGAAATACGCCGGTCACCGCTTCACGATAGCGCAGAATCAAATATGAGTTCGATCAGGGCGGATAGCGTTCCCGCCGGGTACGGCCACTGCTTGCTCCCGGGGGACGCTTAGCGGGCGTGCTGGGCGGCCAGGCCGCGCAGCCGGGCGTGGGCGCCGCCCATGGCGGCGGTGCCCGGCAGGTAGCGCTTGGGCAGCTTGGCCACGCTGGTGTAGTTCGGGTCGCAGACGTTGGCCAGCGGGGCCTCGACCCCCTGGGTGACCAGCTGGTAGGCGTCCAGCACATCGAGCCCGTACTCGGCCGCGATCCAGTAGATCAGCTCAGCCTGGGCGATCCGGAAGGCATCCTCCAGCGGCCGGGCGGACCCGGCCGTCATCAGGTACGTGTCGGACTCCAGCCGCGGCCACGGGCAGGTCCGGCCCTTGATCAGGTCGACGACCAGGACCGTGTTCATCGCGGTCTCCACCCCGACCCCGCAGGTCTCGCCCTCGCCCTGGCGGGCGTGACCGTCGCCGAGGGACAGCAGCGCACCCTCGACGTTGACACCGAGGTAGCAGGTGGCGCCGGCCCGCATCTCCGGGGTGTCCATGTTGCCGCCGAACGCGTCAGGCACCAGCGCGCTGCGCACCTCGAAGCTCGGCCGGCGCCACGCCCACCGTGCCGTGCATCGGGTTCATCGGCATGTCCACGGTGTACTCGCCGCGGCGGGCGGTGAACCGGCAGGTCCCCGCGGCCCGGTCGAGCTGCCAGATCCAGACCAGCTCGGGCAGCGGGTCATCGAGGGTCACCGTGGCATGCGTCCCGGTGAGCGCGCCGAACAGCGGGATCGTGGTGGACGCGCCCCAGTCGTGGGCCGGCTCGATGGACACGAAATGCACCGCGACCGTGTCGCCCGGCTCGGCGCCCTCGATGTAGAACGGGCCGGTCTGCGGGTTCACGAACGGGAATTCACAGACCTGCGAGACCAGGTCGGTCTCGGAGCGGACCCGGCCGGCGAACGCGTCCTGGGTGAAGACCTCGAGCACCGCGGGCGGCTTGATCCTGGCCACCGGGGCCGCGCCGCCGAACGTCCACGCGTACTGCTCCGGCTCGGGCCGGAAGACTACGTGCGGGATATCGTTCATGGCTGCTCGTCCTCCGGCAGGTCCAGGTGGACCAGCCCGACCTCGACGACCCGGCGCCGGTCCCGGCGGTACAAGTAGATGAGGTAGATGATGCCCAGGACCATCCACCCGGCCACGCCGGGCCCCATGTAAGACAGCGGCGGGGCCAGCGGGGTCACGAACGAGAAGGCCTTGATGCCGGCCGCGGTCAGCCAGGCGGGCACGAACGTGGCGATGCCGAGCACCGGGATGATCACATGGCTGACCCAGTTGATCCGGCCGCCCCGGCGGGTGAAGAAGCCGATGCAGGCCGCGTTCATCAGGATGTAGATGGCCACGAGCAGGATCACCAGCCCGGTGGCGACCATCGCGAACGCGGTGACCGGGGTGTACTTCAGGCCCAGCCCGAGGGTGACCGCGATGGTGATGACGAACGCCACTCCGATGCTGTAGACCGGCGACCGGTGCCGGGCACTGACCAGCGCGAAGAAGTGCGGGAAGGCCCCGATCCGGCCCATCGCGTACGAGGTCCGGCTGGACACGTTGATCCCGGCGTTGGCGTTGGCGATGGTGGAGTTCACGATGGCCAGGAACACGAAGAACCAGAACAGGCCGTACAGCGACCGGGCCAGGCCCTCCCAGGAGGCCTGGCCGGTCTCGCTGGCGAACGCGGCGAACCCCTTCGGACCGTAAGCGACGTCCACCGCGTAGGTGGTGAAGACGTACAGAACGCCGATGAGCAAGGTGGCCAGCAGCACCGCGCGCTGGATCGTCCGCCGGGGGTCGCGGGCTTCCTCGGCCAGCGGAGCGGCGCCTTCGAAGCCGCCGAATCCCAGCAGCGTGAACACCGATCCGCCGATCACGCCGGTCAGCCCGGTGGGGGAGAACTTGGTGGTGAACACGCTGAGGGTGTTGTGACCACCCGCGTGGAACAGCAAGAACACCGCCAGGACGGCGAACACGGCGATCTCGGACACACCCAGGATGGTGCCGAACCCGGCCGAGGCCCTGATGCCGTAGAAGCCCGCCGCCAGCACGATCAGCGCCCCGGCTAGCGACCAGGGCCACCACAGACTGGCCGGGTATCCGGAGAACTCCGAGTTCAGCGTGGCGGCGGTGGTGAACCCGAGCTGGAGCAGCACCAGCGGCGGGATCAGCCAGCCGACCAGCACATAACCCCAGGCCACCAGGAAGCCGAGCGAAGGGTGCAGGCCGCGCGCGGCGTAGGTCGCCAGCGACCCGGCGGCCGGCATCTCCTTGGCCAGCTGGCCGATGCACCAGGCGCAGAACAGGCACGCGATGAGCGCGAAGACGACCGAGAGCGGCAGCGACCCGCCGGCCAGCGCGGCGCCCGCCGGGATCGAGGCGGCGATGGCGGCACCGGGCGCCATGTCGGTGATGCTCTGGAACAGAACCTCACGCAGGCCGATGGCGTCCCGCCGGAGCCCGGTCGGCCTGACCCGGCCCGGCTGCGGAGCTATTGCGGCCATTGCTACCTCCGGTGCGCATGGGATAAGCGTTACGTGGATGATGCCATGCGCTGTTTCGCCGCGAAACCCCCAAATCTCCCCGCGAAAGCCAGAAAGCAGCAGGTCTGGGCCTGGGGCCAGGAAAGCTCAAAGTCGAGCATGTTCCAGGTCGGCCTGGGCTGCGACGTCAGCCGGCCACCTGGGCGTGGGTCGCGAACCAGATGCCCTCGTGGCCGGTGATGTAGTCGAGCAGTTCCTCGAGGATCACGAACCGGGACCTGTGCCCGATCACATGCGGGTGCATGGTGAGCTGGAACAGGCCGCCGCTGGCGTAGGCCTGGTCGAACTCATCGCGCCAGACCTGGCCGATCGCGCGCGGCGGGGTGAACGGCCGGGCCGGGTCGGCGGGAAAGTAAGGCGCGTCGTCGCGGATCCAGTCCACCGGGATCTCGACCACGCCGGTGGGCTGGCCGTCGGCCTCGATCTCGTAAGGATCGTCGTCGGCCATCAGCGACGAGTCGTAGGCCAGCCCCAGCTCGGCGATGATCGCGAAGGTGGCCGGGCTGAAGTCCCAGGACGGCGTGCGGATGCCAACCGGCGCGCGGCCGGTCAGCTGGGCCAGGGTATCGGCGGCGCGCAGGGTCAGGTCCCGCTCGGTACCGGGCGGGAGGGTGGCGTTGCGCTCATGGATCCAGCCGTGCAGGGCCACTTCGTGGCCGGCCTCGGTGTAGCCCCGGACCTCGGCCGGGCGCAGCAGCGCGCAAACGGCAGGGACATAGAACGACACCAGCACGTCATGCCGGCTCAGCAGGCTGAGGATCCGCGGGACGGCGGTCCGGGCCCCGTACTCGCCTTGCGAGAGCTTGCCCGGGGACAGCAGGCCGTCCCTGATCGGGATCGTCTCGTGATCGGAGTCGAACGACAGGGCGACCGCGGCCCGGGCGCCTTGCGGCCAGGCCGCGGGGGCCAGTGACCGGCCCGCCCGCACCGCGCCGATGGTTTCCCTGACGGTGTCGAGGTTCCAGCGCCACGGTTCGCTCATCTAATCAGGGTAAACGGGGCACCAGCCCGAGCCAGAACCGTCCGGGCCCAGCGAGGAACCAGCGGATTAGCGCGGGTCGCGGGTCAGGGAGGCGGGGTCGGGCTCCTGGCGGGGGAGCAGCACTTCGCCGGTCACGTCGGCGGCCAGCCGGACCAGGTCGCCGTCGGCCAGCCGGACCGCGGTACCGGGCAGCACCCGTTCCCCGTTCACGAAGGTGCCGTTGGTCGAGTCCTCGTCCTTGATGGACGCGTGCCCGGAGTCGTCCATGATGACGGTGGCGTGCCGCCTTGAGACGTTCTCGAAACCGGAGAAGGCGGCGGCGACCAGCGATTCCTGCGGATCCCGGCCGAGCAGCAGCGAGGTGCCCGCCGGTATCTCGACGTTCCCGGTGGGGAAGGCGATCCGCAGCACGGTGAGCGCGATCGGCCCGGTCTGCTGGCGCTCCTGCCGGAGGTATTCCTGCATGACCGTGGTGGGCGCGGGCAGGTCCTCGTCCGGCCGCCGGGGCCGCGGCAGGTTGGCCCCGCAGGTAAAGCAGATCAGGTCATCAGGCTTGATATCCGCAGCGCAGGCGGGGCAGATCAGCACCGCCATGACGGCTCCAGCGCAGCTATTCCAACTCGGGCACTTGCGGGCATGCATGAGAGCGTAACGCCAACCGGACACCGCCCGATCACCGCTATCCGATCATGGCTATCCGATCACGGCGTGCGGTCATCCGGGCGCGGCCCGGTAACATCGCAGGCATGGTCAGCTTCATGCTCAACGAAGAGCACGAGGATCTGCGGGCCACGGTCGCCGGGTTCGCCCGCGACGTGGTCGCGCCGGTGATCGGCGGCTATTACGAGCGCGCTGAATTCCCCTACGAGATCGTCGCGAAGATGGGCAAGCTCGGACTGTTCGGGCTGCCGTTCCCCGAGGAATACGGCGGGATGGGCGGCGATTACTTCGCTTTCTGCCTGGCCCTGCACGAACTGGCCAAGGTGGACTCCTCGGTGGCCATCACGCTGGAGGCAGCGGTGGCACTCGGCGCCATGCCGATCTACCGGTTCGGCCGCGACGACCAGCGCCAGCGCTGGCTGCCTGAGCTGTGCCAGGGGGAGCGGCTGGCCGCGTTCGGCCTGACCGAGCCGGGCGGCGGCTCCGACATCCCCGGCGGCATGCGCACCACGGCCCGCCTGGAGGCCGGCGAGTGGGTGATCGACGGGTCCAAGGCGTTCATCACCAACGCGGGCACCTCGATCACGTCCCTGGTCACGCCGCTGGCCATCACCGGCCGCACGGATGGCAAGTTGGAGATCTCCGCGATCATCGTGCCATCCGGCACGCCCGGCTTCACGGTGGGGCCCGAGTACTCAAAGGTCGGCTGGTGCGCGTCGGACACCAGGGAACTGGCGTTCTCCTCGTGCCGGGTCCCGCAGGAGAACCTGCTCGGCGAGCGGGGCCGGGGCTACGCGCAGTTCCTGCGGACGCTGGACGAGGGCCGGGTGGCGATCGCCGCGCTGGCGGCGGGACTGGCCGAAGGCTGCGTGCACGAATGCCTGCGTTACGTCGGCGAGCGGACCGCGTTCGGGCATCATCTGGGCCACTACCAGTCGATCCAGTTCAAGATCGCGGACATGGAAGCCCGGGCGCACGGGGCCAGGCTGGCCTGGTATGACGCCGCCGCGCGGCTGGTGGCGGGGCAGCCGTTCAAGCGGGAAGCGGCGATCGCCAAGCTGACCGCGTCCGGGGCGGCGATGGACAACGCAAGGGACGCCACCCAGATCTTCGGCGGCTACGGGTACATGAATGAGTTCCCGGTCGCGCGGTTCTACCGGGACGCCAAAGTCCTGGAGATCGGCGAGGGCACCTCAGAGGTGCAGCGGATGATCATCGCCCGCCAGCTCGGGCTGGACAGGTAACGAGGTACCGGAACTCGCGCGGTCCGCGGTGAGCTTGGGCACGTCGGCCATCAGGCTCACCGTGTAGGGGTGCGACGGATGCTCAAGGACCTGCTCGACGGGCCCTGACTCGACGACCTCGCCCTGGCGCAGGACCACCGCGTACTGCCCGATGCTGCGCACCAGGGCCAGGTTGTGGGTGATGAAGATCATCGTGAGCTGGCGCTCGCGCTGGATCCGGCGCAGCAGCTCCACGATGATGGCCTGGACCGAGACGTCAAGCGCCGAGGTGACCTCGTCACAGATCAGCACGTCGGGGCGGACCACCAGGGCGCGGGCGATGGCCACCCGCTGCCGCTCGCCGCCCGACAGCTGGTCGGGGTAGCGGCCCAGGTAGTCATCGGTCAGGGAGACGTCCCGCAGGACCTCGACCACCTGCTCGGACCGGGCCCGGAAGGACAGCCCGGTGAAATGCTCCAGCGGCTGGGCCAGGATCTGCCCGACGGTCTTCCTGCGGGTTGAGCGAGGTGTACGGGTTCTGGAAGATGTACTGGACCCGGCGCAGGACGTCCTTGGACCGGGCCCTGGTGCCCGGCGGCAGCGCGGCGCCGGTGAAGGTGATCTCGCCGGTCCAGCTGGTGTGCAGGCCGGACACGCAGCGGGCCAGCGTGGTCTTGCCCGAGCCGGACTCGCCGACGACCGCCACGCAGGACTGGGCCGGCACGTCCAGCGACACATTGAACAGCACCGGGGCCGGGCCGTAGCGGGCCGACAGGTCCTTTACCGACAAGACCGGGGCCGGGCCGTCCGGGGCCAGTCCGGCCCGGACCGGCGGCTGGCTGGCCCGGGTCGCCGGGATGGCCGCGGTGGCCGGGGCCACGCGCAGGCAGCGGACCGTGCGCCCGTCGATGAGCACCGGCTCGGGGGCGCGAGTCCGGCAGATCGTCGGCCGCCATGGTGCAGCGCGGCGCGAACGAGCAGCCGGCCCCGCGGCGGCCAGGCCGGGGCTGCTGGCCGTCGATGCCGGTGAGCACCTCGGCCCGGTCCGGCGACGGGATCGCGCTGATCAGCCCCCGGGTGTAAGGGTGCAGCGGCGCGGCGAACAGCCGGCCGGTCGGGCCGAGCTCGATGACGTGCCCGGCGTACATCACGGCCACGGTGCTGACCAGGTCGCTGACCACGGCCAGGTCGTGGCTCACGTAGACGGCCGCGACGCCGTAGGACCGGCACAGGCTGCGGACGGTGTCCAGCACATGGCGCTGGGTGGAGACGTCCAGGCCGGTGGTCGGCTCGTCCAGCACGATCAGCGAGGGCCGGCAGGCGAACGCCATGGCCAGCGCGACGCGCTGCTGCTGGCCGCCGGACAGCTGGTGCGGGTAGCGGCGGAGCAGGTCCGGGGTGGCGGGCAGGGAAACCTCCCCCAGCACCTCGGCCAGGCGGGCGGCGGGATCGGTGACCACGCCCGGGTGCACCCGCAGCGCCTCGCGCCAGCTGGGTGCCGATCCGCAGCGTCGGGTTGAGCGCCGAAGCCGGGTCCTGCGGGCACGTAACTGACCCGGGCGCCGCGGACCGCCCGCAGGTCGCGCGGGCCCAGTGCCGAGCAGGTCGACTCCGTCCAGGCGGACCTGGCCGGACGCGGATCCGCAGGCCCCGGCGGACATGGCCGAGCAAGGCCAGCGCGACGGTGGTCTTGCCCGAGCCCGACTCGCCGACCAGGCCGAGCACCTCGCCGGCCTGGACCGTGAAGCTGACCTCGCTGACCACGTCGGGCCCGGCGGACCCGGCGCAGATTCGCAGGCCGGTCACCGCGAGCCGGTCGGCGGCGGCCGGGCTGGCAGCAGGGCTGGCCGGGCTGGCCGGCTGAGGCTGGTCTGAAGTCATCCGGTCGCTGGTCATCCGGCCACTCCCGGCTGCAGTTCGCCGACGGGGCCGAGATCGTCGATCAGGACGGCCTCCTCGGGCCGGCGGTCGACGCCGATGGCCACCCGGGCGATCGCGTCGGTCAACGTATTGGTCCCGATGGTGAGCAGCGCGATCAGCAAGGCCGGCACGACGACCGCCCACGGGTTCAGCGTCAGGCCGACCCGGTTCTCGTTGATCATCATGCCCCAGTTGGCGGCCGGCGGCTGCTGGCCGAAGCCCAGGAAGGCCAGCCCGGCCATGATCACGATCGAATAAGTCAGCCGCAGCCCGGCCTCCACCATCAGCGGGCTGACCAGGTTGGGCAGGATCTCCTTGATCATGACCTTGGCCGGCCGCATGCCCTGCAACTCGACCACCTTGACGTAGTCGCGCTCGGAGATATCCAGGGTCGATGACCGCGGCACCCGGGCGACCTGCGGGGCGTGCGACATGCCGACCGCGAGCGACGATCAGCCAGAGCTTCGGCCCGATCACGCTCACCAGCAGCAGCGCGAAGATCAGCTGCGGGAAGGACAAGATCACGTCGACGATACGCATGATCACGCCGTCGGCCTTGCCCCTGAGGTAGGCGGCGGAGATGCCGGCCGCGGTGCCGACGATGAGCCCGAACGCGGTCGCGCACACCGCCATGATCAGCAGCACCCAGCCGCCGTCCAGCACCCGGGACAGCACGTCCCGGCCGAGCGTGTCGCCGCCGAGCAGGAACTGGGCCGAGGGGCGGCCGAAGTTCGTGGTCACCAGCGCGTCGGCGCCCTGCGGGGTGACGAACGGGCCGATGACCGCGGTCAGCACCACGAACAGGGTCAGCCCGAGCCCGATCGCGCCGCGCGGGGTCCGCACCGCGGCCAGCAGCGTCGAGGCCCAGGCCCGGCGGCGCAGGGCGGGGACGGGCGGCGCGGCCGCGGTGGTCCTGGCGTGCATGGTTACCTCGCGATCCGGCGGCGCGGGGTGGCCGCTAGCGCGATGACGTCGGCCAGGATGTTCACCAGCACGTAGAACGCGGCCAGGAAGATGACCACGAACTGGACCACCGGGATGTCGCGGCCGCTGACCGCGGTGACCAGTTCCTGGCCGATGCCGGGGAAGTTGAACACGTATTCCACGATCACGATGCCGCCCGCCAGGTACAGGAAGTTAAGCCCGATGACCTGGATGGTCGGCGCGATGGCGTTGGGCAGCGCGTGCACCAGCACGATCCGCCACTCAGGGACCCCCTTGAGCCTGGCCATCTCCACGTAGTCGGACTCGAGCGCCTCGATCATCGCGGCGCGCATCATCCGCATGATGTAAGGGACGATGACCAGGACGAGCGTGGCGATCGGCAAGATGATCAGCTTCGGGCTGTTCCAGGCGTAGGTGCCCGGTGCGAGCAGCGAGACCGCGGGCAGCACCTGCCAGACCACCAGCGAGAACACGATGATCAGGGCGATGGCCACGACGAAGTCGGGCAGCGAGGTGACGGCCAGCGCCACGACCGAGCTCACGTGGTCGAACCAGCCGTCCTTGCGCAGGGCCGCGAAGGCGCCCGCCAGGACCCCGACGATGGTTCCGATCAGGCCGGCCACCAGCACCAGCACGGCGGAGTTAGCCAGGCAGGGCGCGACGATCTGCCACACCCCCCGGCCATTGGCCAGCGACTGGCCCAGGTCCCCGCGAAGCACCCCGGAGATCCAGGTCCAGTACTGGTCGAACACCGGCCGGTTGAGGTGCAGCTGGAGTTCGACCGCGTGCACCCGGGCCTTGCTCGCGTCCGGGCCCAGCATCGCCACCGCCGCGTTGCCTGGCAGCACCTCGGTGGCCAGGAACACCACGATCGAGACCAGGAACAGGGTCAGCACGCCGATGGCCGCGCGCTGCCGGAACAGCCGCAGGATGGGATGAGCATCGGTACGCGGCACGGCAAGCCGGGCTGGCGCCGTTGCTGTGGCCATGGGGGATTTACTCCGCAGTGCTCGAAGGCAGTCTCAGCGTAACCGGGTGGTAGCGCGGCGACAACGCAAAGCCGGTACATCACGCGCTGATCCGGCCATGCCTACGTTACCCGGGCCATCGGGGCATGAGCTTACCTGCTGGACATCGCGGCTCGAGGCCCCCTACGCTCTCCTGTATGGCCATTCAAGCCCGCGTTCCGGCTGCTCCTCTTGACCCCGCCGGTCTGGCGGCGGTGCTGCGCCCGTTCGGGCGCAGCACCATGCTGCCGGTCGCCGCGTACTTCGACCCCGAGGTCTACCGCTGGGAGCAGCGGTACTTCTTCGGCGCGGGCTGGACCTGCGTCGGGTTCAGCTCGGAACTGGCCCGGCCGGGTGACCAGCGGGCCGAGCCGACCGGGGCCGGCAGCGCGCTGCTGACCAGGGATGAGGACGGCGTGCTGCACGCCTTCGCCAATTCCTGCCGGCACCGGGGCCACGAGCTGCTCCCCTGCGACAACAGCGCCGTCCAGCGCAACTCGGTCGTCTGCCCCTATCACTCCTGGACCTACTCGCTGGCCGGGGGGCTGCGCTTCGCGTCCGGGTTCAGCGGCACCGACGGGTTCGACGGGGCGAACTGGGGCCTGGTCGAACTGCCCGCCGCTGAATGGCACGGGCTGATCTTCGTTGACGCGTCCGGCAGCGCGCCGCCGCTGGCTGACCTGCTGGCCACGCTGGAGCAGGTGGTGGCGCCGTACGAACCGGAGCGGCTGGTCATCGGCGGGCGGATTTCCTATGACGTCGCGGCGAACTGGAAGGGCATCTGCGAGAACTACTCGGAGTGCTACCACTGCCCGGTGATCCACCCGGAGCTGTGCCAGGTCAGCCCGCCCAAGAGCGGCCAGAGCTTCTTCCAGGAAGGCCCGTGGACCGGGGGCTGGATGGACCTGCGCGACGGCATGGACACCATGTCGCTGGACGGCCGCAGCCTCGGCGTCCCGCTGCGCGGGCTGGATGCCGCCGCCCGGCGGATCATCAGCTACGCGACCCTGTTCCCCAATGTCCTGCTCAGCATGCATCCCGACTACGTGATGACACACCGGCTGACCCCGCGCGCGGCGGACCGGACCACGGTCGAGTGCACCTGGGCGTTCGCTCCCGAGGCACTGGAGCGGCCCGGCTTTGACCCGGGCTATGCGGTCGAATTCTGGGACATCACCAATCAGCAGGACTTCCTGGCCAGCGAGTCGGTACAGCGCGGCCTGGCCTCCGAGCATGCCCGGCCCGGGCCGCTGGCCCCGAACGAGGACACCGTCTACCAGCTCGAGACCATGCTGGCCCGCGGCTATCTCGGCCAGCCGGTGTGGAACACCGGCCTGGTGGGGGAGTGGTCGCCCGGCGGCAGCGCGGGCCCGCCGGAGGCGGACGCTGTGTCGTCGGCTGGGCCAGCCGGGTCCGGGTGGCGGTAATTGCCGGCCGCGCAAGCCTGCCGCGGCGGGCGAAAACCACCCGGTCGGGGTGCGCCGACGGCGCGACTGGACCTTTAGGGTTCGACTGACACCGAGCCGACCCTATGAGACTATGACACCCGATATACGAATACAGAGTCTCAGGGGGAACGAGCTGAGTTCCTGCTGAGGCTCTTTTACCTGGTTGCGTGGCTGCCTGGATGAGTTGCCCACGGCCACGCCGCATGATGCTGCGTATGTGGAGGTAATCCTGTGGAGCGATCGGAAGAGACTGGGCTGCTGTTGCCAGGAGGTGCATTCGGCCGGCGTCAGTTCCTGCGCGGGATTGCCGCGACCGGGGCGGTCGCCGGGGCCGGCGGCCTGCTGACCGCGTGCAGCAGCAGTTCGGGCAGCACCAAGACGGGCGGGGCGAGCGTGGCCGCGGCGGCCCCCAAGCGCGGCGGCAACCTGCAGATAGGCCTGACCGGCGGGTCGAACTTCGACACCATCGACCCGCACATGGGTGTCACCTACACCGACACCTCCCGGCTCCAGTCGCTGTATGACCCGCTGGTCCAGCTGGACGCGAACGCGAATATTCAGTACGTGCTGGCCGAAGAGAACGGGATTAACCCGTATAAGGGCTCGATCTCGGCCTGGACCATCAAGCTGCGCTCCGGCGTCACCTTCCACGACGGCAAGCCGCTTACCTCTGATGATGTCGTCTATACCTTCCAGCGGATTCTCACCGGGACCGGCAAGGCGCCGTTCTCCGGCGCGATCGGCCTGGGCCCCGTCAACGCCAAGGGGATAAAGGCGCTCGACAAGCTCACCGTCCTGGTCCCGATGACCTCGCCGTTCGCCACCTTCGTCGACCAGATGGCCACCTTCTGGTACTACATGTACGTCGCGCCGCGCGGCTTCAACGTCAAAAAGCCGGTCGGCACCGGGCCATTCATGTACCAGAGCTTTACCCCCGGCGTGCGCAGCGTGTTCGTGCGGAATCCGCACTACTGGCAGACCGGCAAGCCCTACGTCGACAAGCTCACGATCGTCGACTTCTCCGATAGCACCTCGCTCCAGGATGCCCTGGTCACCGGGGTCATCCAGGGGGCCGGGACGCTGAACGGGTCGCAGATTCCCGCGCTGTCGACCACGGCCGGGATCAAGGCGGTCGTCTCCAAGGCCGGCGGCATGACGCCGTTCACCATGCGCGTCGACGCGGCTCCGTTCAGCGACGTCAACGTGCGACAGGCGCTGCGCCTGCTGGTCGACCGCCAGCAGTTCATCGACTCCGCGCTGAACGGCTACGGCACCGTCGCGAGCGACGTCTTCTCTCCGTTCGACCCTGATTTCGACCCGGCCCTGCGCCGGGAGACCGACATCCCGCAGGCCAAGTTCCTGCTGAAGCAGGCCGGGAAATCGGACCTGCACGTCCAGCTGACCACGTCGGGCATCGCCACGGGTACCATCCAGATGGCCACCGTGCTGGCCGAGCAGGCCAAGGCGGCGGGCGTGACGATCAAGCTCAACTCGGTCCAGGCCGGTACGTTCTTCGGCTCCGATTACCTGCAGTGGCCCTTCGCGCAGGACTACTACAACTACTCGCCGTACCTGGCCCAGGTGGCCTACTCGATGCTGCCGACGTCACCGTTCAACGAGACGCATGAAAAAGACCCGGGGTACATCGCCCTGTACAACCAGGCCAACGCGGAGGCGGACTCGATCAAGCGCAAGGCCATCGAATGGGAAATGCAGAAGTTCGACTTCACCCAGGGCGGCTACATCATCCCGGCCTACATCGACACGCTGGACGCTTACAGCGCCAAGATCACCGGCTACGTGCCCGCCCGGGTCGGCCAGCCCCTGTCCAACTTCACCTTCGCCAACTTCTCGTTCGTCTGACCGGCGAAGGCGGATCGGCTGAGCCACGGGCGTAGCCACCACCGCTAAACCGGAAGCTGTGCTGCGGATAACCCGCATCCCCCCGGGGATGCGGGTTTTTCCGTATGCGAGGGCGCGTCAGCCAGGGTTTCGCCCCGGGTTTCGGTCCCGGCGGGCGGGACCGGCCGGTCGCCGACATCGGCGCGGGTTAGCGTTCAGGCGCGGGTCTGGGGAGGACAAGCCCTCGGCCGAGTCAGCCGGCCGCGACGGCTGAGCCCGAGCCGGTTCAGGCCAGCGCAGGCTAGGCCCGCGACAATGCTGCCCGGCAGGACGCAGCCAGCTGGACAGACCAGGACCGGCACAGACCGGACTTCGGCCAGGACCGGGACTTCGGCCAGGACCGGGACTTCGGCCAGGACCGGGACTTCGGCCAGGACCGGGACTTCAGCCAGACCGGGACTTCAGCCAGACCGGGACTTCAGCCAGTACCGGGACTTCAGCCAGTACCGGGACTCCAGCCAGTACCGCTGGGTCAGCCGGTGAAGACCATGGACTTGACGTTGATCAGGGTGGAGGTGGCGCCCGACTCATACAGGAGCTGGGCGACCCGCTGCACCTGGCCGACGTTGAGGAAGGTCGGGTAGGTGCCGATGTTCACCAGCGCGGCATCCTGGGCCTTCACCCCGGCCGAGCTGCCCAGCACTGACGTCACCGGCCCGCGCATCGAGGCGGCGGACTGCGCGGCGAGCAGTGCTTCCTGGAACGACCGCAGGACCGGCGCGTTGCCGCGGACGAACGAGGTCAGGCTGAAGTAGCCCGCCAGCGGCAGGCCCGAGGTCACGCCGCTGCACGAGTCGATCACCTCGGTCGCGCCGAGCTGCGACTCGGCCTCGAAGATGTAAGGCTCGGTGACCAGGATCGCCTGCACGGTGTGCGCGTGCAGCGCGCTGATCATGCCCGACATCGGCATCGGCCGCCAGGTCACGTTGGACGGGCTGACCCCCTCGCTGGCCATCACCGATTCGGTGGCCAGCATCTCCATGCTGTAGGGGGTGCTGGCATTGCCGGCGACCGGTATCTGCCCGGGCTCGGGCGTGGCGATGGTCTGCCTGGTCAGCCCCTGCGGGGTGGTGATGCCTGACGAGGGCAGGGTCAGGACCTCAACCAGGTTCGACGAGGCATCGTATCCGTCGGCGAGCAGCTGCATGCTGTTGGCGGTCTGGCCGGTGGCCTGGGCGTAAAGGAAGTCGGCGTACGGGCCGGCCGCGACGGTGATGTCGCCCTGTTTGAGGGCGTTGATCTCCTGAGCGGTCGTGCTATAGCTCTTAACCGTGACGCTCACGCCGTGCGCGGAGAAGATGTGGTTATGCAGGCCCACATAGAGCGGGGCATTGCCGACGCTGGAGACCACGCCCACGGTGAGGCTGCCCGGCGCGCTGGCCGCGCCCGACCCGCTGGTGCCGGGGAAGTGGCAGGCCCGGCCACGAGCAGCAGGGCAGCGCAGACGGCCAGTGCCGCGCGGGCTGGCCGCCGGGCCAGGGTGCTAGCGGTGTGGGGAGCAAGCCGCATGTGGCTCCTTAGCGGGCGGTAAGCCGGGCAGGCGATGGGAAACGGACGTTCGGGGACACAATTTTCGTCCGACACGATACTCTAGTGTCGCCAGTTCGACCGGTCGCTGCCGCGGAATGCAGATTTTTCGCGTCTATATCGGTATCGGTGTGCGTCGGCCGGCGACGCGTTAGAGTTTGGCAACTGGCCCTGCTGCGGCATGCAGAGACACTTGCTGGAAAGAGGTGCGCGATGCCGGTTCCGCCGCCGGGCCGCTTGTCGGCGGGATCCGTCGAGTCCCAAGCTGAGAGGTGCTAACCCGGTGCGGTCAAGGGGCAAGAAGACTCGCAGCGCCTCGCCCGAGCAGGCGGCAGCCGGCGTCCAGGCGCCCGCCACGCACGCGGCGGCGAACGGCCGCGCTGCTCAACGCGGCCCGGTGGCAGCGGGCGATGATCCGTCCGCTAATGGCCGCCAGCAGCCCGCCGCCGAGCAGCCGGGCCCCCGGCCGGTATCCGACCGCCGCGCGCTGAAGAACTGGCGGGTGCGGTCGCGGCTGCTCCTGCTGGTGGTCATCCCGACGCTGACCGCCGTCGCGGCCGGCGGGGTTCTTCATCGCCTCGTCCGTGCGCAGAGCGCCATCGTCAACCAGCGCGTGCTCGAGCTGGCCAACCTGAGCGGCAAGATCACCGGCCTGGTGCAGGCGCTGCAGGGCGAGCGCGAGGACACCGTCCGGTTCATCGTGCTGGGCAACGGCGACGGCGGCCGGGGGGCCGCGCCTTCGTCGAGCGGTCCCGCCGGCAGCCGGAACTCGGCTGCTCAGCCAGGACTACGCGGTCACCACGGCTGGGCAGGCCAGGTGAAGAGCCCTGGCCGGCGGGATCGGCGGCGCCTACCCGGCGCTGGTGCAGCAGGACACGCAGGCGGCGGTCACCGCGATCGGCAACCTGCCCGCCATCCGCGCCGCGGCGACCGGCACCCGGCTTCCCGCGCTGATCGTGATCAGGAGTACGCGACGGCGATCAGCGCGCTGCTGGCCGTGGAGAGCCAGATCGCGGTGGGCAGCGGCGACTCCACGCTGGCGGGCGCGGTCCGCGTGCTCGGCCTGGTCTCCAGCATGAAGGAGGAAGCGTCGCAGCAGCAGGCGCTCCTCACCTCGGCGCTCGGGCCTCGACCTGATCACCCTGGGGCAGTTCGGGCCAGCCCAGCAGCGGCGATCACCGACGCGCAGGCCCAGCAGCAGGGCAACCTGACCGAGTTCGACACGGCGGCCACGCGCCGCCCAGCACCAGCTGTTCAACGGCGTCGCTGTCCGGCCCGCAGCGTCGTGCTGGCGCAGGCGCAGGAGCAGCAGGCCATCTCGCTGGCGTCGAGCCAGTCGCCCATCGCCGCCGACCCCACGGTCATCGCCGACGCCAGCTCCGCGCTCACCTACGTGGTCAGCGGCATGCGGTCGGTGGAGCAGCAGTACGCGGAATCGGTGATCTCCCGCAGCGGGTCGCTGCACACAGCGCCATCACCTCCGCGGATCGTCTACAGCCTCGCGGTCGCGCTGCTGCTCGGGATCGCGCTGGCCGCCACGGTTCTCGTCGGCCGGTCCATGGTGGGACCGCTGCGCAGGCTGCGGAACGGGGCGCTCGAGGTGGCGGAAGCACGGCTGCCGGAGATGGTCCGCCGGATGAGCGAGCCCGACGGCGACGGCGTCTCGTCCTGGACGTCGAGCCCATCGACGTGCGACTCCTCCGACGAGATCGGCGAGGTCGCGCGGGCCTTCGACCAGGTGCACAAGGAGGCGGTGCGGCTGGCGGCCAACGAGGCGGCGCTGCGCGGCAACGTCAACGCGATGTTCGTCAACCTGTCCCGCCGCAGCCAGTCCCTGGTCGGAACGGCAGATCCGCGCTGATCACCGACCTGGAGCAGGGCGAGCAGGACGCCGAGCGCCTGGCGAGCCTGTTCCAGATCGACCACCTGGCCACCCGGATGCGCCGCAACTCCGAGAACCTCCTGGTCCTGGCCGGCCACGAGCCTGGCCCGGCGGTGGAGCCAGCCGGTGGCCCTGGTGGACGTGCTCCGCGCGGCGGTGTCGGAGATCGAGCAGTACGAGCGGGTCACGCTGAACGTGCAGCCGGGGCATCGCGGTCCGCAGGCGACGGCGGTCCGCGACGTGGTCGCACCTGACCGCCGAGCTGGCCGAGAACGCGACGTCGCTTCTCGGCGGACACCCCGGTGACGATCGAGGCGCACCTGCTGACAGTGGCGGGGCGCTCATCGAGATCGCCGACCAGGGCGTGGGCATGCGCGCCGAAGCGATGGCGCACGCCAACTGGCGGCTGGACAACCCGCCGGACGTCGACGTGGAGGTATCCCGCCGGATGGGCCTGTTCGTGGTCGGCCCGGCTGGCGGCAAGGCACGGGATCCGCATCCGGCTGCGCCCGGCGCCGCTCCGGCGGCGCTGAGCGCCCTTGTCTGGCTGCCGGACGAAGTGATCACCCACGAGACGCCGGGCGCGACTTCCACCCTGAGCACTTTCGACGCCACGGACACCGGCTCGCTCGATGCCGAGCTGGCCGGGCTGAGCCAGTCCGACTGGGCCGACCCCAGCCGGTCAGTCGCCGAGCAGGAGGTGAGCGCGGCCCGGACGCCCAAGTTCGCGCCGCTGCGAGTGGACGCCGAGAACGACCCGGCGCTCGGTCCGCGGCGGATTCCCGGGGCGGGCATGCGCGGCGGGCCGTCCTGGTCGACGACGGGCCCGCTACCTGCGTTCCAGGACGGCCAGCAGCCGTCGGCGGCCGCGGCGGCCGACCGGTCGGGGGCCGGGCCGCCCACTATCTTCAGCACCCCGGGCGCCGACACCGGGCAGCACCCGGCTTACGCCGCAGACCAGTCCGACGCCAGCGCGGACACCGGCCAGTACGCCGCTATCGAGCCCAGCGGCAGCGAGTCGGCGGCCGGCACCGGCCCGCGGTCGATCGCGGGCCTGGGCAGCGACCTGTTCGGCTCGGTCGTGCGATCGGGCAACGGCGGGTCGGTCACCGGGTCATCGGCGACCGGGTCCGCTGCGACTGGGTCTGCTGCGACTGGGTCATCGGCCACCGGGTCCACTGCGACTGGGTCATCGGCGAGCGGCAGCTTCGCCACCGGCCGCAGCGGTGCGAGTGAGCTGACGAGCGCTCCGCTCGGGGTGCCGTCCGCCTACTCCTGGCAGCAGGGGCAGTCCAACGGCGGCCACGGCGTGATAGTGCCGCCCGCGGAGAACATGGCCGAGGAGCACCGGCTGCCGATCTTCGAGGCCGTGGAGTCCGACTGGTTCCGGCACGGGCGGAACGCGTTCAGCTGGTCCGGCAACTCGGGCAGTTCCGGCAACTCGGGCAGTTCCGGTAGCTCTGGTAGCTCCGGCAGCACGCCGGAGCCGGAGCGCGCCTGGACGTCCCCGGGGGACGAAGGCTGGCGGGCCGCCGAGACGGTGTCGGCGCCGACTTCGGCCGGGGTCACGCCGGCCGGCCTGCCCAAGCGGGTACCACAGGCCAACCTGGTCCCAGGGACCGCGGCCGCCACGGCGGCACCAGCACCCACCCGGTCGGCAGCGACCACGAGAGAGCGCTTTGCCAGCTTCCAGCGCGGTGTGCGGGAAGCCAGGGCATCGTCCGGTAGCGGGGTGGAATCCGCTGGTGAGGACGAGATTTCTTGATGTGGGGTGGCATGGAATCACCGAACTGGTCATGCTTAGGCGACGGACCCAGTTGCGTCGGCTGACCGCCACAGAACTAGCCCGCGTCATGGTCGACGCGAGAGTACCTATAGGCCGGCCCGAAAGGAAGGAGCGCTCGTGAGTCCGCTGGTGCGCCCCGCACAGGACCTGAACTGGCTCATTACGAACTTTGTTGAGCGGGTGCCTTCCGTCGCGCACGCAATCGTCGTCTCGTCTGACGGGCTGCCGATGGCGTTCTCCCAGGGATTCCCGGCTGACCGCGTCGACCAGCTGGCGGCCGTGACCTCAGGCCTGACCAGCCTGACCCAGGGCGCTGCCCGGGTCTTCGAGGGCGGCGCGGTAACCCAGACGGTCGTGGAGATGCAGCGCGGGTTGCTGATCGTGATGGCGATCAGCGACGGATCGAGTCTGGCCGTGCTGGCCGCGGCCGACTGTGACATGGGCCTGGTCGCGTACGAAATGACGCTCCTTGTCGAGCGCGTCGGCAGCGCGCTAACCCCTGACGTGCGCAGCGGCCTGTCGTCCGACTGGCGCGAGGATGGCACGCTGTGACAGGAGATACGGGTGTCGACGTCGGGCAGCGATGACTGGCTGCCCGCTGAGAACGGCGGCAGACGGGCAGCTGGCCAGGGCCGATCGGACCAGGCTGGCGGGTCGCGTACGGGCCGCCCTGGTGACGACAGGAAGTATCCTGCGGCGAAAACCTCAGGCAGCGCGCTGGTCCGCCCGTACGCCGTAACCGGCGGACGGACTAAGCCGAGGTACCAGCTGCAGATCGAGGCGATGGTCGCCGCCTCCCACTACGAGGCGCGGGACCTGTCGGCCCTCAGCCCGGAATGTCAGGCCATCCTGGGGTTCTGCCGTGACTGGCGCTCGGTCGCCGAAATCTCGGCCGTGCTCAGGATGCCACTAGGAGTCGCCCGCATCCTCATCGCGGACATGGCGGTGGAAGGGCTGGTCAGGATCCATCAGCTGGACCATGCGCGCGGACGACCGGATCTCAATTTGCTCGAAAGGGTGCTCAGTGGACTTCGCAAGCTCTAAGACCGCTTCCGGCGAGGTGATGGACGCCGCGATGACGTCCGTCAAGATCGTCGTGGCCGGCGGTTTCGGCGTGGGCAAGACCACTTTCGTTGGCTCGGTCTCGGAGATCACCCCCCTGACTACCGAGGCGGTAATGACCTCGGCGAGCGAGAGTGTCGACGATCTGTCGCATACCCCGGAGAAGACCACTACCACGGTGGCCATGGACTTCGGCCGGGTCACGCTGGACGCGGGCCTGATCCTGTACCTGTTCGGCACGCCGGGTCAGCACCGGTTCTGGTTCATGTGGGATGACCTCATCCACGGCGCGATCGGCGCCGTGGTCCTCGTCGACACCCGCAGGCTGGCGGACTCGTTCCCGGCCGTTGACTACTTCGAATCGGCCGGCCTGCCGTTCATCATCGCCATCAACGGATTCCACGGCGACTTTCCGCACAGCATCACCGACGTGCAGGACGCGCTGTCGGTGAGCCCGCACGTCCCCGTGGTCGAGTGCGATGCCCGGGAGCGGAAGTCGACCAAGAGCACCCTCATCGCCCTGGTCGAGCACGCCATGGCGATGCAGCTCAGCCCTCGATAGGCTGAACCAGCCTGGGGCGGTAGCTCAGCCGGTCAGAGCAGCGGACTCATAATCCGCCGGTCGTGGGTTCGAGCCCCACCCGCCCCACGACGTATGACCTGCGTGAACGCCACCCTACGGCCCCGCCGCTGAGCCGTCCTTCCCGGTGCCAGACTGGCCCGCCGGGCCGGAGGCTGAGCTGCTAGCGGGCCGAGGTGACCAGCCGCACGGACTGGGGCGGCGGGGCGCCGGGTACGACGCCGGGATGCAGGATCGCGGCGATCGCCTCGACCCCGTCGACCAGGCGCGGTCCGGGCCGGACCACGATGCCGTCGGCGTCGATCGCCCAGACCGGCGGACGCCGGGCAGCGCGTCGACCACGGCCCGGCCTGATCGGCCGCGCCGTCGAGGTGGAAGCCGCACGGCGACGACCACACCACGTCCGGCTGCGCGGCGGCGATCTCGGCCCAGGTCGTGGCCACGGACGCGGGCGCCGGGCCGCGGCCGCGACCGGCTCGCCGCCGGCCGCGCGCACCAGGTCCGGCACCCAGTGGCCGGCGGTGAACGGCGGGTCGACCCACTCGACGACCGCCACCCGCGGGCGCGGCCGACCGGCGACCGCTGGCCGACCGTCGGCCAGCCGCGCGCGCAGCCCGTCGACCAGCGCGCGGCCGCGTCCGGCGCACGCCGGTCCGCGTCCGACCGCCAGGATGGTGGCCAGCACCTCGTCCAGCGAGTACGGATCGAGCGAGAGCACGTCCGCCTGGCAGCCGAGATAGTCGAGCGCCTCGTCGACCTGGTCGGACGGCAGCGCGCACACCCGGCACAGGTCCTGGGTCAGGATCAGGTCGGGGGCGCAGCCCGGCCAGCGCGTCGCGCGTGCAGCGTGTAGAGGTCCCCGCCGGCGGCCAGCTGGGCCCGGACGTAGGCGTCGATCTCGCCCGGGGTCATCCCGCGGGTGTCCCGGCCGCCCACGACGACGGTCTTCTCGCGCCCGCGCCGGTCGCGGGCTCGTCGCACTCGAACGTGACCCCGACCAGGTCGTCGCCGAGGCCGAGGGCGTACACGATCTCGGTCGCCGACGGCAGCAGCGAGACCAGGCGCACCTGGCCAGGATATCGAAGGGACGCACAGAGCCGTCACGGTGCGCGGCGACCGGGCGGCGGATAACGAGCATCCCCGCGCCCGCGGGGTCAGGGCTGCTGGCCGCGGAGGGCGCGGACCGCGGTGGCGGCCGCGGTGCCGATGACGGCGTTGATGGCCGCGTCGCTGCGCCAGGGCTGGCGGGCCTGGCACAGCACGGCCGCGGTGTAGGCCCGGCCGTCGGGGTAGCTGACGACGCCGATCTCGTTGCGCACGATGCCGGTCAGGCTGCCGCTCTTGGCCGCGACCCGCGCGGGCGCGGGGAACGCGGCGGCCAGCCGGTGCTTGGTCAGCTGCTGGCCCATGAGCCTGCGCACCCGCTCGCAGGCCGCGGCCGGCCCGGCCTGATCCGACCAGATCAGCCGCAGCAGCGTGGCCATGTCCCGGGCCGTGACCCGGTTGGTGCGGCCAGGGGTCAGCGCGGCGCTGACCTGGATCTGGCCGACCAGCTGATCTTCTTCCTCCTGGCTGTGTGGCTGCTCCGCCCAGGCCCACATCGAGGCCCAGTCGGCGAAGCCCGCGTCCTGGCCGATGGAGTTGATGATCGTGCGCTCATCGGCGACCACGACCGTGCCGGTCAGCCCGAGGCGGGCCGAGCTGGCATTCATCGCGTCGATGCCCACCCGGGTGAGCAGGGCGTCGGTGGCCGGGTTATCGCTGATGGTAAGCATGGCCACGACCAGGTCCCGGAGCGAGCACTCGACATCGTCGTCGTACAGCGAGAACCCGACGGGCCCCGGCGTCCGGTCGGCCGCGGGCAGCCGGATCCGTTCCCGCGGATCGATCCGCCCGTCGGCGAACTGAGTCTCCGCCTCCAGCGCCACGCTGACCTTGATGACTGACGCCGCGACAGCGGCCTGATCGGCGGCGATGGCGATTTCCCCGGTGCCGTCCAGCGACTGGACGCAGAGCTGGCCAGTGCACCCGGCCTGCTCGAACTGTCCGGCGATCTGGTCCTGGACGCTTTGCACGAGAGCCATGACCCGAGCATGTCAGGCGGCCAGCCGGGTGGTTTCGGCTGCCCCGGTTTACCGATACTTCTCCTGGCCGGATGAATATCTGGACCGGACCAGGGGGCGGGCCTGCGGATACTGGCGATCTTCCCTTATAGTCACCTCAGCCACATGGGCGCAATGGGTCATTTCGTGGTGGCTGGCACCTGGCCTGCACCGGGCGAGCCCAGTGGATCCGGAGGAGCTTATGCACATCAATGCTGGTGATACTGCCTGGATGCTGACCTCGACCGCGCTGGTCTTCTTTATGATGCCGGGGCTGGCCCTGTTCTACGGCGGCCTGGTCGGGGCCAAGAATGTCATCGCCACCATGGTCCAGTCGTTCGTGGCCATCGGCGTGATCAGCCTGCTGTGGGTCATCATCGGTTATTCGCTGGCCTTCGGCGCCGATCACTGGGGCGTCATCGGCAGCCTGCAGAACGTTATGCTGCGCGGCGTCGGCGGCACCCCGAATAGCTACGCGCCGACGATTCCCGCGCTGGTGTACATGGCCTTCCAGATGAAGTTCGCGGTCATCACCCCGGCGCTCATCGCGGGGGCGTTCAGCGAGCGGATGAGGTTCCGCGGCTACCTGGTCTTCATCGGCCTGTGGTCGCTGCTGGTCTACAGCCCGTTCGCGCACGCCGAGTGGGGCGGCGGCTTCCTGGGCACCGGCGGCCTGCACGCGATCGACTTCGCGGGCGGCTCGGTCGTGCACGAGCTAGCTGGCGCGGCGGCCCTGGCGACCGCCATCTACCTGCGCAGGCAGCACCAGCTGGAGCGCCCGCACAGTGTGCCGCTGGTGCTGCTCGGGCCGGCATCTTGTGGTTCGGCTGGTTCGGGTTCAACGCGGGCAGCGCGCTGAGCGCGGGCTCGGTGGCCGGCTTCGCGCTGGTGAACACCCAGCTCGGCGCGTGCGCCGCGATGCTCGTCTGGATGGGCCTGGAGTGGGCGCAGAAGCGCAGGCCATCGGGTATCGGCATCGCCACCGGCGCGGTAGCCGGGCTGGCCGCCATCACCCCGGCGTCGGGTTACGTGCCGACCTGGGCCGCCATCATCATCGGGGCCGCGGCCGGGCTGATCTGCTACAGCGCGGTGCACCTGAAGGACATCTTCCACTACGACGACTCGCTCGACGTCGTGGGCGTCCACATGGTCGGCGGCGCGATCGGGGTCGTGCTCACCGGCGTGTTCGCCCGGCTGGCCGTGAACGCCGCCGGGGAGGCCGGCGGACTGACCCAGCTGGGCCGCCAGGCGGTGCTGGCCGTGGTGGCCATCGCCTACCCGTTCGTGATGACCTGGATCATCCTGTGGATCACCGACAAGGTGGCCGGGCTCCGGGTCAGTTCCGAGGCCGAGGTGACGGGCCTGGACCTCAGCGAGCACGGCGAGGTCAGCTACGACACGACGCTGCCCGCGCCGGCGCCAGCCGAAGCCCCGGTGGCGGGTTCCTGACAATCATGTGAGGCTTCGTCCTACGTTCGGGCCCGAGCCGATCCTTACCCGGGCAGCCTGCCTCGGGCTCGACAGCCGCCGCTCTGATGCACAGTAGCGACGGGGTAGCTTCCCGCTACCCCGTCGCTACCGGCGTGCTGGCGATCACCGTTCCGTGGCCCGGCCACCGCGGGCTGAACCGCTCGGCGGGCTGAACCGCTCGGCGGCTGGCTGACTTGACCTGCGCGCGGCGAACTGGTTATGATTTTCATTATCGCCCAGGCTTGAACGGCGGATCAGTTGCGCCAGTGCCTGGCCCGCTGGTGTCTGGCCTGGCGGGCCTGGCCGACCGGACGCCGGCCGGGACGGTGCGTTCACCGATGATCAACATCACGCAGAACGGATCCGGTCAGTCATGCCTCATCGCAAGCCGATCATCCTCGTAGCGCTGGTCCCGCTGGTGGTACTGGCCACGGCGTGCTCGGCAGCGGTGACGTCCGCGGCCGACTCCGGGTCCAGCGGGGTGATCGTCGCGGTCGGGGCAGAGAACACCTACGCCAGCGTGATCAGCCAGATCGGCGGCAAGTACGTGGCCGTCACGGCCGTGGAGAGCAACCCCAACACGGACCCGCACAGCTTCGAGGCCAGCCCGAGCGTGGCCCGGGTGGTCAGCTCCGCGCGGCTCGTGGTCCAGAACGGCCTGGGTTACGACTCCTACATGAACAAGATCGAGGACGCGGCGCCCAGCCCGGACCGCCAGGTGATCGACGTGCAGCATCTGCTCGGACTGCCCGACAGCACCTCCAACCCGCACTTGTGGTACTCACCGCGCACCATGCCGGCCGTGGCGAAGGCGCTGACTAGCAAGCTGGCCGCGATCCAGCCGGAGCACGCCGCCTACTTCCAGGCGCGGGAGCAGCGGTTCCTGCGCTCGCTCAATACCTGGTACCAGGCGATCGCGGAGTTTAAGCAGTCCTATCCGGGTACTCCGGTGGCGACCACGGAGCCGGTCGCCGATTACATGCTCCAAGCCGCCGGAGCGATTAACCTCACGCCATTCGGCTTCCAGGCGGATGTCATGAACGGGGTCGACCCGTCGCCGCAATACGTATCGCTGCAGCAGAGCCTGTTCCGCGAGCACAAAGTCAAGGTGTTCCTCTACAACCAGCAGGTGACCGACGCGCTCACCGAGTCGTTCCTGACCCAGGCCCGCCAGGCGGGCATCCCGGTGGTCGGTGTCTACGAGACCATGCCAGCGGGCCGTACCTATCAGTCCTGGATGGTGGCCGAGGTGCACGCGCTTGAAATGGCGGTCGCGCGCAAGATCTCCACCCAGCGACTGTGACCAAGAGACTGTGACCAAGAGACTGCGATGAACAGACTGCGACGAACAGACCGCGATGAACAGACTGCGCTGACTGATCAGGGTGCGGTCCTCCAGGCCAGCGAGACGCTTGCGGTTGATGGCATCTGCGTCCGGCTGTCCGGCCGCGAGGTGCTGCATCATGTCGGCTTCACTATCCGGGCCGGCGAGTTCGTCGGGCTGATCGGATCCAATGGCGCGGGCAAGACCACCCTGCTGCGGGTCATTCTGGGCCTGCAGGCCCCGGTGGCGGGCACGGTCCGGATCGCGGGCCGGCCCTGGAGCCGGGGCAGCCGGCTGGTCGGTTATGTGCCGCAGCGGATATCGCTGGACCCGGAGATGCCGCTGCGCGCTCGCGATCTGGTCGCGCTGGGCCTGGACGGGCACCGGCTCGGGTTCCCGCTGCCGTCGGCCCGGCGTCGTCAGCAGGTCGAGGACATGCTGACGGCCGTCGACGCGCTCCGGTTCGCCGACGAACGGGTCGGGAACCTGTCCGGCGGCGAGCAGCAGCGCGTCCTGATCGCGCACGCGCTGATCAGCCAGCCCCGGCTGCTGCTCCTCGATGAGCCACTGGCCAACCTGGACATCCGCAGCGAGCGCGAGGTGATCGCGCTGCTAGCCAAGATCGCCAAGGAACAGCAGATCGCGGTGCTGATCTCCGCGCACGAGATGAACCCGCTGCTGCCGGTGATGGACCGGATCGTCTACATGGCCGGCGGCCGGGCCGCGAGCGGACCGACTGAGGAAGTCGTGCAGCCAGACGTGCTCAGCAAGCTGTACGGCCAGCACGTGGACGTCATCCACATTCACGATCGCATCCTGGTGGTGGCCGGGCAGGGCAACGGTCCTGATCCGGCCCCCAGCCACGGGACCGATGAGCGGGGGCCCGGTGAGCAGCGGCCCGGTGCGGATCCGGCGGTGCACAACGCGGTCGTTGAGCACAGCCAGTTCGCGGATCGTGGCTGATCGCCGATGGATCACCTGCTCCGGCTGGTGTTCGCGCCCGGGTTCTTCAGTAGCGATCCGGTCCAGACCGCGCTGGTCATCGGCGGCCTGGTGGCCGTCGTGTCCGGGCTAGTCGGCACGTTCGCGGTCCTGCGCGGGCAATCGTACGCCGGGCACGCGCTGGCCGACATCAGCGTGACGGGCGGATCGGGATCGTTCCTGGTCGGGATCAGCCCGCTGTGGGGTTTCGTCGGCGTCAGCGTGCTGGCCGCCGCGATCATGGACCTGATCGGGGTCCGGCGGCCCCAGGGGCGGGACCTGGCCACCGGGATCGTCCGTGGCGCCGGGCTCGGCCTGGCCGCGCTGCTGCTGTACTTCGCGGCCAGCCACACCAGCACCACCGGGGCGACGATCACGATCCTGTTCGGCTCCATGTTCACCATCAGCAGCTCGGTCATCGGCGTCGTGGCGCTGCTCAGCGTGGCCGCGGTGGCGATCGTGGCGCTGCTCTACCGGCCGCTGCTGCTCAGCTCGGTGAGTACCGACCTGGCCGCGGTGCGCGGGGTCCCGGTGCGCCTGGTCGGGGCGCTGTGCCTGATCGCCATCGCGCTGGCCGTGGCGCTGTCCGCGCTGACCATCGGGGCGATCCTGAGCACCGCGCTGCTGGTCGGGCAGGCCGCCAGCGCGCTGCGGCTGACCAGCCAGCCCGGCCGGGCGATGTTCTGGGCCGCGATCATCAGCCTGGCGGCCACCTGGCTGGGCATCCTGCTGGCCTATGACAGCTTCAACTGGCCGCCGGCCGGGACGGGATGGCCGGTCAGCTTCTTCGTTGTGACGCTGGTTTTCGGGTTTTATCTGCTCGCCCAGATGCCTGCGGCCGTGCGAGCGAGGCGGGCGTGATGTTCGCTAGCTACCTAGTGAATACCTGGACCGTGGCGACCATCGCCGCGGTAGTAGCCGGCGTGGTCGGGTTCTTCATCGTGCTGCGCGGCTCGGCGTTCGTCGCCGACGCGGTGCCGCAGGGCGCGTTCGCGGGGGCCGCCGGGGCCAGCCTGCTCGGCATCAACACGCTGATCGGGCTGGGCGTTTTCGCGCTGATCGGGGCGCTGGGTATTGGCTGGCTGGGCCGCCGGGGCCGTCACGATGTGGCGACCGCGCTGGCCCTGGTGGTCATGCTCGGGCTCGGCGCGCTGTTCCTGAGCCTGAGCACGCAATACGCTCCGGAGATTTACTCGCTGCTATTCGGCGAGCTGTTCGGGGTCGGCTCGGCCGAGGTCGTGCCGGTCGCGGTGCTCGGCGGGGTGTCCGTGGCCGCGATCGTCATCATGTACCGGCCGCTCATACTGACCTCCGTGATGCCTGAACTGGCCGAGGCGCGCGGCGTGTCCAGCTACCGGATCGAGCTGTGCTTCCTGGTCGTGGTGGCGCTGGCCACGAGCATGACGCTGCCCGTGGTCGGGGCGCTGCTGATCTTCAGCCTGATGATCGGGCCGCCGGCCGCGGCCAGGTCGATCACCAGCAGGCCGCAGCTAGCCCTGGGACTGTCGGTGCTGATCGCCCTGGTCACCGTGTGGGCGGCTATCGCGCTGTCGCTGCGGACGAACTGGCCGGTCGGGTTCTTCGTGGGATCGTTCGGGGCCTGCTGTTACGCCGCGGGCCGGGGCTGGGCGGCCTGGCGGCGGAGCCGGGCCGTCCGCGCCGGATCCGGTCCGGCCGGTCTTTCTGGTCTTTCTGGTCCTTCTGGTCCCGCTGGTCCCGCTGGCTCGGTGCTGGCCTCGCACGCGCTCAGCCCTTGAGTTAGGGGATCAGCGGGGGGAGCGCTCCTCGGCTGGGGGGCGGGCCGCGGCGCGGGTGGCGGTTCGCCGGCCCAGCCAGCGGGTCGCGCCGGTGCCGATGGCCGCGACGACCATGGCGGTGACGTGACCCACCGCGCTGACCTCCAGCTTGCTGAGCCCGCCGAAGATGTTGCCCACCGCGATGAGCAGCACGAGATCAAGGAGCGCGGCAGCCCGGGCCAGCCAGGTGCCCAGCAGCAGCGCGATGACGATGGCGGACACCACCACATAGGACGGGCCGATGTCGAGCAGATAGCGGTCGGCGGCCGGGGCCAGCCCGTGCCCCGTCCTGTAGTCGATGATGCCCTCGCTGACCAGCGTGCCGACGATCTGGCCGGCGGCGCAAATGACCGCAGTTCGCCAGTTACCGAGCGCCCGGTTCGCGCCGAACAGGGCCAGCGCGATCAGCACTGGCCAGGCGCCGGCTGCTTCCTGCGGGACGAAGGCCGAGGTGATCAGCGCGCCGACCGGGTGATGATGCAGGTTGTAGACGCTGGTGCTGGCCCAGCCGGCCACGGTGGCCTGGTCGTGGCTGGGCAGGGCCAGGTAGACCAGGTCGGTCAGGAGGAACAGGCCCAGGAACGTCCACGCGACGGCGTAGCGGGCGAAGATTTCCCGCGGAGCCAGTCGGCGCATGAGCCAAGGGTATGGAATCCCCGATTCCGGGCATCCAGCTGGCTCCATCGCGGGCCGCTGGTTAGGGGGTTAGGGCTGCTGGAAGTCGGGGGTCAGCCAGATCCGCTCGCTCATGTACTGCTTGACCTTGGCCACGTACTGCTCGGCGGGGGCGGTATGCCAGCGCCCGGCGAACCAGCGCCCGACACAGCCCCACGCGTCGCCCGCGTGATACGTCTGGCCGTGCGGCACATTGTTGAGCCAGGTCTCATAGCCGTCATAACAGGATCGCCAGATGGCGTAAGCGGCATCAGCGTTGAAAGCGGTCGAATCGGCGATCCCGGGCCAGGTGGCCTGCTCGTACGGGTACCGGTTCTGCAGGATGCCGTAACTTTGCGGGCACTGGCCGGACTTGCCGTTCTGGCCCAGGCCATGACCGGGCGGGCAGGCGCTGGCGTCAGTGCCCCAGTCACCTAGCGTGTCCTGCTGCCACCAGCTCTCCACCGCGGCCTGGGCGAAGACGATGTTCTGGTCGATGCCCCACTTGCACGCGGCCCAGCGCAGGATCTCGCTGGTGGTGCCGGTGAAGTCACCGTTGATCCGCGACGCGAGCTCTCCGGCCTGGGGATTGTCACCGGCCGGGAAGAAACTGGCCCCGACGTGCTGGCCGGTGGTCTGGTTGTAGCTCTTGTTCGCGCCTTTGCTCTCCTTGCTCGGCCTGGCCCGGACCCAGCGGGCGCACTGCGTGCTGGAGGCAGCTTTGCGCCCGGTGGCAAGGTGCTGAAATGCGCCGGGGCACTGCTTGACGGCTGGGTGACGGCGGCGGGCTTGGCGCTCGGGCCGGACAACTTGGCCGGGTGGGCGCTGGAGCCAGGGGTCGCGGACGCCCCGCCGGACCCGCCCGGCCCGGTGGCGGGTCCGGTGGCCGCGGAGTCCACGGCCCCGCCCGGCCCGTCGGCGGTGGTCCCGGCCCGGGCCGCGCCGCTGGCCGACGAGTGATGGCTCGCCCCGGTGAGCGCTATGCCCCAGCTGGAGTAGTGCACGATCGCCCAGCCTCCGGCCAGGGCGACGACCAGCAGAACGGCCACGCGGCCGACGATCCAGGCATGTCGTCTTGCGTGTGCTCCCGACCCGCGGCTCATAAATCGTTACCTGTACTCCTTCGGCGCAGTCAGTGTCAATCAGATCCAGATGCTGTGATCACCTGTGATTCTGGGCCAACCGGCGCATGCCAGGCTGGACTGGTCGGGCTGGACTGGTTTCCGGGTCGTGCAGTGTTATGAACCAGGATCATGAGCCAGGATCATGAGCCAGGGTCATGAATCAGGGTCATGAACTGGCAAGGAACCCCCGGCGACGGTTGACGCGTATCGAACCTTTGTTCGATGATATTCAGATGGGGGCGGAGACGGCGCAGGTCAGGACGCCGATGCCTGCTGCGCTTCCGGTGCCGGCTCGGCTTCCGGTGCCGGCTCGGCTTCCGGTGCCGGCTCGGCTTCCGGTGTCGGCTGGGCTCCGGGTGCCGGGTGCGCTTCCGGTGCCTGCTGGGCTCGCGGTGTCTGCTGGGCTCCGCGAGGGCGATGTGGTGCCGGGCCAGGGCATCCTGCCGGTCCTGCCGGCCCTGCGGGACCTGCTGCCCGACGGCGGCCTGCAACGCGGCTCCGTGGTGGCGACCGGCCGCTGGAGCCTATTGTGCCTGGCGCTGGCCGCAGGAGCGTCGGCCGCGGGCGCCTGGTGCGCGATCACCGGGGTCCCGCACCTCGGAGTGCGAGCGGCTGCCGACGCCGGCCTGGATCCCGACCGGATGCTGCTGATCGCGGAACCGGGCGTTAGCTGGCCGCAGGTCGTGGTTTCGCTGCTGGATGGTTGCGAGATCGTGCTGCTCCGGCCGCCCGATCGGCCGTCCGCTCAGCTGCGGCGCAAGCTTGAAGCGGTGCTGCGCCGTCGCGGCGGTGTCCTGGTGGTGGCGGGGGAGTGGGACGGCGCGCGATCCCGGCTGGCCATCATCGATCAGGAATGGGTCGGGATCGGCGCTGGCCACGGACGGCTGCGCGCCCGCCGGGCGCGGGTAATGGCCGACGGCCGAGGCTCGGCGGCCGTGCCGCGAACACGCTGGCTCTGGCTACCCGGCCCCGATGGCACCGTGTCTCCGGCGGAAGAGACCGGGTCCAGGGAAGAAACCGTGTCCACGGCGGCAGAAACAGTATCCGCGGCGGTAACGGTGTTCACGGCAGAAACAGTGTCCGCGGCAGAAACAGTGTCCGCGGCGGAAGCGGTGTCCGCGGCGGTAGCAGCTGAAGGTGATGGTGAAGCCAGCCGCTGGAAGTACGCGGTAGATCAGGCCTGTGCCGCCTGGCGCCGGACAAACGCTGTCGGCCTGGTCGCCGGGATGAGCACCGGGCCGATGAGCACCGGGTGGATGAGCACCGGGTGGGTGAGCACCGGGTGGACGGGCACCGGGGGATGGGCACCGGGGGATGGGCACCGGGTGGGTGAGCACCGGGGGATGGGCACTGGGTGGATGGGCACTGGGCAGATGGGCACTGGGCAGATAGCCGCCGGGCAGATAGCCGCCGGGTGGACGGGCACTGGGTGGGCGGGCGCCAGTCAGACGGGCGTCGGGCCGATGGGCGTCGGGCCGATGGGCGCCGGGCGGGCGGGCGCCGAGCAGATGGGCACCGGGTAATAGCCAGATGACGACAGCCGCAGGCAGGCCGCGCCGGATCCTGGTGGTGTGGTGTCCAGACTGGTCACGATCAGGCCCGATCCTTCCCGGCCCGCAGACCTCCGCCGCCCCCAGCGCCGCGGCCGGTTCAGCCGGTTCGGCGGAAGCCACCGGAGCAGAGCCCGATGCCCGCGCCTTCGCGCAGGTAGTTGCGGTGATAGAGGAGTTCTGCCCGCAGGTCGAGATACTGATGCCCGGGGCCTGCGCACTCGGTGTCCGCGGTCCCGCCCGGTATTTCGGCGGGGAGGAGGAACTCGCGCGAAAGATCATCCAAGCCGTGCGCGGTCGCGGGTTCACCTGCCGGGTCGGCATCGCCGACGGTCTATTCGCCGCCCGGCTGGCAGCTCAGGCCGGAACCGCCGGCCTGATCGTGGCGCCGAACCGGTCGGCGGCTTTTCTCGCTCCGCATCCAGTCAGCACGCTGGGCCGTCCCGAGCTCGCGGATCTGCTGCCCCGACTCGGTATCTGGACCCTGGGGGAGTTCGCGGCGTTGCCTGCCGCTGAGGCAAGCAGCAGGTTCGGAACCCAAGGGGCGCTCGCGCACCGGCTGGCCCGTGGCGAGGACTCGCGACCGCTTGTGCTCCGCCCGCCCGCCACGGATCTCTCTGTTCAAGTCGAATTCGATCCGCCGGCCGAACAGGCCGAGCCCGTGATCTTCACCGCGAAGACCCTCGCCGAGCGCCTGCACGTCAGCCTCGCCTCCCGGGGTCTGGTCTGCGTTCGGGTACAGGTACAGGTGGTCTACTCCGACGGTCGGGAGATCACCCGGCTATGGCGGCACGACGGACTGCTATCCGACGCGGCGATCGCCGAACGCGTGCGCTGGCAGCTATCCGGAGCCCCACCCAGCCAGCCCAGCCAGCACGGTCAGCCCAGCCAGCCCACCCAGCACCATCAGCCCAGTCAGCCGAGCGGGCGCGGCCAGCCCAGTCAGTTCGGCCAGCCGAGCGGGCGCGGCCAGCCCAGCCGGTTCGATCAGCCCAGCCGGGGCCAGCCCAGCCGGGGCCAGCCCAGTCAGCCGAGCGGGTGCGGCCAGCCCAGTCGGCACGGCCAGCTCAGCCAGATGTCCAGTGACCCGGCCCGGTCCAGTGACCCCGCGCCGTTCCGCGATTCCGCGCAACCCACCCGCCCCGCGCAGTCCCGTGATCCCGCGCAGTCCCGTGATCCTGCGCAACCCCGTGATCCTGCGCAACCCCGTGATCCTGCGCAACCCCGTGATCCTGCGCAACCCCGTGATTCTCTGGTCGGCGGGATAACTCTGCTGCGGCTTGTACCAGATCAGTTGGTTAGAGATGAAGGACGTCAGCTCGGCCTTTGGGGTGATGCGGTAGTCAGCGACCAAGTGGCCCGGGCAGCCGTCCGGGTGCAGGCCATGCTCGGCCACGGCGCCGTAACCCGTCCGGTGCTTTCCGGTGGCCGTGGCCCCGCTGAGCAGGTGACGCTGGTGCCGTTCGGGGACCCTCCGAGTCCTAGGTCCCCCGCGGGCCGGCCCTGGCCCGGGCAGATCCCTGCGCCCGCCCCGGTCACGGTGTACCCCGTGCCGCGGCCGGCCGTTATCACTGATGACGACGGCGCGACCGTGGCGGTGACCGGGCGCGCGCTGGTATCGGCCCCGCCGGCCCAGCTATCGATGGCCGAAGGGCCGCCCCTGGCCGTCACCTCATGGGCCGGACCCTGGCCGGTTACCGAACACTGGTGGGACCCAGGCCGGACCCGCAGGCAGGCCAGATTCCAGCTGGTCACCGAAGACGGAGCTGCCTGGCTCACTGCCGTCCGCGACGGCCGCTGGCTGATCGAGGCCAGCTACGAATGACAAGCCGGCTTACCAGATGCCTGGTTGGGCCAAGGCCCGGTTAGCCCCACCAAACCAGCCAACTCGTCAGCCAGCCAGTAACGCATGCTCGGGTAGGCCAACCAACCCCACCTCCGCTCAGCCAGTTCAGCCAGCCAGGCAACACTGGTCCGGCCCGGCTAGATCCCGACAGCGGCCAGTCCGGGCTGGCCCCAGAACCGAGCCCGGCGGCTCAACCTCGGCCTGTTTAGCCAGGCTGACTCTAATATGATGAGAGATATATAAGCGAACATGGTTTCGATCTATTCAAGTTTTGTCAGTACTGGTCGATATCATTGTCGAAGACCAGGAAACTCCGCTGGATCCCCGCCCGGGAGCAGGCCTGGGGACACCGTGAGGGAGGTGACCCGATGCCCGACCACGACAGGCCAGACCACCGCGATTCATACCGCGGCCGCCCAGTCCCGGACCGCTCAGCCCCGGACCGCCCAGCCCAGGACCGTTCAGTTCCGGACCGCCCAGCCCCGGACCGCCCAGCCCCGGACCGCCCAGCCCCGGACCGCCCAGCCCCGGACCGTTCAGTTCCGGACCGCCCAGCCCCGGACCGTTCAGTCATCTCGGTTCCTGTCGGTGGCGGGTGCCCGGGCCCTGCGGCGGCGGGTCTGTCCTGGTCGTGGCAGCTGGACTTCGAGACGCTCATGTCCGCCCTGAACAGCCCCGCCCCCTGGAACCGGCCGCCCCGCCGTCCCGCCGCCCGCAGCGGCAGCACTACGGACAACACGACCAGCGGCAGTACTCCGGCAGTCCTTATATCCGACGTCAGCGGCACACCCGGCGACAGCACGCCTGGCGACAGCACGCCTGGCGGCGGTGCGCCTGGCAGCGGTGCGCCTGGCGGCAGCGCCCGCCATGACGGCGCATCCGATGACGGCGGCGCTCCCGGTGACGGCGGCAGCGCGCGTGATGACGACGCCACTAGCAGCACTGGCAGCGGGGCTCTGGGTCACGGCGGCGGGGTGGCTCGCGGCGAAAGCGGCAAGCCGGACCCCGGCAAGCAGGACGCCCGCGAGCCGGACGTCGGCGGGCAGGACGCCAGTGAGCCGGACACCCGCGAGCCGGACGCCAGCGAGCCGGACGCCAGCGAGCCGGACGCCCGCGAGCCAGACGCCCGCGAGCAGGAAGCCGGCGGGCGGGATGTCGGCGGGCAGGACCCCGGCGGGCAGGGCCCCGGCGAGCAGGACGCCCGCGAGCCGGAACTCGGCGAGCCAGACGTCGGCGGGGTGGATGTCGGCGGGCGGGATGCCGGCGGGGTGGATGTCGGCGGGGTGGATGCCGGTGATCAGGATGTGGTGGCTGATGTGCTGGCTGCGGCTGAGTTGGCGGGCCGGGTCCGTGATGTGCCTTTGGGGGTGGTGGCGGGGCGGGTGGCTGAGAGTTTGCCGCCCGGGCCGGATCTGGCGGGGTGGCTGGCGGCGGCGGCTGATCCGCGGGTGCTGGAGGACGGGGCGCTGGCGGGGGTGGCGGCGTCGTGGCGGCGGCTGGCGGCCTGGGCGCAGGCCGGGGAGCTCGCGGCGGTGGCCCAGATCGCCTCGCGGTCGGCGGCGCGGGACGAGAGGATCGGCGCGGACGCGGCGGGCTGCCCGGCCCGGGTTCCTGATGAGGCGGCGGCGCAGGTGTCTTTGGCGCTGGTGATGTCGGCGGGCCAGGCGGCGTGGTGGACCGATCTGGGCGTGATGCTGGGGTGGCAGCTGGCGGCGACGGGGGCGGCGCTGGCGGCGGGGGTTATTGACTTGTCCCGGGCCCGGCTGATCGCCGAGGCGGCCGGCGTGCTGGGCCGGGACGCGGCGCGGGCGGTGGAAGCGCAGGTTCTGCCGCAGGCCGGGGAGCTGACGACGGGGGGGCTGCGGGCGGCGCTGCGCCGGGCGGTGATCGCCGCCGACCCGCAGGGCGCGGACCGGCGGCGGGAACAGGCGCAGGCGCGGGCGAAGGTGATGCTGTATCCCGATGCCGAGGGCACCGCGACGCTGGCCGGGTACAGCCTGCCCGGCGTCGGCGCGGTCGCGGCGATGGCCCGGATCGGCGCGCTGGCCCGGGCGCTGAAAGCATCCGGCGCCAGCGGCGGGATCGACCTGCTGCGCGCCCAGGTCTTCCTCGGCCTGCTGTGCGGCACCCTCCCCCTGATCCCGCCCCCCTCCGACGCACCCCCCGACGACCCGCCCCCCGACGATGACCAGCCCCCCGACGACCAGCCCCCCGGCGCGTCCCCCGGCCATCCGCCTCCCCAGGCATCTCCCGGTGATCCGCCTCCCGGCGCGCCCCCCGGTAATCAGCCTCCCGGTAATCAGCCTCCCGGTGATCCGCCTCCCCAGGCATCTCCTGATGATCAGCCTCCCGGCGCGCCTCCCGGTGATCCGCCTCCCCAGGCATCTCCTGGTGATCCGCCTCCCGGCGCGTCTCCCGGTGATCCGCCTGCCGGTGATCCGCCTGCCGGTGATCCGCCTGCCGGCGCGTCTGCCGGTGGTCAGCGTTCTGGTCGCGGCGTGCCTGCCCGGCGTCGGCCGCCGCGTGACGTCCCGGCGGCCAGGCTCGCCGTTTTCAGGCCGCCCGGCTCGCGCTGGTACTCCTGCGGCGAGCCCGCCGGCGGGCGGCTCGCCGCCGGGTGCGCCGGGTGCGCCTTTGCTGGCCGGGCCGTGGGACGGCCTGCCTGATCCGGTGGACCGGGACGCTCCCGAGGACTGCTATCCCCACGGCGACCCCGCCGCCGGGCGCCTGGCCCTGGCCAGCCCGGACCGCGACGATGACTGGCGCAGTCCCGCGTTCGTACCCCGCTGGCCCGCCCCGCCCGGCCTGCTCCCGGCCCCCCGAACCCGGCATCCGGCCAGCGCCCCGCCCGGACCAGGCAACTCACCCGGGCGAAACCGTCCGCCCGGGCCTGGCAACCCGCCCGGACGAAGCGACCCGCCCGGACGGAGCGACTTTCCCGGGGTGAGGGACCGGCCGGTGACCGGGACGCTGGATCTCACCTTGCCCTGGGCCACCTTGGCCGGGATATCCAGCGAGCCCGGCCGCCTGGGCCGCCTGGGGCCGGTCACCCCGGCGCAGGCCAGCCAGCTGGCCGGCCTGGCCACTGCCAACCCGGACGCCCAATGGCGGATCATCGTGACCAGTCCCGCTGGCCAGGCCCTCGCCGTCACCCGCATCCCCCGCCAGGCCCCGCCCCCGCCCGCGCCCGCCCGCAACAACACCCGCAACGACACCCGGGCCGGCGCCGCATCCCAGCCGGGAGGGCTCCCGGCGGGAAAGCTCGCTACCCGCCAGAACGCAGCCAGGTCGGGCGCTCGTCAGGAGCAGGACGAGCCCGGCACACAGACGGGCTCGAAAACACCTCCGAACGGGATGGCCCCCAGGGCCGGGACCGGCGCGCGGACCGTTCCGGGAAACGGCCTGTGGTCCGGCCGGTGGACCGGGCTGGTCGGCCGGGTCACCCTGACGATCCCCCAAGACCTCCTCGCCCTCGACCCCGGCGCTGATCCCGGCGGCGGCACCAACCCGCCCGGCGCCGTCCCGTCTGGCGGCAACCCCGTCTGGCGGCGATCTGTCCGGCGGCGATCCGTCTGGCGGCCCATCCTGACCCGCGCCCTGCGCGCGGCGGGCCGCGCCGCCGCCCGCGCCGCCGCCCAGGCAGACGCCGACCACGCCGCCGGGGGCTGCGCCCACACCGGGGCCACCACCGCCTACCGGCCCCCGCCCCGCCTCCACGAAACCGTCACCGCCCGGGACCTGACCTGCCGGTTCCCGTCCTGCCGCCAGCCCGCCTGGCGCGGCGACCTCGACCACACCCAGCCCTACGACCAAGGCGGCCGCACCTGCGCCTGCAACCTAGGCGGACTCTGCCGCCGCCACCACATCCTCAAACAGCACCCCCGCTGGCACCTCACCCAGCCCGAACCCGGAACCTTCCACTGGACCACCCCCACCGGACGCACCTACCTCGCCACCCCCGACACCCACCCCGTATAGCCCCCGGGGCCAGGAGAAAGGAGAATCCGCAATGGGCTGGGACAACCCGCCAAAGCCATGGCACGAACTTGAGCGGCTCCTCTCCTGGAGCCGTAACGATGAGAGCGGCGCGGCTGAGTCACCGGACCCGGCTGAGTCACCGGGCGCGGCGGCGGGGCGGCGGCTCAGACCGGTGTCTCGGCTGCCCCGCCATTCGGCGGTCAGTTCGCCGGACGGTGACGGGGGAACGCCGGGCCACACGCAGAGCGGCGAGGATCCCGGCTGGGCCGAACTGCACTGTCACTCGTCTTACAGCTTCCTCGATGGTGCTTCCAGCCCGGCGGACCTGATCGCGGAAGCGGCCGCACGCGGCCTGAGCGCGCTGGCCATCACTGATCACGACGGCATGTACGGGGTGCCTCAGTTCGCCCAGGCGGCCGCCAAGCTGACGGAGAACGGCACCCCGCTCAAGACCGTCTTTGGTGCCGAGCTCAGCCTGGATCTGCCGGGCGGACAGGGCGGGGTTCCGGATCCGGCGGGCCGGCATCTGCTGATACTCGCTCGCGATCCGGAGGGATACCGGCGGCTGTGCTGGGTGATTAGTGAGGCGCAACTAGCCGGGAAAGAGAAAGGCCGTCCGGTCTACGACGAGGCGGCGCTCGCGACGGCGCATGAGGGCCACTGGGTGGTTCTCACCGGATGCCGCAAGGGATCCGTCCCCGCCGCGCTCGCGGCGGCTGGCTCGGGGGCGGGCGGGAGCCCGGGCTGGGGTTTCGCTCGGGATCCGGACTGGGGTCTCGCCCGGGACCTGGAGCGGAGCCCGGGGCGGAACTTGGGCCGGGGCCCGGGGGTAGTTGGTCTTGATGACTACACCCGGGGAGTAAGGCGGGCAGCCGACCGGGACCCGGCGGATAGCGCCGCGCTGACCGGCGCCGGGCCAGCCGCCGGGCCAGCCACAGCGGAACTCAGGTCCCTGATCGAGATGTTCGGCCGCCAGAACGTAATGGTCGAGCTAACCACCCACGACCAGCCAGCCGACGATGAGCGCAATGATGCCCTGTTCGAACTGGCCCGCAGCGTCGGCGTCGGCGTGATCGCCACCGGAAACGTGCACTACGCGAGGCCCCGAGACGCCCGGCTGGCCCAGGCGCTGGCCGCTATCAGGGCCCGCCGCAGCCTGGCCGAGATGGACGGCTGGCTGGCTGCGTCCGGAGCCGCCTACATCCGGTCCGGTGCTGAGATGGCCTGGCGCCTGCGCCGGTACCCCGGAGTGTTCGAGCAGACCGTGGCGCTGGCCGCCGATTGCGCATTCGACTTCCAGGTCATCGCCCCGAAACTGCCGGACTTCCCGGTGCCCGGCGGCGGCACCGAAGCAGACCTGCTGCGCACGCTTGTCGCGCAGAAGGCGCCCAAGCGCTACGGGCCGCCCGACACCGAGCGCGCGTCAGGGGCCTATGGCCAGATAGCGCGCGAGCTCAAGGTCATCGAGAAACTCGGCTTCCCTGGCTATTTCCTGATCGTGCACGACATCGTGAAGTTCTGCGAGGACGCGGGGATCTTGTGCCAGGGCCGGGGATCAGCGGCCAATTCGGCGGTCTGTTATGCGCTCGGGATCACCAGCGTGGACCCGATCCGGCACGGGTTGCTCTTCGAGCGGTTCCTGTCGGCAGGCCGGGATGGCCCGCCTGATATCGACCTGGACATTGAACACCGGCGCCGCGAAGACGTGATCCAGTACGTCTACCGGACTTACGGCCGGGACAAGGCCGCGCAAGTCGCCAACGTGATCTCGTACCGGCCGCGGATGGCGCTGCGCGATGCCGGGCGGGCGCTCGGCTACCTGCCTGGGCAGCTGAACGCCTGGGCGCAGCAGGTCGGGCCGCGTCAGTACGGGCCAGGCCAGCCGGTTCCGCCCGACGCTGAGATACCCGAAGCCGTCGTCGAACTGGCCAGCCAGATGCAGCGGCTCCCGCGTCACCTGGGCATTCACTCCGGCGGGATGGTGATCTGCGACCGGCCGGTGGGGGAGGTATGTCCGGTGGAGTGGGCCAGGATGCCCGGCCGGACGGTGCTGCAATGGGATAAGGACGACTGTGCCTACGCCGGGCTGGTCAAGTTCGACCTGCTCGGGCTGGGCATGCTCTCGGCGCTGCGGGACTGTTTCGAGCTGGTGGCGGCCCACCACGGCCGGCGATGGGATCTGCACTCGATCCCGCAGGAAGACGCGGGTGTCTACGCCATGCTGCAGGAAGCGGACACCGTCGGGGTGTTCCAGGTCGAGTCGCGCGCCCAGATGGCGACACTGCCCCGGCTGCGCCCGCAGAAGTTCTACGACCTGGTGATCGAGGTCGCGCTGATCCGGCCCGGCCCAATCCAGGGCGGTTCGGTCCACCCTTATATGCGCCGTCGGCACGGCGATGAGGTGGCTGACCTGCCGCACGAGTCCATGCGCCAGGCGCTGGACAAGACGCTGGGCGTACCGCTGTTCCAAGAGCAGATGATGCAGATCGCGATCGACTGCGCCGGGTTCAGCGCCACAGAGGCGGACAAGCTCAGGCAGGCGATGAGTTCCAAGCGGGCCCCCGAGCGGATCGAGGAACTTCGCGCCCGGTTGCTGGACGGGATGGCCGCGCGGGACATTCCGCCGGATGTCGCCGAGGACATCTACATCAAGATCCTCGCTTTCTCCAGTTACGGATTTCCTGAGTCACACGCGATCAGCTTCGCTTATCTCGTTTACGCGAGTGCCTGGCTTAAGTGCTATTACCCGGCCGCGTTCACCGCTGCCCTGCTCCGCAACCAGCCGATGGGCTTCTACGCGCCCGCCAGCCTGATCAGCGACGCGCGCAGGCACGGCGTGCAGGTACGCGGCGTCGACGTCAACGCCAGCGACGTCCTGGCCAAACTAGAAAAGACCAGCCAGCAGAACGCTAACCAGCCCGCCGATCCCGGCACCGCGGCCAGTGTGTCTGGGGGGTTGTCCGCTGGTCCCGGTGCGGGGGCGGTGGGTGGGTGGCGGGTCTGGGTGCTGCGGCGGGTCAGGTGCCTGGGGGGTTGTCCGCTGGTCCCGGTGCGGGGGCTGGTGTGTCCGGGGGCTGGTCGGCGAGTCCCGGTGCTGCGGCCGGTCAAGTGCCGGGGGCTAGTCGGGTGCCCGGGGGCAGTCGGGTGCCGGGGGGCGGGGGGCCGGTGCGGGGGCAGCCTGCTATCCGGCTGGGCCTGTCTGACGTGCGCAATCTGGGTGCTGACGCTGCCGCCACGATCGTGGCTGGTCAGCCGTACCGGAATCTGGAGGACTTTGCCCGGCGGACTAGGCTCCCGGCCCCGGCGCTTGAGGCGCTGGCCACGGCGGGGGCGTTCGGCTGCTTCGGGGTGAGCAGGCGCGAGGGGTTGTGGGCGGCGGGCGCGGCCGCCACGATCCGGGCCGGGCAACTGCCCGGTACCACGCCGGGCCTGGCCGCTCCCCGGCTTCCGGTCATGACCCCGGCCGAAGAGACCTTTGCCGACCTGTGGGCCACCGGTACCTACGGAACCCACCCGGTCGAGCACATCAGGCCCCTGCTAGCCGACCGGGGGGTGATCGAGGCGGAGGCACTGAAGAAGGCCAGGCCCGGCGCGGGGGTGGCGGTAGCCGGGCTGGTCACGCACCGGCAGCAGCCGGGGACGGCGCGCGGGGTGGTGTTCTTGAGCCTGGAAGACGAAACCGGGATGGCCAACGTGATCTGCCCGCCGCAGGTGTGGGAACGCCATCGCAAGCTGGCCATGGCCGCGAACGCGCTGGTCGTGCACGGGCGGGTGGAGCGGCTTGACGGTGCGGTCAGCCTGCTGGCCACCAGCCTGCGGCGGCTGCGAGTAGTAGCCGCCGCCCGCAGCCGCGACTTCCGCTGATATCCGGCAGGTGCTGATCTCGCAGCGGTGATCTCGCGGGAGCTGCTGATCTTGACGTGCTGGGCTATCGCTGACGGCTCCATAGCGGGCCTACCGACAGCCAGGCGGTTTCCCAGCTGGCCAGCCGCCGCCAGTCCAGCAGTCGCCGAATTGCCCAGGTAAGCATGGTCAGGAACACCGCGAGGGCCGTGAGCATGATGCCCGCTGAGACGATCACGCGCTCGAGTTCCTGGTCCGTGGTCAGCGGGGGCTGCTGCACCCGGCCTGAGCGGTCCAGCCAGACCGGCACCACGCTGCCCGTGGCGGTCCCGGCGGCCACCGGGACCTGGCCGCGCTGCGGTTTGCCGTCCAGGGTCCAGCGCGCCGGAGTCCAGACAATCCAGGCGTCGGCCCGGGCGTCGGTCATCATCGGCCCCGGCGCGCCCGCCAGCAGCACCGCGGAAACCCGGTGCCAGGACTGCTGCGCGTGCTGCGCGGCTACGGTATCGGAATGGATCCAGCTGGCCGCCCCGCTCACGACGAGCGGTCCTAGGGCCAGGAAGGCGACGACCGCTGCGGGCAGCAGCCAGGCCTCGATGATGTCAGAGCGCCGGCGCAGCGGATTGCGGGCCCGCCGTGACCGTCCGGTCAGCCGCCGCCACGCCGTTGTACGCGGTGTCATAACGTTCACCCCACCGAAGGCCGCCCCATCGCGGCCACTTCCTACCTGAATTGTCGCACTACCTGCGCCTCTATTGGCCCACCCTGCCTGCACTTACCCGGCCCGCACTTACCCTCCGCTGCTGTCTTGCCTTGCACTGCTGTCTGCACTGCTGGCTCGCGCTGCTGTCTCGCTCTGGGCTCGCGGCTGGATCAACCCGCTGGCTACCCGGCCGGGAGGGCGCTGGCTACCCGGCCGGGAGGGCGCTGGCTAACCGGCCGGGAGGGCGCTGGCTACCCGGCCGGGAGGGCGCTGGCTACGCCACCGCGCTGCTGGACGAACTAGCATTGCGGCTGGCGGCAGGGCTGCTGCGAGATCAGCCTGCTCGTCGACCCCCGCCAACGAGATGGTGACCAGTTCTGCCAGCGTCTGGGCTACGCTCGCGATCCGCTCATCTTCATGGCCAAGCGGATTAACCAGTGGCTCAGATCTGCTCGTGACCATAGATTTGCCGGTGAGCACTGATTTGCCTAGCACTGATTTGCCAGACACAGATTTGCCAGACACAGATTTGCCAAGCACAGATTTGCCAAGCACAGATTTGCCAGCGGCTGTGGTTTACCAGTGACCACAGATCTACCGGTGGCACGGGATCTACCAGTGAGCACGATCTACCGGTGAGCACGATCTTCCGGTGAGCACGATCTACCAGTGAGCACGATCTGCCAGTGACGACTGAGGATTTCCGGACCGCGAATTTTCGGACCGCGGGGTTCAGCCTGCCGGCCGTGGTGCGGGCCAAGGCGCTGGCGGCCGGCGCCGCCCAATGGATCAGCGATCTTCCTGAGCTGGTGGCGCGGCTGGCGGCCGAGTGGTCGATCACGGTTGGCCGTACGTTCGACGGCGCGACCGAGGCGTACGTAGCAGAGGCCACTCAGGCCACTCAGGCCACGCAGGCTAGCGGCACGGCGGCCGTGCTGAAGCTGCACATACCGCGCCCGGGCCAGCAGGCCAGCAATGAGATCACTACCTTGCGCCTGACCGGCGGCTCTGGCTGTGCCCAGTTGCTGCGCGCGGACGCGGGGCGGGGCGCGCTGCTGCTGGAGCGGCTGGGCCCGTCCCTGCACGAACTCGGGCTGCCGCTGGCGGACCGGCAGGAGATCCTCTGCGCGGCGGCGCAGCAGGTCTGGCGCCGCGCGCCCGGCTGCGGGCTGCCCACCGGGGCCCAGAAGGGCCGGTGGCTCATCGAGTTCATCACCGCGACCTGGGCCGAGCTGGACCGCCCATGCAGCGAGCGCGCGGTCGAGCACGCGCTGGCCTGCGCGCAGCGGCGCATCCGCGCGCACGACGATGAACGGGCCGTCCTGGTCCACGGTGACGTGCACGAATGGAACGCGCTGCGGGCCGGGACCGGGTTCAGGCTCGTCGATCCCGACGGCCTGCTGGCCGAGGCCGAGTACGACCTGGGCATCATAATGCGCGAGGATCCGGGCGAACTGCTCGACGGTGACGTGGGTGGGCTAGCCAGCGAGCGGGCTCGCTGGCTAGCCCGGCGCTGCGGGCTGGATGCCACCGCCATCTGGGAGTGGGGCGTGGTCGAGCGGGTGTCCACCGGCCTGCTGGGCGTCAAGGTCGGCCTGGAGCCGGTGGCCAGCCAGATGCTCGCCGTCGCCGACCGGCTGGCCGCCCGACCGGGATCACTGAGCGCGCACATGTCCGCGACGTGACTATGCAACCTCAGTCCGCCCGCGGGCCTCACTCAATCGGCTGCCTGGCGATCAGCGGCGGCTCGCGGCCGGCCAGCAGCCAGCCGGCGACGGCGGCGATCAGCGGCAGCCCGACCAGCAAGGCCAGCACGTCGGTCAGTGGCAGGTCGCCGAACATGACGGACATGCTGCCGTGCGCCCAGGCTAGCCCGGCGATCACCGCGCCGGCGATGCCAAGGATCGCGCCGAGCAGGCCAAGCGCGGCCGCGGTCGCCGCGGTGATAGTCCGCCGGGTCGTGGCGCTGGCGCCGGCGGCGGTGAGCGTGCGCAGGTCGCGGGCGGTCTCGCTGCGGATCAGGCCGACGGAGGCGGCCAGCACGCCGAGCGCTATCACGAAGCCCAGCGCGGTGCCGCCGTCGGCGAACTCGCCGAGGCCTGGCGTATCGGACATGGTCTCGAACGGCACCTTGGCGGCGAGCGCGAGTCGCTTGGCCGCGTTGATCTGCGTGGCGGTGAGCGGGGCAGGTGCCTGGATCAGCCATCCGTTAAGGGCAGGCTGCAGGTGGTACTTGCTCACCGCGTACTCGGTGATCACCGTGTTCGGCGCGGAGGTGCCGCTGGGCAGGTTGCTGACCGTCTGGATCGCGGGGTTGGCCACGCAGTCGCTGCTGAGCGTGCATGGAGGACTGCCGGCACCGCCGGGCGGGTTTCCGTTGTCGTTGCAGATCCCGGAGCAGGACGTCGCGGTGCCCCAGAGCATCTCCAGGTGCGGCCGGCCCGCAAGCCCCGGTCGCATGGTGAGGAAGTCGGTGCCGGGAGCGATCTGGCTGGCCTTGATCCCGTACGTGGCGAGCAACTGCGGGGTGGCCACGTACACGGTGCCGGTGAAGTTGGACGGACCGTGTTGCTGCGCGCCCACCTGGTGCAGGGAGGCCGCGGATTCCAGCGGCACCGCGGACCGCGCGTGCAGGCTGGCGGCGAGGCTGTCCACCTGCCCGCCCAGGCGGGCGGCCTGGGCGGGGCTGAGCTGCGACATCTCGCCGGGTGCCAGGCTCTGCTGCAGGTAGAAGATCAGCTGGCTGCTGGACAGGTTGGGGCCGATCCAGTCGAGCGGATTGTCGAACCTGATGCTGGCGACGATGCAGATCACCATGGCCAGGAACACGGCGAACGTGGTCGCCGCCAGCGCGGCCCCGGACCGGGCGCGGTAGCGGACTAGATCACGCAGCGCGATCCGGATCGCGACCGGCAGTCGAGGTCCCGCCCCGACTGCCAGCACGCTGATGAACAGCGGAGCGAGCAGGACGACGCCAACGATCGTGGCGACGAGGCCAGCTAGCAGGAGCGGCGCGTGCCCGGGGCTGCCGCCATCCACCCCGGTCAGGCCGTCGGCGAACGCCAGGCACGTGACGCCGGCCGCGAACACGATGACGCCGGGCAGGGCGGAGCGGTGCACCGCCTTCGGCGGCGTGGGGCGGCCGGACAGCGCGGCCACCACCGGCACCGCGGCCATCGTCTTGGCCGGGCGGCGGGACGCCAGCATTGACGTCGCGATCGCGAGCACCACCCCGATGGCGAACGCCCACCACGGCAGGTTCGCCGCGTCGACCACGTGGCCGGCGGCCTGCTGCAGCGTCGGCACGTAGGCGAACCAGGCGGCGAAGCCCAGCACCGCCCCGGCGAGCGCGGCGGCCACGCCGACGGCCAGGCCGTTGACGATCATGACCAGGCGGAGGTTGCGTTCGGTCGCGCCGATCGCGCTGAGCATGCTGAGGGCACGGAGCCTGCGCTGGGCCATCACCGAGAAACCGGCCACCGACATCAGGCCGATGAACACCAGGCCGAGTACCTCCACCACCAAGACGAGCACCGCCGGCGAGATCCCGCCCGACATAGCGTTGGGGGTCGTGACCGTCGCCGCCGCTGGGAGACCGGGCAGCGTCCCGTTGCCGTTGCTCCTGCTGACCGCCTGCTGGACGGCGGGAGAGCCGAGCAGCATGATCACCTGGCTGGGGTGCGGGACCTGGCCGGGAGCGACCAGCGCGAACTCGTCGGCCAGGTTGCTCGGGTCCGCCGCGATGCCGGTCACCCGCCAGGTCGTGCCGGCGGCCTGCCAGGTGCCGCCCACGTGCGTGCCATACAGGCTGGCGACCTGACTGGTCAGCGCGGCCTGGCCGGGGCCGGCCGGGTATGTGCCGCTGACCAGGCTGAGCAGCGGAGAGTTGTAGTGCCCGTGCGGATTCTCGGCGCGGAGCTGCACGGGCTGGGTGGTGCCAGTGGCGATGTCCTGATTCTCAATGACATCTGCCGGACCCCAGCGACCCGCGATGGCGGCGATGCCGGCGGCCAGGTGCGGGTCGGTGCCGGGCAGCGTGACCTGCGCGGCAGCGGTGCCGAACGTGGGGTAGTTGGGATTGGGGAGCTGGACGTTCGTGACGACGCTGGCGCCCCAGATCGCCGCCGCGACGGCCATGGTGAGCAGGCCGAGCACGAGTAGCTGCTGACGCCATTCGCGGCGGAACAGCCGCCAGCCCCAGCGGGCCACCGCCCGGCGGGCGACGAGGCCGCCCGCGTTTCCGGCCAGGTCGGGGGGTTCGCGCAGCGCGATGCTCACCGGCTCTCCCCTGGCGTGAGGAGAGATTCGGGGCCGGGCGGCCGGGTGGTCTGGCCGGCCACCCGCCCGTCGCGCAGGACGACGACGCGGTCGGCCCAGGCGGCCAGCTGCGCGTCGTGGGTCACCACCACCGCGGCCACGCCCCGCTGGCATGCTTCGTGCAGCAGCCGCATCACCTCGTCCGCGTTCACCGAGTCCAGCGCGCCGGACGGCTCGTCGGCCAGCAGCAGGCGGCGGTCCCCCACCACCGCGCGGGCGATCGCGACCCGCTGCCGTTCACCGCCGGACAGCTGATCAGGGAACCAGCCGGCCCGGTCAGCCACGCCGAGCGCCTCCAGCGCGGCAAGTCCGGCAGCGCGCGCCTTCGGCACCGCGACGCCGTCCAGTTCCAGCGGCAAGGCGGCGTTCTCGGCGGCGGTCAGCCCGGGCAGCAGATTGAAATCCTGGAACACGTACCCGATCACCCGGCGCCGCAGCCGGGCCCTGCGGCCCCCCGGCATCCCCGCCAGCGCCATGCCGCAGACCAGCACCTCCCCGCTGGTGGGTTCCTCCAGGCTCCCGGCGATGGTCAGCAGCGTGGACTTGCCCGACCCGCTGGGCCCCATCACCGCCACCATCTCCCCGGCCCGCACCGACAGGTCCACCCCGCCAAGCGCGTGTACCCTGGCCGGCTCCTGACCGTAGGTCTTGGACACGCCGCGCAGCTCCAGCACGGGCACCGCGCTCTCGCCTCCCCCGCCCGGTCCCGGGCGGCTCACCGCCGTGTCCCCAGCCGGCGAAGCTGCGGAACCGGAGCGGGGCCGGGGGCCGCGGCGGGCCGGGACGGCGCCGCCGCGGCCCGCCGCAGCCGCGCGTCGGCGGCATCCAGCCACCGGGTCACCGCGTCCAGCCGGAACAGCTCGGCATCCACCACCAGTGCCAGGCCCAGGTCATCGCGGGCCTCGCCCTCTTTCAGCCGCGTCCACTGCTGCATCAGCTCCAGCAGGTACAGCCGGTGCGCCTGGATCACCTCATGCGGGTCGGTACCGGGCACCCGCGCGGCGACCAGCACCTTCATCACCAGCTCGTCGCGCGGCGGGGAGGTCAGGTCCGGCGGAGTGCGCAGCCAGGCGGCCAGCACCTCCGCACCGCGGGGCGTGATCCGGAATCGCTTCTGCGGTCCGTCTTGCCCGGTACCGTCGGATTCGGCCAGCCCGTCGCGTTCCAGCCGGCCCAGGGTCTTGTACACCTGACCCACGTTCAGCGGCCACACTTCACCGGTCCCGGCCTCGAATTCCTCCCGCAGCTGCAGCCCGTACTTGGGTCCTTCGGCCAGCAGAGCCAGGAGGACGTGCGGGACACTCATGTCATCACCATGCCAAGCATCATGCCGGACATAATATCCGGCATACTCGTCTCAGGCAAGGCAGACTCCCAGAGCGGATGCCCGCACCGGGCCGCCGGGCTGCCGCCGGCCGCTCGGGTCCGGACGGCTTCGGCGACAATCAGTTCATGACAGGCGGAGGGTTGATGACTGGCCGGTGGCTCAGGACTGGCGGGCGGCTTAGGACTGGCGGACGGCCGATAGCGAAAGCAGCGCGGTCGTGACGGCCCGCATCGAGAAGATCGTCACGTCGGGGACGTTCTCGCTGGACGGCCAGGATTTCGCTGTCGACAACAACGTGTGGCTGGTCGGGGATGACCGGGAGGTCATCGTCATTGACGCGGCCCACGACGCCGACGCGATCTTGGCCGCGGTGGGCGACCGGCGGCTGTCGGCCATCGTCTGCACCCATGGCCACAACGACCACATCAACGCGGCGCCGCAGGCCGGGGACCGGTCCGGGGCACCGGTGCTGCTGCACCCGGCCGACCAGGTGCTGTGGCGGATGATCTACCCGCAGACGGTTCCGGATGGTGATCTCGGCCATGAGGAGGTCATCGAGAGCGCGGCCACGCCGCTGCGCGTGCTGCACACGCCGGGCCACTCGCCGGGCAGTGTCTGCCTGTACGCGCCGGCGCTGGGCGCGGTCTTCTCCGGTGACACCCTGTTCAACGGCGGGCCCGGCGCTACCGGCCGGTCATATTCGGACTACCCGACGATTGTCCAGTCGATCGGGGGCATCCTGATGACACTGCCGCCGGAAACTATCGTGCACACCGGGCACGGCGACGACACCACAATCGGTGCCGAGGCTGCGCGCTTCGCTGCCGATTCTGGGTGACAAGGGGCGGTCAGCAGGGGGCGGGCTAGCAGAGCGCTGGCCGCCGTTATTTCGCCTGGGCAGCGTGGTGGCGGGTGCGCTTGTGGTGGCTGACGTGATGGCTGGTGGCCTTATGGCTGGTTGTGTTCGAAGACTGCGTGGCGTGAATCGAATCCGGCTTTCCCGCGTTTGATGACGAGGAATGTCCGGCTCCGCCGGCTATGGCGAGGACTAACCCGGCCGCTGCGGCAATGAGGATGTCGTTGCGGATTTTCATGGCCCACCACCGTTACGATCGGCAGGAGTGGTCGTCGCTGACCGGCTTCAAGCACATCATCTGGTCTGAACCGGTAACTGGCCAGACGGTGGGCGGGATACTTTTATAACTATCCGGGAACGTTTAGCTGCAATCCCATCACGATGGGCGTCATGTGAGCCGGGGTACCTCAGATAAGGCCGCGACGGTAGATAAGGCCGCGACGGTAGCCCGGCAACGGCACGGCGGGGGTTAATGAAGCTGGAGCGGCCGGTTCGCGCAATCGCATTCGCACCCGCAATCGCATTCCCATCCGCAATCTCATTTGCACCCGCATGGGCACTTGCATTCGCATTAGCATTCGCGCGCGGGCACCTAGCGCGGGGGAGCTGATCGGGGCAGGGCGAAGGGGCCGAACAGGGCCGGATCGTTGAACGAGGTGATCCTGGCGATCACGGAGCCGGACACGGTGAGGACCTGGATCGCGTGGGCCTGATAGCTGCCGTCGGGCTCGCGCAGGTAGGCGCCGAGGGCGGGCTGGCCGTTGGCGGCGGTCAGGGTGACCTGGAACCGGCCCGGCTGGAGCAGCCGGTCGCCCAGGAAGCGCCGGACCTGGTCCCGGCCGCGGAACCAGGTCGGGATCGGCGGCATCTCCAGTACGGCGTCGGCGCGCAGCAGCCGGGTCAGGGCGCGGATGTCAGCGTTCTCGAACGCGGTCGCGTACTGGCCGAGCAGGGCCCGCTGGCCGGGGTCGGCGGGCTCATGGACCTCATCGGGCGCTGGGGAAACCCGCTCTAGCTGCGCCCGGGCCCGCTGCAGCGCGCTGTTGGCCGCGGCCGTCGAGATTTCCAGCAGCTCAGCGACCTCGGCAGCGCGCCAGCCCAGCACGTCCCGCAGGATGAGCACCGCCCGCTGCCGGGCCGGCAGGTACTGCAGTGCGGCGATCAGGGCCAGCCGCAGGCCTGCCCGGACACCACGATCGAAGCCGGGTCGGCCGGCTTCGTCGTGAACAGCGCGTCCGGTATCGGCTCCAGCCATGGCACCTCGGGTCGCGCGCGGGCCACCTGCCCGGCGTCGTCGCCCGGGGCGGCCAGCCCGGAGGGGAGCGGCCGGCGGCTGCGGGTTTCCAGCGCTCGCAGGCAAGCGTTGGTCGCGATCCGGTACAGCCAGGTCCGGACCGAGGACCGGCCCTCGAACTGCCCGTAGGACTGCCAGGCCCGGACCAGGGTCTCCTGCAGCTGGTCCTCGGCATCGTGGACCGAGCCCAGCATCCGGTAGCAATGCGCGAGCAGTTCCGTGCGGAAAGGGTCGGTCAGGCGGGCGAAATCCGCGTCGCCGAGGCGCTGGCTGTGCGTCGTGGCTGACATCGTCCTGCCTGGTGCTCGTAGTGCTGGGGCCGGTCTTGCTGCGTCAGCGCGGGGCCCGCTGTACTGGTGCTTGCTGTGCTGGTGCTGCTGGGCCGGACCTGCTGGGCCCGCGCGCCGCATTCGGTACCGACCCTAGGCGAACAGATGAGTCGTCGGGTCGGCTGGGTGAGGTTGATCGGTGGCCGTATCGCGGCGGTGGGCGGGATTCCAGATATCTGGGAAGAACGGCGGATTCGTTGACGGTCACGTGCCGCGGGCCGCATCCTCTTCGGATGAGCCGGGCCGGCGAGGCGCCCGGCTATCCCGGAGGATGGTGACGCGATTGGCGGGCGGAAGTGACGTGATGCACCAGCAGGCTCGCGTTCCGCTGCGATCCAGAAGCCGCCGGCGATGGCTGGCCGCGGGCGGGGGAGCCGCGGTGTGGGCGCTGTTCGCCTATAACGCGGGCTCGGTACTGGGCGGTACGGTCCTGCTGGTGCTGGCCTCGGCGGTCGTTATCCTGCTGGTGCTGGCGCTGCGCACGCTGGGCATCAACCGCGATCACCCGTGGGTGCAGCGGCTGGCCGCGCGGCCGTGGCGGGACGGCAGGGACGTGCTGCAACTGGGCCTGCGGCATTTGTCCGACGTTCTGATCGTCACGCCCGGCGGGTCACTGCTCGCGCCCAACGCCGTCGAGCTGCGGATGAACCCGGAGGATCTGGCCGCGCTGACCGAGATGATGGACATGGCGCTGATCGACGCGAGTGCCACCGAGGTGTACGAAGCGCAGATCAGTGCGCGCGGGGCCAGCCTGGCCAGCGCCGGGCCGGTTCAGGTGAGCGTGCGGCCCGATCCCGACCTCGCGCCCGGCCGGTACCGGCTCCGGCAGGGCCGTCCCGCCGGGCCGGGCTGGGCGGGCGAGCCGGGCTGGGCGGGCGAGCCGGGCTGGGCGGGCGCGCCGGGCTGGGCGGGCGCGCCGGGCTCCGGACCGCCGTTGGCCGGACCGCCGTTGGCCGGACTGTCGTCGGCCGGACCGCCGTCCGCCCAGCTGCCGCCGATCGAACATCCATCGTGGATGGGCCTGCCGCCCGCGGCTGACCCGGTCGGCGCCCCCGCCGGGGCAGGGCGCGGCCAGGGTGACTTTACGAAGGCCAGGACCGTGGTCGCGGAGCCAGCCACGATCGCGGCGCACAGCCAGGTTCCGGCATTGCGGCTGGTCACCAAGGGTCAGGTCAGCGAGACCTGGGTCTCCGGCGCCCGCGCGGGCCGGGCCAGCGGCAATGAACTGACGCTGCCCGGCGATCCGACCGTGTCCCGCGTCCACGGCGAGTTCACCTTCATCGACGGTCAGTGGCACGTCGCCAACCAGGGCCTGAACGGCATCACGCTGAACGGTGCGCCGCTGACCCAGATGCACGTGGTCAAGGACGGGGACCGCATCGGCTGGGGCACGCAGTCCGGCGCGCTGGTCTCCAGGGTCGAGATCGGCCCGCCCGGGCCGGGGCAACAGTGGACCGCGAACTAGGGCCCGGAGGCCACTTGAGCTAAGCGTCGCTGGCATCGTAGGACTGATGACAGAATCGACGACCCGCCCCGCCCGGGGGCAGTGACTGGCCATGGCTCAGCTTGTTATCTGGTCAGTCACCCGCCGCGAGTGGCTGAACTGCCCCTGCGATGAGATCACCTGGCTGGACCGGCAGCTGCTGAGCGCCGGCCAGGACACCAGCTTGCATCGGTCCCCGCGCTGCCCGGGCCTGCGGTACGTGCACTACCGCTGGGAACTGTTCAGCCGGGACACCACGCACCGGGTTTACCTGGCGCCGTACTCGGCCGAGTACGCCGCCGATCCGCAGCGGGCCAGAACGGCGGCCCGGCACGTGCTGCCGATGGCGCCGCAGCAGTACGAGACCGTGCCGCTGCGGCTCGAGCCGGGCCAGTGGCTGATCAGCGTGGGCAACTGGGTCCTGCCGCTGTGCGTCGACATCCCGGCCCCGCGCCGCGGCCAGCCGACGGTGCCGATCAGCGGCGGCCAGCCGCGCACCCAGGAGAGCGCGCTGGCGGCCGGCGCCAGCGGGCCGCGCCGCGATAGCCCGCCCCTGCCGGACGCGATATCGAAGGTCCGCGCGTTCTTCGACCGCAATAGCACCGCGTGCCTGGCTATCGCCTACCTGTATCAGGAGTTCATTCTCGGCGCGGTCGCCCCGCAGGCGGTGCCGATGATCAATGTCGCGATCGCGCTGGACCTCAGCGGCGAAGGCGCGGTCTCTGACTACAAGAAAGAACTGCAGCGCCGGATCTGGAACGAGCAGCGGCACCAGCGCGAGCTGCCCGAGTTCCTGCTGGCCAATGGCCTGATCAGCCCGGCCGACCTGGAGCGGGCCAAGCAGCTGGCGCTCGAGAACGAGCGCAGCGGCCGGACCGAGACCGCCCGCAAGCGGCTGCGCTACCGCCCGAAGAAATAGACGCGGGAGACATGCGGCACGATGAAAATCAGGATCGGCATATCGCTGGCGGGTGGCTTGGCCGGGTTCGGCCGGGCGGTTGGCCGGCTCGAAGCGGACGGCATTGACTCGCTGTGGCTATCGGAGATGGTGCTCGGGCCTCTGGCCGAGCCTTTCATCGGCATGACCTACGCGCTGGCCCGAACCGACCGGCTAAAGGTCGGCACGTCGGTGGCGGTGCTGCCCGGCCGGCATCCGGTGCTGGTGGCCAAGCAGCTGGCCACGCTGGCGGGCCTGGCGCCCGGGCGGGTGCTGCCGGTGTTCGGCCTCAAGCCGGCCCGGGCCAGCGAGCTGCCGATGTTCCCGGTGCCGCCGGGGCAGCGCGCGGCGGTGTTCGATGAATCGCTGGAGCTGCTGCGGCTGCTGCTGACCCGCGAGAGCGTCACGTTCGCGGGCCAGTTCTTCGCGGTGCAGGCGGCCAGCGTCGGCCCGCTCCCGGCGCAGCCGCTGGACATCTGGCTGGGCGGCAGCGCGCCGGGTGGCTTGCGCCGGGTGGGCCGGCTCGGCGACGGCTGGCTGGGCAGCTTCCTGACCCCGGATGAAGCCCGGTCCGCCAGGGAGACGATCCAGCAGGCGGCGGCGCAGGCGGGCCGCGAGATTGACCCCGAGCACTTCGGCCTCAGCCTGGCCGTCGGACCCGGCGGCATCCCGGCTGGGCTGGCCGAGGTGATCGGCCAGCGGCGGCCCGGGATCGAGTCGTCCCGGCTCGCGGCGGGCAGCTGGGCCGCCGCCCGGGCCCTGATCGGGGAGTACATCAGCGCGGGCCTGAGCAAGTTCGTGATCCGGCCCGCCGGGAGGCCCGACTCACTGGACCGGTTCCTGGACGAGTTCGCCGCTGAACTGCTGCCGCTGCAGACCTGAGCGGGCGCCAGCTCGTTGACATGCAACCGGCGGGCTGCATATATTTAGGCAGCCAAACGGCTGCATTTCAGGAGGCGGGAGTCGACAGACCGATGGACGATGAGGTGTTCAAGGCGCTGGCCGATCCCAGCCGTCGGCGGCTGCTCGACAGCCTGAACGCCAGCAACGGGCAGAGCCTGCGCGAGCTGTGCGCCGGGCCTGGACATGGCCCGGCAGTCGGTCAGCAAGCACCTCGCCGTGCTGGAGGCGGCCAGCCTGGTCACCACGCTGCGGCGCGGGCCGGGAGAAGCTGCACTACCTGAACGCCGCGCCGATCAACGCCATCGCCGAGCGCTGGATCAGCCAGCTACGACCGCGCTCGCGCGCGAGGCCCTGGCCGACCTGAAGACAGCATTGGAGCGAGAGCCCGATGACCAAGCACCGAGTTCGTCTACACGACCTACATCAAGACCACGCCGGAGCGGCTCTGGCAGGCGCTGACCGACCCGGCCTTCACCACGCCGCTACTGGGGCGTCACGTTCGACTCCGACTGGGCGGCCGGATCCACGATGACCTGGGACAACGCACGGCGTGACCGATCGCCGACCCGAGCAGGTCGTGCTGGAATCCGAGCCGTACCGGCGGCTGTCCTACACCTGGCACACCGTCACCGCCGGAGCTGGCCGAGGCCTTCGGCTTCAGCGAGGAGTTCCTGGCGCCGCGCTGACCGCGAGCGCCGGTCCAAGGTCACGCTTCGAGCTCGAGCCAGCTGGCGCGATGGTCAAGCTGACCGTCGTGCACGACGGCTTCGAGCCGGGCAGCGCGGTGCTCAGCGCCATCAGCGACGGCTGGCCGGCGCATCCTCGCCAGCCTCAAGACCATGCTGGAGACCGGCGATCCGCTGCCCGCTGGCGACCCGAAAGCGGCGGGGGAGCGGGCCGAGGAACTCTCCCGCCGCTGACCGCCCGCTAACCCGGGGCGGCGTTCTTCGCGGCGGGGCTGTCCGCGGGATGGAACACGCCGAGGACCCGCATGGTCGCCGGGCCGGTGTTCTCCAGGCAGTGCGGCTGGCCCGGCGGCAGGTACACGCAGGTGCCCTCGGTCAGCGGGACATCGCGGTCGCTGTCCTGCTCGCCCAGATGAAGCACGCCGTGGCCGGCCAGCACCAGCACGACCTCATCGTAGGGATGACTGTGCACCGGGGCCCGCCCGGGCGGGATCTCGCCCAGGAACTGAGTCGCGGCCAGGCAGCCTCGGGCCGGGCCGAACAGCACCCGGAACGTCCGGTCACCGGTCGTCTCGGTTAGGCAGTCGCGCAGGTCAGCGGCGCGGGCCGGGCCGGCCGGGGCCTGGGTTCCGGCCGCGGATGGAAGCGCGACGGCGTCCAGGCGCAGGTCAGTTCCGGCCGCGCGGAGCCGGTAGGCGGCCCCCGGCGGGATCCACAGCGCCCGCTCGGCCAGGACCGGCAGGACTGGCTGGCCGTCGATCTCGAGCTGGCCCGCGCCGTGCACGGCGAACCACAGCTCGCCGCCGCCCGCGCCGGCTTCGTCGAGGCAGGCCCCGTCCGGCACGTCCACGATCCGCCGCCCCAGCTGCGGGCCGGCCGCCGACGGGGCCAGCAGCGTCCGGATCTGCGCGCCGCCCGCGGCCGGTTCGCTGGGCACCGCTGCGGTCTGGACGACCGCCGGGCCCGTCATACTGCCCTGCTTTCGGGGGGTGCTCCGGGTGAGGCATTGGCTTTCACGGCGTCCGCCTCCCGTCATCCGCCGTGCGCGGCCACCAGGCCGGCCAGCGCGGCGTTGAACCTGTCGATCTCGTCCAGGGTGTTGTAGTGCGCCAGGCCGATGCGCAGCGCCTCGCCCCAGGCGATCCGCTCGTGCAGCCCGAGCGCGTAGTAGTTGTCGTGGCTCCAGACTCCGAAACCGAGCCCGGCCAGCTCCGAACTTAGCGTTTGGCTGGATATGCCCTTGAAATTGAGCAGGAACGTGGGTATCCGGCCGGTCATGGTCGGCAGGCCGTACAACTGCGCCCCGGCCGGGAGCCCGGCCAGGAGGCGGTCGCCCAGCTGGCGCTCCCACCCGGTGATCGCGGCCCAGCCGCCGAGGCTGTCGAGGTACTCGTAGGCGGCTGAGCAGGCCGGCCAGCAGCTCATACTGGGCCGTGCCGGTCTCGAAGCGGTGACCGACCGGGGTCATCGCTACCGGCCTGGCCTTGTAAGGCCGCCATGATTCGAGCAGCTCGCGGCGGCCGCAGGCGATGCCCAGGTGCGGCCCGCAGAACTTGTACGCCGAGCAGAGCAGGACGTCGGCGCCGATCTCGGCCATGTTCATCGGCTCGTGCGGCGCGTACTGGACGGCGTCGATCCAGGCCAGCGCGCCGGCCCGGTGCGCGATCTCGCAGACGGCGCGGGCGTCCACCACCGTGCCGGTGGAATTCGCGGCCCACGGGAACGCGACCACCTTGGTCCGGGGCCCGATCTGGCGCTCCAGGTCGGCCAGGTCCAGGGTGGTGTCGGCGTGCACGTCGGCGTGGCGGACCCGCAGGCCCCGGTCATCGGCCAGGTCCAGCCAGGGCGCCACGTTCCCGTCGTGGTCAAGCCTGGTCACCACGATCTCGTCGCCGGGCTGCAGGTCACGGCCCAGCGTGCGGGTCAGCGTGTAGTTGAGCGCCGTCATGCTGCCGCCGAAGATGATCTCGTCGGGGGAGGCGCCCAGGAAGCTGGCGGTGGCCTCCCTGGCGTCGTCGACCAGCTGGCCCAGGCGCTGGCTGGTCGCGTAGGGCGCGCCGAGGTTGCCGCTCGCTTCCCGGTAGACCTGGCCGGCGGCGGCGGCCACGGAGTCGGGAGTCTGGGTTCCGCCGGGCGCGTCCAGGAAGACAAAGTCACCGGTGAGCGAGCTGAATTTCGATCGGGCGGCGAGGATGGCGGCTGACCCGTTGCCGGGCCTGGTGTCTGCGGCGGGGTCCGGGACAGTGGCACCGGACTGATTAGCAAGCGACTGGCTCATTGCCAGCAAGCTAAATCGAGAAAGGCCCGCAGGTCAACGCCCCTAACTGGCGGCCGGCCCGCGGCTACAGGCCGGGTTTGGCGCGGGGTGGCAGCGGCCGCGATCGTCCCGAACGACATCGCCCGCCCGGCCCGGCCCGGGCTCACCCGGCGGGGCCAGCGCTGACCGGCTCCAGGAATTCGAGCCGGTTCCCGTGCGCGTCCTGGCTGTAGAAGCGGCGCATCCCGGGGAACTCGTCATCGAAGCGGACCGGATAGCCCGCCCCGCGCAACCGCGCCGCCCAGCTGTCCAGGTCAGCTACCAGCAGCCCCGGATGGGCCTTGCGGGCGGGCTGGAAATCCGGTTCGACCCCTAGGTGCAACTCGATGCCCGAGCCGCGGAACCAGCAGCCGCCCCGGCGGGCCAGGGCCGGCGGCTTGGGGATCTCGGCCAGCCCCAGCACCGCGCCGTAGAACTCACGTGAGGCGGCTTCGCTGTCCGGCGGACAGGCCAGCTGCACGTGATGAATCATCTCGTCCCTCCAGAGACGCTGGGTCACTTGACGTCAAGATAATATCCCGCTGGGCGTCGCAGGCCCTGCCGGGCCGCGTCGGCGGTGAGGCCGAAGATGCGGGCCGCGTTGGTGCCCCAGGCGGCGGCCACGTCGGAAGCCGGGCAGCCCGCCTCAAGCAGCGCCTTCTCCAGCGCCCTGGCGTTGCGGTCCACCCCGGGAACGCCTGGCCAGTCGGTCCCGAACACGAACCGGGACCCCAGCCGCCGCAGCGATCGCCCGTAGTAGTCCGCCAGCCGGTGCGGCGGCAGCCCGGAGACGTCGATCCACACGTTCGGCTTGGACAGGGCCAGGAACGCGGCCTGGTCGTACCACCAGCCCCGGCCGCCGTGGGCCAGCACCACGGTCAGGCCGGGGAAGTCCCTGAACACGTCCTCAAGCAGAGTGGGGTCGGCGTAGCCGTTGGATGACCCGGAGAAGATGGATGTGCCGCAGTGCACGATCAGCGGGAGGCCGCGTTCCTCAGCCCAGGAATACGCGGGATAGAGCATCCGGTCCCGTGCCTCGAACCCGCCGTGCACCGGGTGAATCTTGCACGCGACCGCGCCCAGGCTGACCTGGCGAGCCAGCTCGCGGGCCACCGGGTAGTGCAGGTGCGGGTTGATGTTGGCCACCGGGCGGAACCGGACCGGGTTGAGCTCGACCAGCGGCAGGACGTCCTCGATCGGCTGCAGCTCGGCCACCTTCGGGCTGTACTCGGCGAACAGCAGCACGTGGTCAGCGCCCTGGCGGGCGAAGTAGTCGTCGAACGGCCGCGGGCGCGGGAAGCCGTCGGCGTCGAACAGCTCGGTGACCAGGCCGCCGCCGAACGCGGCCACCCAGGAGTGCCAGTCCGGCGAGGAAGGGACCTTGGATACGTGGGTGTGCGCGTCTACGAGCAGCCTGCCGTCGAGCATCTAGAACCGCACGTAGTCGTACTCGACCGGCAGGTCGTTGATGCCCACCCCGGGTGGCGCGATCCAGCTGGCGAACTCACCCGGCTCGCGGCCTGGCCGCATCAGCCCGGCCACCTGGGCCCGGTCACCGGCAGCCGGCAGCCAGCCGGCCGCCCGCCGCGACCAGGACGGCTCGTCGAGCAACTCGCCATCGGGGCTGATGTGGTGGCCGGCGAACGCGCCGACCTTCCGGTTGAAGCCCTCGTGCGGCAGGCTCAGCCGCTGGTCCAGGCCCGCTTGCTCAAGCTCCCGGTTCCAGCGCCGCACCCCCCGCTGGCAGTCGGCGATGTACTCGTTGCGCAGGTCGAGGTTGAGCGCGGTCAGCATCGGCACCGTCCGGGTCGTGAAGCTGCCCCCGGCCACCTCGGGGACCGTCATGGTCGCCCCGGTGAGCTGGTGATCATCAGGCCGCCTGGTTTCCATCCACCTGCCCTTGAGTCCCGCGGTGTAATAGCTGGCCGCATTCGATGATGTCTCCGAACCGAAAAGGTCGAGCGAGACGGAGAACTGGAAGTTCAGGTACTTCTGGATCACCTGCAGCGGAATGCCGCCATATTGCCACAGCTCGTCGGTCCGGTGGGCGGCCAGCAGCCGGGCGGTGCGCTCGACCGTGCGCTGGACCCCGGTGGTGCCCACGAACATGTGGTGCGCCTCTTCCCTGAGCATGAACTCGCACGTCCTGGCCAGCGGGTCGAAGCCGCTTTCCTTCAGCGTGCCCAGCTGGTACTTGCCGTCCCGGTCGGTGAAGAAAGTGAACATGAAGAACGACAGCCAGTCGGTGGTCTCCTCGTTGAATGCCCCGAGAATCCGCGGGCTGTCCAGGTCACCGGAATGGCGGCGCAGCAGCTGCTCAGCCTCGTCCCGGCCATCCCGGCCGAAGTACGCGTGCAGCAGGTAGACCATCGCCCACAGATGGCGGCCTTCCTCGACGTTGACCTGGAACAGGTTGCGCATGTCGTACAGGCTCGGCGCGGTTGCGCCCAGCTGGCGCTGCTGCTCGACCGAGGCTGGCTCGGTGTCACCCTGGATCACCAGGAGCCTACGCAGGTCACTACGGTACTCGCCGGGTACCTCCTGCCAGGCGGGCTCGCCCTGGTGGCGGCCGAAGGCGATGCGGCGGTCCGGGTCACGCTCAGACAGGAAGATGCCCCACCGGTACTCCTGCATCGGCACCCGGGCGAAGTTGGCCCAGCCGTCCCGGCCCACCGCGGTCGCGGTGCGCAGGTACACGTCCCTGGTCGGGATGGCCGGGCCCAGCACGGACCACCAGTCCAGGAACTTGGGCTGCCAGGACTCCAGCGCCCGCTGCAGTTTGCGGTCAGTGGCCAGGCCCACGTTGTTCGGGATGCGCTCGGAATAGTCGATGACGCTGACCGGGCCTGATGGCGCGGGCGCGGCCCCGACGATCTCGTCACCCGCGCTGGCCGCCTGTGATCTGCCGGGCGGCGGGTCGCAGGGTCGTGGTGCAGCTGACATCTCAGACCCTCCTGGAGTCGTAATCAGCGCGCTGGCCGGTGCCGTAGCGGGACAGCGCGCCGTCCGGCCCGGCGGCGTTCGGGCGCTGGAAGACCCAGTTCTGCCACGCTGAGAGCCGGCCGAAGATCTTCGTTTCGGATGTCTCTGGTCCGGCGAAGCGGAAGTTGGCTTCCATGCCGGTCAGCGCGTCGGGTGAGAAGCTGGCCCGCTCCTCGACGACCAGGCGGACCTCGTCGGCCCAGTCCAGCGCGTCGGGGATCTCGGTGACCAGGCCGAGCCCGGCGGCCTGCGCCGGGCCGAGATCCCGCCCGGACGCGGCCAGCGCGGCGGCCAGCTCCGCCTCGCTGCCCAGGAACCTGACCTGCAACCGGGTCAGGCCGTTGCTCATCGGCGCCGCGCCCGCGTTGAAGTCATCCAGCGCGATCCGCGCGGTGCCGGGCGGGCGGCCTGGCGCCTCGAACTCGCCGTCCAGCATGTACTGCCGGTCGGCGGCCAGCGCCACCTCGAGCAGCGGGCCGGCGAAGCAGCTGCCCGGCTCGATCAGCGCGATCAGGCTCCGCGAGGTGGTGTCCAGCCGGCGCAGCGTCCGCTTCCAGTACTGGATGATCTCGTTCGCCAGCCAGTCGCCGGCGTGCTCAAGCAGCAGGTCGGTGGCCTGGCGCACTAGCGCTAGGTCGCCTTCGGTCTTCAGCAGCCAGGTGCCCAGCTCGGGCTCGTTGATCCGCAGCCGCAAGATCGCGTCGTCGAGTTCCCGCACTACCGCTAGCGGCCACCCGGCGGCGCCTTGGTCATGCAGCTCCGCCACCGACCCGGGGACCTGCTCCGGGCCGCGCAAGCACAGCGTGGCCGTGCCGGCCGGCCGGTCGATCTCGATCCGCAGCTGGTCGTAGCTGATCACGTCGCCGTCGCTGGTCCGGCGCAGCGGCGTCAGGCGGATGCCGGCGGCGCGGTCAGGCCGGGCCGAGGCGGCCACCGCGGCCTGCGCCCGGCGGGCCACGGCGGCCGCGAAGTCCGTCGCCTTCACCGTCTCGTCGACCAGCCGCCAGGCGGCCGCCTTCTCGCCCCTGACGCCTTCGGCGGTGGTGGCGAACACATCGGCCCGGTCCCGGCGCACCCCCCGCTTGTCTACGAGCCGGGTCAGCCCGCCGGTTCCTGGCAGCACCCCGAGCAGCGGCACCTCGGGCAGTGCCACCACCGAAGCGCCGTCATCGACCAGGATGATCTGGTCGCAGGCCAGCGCCAGCTCGTAGCCGCCGCCGGCCGCGGTGCCGTTGAGCGCGGCGATATAGGTCTGGCCGGAGCTGGCGGTCGCGTCCTCGATGCCGTTGCGCGTCTCGTTGGTGAACTTGCAGAAGTTGACCTTCCAGCCGTGGGAGGCCTGGGCCAGCATCTTGATGTTGGCGCCCGCGCAGAACATCCGGTCCTTCAGGCTGGAGATCACCACGGCCTTGACGCCCGGGTGCTCGAACCGCAGCCGCTGCACCGCATCGTAGAGCTCAATGTCCACGCCGAGGTCATAGCTGTTCATCTTCAGCTCGTAGCCGGGCCGGATCCCGGCGTCCTCAGCGACATCGAGGGTCAGCGCCGCGACCGGGCCGTCGACGGACATCCGCCAGTGCCGGTAGTGCTCCGGGTCGGTGTCGAAGGACACCTCCTGCGTACCGGTGATCGTCATAGCAGGCTCCTTCGCAGGAGGACGCTCGGCCTGTCCCTCCATACTGACGTGCTACAGCAATCTGCGCAAGCCGCGAGATTATGTAGAACGTTCTCTCAGCAGCTCGGCCCAGCGGGCCTGCGACGGCGGTCCCCACTCGGCGTGCCGGGCGTGGAACAGCTGCGCGGCGCGGGTGCCGATCCAGGGCGCGGGCAGCAGCTCGGCGGGCAGCTGCGGGTCCAGGAAAGGGAACCTGCGCCACTCGTGCACCAGCCTGGTCTGCGCGATCAGCGCCTCGTCGCCCGGGCCGGGCCGCAGCCCGGTGAACTCGGCGATGAACTCCTCGTACCTGGCGGTCACGGTGTCCAGGTCCCAGGCCTGGGCGGTGATGGTCTCCTGGCGGCCGATCGGCCCGTAGCTGGCCCGGAACGACATCGCGCTGGCGGCCAGGCCCAGGTTGTCGAGGATCTGCCTGGCCTCCGCCTCGCGCTCGGCCCGCGGGGCGATCCACACGCCCGGGCCGAGCGAGCCGAACCCGGCCCACGACATCCGGGTCCGCAGCCGGTGCCGCAGCTCCCTGGTGGCTTCCGGGCCGATGATGATCAGGACCAGCCAGGTGTGATCCCAGCTGGGCTGCTGGCGGCCGAAGGAGTAGATCCGGCTGGCGCCCTCGGTCAGCAGCCTGCTGCTGGCGACTCGTCAGCTCCCAGCGGACCCGGCGGCCGTGCCGCTGCGCGGTCAGCCAGCCTTCCGCCGCGGTCCTGGCCAGGGCCTGGCGCGCGGACTTCTCCTCGACCGCGAACAAGGCCAGCGCCTGGACCAGCGCGGAGGTCCAGACCGCCCCTTCGCGCGGCAGCACGAATTCGCCCAGCAGCGTCATCAGCAGCGAGCGGGCGCTGGCCTCGCCGAGCTCGCGCCGCCTGCTGAGGACCGGTTCGGGCGGGTTCAGGCTGGGCTCGCTTCCGGCGGCTGGGTCAGCGCCGCCTGCTGGCGACGCCGGGCCAGGCTATCGAGCCAGCCCGGGCCACGGTAGGGCCCGCCCGCCGAGCGGCCGCTGCTGCTTAATCGATACGGCCGGCCTGCGCCGACGCCATACAATGCGTTCTTCCGCGGCAATTCCCGTTCGGTCGCCGACCGCCGCGGTACGCAACAGCCAACTAAGCAGAGGTCATCCGGTCATGCGCTGGTCGCAGCTACACATTCCCACCCTGCGTGACGATCCGGCGGACGCCGACGCGGCGAGCCACCGGCTCCTGCTGCGCGCCGGGTTCATCCGCCAGCTCATGGCCGGTCACTACAGCCTGCTGCCGCTCGGGGTCCGGGTCCGGGCCAAGGTCCTGGCCATCATCAGGGAAGAGATGAACCGGATCGGGGCCCAGGAGTTCCTGCTCCCGTCCATGCAGCCCGCCCAGATCTGGGTCAAGAGCGGCCGGCTGGCGGTCATGGGGGAGGAGATGTTCCGCCTCAAGGACCGCAAGGGCGCCGAGGTCGTGCTGGGCATGACCCACGAGGAGATCTTCACCACCCTGGCCCAGGAGTTCGCGTCCTACCGCGAGCTGCCGCAATCCTGGTACCAGTTCCAGGTCAAGTTCAGGGACGAGCCGCGGCCCAAGAGCGGCCTGATCCGGGTCCGCGAATTCACTATGAAGGACTCCTACAGCTTCGACCTGGACGAAGCGGGCCTGGATGTCTCGTTCGGCGCGCACCGCCGCGCCTACGAGCGGATCTTCGCCCGGCTCGGCATCCCGGCCATCGCGGTCGAGGCGTCCAGCGGCACCATGGGCGGCAGTGACTCCATTGAGTTCGTCTGCCCGTCGCAGGCCGGCGAGGACCTGATCGCACGGTGCCCGGACGGCGACTACGCGGCCAACCTGGAGAAAGCCACCTCGGCGCTGGCGCCGGCCGGTGACGAGCCGGGGCCTGACGCGCCGCAGCGGCTGGCCACTCCCGGGGTGCGCACCATCGACGACCTGGTCCAGCAGTACGGGCTGGCCGCCGACCGGCAGATCAAGACGCTGGTCCAGGTCATCGACGACCAGCCGGTCCTGGTGCTGCTGCGCGGCGACCATCCGCTGGCCGACCAGAAGCTGATCGACGCGGCCGGTTCCGCCGACGTCCGGCCGGCCCAGCCCGAGGAGATCCGGTCCGTGCTGGGCGCGTCGCCGGGCAGCCTGGGCGCCGTCGGCGTCACCGGCCCGCGGGTCATCGCTGACCTGGCGCTGCAAGGCCGGACGAACATGGCCACCGGGGCCAACACCGATGACGTGCACCTGACCGGCGTGGACGTGGCCCGCGACATCACCGTCGGCCAGTGGGCGGACCTGCGCGAAGTCCAGGCGGGCGAGCCCTGCCCGCGGTGCGGGTCGCCGCTGGAGCTGATCCAGGCCATCGAGGTGGGACACATCTTCAAGCTGGGCCGTAAGTACACCTCGGTGCTCGGCGTGTCGGTGCTCGGCCCGGACGGCACCCCGATCACGCCGCTGATGGGCTGTTACGGCATCGGCGTGGAGCGGGCCATGGCGGTCATCGCCGAAGTCCACCACGACGACGCCGGGCTGGCCTGGCCGGTGCAGGTCGCGCCCGCCGAGGTCAGCGTCATCCTGCTGTCGATGCGGGACGCCGAGGCCCGGGCCGCCGCCGAAGAACTGCACGCCGCGCTGGCGGCCGCCGGGGTGGACGTGCTGATCGACGACCGGGATGAGCGACCCGGGGTCAAGTACCGCGACGCCGAGCTGACCGGTATCCCGCTGCGGGTCAGCGTGGGCAGCAGGGACCTGGCTGACGGCGTGGTGGAGATCACCACCAGGGCCACCGGCGAGAAGGAACGCGTGCCCGTGGCGGAGGCGGTCGCGCGCCTGCGCGAGCTGGTCTCGGCCGGGCCTGCCGAGTACGCAGGGCGAAGGCCCGGCCCGCGAGGTTCTCGCGGGCCGGGCCTTTCCGGGCCCCCGCCAGGCGCTGGATCCGCTGAGCGGACGGTTCGGTCAGGGGATGAACTGCAAGATCGCGCCGGATACGCCGGACCCGAGATCGTCGGTGCGGTGCCGGAAGCCGACGCCGAACGCCTGGGGTGCGCCCGGGATGGGGGTCACGGCCACCACCTTCAGCCGCCGCCCGCTGACGGGCATCGAGAAGGCGCGCAGGTGCCCGCCGGAGTAGCGGAGCATCTGGAAGGCTATGCCGTCCTGCGACGGCACCGGGATCCATAGGCCGCCCTGGCCGTCCGGGATGAGCTGCGCCGGGTTGCCGGATGACAGCCGCCTTGCTCCAGTGCTGCCCGTTGTAGTGCAGGAGCACGGTCGGGCCGCCTTCATCCTGACGCCCGCGCCGTCTGCCAGAGCGAGCCGAACAGGTGCCACGCGACCGGCCGGGCCGAGCTGGTCTGGAAGCTCTCGAACGCCCACCCGTTGCCCTTGCTGGCCGCCGTGATCGCGGTGAAGTTCGGGCCGTGGCTGGCCTGCGTGGCTTTGACGATGTGCCAGGCCGCTGGCGTGGCCGGCTGGGCGGGCCCGGCGGATGCGCTGGCCGGGATGGCGAGCGCCGCCGCCCCCGCGGCCACGGCCACGACCGCCCCGGCCGCGGCCGCGGTGCTGCGGCGGTGCCGCCCCCGGCCGGCGGCCACATGCGGCTTCACCAGCTTGGCCGGGCTGCCCTGGCCCGGGTCCTGGCCCTGGCGGGTCTGCCAGGCCTGGTCCACCACTCTCTCGTTCCGGCTGTCCAGGTCGGCCCACTTCCTCCGGCCTTTCAACATCGCGTCCTCCCGGATCATGTCAGGTGGCGGGCGCTTGCTGCGCCCGGGCGACTACATGGTTAAGACCCGCGAGCCCGTAGCTGGACAACAATTTTCTGGTAACGAATAAATAACATCTGGAAAGGTCGCTGATACGCGTCCGGCCCGGGGCGAGCGGCCAGACCCGAGCGCGCGCCGGGACCAGGCGTGAGTCAGGGCCAGGCGTGCGTCAGGGGCGGGGCGCAAGCGTCGCGGCCAGGCCAGCGGAGGTGGCCAGCGCGCTGAGGGCGACAACTAAAGCCAGGGTGATCACGGCCATGATCACGATGGCGAGGAGCCGACGGCGGCTGGAGCGTCCGCCCTGATCCATTTTGCCCCCTGATGAGGAGTCATCTCAGAATTGAGGTCTGCGCCCGCGGTCGCCTCCCCAGCGCCGACGCATACCCAATAAGAGATGCCGCGGCGACGGCAAATGGTGCACGGTTCGGGGTAACAATTTGGCCACCAGCACCCGTTAATGGCGGCCAAGGCCGGAATCAGCCATAACCGGGGCCCGCAGCACCCGCGGCCCGCAGCTGGCTTACTCAGAATGAGAGCTGCTCAGAAGCAGGGCTATTCAGAGGCGGGACCAGGCCTCGGTCAGGACGCTGCGCAGGATCTGCTCCATCTCGTCGAAGTGCTGCTGGGTGCAGGTCAGCGGCGGGGACAGCTGGATCACCGGGTCGCCGCGGTCATCGGTCCGGCAGACCAGGCCGGCGTCGAACAGGGCCGGGGACAGGAAGCCGCGCAGCAGTCGCTCGGCCTCATCATCGTTGAAGGTCTCCTTGGTGGCCTTGTCCTTGACCATCTCGATGCCGTAGAAGTAGCCATCCCCCCTGATGTCGCCCACGATGGGCAGGTCGGACAGCTTTTCCAGGGTGGCACGGAATCCGGCCTGGTTCGCCTTCACGTTGCCGAGCAGGTCATCCTTCTCGAATACGTCGAGATTGGCCAGCGCCACTGCGCACGAGACCGGGTGCCCGGCGAACGTGACGCCATGCAGGAATGTGCGCTGGCCCTCGCTGAACGGCTCCATCAGGTGGTCGCTGACGAGCATGCCGCCCAGTGGCGCGTAGCCGGACGTGACGCCCTTGGCGAAGGTGATGATGTCGGGCTGGTACTGGTAACGCTGGGAGCCGAAGTAGTGGCCGAGCCGGCCGAAAGCGCAGATCACCTCGTCGGAGACCAGCAGCACGCCATAACGGTCGCAGATCTCCCTGACCCGCTGGAAGTAGCCGGGCGGCGGCGGGAAGCAGCCGCCGGAGTTCTGCAGCGGTTCCAGGAACACCGCGGCGACCGACTCCGGTCCCTCGCGCAGGATGGCCCGCTCGATCTCGTCAGCGGCCCAGCGTCCGAAGGCCGCCAGGTCACTGGCGACGAATCCGGGCGCCCGGTAGAAGTTGGTGTTCGGCACCTTGACCCCGCCCGGCGCCAGCGGCTCGAACGCCATCTTGATGTCGGGCACCCCGGTAATGGCCAGGGCGCCCATCGTGGTGCCGTGATAGGCGATGTCCCGGCTGATCACCTTGTACCGGCTCGGCTGGCCGATGGTCTTGAAGTACTGCTTGGCGAGCTTCCAGGCCGACTCGACCGCCTCGGAGCCGCTGGTGGTGAAGAACACCCGGTTCAGCGACCCGGGAGCCAGCTCGGTCAGCCGCTCGGCCAGCTCGATCGCGCGCGGATGCGCGTAGGACCAGAGCGGGAAGTAGGCCAGCTCGGCGCCTTGCCGGGCGGCCGCCTCGGCGACCTCCCGGTTGCCGTGGCCGATCTGGCTGACGAACAGGCCGGAAAGCCCGTCCAGGTAGCGCTTGCCGTGCTGGTCGTAGACGTACTGGCCCGAGCCGCGCACGATGACGGGTACGTCGGCATGCTCATAGGTGGACATACGGGTAAAATGCAGCCAAAGGTTCCGCTTGGCTGCGGCCTGCAAGGACGAGGTGTCGGTGCGGCCGGCGGTCGGCTCCTGCGCAGTGGCGGTCGGCTCCTGCGGAGTGGTCGTCATCTGGTCCCCCAGCTGTAGGTTTGCTTACGCAGTTTGAGGTAGACGAGGGTCTCGGTGGTGGTCACGCTCTCGATGCTGCGGACCTGGCTCAGGATCTCAAGTAGCTGGTCGTCGTCCTCGCACACGGCTTCGATCAGCAGATCGAACGACCCCGCGGTGATGACCACGTAGTCGATCTGGTCCAGGCCCGCCAGCTGGTCTGCGACCTGCTCCAGGTCGCCGCCGCACCGGATGCCGATCATGGCCTGCCTGCGGAAGCCGACCGTCATCGGGTCGGTGACGGCCACGATCTGCATCGCGCCGCCGTCCAGCAGACGCTGCACTCGCTGCCGCACCGCGGCCTCGGAAAGGCCGATCGCCTTCCCGATGGCTGCGTACGACCGCCGGCCATCCTGCTGGAGCTGCTCGACGATCTGCTTGGAGATGTCATCGAGCCCCAGCGTGCTGCCATCACGCTTGTTAGGCACCTGTGCTACCGATTCCGTTGATCGAGGCTGGTTGCGCAACTGATTCACTTGTACATGAACAGTTTATCTGCCAGTGTCGTAGCCTTGGCCGAGGCCAGGCAAACCGGCCGTGACGGAGGTCGTGAGATTTTGCCGTGACATCGAGCGAGTCAGGCCGCGGCCGCCTTCTGGAGCTGCGGAACTTCGTCAACGGCGGGTACCTGCCCGCCCGGGATGGCCAGACCAGCGAGGTGGTGGACCCGAGCACCGGCGAGCCCTACGCCAGGGCGCCGGTGTCCCGCGCTGCGGACATCGACACGGCGCTGCGCGCGGCTCCGGCTACGGATTCGACGACTACACCCGCATCAAGCACGTGATGAGCAGCCTGGACTGACAGCCCGCGAAATATGAGGCGGCGGGCACTGCGACCAGCAGCCTGAGTTGACCCGCTGCGATCACCGAAAAACATGAGAACGGCGGGCACTGCGCCTAGCGGCCTCAGCTGACCCGCTGTGATCACCGAAAATATGAGAGCGCTGTTATAAAGGTGCTGTTACAGTTTTGCCCGTGACCCCTGTGGAACTGGCCGCGACCCCGAGCCTGGGCACCAGCCTGCGCCGCCTGATTGCGCTGCTCGACGGCGAGGTGGACCGGGCCTACGCCGAGGCGGGCCTGAACTTTCGCGCCACTTTCACCCAGGCCGTCCGGGCCCTGCTGGACCGCGAGCCGCTGTCGGTCCGCGAGCTGGCCGCGGCCGCGGGCACGACGCACTCCGCGGCCAGCCAGACCGTCGCGCAGCTGAAGCGGGCCGGCCTGGTCGTGGAAGCGCCGAGCCCGGACGGCCGGGAGCGCCGGGTCCGGCTCAGCGCCCGCGGCCGGGATCAGCTCCCCACGGTCCGCGCCATCTGGCGGCGGGCCGACCGGGCCGCCGCCGAGCTCGATGCCGAGCTGGGCGTCCGGCTGGGCGACATCGTCGGCTCCGCGATCGAGAAGCTCGGCCGCCGCGCGTTCTTGACCCGCGCCGCGGCGGAGCCAGGGCCGGCCGGGCCGACGCCGGGGGAGCAGGCCAGGTGAAGACCGCACTCAGCCGCGCTGACCAGGACCGGATCATCGAGCAGCTGGCCAGCCTGATCGACCGCCACTATGTCTTCGAGCAGGCCGCGCGGCGTATTTCCGGGCGGCTGCGCCGCGAGCCACCGCCTGCGTCGGCCGTGACCGGGCGGGCGGGCGATGACCGGGCGGCCCTGGCCGAGGCGCTGACCGCGCTGCTGCGGCCCAGCGACGCGCATTTCAAGGTCCGCTGGCAGGCCGACCCGGCCCAGGTCCTGGCCTGGGAGGCCCCCGACGCGCAGCAGAACCGGCGCCGCAATTACGGGTTCCGCCAGGTCCGCATCCTGGATGACAACATCGCGCTGCTCGGCCTCAGCACCTTCTGCGATACCGACGCCGACACCCAGGCGGGCGCCGGGGCCAGGGCCGCCACCACGGCGGCCATCGAGTTCGCGGCCAACAGCGACGCCCTGCTGCTCGACCTGCGTGATGTCCCCGGCGGCTGGGGCTCAGGAGCGAACTACCTGCTGGCCCACTTGCTGCCCGCCGAACCGGTGCACCTGGTGACCTTCATCGACCGGGCCGCCGCGCCCGAGGAGGCCTGGACCCCGGCAGTGAGCCGCCATCTCGACGTACCGGTCTACGTGCTGATCAACGGCCGGACCGCATCGGCCGCCGAATGCTGCGCCTACGTGCTGCAGAGCCTCGGGCGGGCCACGGTGGTAGGGCAGCCCAGTGCCGGAGCGGCTAACCCGGGCGAGCGGTTCGCCATGGCCGACGGGTTCAGCGTCTTCATCCCGACGCAGGCGCCGATCGACCCGCGCACCGGCACCAACTGGGACGGCACCGGCGTCCAGCCCGACCGGCTGGCCTCCGGCGATGCCCGGCAGGCGGCGCTGGAGATCAGCCGGCCGGGCCATCAGATGGCAGCGTCTGCTGGGCGAGCAGCGCCACGTGCAGCGAGGTGCGCGACGGGGCCGAATCGAGGCTGACGCCGAGCACCCGCTCGATGTGACTGAGCCGCTCGTACAGGGTGGGCCGGGCCAGGTGGGCTCGCCTGGCGGTCTGCGCCTTGTTGCCGCCGGTATCCAGGTAGGCCGCCAGCAGGCTGGTCAGGCTGGTGCCGTGGTCGGCGTCGTAGGCCAGCAGCTTGCCGACCTCGCGCTCGGCGAAGCTCTGCAGCCTGGGGTCGGCGCGCAGCAACTGCAGCAGCCCGCGCAGGCGCAGGTCGGCCAGGCGCAGGAACGGCCTGGCCCCCGGGCCCGCTTGGGCCTGGGTGGCCGCGGCCGCGGCCGGGTCGGGGCCGGGGCAGCCGCCGCGGCGTCCGCGACCTGCCGCGCCTCGGCGAACGACCGCGGCGCGGCCGCCATCGAGCCGGCTGACCGAGCCGGCCGCGATGACCAGCTCCGCGGCCGGATCGCCCGGGCCGGGCCGGGCCGCGGCCGCGGGGTACGGGCGGGACCGGGGCGGGGCCAGCTCCCTGATCCGCAGGCACACCGCGGTGAGCAGCTGGTCGGGATCGGCGCGCTGGTCCAAGGACAGCAGGGCCCCGGCCCGCAAGTCATCCAGTGAGCCCACGATGGCCGGCACCTGCTCCGCCCGGCAGGCATCGGCCACGGCGTCGGCTACCTCCAGCACCCGGGCCTGCGCCGACAGCCCGGGGCCCGCGGCCCGCAGCCGCACCACCAGGGCGATCAGCTGCCGTCCCGCGACGGGCAGGCCGAGCGCCCTGGCCCGGGTGGCCGCCTCCTCGGGCCGGCTGGCCTTCGGCTGGGCCACGATCGCGCTGATCAGCGTCCGGTGCGCCTGGCGCTCCAGGCTTTCTCGCTGGCGGGCGTGCAGGCGGCCGAGGGCCAGCGTGGTCGCGGTCCGCTCGATGAGGACGTAGTCCAGCGCGGCGGGCGGGCCCGCGCAGACCATGATGACCTGGCCCCAGTCCTCACCTCGCGCCCCGACCTGCGTGATCAGCCAGCCCGACGCCTCGTCGAAGCTGGTGCGCGGCCCGGTCACCGCCCGGCGCGACCGCGCGGCGAACCCGTCGAGCAGCCCGGCGGTGTCGGCCCCGGCGGGCGCGCAGGCCAGCACGGTGTGGGTCAGGTCAGCCAGGATCACCGGCCTGCCCGCCAGCAGCGCGGCCTCGCGGATGATCTCCTGCGGCCCGGTGCCGGCCACTGACAGGTCGGTGAACACCTCGTGCAGCCGGGCGGCGGCGCGCAGCTCGGTGAGCTGGCTGTCGATGATGCGGGCGTGCACCGCCTCGGTGATCTCGACGAAAGGGACTTCTCGCTCGAACACGATCAGCGGCAGCCGGTGCGCCTGCGCCGCGGCGACCAGCGCGGCCGGCAGCCGGGTGGCATAGCGGCGGCCGAGCTCGACCGCGAGCCCGGTGACGCCGACCCCGGCCAGGTCGGCTACGTACCTGGCCTGCAGGCCGGGCTCGTCCGGCAGCGCGATACCGGTGCTCAGGACCAGCTCCCCGCCATGCAGGAGCCGGGCGGCGTCGGCCAGCTCGATCGCGTGCACCCAGCGGACCTGCGCGCCCAGCCGGTCGGCCGCCGCGACCACGCGGGGCGATCCGTCCCGGACGGCGTCCAGGTCCAGTACCTCGGCCAGCGTCGGCAGCATGCTCTTACACTATGTCAGGTGCTGATCGGATTACCTTACAGTGCGTATAGCGAGGCTCAGCCGTGCGCCCGGCAGACTGGTCGCCATGGGAGAACTTCTTGACCGGCACCGGCACATCATCCCGAACTGGGTGGCGCTCTACTACGACGATCCGATTGAGCTGGTCAGCGGCAAGGGCAGCCGGGTCACCGACGCCTCAGGGCACAGCTACCTGGACTTCTTCTGCGGCATCCTGACCAACATGCTGGGCTACGACCTGCCCGAAGTGCGCGAGGCGGTCGAGCGGCAGCTGTCGACGGGCATCGTGCACACCTCGACGCTGTACCTGATCCGTAACCAGGTGGAGCTGGCGGAGAAGATCGCGCGGCTGTCCGGGATCACCGACGCCAAGGTGTTCTTCACCAACTCGGGCACCGAGGCGAACGAGACCGCGCTGCTGATCGCCACCGCGGCCCGGCGCTCCAACCAGGTGCTGGCCATGCGCAACAGCTTCCACGGCCGGTCTTTCGGCGCGATGGGCATCACCGGCAACGTCAGCTGGAAAAGCTCGCAGCTGACCCCGTACTCGGTCAGCTACCTGCACGGCACCGACCGGCAGCTGCCCGCCTTCGCCGGGCTGTCCGACGCCGAGTACATCGAGGCTTGCGCCCAGGACCTCAGGCACCTGCTGAGCACCGCCACCGCCGGGGACGTCGCGTGCCTGATCGCCGAGCCGGTCCAGGGAGTCGGCGGGTTCACCATGCCGCCGGACGGGCTGTTCGCGGCCTACAAGGAGATCCTCGACGCCAGGGGCATCCTGTTCATCTCCGATGAAGTGCAGACCGGCTGGGGCCGGACCGGCGAGCACTTCTGGGGGATCGGCGCGCACGCCGTCACCCCGGACGCGATGACCTTCGCCAAGGGCCTGGGCAATGGCTTCGCCATCGGCGGCGTCGTGGCCCGCGCGGACCTGCTCGACGGGCTGACCGCCAACGGCATCTCGACCTTCGGCGGGAACCCGCTGGCCACGGCGGCGGCCGGGGCCGCGCTTGACTACTTGCTCTCCCACGAGTTGCAGGCCAGCGCGGCCCAACTCGGCGCCCTGATCATCAGCGGGCTGCGCGAGGCGGCGAGCGGGCTGGCCGTTATAGGCGAGGTCCGCGGCAAGGGCCTGATGTTCGCGGTGGACCTGGTCGATCCCGCGACGGGGGCGCCGAGCCCGGCGCTGGCCAGCGCGGTGCTCGGCGCGGCCAGGGAACGCGGCCTGCTCATCGGCAAGGGCGGCCTGTACGGTCACGCGCTGCGGATGGCCCCGCCGATGACCCTCAGCGAGGCCGAGGCCCGCGAGGGCCTGGCCCTGCTGATCGACGCCCTGCGCGCCGTGAACGACGCAGCGCTCCGAGGGGAGTAGCCATGAAACACGTCACGCACTGGATCGGCGGTAAGCCGTGGTCGGGCGCTGACCCGGCCGCCCGCGGCGAGATCTACAACCCGGCGACCGGGCGAGTCACCGGCACGGTGGACTTCGCCACCGCGGCCGAGGTGGACGTGGCGGTCGAGGCGGCGGCCGGGGCCCTGCCCGCCTGGCGGGAGACGTCGCTGACCAAGCGGGCCGCGGTGATGTTCTCCTTCCGTGAGCTGATCAGGGCCCGGGCGGACGAGCTGGCCGCGCTGGTCAGCGCGGAGCACGGCAAGGTCGGCTCCGACGCGGCGGGCGAGGTGGCCCGCGGCCTGGAAGTGGTCGAGTTCGCCTGCGGGCTGCCGCATCTGCTCAAAGGCGGCTTCTCCGAGAACGTGTCGACCGGCGTGGACGCCTTCTCGATCCGTCAGCCGCTGGGCGTGGTGGCCGGCATCACCCCGTTCAACTTCCCGGCCATGGTGCCGATGTGGATGTTCCCGATCGCGATCGGCTGCGGCAACACGTTCGTGCTCAAGCCATCGGAGAAGGACCCGTCGGCGTCGCTGCTGCTGGCCGAGCTGCTGGCCGAGGCCGGCCTGCCGGACGGCGTGTTCAACGTGGTCCAGGGCGGCAAGGACGCGGTCGACGCGCTGCTGACCCACCCGGACGTGCGCGCGGTGAGCTTCGTCGGGTCGACCCCGATCGCCCGCTACATCTACCAGACCGGGACCGCGGCAGGGAAGCGGGTGCAGGCCCTGGGCGGGGCCAAGAACCACATGCTGGTGCTGCCCGACGCCGATCTGGACCTCGCCGCGGACGCCGCGGTGTCCGCCGGGTTCGGCTCGGCGGGCGAGCGCTGCATGGCGATCTCGGTGGTGGTCGCGGTCGATCCGGTGGGGGACGAGCTGGTGACCAAGATCGGCGAGCGGGTGGCCCGGCTCCGGGTCGGGCCCGGGGATGACCCGCGTTCGGAGATGGGCCCGCTGGTCACCGGGGTGCACCGGGACAAGGTCGCGTCGTACCTGGACTCGGGCGTCCAGGAGGGCGCGGTACTCGCCATCGACGGGCGCCAGCATCCGGTGATCGGGGGAGCGGCGGACGGGTTCTGGCTGGGACCGAGCGTGCTCGATCACGTCACCGCGTCGATGAGCTGCTACGCCGACGAGATCTTCGGCCCGGTGCTGTCGGTCGTGCGCGCGGCCAGCTACGCCGAAGGGGTCGAGATGATCAGCGGCAACCCCTACGGCAACGGCACGGCGATCTTCACCAATGACGGCGGGGCGGCCCGGCGGTTCACCCACGAGGTCGAGGCGGGCATGATCGGCGTCAACGTGCCGATCCCGGTGCCGATGGCGTTCTACTCCTTCGGCGGGTGGAAAGCGTCGCTGTTCGGCGACACCCACGTCTACGGCACCGAAGGCGTCCATTTCTACACCCGGGGCAAGGCGGTCACCTCGCGCTGGCTGGATCCCAGCCACGGCGGCGTCAACCTCGGCTTCCCTGTGAACAGCTAGGGGCCGTGGTTTGTCAGGGGCTGATGTACTACGATCCGGGTAAGACTAGTTCCGGAGGATATGTATGGGATTAGTACTCCTGGCTGCCCGGTGTCTTATCGTCTGCGTATTCCTGCGGGCCGGCTTTGCCAAGGTGACCGATCTGGCGGATTTCCGGTCGGCGGTCGCGAACTACCGGCTATTGCCGCCCGCGCTGGTGCCCGCCGTGGCGCTGACCTTGCCCTTTGCTGAATTGATGGCGGCTGTCCTGCTCGCCATCGGCATCTTGCCCGGCATTGTGTCAGGGCTCCTGGCGCTGCTGCTGCTGTGTTTCGCGGCGGCCATCGGAATTAACCTGGCCCGGGGCCGCAGTTTCGACTGCGGATGCGCGGGATCCGCGCCCCGGACCATCAATTGGACGCATGTCGGGTCCAATGTCGGCCTGGCCGCGCTGGCGGTCGCGGTGGCCATCGCGCCGCCGGGCTCGCTGGCGCTGTGGCCGGGTACTTCCGGCTTGTACTCGGTGGCCACGCCGCGAGCCGCCGCGGTGCCGATCGTGCTCGCTGTCGTGCTGGGCCTGATCACCGTGGCGGTGCTGCGCCGGGCCGCCGAGGTCAGGCAACTGTCCGGGCCGTTCCGCTCGCAGGCGGACGCCACCTCCCGCTACCTCGATTCAAGGGGGCAGTGATGCCGACCGGCTGGGCAGTCGCGATTGTGGTTCTGTGGGTGGCGGTGATCGCCCTGGCCGTGGTCATCCTCGGGATACTGCGGCAGATCACCCCGGTGCTGGAACGGGCGTCAGCGCATTCAGGGGGGTTGGGCCCCGGCCAGCAGGGGCCGCCGGTGGGTGACCCGTTGCCGCGCTTCTCGGCCCGGGACACGGCCGGGGACGTGGTCGATGAGCAGAGCCTGCGCGGCCAGCCGTCGCTGCTGCTGTTCCTCAGCACGGGCTGCGGGCCGTGCGAGCAGCTGGCGGCCGAGATCCGCCGGTCCGATCTCGGTGAGCTGGCCAGGCAGCTGATCATCATCACCCGGCCGGACGGACCCCGGGTGCTCGGCATACCCGAAGGCCTGCGGGTCGTCACGGAGGAGTCGGACGAGGTGACCGGGCCGCTCGCGGTGATCGGGCTGCCGTTCGCCGTCGCGGTCGATGCAGGCGGCATCGTGAAAGGCGCCCAGGTACCCAATACGGTCGCGCATCTCGACCATCTGGCCGGCTTGATCCAGGCGGGCGCGCCCGCGGCCTAGCCGCTCGGGCGGGGCTACCCGGCCCGCGGCCTAGCCACGCGGGCCGCCTGGCCTGACCCAGCCGGGCGGGTTCCGGGCCGGCAGCCAGCGGGCCGCGGCCAGGTGGCCGCGGCCCGGGTGGGTCCGCGCTGACGGCTCGGTGTTACCCGCCGCAGCAGATGGTGAAGCTGGAACAATGGCCGGAGATGCAGTTGTACCGGTTGGCGGCGCAGCACGCGCCGGACTGGTAGAAGCAGCATGAGCCAGACGGGCACTTACCTCCGTTGGGCGCGCAATGACCCGGCGAGTAGACGTATGAGCAGATTGACAGGCAGGGAAACGGTACCTGGCGGCTGTTGCGGCGGGAGCCCGCCGCGAAGGCCGAGGACAAGCCGGCGACTTCCGCGGTTCCGATGAACCCGGCCGCGAATGCCCCGGTGATGCCAGCCCGGCGCAGGAAATGGCGGCGGCTCGCCGCCTCCGCATCGTGCTGATGAGCCGGACTGCGAGCGGCTCTCTTGATACCCAATGGATGCTCCTCCCGGTGCGCGAAAGGGCGTCGTCGCCGGAGGCGACGTACCAGATGCCACGATATGTACAGGCTGGCGGCGTTGGGAAGTGTCCGAAAGGCCCGGGATGTATTACCTGCCGATGAGCAGCAAAAACGGGGCCTGAGGGCGGCGGAACCGCCCCAGGCCCCGGGGCCGGCGGTCAGCCAGCGAACTCGCTGAACACCGGGTAGTAGCCATTGGACTGGCCAGTGGCCGTCGGGTGATAGGACTCGCCGATGTCCAGGAAGTTCACCGAGTGCAGCCAGCTGCTGGAATCACAGATCTGGTGCCCGACGAACTGGGACCTGACGTCGGCGAAGACATCGCCGTACCGCCCGGCCGCGGCCTGGATCTGGCTGTCGAGCAGGTTGGCCGCCTGATTGAGATCAGTGCGGTCAGTGGTGCTCAGGCCGATGCAGGACGAGGACTTGGACAGGTCATAGAACTGCGGGTAGTCGAGCACCACGACCCGCGCGTTCGGCGCGCGGGCGGCGATCGCGGCCAGCGCGTTGTTCAGCTCGCCGGGCAGGTCGGCGCTGATCTTGCTCTCGCCGGCGTCGATCGAGGCGACGCAGGTGCTGGTCGAGTCGAGGACGCAGGTCTCCATGGTGTTGCTGAACCCGACGTCGTTTCCGCCGATCGTGATCGACACCAGCGTCGTGCTGGTGCTGAGCGCGGAGACCTGGCTGTTGACGACGTCGCTGGTGGTCGCGCCGGAGCAAGCCACCGAAGTGTAGGAGGCCGGGGCGTTGAGGGCCGCATACAGCTGTGTGTAAGCGTTGAGGCTGCGGTCACACGACCCGCTGGAGCTGATGTAGTTACCGGCGCCGACGCCGGATGAGTAGGAGTCGCCGAGCGCGACGTAATGGACCGTGCTCTGGGCGGACGCGGGGGCGGCGGTGGCCAGTATCGGCAGGGCAGCGGCACCTGCCGTAATGGCCGCGAGAAGGAAACGATGGCGAGCGAGAGCGGGGGGCACCACGGGCATTCTCCTCGGGGGTAGGAGCGCTGAAAACCGGACCTTACTTAGCAGTAACATCGGCGGTAAGGCCGGTCAATAGTTCAACTGCGGCGGGGCCGGGGAAAGTCAGAGGGCCGCGAAAGCCTCTTCCAGAATGGTCAGCCCCTCGGCCAGCAGCGCCTCGCCGATCACCAGCGGCGGCAGGAACCGCAGCACGTTGCCGTAGGTACCGCAGGTGAGGACGAGCAAGCCGGCCGCGTGGCAGGACTTGGCCAGCTGCGCGGCGGCGGCCGCGTCGGGCTCCAGGGTGCCCGGCTCGACCAGCTCCATGGCCAGCATCGCGCCGCGCCCGCGCACGTCGCCGATGACCGGGTTCGCCGCGGCCAGGGCGCGCAGCCGGGGCAGCATGATCTCGCCGATCCGGCGGGCCGCGGCGGGCAGGTCTTCTTTGCGCATGGTCTCGATCGCGCCCAGCGCCGCCGCGCAGGCCACCGGATTACCGCCATAGGTACCGCCGAGACCGCCGGGGTGGACGGCATCCATCATCTCGGCCCGGCCGGTCACCCCGGCCAGCGGCAGCCCGCCCGCGATGCCCTTGGCCGTGGTGATCAGGTCGGGGACCACGCCCTCGTAGTCGCAGGCGAACCAGTCGCCGGTCCGGCAGAACCCGGTCTGGATCTCGTCGGCCACCAGCACGATCCCGTTCGCCTGGCAGAACGCGGCCAGCCCGGGCAGGAACCCGTCCGGCGGGACGACGAAGCCGCCCTCGCCCTGGATCGGCTCGATCACCACGGCCGCCACGTTCTGCTCGCCGACCTGGGCGTGAATCAGCCCGGTGATCACGTCAAGGGCTTCGGCCTGGCAGCGGTCAGGCCCGCCGGGCCAGCGGAACGGGTAGGCCATCGGCACCCGGTAGACATCGGCGGCGAACGGGCCGAAGCCCTGCTTGTAGGGCATGTTCTTGGCCGTCATCGCCATGGTCAGGTTGGTGCGGCCATGGTAGGCGTGGTCGAAGACCACGACCGAAGGCCGGCCGGTCGCGTGCCGGGCGATCTTGACCGCGTTCTCCACCGCCTCAGCGCCGGAGTTGAACAGCGCCGACCGCTTGTCGTGCTCACCGGGCGTAACCCGGTGGAGTTCCTCGCAGACCGCGACATAGCCCTCGTAGGGCGCCACCATGAAGCAGGTGTGCGTGAACTGGCCGACCTGCTGGATGATCCGCTCGACGACCAGCTCGGCGCTGTTGCCCACGGACGTCACCGCGATGCCGGAGCCGAAGTCGATCAGCGAGTTGTGGTCCGCGTCGACCACCACCCCGCCGCCGGCGGCGGTGACGAACACCGGCAGGACATGGCCCAGGCCCCGGGCGACGCTGCGCTGGCGCCGCTCTAGCAGTTCCCGTGAGGCGGGCCCGGGAATCTCCGTGACGATGCGGCGTTCCTGCTTGAGCCCGGGGCCGCCAGCAGAGGATGCATGCAGGTCCATACTGCGAGAATAGACCTCGCCCAGCCCCCGGGCCCCGGCACCTGGCCAGGTCAGCCGGGGCCGCCGGGCGGGCCGGGCCAGGCGGGGAAGGAGCGGGAGTGCGCACACAGGTGGCGATCATCGGCGCGGGCCCGGCCGGGCTGCTGCTGTCCCATCTGCTGCAGCTGCGCGGCATCTCCTCGGTGGTGCTGGAGGCGCGCAGCCGCGATTACGTTGAGCACCGGGTCAGGGCCGGGGTACTGGAGCAGGGCACGGTGGACACCCTGGTGGTCTCCGGCGTGGGCGAGCGGCTGCTGGCCGAGGGCATGGAGCACCACGGCATCGAGCTGCGGTTCGGCGGGCAGGGCCACCGGATCGCGTTCGACCGGCTGGTGCCGGGCCGGGCCATCACCGTCTACGGCCAGCAGGAAGTGGTCAAGGACCTGATCGCGGCCCGCCTGCAAGCCGGCGGCGAGATCGCCTTCGAGGTCAGCGAGGTGACGCTGACCGGAATCGATACCGACCACCCCGAGGTCAGCTTCACCCGCGGCGGTCACCGTCAGGTGCTGACGGCCGACTTCGTCGCGGGCTGCGACGGCTTCCACGGCGTCTGCCGGAACGTGATACCGGCCGGCCTGCTCACCCGCTACGACCGCGAATACCCGTTCGCCTGGCTCGCGGTGCTGGCCGAGGTGGCGCCGTCGGCCTCCGAGCTGATCTACGCGCGCAATGACCGCGGCTTCGCGCTGCACAGCATGCGCAGCCCCAGCGTCAGCCGGTTCTACCTGCAGGTGGCGCCGGACGAGCAGGTCGAGGCCTGGCCGGACGAGCGGATCTGGCCGGAACTGCGGGCCCGGCTGGAGACGGTGCCGGATTGGAGCCTGGCCACCGGCCCGGTGCTGGACAAGAGCATCACCGCGATGCGCAGCTTCGTGACCGAGCCGATGCAGTTCGGTCGGCTCTACCTGGCCGGCGACGCGGCCCACATCGTGCCGCCGACCGGCGCCAAGGGGCTGAACCTGGCCGCGTTCGACGTCACGCTGCTGGCCGAGGCGCTGGGCGAGTGGTATTCCGGCGGCGCGACGCAGCTGCTGGCCGATTACTCGGCCACCTGCCTGCGCCGGGTCTGGCGGGTTCAGCATTTCTCCTGGTGGATGACGACGCTGCTGCACACCTTCGACAGTCACGACGCCTACGACCGCCAGCTGCAGCTGTCCCACCTGGACTACGTGTGCCATTCCGACGCGGCCGCCACCTCACTGGCCGAGAACTACGTCGGCCTGGAGCGCCGCTGAACGTTGGCGGGCATCATGGGACTCGTGAGCAGCTTCCGCACCGATGGCCTGTTCGGCGGCCTGTTCGCCCGCGGCCAGGCCGGGACCGGCGACCAGGCCTGGCTGCAGGCGATGCTGGACACGGAGGCGGCGCTGGCCCGGGCACTGGAACGGGCCGGGCTGGCCCCGGCCGGGCCGGCGCCGAGGTGACGGCGGCGGCCCGGGCGGACCGGTTCGACCCGGCCGAGCTGGGCCGCCAGGCGGCCCGCACCGGCAACCCGGTACCCGGGCTGGTCCGCGCGCTCAGCGAGCTGCTGCCGCCCGGCCCGGCCGGCGCGGTCCATCGCGGCGCGACCAGCCAGGACATCATCGACACGGCGGCCATGCTGGTGGCCCGCGCGGTGCTGGCGGAGACCGAGACCAGCCTGGCCGAGGCGGCCGCGGCCGCGGCCGGGCTGGCCCAGGCCCAGGCCGGCACGATCATGATCGGGCGGACCTTGCTTCAGCAGGCCGTCCCGGTGACGTTCGGGCTGGTCGCGGCGGGCTGGCTGACCGGGATCGACGAGGCCAGGAGCGGGTTGCGGCGGATCAGCCGCGAGCGGCTGGCCGTGCAGTTCGGCGGGGCGGCCGGCACCCTGGCCGCGCTGGGCGACGCGGGCCCCGAGGTGGCCCGGCTGCTCGCCGAGGAACTGCGGCTGGCCCGGCCCGTGCTGCCCTGGCCTACCGACCGGCTCCGGATCATCGAGCTGGCCAGCGCGCTGGCCGGAGCCTGCGCCACGGCGGGCAAGATAGCCAGGGACGTGACCCTGCTGGCCCAGTCGGAGCTGGCCGAGGTGCGCGAAGGCCCGGCCGCAGGACCGCGGCGCGGCGGCTCCTCAGCGATGCCGAACAAGCGCAACCCGGTGGCCGCGGTGGTCATCCTGGGCTGCACCAGGCGCGCTCCCGGCTTGCTGGCCACCATCGCCGCGGCGGGCGAGCAGGAGCTGCAGCGGGCGGCGGGGGCCTGGCACGCGGAGTGGGAGCCGCTGGCTGACTTGCTCGGGCTGACCAGCTCGGCGGCGCGGTGGGCGGCCGAGCTGCTGGCGGGCCTGCAGGTCGACCAGGTCCGGATGCGGGCCAACCTGGACGCGGCCGGCGGGCTGCCGCTGGCCGAGCACGTCGCCGGGCTGCTCGCCCCCGCGCTCGGCCCGCTGGCCGCGCACGAGGTCGTGGCGCAGGCCAGCGCGGCGGCCGCGGCCGCCGGGAGGCCGCTGCGGGAGGAACTGCTGGCGCCGGAAGGTCCGGGGCGGCGGCTGGCTGAGGCGGGCATCAGCGCGGAGCAGCTCGACGCCGCGCTTGACCCGGCCGGATACCTGGGCGCGTCCGGCCCCTTCGTGACCGATGCCCTGGCCGCACACCAGCGCTACGAGAGGACGGGCGAGTGACCGACGCCAGCCAGGCCGAGCCGGGCATGCGGGTACGCAGGGAGGTGCTCGGCGACGAGCACGTGGACCGCGCCGTGGCGGCCACCACCGAGTTCACCGCGCCGTTCCAGGACCTGATCACGCGCTACGCCTGGGGCGAGATCTGGAACCGCCCGGGCCTGACCCGGCCGGAGCGGAGCATGATCACGCTGACCGCGCTGGCCACGCTGCGGCAGGAGGAAGAGCTGGCCATGCACGTGCGGGCCGCGCTGCGTAACGGGCTCACCCCCGAGCAGATCCGGGAGGTGCTGCTGCAGGTGTCGGTGTACGCGGGCGTCCCGGCGGCCAACCGGGCCTTCGCCGTCGCGCAGCGCGTGCTGGCCGAGCTCCCCGGGCCGGCCGCACCGCCCGCGGAGGGGCCGGCGGCGGCTGAGATCTCAGGATTTCGTTATCCGTACAGGTGTGCACTCAGCGACCGGTAGTGGATATCGTTTCGGTAAAGCGAGGAAGCGGGTGGGGCATGGCGCAGATCGTGTCGCTGTCAGAGGCCATCGCGCAGGCGGTGCACGATCACGACAGCGTCGCGATGGAAGGTTTCACCCACCTGATCCCGCATGCGGCCGGGCGTGAGATCATCCGCCAGCGGCGGCGCGACCTGACCCTGATCCGGATGACCCCGGACGTGATCTACGACCAGCTGATCGGGGCCGGCTGCGCGCGCAAGCTGGTGTTCTCCTGGGGCGGCAACCCGGGTGTCGGGTCGCTGCACCGGTTCAGGGACGCGGTCGAGCACTCCTGGCCGGTCCCGCTGGAGCTGGAAGAGCACTCTCACGCGGGCATGGCCAACCGCTACGTGGCCGGGGCGTCCGGCCTGCCGTTCGCCGTGCTGCGCGGCTACCGGGGCACCGGCCTGGCCGAGCAGACGCCGAATATCGCCGAGATCAGCTGCCCGTTCACCGGCGAGATCCTGACCGCGGTGCCGGCCCTGCGGCCGGACGTGACCGTGATCCACGCGCAGCGCTGCGACCGGGCCGGGAATGTCCAGCTCTGGGGGATCACCGGCGTGCAGAAGGAAGCGGTGCTGGCGGCCAGGCGGTCGGTCGTGACCGTCGAGGAGATCGTGGACGTGCTGGACCCGCGGCCGGACGCCGTGGTGCTGCCGGCCTGGGTGGTCGGCTACATCGCGCTGGCGCCCGGCGGCGCGCATCCGTCATACGCCCTGGGTTACACCACCAGGGACAACGACTATTACCTGGCCTGGGAGGCGATCAGCAGGGACCGGCAGCGGTTCAGCGCCTGGCTGGACGAGCACGTCTACCGGGCCGGGCCGGGCCGGGCCGGCCGGGTCGGCCGGGCCGGCGCCGCGCGCGGCCGTGGCCGCGGGCCCCCGGCCATGACGCAGCCCGAGCAGTCCGGCGGCGCCGCGGCACCGTACTCGGCAGACGAGATCATGACCGTCACCGCGGCCCGCACGCTGCGGGACCGGATGACCTGCTTCGTCGGCATCGGGCTGCCCAGCGAGGCGGCCAACCTGGCCCGGGCCACCCACGCCCCGCACCTGGTGCTGATCTACGAATCGGGCACGATCGGCGCCAAGCCCGCCGCCTTGCCGCTGTCCATCGGCGACGGGATGCTGGCCGAGACCGCGGACGCGGTGGTCAGCGTGCCGGAGATATTCAACTACTGGCTCCAGCCCGGCCGGATCGACCTGGGCTTCCTCGGCGCGGCGCAGATCGACAAGTTCGCCAACATCAACACCACCGTCATCGGCGATGATTATGCCCAGCCCCAGGTCAGGCTGCCGGGCGCGGGCGGCGCGCCGGAGATCGCCGCGTCCTGCCGTGAGGTGATCGTGGTGGTCAGGCAGACCCGCCGGACATTCGTCGACCGGGTCAGCTTCGTCACCTCAGTGGGGTTCGGCGACGGCCCGGGCAGCAGGCAGCGGCTCGGGCTGGCCGGCGCGGGCCCGGTCAAGATCATCACCGACCTGGGCGTCCTGGAGCCAGACCCGGCGACGTCGGAGCTGACGCTGACCGGGGTATACCCGGGGATATCCGTTACCGAGGTAAAAGAACGCACCGGCTGGCCGCTGCTGGTGGCCGCGAGCCTGCGCACCATCGCGCCGCCGTCCGCGACGGAGCTGGCCGCGCTGCGTAGCCTGCTGGCCACCATGCCGCCACCGAAGGAGCAGCCCGATGACGACTGACGTGCCGCCCGGCCCGGCCGCGTTCGCGGTCCCTGCCTATCCGCGGCCCACCGGCGTGCACCCTCCGCTGGACACCCCGGCCTACCGTTCGTCGCTGCTGCGGGCGCCGAAACGACGGCCGGTCCGGCTGCCGCAGCGGCTCACCGAGATCACCGGGCCGCTGCTCGGCGCGGAGCGGGTGAGCGCGGGCGATGCCGACCTGACGGCGCAGCAGGCGGGCGAGCCGATCGGCGAGCGGATCATCGTGACCGGCCGGGTGCTGGACTCCGGCGGCCGGCCCATCCCGGACACCCTGGTGGAGATCTGGCAGGCCAACGCGGCCGGGCGGTACGCGCACGGCGTCGATGACCATCCCGCGCCGCTGGACGCGAACTTCAGCGGCGCGGGCCGGTGCCTGACCGACGGGCAGGGCCGGTACCGGTTTGTCACCATCAAGCCTGGCGCGTACCCGTGGCGCAACCACCTCAACGCCTGGCGGCCCGCGCACATCCACTTCTCGCTGTTCGGCCGGGCGTTCACCCAGCGGCTCATCACCCAGATGTACTTCCCTGCGGACCCGCTGTTCGCCCAGGACCCGATCTTCAACTCGGTGCCCGACCCGAAGGCGCGCCAGCGCATGGTGGCCCGGTTCGACCTGGAGGTGACCCAGCCGGACTGGGCGCTGGGCTACGTCTGGGACATCGTGCTGCGCGGCCGCGACGCCACCGTATTCGAGCAGCAGGAGGCAGGCCGGTGACCGCGCCGCTGACCCCATCGCAGACCGTCGGCCCGTTCCTGGCCATCGGGCTGCCCTGGCCCGATGGCCCGTTCGTGGTGCCCGAAGGCACGCCCGGGGCCATCACGATCTGCGGCCGGGTACTCGACGGGGCGGGGGAGCCGGTGCCCGATGCCCTGATCGAGACCTGGCAGGCGGACCCGGACGGGCGGTTCGCGCACCCCGATGACCCCCGGGGCGAGCCCGGCGGGCCGTGGCGCGAGCAGGGGTTCCGCGGGTTCGGCCGGTGCCCGACTGACGCGGCGGGCAAGTACCGGATCGTGACCCTGCGGCCCGGCGCGCTGCCGGGCCCGGACGGCCCGGCCGAGGCACCGCACCTGGATGTGTCGGTGTTCGCCCGCGGCCTGCTGGACCGGGTGGTGACCCGGATCTACTTCGCCGACCAGAGCGTGGCCAACGCGGCCGACCCGGTGCTGGCCGCCATCGGCGACCCGCAGCGGGCGGCCACCTTGATCGCGGCCGCCGAGCCTGGCGGCCCGCCGGGCACGTTCCGGTTTGACATCCGGCTGCAGGGCGGGCGCGAGACGGTCTTCTTCGACGTCTGATCCGGCTTTCGGATGGTCCGGCGTTCCGGCGATCCGGGCTTCCGGCGGCTGCTCTGGCTCTCCGGCGTCTGATGAGGCTTTCCGGCCGCTCATCCGGGTTTCCGGCCGCTGATCCCGGTCCGGCCGGGCCGGCCAGCTGAGCCGGATCCGGCCGCTAGCCCGCCTCGACCATGGCCCGGGCCGCGGCTTCGATGGATTCGGCCGACAGCAGCACGGCCGCCGCGGCGTCGCCGAGCGGGATGAAGCTGTCCTCACTGGTCACCCGCGCGATCTGGCCGGGGAAGCCGGCGTCGGTGAGCGCGGCGATGACGCCCTCGGACACCCCGCCGCTGCGCCGGGTCTCGTCGGCGACCAGGACCCGGCCGGTGGCCCGGGCCTCCCGCTCGATGTCGCCGGCCGGCAGCGGCGCGAGCCAGCGCAGGTCGAGAACCCGGCAGCCGATCCCGGCGGCCGCCAGCCTGGCCGCCGCGCGCAGGCTCAGCAGCAGGCCGTTGCCGAAGGTCACGATGGTCAGGTCGGTCCCGTCCCCGTGCCGCCGGGCGGCGCCCACCGGGACATGCCCGGCGGCCCACTCCGACGGCGGCGGATAGGGCGCCAGCCAGCCGCCGTCGCCAGCGGCGGTGTCTCGCTGGTGGTAGAGGGCGATCGGCTCCAGGAACACGCAGACGCTGCCGTCGGCCGCCGCGGCGGCCAGGCAGGTGCGGAGCATGGCCGCGGCGTCGTCGGGCCGGGCCGGGCAGGCCACGATCAGGCCCGGGATGTCCCGCAGCGCCGCCACCGCGTTGTCGTTGTGGAAGTGACCGCCGAAACCCTGCTGGTAGGCCAGCCCGGCGATCCGCACGACCAGCGGGTTGCGGTACTGCCCGGCGGAGAAGAACGACAAGGTGGCCGCCTCGCCGCGGATCTGGTCGGCGGCATTGTGCAGGTAGGCCAGGTACTGGATCTCCGGTACCGGCAGCAGGCCGGCCAGCCCGGCGCCCAGCGCCAGGCCCAGGATCGACTGCTCGTCCAGCAGCGTGTCGAACACCCGGCCGGACCCGAACCGCTCGGCCAGCCCCTTGGTCACGCCGTAGACCCCGCCCTTGCGGGCCACGTCCTCGCCGAACACCAGCAGCGAGCCGGACCCGGCCAGGGCGTCGGTGAGCGCCGCGTTGATGGCCTGGGCCAGGCTGAGCGGCCCCTGGTCCTCGGGTAGCCGCCCGCCGAACGCGCGGTGCCGCTGCCCGGCGGGGGCGGCCTGGCTGGCCGCCGCGGCCACCGCGGCCGGATGGCGCGGCGCCAGCGGCGCCATCACCTGCTCGGCGCGGCTGAGCCTGGGCGTGCCGGCGATCTCGCCCGCCCTGGCCCTGACCTGATCCCGGACGGCCTCGTACCTGTCCCGCACCTCGTCCGCGTCGACCAGGCCGGATGAGACCAGCAGCCGGGCCGTGCCGAGCAGCGGATCGCGGTCCAGCTCAGCGGCGAGCTCGGCCGGGCGCCGGTAGCCGGACTCGACGTCCGAGCCGGCGTGCCCGCCCAGCCGGATCACCGACAGGTGCACGAACGCCGGAGCCCGCCGCTGCCGCACCCAGGCCGCAGCGGCCCGCGTGGTGTCGTAGACGTCGGCCAGGTTGGCCCCGTCGGCCTGGAAGTACCGCACCCCGGGCCGCCCCGACTGGGCCGCGGCCACCCAGCCGGGCGGGGTCGGCACGCTGATGCCCAGGCCGTTGTCCTCGCAGATCAGCAGCAGCGGCAGCGGCAGGCCCTGGTAGGCGCAATACGCGGCGGTGTTCAGCGCGCCAGCCGCGGTCGAGTGGTTTACCGACGCGTCGCCGAAGCTGCAGGCCACCACCGAATCGGCGGGCCAGGGCGTGGTGCGCCCCAGCTTGGCCGCCCGGGCCAGGCCGAAGGCCAGGCCGACCGCGCGGGGCAGGTGCGAGGCGATGGTAGAGGTCTGCGGGATCACGTTCAGGGCCGGGTGCCCGAATACCTTGTGCCGGCCGCCGGCGATCGGCTCGCTGGCCGCGGCCACCAGCCCGAGCAGCACGTCATCGATGCCCTCGGCGGCTCGCCCGGCCTGGCCGGCCCGGGCCAGGTAAAACCCGCCGGAGCGATAGTGCAGCAGGGCCGGGTCGGTCAGCCGGAGCGCGGCGGCCACGCCCGCGTTGCCCTCGTGCCCGGACGAGCCGATGGTGTAGAAGCTGGCTCCCCGCGAGCGCAGCCAGCGGGCCGCGCCGTCCAGGTGGCGGCTGGCCAGCTGGGCATCGAACAGGGCCAGGCAGCGGTCCGGGGTGAGCGCGGACCCGGCCAGCGCCGAGCCGCGGTCGGGGTCGGCCCGCAGTTCCCGCACTGACGCGAGAAAGTGCTGCTCAACCGGATCCTGGCCCGGCTGAGGCCGGGAGCTGGCCGCCGGGCCGCGCTGCATCGCGCTACTCATACCCTGACCGTAACGTGCAACCGGAGCCGGCATCAGTGCGTCACCGGGGCGGGAAGCTCGCGATGCAGGTGCCGCTGCCGGTGGTCAGCTTCGACCGGCCCTACCTGCTGATGGTCACCGGCCCGGCGACCGGCGAGCCGCTGTTCGTCGCCCGGGTGGCCAGTCCGGTGTGAGCTGGCCGCTGTGAGAAGGTGGGAGGTCCCGGACGCTGCGCAGGAGGAGATTAGATGCTGCCCTGGTCCGCCGACCTGGCCGGACAGATCGAAGAGCACGTGGTCACCAGCGAGCAGCTGCGGGGCAACCCGCTCGGTGACCCGCACGAGCGGCCGCTGTGGGTGTACCTGCCGCCCGGCTACGATGACGAGCCGGACCGGCGCTACCCGGCCGTTTACGTGATCCAGGGCTATACCGGGCATCTGGCCATGTGGCGGAACCGGACTGCGTACCGGCAGCCGTTCCCCGAGACGGCCGACGCGATGCTCGCGCGCGGGGACGCGCCCCCCGTCATCGTGGTCTACGTGGACGCCTGGACCGGCTACGGCGGCAGCCAGTTCGTGGACTCACCGGGCACCGGCCGCTATCACTCCTACCTGTGCGAGGAGATCGTGCCCTGGGTGGACGGCCGGTACCGGACCCGGCCCGATGCCGCGCACCGGGCCATCATGGGCAAATCGAGCGGCGGGTTCGGCGCGATGATCACCCCGATGCTGCGGCCGGACCTGTTCGGGGCGCTGGCCACCCACGCCGGCGACGCGCTGTACGAATACTGCTACATCGGCGCGTTCGCGCCCGCCGCGCGTTTGCTGCGGCCCTACGACGGGGATATCTGGCGCTGGTGGGAGGACTTCCGGTCCCGGGTCCCCTTCACTAAAGAGGCTGACCACGCGCTGCTGATGCTGCTGGGCGTCTCGGCCTGCTTCTCAGCGCGCGAGGACGGCACCGTGGACCTGCCCTTCGACCCGCGCTCGGGGGTGCTGCGGCCGCAGGCGTGGCAGCGCTGGCTGGACTGGGACCCGGTCCGGATGGTCCCCAGGTACGCCAGCGCGCTGCGGTCGCTGAAGGCGATCTGGATCGACGCGGGCAACCGCGATGAGCACTACCTGGACCTGGGCGCGGAGGCGTTCAGGGACGCCCTGCAGGAGATCGGCGTGGGCGACGACGTGGTCCGGTTTGAGCTGTTTGACGGGACACATCAGGCTATCGATTACCGTTACCCGCTCGCCCTGGCCTGGTTGTCCCAGCGGATGGCGTAGTGAAGGCCGGCTGAACGAAACCGCCCGCCCGTGCGTGGTCAGGTGTGTAGCTAGTTCTGCCACTGCAAATGAAACGGAGATAATTCGATGCGTAATCGATGGCTGGCGGCGTCTGGCGCTGCCGCCGCTGTGGTCTTCCTTGCCGCGTGCGGGAGCAGCGCGGCGAGTGGTACCGGTGGCGCGGCCCCGGCGTCGAGCGCTCCCGCGTCTTCGAGTGCCGCCGGGGGATCAGCCAGCTCCAACTCGGGCGCCGGGATCAAGACCGCGAGCGTCTCCGGCGGCACGGTGCTCACGACCGCCCAGGGCTTCACCATCTACTGGTTCGCGATCGACAAGCCGAACAAGTCGAATTGCACTTCCAGCGAGTGCGTGACCTTCTGGCCGCCGGTGACCGGGCAGGCTAGTGCCGCGTCCGGGGTCAGCCTGCCGGGCAAGCTGGGCTCGTTCACCCGCTCCGACGGCACGACTCAGGCCACTTACAACGGCCACCCGCTGTACACCTACAAGGGCGACACCGCGGCTGGCCAGGTCAACGGCAACGGCCTCAACATCTCAGGCGGCCTGTGGTACGCCCTGACCCCGTCCGGGGCCAAGCTCACCGGCCAGCCGGCCTCGTCTCCGACCAGTTCCGGTGGCGGGGGCTACGGCTACTAACCACCCGGCTTGACGGCGGCCTGCCCGCGGTAATCGCGGCGCGGGCCGCCGGACTAGCCTGTCCGGCCAGGACCAGGCCCCAGAACGCATAACCGCGCGCCAGCCGGCCCGGCCCGCGGGTCAGGAGCCCGCCGGTTCAGGGCCTGCTGGATCAGGAGCCTGCTGGATCAGGAGCCTGCCGGATCAGGGGCACCCGGCGGGACCAGCACGGTGAGCGCGGCGGGCAGCGCCCGCAGCCGCAGCGGCGTGCCGGCCGGCAGCGGGCTGGCGAACGGCAGGGTATCGCCGTCGGCGGCCACTGGCAGGTCCGCGCCCATGCTCAGCGTTACCTCGGTCCCCGGTTCCATGCTGACCTGGGCCAGCGCCAGGTGCCTGCCGCCCCTGATGCTGGTCAGCACGCGCAGGAACGCCAGCCGGGAGCCGTCCCGCATCATGACCACGTCCAGCGTCCCGTCATCGACGACCGCGCCGGGCGCGACCAGCATGCCGGCCCCGAAGTAGGCCGCGTTAGCGATCACGATGGCGTACCCGGGGAACTCGTGCACCGCGGGGCCCGCCGCGGGCCCGGCTGACCGGGGCGGCCGGATCTCGGCCCGGAAGGTGACCGGGTGCCAGCGGGCCAGCGCCCGCAGCGCGGCCACCGGGTATAGCACCGGACCGGGCAGCCCGCGCGCGGCGTTGGCTATTTCCCCGGCCACCGAGGGGAGCCCGGCGTACACGCTGCCCGCGACCATGATCTCGGGCTGGCCGGGCGCGCTGACCCCGATCAGGTCCACCTGACGCGGCCGCCCGTGCAGCAGCACCGCCGCGGCGGCCGCCGGGTCCGCCGGGAGGCCCAGGACCCGGGCCAGGTCGTTGCCCCGCCCGGCCGCGATGATCGCATAACGCCCGCCCGCGCTGGCCACCACGCCCGCCAGCGCACCCGCCGTGCCGTCGCCGCCGACGGCCGCCACCACGTGGCCGAGCTGGGCGGCCCGGCCCGCGATTTCCCTGGCGTCGTCCAGGCTGGCCGATTCGCTGACGTGATACGTAGCCCCGGCCCCCTCGAGGACCGAGGTCACCGCGGCCAGCGCGCGCAGCGAGCGGCCCCGACCTGCCGCCGGGTTGACCACGATGCAGAACGGACCGTTCATCTACCTCTCCTCGCTCCGCCCCGTGCGGGCGGCCAGGCGGCCCGGCTTTCGCGCTCGCGGGCGCGGCCGCCACCCGCAGCGTACGATCTGGAGCCATGGCGAGGCAGGGCGAGGTGGCGGGCGAGCAGGCGCGATATCTGCAGGTGCAGACCACCACCGACTCGCGAGCTGAGGCCATTGAGCTCGGTCACGATGCGGTAGCGGCCAGGCTGGCGGCGTGCGCGCAGGTCAGCGGGCCGCTCGCGAGCACGTATTGGTGGGAAGAAGGCCTGGAACGGGCCGAGGAATGGCAGCTGGTACTCAAGCTCCCGGCGCACCGTTACCAGGCGCTGGCCGATTTCCTGACCGAACGGCACAGCTACGACGAGCCGGAAATCATCGCGACCGCGATTGTCGCCGGATCACCGACCTATCTGGGCTGGATTGACGAGGAAACGCAGGCCGACTGACCCGGGGGCGATCCTGACCTACCGCGCGGGCAGGTTCCAGGACTGGATGACCGGCTGGTCGTGCTCGGTGCCCAGGACCGAGATCGTGCCGGTGTCGAGCCCGAACAGCCGCCCGCAGGCCGGCTCCAGCCCCAGCCACCGGGCGGTGAGCACGCGGAGCAGGTGCCCGTGCGACACCAGGGCCACCTCGCCCGCGGCCAGCAGCGGCCGCACCCGGGCCAGCACGGCGTCGGCCCGCGCGCCGACCTGAGCCAGGGTCTCGCCCGGATGCGGCGCGTCGCCCGCGATGATGCCGTCGCGCCAGAGATCCCAGCCGGGCCGCTGGGCGTGGATCTGCTGCGAGGTCAGGCCCTCGTACCCGCCGTAGTCCCATTCATGCAGGTCAGGATCGGGCTTCGGGTCCGGCAGGCCGGCTAGCCGCGCGGTGCGTACGGCCCGGGCGGCCGGGCTGGTGAACACGGCCTTGATCGGCCGCCGGGCCAGCGACGGCGCCAGCGCCACCGCCGCGGCCTCGCCGCGGGCGGTCAGCGGCAGGTCGGTGCGGCCGGTGTGCTGTCCGGACACGCTCCACTCGGTCTCGCCATGCCGGACCAGGATCAGCTCATTCATGGTGGACCATCATGGCGGACCGGGCCCCGGGCCAGCGCGGCCGGCGGTGGTGACGGGCCGGGGTCAGGAATGGCTGGCCTTGGTGCGAGTTGACCCGGCGGCCAGCCCAGCTACAGTGACGAGCGACTGCCAGTAAGCGAGAGAAGGCCGGGGACCGCGATGCTTGAGCATGTCTCCCTTCCTGAGGCGGTCGCCAGGGCCTTGCGGCAGCGCATACTTAATAACGAGGTTCCGGCGGAAACCCGGCTGGTCGAAGCCAATCTCGCGGCCGAATTCGGGGTTAGCAGGGGGACTATCCGCGACGCGATGCGCAGCCTGCAGGCCGAGGGCCTGATCGCGATCGTGCCGCGCCGCTACTCGGTTGTGACCAGGATGTCCGCCCAGGACGCCGAGGACATCTGCTATGCCCGCTACGTGCTGGAGGACGCCAGCCTGAGCCAGGGCCTGAAGTACCCGGCGCCGGTCCTGGCCGGCGGTCTGAAGGCGGCGATGGCCGACATGGCAGCCGCGGTGGCGGCCAGCGACATGGACGCGCTGGCGGCCAGCGATATCCAGTTTCACCGGCAGCTGATCGAGCTGTCCGGGCGGCAGCGGCTGATGCAGCTGTGGTCCATCCTGGACAGTCAGATCGGCGCGGTGCTGCGGGCCCAGGTGGAGCGGCGCGGCACCGGCCTGGACGGCGTGCTACGGCGGCACCAGGAGCTGGCCGCCGAGATCCTGGCCGGCGACAGCGAGCAGGCCCGCGCCGCGCTCAGGGAGCACTACCTGGGCTACGGCAGCGTCAGGATCTCGTAGCCGTCCGGGGTGACCACGAGGGTGTGCTCGAACTGGGCGGTCCGCTTCCCGTCCTGGGTGACCGCCGTCCAGCCGTCCGGCCAGACGTCGTATCTGATCGTGCCGAGGGTCAGCATCGGCTCGATGGTAAAGGTCATCCCCGGTTCCATGATCACGGTCACGTCCGGGTCATCGAAGTGCGGGACGATCAGGCCGGAGTGGAAGGTCGTGCCGATGCCGTGCCCGGTGAAGTCGCGGACCACCCCGTAGCTGAACCGGCGCGCGTACGACTGGATCACCCGGCCGATCGCGTTCAGCGGGCGGCCCGGGGCCACCGTCTTGATCCCGCGCATCATCGCCTCGCGGGTGCGCTCGACCAGCAGCCGGGACTCCTCGTCGACCTGGCCGGCCAGGAAGGTCGCGTTGGTGTCACCGTGCACGCCGCCGATATAGGCGGTGATGTCCACGTTGACGATGTCCCCGTCCGCGATCACCGTGTCGTCGGGTATGCCATGGCAGATCACCTCGTTGAGCGAGGTGCACAGCGACTTGGGGTAGCCGCGATAGCCCAGGGTGCTGGGGTAGGCTCCGTGGTCGCAGAGGAACTCGTGCCCGACCCGGTCCAGCTCGTCGGTGGTCACCCCGGGCTCGACGTGCCGTCCGACCTCGGCGAGCGCTTGCGCGGCGATGCGGCCGGCGACCCGCATCCGGGCGATCGTTTCCTCAGATTTAATGTCTGATTCGCCGACCTTGGGGTACTTCTTACCGACATATTCCGGGGCGGTAATGGCCGGGGGGACCGGCCGTATCGGGGAAATCCGGCCGGGCTGGAGCAACGTCGCCATGATCTGGGAGTGTAGTTGCCATGAACGATGAGCGTCGCTGGTGGTTCTGCCTGAAGCACAAGGCGGTCGAGCCCGAGGCAGGCTGCCCGGGCAAGGACCGGCTCGGCCCGTACCGGACCAGGGAGGAAGCCTCACATGCGCTCGAAATCGCCGAGCGGCGGAATGCCGAATGGGATGCGGCCGACCAGGACTAACCGCCGGTATCGTAAGTCCTGACGGCCCTAACCGGCCGAAAGGGGCGTGCGGGTGACTGATGATCAGTCCGGCCGCGAGCTGCCGCCTGCGGCACAGTCGCGGCTGGCGGAAATCCGGCACAGCGGTACCTGGGGATCTGCGCTGTCGGCGGACGAGTTCACCGCGATCAAGAGCGCGGGCTTCGAGCCGGCCTGCCAGGTGCTCGGCGCCGCGGTCTACAACATCGGCTATACCGGCGGCTACAGCTGCCCGGGAGCGTGGGCCGGGTACGGCGGCTCCGTCACGCCCTACCGCGGCGTGACGTCGGTGTCCGGGGCCGGCGGGATGGGCTCGTTCGGGCCGATGGTGGCGACGCTGTACGAGGCCCGCCGCAAGGCCATCGGGCGGATGCTGGCCGAATGCGCCGAGCTGGGCGGGCACGGCGTCGTCGGGGTCAGGCTGAGCATCGGCGGGTTCCCCGCGGGCGGCCTGGAGTTCAAGGCGATTGGCACCGCGGTGCGCGCCCCGGGCGCGACGGCGCTGCCTGGGCCGTTCAGCTCCGACCTGTCCGGCCAGGACTTCGCCAAGCTGATCAGGGCCGGGTGGGTGCCCGCCGGGCTGGTGCTGGGGATCTCCGTCGGCGCCCGGCATGACGACTGGCTCACCGTCACCCAGACCAGCTGGGGATCGGGCAACACCGAGGTCCACGGCTACACCGACCTGGTCCATCAGTCCCGCCACGACGCCCGGATCCAGCTGGAAAGGGACGTGGCCCGGCTGGGCGCGAGCGGCGTCGTGGTGTCCACTATCGACACCAAGGTCCGCGAGCGGGAATGCACCATGCAGGAGCACCGCAAAGATCACATCGTCGAGGTCACCATCATCGGCACGGCCATCACCCAGTTCGCCACGGCCCGGCCGGCCGATGAGCCCAGCCTCGCGATTCTCTCCCTGGACCCGCAGCGCCGCCAGGCGGCGCGGGTACGGCTCGGCCAGTGACGGCCGGGACCGGGCCGGCACCGGGCCAGGGCCGGGGGCAGGTAACCGCAGCCAAGGAGCGACATGACTGACCAGAAGAGCACCGACGTCCCGGTGCTGGGCGTACCGCAGGACGCGATGAAGCGGCTGGCTGAGCTGCGTCCTGGCCAGCCCGGCTCGATCTTCACCTCGGACCTGTCGGTCAACGAGTTCCTGCTGGTGCGGGAGGCCGGGTTCCGCCCGCTCGGCTTGGTCCTGGGCAGCTCGATCTACCACGTGGGGCTGCAGGTCGGGCGCTGGGGCAAGAACCAGGAACTCGATGTCTTGTCCCAGGCCATGTACCACGCCAGGGAGCTGGCCATGACCCGGATGGAGGCCGAGGCGCAGGAGCTCGGCGCGGACGGGATCGTCGGGGTCCGGCTGGACGTGGAGATGAAGGAGTTCGGCAGCGACATCGCCGAGTTCATCGCGGTGGGCACCGCGGTGCTGGCCGAGCCGGGCGCGGGCGGCGGCGGCGTCTCCGACTGGCGCAACAACAAGAAGCTCCCGTTCACCTCCGACCTGTCCGGCCAGGATTTCTGGACCCTGATCCGGGCCGGCTGATGCCCCGCTGGGCATGGTGATGGGCTCGTGCGTCTACCACATCGCGCATCAGCGGCTGGGCGGGAAGATCGGCAACATCGGCCGCAACGTCGAGCTAGAGCAGTTCACCCAGGCCCTGTACGACGCCAGGGAGCTGGCCATGAGCCGGATGCAGGCCGAAGCCGAGCAGCTGCACGCGGAGGGGATCGTCGGCGTGCAGTTGCGTCAGCACAGCCACACCTGGGGCTCGCACACCACCGAGTTCTTCGCCATCGGCACGGCCGTCAGGCCGCTGCGCGACGATCACGTGATTGAGCGGCCCACCATGGTGCTCAGCCTGGACTCCTAGACCCGGACGACGATCACGTCATCGAGCGGCCCGCCGTAGTCTTCAGCCTGGACTCGCGGGCCCGGAGACGGCGTCCAGCAGCCGGGCCAGCCGACCGCGCAAGCCGCCGCCCCCGGCCCGCCGCGGCTCGCCGGCCGCCATGCTGACCAGGTGCTGGGCCGCGTCGAAGGAGAACGGGGCCTGGGCGGCTGGTATCGCCAGGGCTTCATGCGCGAGATCGTCAAGCTCCGGGTCGTCGGTGTCCAGGGCCAGGATGGTGGCGCCGAGCTTGCGGGCGTCGTGCACCCGCTCCAGCAGCGGCGCGGGCGCGCCGTCCGGGCTGACCACGAACAGCGTCTCGCCGCGCCGGGCCGACTCCAGCCGGGCCAGCCCCACGCTCAGGTGCGGCGGGCTGCCCGGCGGCGGGGCCCACCGGACCAGGGTGGGAGCCAGGCCGGGCAGGCCGGCCAGCTGGCTCTCCTGATCCAGGTGCGCGGTCAGGTGCCAGGGCTCCTCGGCCGGGGTGCCGACCACCAGCAGGCCGCCCGGCGTCCGGGCGCTGCCGCGCAGCGCGCCAGCGAAGAACCTGGTCCGCTCCAGCCAGCTGCTGGGGCCGAGCAGCTCGCGCAGCGCGGCCACCTGGTCGGCGTTCATTCCTTCAGCATGGCATCTGGCAGGATCTACCGCATGGCAGCTGAACGTGCACCTGGCCCGGCCGACGGCCAGGCCGCTGATCCGCGCGTGGTCGCGGCGGGCCTGACCATCGGCGTGCTGGGCGGGACCGGGGATCAGGGCCGCGGGCTGGCCCGGCGGCTGGGACTGGCCGGCCACCGGGTGATCATCGGGTCCAGAGACCAGGCCCGGGCGGTGGCGGCCGCGGCCACGGTCGGCGCCCCGCCGCAGATCACCGGCGCGGCCAACGAGGACGCCGCGCGCGACGGCGACGTGGTGATCGCCGCGATCCCGTGGGACGGTCACCGGGAGCTGCTGGCCAAGCTGGCCGGGGTGCTGGCCGGCAAGATCCTCATCGACTGCGTGAATCCGCTGGCGTTCGACGCTCGCGGCGCCTACCCGCTCCGGGTGCCGGAGGGCAGCGCCGCCGAGCAGGCCGCGCAGGTCCTGCCGGGCTGCCGGGTGGTCGGGGCGTTCCATCACCTGTCGGCCGTGGTGCTGCTGGACCCGCGGGTCGCCGAGGTGGAGCAGGACGTCATGGTGCTCGGCGACGACCGCCAGGCCACCGACCTGGTCCAGGCCCTGGCCGACCGGATCCCCGGCATGCGCGGCATCTACGCGGGCCGGCTGCCGCAACTGCGCCCAGGTCGAGGCGCTGACCGCCAACCTGATCGCGGTGAACCGGCGCTACAAGGCGCACGCGGGCCTGCGCGTCACCGACGTCTAGACGGGGAGCGGGCCGGCGCAGCGGTAGGAGTACTCCTCGGTGGGGAAGCGGCCGGCCACCACGTCCGCCGCGAACGACTGCGCCGCCGCTTGCAGGACGCCGCCGACCTCGGCGTACCGCTTGACGAACTTGGGCGTCCTCGGGGACAGGCCGGCCATGTCCTGCCAGACCAGCACCTGGGCGTCGCAATCCGGGCCGGCCCCGATGCCGATGGTCGCGATGGTCAGGTCCGCGGTCACCCGGGCGGCCAGTTCCGCCGGGATGGCCTCCAGCACCAGCGCGAAGGCCCCGGCCGCCTGCAGCGCCTTGGCGTCGTGCAGCAGCCGCTCACCGTCCTCGCCCCGGCCCTGGACCCGGTAGCCGCCGAAGGCGTTCACCGACTGCGGGGTCAGCCCGAGATGGGCCATGACCGGGATCCCGGCCGCGACCATGTCCTCGACCTGCCGCAGCACCCGGTAGCCGCCCTCGATCTTGACCGCCTGGGCGCCCGCTTCCTTCATGAACCGGGTCGCCGCTACCAGGGCCGCCTCCGGCGAGGCCTGATACGAGCCGAACGGCAGGTCGGCCACGACCATGGCCCGGCTGCTGCCCCGGACCACCGCCGCGGTCAGCGGGATCAGGTCATCCACGGTGACCGGGATGGTGGTGTCGTGGCCGTAGACGACCATCCCGGCGGAATCCCCGACCAGCAGGACCGGGATGCCCGCGTCGTCGAACACCCGCGCGGTCAGCGCGTCGTAGGCGGTCAGCATCGGCCAGCGCTCGCCGCGGGCCTTGGCCGCGGCGATGTCCCTGATCGTGATGCGCCGGGTGCCCCGGCCGCCGTAAAGGGGCTCTGGGCGACGCCCCGTCCCGCCTCCCTGGCTGTGCGGCGGCTCAGCCGCCGGGCTGGGCTGGTGCTGCTGCGGTGTCGTGGTCCGCGCGCTGGTCGCGGCCTGGGCACCATCATGGCTCGAAGTCATGCCGGGCCTCCACGTCTCGAGGCGCCCCTGCGGCGTCCCCGGACAAGTCGATAATGCCACGACCTGCGTGGATGCGGAAGCCGTCGGCCATACACGCCGAGGCTCGGATAAGGTCAGCGGGACACCGGCTCGCGAGCAGAGGAGTGACGAGAATGCGGCTGACCAAAATGGGCCATTCTTGCGTCCGCCTAGAGCAAGACGGAGCCGCGCTGGTCATCGATCCAGGCATCTGGAGCGGGCCGGACGCCGCGGCCAGCGCCGACGCGATCCTCATCACGCACGAGCATCCCGACCACGTCGCGGCGGACCTGGTCCGCATGGCTATGACCGGCAACCCCAGCGTGAACCTCTGGACGACGCAGGCGCTGGCGGCGGAGTTCGCGGACCTGGGCGACCGGGTACACGCAGTCAGCCATGGCGACAGGTTCGACGCGGCCGGGTTCGATGTCCATGTGTACGGCGGTGAGCACGCGCGGATCCACCAGGACATCCCGGTTATCGCGAATATCGCGTTCGCGGTAGAAGGTGAGGTTTTCCATCCGGGCGACTCGCTGACGATGCCCGAGGACCCGGTGCCGACCCTGCTGCTGCCGATCAACGCGCCCTGGCTCAAGGCCAGCGAGATGATCGACTACGGCCGCCAGGTCGGGGCACCGCGCACCATCGCGATCCACGACGCGCTGCTGAACGAGAACGGGCTGGGACTGTACGGGCGGATGGCCGCTATGGCCGGGACGACCGGGACGGTCTACACCCGGCTGGAGCCGGGCACCAGCATCGACCTCTAACTGCCGTCGCCGGCATTGATGAGTTCCAGGCCCCGGCCGTGGCGAGGCCCGGCGGCAGCGGAGGCGGGGGCGACAGGCCGGTCGACCGCGTAGAGCTTCGGGGCGGCTTTAGCCGCTGTCCGGGCCGCTGTGGTCCAGACGGCGCAGTGCCTGGCAGGCGGTGAGGAACCGGTGGGGCTGGTCTCGAACCGTCGGCGCCTCGTGGCGGCCCTAGGCCAGCTGGCCTGGCCGGCTCAGGGGATCGAGGTCAGGTATCCGCGGCTGACGATGTCCTTGGCGGCGCCCGCGTACGCTTCGGGGTCGCCGGGCGCAAATGTACCGAGCCCGTCCACGTAGCGGTTGTACATGCAGAACGCCGCGGCGATCAGGACCGTGTCGTGGATCTCCACGTCGGTCGCCCCGGCCTCCCGGGCGGCGGCGATGTCGGCCTCGGTGACCGACTTGCCGCTCTGGCGGACCTTCCCGGCCACCCGGAGCAGTGCCCGCAGCTTTGGTGAGATCGCGGCCTGGTCCGGGTCGGCGCAGGCCTGGGTGACCAGCGGCATGCCCTCGGGCAGCTGGGCCGCGGCGAAAGCAGCGTGCGAAGACGAGCAGAACTGGCATTCGTTGCCGCTGGAGACGTAGGCCGCGATGAGCTCGCGCTCGCCGGGCGAGAGCGTGCCGGGGGCTCGCAGCAGCACCTCGGCTAGCTGGTTGAGCGGCTGTGCGGTCTCGGGCCGGAATGTCATCAGGCCGATGATCCCCGGCAGGTCGTTGCCGAGAGCGATATGCGCCATAGGTCCTCCAGACGAGTTATTCCATAACGCTGTTATGTTAACATCGCGCCGGTCGCGGCTCCGCTCGGCCAGCTCAGGCCATGCGTCAGCTGTCGCATTGGCCGACGGGAGCAGCTCGTTGGGGCATACCCAGCCGGGCATCGCCGTCCCGGCCGGTGGTTACCGCGAGTCGCTGGCGCTCTCATGCCGCCAGTGCCCGCCGAGTTCCTCGTTGCCGGGCTGGTTGGCCGGGCACAGCATCGCCCGGATCATCCGCGCGCTGATCGACGCCGCGATCCACTGCCCGTATCGAGGGTGCTCGCCGTCCGCGATTCAGGTCGCTGAACCGCTGGCGTCGCACCGGGTCAGGGTAGGAGGAGGACGATCTTGCCGAGGATGTGGCCCTGCGCGAGCCGCCGGTAGGCGTCCCTGACGTCGGCAAGCGGAAACGTCGCGGCCACCGGAACCTCCAGCTGGCCGGAGGCGACCAGCGCCGCCAGCTCAGCGAGAACGCTCGCGCTGGCCCCGGCCGAGTTGCCGTCACCCTTCACTCCATAGCGCTGCACGGCCTCGAAGTTGGCGATCGTGTCGACCCGCTCGGGCGCGACGCCTAGCTCCAGCGCCAGCTGCACATAGTCAGCCCCGAACGTGTCGATAAACGCGTCGACCTGGCCGGCGGCCTGCCGGATCCCGTCCGCCACGCCGTCGCCGTAACTGACCGGGATCACCCCGTGCCCGGCCAGCCAGCCGTGGTTGGCCTCGCTGGCCAGACCGATCACGGTGGCCCCGGCGCGCCGGGCCATCTGGACCGCGATCGACCCGACGCCTCCGGCGGCACCGGATACGACCACGGTGCCGCCCGCGGTCAGCGCCACCGCCCGCACGGCCGCGTAGGCGGTGCACCCGGCCACGAACAGCGCCCCCGCTACCGCCCACGGCACGCCGGCCGGCCTGGCGGTCAGGTTTCCCGCTTCCACCAGTACGTACTCGGCCTGGCTGGAACGGTTGTCGGTGAAGCCGATGACCTCGTCCCCGGGGGTTACGCCGGTCACCTCCGGGCCGGCCTGGGCCACAATTCCGGCTAGGTCACTCCCCTGCCCCGACGGGAACTTGGCCGGCCACCGGGAATGCAGCAGGCCATCGCGGATCTTGGCCTCGCCCGGGTTGATTCCCGCGGCCTTGACCCGGACCAGCACCTGGCCCGGTCCCGGCAGCGGCTCGGGAACGTCCACCACATTCAGCACGTCAACCCCGCCGTACTCGTCGAACCGTACTGCCTTCGGCATGTCAGCCCCTTCCTCCAAGTGGGCCTTAACCGCCGCCCGCTGCCTTTTTATGCCGACACCCGTGCCCCAGGTCCGGCGGGCTGGCCGGGCGATGATCGCTGGGTTGGGGGCGCGGTAAGTGGTGACCTCGGCCCGATCGCGGTATATCACCAGTGCCTGCTTCAGGACGCGCGCTGCTTCGGGCAGGTTGCCCGTTTCCCGGACGACATCGCCGAGCCAGCACAGGGCGTTGGCCTCGCCGAGGCGGCTGCCGATGTCCTGGGAGGTGGCCAGGGCTCACTCGAGCATGATCGGCCCGCCCCGCTTATACCGGATTTGGTGCGCTCCCGGTGGCCAAATGCCCGCTTTGTCCGTACCGAATCCGGTATAAGTGTCAGAAAACCGGGGGTACGAGCCGAGGTCGCGTTGCAGATGGCCGCCAGCCGGGGCTGGACCGGGGCGGGACCGGGGCGGGCCTAGCGTTCTGGGTTGGGCTGGACCGGGGTGGGCCTAGCGTTCTGGGTTGGGCTGGACCCGCCCGGGCTCGGGGCTGACCGGCTCTCGCCAGCGGCTGGTGATGGGCAGGCGCCGGTCCCGGCCGAAGTTCTTGATGCTGATCTTGGGGCCGGGCGGGTACTGGCGGCGCTTGTACTCGGCCCGGTCGACCATCCTGATCACCCGCTCGACCAGCTCGGGGTCGTGCCCGGCCGCGACGAGCGCGGCGGCCCCCAGGTCGCGCTGCACGTAGTCGTCCAGCAGCGGGTCAAGGACCTGATAGTCGGGGAGCGAATCGGTATCCAGCTGGCCGGGGGAGAGCTCGGCGCTTGGCGGCTTGGTGATCGAGTTCTCCGGGATCGGCGGCGGCGCCCCGAGTTCGAGCGCCGCGGCGTTGCGCCACCGGGCCAGATCCCAGACGAGGGTCTTGAGCACGTCCTTGATCGGGGCGAAACCGCCCGCCGAATCGCCGTACAGGGTGGAGTACCCGGCCGCCAGCTCGCTCTTGTTCCCCGTGGTCAGCACCAGGTGGCCTTCGGCGTTCGACAGGCCCATCAAGATCATGCCCCGGATTCTGGCCTGCAGGTTCTCCTCGGCCAGGCCGTGCAGGCCCAGCTCGGACCCGAACGCCTCGACCATGGGCTTGATCGGCACGGTCCTGCCCTGCAGGCCCTGCCGCTTGACCAGGTCCTCGGCGTCGGTGACCGAGTGGCCCGAGGAGTAGCGGCTGGGCATCAGCACGGCGTGCACCTGGCCGGGGCCGATCGCGTCGGCGGCGATTGTCGCGGTCAGCGCCGAGTCGATGCCGCCGGACAGCCCGAGGATGACCGAGCCGAACCCGTTCTTCCTGACGTAGTCCCGCACCCCGAGCACCAGCGCCCGGTACACCTCGGCCAGGTCATCCAGCCGGGGCCACAGCGGCGCGGCGGCGGCCGGGGAAGCCGGGGGCGCCGTCGCGGCGGGCAGCGCGAGGCGCTGGAGGGTGATGGTGGTGCCGTCGCGGGCGTCGACCGGGGTGGCGCCGCTCGCGGGGACAGCCGGGTCGGCGGCGGGCAATTCCAGGTCGGCGACGATCAGCGCCTCGTCGAACTGCGGCCCGCGCGCCAGCAGCCGCCCGTCCGCGCTCACGATGATTGAGTCACCGTCAAAGACCAGCTCATCCTGGCCGCCGACCATGTTGACGTAGGCCAGTGCGGCGCCTGCCTCGGCCGCCCGGCGCTGGCACAGGACCAGCCTGGTGTCGTCCTTGCCGCGCTCATACGGCGAAGCGTTCGGCACCGCCAGCAGGCCAGCGCCCGCCGCCCGGCAGACCGCCACCGGGCCGCCGTCCTGCCAGAGGTCCTCGCAGATCGCGATGGCCACGTCGACCGACTGGCCGGACGGCGCCGGCAGCCGGAAGACGGGCACCGAATCGCCAGGCACGAAGTACCGGTACTCGTCGAACACGCCGTAATTCGGCAGGTGATGCTTGGCGCTGGTCACCTGCACCGCGCCGGAGTGCAGCAGCGCGGCGGCGTCCAGCGGCGCACCGGCAGGCAGCCCGATCCTGGGCCGCAGCCCGGCCCGCCGGTCCAGGTAGCCGGTCACCACCGCGATCCCGCCCAGGCCTGCCACGTCCAGCCGGGCCGCCGTCTCGTGCAGCGCCGCCACCGACGCCCCGACGAACGAGGCCCGCAGCGCGAGATCCTCGACCGGGTAGCCGGTCAGCATCATCTCGGGGAAGACCACCAGGCGGGCCCCGGCCTCGGCTGCGCGCCTAGTCCAGCTCAGCACCAGGTCCGCGTTTCCTGACAGGTCGCCGACGGTGGCATTTACCTGGGCAAGGGCGATACGCAGCTGAACCACGACCCCAGCTTAAAGCGCACCCGCCGCGGCCCGGCGGCGCCGGCGGCGACCCGGGCCTGGCCCGGCGGCGGGCCGGGTGCGTTCTGGCCACCCCGTGTTACGTGCCGGAAACACCGACGGGGCAGACTGGCGGCGTGGACAGGCAGGAAGAGTTCGTGCTGCGGACGCTGGAGGAACGGGATATCCGGTTTGTCCGGCTCTGGTTTACCGACGTCCTGGGTTACCTCAAGTCGGTGGCCGTGGCCCCGGCCGAGCTGGAAGGCGCGTTCGCGGAGGGCATCGGGTTCGACGGCTCGGCGGTCGAGGGGTTCGCGCGGGTCTACGAGGCGGACATGATCGCCAAGCCGGACCCGTCGACGTTCCAGGTGATGCCGCTGCGCGACGATTCGGCCGGGGTGGGCCGGATGTTCTGCGACATCCTGATGCCCAACGGGACACCGTCCTACGCCGACCCGCGGTATGTGCTCAAGCGTGCCCTGGCCCGGGCCGCCGCGCTCGGCTTCAGCTTCTACACCCACCCCGAGATCGAGTTCTTCCTGCTCAAGGAGCGACCGGAGCCGAAAGTCAAGCCGCAGCCGATCGACGCGGGCGGCTACTTCGACCACACCCCGCACACCATCGCGCACGACTTCAGGCGCCAGGCCATCGTGATGCTGGAGAAAATGGGCATCTCGGTCGAGTTCAGCCATCACGAGGGCGCCCCCGGGCAGCAGGAGATCGACCTGCGCTACGCCGACGCACTGAGCACCGCCGACAACATCATGTCGTTCCGGCTGGCCATGAAGGAAGTCGCGCTGGACCAGGGGGTCTACGCCACCTTCATGCCCAAGCCGTTCACCGAGTACCCCGGCTCGGGCATGCACACCCACATGTCGCTGTTCGAGGGCGACCGGAACGTGTTCCACGAGCCCGGCGCCGACTACCAGCTGTCCAAGCTGGGCCGGGCGTTCATCGCCGGGCTGCTCAAGCACGCCGCGGAGATCACCGCGGTGTGCAACCAGTGGGTCAACTCCTACAAGCGGCTGTGGGGCGGGACCGAGCGGATCGCCGGGGCCGGGGGAGAGGCGCCCGCCTACATCTGCTGGGGTCACAACAACCGGTCCGCGCTGATCCGGGTGCCGATGTACAAGCCGCAGCAAGGGCAACGCGACCCGGATCGAGTTCCGGTCGATCGACCCGGCCTGCAACCCGTACCTGGCCTTCGCGGTGATCTTGTCGGCCGGGCTGAGGGGCATCGAGGACGACTACGAGCTCCCGCCCGGCGCTGAAGACGACGTCTGGGCGCTGACCAGCGCCGAGCGCCGGGCGCTGGGGATCGATCCGCTGCCGCAGAGCCTGTCGGACGCGTGCAACGTGATGGAGCGCAGCGAGCTCGTCGCCGACACCCTGGGCGAGCACGTGTTCGACTTCTTCCTGCGCAACAAGCGGGACGAATGGCAGGACTATCGCCGCCAGGTCACCGATTTCGAGCTGGACCGGTACCTCGGAGTGCTCTGAGCGGACGCCAGGCTACCGTGCTGAACATGCCGCGAGGGACGCTGGCGGGGCGACTGGCCGCACTGGGGTTCGCCGACACGGCCCGGGCGGGCCGGCTGCTCACCGATGACCTGCGGCTGGATACCGGCGGCGCGGACGCGGAGCTGGTCCAGGCCATCGCCGGGGCGGCCGACCCGGACCTGGCCCTGACCGCGCTGGCCCGGATCCCGCCCGAGGCCGGCCTGGGCCCGGCGCTGCGGGCCGACCCCGGGCTGCGGGACCGGCTGATCGCCGTGCTCGGCGCGAGCGCGGCCCTGGGCGCGCACCTGGCCCGCCATCCCGGGCAGTGGCGGGTGCTGGCCGGCCCTGGCGCGCTGGCCCAGCCCACCGCCGCCCAGCTGAAGACGGAGCTGCTGGCCGCGGTCGGCGCGGCGGCCCCGGACCCGGTGGCGGCGCTGCGGGTGGCGTACCGGCGGCGGCTCCTGCACCTGGCGGCCAGGGACCTGACCGGCGTGGTCACGATCGAGCAGACCGCGGCCGAGCTGGCCGACCTCGCGGCCGCCGCGCTGGAGGCCGCCCTGGCCATCGCCGGGGCCCGGCTCGGGCCGGACCGGGCCCGGCCCGGCTCGCGGTGATCGCCATGGGCAAGTGCGGCGGCCGGGAGCTGAACTACGCCAGCGACGTCGACGTGATCTTCGTCGCGGCGCCCGGGCCGGGGGCCAGCGAAGATCAGGCCCTGCGCACCGCGACGCGGCTCGCGGCCGGGATGATCCAGGCCTGCGCGCAGCACGCGGTTGAGAGCCCGCTGTTCCCTGTCGACGCCAACCTGCGCCCCGAAGGCCGGGCCGGGCCGCTGGTGCGGACCCTGGCCAGCCACCGGGCCTACTACGAGCGATGGGCCAAGACGTGGGAATTTCAGGCCCTGCTCAAGGCCCGGCCGGTGGCCGGGGACGCCGAGCTGGGCGCGGAGTATCTGGGCGCGGTCCGGCCGCTGGTCTGGCAGGCGGCCCAGCGGGAGAATTTCGTGCCCGACGTCCAGGCCATGCGGCGCCGGGTGCTCGACAGCCTGCCTGCCCGCCAAGCCGGCCGGGAGCTGAAGCTGGGGCCCGGCGGCCTGCGTGACATCGAGTTCGCGGTCCAGCTGCTCCAGCTGGTGCACGGCCGGACCGACGAGACCCTCCGGGCCGGCGACACGCTGGCCGCGCTGACCGCCCTGGCGGCCGGCGGATACGTCGGGCCGGCCCGACGCCGCGGACCTGGACCGTGCGTACCGGTTCCTGCGCGGGGTCGAGCACCTGCTGCAGCTTTATCAGCTGAGGCGGACGCACATCCTGCCCGAGGACCCGGCGGTGCTGCGCCGGGTGGGCCGGGCGCTGCAGCTGGCCGGGGCGGCCGGCCGCCCCGCCGATCCGGCCGACGAGCTGATGATCAGCTGGCGTGAGCACGCCCGGGCGGCCCGGCAGCTGCACGAGAAGCTGTTCTACCGGCCGCTGCTCGAAGCGGTCGCGCGGCTGCCCGGCGAGGATGTCCGGCTGACCCCGCAGGCCGCCCAGGCCCGGCTGGAGGCGCTGGGCTACAGCGACCCCGAAGGGGCGCTGCGGCACATCGCGGCACTGACCGCCGGGGTCTCCCGCAAGACCGCGATCCAGCGCACGCTGCTGCCGGTGCTGCTGGGCTGGTTCGCCGACGCGGCCCAGCCGGACGCCGGGCTGCTGGCCTTCCGGCAGGTCAGCGAGGCACTCGGGCAGTCACCCTGGTACCTGCGGCTGCTCCGTGATGACACCAGGGTGGCGCAGCGGATGGCCAGGATACTGGCTTCCAGCCGGTACGCCGCCGGGCTGCTGCTGCGCTCGCCGGACGCGGTCGCGATGCTCGGCGACGACCCGCAGCTCGCCCCCCGGTCCGCCACCGAGCTGCGGGCCGAGGCGGCGGCCGCGATCCGCAGGCACGCCGACGCTGACGACGCGGTCCGGGCCGCGCTGGCCCTGCGCCGCCGCGAGCTGTTCCGCACCGCGGCCGCGGACCTGCTGGGCCTGCTGGACATCGAGCAGACCGCGGCCGCGCTCAGCACGGTCGCGGCGGTCACGGTGGGGGCCGCGCTGGAAGTGGCGATCCGCACTGCCGAGCAGGACACCGGGCCGCTGCCGACCCGGATCGCGGTCCTGGCCCTGGGCCGGCTCGGCGGCCAGGAGATGAGCTACTCCAGCGACGCGGACGTGATGTTCGTCCACGATCCGCGGCCCGGCGCGGACGAGGAGAGCGCGACCAGGGCCGCGCACGCGGTCGCCGAGGAACTGCGCGGGCTGCTCGGCCTGCCCGGCCGGACCCGGCCCTGCCGGTCGACGCGGACCTGCGGCCCGAAGGGCGGCAGGGGCCGCTGGTCCGCACGCTGGCCTCCTACCAGGCTTACTACCGGCGCTGGTCCCGCCCCTGGGAAGCGCAGGCGCTGCTGCGCGCCGAACCCGTCGCGGGCGACCCGGAGCTGGGCCGCGCATTCATCGCCATCGCCGACGAGCTGCGCTACCCGCCGGGGGGCATGCCGGACGCGGCGGTCAGGGAAGTACGCAGGCTCAAGGCCAGGATGGAAGCCGAACGCATCCCCCGGGGCGTCGACCCGGCGCTGCAGCTGAAGCTCGGCCCGGGCGGGCTGGCGGACGTCGAATGGGTGGCTCAGCTGCTGCAGCTCAGGCAGGCGCACGCGGTGCCCGCGCTGCGGACCACCCGGACGCTGGCCGCGCTGGCGGCGGCCCGCGACGCGGGCCTGCTGGCCGACGCCGACGCGCAGACACTGGAGGCGGCCTGGCGGCTGGCCGCCCGGATCAGGAACGCGATGATGCTGGTGCGCGGCCGGGCCTCCGACACCGTGCCGTCGGCGCACCCGGAGCTGACCGCGGTGGCCCGGCTGCTGGGCTACCGGCCCGGTTCGGCACCGGACCTGGTCCAGGACTACCGCCGGTCGGCCCGGCGGGCCCGGACCGTGATGGAGCGCTTGTTCTACGGCTGACCCAGCGGCGGGCTAACCCAGGTAAGAGACAGTCCGGCGGATCCACCGCGCGCCGCACTGGTGCCGGCCGGGCAGGCCGATACCGTCGTGCGCCTCGCTGTCGCGCACGCAGGCCAGCACCGCCCACCGGGCCGCGTCCCGGCCGGCCCAGAAGGTAAAGCCGACCGTCCGCTCGTATTCGCGGCCGCTGAGCCTGCGGGGCGGGCTGACCGTCACGCGCAGCTTGTGGCGCAGCCAGTACGGCAGCCTCGGTACGTGCTTGGCCGCCCTCCTGACCCCGACGTACACATACCAGCGGCGCGACACGTAGTTCTTGATCAGCGCGGCGGGCAGGTACACGTAGAACCGGTACCGCAGGTGGCACACCGGGCCGCCGCCGCAGCCGTGCCCCAGGCCCAGCCGGGCCGCCCGGGGTGACGTAGATCGTGCGCAGGAACGAGCTCGCGAGCGGCTCGGCCGCCGTGGCCGAGGCGAACACCTGGACCTGGTACCTGGTGGCGACGCCCGGCCGGACGGTGAACGAGAACGGCGCGGCGGCCTGGGTGAGGGTAATACGGCCCGCCGCGACGGGGGCCCGCTGGAACGGGAACGGCTGCGCGAGCAGCCGCACGACCTGGCCGGCCGCCGCACCGGTGACCTCGCCGCTGAGCCGGGCGGCGGCGTACTTGCCGCCGTCGAAGACGACGAGCAGGTTACCGCCGATCGGCTTCAGCGCCACGGCGGCCTTGATGGTCAGCGTCGGCACGGGGGCGGGAGCCGGAGTGCTCGCTGCGCCTGGCGGCTGCAGGCTGCCGGGCAGCAGCAGGCCACCGGCCAGGCTCAGCACGGCGGCCGCGCGCCAGGGTATCGGCACCGTGTCCTCCTCCTGCCGCGGCGACCCCGCGAGAACGGTTATCGGGCTGTGCTGAGAAGCGGGCTGTGCTGAGAAGCGGGCTGTGCTGAGAATCGGGCTGTGCTGAGAATCGGGCTGTGCTGAGAATCGATCAGCTGACAATCGATCAGCTGACAATAGGGCTGAGCTGAGGATAGGGCGAGCAGCCATTCCGGACCGGGCCTTCGCCAGATCTGCAGCGTCAGCTGGCGGGCGCTCCGGCGTCAGCTGGTCTGCCGGACGTTGAAGTTGGTGATGACGCCGTTGGCCACCGTGTAGGTGCCCTGGAAGACCTTGACCGTGCCGTCGGTCTGCACCGCGGTGACCCGGGCCGTGACCACGCTGCCGGACAGCGACAAGATGCTCACCTTGGTCCGGGACGTGTTGTCGTAGCCGTTGACGTACGCCGGGTAAGTGCTGCCGGTGTTGCGGCCGCCCAGGTTCCAGGCCCTGAGGTAGTTGCGCGCGTTGAGGGCGGCGAAGTAGGCCAGGACCGTGCGGACCGGGCCGCGGGCTGGCGCCGTCGTGGTGCTGGCCGAGCCGGTCGAGGCGCTCCCGCTGGTCGAGGACGAGCCCGACGGCGGCAAATTGGACTGCTTGGGGTGGTGCAGCGCGGCGGCGGCACCCACGGCCAGCACGACGACGATGAGGAAGCCGACGATGATCGCGGCAGGCGAGCGCCACTTCGAGCGGCGTCCGCCGGGCCGGGTGCCTGGCAGCCGCTGGCCGGGCCCGGGCGGGTAGTGGCCGGGCGGACGCTGGCCGGGCGGGAACTGGGCCGGCGGGAGCTGCCCGGGCGGGTAAGGGCCCGGCGAGCGGGCGGCGGCTGAGCGCTGACCCGGGGAGCCGGCGGCGAGTAGCCGGATGCCCCGAAAGCGGAGTACGGCGGGCGCTCGGCCTTGGTGGGCCGGACCGGCGCCTGCGCGGTGGGCGGCTCGGGCGCGGCCGAGCCGCCCGGCGGGCCGTAGCCGCGGGCGCTGCGGAAGCCGCCGCCGTAGTCGGCGGAGTCGCCGGGCGCGCCGCCCGGAGCGTACCCCGCGCGATCGGCCGGGCCGAACCGGGCCGGGGCGTCGGGGCGTCCGGCCGCCGCGAGCCCGGCCGCGCCGCCCAGTCCCGCCGCGCCGCCCAGTCCGGCCGCGCCGCCCAGTCCCGCCCCGCCGGCCCCGCCTGGGCTGCCCGCGCCCGCTGGGCTGCCTGCGCCGCCGGGACGGCCCGCGCCCGCGGGCTCACCCGCGTCCTGGCCGCCGGAACGGCCGGGACCTGCGGACGGCGCGGCCGGCTGATCGATGGTGCCGGGGTCGACGGCCCGGCCAGCTCGGTCGGCGAGGCCGGCCCGCTGCCGCGCCGGACGACCGACTCCGAGCTCAGCCCGCAGGCCAGGCGCAGCGCCGAGGCGAACTCCTGGCAGCTGCGGTAGCGATGCTCAGGCTTCTTGGCCAGCGCCTTGGTCAGCACCGTGTCTACGGCCGCGGGCAGGTCGGGCCGCCGGTCGGTCAGCTGCGGCACCGGTGCGGAGACCTGGGCCGGATCACCGCGACGCCCTGGTCGCGCCGGAACGGCGGGCTGCCGGCCAGCATCTCGTACGCGGCACAGGCCAGCGAGTACAGGTCGGCCCGCCCGTCGACGTTCTTGTTCTCGATCTGCTCGGGCGCGATGTAGTCCAGCGTGCCAAGGAACTGGCCGGTCGAGGTCAGGCTGGAGGTCGACAGCGCCTGCTTGGTCAGCCCGAAGTCGGACAGGTAAACGTGGTCCTGCTGCCCGCTGGCGGACGCGGCGTCGAGCAGCATGTTGGCCGGCTTCACATCCCGGTGGACCAGGCCGCGCTCGTGCGCGGCGTCCAGCGCGGAGCCGACCTGCTCGATGATGTTGACCGTGCGCCAGGCCGGCAGGGTCTGCTCCCGGTCCAGCAGCGACCGCACGTCCCGGCCGCTCACGTAGCGCATCGCGATGAACAGGATGCCGCTGGCCTCGCCCGCGTCGAACACCGGGATGATGTACGGGTGATCGACGGCGGCGGCCGCCCGGCATTCCCTGATGAACCGGAGCCGGAACGCCTCGTCCCTGGCCAGCTCGGGGGCCAGGACCTTGAGCGCCACGGCGCGGTCGAGCCGGACGTCGATGGCCCGGTAGACAACCGCCATGCCGCCCCGGCCGATCTGCTCCAGCAGCCGGTACCCGGCGACCTGCGACCCCACGGTGACCGGGGCCGGGTCGCCGAGCCCCAGCGGATCACTGATCCCGCGCGGGTCGCTGAGCGGCCGCGGGCCCTCCGCGGGCTCCGGATCACTCCCCGGTACCGGGTGTCCGGGCAGCGAAGGATGGCCTGAGGGCACCGCCTCCGCCGACGGCGCAGGCTCCCCTGGCGCCAAAGGAATATCCCCGCCCACCGTGCCCTCCAGCGCTTCGCCCGACCGTGCCTCACGTTACCGGTTCATGACCGTACGTCCGACAACAATTCGTGCTCACGTTGGCAACAACCGGAAAGGCGCTAAGCACACCCTAACCGCGCCGAGACCTGGGAGCGACCCGGCTACACGTCGAAATACAGCTCGAATTCGTGCGGGTGCGGGCGCAGCCTGATCGGGTCGATCTCGCTGGTGCGCTTGTAGTCCAGCCAGGTCGCGATCAGGTCCGGGGTGAACACGCCGCCTTCGAGCAGGTACTCGTGGTCGGCTTCGAGCGTGTCCAGCACCTTGTCCAGCGAACCGGGCACCTGCGGGATGGCCCGGGCCTCGTCCGGCGGCAGCTCGTAGAGGTCCTTGTCCACCGGCTCCGGCGGCTCGATCTTGTTCTTGATGCCGTCCAGCCCGGCCATCAGCATGGCCGAGAAGGCCAGGTAAGGGTTGCAGGACGGGTCGGGTACCCGGAACTCGATCCGCTTGGCCTTCGGGCTCGGGCCGGTGATCGGCACCGCGGACGCAGGCCGACCTGTTGCGCTGCGGAGTAGACCAGGTTGACCGGCGCCTCGAAGCCGGGCACCAGCCGGTGGTAAGAGTTCATCGGTCGGGTTGGTGAACGCCAGCAGCGACGGCGCATGCTTGAGCAGGCCGCCGATGTAGTGGCGGGCGGTGTCGGACAGCCCGGCGTAGCCGACCTCGTCGTAGAACAGCGGTGACCCGTCCAGCCACAGGCTCTGATGGCAGTGCATGCCCGAGCCGTTGTCCCCGAACAGCGGCTTGGGCATGAAGGTGACGGTCTTGCCTGCGGCCCGGGCCACGCTCTTGATCACGTACTTGTACAGCATCAGGTTGTCGGCCGTCTGCAGCAGGCTGCCGAACCTGATGTTGATCTCGGACTGCCCGGCGGTGCCGACCTCGTGGTGCTGCATCTCCACGGTGATCCCGCAGTCGATCAGCGCTCTGGTCATCTCCGCGCGCAGGTCCGCGTAGTGATCGGTGGGCGGGACCGGGAAGTAGCCGCCCTTGTAGCGGGGCTTGTAGGCCAGGTTGCCGCCGGGCTCGTCGCGGCCTGAGTTCCAGGCGCCTTCGACCGAGTCGATGAAGTAGTAGCCGGCCTGCGGCGCGGTCTCGAAGCGTGCCGAGTCGAAGATGTAGAACTCGGCCTCCGGGCCGAAGTAAGCCGTGTCCGCCACCCCGCTGCCGCGCAGGTAGTCCTGGGCCTTCCTGGCGATGTTGCGCGGATCCCTGGTGTAGGGCTCTCCGGTCAGCGGGTCGTGCACGAAGAAGGTCAGGTTCAGCGTCTTGCGGGCCCGGAACGGGTCGACCACCGCCGTGGTCGGGTCCGGTAGCAGCAGCATGTCCGATTCGTGGATCTGCTGGAAGCCGCGGATGGAGGAGCCGTCGAACATCAGCCCGTCGGAGAACACCCGATCATCGAAGGATTCGGCCGGGACAGTGAAGTGCTGCATGATCCCGGGCAGGTCGCAGAACCGAACGTCGACGAACTCCACTCCCTCGGTCCCGATAAACCCCAGGATTTCCTCACCGCTGGTGAACATCCACCCTCCTCTTCCCGCTTCCGGCTGCATCCCTGGCGCTGGCTGCCCAGGCCTGGGCTCAGGCCCTGACGTTAGCGGCCGGCGGTTTCCAGGCCGTGTCACCAATGTTTCACCCGTGTTAAGCGTGCCTGCCCATAACGGCGCGAGCTTTAACGCCCATTGGGCTCCTGGCCGCCCCGGTCCCGCCGGTCCCGCCGCCCCGGATACCGTTGATCCGTGACTGACCGACGGTGGACCGGGTCCTGGATGTCCGGGGCCCGCAGCCCAGGGCGCGACAGCGAGTACCCCGGCCAGGCCGCGGGCCTCCCGCGGGCGGGCGCGGGCTCGGTGGCCGGCGTCGGCCGGCGGATGACGGCCCTGCTGATCGACTGGATCCTGTGTGAGGTCATCGCGCTGTCCCTGCTGCACTCGGCGTGGTGGACGCTGGCCGTCTTCGCCGTGCAGGCCGCGCTGCTCACCGCGTTCACCGGCTTCACGCTGGGCAAGCGGCTGCTGGGCATCAGGGTGGTCAGGCTGGACGGCCAGGCCGGTCGGGCTGGGCTGGGCGGTGCTCAGGACGGCTCTGTTCCTCACCGTGATCCCGGCGGTGATGCTCGACGCTGACCTGCGCGGCCTGCACGACAAGGCCGCGAACACGGTCGTCGTCCGGATCTGAGCGGCGAGCTGGCCGAGCTGGCATGATCGAGTCCGACGTGACCGAAAACGGCAGTGATCCGGATCTGAGCGCCCACCGGGCTGAGCTGGCATGATCGAGTCCGATATGACCGAGATAACAGCATCCGGCCCGGACCAGGGCGAGCGCGGCTGGCCCGAGGCCGGCCTGGCCTACAACCGGCTGGCGCTGGACCGCGCGGCCGGCCGGCGCGACGACCCGGCCTGGGTGCAGGCCGTGCGGGGCCGCCCGGGTTCGCGGGTCATAGCGTTCTGGAACGATAAATGCCTCACCCAAAAACCACCAGGCCCGGAACGCCAGCCGGTGGTCATCCCGGCCGCCGAGGCCGAGCCCGTCCTGGCCGCGGCGGCGGCCACCGTGCTGCTCGGGCTGGACGGCGAAGCCGGGGTGTTCGCCGCCGACCTGTCACCGCTGCCGCTGGAGGCCGCGGCCGGGCTGGCAGGCGCGGCGCAGGCCCTCGATGTGCGGGCCTTGTTCAGCGGGCTGGACCCGCAGCTGGCCGCCACGCTCGGGTACGCGCGGGGCATCCTGCGGTGGAACAGGGAGCAGCGTTTCTGCGGGGCCTGCGGCCGCCGGCCGCCAGCCGCAGCGGCGGCACCCAGCGGCGGTGCACCGGGCCTGATTGCGGCCGGCTGCTGTTCCCGCGGATCGAGCCGGCCGTGATCGCGCTGGTCGAAGCGCCGGATGAGCCCGGTCAGCCGGACCGGTGCCTGCTGGCCCGCCACCACGGCGCGGCGGCCGACGCCTGGGCCACGCTCGCCGGGTTCGTGGAAGTCGGCGAGAGCCTGGAGGACGCGGTCCGCCGGGAGGTCGCGGAGGAGGCCGGCGTCCGGATCGGCGAGGTCCGCTACCAGGCCTCGCAGGCCTGGCCGTTCCCGGCCGGGCTGATGATCGGATTCCGGGCCCGGGCGGCCAGCACCGCGATCAGCGTCGACCATGCCGAGCTGGATGAGGCCCGCTGGTTCACCCGGGCCGAGCTGACCGCGCTGCTGGCGGTGCGCCCGCACCGCGGCGACTCGATCGAGAGCTACCTGACCGGGACCTGGCTCGGCGCGGGCTGACCGGCCGGCGGGGCCAGGCCGCCAGCGATCCGGGCGGCCGGGGTCACCGTCGGCCCGGGCGCCGGGCTGCCGGTCAGCGGAACTTGGGCCGGGGCGCCTTGGGCATCCGGCCGCTCTTCGGCAGCGGGCCCTTGGGCATCTGCAGGGACTGGGGCAGCGCCTTCAGCCGGTAGTTCAGGTCGCTGACCGCGGCCGGCTTCAGGTTCCTGGGCAGCTTCATAATGTGCCGCTGCAGCTTGCGGATCGAGATCTGGCCGTCCTCGTCACCGACCTGCAGGTCATAGATCGGGACGTCGTAGGCGACCCGCGCGATCCGCTTCTTCTCCGCCGCGAGCAGGCTCGGCAGCCGGGACGGCGAGCCCTCGCCGACCAGGATCACCCCGGGCCTGCCCACCGTGCGGTGCACCACGTCCATGTTCCTGTTGGCCGCGATCGCGGGGGTGACCGACCAGTTGCCGCGCATGTTCTGCAAGATCGCCGCGGCCGCGCCCGGCTGGCCGGCGATCTGGGCGTACTGCGCGGACTGGGCGAACCGGCCGAAGAGAATCATCGCGGTGGACAACGCGATGAGGACACCCAGCGGGATCAGGATCGGCGCCAGGCCGAGCGCTAGGCCCAGGACCACGAACAGGGCCAGGACCCCGACCGCGGTCGCGGCCACGATCGGCAGCGCCTTCGGGTTGGCCTTGTGCACGATCCCGGCCACCATGCGGATCTGCTTGATACGTCCGGGGGAGTCAGCGGCCGCGGCCTGGCCGCGCGAGGGTGCTCCGGGCTTGTTCACCATGCAGGTGAGGATACGAGTACCAGGCCGCCGGCGCGAATGCCCCCAGGGCGCGGGCTGGCGCTCAGCCGACCCGCTGCCGGATGGCCTGCTGGTACAGCCGCCCGGCCCGGTACGACGAGCGCACCAGCGGCCCGGCCAGTACGCCCGCGAAACCCATGCCCCTGGCCTGGTCGGCCAGCTCGTCGAACTCCTCTGGCGGCACCCAGCGGTCGACCGGATGGTGCCGTGGTGACGGGCGCAGGTACTGGGTGATCGTGACCAGCTCGCAGCCGGCCTCGCGCAGGTCGGCCAGCGCCGCGGTGATCTCGGCCCGTTCCTCGCCCAGGCCGAGGATCAGGTTGGACTTGGTGACCAGGCCGGCCTCGCGAGCCCGGCTGAGCACCTCGAGCGAGCGCTCGTACCGGAACCCTGGCCTGATCCGGCGGAAGATCCTGGGCACCGTCTCGATGTTGTGGGCGAGCACCTCGGGTGCGGCCGAGAAGACCTCGGCGAGCTGCGCCGGGTCGGCGTTGAAGTCCGGTATGAGCAGCTCCACGCCGCAGCCGGGGACCGCCGCGTGGATTTCCCTGGCGGTCTGGGCGTACAGCCAGGCGCCGCCGTCGGGCAGGTCGTCGCGGGCCACCCCGGTGACGGTGGCATACCGCAGCCCCATGGCGGCCACCGACTCCGCTACCCGGCCGGGCTCGCCCAGGTCCAGCGGGGCGGGCTTGCCGGTGGCGATCTGGCAGAAGTCGCAGCGCCGGGTGCACTGGTCGCCGCCGATCAGGAAGGTGGCCTCACGGTCTTCCCAGCACTCGAAGATGTTCGGGCAGCCCGCCTCCTCGCACACCGTGTGCAGGCCCTCGCGCCGGACCAGCTGCTTGAGCTCGGTGTACTGCGGCCCGGTGCGCAGCCTGGTCTTGATCCACGGGGGCTTGCGCTCGATGGGGGTCTGGCTGTTGCGGACCTCGAGCCGGAGCAGGCGGCGTTCTTCCGGGGCGACTACCACGCTTCCAGATTACTTCCGCCGGTCAGCGCCCGGTACGCCGCGGCCAGGACCACGGCGGGACCGCCGGGACACCACGATCAGCAGCCCGGTCAGGCCGGTGGCGACCCCGCCGCCGCCGGCCAGCAGCAGGACGCCGCGCGCGCCCAGCGGGTCGAGCAGGCCCGCCGCCGCGGCCATGCCCACCGAGGCGGCGCCGAACAGCACCCCGTTGTACAGCGCGAAGACCCGCCCGGACACCGCCTCGGGGGCCCGGTGGTTCAGGAAACTGCGGGTGGCCACGATCTCGAAACCGTTGGCCAGCCCGCCGAAGCCATAAGCCGCCGCGGCCTGCCAGAGCGCCACGGCGGTCCCGGCCAGCCCGACGCCCAGCCCGGTCAAGATCGTCCCGGCCAGCGCGGCGGGCAGCAGCAGGCGCTGCGGCAGCCGGCCGCCGACCAGCGTCCCGGCCACCATCCCGGCCGTGTAGCCCGCCACGAGCACCGAGTACCCGCCCGGGCCTGCGCCGAGCACCTGCTCGGCGAACACCACCTCAGCCACCACGGCCAGGTTGGCGAAGCCGACCAGCACGCCGACGGTCAGGACCAGGATCCCGGCGTCCGCGTCGGCGCGCAGGTAGCTGAAGCCGGCCCGCAGCTGCTCCCCGAGCGACGGCGGGCCGGGCGGACGCGCCCCGGCCGGGAGCGGGCCGCCGGCCGGGCTGCCCAGCCAGCCCAGGTCGGGCCGGGGGGCCAGCTGCAGGACCCACAGGCCCGCCGCGCCCAGGGCGTACAGGACCGCGTCCGCGACCAGCGCCACGGCGTAGCCGCCTGCCGTGGCCAGCAGCCCGGCCAGCAGCGGGCCGATCGTGAACCCGCCCCAGGTGGCCGCCTGCAGGTAGCCGTTGGCCCTGATGACGCCCACCTGCCCGGCCAGCCGCGGCACGATCGCGCCCAGCCCCGGCTGCAAGATGGCCGCGCAGATGCCAAAACCCGCGGACAGGATGAGCGTGGCCGTCAGGCCGGTCAGGCGGCTCAGTGCCAGCGCGATCAGGGTCGCCGCCACGGCCGCCGTCACCAGCACTGGCCGGGCCGGGAACCGGTCCAGCAGCAGCCCGGCCACCGGGGCCAGCGCGGTCACCGGGACGGAGATGGCCAGGAAGATGGCGGCCACGGCCCAGGTGATGTGCGAGGTACTGAACGTCCGGCTGGCCAGCGCGATCATGGCCAGGCCATCACCCGCGGCGATCACCAGCTGCAGCCCGATAGCCAGCCCCAGAGCGGAGCGAGCTGGGTGATCAGGCTGTGGGCACAAGATCAAGTTAACACGTCCGCTGGGTAACCGATGTGACGCCGGGTACCGGAGTCGGGGAACATAGGGCCATGCCATCGCAGTTCGACCCGCCTTCAGGGACCCGCGACTTCCTGGCCGCTGAGCTTGAGCGGCGGGACCGCGCCTTCGCCGTGATGCGCTCCGTCTTCGACGGCTACGGCTTCGAGCCGCTGCAGACGCCGGCGTTCGAGCGGCTCGAGGTGCTGCTGGGCAAGTACGGCGACGACGGCGACAAGCTGATCTTCAAGATCCTGCGCCGGGGCGAGCACGAGGCGTCCGGTGAGGCCGACCTGGCGCTTGCGCTACGACCTGACGGTGCCGCTGGCGCGGGTCGCGGCCACCTACGGCAGCCAGCTGCCGAGCCCTACCACCGGTACGCGATCGGCCCGGTGTGGCGGGCCGACCGGCCGGGCAAGGGCCGGTTCCGCGAGTTCGCGCAGTGCGACCTCGACACCGTCGGCTCGCGCGTCACCGCTGGCCGACGTCGAGATCGTCGCGGCCGATCGCACGACGGCCTGACCGGCCTGGGCGTCACCGAGTTCCCCATCCAGCTGAACTCGCGCCGGGTGCTGCACGGGCTGCTGGACGTCTACGGGGTGCCGGCGAGCTGGGCCCCGGCGTGCTGATCACGCTGGACAAGCTGGACAAGCTCGCCCCGACGCGGTGGCCGCCGAGCTCGCCGGCCGCGGCCTGCCCGGCCAGCGCCGGCCGACGGCTGGTCCAGGGCTGACCGGCCCGGACGACGGCCGGCCAGGTGCGGCGCAAGCGCTGAAGCCGAGCGAGCCGGGCGCGGCCGGGCTGGACGAGGTGGACCAGCTGCTGGCGCTGGCCGGGCCGGTCCTGCCGCCGGGCGGATCGCGTTCGACGCCGCGGATGGTCGCGCGGCCTGAGCTACTACACCGGCCCGATCTGGGAGGTGACCACGCCGCCTGGGGCCGGGATCGCGTCGGCGGCGGCCGGTACGACCAGCTGATCGAGCAGCTCGGCGGCCCGGACGTGCCCGCCGCGGGCGGCTCGCTGGGCATCGAGCGGATCCTGCTGATGCTGCCGGATGAGGGCAGCGGTGTCCGCGGCCGCCTGGACCTGGCCGTCACCGTGCTCGACCAGGCGCTGGCCCCCCGGTCGTTCGGGTTCGCGGCGGCGGGGCGCGGCAGGCCGGCCTGCGGGCGGGCGTCTACCTGGGCCAGTCCGGCAAGCTGGGCCGGCAGCTCAAGTGGGCCAGCGATCACGGCGCGCGGTGGTGCCTGATCTACGGCGGGACCGAGGCCGGGGCGGGCACGGTCACGGTGCGGGACATGGTCAGCGGCGAGCAGGCCACCGTGCCGCAGGATGACATCGGCCGGTACCTGGCCGACCTGGCCGCCGCGGCCGCGAGCTGAGGCGCGCCGTGACGGCCTCGGGCAACTTCGTCGACGCCGGCACCTGGTTCACCGGCCTGCCCGGCGTGGTGGTGGCGGCCGGCGCGCTGATCACCGACCCGGCCGGGCAGGTGCTGCTGGTCAAGCCCAACTACCGGGACTACTGGACGATCCCGGGCGGCATCTGCGAGCACGGCGAGCCGCCGCACCGCGGCTGCGCCAGGGAAGTGGCCGAGGAGATCGGCCTGGACCGGGCGGCAGGGCCGCTGCTCACCATCGACTGGGGCCAGCCGTTCGGCCCGCGGATGCGGCCGATCATGCACTTCGTGTTCGATGGCGGCACGCTGGCCGACGGGGCGGGCATCATCCTGCAGGCCGCCGAGCTCGACGATTTCCGCTTCACCGACCCGGCTGAGCTGGGCGACTACATGCCGGACCGGGTTCAGGCCCGGATCAGGGGCGCGCTCGCCGGGCGGGCCAGCGGCGCGCCGGTGTACCAGCTGATCGACCCGGCGGACTAGCGGGCCCGGCCCCGGCGCGCGGGCGCTAGCTGACCGGCACCGGGTCACCGGCCTGAGCCAGCGGCAGCAGCTCGGCGGTGCCCTCGATGGTGCGCCACCGGGTGGCCCCGAGCGCCTGCGCCAGGAGCGGCTGCACGGCCTGCACCGCGTCGGCCACGGTGACCGGCCGGCCAGCCTCGGCGGTCAGGGTGGTCACCGTGGCGTCGCTGATCCCGCACGGCACGATCGGGTCATACCACGACAAGTCGCAGTCGCAGTTCAGCGCGAAGCCGTGCATGGTCACGCCGCGGGCGATCCTGATCCCGATGGCCCCGACCTTCCGGTCCTGCGGCGCCGGCCGGGCCGCCCGGGATCCACACCCCGCTGCGCCCCTCGACCCGGGTGGTCCGTACCCCGAATTCGGCGCACGCCCGGATCAGGGCGTCCTCGATGGCCCGGACGTAGGCGATGACGTCGACCGGCTCGGCCAGGGCCACGATCGGGTAACCGACCAGCTGGCCGGGGCCGTGCCAGGTAATCTTCCCGCCCCGGTCCACCTCGATGACCGGCGCACCGGGATCGGCCAGCGGCCGGTCCAGCGGGCTGGTCCGCTTGCCCGCGGTGTAGACCGGCTGGTGCTCAAGCAGCAGGCAGCAATCGGGAATGTCGCCGTTGACCCGCCGTTCGTGCAGGACGCGCTGCAGGTCCCAGGCCCGCAGGTAACCGAGCGCGCCCGGGCCGAAACCGGCCCGGGCGTAGACCAGCTCACCAGAGTCTTGACTGCTCACAGCGCCAGAATAACCGGCTCACGGGAATAGCTCGGCCCTGGGCGGTTTTGCATGTAACTAGGCGCGGCATGACATGGGTAGCTGAGCCGGGAGGTGGCCCCGATGTTCGATGACGTTCAGCTGCGGGACATCAGTCCGGACGAGCTGGCCGCGCTGCGGCGCGAGCTGGCCGCGCTGGGCACCCGGCCGCAGCGCCGCGCGGCCGCTGACCGGCGACGGCGCGTGGTCGTGCTGGCCGCGATCGTGCTCTGCTGCCTCGGCCTGGCCGCCTGGACCGGATTGCTGGCGGTCAGCCTGCCGCACTACTACCGCGCGGGCGGCTGGCGCGGCGCCTGGGTCGGCTTCGACATCGTCCTGCTGGCCGCGTTCGGGGCGACCGGCTGGGCCGCCTGGCGGCGCCGTCAGGTGCTGATCATCTGCCTGGTGGTGCTGGCCACGCTGCTATTCTGCGACGCCTGGTTCGATGTCGTGCTGGACACCCATACCAGGGAATTCGAGCTGAGCTTGCTGTCGGCGGTGCTGGTCGAGCTGCCGCTGGCCGTGCTGGCCATCGCCGGAGCCCGGCGGCTGCTGCGGCTGACCATCGGGATGGTCAGGCGGCGCGAGGGGCACCAGGAGCCGATGCCGGCCCTGTGGCGGGTACCGCTGCTCAGCGCGGCCCCGGACCGGCCGCTGCGGGACCTGTTCCCGCGGCCCGGCGGCCCGGCGGCCCCGGCCGGGGCGGACCGCGGCCAGTCGCGGAGCCTGGCCGGGCCCGGCGGCCAGGTCCTGGTGCGGGCCCGGATGCGCCCGCCGTCAGGCCGCGGGGCCTGGACCCGGCGGCACTGGGCCGCCGCCCATCCCGAGTTCGCGGGCGAGGGCACTGGCGAGGTCGGGATAGCCGAAGGTGAAACCTGACTCCAGCAGCCGGGCGGGCCGCACCCGCGCGCTGCCGAGCAGTTCGGTGGATAGCTCGCCGAGCGCGCCGCGCAGCACCGGAGCCGGGACCCGCAGCAGGACCGGGCGGCTCAGCACGCGGCCCAGCTCTTTGGTGAACTCGCGGTTGGTGACCGGGCCGGGCGCGGTCAGGTTGACCGGGCCCGCGATGGACGGCTGGGTCAGCAGGTAGCGCAGGGCCGCGACGTGGTCAGTGCGGGCGATCCAGCTCAGGTACTGAGAACCTGAGCCCAGCCGGGCGCCCAGGCCGAGCCGGAACAGCGGGACCAGGGCGCCCAGCATCCCGCCCGGCCGGGCCAGGACGATGCCTGAGCGCACCGTGACGACCCGGATGCCGGCCTGGCTGGCCGCCTGGGCGGCGGCCTCCCAGTCCCGGACCAGGCCGGCCAGGAAGCCGTCACCGTTCGGCGCTGACTCATCGACCTCGCGGTCGGCGGTGTCCCCGTACCAGCCGATGGCCGACCCGGACAGCAGCGTGGCGGGCCGGTGGTCGGCCGCCGCCAGCGCGCTGACCAGGCTGCTGGTGGCCGCGATCCGGCTGGCGCGCAGCACGCCCTTGCGAGCCGGAGTCCACGGCCGGGCCGCGACCGGCGCGCCGGCCAGGCTGACCACGGCGTCGAGGCGGCCGAGCGCGCCAGGATCAAGGCCGCCGCGCGGTGCACCGGGCGCCCAGGAGACCTCGTCGGCCGCCCGGGCCGGCCGCCGGACCAGCCGGATCACCTCGTCGCCCGCCTGGCGGGCGGCCGCGATGAACGCCGTGCCGATGAGACCGGACGAGCCGGTCACCGCGATCCGCATGCTCCCCCCAGGGCCATTCGGAACCGGCGGCGCTACAGGCCCAGTTCGGTCTCGAAAGCGCCTTCTTCCAGCCGGGCTTTGACCGTGGCCAGGAACCGGGCCGCGTCCGCGCCGTCGACCAGCCGGTGATCGTAGGTGAGCGCCAGGTAGACCATGGACCGGACGGTGATCACCTCGCCCAGCGCGGCGTCCTCGACGACCACCGGGCGCTTGACCACGATGCCGGTGCCCAGGATCGCCACCTGCGGCTGGTTGATGATCGGCGTGTCGAACAGCGCGCCCCGGCTGCCGGTGTTGGTTAGCGTGAACGTGCCGCCAGACAGGTCATCAGGCCCGACCCGGCCGGCCCGGGTCCGCTCGGCCAGATCGGCGATCTTCCTGGCCAGCCCGGCGATGTTGAGGTCGCCCGCCTTGCGGATGACCGGCACCATCAGCCCGCGGTCGGTGTCCACGGCGATCCCGATGTGCTCGGCGTCGTGGTAGGTCACCTGCGCGTTGGCGGCGTCGATGACCGCGTTGAGCTTGGGATGAACCTTGAGCGCCTCCACGGCGGCCAGGGCGAAGAAGGGCAGGAAGGTCAGCTTTACCCCTTCCCTGGCCTCGAAGGCGGCCCGGGCCCGGTCGCGCAGCCGGGCGATGGCCGTGACGTCCGCCTCGACCACCGTGGTCAGCTGGGCCGAGGTCTGCAGTGACTCGACCATCCGCTGCGCGATCACCTGGCGCGAGCGCGACATCTTCTCGGTCGTGCCGCGCAGGCTCGATGGCACGACCGCGGTCCGGGGCGCGCCTGCGGCCTCCTGGGCCGCGGGCGGGCTGGGCTGGGCCGCTCCGGGCTGCGGCGCGGCGGGCTGGGCTGCGACTGGCGGCGCTGCGGGCTGGGCTGCGACTGGCGGCGCTGCGGCTCGCGGCGCTGCGGCGGGCTGGGCTGCGGCGGGCGGCGCTGCGGCGGGCTGGGCTGCCGCGGGCGGTGCTGCGGCGGGCTGGGCTGCCGCGGGCTGAGCCGGGCCGGGCTGAGCCGGGCCCTGGCTGCGGCGGGCGTTCGCGGCGTCCAGGACGTCCTGCTTGCGGATCCGCCCGCCCACGCCGGTGCCGGCCACGCTGGCCAGGTCAATGCGGTGCTCGGCGGCGAGCTTGCGGACCAGCGGGGTCACGTACGGGCCCTCAGGGCCGGTCAGCGCTGGCCCGGCCGCACCAGCGGCCGCCGAGCCGTTGACGGCGTCCTGGGCCTGATGGCCCGGCTCCGGGTATCCGGCCCCCGGGTCAGCTGGGCCATCTTGAGCTGGGCCATCTTGAGCTGGGCCATCTTGAGCTGGGCCATCCTGAGCTGGGCCATCCTGAGCTGGGCCATCCTGAGCCGGGTAGTCCGAAGGGTAACCCGGCTGGGCCGCGGGCGCGGCCGGGGCCGGCGGGTAAGCCGGGGCGCCGGGCTCGCTGGCCGCGGGCTGGTCCGGATAGGCCGGCCGGTAGGCGGGTGCCGCCTCGTCCTGGTCCGGCTGCGCCGGGCCCGGATAGCCCGCCGCCGGGTACTCCGGCTGGTAGGGCTGCGGCTGGTAAGTGTCCTGCTGGTAGGACGGATATTCCTCCGGTCCGTAGCCGGGCTGCTGGTACGGGTCGGCCTGTGGTGCTGACGCCTGTGGTGCTGACGACTGTGGTGCCGGTGCCGGTGCCGGTGGCGGTGGTGGTGGCGGGGCGGGCGGCTGGGCCGGCGGCTGCCAGATCGAGAAGCCCGGCTGCCCGGCCGGGTGCTGCTGGTACCCGGGCGAGTCGTACGCGGCCGTGTCCCGCTCCGGGCTGCTGGCGGCCGCCTGATCCGAGGCCTGGCCGGCCGGAGCGTCGTAGCCGGCCGCGGCGTTCGGCGTGATGGCCGGCTCCGCCGCGGCCCCGGCGGATGCCCCGGTGCCGGCCGAGCCCCCGGCGGATCCGTCGTCATCGATGACGGCCAGCTCGGCGCCGACGGCGACGGTCTCATCCTCGGCGACGGTGATGCCGCGCAGGATCCCGGAGACCGGCGAGGGTATCTCGGTGTCGACTTTGTCGGTCGAGACTTCGAGCAGCGGCTCGTCGGCCTCGACCCGATCACCCTCCCGCTTCAGCCAGCGCGTGACGGTGCCTTCATTGACGCTCTCGCCGAGTTGTGGCATGGACACGGAGACCGACATGGCGTTCCGTTACTCCTTCGTTTTTTCAGCGCTCACGGTGACGCGTATCGCTGCGGCAGGCGGCCGCACGGGCGGGGCTTTCATGAGTGGGTGTGCAAGGGCTTGCCGGCCAGCGCGAGGTGCGCCTCGCCGATTGCCTCGGACTGGGTCGGGTGCGGGTGGATGAGCTGGGCCACCTCGGCGGGCACGGCTTCCCAGTTGTAGATCAGCTGAGCTTCGGCGATCAGCTCTCCGACCCGGGCGCCGACGAGGTGCACGCCGAGTACCGGGCCGCCGCCCGCGGTGGCGATGACCTTGGCGACGCCCTGCGTCTGCAGGATCTGGCTCTTGCCGTTGCCGGCCGAGTCGTAGCTGTATTCCACGATGTCGATGCCGCGCTCGGCGGCGGTCGCGGAGGTGATGCCGACTGAGGCCACCTCCGGGTCGCTGTAGGTCACCCGGGGGACGCCGTCGTAGTCGATCGGGGTGACCGGCAGCCCGGCGACCCGCTCGGCCACCATGATTCCCTCGGCGAACCCGACGTGCGCCAGCTGCGGTCCGGGGATGAGGTCACCCACCGCGGAGATGGTCGGCACGCTGGTCTGGCAGTACTGGTCGACGGTGACGAACCCGCGCTCGACCGCCACGCCTGCCTCTTCGTAGCCCAGCCCGGCCGAGACCGGGCCCCGGCCGATGGCGACCAGCAGCAGCTCTGCGTCGATCGTGGCCCCGCCTTCCAGCGTCACCCTCACGCCGGTGTCGGTCTCCTTGACGCTCTCGAACCTGGTGCCGAGCTTGTAATTGATGCCGCGCCGCCGGAACGCCCGTTCCAGCAGCTTCGAGCTAGACTCTTCCTCCGTCGGCAGCAGGTGGGGGAGCATCTCCACGATCGTGACCTCGGCCCCGAACGACCGCCACACGCTGGCGAACTCGACCCCGATGACGCCGCCGCCCAGGATGACCACCGAGGCGGGTACCCGGTCCAGGTCCAGCGCGTGGTCGCTGGTGATCACCCGGGTGCCGTCGATGTCCAGGCCGGGCAGGCTGCGCGACTGCGACCCGGTGGCCAGCACCACGTGCGCGCCCTCGATCAGCTGGTCCCCGACTTGCACCGCGGTGGGCGACACCAGCCGGCCGTCACCCTCGATCACGTCGATGTGGCGGCTGGCGATCAGCCCGGTCAGGCCCTTCCAGAGCCGGCTGACCACCTTGTCCTTGTAGGCATTGACCCCCGGCATGTCGATGCCTTCCAGGCTGGCCCGGACGCCGAACTTCGCGCTCTCCCTGGTGTGATCGGCGATCTCGGCGGCGTGCAGCAGCGCCTTGGTCGGGATACAGCCGCGGTGCAGGCAGGTCCCGCCGACCTTGCCCCGCTCGACAAGCGCGACCCGCTTGCCGAGTTCGGCACCGCGCAGCGCGCACGCGTAGCCGCCGCTGCCGCCGCCGAGGATGACAATGTCGTAGCCGCTGCTGTCAGCCACTAGATGCTCCTTGTCCGGTTCTGCTGGCCCGGCCCGGCACCGCCGTTCCCTGGCCCTGGTGTTTGCCTGCCGGGGCGCTACAGCCGCCCGTCCGCCACGTCCAGCGCTACTTGGACGAGCGTCCGGGTGGCCGCTCCGGTCCCGCCCTTGCACGTGTAACCGAACGGCTCGCCGCGATGGAACGCGGGCCCCGCTATGTCCAGATGGGCCCAACGGACTCCGTCCGGCACGAATTCCCGCAGGAACAGCCCCGCTACCAGCATGCCGCCTGCGGACTCGGCCGCGACGTTGGCCAGGTCGGCCACGGTCGAATCCAGGCCGCGCCTGAGGTCGTCTGGCAGCGGCATCGGCCAGGCGGACTCCCCGACCCGGCCGGCCGCATCCACGATGGCCGCGCGGGCCTCGTCGTCGTTGGACATCACCGCGAACAGCCGCTGGCCCAGCGCGGTCACCTGGGCGCCGGTCAGGGTGGCGATGTCCACCAGCAGGTCGGGATCGTCGCCCCCGGACCTGGCCAGCGCATCGGCGAGGACCAGGCGCCCCTCGGCGTCTGTGTTCAGCACCTCGACCGTCTTGCCGCCGTAGATGGTGATCACGTCGGAGGGGCGCTGCGCGCTGCTGCCCGGCATGTTCTCGGCCATGGCCAGGTAGCTCACCACGTTGACGACGGCGCCGAGCCGCGCGACCGCCTGCACCGCGGCCATGGCCGCGGCCGCCCCGCTCATGTCGCACTTCATCGTTTCCATCGACTTCGGCGGCTTCAGGGACAGCCCGCCGGAGTCGAACGTGATGCCCTTGCCCGCGAACACCACGGTCTTGGTCGCGTCCGGGTGGGTGTAGGCCAGCCGGATCAGCCGCGGCGGGTGCACCGAGCCCTGGCCCACCCCGATGATCCCGCCGTACCCGCCCTCGGCCAGCGCCTGCTCGTCCAGTACCTCGATGTCGAGGCCGTGCTCGGCCGCGACCCGCTCTGCCTCGGCGGCGAAGATGGCCGGGTACATGTGCGCCGGGCTGGTGTTGACCAGATCACGCACCAGCGTCACCGCGTCCGCGATGACCTGGGCCCTGGCGATGCCGGCTTCGGCCTCGGCGCCGCTGGCCAGGATGGTCAGGCCGGTGACCGTCTCCTTGCCCCCGTCGCGGTAGCGGTTGAACGCGTAGCCGCCGAGCAGCGCGCCCAGCGCGACCGCCTCGGCCTCGTCCCGGTCCCTGACGGGCAGCGCCAGGGCGATCTGCTGCGCCTGCCCGCGCGACTGGGCCCGCACGCCCGCGCCCGCCGCCCGGCGCAGGGTCTCGCTGCTGAACGAGGATCCCGCGCTGTCGCAGGCCCCCAGGCCGACCGCGGTGATGAGCGGGGCCGCGATGCGGTCGCCAGACGCGATCTTGGTTATTTCCTCGGCCTGGCCGGTGGCGCCCAGCGCGGCCAGGGTGGCCGCGAGGCTGCCGCCGAGCGCGGCATCGACGTCCTGCGCGCCAGGAGCAGGCACAGGTCCGTCCGGGCCCTGGGTGATTCCGATGATGATGGCATCAGCCTGAGCGTCGCGGGGGTGGGCCTGGCTGGTGAGAAGCGTGGTGGTCACCATCTGAGCCTAATGCCTCGCCGCTGAAGCCGATCACCGCCGCTGCGGGGTCAGCTTGGGCCGCCCGCCCTGACGAGGCCGTTCTCGTAGGCGAACACCACCGCCTGGACCCGGTCGCGCAGCCCGAGCTTAGCCAGGACCCGGCCGACATGGGTCTTCACCGTGGCCTCGGAGACGAACAGCCCCTGGGCTATCTCGCAGTTGGACAGGCCCTGCGCGAGCAGGATCAGCACCTCGCGCTCCCGGTCGGTCAGATCGGTCAGCCCGGGGGCCGCCGGGGCGTCAGCCGACGGCAGCATCGGCGCGAACTGATCGATCAGCCGCCGGGTGGTCGACGGCGCCACCACGGCGTCACCCGAGTGCACCGCCCGGATCGCGAACAGCAGCTCGTCCGGCGGGACATCCTTGAGCAGGAAGCCGCTGGCGCCGGCCTTCAGCGCCGCGAACGCGTACTCGTCGAGATCGAAGGTGGTGAGCATGAGTATCCGCGGCCGGTCGCCGGCCGTCCTGATCTGCCTGGTCGCCGCGACGCCGTCGAGCCGGGGCATCCGGGCGTCCATGATCATGACGTCGGCGGACAGCCGCCGGGACAGCTCGATCGCGGCCAGCCCGTCGGCCGCCTCGCCGACCACGGCCATGTCCGGCTGCGCGTCGAGGATCATCCGGAACCCGGTCCGGACCAGCTCCTGGTCATCAACGAGGATGATGCGGATGGTCATACCCGGCTGGCCAGTGGCTCTGCGGGCAGCCGGGCGGTCACCTGGTAGCCGCCGGCCGGCAGCGGGCCCGCCTCTACGGTGCCGCCGTACATCTCGACCCGCTCGCGCATGCCGGTCAGTCCGTGGCCCGCTCCGTCGCCCTGGGACTTTTCGCCCCGGCCGTCGTCGGTGACCTGGACCAGCAGCCCGTCCGCCTCGTACCGCAGCATCACCGCGGCGGCGGCCAGGACGCCGCCGTACTTGCGGGTGTTGGTCAGTGATTCCTGCACCACCCGGTAGGCCGCCAGCTCGGCCCCTTCGGCCAGCGGCCGCGGCGCCCCCTGCAGCCGCAGCGACACCGACAACCCGGCCCCCCGGGCCTGTTCGACCAGCTCGCGGACCTGATCCAGGCCCGGCTGGGGCGCGAGGCTGGCGCCGGCCTCCCCGGACCTGAGCACGCCCAGGAGCCGGCGCATCTCGGCCAGCGCTTGCCGGCCCGTGCTGGAGATGGCGGCCAGGGCCTGGATGGCCCGCTCCGGCTCGGACCGCAGGGCGTAAGAGGCCCCGTCCGCCTGGACCACCATGACGCTGACGTTGTGCGCGATCACGTCGTGCAGATCGCGGGCGATCCTGGCCCGCTCCGCGGCCGCGGAGATCTTCGCCTGGGCGTCGCGCTCGGCCTCCAGCCGGGCGGCCCGCTCTTCCAGCGCCGCGTAGTAGGCCCGCCGGTACCGCATCGAGTCGCCCAGCACCCACGCGATCAGCGCGGGCCCGGCGAACGTCACGGTGCTCACGAACAGCCGGCCCGCCAGCGTCATGCCGGACTGATTCCCCGGGTCCCAGGCCGCGGTCGCGACCGCCGACCCGGCCAGGCACGTCACCAGGCCGGCCACGGACTCCCGGCGCGGCCGGTAGGCGGCCAGCGTGTACAGCAGCACCACGATGGCCAGGTCAGCCCCGGACGGCCCGGCCCGCACGGCGAGGACCTGAACGCCGCCGGCCGCCACCGCGACGATGAACGCCTGCCGGGGGTAGGCACGCCGGAACACCACCGGGATGACCAGCGCCAGCGTCACCGGCAGCTTGACCAGGATCTGGCCGCTGATGAAGGCGCCGGCACCCAGCAGCCCGATCGCGGCCGCGAGGAAACCATCGACTAGGCGCGGGTGGCGCCGGAGCCAGGAGTAAATGGCGGACACGGGCTCAGCGTAAGCCGGCGGCCGCCCGGTAATCATCCCCCTGCGGGCTGATCAGCGTCCCGCTGGCGGCTGACCCGCTCGGCCAGCCGGCTGCGGGCCCGGATTGGGTCAGCGCCGCGCCGGGCTGGCCGCGGTCGCGGCCAGCCGCCGGACCGGCAGCCGGGTCTCGATCGCCTGGCCCGCGCCATCGGCCTCGACCCGGTAGCCGAAGGCGTCGTCGCGGTCGGCCACCACCTCGGTGAAGCCGTCGTCGGTGAAGTGCACCGCGGCCCCGTCATCGCAGGCCAGGCCAGCCGGCAGGGTGCCGTCCGCGACCAGGGACTGGAACAGCGGGCGGCGGCCGGGCTCGGAGTTGTAGTGCGGGCAGTAGCTGCCGGCCAGGAAACCCAGGCCCGCGGTGAACGGCCGCAGCCGGGGCCCGAATGAGTCCGTGGTGCCGCCATCGAACCAGCAGATCGCACCGGCGCTGACGCCGGACAGGACCACCCCGGCCCGCCAGGCCGCCCGCAGGATCCGGTCCAGCTCGTGTACCCGCCAGACCGCGGCCAGGTTGGCCACGCTGCCGCCGCCCACGAAGATGACATCCTGGGATAGCAGCAGCTCGGCCGGATCCGCTGCGTTCGGCATCGGGAAGAGCTCCAGGTGAGTGACCCGGGCCGAGGTCACGGCCAGCCGCGAGTAGGCCAGGGTCAAGAACCTGGGATCGTCGCCCATGCCCGTGTTGATCAGGCACACCCGGGGCTCAGGAACGCCGGACAGGTCCAGCGCGCAAGCCAGCAGCGGAGGCAGCGCCTGGCCCGGGCTGGCCACGCTGCCGCCCATCCCGCCGATCGCCAGCACGTGAGCCCGTCCGTCAGCCGCCATGAATCGCACGCTACCGTGCCCGGGTGACTGATTGCCTGTTCTGTCAGATCGCGGCCGGGACCGTGGCGGCGCACGTGGTCGCCTCCGATCCGCTGACCATGGCCTTCCTGGACATCAGGCCGCTGTTCAAGGGGCATGTGCTGGTCATCCCGCGGGCGCACTACGTGACCCTGGCTGATGTGCCCGCCGACCTGATCAGCCCGCTGTTCGGGCTGGTACGGCGGATCAGCGCGGTGCTGCCGGGGGCGCTCGGCGCCAGCGGCAGCTTCGTCGCGATGAACAACGTCGTCAGCCAGAGCGTCCCGCACGCGCACGTGCACGTGGTACCGCGGACCAAGGGTGATGGCCTGCGCGGGTTCTTCTGGCCGCGGGGTAAGTACGCCGACGACGATGAGGCGGCCGGATACGCCCGGCGGCTGGCCGACGCGCTGGCGGCCGCCCCGGCCGCGCCGTAGCGCGGGAGACCTGTCATGGCGCGGGGCCTGCCGTGGGGCGGGGAGACTTCCGTGGCGCGGGGCGGCCGTCGTGGCGCAGAGGGGCACGGCCGTGGCGGGGATCTGGCGCGCAACGCCGTAGCGCGGGCGCCGGCCGCCGCGGGGCGGACTGACGCACCGCGCTAAGGCGCGGCGGACTGGGGCGGGCAGGATCGCGCCGGACCAGGTCCCCCCCACTGGACCCGCGTTCCCTGGCTCGCGCCAGCGAACGCGGGCCCCGACCGCGCCGCCGGAAGCGGCCGGTGGCACGGATCGGCCACCTGAACTGCGCCCAGCGGTCGTCCCCCCAAGGCTGCACGACCCTGCCTCGCCCCAGCTGGGCACAGCCAACCGCAACCGGGGTCCGGCGGCTATCCCCGAACTCGGGGATGACGCGCTCAGTGAGCCGGTTTTACAATGCGCTACCAGGCCAGCGCGGCTGAGCGGGGGCAGGCACCAGCAGGATGGCAATGGAGCTCGATTCAGCGACGCCAGCGGCGACGGCACATGTCACGACGCCGTCCGGGCAGGTCATCTCGCTTCCGGATGGCCGGCGGCTGGTGTTCGGCCGGGGGCCTGGCACGGACCTGGTGGTGGCGGCCGGGCGCGGGCTGTCCCGGCGGGCGGGGGTCATCTCCGCCGTGGGCGGGGGCGCCTGGGTGGCCAACATCAGCCACACCCATGCCCTGTACGCGGAGGGCGACGGGTACCGGATCAGGCTGCCGCGGCTCGAGCGGCACGGTGAGCCAACCGGCGGCTGGTTCATCCAGGAGGGCACGGCCCTGGTCGGCTCGCGGGCCATGCTGGACGCCGGGGAGCCGTTGCGGCTTGTGGTGGCCGGGCTGGCCGGCCAGGCGCAGGGCGATGCGGCCGCGAACGCCAGGAACCGGGCCGAGGACGACGCCACCGTGCTCCCGCTCTACCTGGACCCGAACACCAAGCTCTTCCTGGTCGCGCTGATGTGGTGCCGGCCATGGCTGGTTGACCCGGCCCGCGGCACGCCGCTGCCGCGCACCCCGGAGATCGCGCGGGCCGCGCTTGAGGTCACCGACGCCCGGCACGAGCTGGACTGCTTCAACTCAGATCCGGCCTTCCGTGACCGCCTCTCGGCGCGGGTCGGGGAGCACGTCAAGGTGCTGCGCCGCAAGATCGCCGAGCGCGGCCTGGTGCGGGCCGACATCAGGCTGTCCGACGAGGTGATCGTCGGCGCCCTGATCGAGCACGGCATCGTGACCACCGAAGACCTGAACCGGCTCAGCAACCCGGCCTGGATCTCCCGCCAGGAGGATCTGTGGTGGACCCCGGTCGCCTGATCCGAGCCTGATCCCGGGCCCGGGCGGGCTCGGTCAGCCCTGGCTGGGGGCAGGCCCGGGCTGGGGACGGACCACGAAACTGGTCACGGCGGGCCCGGCGCCGGCCACCTTGACCTTGACCTGGTAGCGCCCGGGCGGGAGATCGCCGGGGAAGAACTCGTGATCCTGGTTGATGAGGTAGTTGAAGGTCCCCGCGCCGTCGACGGTCGGGTGCTCGGGCGCGACGCCCACGCCGACCAGCGTGATGCTCACGGGCCGGCCGGGTGGCCAGCCCTGGCCGTCGACCACGAACCCGGTCTGCGGGTCACCGGCGGGCTGGCTCATGCTGGCCTCGGGCAGCGGCCTGCCGCCCTGCTGCGCGGAGATCACTGACTGACCGGGCGGTCCCAGCCCGGGTGGCGGTCCCAGCCCGGGCGGCGGGCTGGAAGCAGCCGTGGCCGGCCGGTGGCCGTCCGCGATGGTGGCCCCGGCCGCGGCGCCCGCGGCCAGCAGCGCCGCGGCGGCGACCGTGGCCGCGACCCCAAGCCGCAGCCGCCGTGATCGCGGCGGCTGCGGGTGACGGCCCGCCGGGCCGGCTGCCCGGGCCTGCCCGGTCCGGCCGCCAGGGACCGGCCGGATCCGGCGGCCCGCATGCGGCAGGCTGCCTGCGGCCAGGCGCGCGTGGCTAGCCTGGCTGGCGAACCCGTCGTGGGAGCCGAAAGTGTCCTCTTCGCCGTGTTCGTCCGCGGCGCCCTCAGTCACGGCCCCCTCAGCCGCGGCCGTCGGGCCGGGGCGCGGGTCCTTGTGGTACTCGGCGATGAGCGCGAGCGCGGGCCCGGGCAGCGCGGACGGGCCGAGTTCCCGCTCGTTGGCCGGATGGCCCGGGGCCAGGTGGGCGAGTACCGCCGCCGGGTCCGGCCGCTGACGCGGGTCACGGTGCAGGCAGGCCGAGACGATGTCCGCGATCTCGGCGGGCAGCCCGCTGAGATCAGGCGGCTCGGTGGCCAGCCGGACCAGCACGTCCATCACGGTCTCGCCCTGATAAGGAGCATGGCCGGTGGCCGCGAACGCCATGGTGGCGCCCAGGGAGAAGACGTCGCTGGCCATCGTGGCCTGCCGGGTATCCCTGGCCTGCTCGGGCGCCATGTAGGCGGGCGTGCCCACCGCGCCGCGGGTCACCGTGAGCTGGACCCGCTCGGCGGCCCTGGCGATGCCGAAGTCGATGACCCGGGGACCGTCGGGCGAGACGAGCACGTTGGATGGTTTCAGGTCGCGGTGCACCAGCCCGGCGCCGTGGATCGACTCCAGCGCCTCGGCGCAGCCGGCCGCCAGCCATCTGACCGCCTGCGGCGGCAGCGGGCCGCAGGAGCGGACCAGTTGGCTCAGCGAAGGCGCGGGCACGTAGGCGGTGGCCAGCCAGGGCAGGTCGGCCTCCGGATCGGCCGCCACCACCGCGGCGGTGAAGGCCCCGCTGACCCGCCGGGCCGCCGCTACCTCCTGCGCGAACCGGTTGCGGAAGTCCGCTTCCTCGGCCAGCTCGATCTTGATCGTCTTGACCGCGACCAGCCGTCCCGCCGCGGACCGGCCCAGGTAGACCCGGCCCATCGCGCCCGCGCCCAGGCATCCGATCAGGACGTAACCGTCGATCTGCTCCGGATCCCACTGGCGCAGCGGTTGCAGCAAAGCTCGCTGCGGCGCCATCCTGCCTCCTCCCGGCATCCGCAGATTAACCCACCCTGAGCGTGGTTGCGCCGCTGCGGCCGGCTCTGGCGGGCCGCCGGGCCCCGGCTGCGGCCGGTGGTCAGGTACCTTCGGGCGGGCAGGGCAATTGAGCTGGTCAGCCGGCTATTCCCGGCGGTAAGGCCGGCTGCCAGCTACTGACCGGACCAGATTCCAGAGCCAGCATGGCTCGCCAGAACTGAGGCGGAGCCCGCGTGCCGCAACGCCCGTACGTGCTGCTGTCGGCGGCCGCGTCGATCGACGGCTACCTCGACGATGCCAGCAGCACCCGGCTGATCCTGTCCAGCCCGGCCGACCTCGACCGGGTCGATGAGGTCAGGGCCGGCTGCGACGCGATCCTGGTCGGCGCGCGGACGGTCCGGCGCGACGACCCGGCTCTGCTGGTCAGGTCCGCGCGGCGCCGGGCCGGGCGGGTGGCGCGGGGCCTGCCCGCCAGCCCGGCCAAGGTGGTGCTGACCCGCAGCGCGGACCTGGATCCCGGCGCGCGGTTCTTCACCGCCGGGCCGCCGGCCGCTGAGGCCGGCCAGGCCGGCGAGGTGGCCAGGCTGGTCTATGTCCCGGCAGCCGCGGCGCAGCGGGCCCGGGCCCGGTTCGGCGGCCGCGCGGTGGTGGTAGCCGCGGGGGAGCGGGCTGATCTGGGCCCGATCCTGGCCGACCTGGCCGCGCGCCAGGTCAGGCGGCTGCTGGTTGAAGGAGGCGCCCAGGTGCACGCCGAGTTCCTTGCTGCCGGGCTGGCCGATGAGCTGCAGCTCGTGGTCGCGCCGTTGCTGGTCGCCGATCCGGCGGCTCCCAGGTTCGGGGCGGCGGCGGGGGTCAGGGACCACCTGCCCGGCCGGATTCGGCTGGCTGAGGTCCGCCAGCTCGGTGATGTCGTCCTGCTGCGGTACTTGCTCAGCGAGCGCGCGGTCCGGGGCCTGCCGCCGCCCGGATAGCGATATTTGGATAACCGCTCAGGCCCGCGCTGAGGCAATGGCATGCCGGGCCGGGCGGCGGGCATATTGTGGTTGTCATGGCTGATTCCGATCTGGACCCAGCAGGGCGAGTGGCGTCATCATGACGGTTCACGATGGGGGGATGAGGGAAACGCGAGCATCCGTCGGCGGAATGCGCACTGCGATCGAGCGAAGCGGTTACTACCCGGGCCTCGTTTTTGACGCCGTATCATCCGCGCTCGGCCCAGAGCCCGTCATTTCGTTCGTGGTCGTTCACGACGCGCTATTCGACCCCGGCATGGAAGTCAGGCGGCACATGACCGTCCTCGCCCTGACGCCGGCCCGGCTGGTCTACTCGCACACTGACGAGCATCCCGCCGATGCCGACGACTCCGATGCCCGCCCGCAGGCCGAGACCAGCACCGAGGCGATCAAATTCAGCCAGATCTCGTCGGTGGCGGTCACCCGGGTCATTCCGGACCCGGCCTCCTATCTGCCGGGCGTCACCAGGCCCAGTGAGGTCGTGCTGACCATCGGCTGGAATGTGCTGGCCCACATTGAACTCGAGCCGGCCCACTGCGGCGACGAGAGCTGTGAGGCCGATCATGGCTATACCGGCACCATTACCGCGGATGATCTCACGATCAGGGTGAGCGAGGCGGCGGACGGAGAGGACTCGGTCCGGCAGGTCCTGGCGTTCGCGCAAGCCTTGTCCGAGGCCACTAGCCGCCCGCAGTGACGGCGATCCCGCCGTGAACGATGACGCTGTGGACGATGATGCCATGACGATGACGGGGCCAGCCGCCGCATGACGGAGCTACCGGTTTCATGACAGACCTGCCCGAATCGCTGCAGCCAGAATCGGTGCCGTCCGTGCCACAGTACGGCTCGGCCGCGCTGCCGGACCTGGCCACCTCGGTGCTGGCCGCGCTGGGCGTCCCCGGTGAGGCCAACCCGCTCGGCCTGCCGCCCGCCGAGCGGATCTGCCTGCTGGTCATCGACGGCCTGGGCTGGGAACTGCTGCGCGACCAGCCGGCCGCCGCGCCGTTCCTTTCGGAGCTGGCCGTGTCCGGGCGGCCGCTGACGGCGGGATTCCCGGCGACCACGGCGACCAGCCTGGCGTCGCTGGGTACCGGGCGCCCGCCCGGCCAGCATGGCCTGTTCGGCTATCAGGTCGCGGTACCGGGCACCGGCAAGCTGCTGAACGCCCTGCAATGGGACAAGCAGGTCGACCCGCTCAGCTGGCAGCCGGGCAGCACGATCTTCGAGCGAGCCGCGGCCGCCGGGATCAGCGCGAGCCGGGTCGCCCAGCGGATGCTGGAGCGAACCGGGCTGTCTGCCGCGGCGATGCGCGGCGCCGAGTATTACGGGGCCGATACGCTCGGCGCGCTGGTGGCCCAGGTCACGCGGGCCATGGCGGGCCACGACCGGGCCCTGGTGATGGCCTATCACGGGGAGCTGGATTCCACCGGTCACGCCTGGGGCTGCGGTTCGGACGCCTGGCGGTACCACCTGGGCCATGTCGACAAGCTCGCCGAGCAGCTCGCCGGGGCGCTGCCTCCGGGCGTCCCGCTGTACATCACCGCTGACCATGGCATGGTGGACGTCGCGCCGCCGGACCGGATCGACGCCGACGCCCGGCCCGAATTGCGGGCGGGCGTGGCCCTGCTCGGCGGCGAGCCGCGGGCCAGGCACGTCTATGCCGTGCCCGGCGCCGCCGCCGATGTGCTGGCCGCCTGGCGCGAGACCCTCGGCCCGCAGGCCTGGGTCGCGGCCAGGGACGAGGCGGTGGCCGATGGCTGGTTCGGCCCGGTCGATCCGGGCCTGGCGGCCAGGATCGGGGATGTGGTCGCGGCCCCGGCCGGGCTCGCGGGCGGTGGTCGCGACGGTGTCCGAGCCGCGTGAATCGGCCCTGATCGGCATGCACGGCTCGCTGACCTCAGCCGATCAGCTGGTGCCGCTGCTGGCCTGGCCGCCGGACGTGGAGGCTATGGCCGCCGGGTACCGGCCAGCCGGCTGATCCGCCCGGCCGCCGCTGGCCGGGCCCGCTGGCCGGGCGGGTGCTGGCCCGGGGCCGCGCTCTGGTGCCGCACGGTCGCGGGCAGATCACCGTGAGCAGCCGGCTAGCCGGGCGATAAGGTTTGTCCACAGTCGCGACGGGGAACCCCACCGCCTTCCGTCTAGTTATCCACAGGAATTAGCGAGTTACCCACAGGATGGATGTCATGCCGGGCCCGTTGATCGACGTCGAATCGCTGTCCCGCGAGCTGGCCGCTGACCCCGTGCCGATCCTGCTCGACGTCCGGTGGCGGCTGGCGGGCCCGCCCGGCCTGGACAGCTACCGGGCCGGTCACCTGCCCGGGGCGGTCTTCGTCGACCTGGACACCGAGCTGGCCGGGCCGCCTGGCGCGGGCGGCAGGCATCCGCTGCCGGAGCCTGCTGCCTTCGAAGCCGCGGCCCGCCGGGCCGGCCTGCGGCCCGCCAGCCTGGCGGTCGTCTATGACGACGGCGACTCGACGGTGGCGGCCCGGGCCTGGTGGCTGCTGCGTTATTTCGGTCACGATCAGGTCCGGGTGCTCGACGGCGGTTTCCACGCCTGGGTCGCGGCCGGCCTGCCGGTCAGCACCGCGAACCCGCCCCGGGCAGACCGCCAGGACCAGTCCTTCACCGCGCGGCCCAGCCAGCTTCCCGTCCTGGATGACGCGGCCGCCGCCACGCTGGCCAGGACCGGCGTGCTCCTCGACGCCCGGGCCGCAGCGCGCTACCGGGGCGAGAGCGAGCCCGTCGATCCGGTCGCCGGGCACATCCCCGGTGCGATCAGCGCGCCGACCACCGAGAACGTGCGGCCCGATGGCCGGCTGCGTGACCCGGCTCAGCTCCGCGACCGGTTCGCGAACCTGGGCGTGCGGGCGGGCCAGCCGGTCGGTGCCTACTGCGGGTCGGGGGTGACCGCGGCGCACGAGGTGCTGGCGCTGGAGCTTGCTGGCATCCCCGCGGCGTTGTACGTGGGCTCCTGGTCCGGCTGGATCACCGACCCGGCCCGCCCCATCGCGACCGGCCCGGCCCCCGGCTGAGCGGCCTCGGACGCCAGACGGTGCACCCGAAGATCAAGGGCCGTGGTGGCCGTCGTGGCCATCGTGGCCGCCGGATGCCGGACCGCAAAGTGCGCCCAGATCAGGCGGTCGGGCCAGGAATCGTGCTGCGCGTCCTCGGCGGCCCAGTCCCGGCAGTGCCGGACAAGACACGACTTCGACCCGCCGGACCCGGCTGCGCTCGGTTCAGCGCGGCGGGGCGAGATCGCGCCTGGCCGTGACGACCAGCCAGGTCAGCGCGCCCGTGACCAGGGCCGGCCCAGCCGGGTGCGGCCCGGCCGCGGCCACGGCCACCGCGCTGGCCCCGGCGGCGGCCAGGATGCGCAGCGCCAGGCGCCCCGGCCGCCCGCGCCGGACCCGGGACGCGAAGCGAGCTCCCGGCCACGACCCAGCCCAGGAAAACCGGACGTGGCTGAGCCGGATGCGGCTGGCCCGGATGCGGCTGGCCCGGATGCGGCTGGCCCGGAAGTGGCTGAGCTGGAAGTGGCGGAGCCAGATCCAGGCCGGCCTGGCGCGTCGAGATCGGCCAGCGCCTCGCTGCGCCCGAACCGGGTCCGAAGCGTGGTGTAAGCGGCGGCGGCGTGCGCGAATCGCGACGGGTCGCCGCCGTCCTCGCGGTCGGGGTGGGTGGCCGCGGCGACCCGGCGCCAGGCCGCGCGTACCTCGTCGTCGCTGATATCGGCCGCCCGAGGCAGGCCCAGGACCGTGAACGGGTCACCGGCCGGCGGTCGTCTCGTCACGGCAGCACCTCCGGGCCGAATGCCTCGTCCAGCCAGGCCGTGAGTCCCGTCCGGACCCTGGTCACCCGGTCCGGCGGCTGGCCCGTCACGGCAGCACCTCCGGGCCGAATGTCTCGTCCAGCCAGGCCGTGAGTCCCGTCCGGACCTGGTCACCCGGCGGCGTGCCGCCCTGCGCCGGGACCCGCTCGCCCGGCGGGACTAGGCCGCCCGGCGCGGCCAGGCCGGCTTGCGGGAGCGAGCCGGCTTGCGGCCGGGCCAGGTCGCCGCGCTGGACTCGCGGCCTGCTGACCGCGGCGGGCGGGGCGACCAGGCGCTTGACCTGAACGTAGGTCGTGCCGCCGCGATAGATATAGGCCGCCTGCCCGACGTCGAGGGCCCGGATCAGGGCCGGATCGACCACCGGGATCAGCCGGGACTGCGAGGTGCCCCGGCGATCCCAGGCCGACGCGCCGCGCAGCTGCCGGGCCGACTCGGTGACGGTCCGGTGGCCGGCCAGCGCCGCGACGGGTTCGGGATGCGGGGTGCGCAGCAGCCAGATACCGCCGTCGGCGGCGGTCGCGATCCGGTACCGCTCGTCCTCCTCGGCGGCCAGCCCCTGCCAGGACTGAGAGGAGACCTGGACGGCTAGGCCGAGCGAGCGGGCCCGCTCGTACAGCTGCCAGACCGGCAGCCGGCGGGAGACGGCGCTGAACTCATCGACGGCCAGCAGGATCTCCCGGCGGCCTGCCGCGGCCCCGCCTGGCCCGGCCCCGCCTGGCCCGGCCCCGCCTGGCCCGGCCCCTGGCCCGTTCGGTCCGGCCGCCGCGAAACTGGCCAGCAGGTCCACCAGGGCGCGGGCCTGGCCTTCGGCCACGCTGATCTCCGCGGTGCCCTCCAGGATGCAGTACCAGGCGTCAGCGTCGGCGAAGCTGCCCGGCCCGTCCAGCCCGGCGCCGAGCCGGCGGAACAAAGCGCGGTAACGCAGCGCGATGTCGCCGGTCTGCCGGCCAGCGGCACGGATCAGCGCGTGCGCTTCGTCGTAGCCGCCGGCCGAGTAGGCCATGGTCAGCCAGCCAGGATCGAGCCGGGCCAGGAAGTCCGCGGTGTCTTGCGGCGGGCCGGCCGGGGCCTGGACGGCCAGGGTCACCATGGCTTCCATCACGTCGGCGTAGTAGGCGGCGCCGCCGGTGCCGTGCTCGACCAGGTCGACCAGCGTCGTGATGAGCTGTCCGGGCGGCAGCGCCCAGAGTGACAGGCTGGCCTCGTCCGGCCAGATCGCCGTGCTGGCGGCCCCGGCCGCGCGCAGCACCCGGCGAGCCCGGTCGGCGATCCGCCGGGCATCGGCGCCGCCCTTGCAGTCCAGCACGACCAGCAGCGGCGGCGGCCCGCCGCCGGATGCGTGCCGGCTAAGCGCGCTGGCCATGAACCCGGCCCACAACCGCAGCAGCAGCGTGGTCTTCCCGGTCCCTGTGGTGCCCACGATCACCTGGTGGGAGCGCATCCGCTGGTACGGGATGGCCGCGATCTGCCGCGGCCGGTGACCCACGGCCCTGATCACGGCCCCGGCTACCACCTCTCCGCGCGGGCCGCTCAGCGGCACCGAGCCGGGCGCGGTGATCCGGGCCCTGGCGGTCCGCACCTGATGGCGCCACTGGCGCAGGTCGAAGGCGGCGGCCGTGGCGGGCGACCGGCCGCCCGAGCCGGTCTGCATCGACTGGATCCGGCGGGACCAGGCCAGCGCGCCGGCCAGCAGGCCCAGCGGGATAGCGGGCGGGGCGATGACCGCCGCGGCGGCCAGGTACGCCCCGGCCGCGCCGTCGTGCCACATGTGCAGCCAGGCCTGGTATGGCGCCTGGGCCAGGCTGGCCCAGTCCCGGGCAGCGAGCCCGGTGCCCGCGAGCCAGACCGCGATCATCGGGGCGCACCACGCCGCGCCCCGGCCGAGCCGGGCCGGCGGCCAGCCGGCCAGCCACGCGCCCGCCACGCTGAGTGCCGCGGCCAGCGAGACCGGCGCGGCCGCGATGATCAGCGCGACGATGGCCAGCGCCCTGATCATCCGGCCGAGGATCCTGGCCGCGGCCCGGACCGCCAGCAGGCTAACCCAGCGGCCGATCACCGCCGCCGCCCCGCCTGGCCCGGCGGTGCTTCCGGGACCGCTGCTTCCGGAACCGCTGCTTCCGGAACCGCTGTTTGGGGGACCGCTGTTCGGGTGGCCAGTGTCGTCGGGGCCGGTGTTGTCGGGACTGGTGTTGTCGGGGCGGGGGCTTTCTGGGACGGGGCTGGCCAGGCCGCGTCAGCGGGCAGGCGGCGGATCTCGATCCGGGCCCCGGCCGCGCCGAGCGCCTGCCGGGCCCTCGTCACCGTGGCCAGCGCCGCCGGGGCGCAGACGTACAGCGCGCGGGCGTGCCGGGGCGGCCTGCCGGGAACCCGCGCGTCGGCCGCCGGGCTGCCGTAGTCGCCGGTCCTGGTCAGCAGGTCTCGCATGATCGCCATGGTCCGGCTCATCGTCTTGCGGGTGAGCTCGGCTTCGATGGCCCAGCACTCGCCGGCCCAGCTGAGGTCGGCGGCGCTGGGCCAGTGCACCTCGCCGTCCGGGAAGTGCTCCCTGAGCCCGACCCGGCCGCCGCCGCGGGCCCGCAGCCGCCGCTCACCGCGCCAGTACGCACCAGCGGCCCGGTAGCCCGGGGTGGCCTCCAGCGCCAGCCGGACCGCGGTCACTGCCCGGATATGGGCCAGCCGGCTCAGCGCGGGCGGCCCGGCGGTGTAGGCCAGGCCGCAGCTGGCCAGGCCGGCCCGGGTCAGCCAGACCCAGGCGGTCCCTGGCCCGAGCCGGGCTGACTCAGCTAACCGCTGGCCACGCCAGCTCGCCACGATGGCCCGGGTCCGGGCCGGGCTGGTACCGAGCACCACGGCCAGCTGGTCCAGCTGGACGCCGTACATCTCGCCGGTGAAGACCAGGCCGCTGATATCCCGGTCGCTGAGCCCGGCCGGGTCGGCCGGATCAGCCGAGCGGCGGCCGGCGGCGCGGCGGCCCGCGGCGCGATCAGGGACCGGGTCGGCCGCCGAGGCCGCGGCAGGCGAGGGCACATATTCATCACATCACGCAATCGCCTGATCGCCATCCGAACTAATGACCGAACTGGACCCAGATAACAACCGACAATGCTGGTGCAGGCCCGGCCGGTGCGGCAGAATGTGAGCTGGAACTGGTGCACAGCGGGCTGCGGGACGAGCCCTGCGAGGGCCGAGGTCGTTGGGGAAGACGAGCCTCGTCTACTGGCAGGGAGGTCAAGTGTCCGTTCGTGGCGTGCTGCAAGTCCATTCCGCGCCCCCGGCGCTGAGCCCGCATGTCGAGTGGGCAGTGGCCGGGGTTCTTGGCGTGGCCCTGACGCTGCCCTGGGTTGACCAGCCAGCCGCGCCGGGATCGCTCCGCGCTGAGCTGGCCTGGCACGGCCGCCCCGGCAGCTCGGCCGCGCTGACCTCCGCGCTGTCCGGCTGGAACCTGCTCCGGTTCGAGGTGACCGAGGATGCCAGCCCGGGCTGTGACGCGATGCGGTATAGCTGCACGCCATCGCTCGGCACGTTCAGCGCCGTCACCTCGGCCAACGGTGACGTGCTCGTGCCCGAAGGCAGGCTCAGGGCGGCCATGACGCTGGCCGCGTCGGCCCGGGGCGGCCCTGGCCGGGCGGCGGGCGCCAGCACCGAAACCGGCGACAGCATCGGTGAGCTGCGCAGCATGCACGCCCCCCGGCATCCGGCTCTGGGCGGCTCGCTGGAAGCCGAGCTGGCGCTGCTGCTCGGCCAGCCCTGGGACGACGAACTGGAGCCGTTCCGGCACGCCGCCGCGGGCGCCCCGGTCCGCTGGCTGCACGCCACCGGCTGATCCAGGCCCCCGCAGCGGGCCGTGAATCCATGATCACTCCCGCGCTTCGTCCTATTACTACGGTTATTCGCGTGGGCTATCACCCCACCTAATAACCGCGATCAAGGAAGAGCTGGAACGGCGACTGGCTGCCGCCCGGGCGGGATGCCCCGGCTAGGTAACTGTAAGTAGCTAGCGATGGCTGAATGTAGCAGCATGTGACCGTGATCGCGGTCTCCCGGCGCTAAGCTACGCCGGGCGGCGAGGCATGCGACGATTTGGACGGGACCGGGACGATCGCGGGCGGGTGACAGCGATGGCGGGAGTGGCGGGAGGGACCGCACGGTGACGGCGGGAGCGAGTCCGGCGAAGATCATCATTGACTGTGACCCGGGGATCGATGACGCGCTGGCCCTGGTGTTCGCCCATGGCCATCCGGGCCTGCGGCTGTGCGGCGTGACCACGGTGGCCGGCAACGTCTCGCTGCCGTCGACCACGTCGAACGCGCTGCGGGTGGCCGGCTTCATCGGCCTGGACGTGCCGGTGGTCGCCGGGAGCCCGGGGCCGCTGCTGCGCCAGGCGATCGACGCGCGGCAGGTGCACGGCGAATCCGGGCTGGGCGGCGCGCGGCTGCCGCCATCCGGGCAGGCCGCCCCGGGCCACGCGGTCGACTACCTGATCGACACGATCGCGGCCGCGCCCGGCCAGATCACCCTGATCGCGGTGGGCCCGCTGACCAACATCGCGCTCGCGGTGCGCCGGGAGCCCCGGCTGGTCAGCTGGGTACGGCGGCTGGTGATCATGGGCGGCTCAGCCAGCCGGGGCAATGTGACCCCGGCCGCGGAGTTCAACATCGCGGCCGATCCGGAAGCAGCCGCGATCGTCTTCGCCGCGGGCTGGACCGTGACCATGGTCGGGCTCGACGTGACGCACCAGGCCCGGGCGGGCGCTGCGATCAGGGAGCGGATGCGCGGGCTGGGCCGGCTCGGCGGCGAGCTGCTGGTGCCCGCCGTGGCCGATTACCTAGCCCCGCCCGGCTCGGGTGAACAGGCGCCCGACGGCCCGGCTGTGCACGACGTCTGCGCGGTGGCCCTGGTGGCCCGCCCGGAGCTGATCGGCTGCCGCCCGGCCCGGGTGGAGGTGGAGACCTCGGGGCAGTGGACGGCTGGCATGACCGTCACCGATTTCGAGGCGCCGGCGCAGCGGTGCAACGCGCTGGTGGCGATGTCGATCGACGTGGCCGGGTTCTGGGAGCTGGTGCTCGACAGCTATGCCCGGGCGGCGGCCGGAATGCCGAATTAGTTGTCTACAATCGAAATAGCAACTGATTCGCTTTCCTGAGACCTGGATATATGGCTAATCCGAACAGCACCGGCTCGAAGCCGCTGTCGGCCACGCCCCGGACCCGGCACCGGCGGCTGCGCGAGCAGGGCCGCACCGACCGGGCCGAGTTGCTCGCCGTGCTCCGCGCCGGGCTGATCGCGCACCTGGGGGTGCTGGTCGACGGCGTGCCCATGGTCGTGCCGACCTGCTACGGCTTCGACGACGAGCACGTCTTCGTGCACGGCTCGACCGGGAGCCGGAGCCTGGCCCGGCCGCCGGCCTGCGCCTGTCTCACCGTCACCGTGCTGGACGGCCTGGTGCTGGCCCGGTCGGTATTCGAGCACGCGGTGAACTACCGTAGCGCGATGATCTACGCGCCGCCGCGCCCGGTGACCGACCCCGAGCAGAAACTGCGCGGGCTGCGCGCACTGTCGCAGCAGCTGGCCCCGGGCCAGTGGGACTACGCCCGGCGGCCCAGCCAGAAGGAGCTGGCCAAGACCACCCTGCTGGCGATGTCGCTGGACGAGGCGTCGGTGAAGATCCGCACAGGCCCGCCCGACGACGGCGCGAGCCCGGACGCGGCCCTCGGGCGGTGGGCCGGGGAGCTGCCGCTGGTCGCGCGCTGGCAGCAGCCGGTGCCCGATCCCGCGCTGCCCGGCGGCATCGTGCCGCCGGCACACATCCAGGGCCTGGCCGGACAGGCCGTGTACCAGGCCGGCGGGCCTGAGGCCTGAGGGCTTTAGGCCCGCGGGCCTTGGGCGAGCGGGCAACCGGCCGGCGGGCAAGGGTGCCCGCGGCGGCGGGGGTGGGCGCGCAAGGCGCGCCGCCCGCGCGGAAGGCGCACCGCCCGCGCCGCGCCAGCTGAACAAATCAGCTGCTGAACGCTAGATTCGCGGTATGAGCGCCCAGACAGAGAAAGCAGAACGGTTCCTGGCCTTGCACCAGCCGGGCACGCCGCTGGTGATGCCCAACGCCTGGGACCGGGGCTCGGCCCGGATCCTGGCCGGGCTGGAATTCGCGGCCCTGGCCACCACGAGTTCCGGGTTCGCGGCCACGCTCGGGCAGCTAGACGGCTCGATTACCCGCGATGAGGCGCTGGAGAACGCGGCCGGGATCGCCGGGGCCACGGACCTGCCGGTCTCCGCTGACCTGGAGAACTGCTACGCCGATGACCCGGAAGGCGTCACGCAGACGGTGCGGCTGGCCGTGGCGGCCGGGCTGGCCGGGTGCTCGATCGAGGACTTCACCGGCCGGGAGGAGGACCCGATCTACGAGCTGGCCGTGGCGGCTGAGCGGGTGGCGGCGGCGGCCGAGGCGGCGCACGCGGGCCCGGTCCACCTGGTCCTGACCGCCCGGGCCGAGAACTACCTGCACGGCCGGGCCGACCTGGCCGATACGATCGCGCGGCTGCGCCGGTATCAGGAGGCGGGCGCGGACGTGCTGTATGCGCCGGGCGTGACCAAGCCCGCCGAATTGCGGGAGCTGATCGCGGCCGTGGACGCCCCGGTCAACGTGCTGGCCAAACCCGGGGTCCCGCCGGTCGCCGAGCTGGCCGAAATGGGCGCGAGCCGGATCTCGGTCGGCGGGGCGTTCGCGTTCGCCGTGCTCGACACGCTCGTGGAAAGCGCCAGGGAGCTGCGCGACTACGGCAGCTACGGGTACTTCCAGCATGCCGCGCCCGGGCTGGCCGCCGCCCGCGAGGCGTTCCGCGGCTGAGTGGCCAGGACCGGACGGCAAGCGGAGCGCGGCTAGCGCGAGAAGGAGCCTGTCCGGGCCGGGACCGCCTGGTCACAGCGGTATGTTGCCGTGCTGGCCGCGCCGGGCCGGCGCCTCCCCGATGGCTCGCGACATGGCCTCGCGGGTCTTGTCCGGCTCGATGACCTCGTCGACGACGCCGAGCGCGACCGCGCGGTGCAGGCCGCCCGCTTCCCGCTCATGCTCGGCGGCCAGCTCGGCCTCGGCGTCGTGCCGCTCCTCGGCGGGCACCTCGGCCAGCACCCGCCGGTGCAGGATGCGGACCGCGGCCACCGAGCCCATGACCGCCAGCTCGGCGCCGGGCCAGGCGAACACCTTGGTCGCGCCGAGCGCGCGCGAGTTCATCGCGATGTAGGCGCCGCCGTACGCCTTCCGGGTGACCAGCGTGACCCGCGGCACAGTGGCCTCAGCGAAGGCGTGCAGCAGCTTGGCCCCGCGGCGGACCACGCCATCCCACTCCTGGCCGACGCCGGGCAGGTAGCCGGGCACGTCCACGAGGACGACCAGCGGCACGCCGAACGCGTCGCACATCCGCACGAACCTGGCCGCCTTCTCGGCCGAGGTCGCGTCCAGGCAGCCGCCCAGCCGCAGCGGGTTGTTGGCGATCACGCCGACGGTCCGGCCGGCCGAGCCGGCCGAGGGTGGTGACGACGTTCGGCGCCCAGCGCGGGTGCAGCTCGATGCCGGGCTCGTCCAGGAGTCCGTCGATCAGCGGGTGCACGTCGTAGGCGCGCTTGGGCGAGTCGGGCAGCAGCGCGCCCAGGTCGGCGCGGTCCTGGGCTGGCGTCCAGCGTCGGTCGGGGACCTGGTGGCCCAGCAGCAGGACCAGCTGGCGGGCCCGGCCGAAGGCCTCGGCGTCGGTCGTGGTGACGAGGTGCACCACGCCGGAGCGGCGGCTGTGCGGTTCCGGGCCGCCGAGCCGCTCCATGTCGACGTCCTCGCCGGTCACGCTGCGCACCACGTCCGGGCCGGTGACGAAGATGCGGCCCTGCTCGGACAGGATGACCAGGTCGGTCAGGGCCGGCCCGTAGGCGGCGCCGCCGGCCGCCGCGCCGAGCACCACCGAGATCTGCGGCACGCTTGCCGGAGGCCCGGGTCATGGCCGCGAACACGGTGCCGACCGCGTGCAGGCTCTCGACCCCTTCGAGCAGCCGGGCGCCGCCGGAATGCCACAGGCCGATGATCGGCGCGCCGGTCTCGATCGCGTAGTCGTAGGCGTCGACGATCACCGCGCAGCCGGCGATGCCCATGGCGCCGCCCTGGACCCGCGGGTCGCTGGCGAACGCGACCACCGGCAGGCCGTCGATGCGGCCGGTCCCGGCCAGCACGCCGCTGGTCGTCGGGCTCGGTCAGCAGCTCCAGCGTGCCGGGGTCGAACAGCGCCTCCAGCCGGGCCTGCGGGTCGCGGCTGCGGCCGGCCCGGGGCGCGCCCGGGGCCGGGGCGGGAGCCGAGCCGTGCCGGCCGGGCCGGGCGAGCCGGCCCGCTGCGACTGGCGCCTGGTTGCGGGAAGCTGGTTGTCCAGCGTGGTCAGGTCAGTCTCCTCGGGCCGGGCGGGCGACGGGCGTGGATCAGGCCCCGGTGAAGGCGAGCGCGACGTTGGCGCCGCCGAATCCGAATGAGTTGTTGAGACGGCCATCGGGCCCGGGCCGCGCGGGCGCAGGGCCACCGGCTGGGCCGTGATCGGCAGGCCCGCGTCGTCATCGAGATCCTCCAGGTTGATCGTGGGCGGTGCGACCCGGTCGCGCAGCGCCAGGATGGCGGCCACCGACTCCGACCGCGCCGGCCCCGCCGAGCAGGTGTCCGGTCATCGACTTGGTCGCCGAGACCACCACCGGGCCGCCCCGTCGCCGAGCACGCCGGCGATGGCCTGGGCCTCGACGACGTCGCCGGCCTGGGTGGACGTGGCGTGCGCGTTGACGTGCACGACCTGCTCGGGGCGCAGCCCGGCGTCGGCCAGCAGCGCGGCTGCATGGCGAGCTTGAGGCCGATGCCCTCGGGGTCGGGCTGGGCGATGTGGTGCGCGTCGGAGGAGTAGCCGACGCCGGCCGCGACCGCGTACACGGTCGCGCCGCGGGCGGCCGCGTGCTCTGCGGACTCCAGCACCACCATGCCGGCGCCCTCGCCGAGCACGAAGCCGTCCCGGCCCTTGTCGAACGGGCGGGACGCGCGCTCGGGCTCGTCGTTGCGCGGTCGACAGCGCGCGCATGGCCGCGAACGCGGCGATGTTCAGCTGGCAGGATGGCGGCCTCGGTGCCGCCGGCCAGGACGACGTCGGCCCGGCCGGACCTGGATCATGTCCATGCCGTAGCCGATCGCCTCGGCGCCGGACGCGCACGCGCTGACGGTCGTGTGCACCCCGGCCCGGGCGCCCAGCTCGATCGCGATCCAGCCGGCCGCCCCGTTCGGCATCAGCATCGGGCACGGTGTACGGGGACAGCCGCTGCCAGCCCTTCTCCTTGAGCGTGTCGTAAGCGGACAGCGTGGAGGCCACGCCGCCGATGCCGCTGGAGACCACCACGCCGAGCCGTTCGGGGTCGACCGCGGGCGAGCCGGCGTCGGCCCAGGCCTCGCGCGCCGCGATCATGGCGAACTGCTCGCACCGGTCCATCCGGCGGGCCTGCACGCGGTCGATCAGCGTGGCCGGGTCGGCGGCCGCCCACGCGGCGATCCGCGCCGGCAGCTCGCTGGCCCAGTCCTCGGTCAGCTTCCGCACGCCGCTACGCCCGGCCAGGAATGACTCCCAGGTGCGAGGCGACATCGGTGCCTACCGGAGTGATCGCGCCGAGCCCGGTAACGACGACTTGTGCCGGATCAGTTCCCACTTTGATCTTGCTCCTCGAGTTGGGAATCGCGCCGCGCCGGCGCCGGCCGGGCGCGCCGCTGCGCTGCGGTGTCGCGCCTTCAGGCCGAGACGTCGGCGCGCCGGACGTAGTCGACCACGTCCTGGACGGTCTTGAGGTCCTTGAGCTGGTCGTCAGGGATCTCGACGCCGAACTTGTCCTGGGCGGCCACCGCGATCTCCACCATCGACAGCGAGTCGATGTCGAGGTCGTCGACGAATGTCTTCTCCGGGGTGACCTGGTCGGCGGGCACGCCCGCGACCTCGTCGACGATCTCGCCGAGGCCTGCCAGGATCTCCTGATCGGTCATGGTCATGATGCGTACTCACTTTCTTCTGGCGGATTCTGCTGGCGAATTGACTTATCCTCAGCCCCGGCGGACCCGGAGCGCGGTCAGGGTACCGTGATCACCTGGGCGGCGTAGCTCATGCCCGCGCCGAAGCCGATCAGCAGCACCGGCGATCCGGAGCTGATCTCGCCCCGCTCCAGCATCCGGGACAGCGCCAGCGGGATCGAGGCCGACGAGGTGTTGCCCGCGGTCACGATGTCGTCGCAGACGATGGCCTGCGGCGCGTTGAGCTTCCGCGCGATGGCCTCGACGATCCGCAGGTTGGCCTGATGCGGCACGAACGCGGCCAGCTCGCCCGGGTCGACCCCGGCCGCTGCGCAGGCCTGCAGGGCCACCGGGTGCAGGGCCGTGGTGGCCCACCGGAACACCGCCTGGCCCTCCTGGACGATGAACGAGTTGCGGTCGGCGACGTAGATCTTGTCGGCCATCTCGCCGACGCTGCCCCACACGACCGGGCCGATGCCCGGCGCGTCGGCCGGGTCCGCTACCGCGCCGACCACCGCCGCGCCCGCGCCGTCGGCGAAGATGATGCAGGTGGAGCGGTCGGTCCAGTCGACCCACTGGGATAGCTTCTCGGCCCCGATCACCAGCACATTCCGGGCGCTGCCGGTGCCAGATGGCGTCGCTGGCGTTGGCCAGCGCATAGCAGAACCCGGCGCAGGCCGCGTTGAGGTCGTAGGCGCCGGGGGCGCCGATCCCGAGCCGCCTGGCCACCGTGGCCGCGGTGTTGGGGATCTGCGCCTCGGGCGTGCAGGTGGCCACGATGACCAGGTCCACGTCGGAGGGGGCCAGGCCGCTGGCGGCCAGCGCCTTGCCGCCCGCCGCGATGGCCATGTCGGCCACGGTCTCGTCCGGGGCGGCGATCCGGCGGCTGGTGATGCCGACCCGGCTGCGGATCCACTCGTCGTTGGTGTCCACGGTGCGGGCGATCTCGTCGTTGGTCACGATCCTGGCCGGCTGGTAGCCGCCGAAAGCCAGGATCCGCGCGGCCGAGCCTTCCGTGAGTCGCATGTGCCTGCTGCCTTTCGGTCCGGGCCGATGGGGATGGTGCTGCGGGCTTTCGGAGTTCATTCGCTGCTCTCGGGTTCCAGCCGGACCAGGGGCTGCCCGGCGCTGACCGGGTCGCCGTCCTCGACCAGCCATTCGATGATCGTCGCGGGAAACTGGGTCACGACCGGGTGGCCGGCGCCGCGCGTCTGCACCTGGCCGAGCGTGGCACCGCCGCTGACCCGGACGCCGGCTGCGGCCGGGTGCTGCGCACCGGCCCGGAAGGTACCCGGCTGCGAGGCGACCAGGAGCCGCCATTCCGGAGCGTGCGCGTCGTGGCCGGGGCCGGCCTGCGACAGTTCGGCTATGACCGCACGGGCCTTGTCCAGATCGTCAGGAACCTTGAGCCCGACGACCTGCACTCCGGCCATCCCGCGCCGGGCCAGTCCGGTCAGTGTACCCGCGGGAGGCAGCTCGATCAGGGTCGTGACCCCCAGGCTGACCATCTGGGCCATGCACTTGTCCCACCGGACCGGCAGGCTGACCTGGGCGATGATGCGCCCGATCCAGTCCGCGCCGCGGTCCACCACCGCGCCGTCGGCGTTGGACAGCAGCGGCAGGACCGGGTCACTGACGGGCACGGCAGCCGCGGCGGCCGCCAGCGCGTCGACGGCCGGGGCCATGTACCTGGTGTGGAACGCGCCGGCCACCGACAGCGCGCGCAGCCTGGTCCGCGGCGGCGGGTCGGCGGCGAACGCCGCGAGGTTGTCCAGCGCGCCGGCCGCGACGATCTGGCCCGCGCCGTTGACGTTCGCCGCAGTGAGCCCGGCCGCCTCGATCGCGGCCAGCACGGTTTCCTCGTCGCCGCCCAGCACGGCGGTCATCCCGGTCGGCTCGGCGGCCGCCGCGGCGGCCATGGCCTGGGCCCGCACCCGGACCAGCCGCATCGCGTCGCCGGGGGTCAGCGCTCCGGCGATGGCGCCCGCGCCGAGCTCGCCCACGCTGTGACCGGCCACCACCCCGCTCAGCCGGCCCGCCGCGTCCAGGTCGCCCAGCAGTTGCTCGGCCGCGGCGATCGCGGCCGCGACCAGGAGCGGCTGCGCGATCGCGGTGTCCCTGATCTGGTCCGCGTCGCCGCTGGTCCCGTAGCGGATCAGGTCACAGCCGGCCAGCTCGGACCAGGATGCGAGGCGGTCGGCGACGCCGGGCAGCTCCAGCCAGGGCGTCAGGAAGCCAGGGGACTGGGACCCCTGGCCGGGGGCAGCGAGTACCAGCATCCTTCTAGCATGCACTGTAGAACTCCACCATATGAACAGAGGAAACTACGAAGTTAGGTCGAAAGCGCCTGTAGGAATCCTACAATGCTTGTTCGTTTGTGCCCCTGATGGGCGATTTCCCGCGACCTGGGCCATGGTGGCCCGCGCGGGATAATGTCCGTTTCTGAGCCAGGCGTCCCAGCACGGTCGCCACCCAGAGGGTGAAACCGTCCCGGCCCGCGCCTGGGGTCAGCCCGGTCAGCTCGCTGACCCGGCGCAGCCGGTACCGGACCGTGTTGGGGTGCACGAACAGCAGCCGGGCGGTCGCCTCCAGCGAGTTGCCCTGCTCCAGGTAGGTCATCACCGTGTCAAGCAGCGCCGACCCGCCGCTGAGCAGCGGCTCGTACACCTGGGTGAGCAGCTCGGCCCGGGCCAGCTCGTCGCCGTCGAGGGCGCGCTCAGGCAGCAGGTCAGCCGCGGCGACCGGGCGGGGCGCGTCGGGCCAGGCCGCCGCCGCGCGCAGGCCGGCCAGCGCGGCGCTGGCCGAGGCCGTCGCGGCCTGCAGGTCAGCGACGACCGGCCCGATCACGACCGGCCCGGGCCCGAACCGGCCGACCAGCTGGCTGGCCGCCGCGAGCGGGTCAGCCGCGCCGCCCAGCACCACGACCAGCCGGTGCCCGTGCACCCCGGCCAGCAGGTCGAACCGGGACCGCCGGGCGATGATCCGCAGCTCGTCGATCAGGCTCTCTGGCTCGCTGCCGTCGGCGTGCCCGGCCAGCACGGTGACCGGGGCGGAGGACCAGTTGAGCGCGGCGGCCCAGGATTCCACGCTCTCGTCCACCTCCCCGCCGACCAGGGAGTCCACCACCAGCGCCTCCAGCCGGGCGTCCCACGCGCCGCGGGCCTCGGCGGTCCGGGCGTAGACCTGGGCCGCCCCGAACGCGATCTCCCTGGTGTATCGGAGCACCGCCTCGCGCAGCTCGGTCTCGCCGCCGGGCGCGGCCAGCTCGTCCACCTGCGCCTCGACCACATCGATGATGACCCGCACCATCTCCACCGCCTGCTGCAGGCTGACCGCCCTGGCCAGCTCGCGCGGCGCGGTGCCGAACACCTCGCCGGCCACGGCCGGGCGGCCCCGCTCGGGGTGCTTGATCCAGTCCACGAACGCGGCGAAGGCGGCCTGGGCGACCAGGCCGAGCCAGGACCGGTTCTCGGCCGACAGCTTGCGGAACCAGGGCAGCCGCAGGTCCATCGAGGCCATCGCGGCCGTGCCCAGGCTGCCCATGGCTCGCTCCAGCCGCTGCACGGTCGCCTGCCTGACTGGCCCGGTCCTGATCACGGGCAGCCGGGCCGCGGCAGGCTGGCGCTGGCTGCTGGTCACCCTGCCAGCCTGCCACGCGCCAGCCGCGGATGGTCTGGCCGGACCCTGGTGAGTCCGCCCGGATTAGCGTTCCGGGGCCGGTTTTCTGGGTTTCGGCTAGCCGAGCGCCTCACTGACCGGCAGGTCAAGCCGGTACTTGGCGATGGCCTGGCCCACCAGCTCATGCTTGACCTCGCCGCGCTGGGCCAGCTCGCTGAGCACCGCCACGGTGATCGACTCGGCGTCCACGTGGAAGAACCGGCGGGCGGCGGGCCGGGTGTCGGAGAATCCCCAGCCGTCGGTGCCCAGCGACGTGAACGGCCCCGGTACCCACCGGGCGATCTGGTCGGGCACGGCCCTGATCCAGTCGCTGACCGCCACCACCGGGCCGGGCTGGCCCTCCAGCGCGCGGGTCACGTACGGGACGCGCTGCTCGTCGTCGGGGTGCAGCAGGTTCCACTCGTCGCAGGCCAGCGCGTCGCGGCGCAGTTCGGTCCAGGATGTCGCCGACCACGCCCCGGCCGCCACGCCCCAGTCCTCGGCGAGCAGCCGCTGGGCTTCCAGCGCCCAGCGCAGCGCCACTCCGGAGGCCAGGATCTGCGCCTGCGGCCGCTCCCCGTTCTGGCCCGGGCCCGCGGCCTGCTCTGGTGCGGTCGCGTACGGGTAGAGCCCGCGCAAGATGCCCTGCTCCAGGGCGGCCGGGCCGCCGGGGAAGTCCGCGGGCTCGGCGGGCTGGACGTAGGGCTCGTTGTAGATGGTCAGGTAGTAGAAGATGTTCTCGCCGTCGGGGTATTCCTCGCTGGCCCCGTACATCCGGCGCAGCGCGTCCTTCACGATGCAGGCCAGCTCGTAGGCCCAGGCGGCGTCGTAGCTGATGCAGGCCTGCGTGACCGAGCTGAGCAGCACCGAATGTCCGTCGTTGTGCTGCAGTCCCTCGCCGGCCAGCGTGGTCCGGCCCGCGGTCGCGCCGAGCAGGAAGCCCCGGCCGAGCTGGTCGCCGAAGCACCACAGCTGGTCGCCGGTCCGCTGGAACCCGAACATCGAGTAGAACACGTAGACCGGGATCATGTGGATGCCGTGCGTGGCGTACGCGGTGCCCGCCGCGATGGTCGAGCCCATCGCGCCCGCCTCGCTGATGCCCTCGTGCAGGATCTGCCCCTTTTCGGCTTCCTTGTAGGAAAGCAGCAGGTTCCGGTCGACCGCGTCGTAGGTCTGGCCGTACGGGGAGTAGATCTTCGCGGTCGGGAACAGCGAGTCCATGCCGAAGGTGCGCGCCTCGTCCGGGATGACCGGGACGAACCGCTCGCCGATCTCCGGGTCCTTCATCAGGTCCTTGAGCAGCCGGACGAACGCCATCGTGGTGGCCACGGACTGGCGGCCCGAGCCCTTCTTCAGCTCGTCGTAAGCGGTGGTCGCGGTCTGGGCCAGCGGCTTGGCCCGGACCGTCCGCCTGGGCAGGAATCCGCCCAGCGCGGCCCGGCGCTCCAGCATGTACTGGATCTCATCGGACTTGCCGCCCGGGTGATAGTAGGGCGGAAGCTCGGCCTCCAGCGCGGCGTCAGGGATGTCCAGGTAGAGCCGGTCCCTGAACTCCTTGAGCTCGGCCACGGTGAGCTTCTTCATCTGGTGCGTGGCGTTCCGCGCCTCGAAGTCAGGGCCCAGGGTCCAGCCCTTGATGGTGTGGGCCAGGATCACGGTGGGCTGGCCCACGTGCTCCTGGGCGGCCTTGAACGCGGCGTAGACCTTGCGGTAGTCGTGACCGCCCCGGGACAGGCCGCGCAGCTGGTCGTCAGAAAAGTGCTCGACCATCTGGCGCAGCCGCGGGTCACCGCCGAAGAAGTTCTCCCGGATATAAGCGCCCGATTCGACACCATAAGTCTGGAATTGACCGTCCGGCGTGGTATTCATTTTGTTGACCAGAACGCCATCGGTGTCCTGGGCCAGCAGCGGATCCCAGTCCCGGCCCCAGATGACCTTGATCACGTTCCAGCCGGCTCCGCGGAAGGACGACTCCAGCTCCTGGATGATCTTCCCGTTGCCGCGGACCGGGCCGTCCAGGCGCTGCAGGTTGCAGTTGATCACGAAGGTCAGGTTGTCGAGTTCCTCGCGGGCGGCCAGCCCGATCGAGCCGAGCACCTCGGGCTCGTCGGTCTCGCCGTCGCCCAGGAAGGCCCAGACGCGGGACCTGCTGGTGTCCTTGAGCTCGCGGGCCAGCAGGTACCGGTTGAACCGGGCCTGGTAGACCGCGTCGATCGCGCCCAGGCCCATCGATACGGTCGGGAATTCCCAGAAGTCCGGCATCAGCCGCGGATGCGGGTAGGACGGCAGCCCGCCGCCTGGGTGCGAGAGTTCCTGGCGGAACCCGTTCAGCTGCTGCTCGCTCAGCCGGCCCTCGAGGAAGGCCCGAGCGTAGATGCCCGGCGCCGCGTGCCCCTGGATGAACACCTGGTCGCCGGACTCGCCGTGGTCCTTGCCCCGGAAGAAGTGGTTGAAGCCGACCTCGTACAGGCTGGCCGCCGAGGCGTAGGTGGCGATGTGCCCGCCGACGCCCAGCCCCGGCCGGTTGGCCCGCGACACCATGACGGCGGCGTTCCACCGGATGTAGGCCCGGATCCGGCGCTCGATGTACTCGTCGCCGGGGAACCACGGCTCGCGCTCGGGCGGGATGGTGTTGATGTAGTCGGTGCTGCGCAGGCCAGGCACCCCGACCTGCTGCTCGCGGGCGCGTTCCAGCAGCCTGAGCATGACGTACCTGGCCCGGCCCCGGCCGCGGGTCCTGACCACGGTGTCGAACGATTCCAGCCACTCTCTGGTCTCGTCCGGGTCGATGTCAGGCAGCTGGGTAGGCAGGCCGTCGCTGATAACCGAGAAGCGCTGGCGTCGGGATGCCACGGGGTGTTCCTCGCCTTCCGCGGCGGCGGCCCGTCGCCGTCGCCGGTCTGTCTGTGGGCTGCCCGGGCCGGGCAGCGGGTCAGGCCGCGGTTGCGGTAGCTGTCGAGGTCAATCTTCCTGCGTTGCCGTACACGTCGCATCTCTGCCGTTGGGGTAACCGGTGGCGATGGGTTCCCTGCCAGACTATGCGGCGCGCCGAACCAGCGGTAGCCGCGCCAGGTCGGGCGGCTCGGGCAACAATGCTGGTCAGCCTGGGCGGGACGGGAGCCGGGTGGAGGGGGTTCGGGTCGCCATATCGGGTACACAGGGATGAGGCAGGCGGCCGGGCGCCAGGTCAGGTCAGGTCCGGCTACCGGGCTGTGCGGGCGGGCCCGGGCCGGCCCGGGGCAATGGCGTGACAAGATATCTGAATACAGGCCACGGGGGCGGGAAGGCTGGCTAAAGGGGACACGGCGGGCAGCACTCAGGATCCTTCGAAGGTGACGGATTTTGCATTGCGTGCCAATTGACACTTGCGCGCCGCGCCGACCCAGTGTGAACTGTCCGATCAAGAGGTGACGACGCCGCGGCGCCGCGCCTGACCGGCACGGCCCGGCTGCGCGCCGGACCCGCTGGCCTAGGGCGGCCAGGGGGCGGAAAGGACCAGGGAGGAAGTTAGTGGGCGCGACCGCGGGCCAGGCACAGGATCAGCGTGACCTGGCCGAGCGACTTGGCATCAAGCCAGGTCAGGTGGTGCAGGAAATCGGCTACGACGACGACTGCGACGAGCAACTGCGTGAGTCGGTCGGCAAGGTCGAAGGGGTGGAACTCGTCGATGAGGACTACGACGACGTAGTTGATGTCGTGCTGCTGTGGTGGCGGGACGAGGACGGTGACCTGGTCGACGCCTTGGTGGACGCGCTCACGCCGCTCGCCGATGGCGGCTACATCTGGCTGCTGACCCCAAAATCAGGCCGTCCGGGGCACGTGGAGCCGAGTGAGATCGGCGAGTCCGCCCCGACCGCGGGGCTATCGCAGACATCGACGGTGAGTGCGGGGCGGGACTGGTCGGCGAGCCGGCTGGTCGCGCCGAAGGCACGCCGCTGAGGTTCGTGATCATTCCGTTCCAGACGGGTCCGCGCGGGTGGCAGACTGAGGGCATCTGGCGCGAATGGTCCCGGTCTGCGGGCCATTGTCACATCCATAGCTTGGAAAGGATCTCAGATGGCGGTCGACGTCGGCGATCAAGCACCAGACTTCGAGCTGAAGGACCAGCACGGAACCCCCGTCCGGCTGTCGGGATTCCGCGGCCAGAAGAACGTGGTGCTCGTCTTCTACCCGCTGGCGTTCAGCGGCGTCTGCTCAGGAGAGCTGTGCGCGATGCGAGACGACTTCCCCGAGGTGTCCAGGGACGATGTCGAGCTGCTGACGGTCTCGGTGGATTCCCGTTACTCGCACCGGGTGTGGGCCGACCAGGAGGGTTTCAACTTCGAGCTGCTTTCGGATTTCTGGCCACACGGCGAGGTGGCCAGGTCCTACGGTGTGTTCGACGAGAACCTGGGTTTCGCTACACGCGGGACGTTCATTATCGACAAGAACGGTGTCGTGCGGTGGAAGGTCGTCAACCCGGTACCGCAGGCCCGTGAGATCGCCGATTACCAGAAGGCGCTGGCCGCGCTCGACTAGCGGCCAGCCGTCGCTGGGGGCAGAAACCGGAGCAGGCCAAGATGCCCTGCTATCGCTGTGGAACCCGGCAAGTCGATCCTGACCGGGGGGATAGTCCCTGGAAACGCGGGGTCGTCGCGGACAGCCAGGTGCTGATCTGCCCTGGCTGCCAGTCCTCCTTCGACTGGCGGGCGGCACTTGACCGCTGCCCGGTATGCGCTAGCGCCCGCCTGGTCCGGCGGCTCGGCGAGACCGAGTGCCGAGACTGCGGTTCCGTCCGCCCGCCCGCCGCCGGGGTCGGCCCGGCGATCGCCGGGCGGCCCGGTGAGACGGGCCCGGGCGGGGCCGCGGGCGGCCCGGCGGCGCCGGGGCTGGCCGAAGAGGTCGAGCAGGCGCTGGAGCGGGTTCTGGGCCGGACGAGCCGCACGGCCGGGATCGGTTAGCGGCCCCGGGCGGCCCGGCCTGGTCCCGCGGTCGGCCCGGCTGGCCGTGGCCCGCCCGGGCGGCGTGGCCTGGTTGCCTTGTGCCGCCGAGCGCGGGGAAGGTACAACCGGACCAGGTACGCTATCCCGGTCGTCCGCGCCGCCGTGGCCGGCCGCGCAGTCGGGTGCATAGCTCAGTGGTAGAGCACTCGCCTTACAAGCGAGGGGTCGCTGGTTCGAAACCAGCTGCGCCCACCCAGAAAGAGCAGGTCAGGATGCGGATCTGGGGTCTCCTGGTGGATATCAAGATCGTCCGCGGTGGCGTAGGGACGCAAGTACGAGGCCGAGCTGGACGCGGCGTTCGGGAGCTGACCTGCCATGCGTTGACTCCTACCTGCAGAGCTATGGGCGGCGAGATTTGCCTGATCCGCCCGCCATCGGAGCGAACTTGCAGGCGTCTCAGCCAGGATGTAGCGTCGCCGCAGACCTGACGCAACCGGAAAGTGATCACACAAAGTTCGCCCATGACAATCAGAACCGAGAGCAGCATAAAAATCGCCAGCAGCGTCCATGAGGTGTGGGCGTATGTCTGTGACGTCGGACGCTGGCCGGAGTGGGCGCCCACAGTTCTCGAATGCTGGGTTCGCGGCGGAGCCCCGCTTCAGCCCGGCTCGCAGGTGGAGCAGCGGGCGAAGGGGATACTCGGGCTGACTCGCGGCCGGAGCCAGGAGGTGACCGCGGTCGAGGCGCCCCGGACCGTGGCGTTCGCCGGGCCCATGGGTACTTCCGCGGCGCGCTGGGGAATGGAACTCGAGCCGGCGGGCGATCGGCAGACCGACGCCAAGATGTGGATTGAGGTCGACCTCGCGGGCATCATGCGCGCGGTCCCCGGCCCTCTCAAAGGCAGAATCCAGCGGGTCAGCAATCTCGAGATGGTGGCGATCAAGGCTGCGGTCGAGTCCGCTACGCGGGCAGGCGCGGAGTCCTAGATGGGGCGGCGCACGGTCCTACCGTGACGCTACCGAGATCGAGGAGCACACCGTGAGCCAGATTGACCGTACCCGAGAGCACCTGATCGAGACCTACCGCAAGAAGGCGAAGCACTACGACTTCACCTCCCGGCTCTACCCCGTGCCCGGCTACCCCCAGCGGGCACAGCGCCTGCGGGCCGTACAAGCGCTCGGCCTGCGCGCGGGTGACAGCGTGATCGACATCGCCTGCGGCACAGGCCTGAACTTCCCGCTGATTGAGCAGGCGATCGGTCCCGGCGGCCGGATCGTCGGCGTCGATCTGACCGACGCGATGCTCGCCCATGCCCACGAGCGGATAGAGACGAACGGCTGGAGCAATATCAGCCTCGTGCAAGCCGACGCGGCCGCCTTCGACTTCCCGGCCGGGGTCGACGCGATCTTGTCCACCTACGCCCTGTCGCAGGTGCCCGAGTGCGCAGAGGTCATCGCCCACGGCGCCGCGGCCCTGTCCGGAGGCGGACGCTGGGCTGTGCTGGATCTCAAGGTCCCCGGCTACACGCCTGGGTGGCTAGCCCACCTCGGAACCGCGATCGTGCGGCCTTTCGCCTCCATAGATGAGTGGATCATGCGCTCTCCCTGGGAGGCGATTCGCGCAGCCATGCAGGAAGAACTGGCCGATTTCTCCTGGATCGAGCTGTCCTTCGGCACCGCGTTCCTCGCGGCCGGGTCCCGTCGCCCCGGAACCTCCGGTGCAGGACCGCGCGGCGCCCAGCTCGATCTTGACCACGGTCGGCGGGACCGCATCGATCGCGGGTAGGTTGACTGCGTGCCTGCCCGCGCGCTCTTCCATACCGCGCCGCACTGCGTGGAGATCAGGGAAGTGCCCACCCCGCGGCCCGGGGTCGGAGAGGTCCTCGTCCGCACCGTGTGCTCTGGCATCAGCGGCGGCACCGAACGGCTGGTGTACCGCGGCGAGGTCCCGGCCGAGCTGGCGCTGGACGACACGATCGACGCGCTTGGTGGCGCCTTCTGCTATCCCTTCTCCTACGGGTATGCGTGTGTCGGCGAAGTAGCGCAGTCCCGCCAGGCGGTCTTCGCGTTCCATCCGCACCAGGACGTATTCGCGGCACGGGCTGGTGAACTGATTCCGCTGCCTGCCATCGATCCCGCGTCCGCGACCTTGTTCCCGCTGGTCGAGACGGCGTTGCAGGTGACGCTCGATGCCGGGACCGGATATCGCGACCGGGTCATCGTGCTTGGCGCCGGCGTGCTCGGGCTGCTGACCGGCTTGCTGTTGCAGCGCGCCGGGTGGCAGCCGCTGATTGCCGAGCCGCAGGCGTGGCGCCGCGCCGTGGCCAGCAGCCTCGGCGTCACCACCGCGGCACCAGCGGAACTGGTCAAAGAGCAGGTTCCGCTGGTCATTGACGCCAGCGGTAACCCGGATGCGCCAGCGACGGCGCTGAACATGCTGGCCCACGAGGGAACCCTGCTGATCGCGTCGTGGTTCGGCACCAAACCAGTGGTACTGCCGCTCGGCGGAGCCTTCCACCGGCGGCGCCTGATCATCCGCAGTACTCAGGTTTCCACGGTGCCGGCCCGGCTTTCCGGGACCTGGACCCGGTCGCGGCGCCGCCGGGAGGCCGTTGAACTGCTGGCCGGGCTACCGTTGGCCCAGCTGTGCACTCACGTCTTCGCCTTCGGCCACGCAGCCGAGGCGTTCCGAGCCGTGGACGAGGGGATACCCGGGTTGATGCATGCCGTTCTTGACTACGACAGGAGTGCTGCCGGTGGCCTGTGAAGTCGGGTTGAGCCGAAGCGTCCGTGCCTTCCACATCATGCCGGGGCTGCCCGGGCCAGAGGGGCAACTGCATGATCATGACTACCGGATTGAGGTCGTCGTGGACCGCGAGCAGCTCGACGACCGGGGCATGGTCTGCAATCTGGATGTCCTGGAAGCGGCGCTGAGCGAGCTGACCAGCCGGGTCGAAGGCCGCAACCTGGAGGAGATACGCCCAGCCGGGTTCGAGGCGGTCACAGTCGAGGTGTTCGCCCGCTGGGTGCATGACAGCCTCTCGCCTGCCGTCGCGGCCGCAGGCGGCGAGGCACTGGCCGTGCGGGTGTGGGAGTCTCCCGTCGCGTTCGGCGGTTACCGCGCACGATGCTGACGCTACTGTGACGAGGCCAACCTGGCGGCTGAACCGTTCTGCTGACGTGCTCGTCTAGCTGTCATGGGACCAGTCGACGCAACATTTCGTCATCCTCGCGGGACAGCCATATGACACTGGGCTGGGATAGCCCCACAGCGGACCCCACTACCACCATCCTGCTGCGGCACGGCGATACCCGATTGTCACCCGAGCACCGCTTCAGCGGGCTGGGCGACCTCCCGCTGAGCGCCATCGGAACCCGGCAGGCCCAGGCCGCCGCCTGCCGCCTGGCCACCGGTGCCCCGATCGATGCTGTGGTCAGCTCGCCATTGCAGCGCGCTGTCGCCACCGCCGCCATCGCGGCCGGCGAACTGGGCCTGACGGCAGTCATCGACGATGATCTCCGCGAAACCGACTTCGGTGACTGGGATGGCTTCACCCTGGCAGAAATCCAGCAGCGGTGGCCCGCAGCCGCGGCAGCCTGGCGGCGCGACCCCGAACAGGCACCGCCCTGCGGGGAGAGCTTCGCCGACACGGCACTTCGGGTCAACCGGGCCTGTGACCGGCTGCTGCGGGACCACGGCGGCCAGACCGTCCTGGTGGTCAGTCACATCACCCCGATAAAGATCCTGCTGTGCCGGGCTCTCGTCGTCCCGCTTGGCACCCTTTACCGGCTGTATCTCGGCTCCGCCTGCATTAACGAGATCCAGTGGCACGGCCTCGGATTCGCCGCCGTCCATCGCGTCAACGACACCGGCCACCTGCCCTGACTCACTGGGCCCGTCCCAGGGTGAGGATGGCTGGCCCGTTGAGCTGGGTGATCTGGAGATCCTTGAGCTGTGTCTCGGTGAGTGCGGTGCCGCTGGTGAAGATGACCGGCTGGCCGGGGATGAGCCGCCAGCTGCCAAGGTCGTAGGTCGCACCGTCGGCGCCGTGGGCGACAAGCTCGTACCGCTCACTCGGCGGCTCGGCCGAGCCGCGCCGGTACCAGCAGGTCAGGTCGATCTCGGTACCCCACGGTGTGGGCCGCAGGGCGACGGTGGCGTCGACCGGAGTGGCAACGAGCGCGATCATGGCCCGGGGCACCGTTTTCGGGCCGCTGCTCGACGGCACGACGCTGACGATCAGCGCAACCGCACAGGCCGCGGCGAGCAGGCCCAGGCCAGTGGCGAGCCAGCGGCGACGGGGCCGTTCCCGTCCGGCTGCCTGCCGCAGGCGGGGCAGGGTGTCAGGGACTGGCCCCGGGGCCACGCCGGGCGGCGCGGCGAAGGCGGACTCATCCAGTCCGGCCAGCAGCGACGGGATCGCGGAGATCTCGGCCAGGCCCGCCCGGCACCGCCGGCAGCCCGGCCAGGTGCGCCTCGTAGGCGAGGCGCTCGTCGGCAGCGAGTGCTCCGAGCAGGTAAACGGCGTCGAGGCGCGCGAACGGGTCGGCCGTCATTCGACATCTCGTAATTCTTCGATGGCCAGCCGCAGCGCACGCAGCCCGTAGTAGGCACGGGACTTCACCATGCCGGGCGCGATCTCCAGGGCCTGCGCGGCCTGGGCCACCGAGCTGCCGAGAAAG
>CAWBJA010000003.1:0-322017 GCA_963788895.1 uncultured Actinomycetota bacterium | reverse complement strand
GGCACTATGCCGTGACGGCATGGTGCCTCTCTTCGTCTCAGAGATCATTACCGCCCCCGTTTGGCACAGCCTTGGCACGGCGGGGAACGAACGCCGCGATCGCGACGGCCGCCGCCTCCGCCAGCTCCTCGGCGACGTCCGCGTAGACGTCCATCGTGAACGCGACCGTCGTGTGCCCCAGCAGCTCGGAGACGACCTTGGGCGGCTGCCCGGCGGCGAGCAGCATCGACGCCGCGCCGTGGCGGACGTCGTGGAACCTGACGGGCGGCAGGCCCGCCTGGCCGGCGAGCACGCCGAAGCGCGCGGAGATCCACTCCGGCCGCAGCTGCGGGCCGTCCTCGCGGGTGAACACCCGGCCCGAGTCCTGCCACTCCGCGCCCCACGCGAGCCGCTCGAAGAGCTGGCGCTCACGCCACGCCTTGAGCACGGCGGCGGTGGCCTGGTCGATCGATCCTGATGATCCGGTCGCTGTCCTCGGACTTGGTGGAGTCCAGCTCGTCCGCGACCTGGGCCTGGCGGACGTGCACCCGGCGGTGCGCGAGGTCGACGTCGGCCCAGCCAGGCCAGCCAGCTCCGAGCGGCGCAGCCCGCAGTAGCCGGCCAGGTGGTACAGCGAGTACAGCCGGTCCCCCTCGGTCGAGTCGAGGAACGCGCCGCACTGGGCCCGCATCCACACCATGACCCGGGCGGGCCTCCCGCCGGTCTGCCGCCACCGCTCGACCCGCGTCGAGTCCACAGCAGCGGCTTGCGGCGACGCACCTTGACGCTTGACGTTCTCGGCCGGGTTGAACGGCAGTACGTGCGGACCAGGCCGCCGACCGCCGAGCTGGCCACGGCCGGGAGCGCCGGAGCCGCGCTTGATGACGGGCCTCACCGATCCGCTTGCCGTCCCGGGTCGCCCGCGCGTCCGGGAGACGGCGGAGCAGGTCGGCAGCGTCGCCGTCCGCGGCCGTCGGGTTGATCTGCCGCATCGCGTCGGAAAGATCCCGGAACGGCTGGTCGCGGAGGTCGACCAGCCGAGATGGCCGAGCCCGGCGCGAAGTACAGGTCACAGGCCTCCCCATAGCTGGTCCGGGGCTTCGGCTGATCGCCCGCTCTCCCTCCAGCGCAGCCGCCGGCAGGTACTCGCCCACCTTGGTCCGCCGGTCGTCGAACTGCCGGCCCCTGACCTCACCGAGCGCCCGGAGCGTAGTCCTCCTTGCACTCCTTCGGGGTCCGGCCACACCCGCGGCTGGCGGCGCTTGCCGCCTGGCCCGGCGGCGCCGAGTAGCGCATGACCCAGCGGCCGTCGGGCAGCTGCTTGGGCTCGGGGAGCTTCACAGGCTCGTCATCCTCTGCGGCATCGGCCGGGCCCATCTCAGATTTGCTCATGATGCCCAGCGCCACCATCCGCTGCTCCCACTCTTGCTGTTGCTCGGCGCGGCGGGTGAACTCGCTTTCCGGCACCTCGCTGTAGAACCTTCGCTCGTCCGTCCAGGGCAGCGCTTCCGCTCCCCTGATCCAGGCCCTTGCGAGCGGGTTGGTCGTAGAGACATCTGGCGTGACCGCGAGCCAGCCGTCGTCGTCGAGGGGCACTATCAGGTGGACCGGAGCGACCTCAAGGACGAACGCCAGGGCCAGCAGCTCCTCAACGCTCACGGTCGAGCGCCTGCCGTTCTCCAGGTTCGCCACCACGGACCGGTCCCATTTCAGGCCGGTCTCTGTCATCTTCTGCGCCAGCTGCGCACCGGTTGACCCCTCTGGCCGCCCGCACCGCCTTGACCCGCTCGGCGATCACCTTGTGGGGTCGTTGAGGTTCCGGGTGCTGCCGCTCCTGTGTCACTGAAGCACAATAACGCGCACGGTTGACACACGTCCAGTGTCAACGGCAGACTCATCTCCAGCACACCAGCGTGCTCTGTAGACACACAGGAGATCTGCTGATGCACACCGAGCAGGTTGACCGGCATCTAAGCCCGGAGGATCTCGCCGACCGAGAAGGCGTGCCGGTCGCAACTGTCTACCAGTGGAACCGGCTCGGAACCGGCCCCCGCTATATGCGCATCGGCGGGCACGCTCGCTACCGGCTCGCCGACGTCATCGCCTGGGAAAACGCCAGATATACCGATCAGGCGGTGTCGTCGTGACCACCCGGCCGCAGCTCACCCGGCGCGAGGTGCTGGCCCTGCCGCCAACGATCGACCTGCCGACCCTGGCCAGGGCACTCGGCGTCGGCGAATGGGGCATCCGCGAGCGGGCCAGGCACGGCGAGCTGGGCAGCCTCGGAATCCGCTGCTTGCGCATCGGCGTCCAGTACCGGGTCCCGACCGCCGATGTCTGGCGCGTACTCGGAGTGAGCCCTAACGGCGAAGGCGGGCCCGACCCTCCGGACCCGCCTGATGACCAAACCGCCGCCGAGCCCCTCGCCAAGGGATACGACATTGACCACGGTACACGCGACTCCCGACGCCGCGCCTGACCCGCGCGACGTTGCCGCCCTGCTCGATCGGATCGCCGAGCAGGAGCTGCACGAGCGCCGCATCCTCGGGGCCTACCGGGAGGGCTACGCGGCTGGCGTGGCCAGCATGGCTGGCGAGTATGACCGCGGATATCACGACGGCGTCATCGCCCACAAGCGCGCGCAAAAGTGCCTCGTTCACGCCGGCGAGCTGGAGGTCGCACGCTGGGGACCCGGCGGCCGGGAGCACTTCGCCGACCCGCGGCCTGGCGACTTCCCCGGCGGGACGGTGCCGCCATGGTGAGCCGCCAGGACCTGTGCAGCTGCGGTCGCGCACTGATCGTCGGGGACAACACCTGGGACGAGTCGTGTGCTGGATGCCAGGAGGCGCCGGATCCTGCGAGTGCCGGCCGATATGCGCCAGGTGCCGCCGTCCCTGTTCTTCATGAAGGCCGGCGACCTTGAGCTGACGTGCCCCGGGTGCCACAGCACGCCCGACTCCTGCGACTGTCAGCCGCTGACCAGGGATTCTGACAGTTCTGACGCTTCTGACAGTGACAGGCGACGGCTGATGCTCACCCCGGCGTCGGCGATCGAGCCCGAGCCGGTGGTATGGGCGTGGGAGGACGACGGAAAGGGACGGATCCCCGCCGGATCGATCGGACTGTCCGCGGGCCGGGAAGGCACTGGCAAGTCCTCGTTCCTGATCTGGATGACGGCGCGGATCACCACCGGGCGCCTCCCCGGATCATTCTACCGCCGGCCGCGTGGCGTCATCTACGTGGCGGTGGAGGACAGCTGGAAACACACGATTGTGCCGAGCTTGATAGCGGCCAGGCGCCGACCGTGCATAGTGTACCCGGGCCGAGGTCCAGGTCCCTCGACGGCTAAACACGGTGTCGCTGAGCCTGCCAGCGGACAACCGGATGCTGGAAGAGGCCATCACGGCCCACCGACATCGCGATGGTCGCGCTGGACCCCCTCATGTCGGCGATCAGCGACTCCCTCGACACCCACGTCAACCGCCAGGTCCGGCCAGGCGCTGGACCCGCTGGCCCGCATCGCCGACCGGACCGACGCGTGATCGCCGGCATCGCCCATTTCAACAAGTCCGCCGGGACCGACGCCTCCTCGCTCATCACCGCGTCCGGCGCGTTCAAGGACGTGGCCAGGTACATCTTCGCGTTCGCCACCGACCCCGAGGACGGCTGCCCAGGTCATCACGCAGATCAAGAACAGCCTTGGCTTACAACAACCTGCCGTCACTGGCCTACCGCATCATCGAGGCCACCGTGGAGACGCCAAAGGGTGACGCCAAGGTCGGCCGCCTGGTCCTCGATGGCACATCAGAGCGGGACGTCCGGGACATCCTCAGCGGCGGCGGCGTGCTAGACGAGAAGACCCGGGCGCAGGACTACCTCAGGAAGGCCCTCGCTAGCGGGCCGCAGCCGACCAAGGACATGAGGAGGAGGCCCGCCAGGCTCACGGCATTACCAAGCGGACCCTCGACCGCGCTCGCAAAGACCTGAAGGTCATGTCTGCCAAGCGCGCGGACGGCTGGTGGATCGCACTCCCGGAGCATGAAGGCGACCTCAAGCCCGACGTGGCCTCTCCACCTGCAAAGACAGCCAACCGTGCCAAGGATGCCAACGTTGGCACGGTTGGCAACCTAGCCAAGGGTGCCAACACCGTCCCCCAAGGCGACGTTGGCATAGTTGGCACTCTTGACGCGCGGCCCGAAACCGGCGCGGACGATCAAGGTCTCGGTTACCTCGCCCGCCGCGACCCGTCCGTCCCCGATCCCGCGGCCGCCCTGTGCGCACCGACGACCCGGAGCACGAAACGTGCTGGGACGCGATGGTCGGCCGCTGCCTGCTCGACGGAGCGTCCGCAGAGAACAACGGCAACCCAGTGCCCGCAGCACCCGAAAGCGCTCCTACGCCGCCAGAGCGCGCGGCTGCTGGCACCAAGGCGGCACCCGCAGAGGGCATGCCTGCTGGCTTGCGCCGACACCCCTCTGCGGGTGCTCCGGGTGCTGAATTGCCGCCAATCTCTGGGGCTACATGCACGATCTGCGGCGAACCGCTCGATCCCGCAGTCGTCGCCGCCCGGCTTTACCGACCACGGGACCTGCCAATGACCCGGGAGACGATCCAGGCCAAGGCCAGCCGCTATCTCATCTCGGCGCGGCTAACCGTGCTGGCCGTCCGTGGCGATCACGTCCATGCCCAGTGCCGCGGCGACGGCGAGGTGTACGACCTGGGCCATAATCCGGCGCGCGGATGGTGGTGTGACTGCGCGGCTCGTCGTGATTGCGCCCACCTGGTGGCCTTGAGATCCGTCGTGGTCCGGAGGGCGGGCGAATGACCCGCGGCAAGCCAGGACCCAAGCCGGATCCGCACCGCGCTTACCTGCGCCGCTTGTTCGCAGAGTGGTCAGACCGGACCTTCGCGAGCTACTACCTGGCGTTCCGGCAGCTGGCCGTACTGGCGGAGGAAGGCGTCATCACCGATGCCCGGCGGCGGCAGATCACGCGGGACTGCACCCGGCCGAACGGCAGCGTCAACGTCAGCAAATTTGCACGAATCGCGGATGACCTGGCCGCGATGTGGGTCGCCAGTCTTAGCGATGTCGAGGAGGCACCACGTGATCACCGCTGAGGATCAGGCGTGGCCGGACCGCTGGAGAGTCGGCGGCCAGCCTGGCATGGACTGGCTCGCCAGCAACCCCGCGCCCGACCGGGTGCGCGCCAGCCTGGTCAAGTTCCTGGACCGGTACGGGCCTGCCACCGTGTTCGCCCGCGTGCTCGCCAGCCACCTTGGGCGCCGACCCCGACCAGGTGTATGCGGAGAACTGGCCGCGTAAGGCTGCCCGCCTGGCCGCGGAGTGCCGGACGCGCGGCGAGCACCCGCATGCTGACAAGCTGCATGCCGCCCTGGTCACCCTGATGTTCTGCGCCAACTGCGGCCGTCCGCTCGTGGACCCGGTGTCGATCGAGCGTGGCATCGGCCCGGATTGCTGGGAGCGGATCGACGCCTGCTGGCGGGAAGCGATGAGCGAGCGCCTGGCCGTGCCTGGTCGGCACGCTCCGGTGGTCACGCCCTCTTCCCCGCCCGGGCCAGCTGTGCAGGGAGGGCTCTGGTGAGCACGCTTCCCCGCCGGTCTGGTCGCTCAGAGGTCAGGGCGAGGCAGCCGATCGAGGCTCATCGCCAGGATCTCGGCCACCTCGCAGAAGCTGCGGAGCGCATGGGCAAGGCCCTGGCCCCGGTCTGCCGCATCCGCCTCGATCAGCGCGGTCGTTGCCCGCACCCGCGTATCGGGCGCCAGGTCGCCCTGGGCCAGTAAGCGCCTCAGCTCGGCGATATGGCGCTCCATCTCCAGGCGCCGCTCGTACTCCTCCATGCCGTGCTCCCGTCTCGGGGGATGACGCTGTAGGTATTCCCCGCGTCGGGGCGCGGATACGGAGCGGGGGCAACCGAAGCGTAAACGCGCGTGCGCGCGCGTCGGGCAATACGCCATGAGCCAGGCCGCGAGTCGTTCCCGCAGGCCAGCGACGGTTCGACCGGACGAACACCAGGCGCTGTCCCCGGCGCAGCCCTCGCCAGGCCCGCAGTTCATGGTGAGGAGCCGGTCAATGCAGCCGGTCACCGGCGGGCCCAGGACGTGGTCGAGCAAGACCAGATCGCCTCGGGAGTGGGAGCGCTGCTCAAGAGCCTGCGCGCTGCTGGGGATGAGCCTGCGCGACCTGGAGAAGCGCTCGGGCATTGCCCGGTCCACCATCTCGCGGCTTGAGCGCGGCCTGCGGCCTGGGCCCAGCGCCGCGCCACCCTGGGCTGGCTCGCCTGGGGCCTTGCGCCTGACGACCCGGCGGCCGTCAAAGAGCAGCTGGCCCAGGCCGCCGCCGACTCGCTTATCGCCGAGTCGAGGTGGTCGCAGCGATCCAGGAACCGCCATGCTGAGCGGGCACTGCTGGCCGGCGGGATGCCGGTACCGCTGCCGCTCATAGCTCCCCACGCCGTGGCGATGCTCGGCGGCCTGCTCCCCGGTGACCTTCCGCGCCTGCGCCAGGCCGAACAACTGGCCCGCTCGGGCAGCGTGATCTGGCCGCCCGGCCTGGTGGGCAGCGTCGAGGCCCTGGCCGTCGCGGACGTGCTCGCGAACGCCACCCCGCGGCAGCTCGACACGATCGGCCGCGGTGCTGTCACGGCGAACGACTACCAGGCGCTGGCCGACCGGCGCCGCCGGACGCGGCCCCGGCGGGCCGCCGAGCGAGCGGCGTACATGGAATCGCGGCGCGGGCGCTCACCTGGCATGGCGCTGGCCGACGCGATGAGACTGGCTGATCAGGCCAGGCGGATAGGGAGGCGGTAATGGCAGGAAGGCCCTTGCGCCGCGCGCGCCTGGACGCTGTGCGTGCCGCGGCCGCGGATCCTCCGGGCGGCTCCGCCCCTCAGCCCTCCAAGCCACTGGCCGAGATGACCCCGGACGAAAAGCGTCAGTATCTCGGCCAGCTCCGCAAGGAGATCCGGGCGCTGGGCCAGCCCGGGCGGGACAGGCTCCTTCGGCGGGGAGGGCGAAGCCCCGGAACAACCGGGAGTGGGCGATCTTCGCGAAGGACCTGACCGGGCAGAGTGACCCGGGCACTAGGCCCGATCCGTCACGCCCCGGCCTATGAATCGAAGGTTTTGAACCGCCCCACAGGACTAGGAAGGAAGCTGCAAATGACATCAGCCGCCACGGACGGAACGCCCACGCCGGAGCCGGTCCCGGACGATCTCGCTGCCGCCGCCGAACAACATCGCCGGAAGCAGGACGTGACCCCGGCACCGGAGCCAGTGACCGGCGAGGCCGAGTTGCCGGACATCACCACGCCGCTGACCGGCGACGTTACCCCCGATGACATCACTGCCATGGCGGAGCGCTTCATCGCGGCTGCGGCTGTGAAGACGGGATCGCGCCGGCCGGGCCGAGGCCGAGGCGGCGCGGGTTCGTGCCGAGGCACACGAGCGGGCGCAGGCGATCATCGCCGCCGCCGAGGAGATCGCGAGGCCGCTGGACAGGTCGGCTGCCGCTGACAAGGCCGAGGCCCCCACGCTGGCCGAGTTCGGCAGGGTGCTCGGCTGCGATGTCGGCACGGCGGCGAACGCCCGGCAGGCGGATCAGGCTGACGCGCGGGTGGCGCAGCTCACGGCCGAGCGGAAGCAGCTGGCGGCCCGGCTGGGCGAGATTGCCGCCGAGGTGGCGAGCCTGGCAGGAACAGGCCCGGCGGGAGGCGGATGCCCGGCTCGCTGAGGCGGACGAGAGCGGCGACCTGGACATGACGGCCGGGCAGATGGCCCGGGCCGGGGCGATCGACCGCCGTACAGCGAAGCTCGGCCGTGATCGCGCTTCGGTGCTGGCCCGGCTGGACCAGATCGGCACCGGGGAGCATCTGCCGGGGATTCACCCGCAGAAGGAGCTGTATGCCGCCATCACGCAGGCCAGCTGCCTCCATGGCGAGGTGCGGCGCAGCCTCAACTGGGTGCAGCCGCACAGGCGGAAGCGATTGCCGACGCGAGGCGCAAGGAGTTCGGCGCAATCATGGACGCCCAGCGGGAGCGGACCACCGGGGAGCAGGCAGCCGCCGCACGCGGGCAGCAGCGGACGACCGTGCTCAGCGGCCCGAACGGTCGGACCCGTGGTGACCCGGTAAGCCCGGTGGCGGTTCTCGACGGCCCGGTGCTGATGATGGACGGCGCGCAGTGCGCCGCGCTGCGGGGTGCCCTGGTAGAGGCCATCCGGCTGGGCTACACCGCGCGCGGCAGCCTGCCGCCGCGCGTCCTGGAGGAGCACTCCAACGAGGTGGCCATCATCGCCAGGGCCGTTGAGCAGCGCCGGGCAGATTCGTCGTTTCCGCAGGTCACACCAGGTCTCGGAGCTGCGGATCTCCGCACCGTCCCCAGTAAGCCATGCTCGCAGGAGCCGGTCACGCTGACTATAGGAGAGGCCGCTCGCTGGGCGGGCGTCTGAGAGGGCCATATGCGGAGTCTCTGCCGAAAGCGCGATGTGCACGCATCGCGGGCGGGACAGAGCGCATGGGCCGTGGATGTCGCCTCGGTGTGGGCCTGGATGGTCAGCCGGAACCGGACGGAACCGGACGAGAGCAAGCTGATGGATCAAGGTGAGGTCGTGCGGGCCATCAAGAGCCTGCTCCAGCAGGCCGAGCGGGCGCCCACGGTGGGAAGGGCCACCGCCCTGAGGCGGCAGGCGACCAGGCTCATGGAGGAAACCCGCCCCCTCAGCGTCGGGTCGACAAGGGCCAGGTCCCGTTTCCCCACCTCCCGCGCATCGTTTACGACCAGGCGGGCAGGGTGCTCGGCGCGGTGAAGCTCGCGGCTATCACCACCCGCGTGGCCAAGGCAAAGGCCGATGCTGACATCCGGCCCGTCTACGACCAGGAGGGCAACCTCGTCGGGGTGTGCCCAGCCGATGAGATCCAGCCGGTCACGGCGGGCAGACGCTGCCAAGGCGGCAGCGCGGCAGACGCCGTGGCCGTGCTGAAGAGCAGGTTCAGGAACGGGGCGACCCCGGCCGAGCAAACAGCGGCGTTCAACGAACTGAATGCTGCGGCCGTCGCCACGCTCGCCGCGATTCACGCCCGCGGCCCCGGGCCGAGGGCGCGCCCGGCGGGGCGCTGACCTGGAGCGCCATGGCCCCCACTCGTGAGGTTGTTGACAGCCGGTCGATCGCGCGCGCCGTCGCCCTGCTGACCCGCCAGCACCTGAGCCCGGACATCAGCCGGGCGGAGGTGCTGGACGGCAGCGACCCGGAGGACGTGCACCGCGGCGCTGGAGGCATCGCTGGCGGCCTGCTGAATGCCGCCCTGCCGGGCGAAGCGGGCACCGCGCTGCTGCGCCGTATCGGATTGTGGGCTGCTGACATGGAAGTCGGCGCCAGCAGAGGGCGCTGACTTCCACCGCTGCCGCTGGTGGGACCGCGCGGCCGAGCGTGCCGGTGCCGACCCCATGACGCGCGCGTGCGCGCGCGTAGGCGGCTGGCGTAATCGCCGCAGGTCAGCCAGCAGATACGAGCCAGGATCCGTACGAACCGGAGGACACGCCGTGACCAGCCCCCGCCGCAAGCTGCGCAAGGGCCGCGACCGGTGCAGTGCCACGCGGCGCAGACGGCGCCCGTGCCAGGCGCCCGCCATCCCCGGCCATGTCGTCTGCCGCCACCATGGTGGCGGCAGCCCGCAGGTCCGGATCGCGGCGACGCATCTTCAGCTCCAGCTGGCGGCGTACTCGGCTAACCGTGACTTCGGGGAGGAGCGGGGAACTCCTGGCCAGTTCGACGCTCTGTGCAGAGCCCTCCAGGCCGGGCGCGAGCTGGACGCCTACGAAGCGAAGATCGCCGGCTCGCTGAGTTGCGCGCGGCCAAGCGCAGGCGCGGCCGCGGACTCTATGACACCAGCCGCAGGCCGCCGACCCATGGAACCGTCCCCATCCACCGATAACGAGGTAACCACGTTGGCCCGTGTCCGGCAGGCCCTGCCGTGCTCCGCGCACCGCGGCGACGGCGAGCCATGCGAGGCGTTCGCGATCGACGGCGGCACAGTGTGCCAGGCGCACGGCGGGACAGCTCCGCAGGCCCGGCAGGCAGCTGAGCGCCGCCGGCTGGAGGCCGGCGCACGGCGCCAGTTCGACGCTGCCTACCGCCGGTGGCAGCGCGAGTGGAACGCCTGGCAGGCCCGGCGCGTGGCGATCACCGCTGAGCGGCTGGGGATGCCGGCCGGCCAGGTGACGACGTTCGCCATCGGCATCTGCCGCGGCCTGTACGGCGTGCCGGAAGGCCCGGAGACAGAGCCGAAGATCCGGACGGACCGCCGGTACGGGCCGCGGCGGCCGATGAGGGGGGCCAGCGTCTAATGGCCGCAGCAAGGGCCGCCCGAGCGTGCCAGCCGTGTGCCATGACGGCGAGTCTGTGCAGGTCACCACGACACAACCGGATACCCAATGCGGTTAGCGAGGGGCGCCAGAGCCCACCATGCTCGTCATCCGGTTCAGGCCTGGCGCCTGGCCCAGGTACGCCTCCGCCATCGGCAAGGTCAGGTGCTGCTGCCCGGTGTCGGCCGCGCAGGCCGGCCCTGGATCCGTCCCGGTAGCTCCGTGGTAGGCGGCGCAGCTTACCGGCGGCCAGGAGGATCAGGCGGAGCCGTTCGGCGAGGGGCTGGTGCTCCAGCCAGTCCGGCCACGGGAGCGGGTCTGGCTCGGGTTCGGGGGCCGTCAGGTCGTCGTGGATGCCGGGTCCGGGGGAGCTGAGCTGGGCGCTCAAGCAGTCGAGAGGCTGGCTGGAAATCGTCAACAGCGCCGCCGAGATGGAGAAGATCACCGTCAGTGTCGGCGAGCCCGAGCTGACTGTCGGGTTCACCGGCCGCTGGCTGGTCGAGCCCGACAGTGATGAGACCCGGACGGGCGAGGCCGGCCACGATGCCGGGGCCTATTGGGGCGTTGCCTTGACCGGCCGCGGCCGGGTCGCCGTCCTGACCGCGCACTGTAACGACCGCTGGCCCGCCATCCTGCATGACTACGACAGCCTCGATGCCGCCGCCGACGATGGCCTCCCGGCCGACATCGCAGCCCGGGCCGCGGCTGAGCTGGGCCAGGAGCGAGTCATCTGGCGGGACATCTGATCACCCCTACGACCCGGCGCGGCTCTCCTTACGCTGCGCCGGGTCGTGCTCGGCCACATGGGCGGTCATCGAGACGCGGGACTACTCGCCTTGCTGATGGTGAGGCGGATGCTCAGCGCGCCACTGGTCGAGCCGGTCCTCCTTTGGGGCATAGTCCGGGCCAAACTCGCGGGCTGGGGAAGCTACGACGACCGAACCTGCGTCATGGGTGCTTGGTGCTGGCGCCGGCTCGGCGGGTGCTGGCCGCGCGGCAGCTATCGCGTTGAATCGGATCACCCAGGCCTGCGCCCGCCGGACAGACGCCGCGCCATCGACGACGCTCTGCCGGTATGCGCCGTTGGCGCAGGTGACGACTACGACGGCCTTCGTTTTCTTGGTCATCGCGCCGGCTACGGTCACAATGCGGGTAATCGTGTGGCGGCTAGTGGGGTCCGTGATCTCGGCTCTTGCCCCTGCCAGCGGCCCTATTACCCGGCCACCGGACTTGACCTGATCCCCGTCCACCACCACTTTGTAGCCGCGGATCCTGGCGTTACTGGCAGTCCCGCCGCTGTCCGCCTTCACCTTGATAACCGTGCCGATCACCACGACCGCGATGAACAGGAATAAGTAGATCATCAGCGCACCTCTCCAATTGGCGCTCATATCGGCTTGCATGAGTAGGACGCCCAACGCTCGCGGCGCGGCTACATGCCCGCGCAGTCCCGAGTCCGTTCGGCGACCTCGGCGCCCTGGGCCGCTGAGACGACGGCCCGGGCCTCGATCGCGAGGGGCCGCGGCGCCGAGATCGCCTCTGCGGGCTGCTCAGCGGCGAGGCGGATCACTGCCCGGGCCAGGACTGCCCGGCGCTCCAGCCGCGAGCGACGCAGCGCGGCGGCGGCGTAGACGACGGCGGCCAGGAGCGCCGTCGCGGCCAGCGAGCCGATCGCGATAAGCATGACGATCGCGATGACGTGCAGCGCGGTTTCCGCCGCGTGGACGGCGGGGCGGGCGATCACGGCGCCGATGACGATGAGGACCAGGACGACGACGCCGAGGCCTCCGCCGGCGCCGCCGGGGCAGTGCTCGTGACAGATCTTGGACATGGTCATTTCTCCTTGCTGCGGTAGGCGAGGATCGAGCGGACGGCCTTGTGCACGGCCTTGGAGCCGAGTACCTGGCGGGAGCCGGTGCCGCCGCAGCTGCCGCACAGCCCGTACCGGCGCTTGCCGCTGAACCGGTTGACCTTCCGGCCCTGGCAGCGGCGGCACGGCGCGAACGGCACCAGGTAGGCGCGGATGATCCAGACGACGACCGCCGCGGCGATGATGAGGAACAGGTCCACGGTCAGTCACCTGCTCGCTGCGCGGGAGCCGTCGGCGTAGCCCTGGGCGTAGCCCTCGCGGTACCCGGCCTGGTACCCGTCGGCGTAGCCCTGGCGGTACCCGTCGCGGTGGCCTTCCCGGTACCCGTCGTCGTAGGCCTCGGCGCAGGCCTCGTGCCAGATCCGGCAGGCGTACCGCTCGCAGTCCTGGTCGCGGCACGCCTGCGTGCCGGTGCTGGCCGTCGCCATGGGGTCTCCGTCCTGGCGGTGCCGGATTGTGCCGCGACCCGCTACCGCGCAGGTCAGCGACGGCGCGCAGGTAGCGGCAGGTAGCGGCAGATGGCGTTGTGCGCTGGTCAGCGGGCGGTAGCGCTGCCGCTACCCGGTAGCGGCCTCACGGCTGCCCCGCGGCGCGCTCGACGTCGGCCCGGCGGCAGCCCTTGCAGGTCCGGCCGAACATCTTGACGTCGACGCTCGGCACGCCGCGGGCCCGGCACTCGGCCGAGACCGCCTCGGCGGTGGCGTCGGCCCACCGGTCGGGGATCTGGGTGTCGAGCCGCTCGGCGAGCACCGGCCAGTGCAGGCCCGGTGTCGGCGCCGAACACCGCAGCACGTCGGCCAGGACGTCGCGGTCGTCCGCGGTCGACCTCGAGCCCGGCGGCCATGCCGGACAGCGTCCCGGCCCGCTCGCGCAGCGCCCGGGCGGCGGTCAGGATCCGCTCGGCGTCCTGCCCGTCCGCCAGGTAGGTCCGGACGGTCGGCGATGGCGTCGGACGCGCCGCGCAGGATCCCGACGCCCTTGTACTGCGGCAGCAGCGTGGAGGTGTCCAGGCCCTCGGTGTAGGCGCCCGGCGCCGAGGCACAGCTCGGAGACCTGCCAGCTCGAGGTGCGCAGCCCGAACCGGACCGCGAAGTTGTCGCGGAAGAGGTGAACTGCTGGGCGACCTCGCCCGGTCGCCGATCCCGGACGGCTTCTGCGTCGCGCCGATCAGGATCACCCCGGCGCCGGGCGCGACCTTGACCAGGAACACCAGCAGCGTCGGCGATGTCCTTGCTGAGTCCTCGCCGAGGTCGTAGTCCTCCTGGAACTCGTCCAGGACCAGCACCCGGACCGGCATGCTTGTACCGCGGGTCGCGGGCGATCTCCCGGGTCAGCTTGCCCTCCGGGCACACGTCCGGGTCGGCAGCTCCGACAGCCGGTCGTAGCGGTCCTGCACGTCGCGCCTTGATCTCCGTCCAGGGTGTCGGCGAAGATCTCCAGCGGCAGGCCCGTCCCGGGTCGGCGTCAGCCCGAACGCGCACGAGTCGGCGACCAGCGCGAACTTCCGCCAGTCCGGGGAGCCCTTGACGTCGAACACGTCCAGCTTCACGTACGGGTCCAGCGCCGCGTACAGCGCCAGCAGCCGGGCGGCGAACGTCTTGCCCTGCCCGGGGCAGCGCGCCGACCAGGACGCGAGTTCCACATCAGCGGCACGGTGACCAGCTGGCCGCGCTCGTCCAGGCCGATCGGCGCGGGCTTCCAGATGTCGGTCGGCTTGCAGGCCAGCAGCGGCGTCCGGCCGACCGGCACGGCGAGCGGGTCACGGTCGGCGACCCACAGCGTGTGCCGCCGGTGGCTGGTCGGGTCGCGGTGGAGGAACACCTGGGACAGCGGTGACGTCCAGGCCGGACGCGATCGCTGGCCTTGGCCTTGACCGCGTCCTTCAGGCCCTTGCCGTACGGCAGGTCGACCAGCACCCGCGAGCCCTCGCCGTCGCGGGACATCGGCGACCCGAACGTGACCTGCTGGCCGGGCTTGTCCGGGTGGCCGAGCCCGGCCGCGTAGTAGGCGCGCAGCACGATGTCGGCGTTCAGCACCGCGGAACCGCGGCGTGGTCGACGGCCGGGCGGATGATCGGCTTGTCCGCCGGGCGCCCGGCCCGGGCCAGCAGCGGCAGCACCACCGCGGCGCCAGCGACCGCCCAGCCCCACCACGGCGCGAACTGCCACATCAGCGCCGGCGCCAGCGACGACGGCGAGCTCGGCGGCGAGCAGGACCAGGCCGCGGTCCCGGCGGGTGTTCCTTGCGCGTCCTTGTGCAGCTTCCGCCACTCGCGGGAGTCGCCGGAGATGACGGCCTGCGACCGCAGCCGTGGGCTGCTCGGCCAGCCACCACCAGGCCAGCTGCCTGGCGGCGATCCGCAGCACGCCGACCACCGCCCAGCCAGAGCGGCCTTGAGCAGGTAGCCGGGCGAGCGGATCCCGTGGTAGGCGCCGCGGTGCGCCGGTGCAGCGTGCCGTGCCGAACGGCGTCGGCGCGTACCCCGGCCCGGGTGCGCAGGTGCGCGGGGATGACCGGGCGGCGGCTGCCCGGCCGGGCCGGGAGGCGTCGACGTCGCCCGCCGGTGCGGCCGGCGTGGCCTGGCGGGTCGAGGGCGATCTCGTAGGACGTATCGGCGGGCCGGGCCGGGACCGGCTCGGGTACGGCAAGCTCGGCCGCCGGCCGCCCGGCTCCTGCTGGTTCTGACATGTGGTGATCTCCTTTCTGTGAGGGCTGGAGACCGGCCCGGGTCCGTTCTGGCGAGGGTGGCCCGGCGCCGGGCTGCTAGTCAGGGGCGCGTGACCTGGTGCGCAGGTACGCCTGTACCTGGCTGGCCTTGTCCTGGCCGACGTGCAGCCCGGACCGGATAGCGCGGATGCCGGGCACCCGCCCGGCCTCGAGGTCGGCGGCGAACAGCTCGGCCGCCTGGGCGCGTGGCCGTTCAGCGTCGGGGTACATCGGGTACGGCCTCGGGTACGCCGGGTACCGCTCGCAGCAGGTGCGTCAGCGCGGCGCCGAACCCGAGCGTGACCACCGGCAGGCAGGACACCAGCACCACGACCGGCCACGGCGCGCGGGTGGCGTGCGCGGCGGCCAGCAGGTGGTAGATGACCTGGCCGGGCATGCCGAGCGCCAGGGCGCCGACCGCGGACCGGCGGGCGAACGTCCGGGCCGTCTCCGGGACGCCGGCCGGGGCCAGCCACGCGCCGAGCGCGTAGGCGCCGTAGGCCTCGACGCCGACCGGCAGCGTGATCGCGGTGTTGAGCCTGACAGCGTCGGCGATGCCGGGCAGCGGGTGGACCAGGCCGAACCCGCACAGCGTGCCGAGCCCGACCCAGCCGGACCAGACCGCGACGGCGGCGGGGGCGGCGATCAGGAACAGCGGCCAGCGCCGCGGGCCGGTCACCGCTGGCCGCCGGGATGGTCAGCGGCCCGCAGCACGGCCCTGGGCGCCCAGTCGTGGCCGTCGTCGATGATGCCCAGCTCGTTCATGAGCCACTCGTAGGCGCTGGCCTTGCGCCAGCCCGGCAGGCACCTCTCGCATATGCCATCGGCCGGGCACCGGGGACAGCAGGCCCGCCGGTAGTCGATGGCGTCCCCGATCGCCTCGCAGAGCAGCTGCGCCGTCGCGTCCATCGGCGGCATCGCGCGCTCCAGGAGCATGGTCAGCGCCTGCGACAGGCGGCCGATCAGGTAGCGCGGGTCATGGTCCAGCTCGGCAGCGGAGCCCGGCCGGTCGTCCGGGAAGAGGACCGAAAGCACCTTGCCGTCAACCGACGGCATGATCGGAAGCCAGCGGTCAAGCAGTGCCGCCACGATGGACGACCGAGGGTCGGGCAGCTCCGCCACGTCCGGCGCGACCCGCAGGCGCCCCTGGGCACTCGTCCCGCTCATCGCGCGCCTCCTGTCCCGCGCCCTGCCGGGCGCAAGTACGGAGACGACCGGAACCCCCGGGCCAGCCGGATGGCAGCGCACCCCAGCGCGACCGCCAGCGCAAGACCGATGGCCGGCACAAGGGCAGGCGCCGGAACGGCCCAGCCACGCGCCCGCGTCACACAGGCCTGGGCGAGGATCACCAGGACGACGGCCACCACGACCCGGATGAGCATGCCGCCGGTCATCGGCCCCCCAGTCCTGGCATGTTCTCCGGAGGAAGCCCAAGCTCGATGATGGCCATGCAGGTAACCCGTATCTTGTCCAGCGCTTCCAGCGCCGCGGTGGCCCGCTCGGCCATGATCAGCTTGCAGAATCGACCGCGAGGTTCTCCCGGCCCGCGTCATAGCGGCTGGTGACCAGAGCGCCAAGCAATTCCCTGGTGTCGCCGTCGCCTGGCAGCGCGTCCCTCACGGTGAGATAAGCCACGACCTCCTGCTCGGCCCCGTCCAGGACCGGCAGCGCCCCGGGGCTCACCGGTCCACCTCGCCGCTGAGATGGCTGGCCAGCATGCCGGCGTGGGCGGCGAACACCCGGCCGTCGTAGTCGCGGCGGAGCGAGGCCAGCAGGTCGCTGTAGCTGTCGGCGGGTACCCACTCGGCCCGGCGGGCGTCGTCCCCGCCGGTCACCCCGGGCAGCGTCGCCAGGCGGCCGAGGTCGACGTGAACCGGGACGGTGACGGCCCATGCCTCGTCGCTGGCGCGCGGGTCGGGCACGTACCGCGGCGGCATCCGCGGAACGTCTCCAGCGTCAGGCACGGCCCGCCGCCGGGCACGGCCAGGCCGGTTTCCTCGGCCAGCTCGCGGACGGCGGCGTCCAGGCCGGTCTCGCCTGGCTCGACGTGCCCGCCGGGCACGGCCCAGCCGTAGCCGTCGCCGCGCTCGACCATCAGCAGGTGCCGGACGCCGAGGCAGCAGGTGACGGTCACAGCGCGTCGGCCATCAGGGTCTCACCCCAGCAGGCCCATCTCGTTGCGGCCGTACCGGATGCCGGTCTTCTCGCACGGGTTGACCGGACGCCCGTCGATCACCTCGAACGGGATCGCGGCGCGTGCCTGCCGCTCGGGCCAGTCGATACGGGCGGGGTCGGTCTCGGGCTCTGCCCAGCCCTCGGCCACGCCGAGCGTGAACACGTCGGGATGGGTGTAGGTGGTGGTGTTCATGCTGTTCTCCTGACGGGGCGCGGGACGGGGGAGGACCGGAAGCCGAGGGCCAGCCAGATGGCCAGCCACGTGCCGCCGGCGCACAGGGCCAGGGCGGCGGCCATTACCAGCGCCGGGCAGGGAACGGCCCAGCCCGGCGCGAGGGTGACCCGGGCGTGAGCGGTCACCATGAGCACGAAGGCGGCCAGGGCCAGGACGGCGCGGCGGCTCATGACGGCCTCACCAGGTGCATGCCGTGACGCGAGGCGGTGGCCACGGCAGCGCGCGGGGGCACTGGGGCCAGCGACCCGGCCTCGGCCGGCTGGCTGGCCGGCGGGACCTGGATCCCCGCCCGGCTCAAGTGCGCCAGGGCCAGGTCGTCTACCCGGCCGTGGAGCAGTTCGTCGCCGGCTAGCGCAAGCTCGATCATCCGGAATATCTCGCTGATCTTGGCGTCCTGCGTTTCGCTGCGTTCCCTCAGCTCGGCCAGGGCCTGCCCGCGGCTGCGGTACCGCCAGCCCTTCACCGGTCCACCTCGATCCCGAGCTGACCGGCCAGCTGCAGGTAGACGGCGAACTTGTCGAAGTCAGCAGCGTGGTCCTCGCACAGCCCCGCCGGGTGGGCCTCGCAGTCCAGGCAGAACCCGGACGGAGCCCGGCGGGCGACCGCGTCGGCGAAGACCTGCCCGAGCACGTCACGCTGCTGCGGGGTGAGCCGCAGAGCCCTGAGCCAGCCCAGGACGCTGCGCGCGACCATCTCGCCCTGTGCGGCCAGGGCCACGGCCGCCGCGCTGGCGCCGTCGTCGCGGTTGTCGCCGGGCGCCCGGCAGCTGGCCGGGACTTCCGCCAGCAGCGCGGCGGCCAGCGCCGCGATCTCGGCCGGCGTGGACTCGGACGGCCCGATCCCGTCCGCGGCGCGGCTGATGATCCCGGCGACCACCGCGCAGATCTCCGGCTCCCACCCGGCCAGCCACTTGATGACGCGGTGATCATAGGCGCCGAGGTCGACGCCCGCCGCGGTGCATGCCTCGCAGAGGAGCCGGTGGCCGCGCTCGGCCATGACGCCCCGCCGGGTGGTCGCGCGCATCGCGTCGTAGATGGCCTGGACGGCGGGCAGGCCCGCGGCCTCGCGCCTGGTCTCGAACGGGCCGGTGACGGTGCGGTGCGCCAGCTCGTTCGCGCCCGCCAGCTGGAGGGTGATGTCGCGGACCCGGTCCTCGGCGGTCTCGGCGATCCACTGCCGGTCCGTGGTCTCGCTGCCGAGCTGCTGATGAATCCAGGCGGCGAGGTCGTACAGCTCGGCCGAGATGTCGGGGCGGCTCACGGGGTCACGTCCGGGACGAGGGCGGCCGGGGTGACCTCGTCGACCGCGGCGACCACGGCCGCGAGCATGGTGCCGGTGACCAGGCCCTTGCGCGCGGCGCGCATGTAGCGGGCCAGGTGCGTGCCCGAGGCCCCGCACGGCTGGCCTGGCGGCTGCCAGCACTGGCCGCAGGAGACAGTCAGCGCAAGCGCTGCCGCCTCCGCCAGCAACTGGTTTACGGTGCTTCCCATGGTTCCTGTCTCCTTAGCTGAGATCGGTTCCTAGGGCCGCCGCGGTGTGCAACCACCGCGGCGGCCCGCTGTTCAGGTGCCGGCGCTTCCCTCCGCCTGGCCGGCCAGTTCGGCGTAGCTGACGGTGCGCTCGCAGGCGCCGCACCACATCGCGGACGCCTCGTCGGCGAGCTGGGTGCCGCAGTCGGGGCAGTGCCAGGTCATCAGGCGGCCCTCCTCGCGGGCGCCGCGGCGGCCAGGATCAGGGCGCTGGCCAGGTGGTAGCAGCTGCGGCCGTTCGCTGCCGCCCTGCAGGTGCAGGAGCGGTCGCTGGCGTCGGCGAGGTAGACCGTCACGCCGTCGCCGGACACCGCCGCGTACAGGCCGGGCCGGGACGAGGGCACCACGGCGCGCATCTCGATCGCCTCGCGGGCCTTCTCGACCTGCCAGGGGCGGAACTGCGTGAGGTCCGCGGCCTGGGCGGCCAGCGTGATCCGCGCCAGACAGGTGCGCCCGTAGCCCCTGGAAACGCTGGCCGTCGCGGTGAGCTTGCGCCCGCAGCGGAGGCAGCTGGCGTGGTCCGCGTGCTCGGTCATTCTCGCTCCCGTGTTGCGTTCCTCTGTTACGCAACACAGTACCGCAGAGCACTGGTGTACCGCAACTCAGTTGCGATACTCTCTCCCCATGAGCAAGCATGAGGACGTCGTCCGCGAGGCAACGAGCCGCTACCGGCAAACCGAGACCGCGCACGAAGAGGCCCGGGACGAGGTCATCGCGGCAGTAGTCCAGGCCCTGCGGGCCGGCGAGCGGCCAACCGACGTCACCAGCTGGTCGCCGTTCACCGCGACCTATGTGCGCAAGCTGGCCCGGAAGCATGGCATCGGGGCAGCCCCCGGGCGCTGAGCGCAGACGGTAACCGCGGCACTCGGCGAAGGCCTGCCCCGCCGGTCCCGCATAGGTGGTTCGTGGCACAGGAATGGCACAACAGGCCCAGCGCCCGTCACGTGCGGCCAGCAGCGGCCAGCAGCGAACATACCTGCTGACCTGCGTGGACAACAGCGGCCAGCAGTGGCCAGCAGCCGTCAGCAGGCGCGGGAAGGGACTGCTAATGCGGTTTGGGTTCGCGCCCATCCGGGGTTCAAATCCCCGAGCCTCCGCCCTCTGCCAGCGCCTTCGCCGGGATCGATGATCACGGCGGGGGCTCTGGTCTCGCGCTCCAGGGCCGATGGGCGCACAAAGGGTGTGTGCGAGTCCGGTTGATGCTTGACACCTCGGTTCCGGTTCCTGGGCGACAGGTTTGCGGACGCGGTTCCGGTAGGTGGGCGACAGTCGTTCCGGTAGGTGGGTGACACTCCGAGCTGGTTGTCGGCTTCTGCGTGCCTGGTCCGCTTCGCTGCGATCACGGTTGATCGCGGGAGAGGAGCCGGTCGTGCTGGTGGAGCTGGGTGTGGTGGAGCAGCGGTATCGGGCGGTGCTGGAGGTGCTGGACGGCGCGCGCGGTGACCGAGGTGGCGCGCCGGTATGGGGTGGCGCGGCAGACGGTGCATCGAGTGGCTGCGCCGGTATGCCGGTGACGGTGGGCTGGCGGGTCTGGCGGATCGGTCGTCGCGGCCGGCGTCGTGTCCGCATCAGATGCCGGCGGTGGTGGAGGCGCGGGTGGTGGCGATGCGGCGGGCGCATCCGGCGTGGGGTCCGTCGACGGATCCGTGTGGCAGCTGGAGCGGGAGGGGTGGTCGCCGGTGCCGGGGCGGTCGTCGGTGTATCGGGCGCTGGTGCGTCATCGGGCTGGTCGAGGCGAAGAAGCGCCGACGGAGGCGGGCGGACTACCGGCGGTGGGAACGCGGGCCGGTCGATGGAGCTGTGGCAGATGGACGTGATGGGCCGGGTGCTACCTGGCCGACGGCACGGAAGTTGAAGGTGGTGACCGGGATCGATGACCACTCCCGGTTCGTGGTCTGCGCGACGGTGGTGGCTGCGGGCGACGGCCCGGCCGGTGTGTGCACGCGTTGGCGGTGGCGATGCGTCCGCACGGGGTGCCGGAGCAGATCCTGACCGACAACGGGAAGGTGTTCACCGGCGCGGTTCGGGCTGGGGCCGGGGCCGGTGATGTTCGACCGGATCTGCGCGGAGAACGGGATCCGGCATCTGCTGACCGCGCCGTACTCGCCGACCACGACGGGGAAGGTGGAGCGGTTGCACAAGACGATGCGGGCGGAGTTCTTCACGACCGACCGAGCGGCGAGTTCGCGACGATCGCCGAGGCGCAGGCGGCGCTGGATGCGTGGGTGGTCGAGTACAACACCGAGCGCGGCCGCACCAGTCCTGCGGTGGTCGGCCGCCGGTGGAGCGGTTCGCGCTGGCCGAGCGCTCGATCGTCGCCGGTCGATGGCGCGGATCGACGGTCCGCCGCGGCCTCGATGACCCGGTGACGGGCGGCGTCCCGGCGGGGGTGTCGCGGTGGGTGAACGCTCGCGGCCAGATCTCGTCTGGCCGGGTTCGCCTATGCGGTCGGGGCGACGTTCGCCGGCGAGCCGGTCGAGGTGGTCGTGGTCGGCGGGCTGGTGGAGATCCTGCACGCGGGGTGCTGGTCGCGACGCACGCGCAGCGGCTGCGCCCGGATCAGGTCGACCGGGTCCGCGGGCGCCGCGGACCGGTCCAGCGGCGGGCCCGGGACGCGACCGTCGGGCTGACCGTGACCCGGATGGCCGACGGCGACGGGGTGGTCAGCTTCGCCGGCGCCGCCGTACCGCGTGCGGGCGGCGCGTGGGCCCGGCACAGCGATCGACGTGACGATCGTGGCCGGCTCGGTGCAGCTGTCGCGGTCGACGGCCGGGTGATCCGGGTGCACCCGATCCGCCACGACCGCTCCCGCGAACTCGGCGCGTTCGCCAACCCCAAAGGCCGCCCCCGCCGCAAGAACTCCGCAGTCGGCAACGTCGCTTACGATCATGTCGCCTACCTACCGGAACCGATGTCGCCCGGGTACCGGAACTTGACAGGCGCACAAAGGGTGCACATCATGCCCAGGAACGCCGGATGTCGGGCACCACGGTGGCCTCCAGGCCCCCGTAGGTGCCGTCCGGCGGCCGCCGGGTACTCATTTCTCGCTTCATGCGTGCCGCCGCCGGGCCTGGAGCCCCGGTCATGGCTGAGACGCAGCGCCGGGCCACGCTGAGTGGCGGGCAGCGGGTAGCCGTGGGCGTCTCGATAGCGTTGGGCCTGGCCTTGGCGGCCTACGGCGTAGCGGGCTCCTAACAGACGGTATCCGGCCTGGCGGAGCGCCGGAACGTTCCTCTCTCGCCGCTGGTTCCGGTCGGCATTGACGGCGGGCTGCTCGGCGTGGTGGTCCTCGATCTTGTGCTGTCCTGGATCGGCCAGCCGATCAGCGCGGCCACCCACGGGCCCCGGTCGGTCTCGATCCCCACCACAACCTGCCCGGCGTCGTCCTCATCGGCGTCCTCGCCGAGCCGCGCGCCGATCATCGCGTGCAGCAGCGCGACCCCCGCCACGCCCTCGGGCAGCCGGGCCTTCGCCAGCCGCCGGCCCGTCACGTCCATCAGCTCGACGTCGTGATGGTCGGGTAACCCTGGGGCGTTGCCAACCCAGGCTCCCCTCAGAACTGCCCGTGCGACTTTCGCCGCAAGCAGCTCAAGCAAGCCGCGAGGGCGTGCAGGCTGGCTGTGCTGGGTTCCTGCGCTGGCGGGCTTGGAGCCTGCGGTGGCAGGAGGCGTGAACCAGGCGGGTCGTGCCGTGGCCGGCGGGGCCGGGCCTTCCGTGGTGGACGAGGTAGCTGGCGGCTATCGCCTTGCGGCCGCGCCCTTGACCATCACATGCCGGTTGATGCTGGTCCAGGCGAACTTCACCAGGTGGCCGCCGCTGTCGCGGTCACCGAATACCCAGCGGTCGTTCCTGAACTTGCTGAACATGCCGAAGTACCGGCCGACGATCCAGCGCTTCGGCTTGTTCGGGTGGCGGTATTTCGCCCACTTCCAGGTGAGCTTGAACACGTAATGGTCCAAGGCCGAGAACACCTCAGCCGACACCACCGTCCGGTAGTAGGCCGTCCATCCCCTGGTAATCGGGGAGAGCTTGACGATGACTGCCATCGCGTTCGCGCCGCGCAGTGCGCGCGTCTCGGCCGCGGGCCGTTCCCGGAGCCGCCTGATGGCCGCCTTGCCCGGTTTGATCAGCAGCTTGCCGCCTGGATAGCGGCGCACGTTAACGCCCAGGAAGTCGAACCCTTCGGTGAGGTGCACGACTTTCGTCTTGTCCTCGTTGAAGGACAGGCCCCGGGGCGCCAGCCATTCGGTGAGCTGTGCCTTGACCTGCAGTGCCTGCTGCTGGCTGTGGCAGAGCACCGCGAAGTCGTCGGCGTACCTGATCACGACCGGGGAGCCTGGTTCCGTTTCACCGGCATGTACTCCGGTGGTGCGGTACGGACCCCGGCGGCACCCTCCAGCCCGTGCAAGGCGACGTTCAGCAGGCACGGTGAAATCACGCCGCCTTGGGGAGTTCCTTCCCCGGTCGGCGCGAACCCCTTGCCCGGCTCGAACACCCCGGCCTTCAGCCAGCCCTCGATCAGGTCCCTGGCGGGGAAAGATCCAAGCGCCTGGAGTAGCCGGGAGTGGTCGATCTTGTCGAACGCCGCCGCCAGGTCAGCGTCGAGGATCCATACCCGCCTGGAGCCTGGCCCCTTGCAGACGGCATAGATCGCCTCGATCGCGTCATGACAGCCGCGACCCGGCCTGAACCCGTACGACCTGGGCTCGAACCGGGCCTCCCACTCGGGTTCCAGCGCGTTACGGACCCGAGCCTGATGGCAGCGGTCCATAAGCACGGGAATTCCGAGCGGTCTCAGCTTTGCGGGATTTGATGCCTTCGGGATATACACGCGCCTGACCGCAACGGGAGTCCAGGACGAGGCAGACCGGTGCACCCGCACCGCCACCCGTGCCCTGGCCTCAGGAGTCAGCGCGACCTCCCCGTCGACCCCTGCGGTCTTGCGCCCAGCGTTGCGCTGCGTCACCTGCCGCACGCTGACCAGCGTGTTAGCGCGGCTGCGCAGCACCAGCTTCTGCAGGTTCCTGACCTTGGGCCAGTCCTGCTCCTGCGACGCCTTGAAGATCCGCTGCCGCAGCCGCCGTACTTCCTCCTCGCAGGCCTGCCAGTCGATGGCATCCCAGGCGGGGAGACCGTCCTCCGGTCCGTTCACCGTCACCGCGTCCACCATGGTGTCCGTCAGCATGGCGTCCAACTTGCCCTTCGGTTCCGGCGGCCTTGGCCGCATTGCCTCAAAGACCCACCTGCCCACGTCAGCTCCCTTTCGGGTCCGGGCAACCACCCGGTATCCGGCCGGTTATGCGGGACGGCCAGCAGAGGAGCCAGCCGTACTGTCCCGGTTTCCCGTCGCCTTACGGCGCACCGGCATTCGCTTCCTGGGCATCCTGTTCCCGCCAGGGACCTGGGCCTTCGTTACCTCCGGCTTACCGGCGAGCACCAGCAGCACTCCCGGGCCCTGACGGGCTTTCCACGTTCCGCATGCATGAGCTGCGACCGGGGTGGGCGCCCCCTCTACCCCGAGGCCAGCGGTGTTCTCACGGCCGGCGAAGATCTGCGCGGCCGCCGCTTGCCGTTCCTCCACGGCCAGGCCCTGCACCCCGGTCTACGTCCCATCTCCCGGGGCTCTGGGTAACGAGGCATCAGCAGGGGTTCACTCACGTTCGCCCGTCCGGGTCTTCCCCTCGCCTGCGCTCCCGGATGGAACGAGACACGCTTCGGCTTCTACCCTGAGCTTCGCACCCCGCGGTTACCCGCGACGCACGTCAAGGCGGGGACTGGCCTTGAACACTAGCCAGGAGCTACGTCACCGACATCATCGTCGGCCCTCCAATCCACAAGCTCACTCACAACATGCGACCTCGTGTCGCACATCCTCGGCCCAGTCATCGCCCGCAAACAGCCGCAACATGTCTCCCAGCCTCGCGATCGGTCACGGTCAGCGGCCTGCGGGAGAACCATCAGCGATCTAATGAATCAGTACTCACGCCGCAAACCGGGCGGGCACGACATCCCATCAGCGATCAACTCTCCCGGCCAGCCGGCAGGGGCACGGTCTTTCGTCAGGACTCAGCAACGTCCAGATGGAGGAAGTGCTCACCCGCCGACGGCCACCAGATGCGAGTCTTCCGTATCACCGACCCGCTGCTCTCATTAGATGCAGGCTAGGTTCCCTGGCGCGAGGCTGGCTTTTGTATCTGGCGTACCACGATGCCCCGGACGAGGTTTACGGGAACTGGTCCGAAGACACGTGAATCCCAGCTGCTCCTGTTGTCCCCCATCACCCAAATAGACCCGAGTGGCACCATCGTCCATCCATGTTGCCCGCGATGTGGCGCCGGAATGCTCTCACCGCCGGTCGCTGCTATACGCTTTACCATCCACGCGGGGGTTCCCGGCGCCGTGAGAATCTCTGGCGTGGCGAACACCACTATGTCGCCGGCGTGCCACTCGCCGATCCTTCGGCGAACAAGTAGCATTTGGCCGCTCTCAAAGCTCGGCTGCATGCTGCTCCCGACCACCACTATCAATCGATAACGAGCACGCAGGGCGACCACGGCCAAGGCACAGGCGACAAGGAAACCGGCCAGCCAGGCAACTAGCACCATGGGCCCGAATCGTAGCTGAAGAGCATCACTGATCCCTCCCGGTTACCGCACGCGAAGCAACGACGTAAGGTCATTCCACGCCAGTACGACCAACGTGGCTAGTGCGGCTAGGCCAATGCCCAGGACGGCGTCCGCTGCGGAGACATTCAATCGCCCCGCCTGGCTGGCGCACATCGCGCCGGCGACGGCCAGCGTCGCTATCACACAATTGCGAATTATCCCAGAGCGGCCGATTTCCGCGTCGTCGCGCCCGAAGCAACTGCAGACTGGACGTCGGCCCCTCCGCAGGGACAGCACCGATGCAGCCGAGAAACTGATCACCAGTCCGGCCGCCAGGGCCATGGCTGGTACCGCGGACACGGCTGGCAATACTCCGATGGCGGTACAGCACTCAAGCGCGATGACAAGCAACGCTAATATGTGCCGAATCCGCTCTGACCCGATTCCGAACTCCGTCAGCGAGGCGGAGAAAATCCGGAACATGGCCGGTCTGGACTTCCCGGCGGCCGCGAAGGCGAAAACCAGTCCTACAAAAACCCGGCCCGCGATGTCACCCGCACCGAACATCGAAGAAATCCTCACGTTGTCTGTGCATCGAATGCGGACGCGCACCGCGGTGCGTCCTCCGCTGCGGCGGCATCGACCACATATCCTGCCGACTGAATGGCAAACAACCGCGCATAGGAACCGCCAGCGGCCACGAGGTCGCGCGGTGTGCCAGACTCCGCCAGCTTGCTATCTTCAAACACGAGTACCTCATCGACATCGCTCAGCAGGCCCAGCCGGTGTGTGACGATCACGTTCGTCTTGCCACGCCGGCGCTCGCGCAGCCATCGATAGATTCGGTCCTCGGCCTCCGCGTCAATGCCAGCAGTAGGCTCGTCCAATATCATGAGATCCGCGTCCAGGCGCATAAACGACCTGGCGAGTGCTAGACGCTGGTTCTGGCCACCGGAGAGAGTGACGCCCGCGAATCCAGTCTCCGGATCAATGAAACGCTCGCTGAGAAGAGTATCGTAGCCGACCGGAAGCTGGCTGATCACGTCATCCATTTCAGCCATCCGCGATGCCTTTCTGATGACCGGCCGATTCCCCAGCTCTGACAGCTTCCCGACCCCGATGCTTTCGGCCGCGATGAGGTCGTAGGTCGCGAAGTCCTGGAATGTAACAGTTATTCGGGCCATTAGTTCATCGATACTCAGCTCGCGAACGTCAATTCCATCCCAGCGAATGATCCCACGCGTTGGCTCGTACAATCTGCACAGCAGTTTTACGACCGTACTTTTTCCTGTGCCGTTAACCCCGACGATGCCTATCGTGGATCGCGCCCCTATTGCGAAGGATACGTCCTTCAGCACCCAGTCAGCTGACTCTTTGTATCGGAACCAGACATGCTCGAACTCTATTCTGTCGCCCAGCGCCCGGACCTGGCGCTGTCCGCAGGCCACCTGATCGGGCATCTCCAATATGCTGGTGTAATGGCCAAACAGTTCCGATGAGCTGAGCAGTATCGATATCTGGGTAAGTAGCCCCGCTATGCTCGCTTGCACTACAGAGACGGCCAGCGTAAAGAAGACGAAGTCACCAACCGTGACGCTGTGGCCGGCGGCGAGCAGTCCGACGTAGCCCGCACTCGCCATCGTCACACAGCCTATGGCGACCGCTACAAGGCTCTCGGTCCAGGCGGTCGAGCGAACGGTACGGAGCTGGAGATCCTCCGCCCGGCGATGCGCATCAAGCATCCGCTGGAGCATGAAGCCGCCAAGGCCGAATGCCCGGCTTTCCTTCCCGCCATACTGACTGGTCATCAAGATCCGGTAGATCAGCCGGTTACGGTGGTGCGGGGCGGCTTCCTCGAAGGTCGCCGCTTGCCGCCGAGCCAGTGCCCGCTGAGCGACAAGGGAAGGTATCACCACCGCCAGCATGAGCACCGGCAGCGGGCGCCAGACGGCAAATAGTCCTCCGACGAACGCCGTCATCATGACGATGATCTGCAAAATATTGAGCAAGGTCGACGAGAGCTGCATCGGCGCTTGGGCGGCCGCGTTTTCAGCGAGCTGGAGCTTATCTTGATAAATCGGATCCTCGATATGCGCGATGCCCCTCGTAGTGCTGACGGCTGAATAGAGCTGCTCTGACACGGTCAGCGCAACGGAGCGCTGCACCTTCGCGGATATGACCCCGCCGGCCGTGGATATCAGGCTGCCGATTACCGTCGAGCCAGCCGCCAGTACAGCGAGCGTGACGGCCAGGCCAGCGTCCGGGCGGGCGGCCGTCAGCGAATCTACCAGCAGCCGCGACAGCCAGGCCGCCACCGGTGACGTCAGGCCGGTGACGACGGCGATCATCAGGCTGACGAGCCACAGCCAGCGGGCGGCCGACCAGCCCAGCCGCAGGACGTGCCCGAAGACCTTCGCGGACACCATGCTGGCTTACCGCCTGGCCAGGGACGCCGACCTCACCGTGCTCAGGCTCAGGCCGGCCGCCGCCACGGCGCCATCCTCGATCCTTATCACGGTCGGGAATCCGAGAATGTCAAAAGCATCGATGATCGAGCCACGCGGTTCGATGAAGCCGATCGATGCACCGGCCGGCAGGCTCTTGACCAGATCTATGCTGTCGGGATCGGCCGGGCCGCTGGCGACGAACACTGTCAGCTGGGCTGGATCGATTCCTCCGTTGCCGAACTCGGCAACGAGCTCCTTGCATGACTCGCAGCCCGGCAGTACGAATGCGGCAATATGAGTACCTGACGAAACCGTTCTCGTCGAGATCTCCCGGCCATCGCTTGATTGCAGACGGAAATCACCAACTAGATGCCCGGCTCTCGGCTTCCAGGTCTGATCGGCGCCCGAATGACCGCTCTGCCCTAGCGCATTCACTCGCCGGATCAGTACATAGACCAATACTAGGGTGATGGCCTCGACGATGCCGAGTACCGAGAGGATAGCTGCTGTCATAGGAGACATATTTCCTCATTGCTAAGAAAGGCAAAGGACATCGGCTGGGAGCGCAGTTTGCCATGAATCTGACCGATGTCCTTCGCACGTGGCCGCTAGAACTCCCCGACTCTTCGATCTGGGCCCGGCAAGACGCGGCCTCAGCCAACCTTGCAGAAGCAGTACTGGCCGTTGAAAACACACTGACCGAGACAGTTAAGAATGTACTTGTTATAGAGAGTTCTGCAGTTCACGGGGCACACAGGCACGACCGTGCACCTGCAGGTCGTCCCCGCACCACCGACACATGCGCCAGCCTGCGATTTCGGGAGGATCGCGGTCAGTGCCCGATCAGACCAGCGTGCCAGTACTTTGTCCATGCTCGCCTCCAGCTTGGGATGAGAACGGGTGTTGCTGCTATCAGGCGTTACTTTGCCTAGCCGATGTAGCAGTTGCGTAGCGTTTGGGTATCGCGAGGCTGCCAGCTGACGGCGTGGTCCCCAAATTCGAGCTCGGCTATGAGCAGGGCGTCGTTCGCCGGAGTATTTCTGTGCGAAGACGGTTCATTACGGTGCGTGACTTTCCGGTTATTGGATTACGTGCGGAAAGGGTTGCTGATTCTGCTATCGCGGCCTAGTACGGCAGCCGGAGTTCGTGATCTTGGGCGTGGCGGCGTGACACGGAACGGACGGTGGCGGTGCAGCGCCAGTACACCGGCACGGCGGGCCGGATCGAGAATGCCCATGCCGCGGTCTACCTGACCTACGCCGCCAGCGCCGGGCACGCGCTGATCGACCGCGCCCTGTACCTGCCGCCAGCACCGCGCCAGGATCAGCCACTACCAAAAACGCGCACCAGCGTGAACATCACGATCTACTGCTGCCGTACTAGTGCGCGACCAGCGCTGTAGACTGCCGATGCCATCGCCGCGTTTGGCGCATCGCGGGAGGGGTCGTGATGGCGGCTGGAATGGCTTTTGGCCTGCTAGGGCCGCTGACGGTGCGTGTGGATGGCGTGGTCGTGCCGATGCCGGTGGGCAAGCAGCGAGTGATCCTGGCCGCTTTGCTCCTCCATGCCGGGCGCACCGCGACCGCAGACCAGCTCGCTGAACTGCTGTGGGGCCCGGCGCTTCCGCCGTCAGCGCCCGTGGCATTGCGGAACTACGTGAAGCGGCTTCGCGAGGCATTAGGCACCGCCCGGAACCGGATCGTTTCGCAGCCGGGCGGTTACCGGATCCAGGTGGACTCCGGTGAGCTAGACATCACGGCGATGGAGGAAGAGCTGGCCGTCGCGCACCGTGCCGCCCAGGAGGGCGCCTGGCCAGATACTGCCCGGTATGCCGATGCCGCGCTCGCCTTCTGGCGCGGTGAGCCTTTGTGCGACATCGGCTCGGACGTGCTGGCCTTTCGTGAGATTCCGAGGCTGACCGAACTGCGCTTGCAGATCCGTGAGCTGCGGATCGAAGCCGGCCTCCACCTGGGCCGGCATGCCGCGCTCGTGGCCGAGGCACGGCAGCTGACCGTCGAGGCGCCGCTGCGGGAGCATCTGCACGCGCTGCTGTTGCGTGCCCTGTACGCATGCGGACGGAGGGCCGAGGCCCTGGAGGCGTATCAGGACGCTCGCAGCATGCTCGTTGAAGAGCTGGGCTGTGAGCCCGGACCTGAGCTTCGGGCGCTCCACCGGGAGATCCTGGACGATCACACGCTCATCCCGGCCCCGCCTGCAGCACCCCCAGAGGCATTGGCAACCGGTCGGCGAGAGGCGCCGGTGCCACGTGAGCTGCCCGCCGCCGTCGCCAGCTTCACCGGCCGCGACACCGAACTGGCCGGCCTGGACGCCTTGCTGCACGCCTCGCCGGCGGGCAGCCCGCTGACCATGCTGATCACGGCCATAGCCGGGACCGCTGGCGTCGGCAAGACCGCGCTGGCAGTGCACTGGGCGCACCGCATCACCGAGCTGTTCCCCAGCGGGCAGCTGTATGTGAACCTGCGTGGCTATGACCTGAGCCAGCCGGTGGCCGCCGCGGATGCGCTGGTCGGGTTTCTGCGCTCCCTGGGCGTTGCGGGCCAGGACATCCCGCCGCAGGAGGGCGAGCGCGCGGCGCGATACCGGAGCCTGCTGGCCGGGCGCCGGGTGCTGGTCGTGCTGGACAACGCCCGCGATGCGGACCAGGTCAGGCCACTGCTGCCCGGCACGTCCGGATGCGCGACCGTAGTGACCAGCCGGGACACGCTGGCTGGCCTGGTCGCCCGCGATGGCGCCCAGCGGCTTGACCTGGATCTGCTCCCGCTCGCCGACGCTATTGCCTTGCTGCGCGCGCTGATCGGCGCCCGCGCCGACGCCGAGCCCGAGGCGGCGGCCGCCCTGGCCACATCCTGCTGTCGGCTCCCGCTGGCACTGCGGATTGCCGCGGAACTGGCAGTGGGCAGGCCGTCTGCCTCACTTGCTGAACTGGCCGCTGAGCTGTCTGACCAGCGACAGCGGCTGAGCACGCTGGACGCAGACGGTGACAGGCGAACCGCTGTCCGCTCGGTGTTTTCGTGGTCTTATGGACAGCTGGATGCTGAATCCGCCCGCGCGTTTCGGCTCTGTGGCCTGCATCCGGGACCTGACCTGGACACATACGCGGCCGGGGCACTTGCGGGAACCACCGTAGAAAATGCGGGTGTGACGATGCGCCTGCTACGCCGCGCCCATCTCATCCAGGACACCAGCCCATGCCGGTACGCCATGCACGACCTGCTGCGCGACTATGCCTGCGAACTCGCCGCCGCGCAGGACACTGAGGAAGAGCGGCGAGCTGCGCTGACGCGGCTCCTTGACTACTACCTGCACGCCACCGCTGCCGCGATGAGGATCATGTTCCCCGCAGCGCGGTACCGCTTGCCCAGCGTCATCCCGCCGGACACCCCAGCTCCGCCGCTGGCCGGTCCGGCCGAAGCGGCCCAGTGGCTGGACGGCGAACGAGCGAGCCTGGTCGTAGCCGCCGCGCACGCCGCCGCGCACAGCTGGCCCGCTCACGCCACCCTGCTGGCCCGCACGATGTTTCGCTACCTCGACTCGGGCGGGCACTACGCCGAAGCTAGCGTCATACACACGCATGCGCATCGCGCCGCGGCGCTGGCGGGCGACCGCGCCGCCGAAGCTGATGCACTGACCAGCATCGCCATCGCCGAGGCACGGCAGTGCAGCCACCGGCAGGCCAGCAGCCACCTCGGGGACGCGCTTGCCTTGTTCCGCCAGACTGGCGACCGGGCTGGCCAGGCTCGCGCGCTGGGAAACCTCGCAGTGACCTACCTACGGCAGGGCCGCTTCCACGACGCCACCCATCACCTCCAGGACGCTCTGCCCCTGTTCCGCGAAACCGGGAACCGGTCAGGCGAAGCCAGCACGCTCAATAACCTCGGCCTCGCCTGCCTGCGATTGGGCTCGTATCAGCAGGCCGCCGAGCACCTGCACCGTTCCCTTGCCCTCAGCCGCGAGATCAGCAGCATGCCGAGCGAAGCCCGCGCGCTGACCAACCTCGGCGAAGTCGAGATGCGTCAGGGCCGTCACCAGCGCGCCGCTGCTCACCTGCGGCAGTCCCTGACCCTGTTCCGTCAGACAGGTGACCGGGTCGGCGAGGCCTATGCCCTGGCCAGCCTCGGCGACCTCAACCTGCGCCGCGGAGACCACCAGCAGGCCACCAGCTGTCACCAGCGAGCTTGGTCCATTTTCCGCGAGATAGCTGACCGGACCGGTGAAGCTGCGGCACTGAATGGCCTGGCGGAAGTCCTCCTGGCCGCCGGCCGCGTCAGCGAAGCGCGCGACGTCTACACAGCCGCACTCGAACTCGCCGTCCAGATCAGCGAACGGTACGAGCAAGCTCGCGCCCATGACGGCCTCGCCCGCGCTGACCATGCCGAAGGCGATGCTGGCCGGGGCGGCCACCATCGGCAGCGAGCCCTGGCCCTTTACGCCGATCTGGGCATCCCGAAGGCCGTGGTAACGGCTCATAGCACGCCGCAGTCAATTCCCGAGCACCAACTGTGATGTGAGTCTTCGCGGTCCTGCTCGGCGCCGGCGATAGCCACGCCATCCGCCGGTGTTCTGAGCGTTCGCTGTTGACAGGCGTTCCCTGGGCGAGATATTAGGTAGGTCGGTCTACCTAGTATCTCGCCCGAGGAGAGCCTGATGACTGAGACTGGCGCCGGGCCGGCCGAGCCCAGGCGACGGCGGGGCGCCGCGCGGGAGCGTTTGCTTGCGGTGGCGGCGCGGCGCTTCTATGCCGATGGCGTATCGGCGACGGGAATCGACACGATTACCACCGAGGCCGGCGTGGCGAAAATGAGCCTGTACAACAACTTCGCCTCGAAGGCCGACCTGGTCCTGGCCTACCTCGAGGCCCGGCACGAGGAGTGGCTGGGGTTCTACCGGCGGCGGCTGGGGCGGTCGCGGGATCCCCGCGCCGGTGTCCTGGCCGTCTTCGACGCGTACGCCGATCATGCGGCGCTCAGCTACGAGGCAGGGTTTCGCGGCTGCGGCCTGCTCAACGCGGCCGCCGAGCTGCCGGCCGGCGACGCCGGACGGGCGGTGGTGCGGCGGCACAAGGAAGAGGTCGAGGGGCTGCTGGCCAGCCATCTGGCCGGCCTGTGGCCCGGACGGCCCGATGAGGTCCGCGCCACGGCCGAACATCTCGCGTTCCTGCTGGAAGGCGCGATGGCCCGGGCCGGGCTGGAGGGAGACGGCACCCGCTTGCGGCATGCCCGCCAGCTGGCGGCGAGCCTGGTGGACGGGCGGTGAGGTGGCCTGGGCGATACCCGGGCCGGCCCGGGTCCCGGCCCGCCCGATACCCGGGCCGGGACGCCAGCCTGGGCCCGCTGTGCGTGCTCGGGGCGGCCCTGCTGTGGGGCACTACGGGCACGGCGGCCACCTTCGCCCCGGCCGTCGGGCCGCTGGCCATCGGGGCGGCCGCGATGGGCCTGGGCGGCCTGCTGCAAGCGCTGCTGGCCGCGCGACCGCTGGCCCGCGAGCGCGCCGCACTGCGCGCGCAGCGCGGCGTCGCGGGCCTCGGCGCGGTAACGGTGGCGGTCTACCCGCTGGCGTTCTACAGCTCGATGCGCCTGGCCGGGGTCGCGGCCGGGACGGTCGTGTCCATCGGCTCGGCCCCCATCGCATCGGCGCTGGTCGAGCGGATCATCGACCGGCGCCGGCTGTCGGCTCGCTGGCTGCTCGGCGCGGCGGTCGGCCTGACCGGCACCGCGGCGCTGTGCCTGGCCGAAGCGGTCCAGCCGTCGTCGGCCCCCGGCGGCGGGACGGCCTGGCGGACCGGGCTCGGGCTGGCCCTGGGCCTGGTAGCCGGGCTGACCTACGCCAGCTACTCCTGGGCAGCGCACCGGCTCATGCGCAGCGGGGTGACCTCCCGGGCCGCGATGGGAGCGGTATTCGGGCTGGGCGGCCTGCTGCTGCTGCCGGTACTGGTCGCTACCGGCGCGCCGCTGGCGGACTCCTGGCCCAACGCGGCAGTCGGCGCCTACCTGGCCCTGGTGCCCATGCTCACCGGCTACCTGCTGTTTGGCTGGGGACTGGCCCGCGTCTCCCCGAGCACCGCCACGACCCTCTCGCTGCTCGAGCCCGCCGTCGCGGCCGCGGCGGCCGTGCTGGTGGTGGGCGAGCGCCTGCCCGCTCTCGGCTGGGCCGGAATCGCGCTGGTCCTGTGCTGCCTCGCCATCCTCACCGGGCCGGCCAGGCAGTCAGCCCGGTCAGTGCACGGGGATGCCCGGCGGCGGGTGGTTGCGGTCGTCGAAGGCCCGGCGGCCTGGGTGCGCGCCCGCGGATCCGGCCGGCGGATCCGGCCGCGCGCCTGGCGTACCCCCCCGGGTCAGAGCTGGGACGGCGGATCAGGCGGGGGCGGGCGGGACGACGACGACCAGGGTGAACGTGACGGGCTCAGAACCGGTATTGGCGTAGGTATGCGGCAGGCCGCCGGAGAACCTGGCGCAGTGCCCGGCGTCCAGCTCGTGCCGGCCGCTGGCCACGGTGAGCGTCAGGGTGCCTGACTCCACCCAGGCCATCTCCCTGGTGGCCGCCACGTGCGCCTCCCCGCCGAACCGCTCGCCCGGCTGCAGGGTCCAGCGCCACAGCTCGGCGGCCCAGGGCGGCTGGGTGGCCGCGATGATGGTGCCGGTCCCGCCGGCCGGGCCATGCCAGAGGGTGCGCGCCTGGTCCGGGCCGGTGACCCTGACTTCGTCGGTTTCCGGCACGTCGACCAGCCGGGTGACCGGAACCCCGAAGGCGTCGCTGAGCCGGGCCAGGGTGGCCAGGTTCGGGTTGGACCTGGCCTGCTCGACCGCGACCAGAACGCCCTTGCTGACCCCGGACCGGGCGGCCAGCTGGTCGAGCGACCAGCCCCGCTCGGCGCGCAGCGACTGAACCGTCCGGGCCAGGGCACCGGTGATGTCGGTGGTCTCGGTCATGATCATGCCTCCGGTCCGGCGGGTCCGGGATGTCACTATGCCGCCAGCCCGGCGGCGGCACGCTCACGGTCGTTATAATGTACTAGGCATTCTATTATTCCGACCGTGAGTGCTGGGGCGTATCTCCATGGTGACCGTGTTCGCGCTCGTCGCAGCGCTGTGCTACGGCGGGGCCGACTACCTGGGCGGGTCGGCGACCCGGCGGGCCTCGGTGGTGTCCGTGCTGCTGGTCTCCAGCGTGGCGGGCTCGGTGATCATGCTGACCGCGGCCGGGCTGGCCGGGGGGTCGCCGCGGCTGGCCAGCATCGGCTGGGGAGCGGCGGGCGGGACGGTGGGCTCGATCGGGCTGATGTTCTTCTATACCGGCCTGGCCGCCGGTCCGATGAGCGTCGTGGCGCCGCTGTCGGCGCTGATGTCCACGGTGCTTCCGGTCGGGGTGGCGCTGGCGGCCGGCGAGCGGCCAGGGCCGCTGGTCTACGCCGGCGCGCTGGTCTGCCTGAGTGCCATCGTGCTGATCAGCTCGGGCGGGAGCAGGCGCGCCCCCGGTGGCCCCGATCCAGCCGGGGCCAGCGTCCTGGTCGAAGCGACGGGCCGGGCGGCGGCCGGGCCTGGCCCGGCCCGCGGGATCGGCTACGGGATCGTGGCCGGGATCGCGTTCGGCCTATTCTTCCTGTTCATCCGCAACGGCGGCGAGGCGGGCGCGGTGTGGCCTGTCGCCACGTCCCGGGTCACGGGGCTGATCGTCATGATCATTGTGGCCGCGGGGACCGGGGCCAGACCCGTGGCGTGGCGGGCGGACGGCCGCCTGTTCGGGGCCGCGCTGGCGTCCGGCGTGCTCGACGCCAGCGCCAACCTCAGCTACGTGCTGGCCACCCGGGCGGGCCTGTTCGGGATCGCGGTCGTGATGACCTCGCTCTACCCCGGGGTGACGATCTTGCTGGCCCGGGTGCTGCTCGGTGAGCGGATGCGGATCGTGCAGCGGGCCGGGCTGGTTCTGGCCGCGGCCGGCATCATCCTGGTCACCGCGTGAGATCGCCGGGCCGGGCAGGCTCGTGCGGCCGGGCCTCCAGGATCTGGTCGTCCGGCCGCGATCCCCTGGGAAGGGTGAGGCCGGGAGGAACTCAATCCTCCGCCGGGTCTCCGCTCTGGACGCCCTCGGGGGCCTCGGGGGTGCTCGGGAAGAGCATCCCGCAAACTTCGAGGTATAGCTGCTCAGGGTAGGGAATATGGTCCACTGTCCGTAGTGCCTGGTCCTGGCCGGCTGATTCCACGATGAACTCGCCGTATCCGAGCAGCCGGCCCGCGAAGTTCCGCCGGAAGCTCATGTCGGTCACTTTCGACAGCGGCATCATCGCCACCTTGCGGGTCAGCACCCCGGAGGTGAGCAGCATGCGCTGCGAGGTGACCACGAAGAAGTCCACGGCCCAGTTGATCGTCTTCCAGACCATCCGCAGGAACAGCGCGACCCAGGCCAGCCAGACGATGAACACGAGCAGGCTGTTGCTGTGCAGGATGGTCGCGGTCAGGACCGCCGCGACCAGGAGGCCGCCGAGAGCCTCGATGCTGGGGGCGATCAGGATAGCCGGGTGCCGGCGGACGGTAATGACCTGATGCTCGTGCGGAAGCAGGTACCTGTTAACTGCCGCCGGGCCGGACGAGCTTGTCGACAGCCTCATCGGCTCAGAGGGTGTTGACGAATTTTGACATCGAGTTAGCCGCGGAGTGCAGTCCGTTGAAAACGTGATGCACGAAATTGGCTGCCCCCGTGGGCTGGGTGGCCAGGTAGTACACGATGAAGAGGACGATTGCCCAAGTGATTACTTTCTTCAGCATCCTGATCACCTCCCTGTAGGACAACGGCGTGCGGTGGCAGCCGTCGGACCAAGCATAGCTCAGGGTAATTACGAGGCCAATAACGAGTGAGCCGCTAACGAGTCAGCAGATGTAACCCTAGTGGATCATCGAGCCCCGGCAAGCCATCCGCGCCGGCCGATGTCGAAATTTCCGGCGCTGCGGGCAGGCGCGCCGGCTCGCCCGCCCGCTACCATTGGTAACTGAAAGGTACCTATAAGTGACTATCCGGCCCTAATGGCCGCCCCTGCTGCCGGTCCGTGGCGATCTTGCCACGCCGACGGCGGGAATCTGACACGATTCCTTCCTGTGCGCGCTGCTGGAACCCCGAATGCCGTGCGCGGTGAGGTGCTGATGACTGAAGCAGCTAGTGCCGACTTCGCCGTCGTCGTCTTCCGCGAGGACGACGCCTGGGAAGCTGGGCTGCTGCCCGTGGCGCTCACCGAGAACCTGGACGGGCTCATCCACGCCCTCCGGCAGCAGCCCAGCATGGGCGGAACTATCGGTCTCGCTGCCGTCGGGGATGATTTTTTCGTCGCGCTACGCGTGCTGGGCGGCCAAGTCAGCGCCTTTCTTTCCGACCTGACCGCGTCGGTAGACTGGTCGCTAGCTCGCCAGGTCCTTGGTTTCCTGGACATTCCGGTGCCCGACGACGAGGACCTGGATCAGGTACTCCCGGCGGGAGATCTTTCCATTTTCGCTGACTTGGGCATTGATGAGATGGAACTGGGCGCCATCTCCGGCGATCTTGACCTGTTTCCTGACGAGATGCTGCTGAGCATTGCGCGACGATTGGGGTTTGGCCCCGCGCTGGAGCGGGCCCTGGACGTCGCGCTCGGGCCGTGAGGTTCCGGCCGCCCAGCTGAGCGGCCGCCGGGCGGCCCGCGGCCGGGCCAGCCCGGCCGCGCCACGACCAGCGGGCGGGGGCGAGCACCATGACCGGGCCAGCGCGGTGACCGAAGGCTACGCGGCGCAGTACGAGCCGGCCATGCGCGCGGCCATCGCCGAGGCGGCCGCCGGACCCGCCGCCGGCCGGGCCGCTGACGTGCCGGTCGGAGCCGTCGTGCTGGATGAGTCCGGCGCGATCATCGCCCGGGCCCGCAACCGGCGGGAGGCCGACGCCGACCCCACCGCGCACGCCGAGATCCTGGCCATCAGGCAGGCCGCCGCGGCCCGCGGCGGCCGGCGGCTGACCGGCTGCACCGTGGTCGTGACCCTGGAACCGTGCACGATGTGCGCCGGGGCGGTCCTGGCGGCCGGCCCGGACCGGCTGGTCTACGGCGCGGCTGACCCCCAGGCGGGCGCGGCCGGGTCAGTCTGGGACGTCCTGCACGACCGGCGGCTGGGCCCGCCGGTCGAGGTGATCGGCGGGGTGCTGGCGGCTCAGTGCGCCGGCCTGCTCGGGGCCTTCTTTCGCCCGCGCAGATAAAGATTTCGGCTGCGCTGGGAAAGAACCGCCCGGCCCGGCCCGCCTGCGGGCCGCGGGCCGATCTGGGTCCGGTAGGCTCAGCTGCGGTGGAGTCGCCTAGTGGCCGAGGGCGCACGCCTCGAAAGCGTGTGAAGGGGCAACCCTTCCGTGGGTTCAAATCCCACCTCCACCGCTGGCGCGCTGCAGTGATCACGCCGCGGATCACCGCCGCGGGCCCGGCACGCCGACCAGCAGGCCGCGCATCAGCACCGCCCGCACCCGGCCCGCCCGCCCGGCGGCCGACGCCGGCCCGGCTCCTCAGCCAAGCTCGAGCACGCGCACGTGCAGCACCGAGCGCTGGTGCAAGGCGGCCCGCAAAGCACGGTGCAGCCCGTCTTCCAGGTAAAGCTCACCGCGCCAGCGGACCACATGCGGAAATAGGTCGCCATAGAACGTGGAGTCCTCGGCCAGGACCGTATTCAGGTCCAGCACATTCTTGGTGGTAATGAGCTGATCCAGGCGGACCGGGCGGGGCGGAATTTCCGCCCATTCGCGTGCGGTCCGGGATTGATCGGGATACGGCCGACCCTCTCCGACCTGCTTGAAGATCACACCCGAAGTGTAGATGAGCGCGCAAGGTCCTGCCGGACAGCCAGCAATGGCGCCGGCCACCCGCGTGCCGCCGCAGGCCAGGCTGCAACCCGATCCAAATTCAGTACGCAGTGTAGTCTCACTGCTACGCTCTGTGGCCAGCGCAGCGAAAGGTCCGAGTCGAGCTATTGGGGGAGTTGCTCGTGACGATGTCGCTTGTCGGCGCGGAGCCCGCGCAGGGCACCGCCTCTGAACCCGGCGCCACCGCGCCCGTCCCTGACCTCAGCGCCTACCGGTCGGCCGTCACGGACCTGATCCAGGAGATCTCGGGCCGGGCCCGCTCGGGCGGCGTCCGGCAGGCGGAGCGCAGCAGGGCCGAGTGGATCATGACCGGCCGGCTGGCCGAGCCGGAGTTCGCCGGGGTGCTGGCGGCCACCCCGCACGGGCACGTGGGTGCGGTCAGGCGCCTGCTGGCCGAGGTCAGGAGCTATCAGCCCAGCGAGCGCAGCTCGGCCGCCGACCTGACCGCTCAGATCCGGGTCTCGCTGCTGGCCCAGGTTGACGCGATGTGGTGGGGCGCCGCGCCTGCCTACGAGACCGACGACCAGCTGCTCGCCGCCGCCGACTTGGTCGACGTCGAGAACCTCAAGCGCACCGGGGGGCTGCGGTTCCGCTTCCGCCGCCAGGCCACGACGTTGCCGGGCCGGGCGCTGCGGCTGGCCGAGCGCCGGATCTGGCCCGGCCGCCGGCCCGCATACCGCGGGCCTGCGCTTCGCCCGGGTCCGCCCCGCCGCCGCGGCCATGCTCAACCAGCTCGCCACCGAGTTCGCCGCCCTGGCCCCGGCCGGAACCCCGCCGCTGTGGGTCACCAGCCTCGCGCGCAGCGTCGAGCACCAGCATCATCTGCGCGCGCTCGGGTACTCGGCCGCGCTGCCGAGTGCGCACTGCGCGGGTTATGCCGCGGACGTGGAGATGGCCTGGTTCCGGCGGTTCGGGGCGGATAGCGTTCTGCGGGGTCTTCTTCTTGATCTTCAGCAGGCCGGCGACATCAACGTCATCGATGAGGGCCAGGCCTGGCATGTCTGCCTCAGCCCGGCCCGGGGGCGGGGGCCGCGCCGCGTTCGGCAGGCCCGCGCGGAGGGCTGACCTAGGTGTGCGGTATCGCCGTCATCGTCGGACCGGGTGGTGATCGCCCGACGTTCCTGCGCATGCTCGACACGCTGGCGCCCCGGGGCGAGGTGACGGAGGCGGGGTGCGATGACGGGGTACTCGCGGGCGTGCAGCGGCTGCGGATCGTCGATCCTGACCGCGGGGCGCAGCCGTGGATCGGCGGCGACGGCCGCTGGGTGCTCTGCTACAACGGCGAGATCTTCAACCACCACGAACTGCGCGCGGAGCTGGTCAGCCGCGGCTGCGAGCTGCGCAGCGAGAGCGACACCGAGGTGGTGCTGGAGTCCTTCCTGCAGTGGGGGGACGCGGCGGTGAGCCGGTTTCGGGGCGAATTCGCCTTCGTCCTCGTGGACCGGGCCAGCCGCCGCGCCTACCTGGCCAGGGACCCGCTCGGCGTCAAGCCGCTGTACTGGTCGCGCCGGGGCGACTGCCTGCACGTGGCGTCGGAGATCAAGGCCCTGGTGCCAGTGGGCGCCCCGGTGTCGGAGGTGCCTCCCGGCCATCACGGCTGGGCCGAGCCGGACGCCGCGCCCGAGCTGCGGCCTTACCTCGACCTGATGCGGCTGGGCGAGGACGCCGCGCCCATCGATGACCCGGACGAGGCGGCCAGCCTGATCCGCACCGCGCTGGAGGACAGCATCAGGGTCCGGGTGGACACCGGCCTGACCGTCGGGGTCATCCTGTCCGGCGGCCTGGACAGCTCGCTGACGTTACTGCACGTGCGGCAGCTGCACCCGGACTGCGTCGCGCTGACCGTGGGCGCGCCGGGCAGCGAGGACCTGGCCTACGCCCGGCGGCTGACCGCCGAGCTGGACGTGCGGCACGAGGTCATCGAGCTGCAGCCCAGGGATATTGGCCGGAACGATATCCGCGAGGCGATCAGGATCAGCGAGCTGACCGAGTACGGCGACATCATTAACGCGGTGGTGTCGGTGCCGTTGCTGCGCCGGGCGCACGAACTGGGGATCAAGATCGTGCTCACCGGCGACGGGTCCGATGAGCTGTTCGGCGGCTACCCGATGTACCAGCGGATCGGGGCCCGCCAGTCCCGGCGGCTGTTCCTGCACAAGCTCCGGAACCTGTGCCGGACCGAGCTGCAGCGGGTCGACCGGACCAGCATGGGCACCGGGGTGGAGGCCAGGGTGCCGTTCCTCGACCTTTCGCTGGTCGAGCTGGCCATGCGGCTGCCGGTGGAGTTCAAGGTGCGCGACGGGCAGGAGAAATGGATCCTGCGGGAGGCGTTCGCGAGCCTGCTGCCCGGCTACATCAGGGCCCGGCCCAAGAACCCGATGTCGCACTCCTCGGGCCTGCACGAGCGGGCCAGGCTGTACCGGCCGCTGTTCGCGCGGATGCACCGCTCGTTCGGATACGACCTGCATGAGCCGGTCCGGCGGGACTTCTCTACCCTGCTGGAGCAGTGCGACCATGATCTTTACCGGGCGGTGGCCGAGGCCGCGGTGCGCCAGGACTACACCGCGCTGGAACACGCCAGGGACCTGGCGGGCGCAGCCCGCTGGAACGCCGTCGCCGCGTTCCGCCGCTACGCCCGTACCGGCCCGGTTCCGGACGGCCCGGTTCTGGACGGCCCGGTTCTGGATGGCCGGGTTCCGGACGGCCCGGTTCCGGACGGCCCGGTTCCGGACGGCCCGGTTCTGGACGGCCCGGTTCTGGACGGCCTGGACCTGGCCGAACCGGCCCCGGCGGGGGATCAGGCTGAGGATCCCGTTCCTGCTGAGGTTCCGGCTCCGGCTGAGGGCGCCGTTCTTGCTGAGATTCCGGCCCAGGCGGTGGTCACTGACGGCTGGGTGCCTGATGCAGCGCGACGCACGCGATGACCAGTGCGATGCCCGCGAAATCTTGCCGCGTCGGGACCTGGCCCAGGACGGGCGCGCCGATCACCGTGGCGAGCATCGGCAGCAGGGCGAGCCACCGGATCACCGGCGAGGACTGCTTCCTGGTCAAGGTGCACGCTGCGACCGTGCCCGACCTGGACCAGGAACTCCTTGATCAGTTCCTGGTCCACGGCCAGACGGTCACTTCTGTCGTGGTCTCCGCCCCGGTCCCGCCCCGTCCCCTCCCGCTCCCCGCCCCGCCCCCGGCCTAGCGCTCCCCGTACTCGGTGTTCAGTTACCCCGGCAAGCCGATCAAGACGCTGGCCGAACTAGCCCCCGTCGCGACTGGTAGACAGGCAAGAGGGAGCTACCTGAAGGGGCGGAGCCATGTGGCAGCGGATCGCGTTCATCAACCCGGCGGGCACTGGCCAGTACGACACCCAGATGGCGGCGACCCTGCGGCCGGTCGCGGCCCCGGCCACCGACCTGACCGTCCTGCACCTGGCAGGCGCCCCGGCTGACATCGCCTTCTACCTGCCCAAGCACCTCATTGAGCTGCGGCTTTTCGAGCTGATTCCGCGCCTTGAAGAGCAGGGCTACGACTCCGTCGTCATCGGCTGCTGCTTCGATCCTGGGGTACGGGTGGCCAGGGAGTTCGCCCGGATTCCCGTCGTCGGGCCGCTGGAGGCGTCGATTTCTTACGCCAGCTACTTCGGGCGGGACTTCTCCATCGTGACCGACAGCCCGAAGACCGCGGCCTGGATCGCCGACCTGACCGCCATTTACGGGACCACGCTGTGCCGGGGCATCCACAGCATCGAGGGTGCCGTGCCCGACATGCTCGACCACGCCGCGCAGACCGCGCAGGCTACGGCCCAGGCGGTGGAGCGGGCACTGGACCGGGACGGCAGCGAGGTGGCCATCGTCGGCTGCACGATCATGGCCGCCTGCCTGGAGCTGGAGACGCAGCGCACCGGAGCCTACGCGGACCTGCCCTACCTGAATCCGTCCACGCTGGCGCTCAAGATGGCCGAGTCCCTGGCCCAGCTCGGGCAGCAGGGCCGGTACCGGCCCAGCAGGCGCGGGCTTTATGCGCGGCACGAGGACACCTCCGAGGCCGAGGCGAAGGAAGTGCGCACCCGCTTCAAGCTGGTCGACCTGAAAGAATCCGGCGATCACTGACCCCGTCCGGCAGCGAACGCCTCCTCTAGCCAAGCTGGCCCAATCCACGGCCCCGGCGCGGCCGTCACCCGCACCCGCACCCGCACTCTGCGGCCCGCAGCCCCGCGCACCCCGGCGGTCGCGCCCCGCGCCTTGCCCCCGCAGCCTCGGCTCACGGTCCTCACCCGCCCCGGATGCCTCATCTGCACCGCAGCCTCGGCTCCTACCCCCGGCTGCCGGGCACTTATACCGGATTCGGTACGCTCCCAGTGGCTAAATGCCCGCTTTGTCCGCACCAAATCCGGTATAAGTGGGGCGGGCCGCGCCGCCGCCGCGTAGTCGGCATCGTTATCTCGGACGGTGGCGATCACTTCCCATACGTCTTTCCCGGTGCCTATGAGCCGGGTGCGCCATCCGGCGGGCCCTCTGCGAATCGGATCAGCAGTGCTCATCCACCTGCAGCTCTTCCGCCGGGTCTGTCGCATGGGCTGGGCGGGGAGGGCGGGTCGGTGATGTTCTCGTAGATCGACACCTTGTGGCTGATCAGGTCGAGGCACTGCTGGAGGGTGTCCATCTGGGCCAGCACCCGGGTCCGGTGCTGGCGGAGCAGGTCGAGTCGCTGCTGCTCATTGCCGTCTCCGCGGCGGACCAGACGGGTGTACTGGCGGATGTCAGGGATCGGCATTCCGGTGGCGCGGAGGTTGACGCAGACAGTCAGCCAGTCCAGGTCGTCCTCGGTGTAAAGGCGCCGCCCGCCGGGGCCGCGCCGGACGGGATTGGCCAGGATGCCCTCGCGTTCGTAGAACCGCAGGGTATGGACGCTCAGCCCGGTCCGCTCGGCTATCTGCCCGATGCTCATGCCTGGCGCGGGGGCTTCGTCCATGATGCACCTCTAATCCGTTTGACCTAGAGTCAACTCTAGCTTGTACGGTTCGGGCCCATGATGCGATATCGAGCCCTCGGCGGCACCGGAATCGAAGTGAGCGCGTACTGCCTCGGCACCATGATGTTCGGCGCGCTTGGCGGGGCCGCGGCCGGGAACCCGGACCACGATGACTGCATCCGCATCGTCCATGCCGCCCTGGACCGCGGCATCAACTTCGTTGACACCGCGGACATGTACTCCGCGGGAGAGTGCGAGCAGATCGTGGGCCAGGCGCTGCGCGGCCGCCGCGACGACGTGGTGCTGGCCACCAAGGTCCATTTCCCGCTGGACGACGGCCGGGGCCGCAGCGGCAACTCCCGCCGGTGGATCGTCCGGGCGGTCGAGGACAGCTTGCGGCGCCTGCAGACGGACTGGATCGACCTCTACCAGATCCACCGGCCCGACGAGTCGACCGACATCGAGGAAACCTTGTCCGTGCTCAGCGACCTGGTCCATCAGGGGAAGATCCGCGCCTTCGGCTGCTCCAGCTTCCCCGCCCATCACCTGGTCGAGGCCCACGCGGTGGCGGAGCGGCGCGGCCTGCTGCGGTTCCGGACCGAGCAGCCGCCGTACTCGCTGCTCGCGCGCGGGATCGAGGAGTCCGTGCTCCCGCTTTGCCAGCGATACCAGATGGGCGTACTGACCTGGAGCCCGCTCGCGTTCGGCTTCCTGAGCGGCAAGTACCGCAAGGACGGCCCGGTCGACCTGGCCAGCGGCCGCGCGCTGCTCAACCCGGGCCGGTTCGACCCGGCCGACCCGGCCAACGCGGCCAAATACGACGCCGTGGAACAGCTCACCAGCCTGGCGGCCAGCCTCGGCTGCTCCCTGCCCGAGCTCGCGATCGCCTTCCCGCTGACGCACCCGGCCGTCACTTCCGTGATCATCGGACCGCGCACCATGCGGCAGCTCGACCAGGCCCTGGGCGGCGCATCGCGGACTCTCGACGACGCCACGCTCGACCAGATCGACCAGATCGTGCCCCCGGGAACTGACCTCTACCGGGTGAATGCCTGGACCCCGCGGTCGCTGACCGACCCGGCCCGGCGGCGCCGCCCCGGCCAGGCCCGGGCGGCAGCGGACTGGGCGTGAACTGAGCGACGGTCGCGCGATTCCTGCTGGTTCGGGCGGGAGCGCCGGGTGCGGTCAGCTGGCTGCTCCCGGCGCGGCGCTGCTGGTGGCGATGATGACCCCGCCGAGCGTTATGGAGACGAACGAGCGGAGAAAGCCGGTGCCGAAGAACCGCCGCCGGATCCCAGCGAGAGCGAGAAGCTCGAACGCCATCACCGCGATCGCGAGCAGCACCGCGAGGCGGAACTGGGGGATCAGGAACGGCAGCGTGTGCAGGACGCCGCCGAGGAGGGTGCCGAAGCCGGTGATCGCGCCGCGCGAGTAAGGGCTGCCGCGGCCGGTCAGGTCGCCGGTGTCGGATAGTCCTTCGGAGAAGGCCATGCTGACGCCGGCGCTGATCGCGGCGGCCAGCCCGGCCAGGAAAGCGTCATGCGGCTCGTGCGTGGCGAAAGCGACCGCGAAGCACGTCAGCCGCGCGATGATCAAGCTCGGCGCCCGCGACCGGGCGCAGCTCGTCGTCTTCGCCTACCAGACCGGCCTGGTCACCCCGCGCACCGCCGGGCAGGCCCCGGAACATTAAACGGGCCGGTGCCCACAGGCACCGGCCCGCCGAGTTCACCCGGAGACGAGACCGGGCCGGGATGACCGGGCTAGGTGCTGCTCCTCCAGGTGACGCTGAACCCGTTGCCGCTGCCGTTGAGCGGGCCTGGCTGGGCCTTGACGGCGCCGGAGTTGTTGACCATCGTGAGCTCGTCATCGGGGTTTGAGGTGATGACCCCGGAGTTCACGGTCGCGCCGGTCTCGGTCCATGTGCCGAAGTTGGCGAGCGGGAGGATTTTGCTTCCGCTGCTCGGCGCCTCCGCGATCCATTCGGCACTGGAGTTGACGCAGGTGGAGCAGCTTTGGGTGGTCGAGAAGCTGTTGCCAGGGTGGGTGGAGTCGGTGACCGTGAGAGTGTAGCTAGAGCCGCTCCTGACAACGGAGGAGCTGATGCTGTCTCCCGGGCTCACGCTGCTGCCGACCACCTGGATGCTGTTGGTGGGGAACATCTCCCACCACGTGAAGTAGAACGCGCTTCCGCGATTGCACTCGGCAAACGTCCCGTCCTGCTCCACCGTGCCGCTGGTGAACCCGTCGATCCCGACCCAGAAGACCGCGTCCAGCGACCCGTGCTTGGGGCAGGTCACCGCGGGCTCTGACCAGTTGCCGCTGACTGTGCTGTAGGTGGTCCCTGTGGTGTTGTCGTCGGCGTAGCCAGACCAGTTGGTGCTTTGGTCCTGGGTCAGGCCCTTGATCTTGACCGCGTGCCCTATCGCGTGATCGGTGCCGTGCTGGCCGACCTTGAGCTGCTTCAGCTCGGCGATGGCGGCCGCGAGGGCACGGGCGCGCGGTGAAAGATGGCTGGCGGTGCTGGCGCCTGCGGGCGGGCTGAAGGCCAGGAGCAGGCTAAGCACGGGCAGGCAGGCCACTAATGGATAGAACGCGAGTCTGGGCAAGCGCCGATGCATAGGGATCGCCCTTCGGGTTTGGGGTGGCCTCGGTGGGCCGCTCTTGACCAGATCGTAACTTTTGCCACTACAGCTATCAATGACGCCCACTGTGCTATCTAGAGGGACAAACCGCTGCAGCGTCATAAGAGCTAGTCGGTTGGCCGTCTGAGCCGGGTGTTCGTCCAGGTTCAGGCGGCCTACTTAATACGGGTTGACCCTGAGACGCTGGATCAACGGGATGCTGGCCGGGACGCAGCGAGGGGGCACTTGAAAGAAATCCGGGAGGCGGTGTCGGATCGGGGCGGAGGTGTTCGTAGCAGCTGTGAGCGGCCGCCCACGAGGAGCGACCCCAAACCACAGGAGATGATCCGAGATGCAGTACCTGGTTTCCGTGATCGACGACACGGCCGGCCTGGCCACCCCGGATGAGCAGGCGGCCATCAGCGCGTTCAACGAGCGCCTCAAGGCGGAGGGTCACTGGGTCTTCGCCGCTGGCCTCGCGGCGCCCAGCTCGGCCACCGTCATCGACAACCGGGGCGAGGACGCGATGTTCACCGACGGGCCCTTCCTGGAGTCGAAGGAGTACCTGGCCGGCTTCTGGATCATGCAGGCCGCCGACCTCGACGTGGCGCTCAAGCTCGCCGCCGAGGGGTCCAAGCACTGCAACCGGAAGATCGAGGTGCGGCCGATCCTGTGAGCGTGGCCGGCGTTCCGGGAGGCGGTCACCCAGGCCCACCATGAGGAGTGGGCGCGGGTGGTCGCCGCCCTGACCAGGCGTTTCGGTGACCTCGACATCGCCGAGGAGGCGGCGGCCGAGGCGTTCGCGACCGCCGTCGTGCGGTGGCCGGCGACGGCGTACCGCCCAGCCCCGGCGCCTGGCTGACGACCACCGCCAACCGCAAGGCCATCGACCGGATCCGGCGCGAGAACAAGCGCGACGACAAGCAGAAGGAGGCTCAGCTGTTGTATGACGACGACCCGCCCGGGCCTCCCGGCGCCATCGAGGACGAGCGGCTCCGGCTGATCTTCACTTGCTGTCACCCGGCGCTCGCGATGCAGGCCCGCGTGGCGCTGACGCTGCGCATGGTCGGCGGCCTGACCGTGCCCGAGATCGCCCGGGCCTTCCTGGTGCAGGAGAGCGCCGTGGGGCAGCGGATCACCCGCGCGAAGGCCAAGATCAAGGCGGCTCGCATCCCTTACCGGGTGCCGTCCGCGGAGGATCTCCCCGGACGCGTCTGCGGCGTGCTCGCCGTACTGTTCCTCATCTTCAACGAGGGCTACCTGGCGACCGGCCCCGGCACAGATCCCGTACGTCACGACCTGACCGCCGAGGCGATCCGGCTCACCCGCCTGATCCGTGCCCTCATGCCGCAGGACGGCGAGGTGGCCGGGCTGCTGGCGCTGATGCTCCTCACCGAGGCCCGCCGCGCCGCCCGGGTCTCGGCGAGCGGCGAGCTGGTCACCCTCGATGAGCAGGACCGCGGGGCCTGGGACGCGGCGCTGATCGCCGAGGGTCACCGGCTGGTGCGCGAGCGCCTGGCCGCCCGGGTGGCCCCGGGCCGCTACCAGATCCTCGCCGCGATCAGCGCCGTGCACACCTCCGCCCGCGACGCACGCGCCACCGACTGGTCGCAGGTCGTCGCCCTCTACGACCAGCTCGTCCGCCTCGACCCCTCGCCCATCATCGCCCTCAACCGGGCCATCGCGGTCGCCGAGCTTGACGGCCCGGAGGTGGCTCTGGCAGCCATCGACCGTCTCGAGGACAAGCTGGCCGGCTATCACGCCTACCATGCGACCCGCGCCGACCTGCTGCGCCGGCTGGGCCGCAGTCAGCAGTCGCGCGAGGCGTACGGCAAAGCCATCGAGCTGGCGGGCAACACCGCCGAGACCGCCTACCTGACACGCCGCCGTGACCAGCTGGGGTAGCGCCCGTCGAAACCCCGTTCAAAGCGGCGCCTGACCCCGATGGATTACGCCGCGGGGCAGACGGCGAAGTGACAGGCCAAGCCTCCGAGCGAAGCGGGACAGCTGAGCGGGATAGCTGAGCTGTCAAGTTCGGGTACCCGGGCGACGGGTGAGTTCCGGTAGCTGGGCGACAGTGGTGCCCGGCTACCGGCGGGGCAAATGGTGAGCCGCGGAGCGGCCGTGGGGGTTCTGGCATCAGCCGCCCATGGCATCAGCCGCCTGTAAGTTCGGGTACCCGGCGACGGCGAGTTCCGGTAGCTGGGCGGCAGTGGTGCCGCCGCAGCAGCTGGTCGTGAGCCGTGGAGCGGGGCCTTGGGGGGTTCTGGCATCAGCCGCCGTGTCAAGTTCGGGTACCCGGGCGACAGGTGAGTTCCGGTAGCTGGGCGACAGTTGGTTCCGCCGCAGGCGGGGCTGATGGTGAGCCGCGGAGCGGCTTTGGGGGTTCTGGCATCAGCCGCCGGGACGGGGAGCCGGGGCGGGCGCAAGGACGGCCACTGGCGGGTTCGTGCTTTGAAACCTGCTGGTCACGATGGCGGAGGATAGGAGATTCGAACTCCTGAGGGGTTGCCCCCAACACGCTTTCCAAGCGTGCGCCCTAGGCCACTAGGCGAATCCTCCGTCGGCCAGCCTACCGACAGACCGGCCAGGCTTCGCCCGGCCCGGGCAAGCTTTCGCCACGCCGCGGCGATCCGCCCCGCAAAACCGCCCATAGCGGGCGGTAGCGTGACACGATCCGGCCCGCGGAACCCGCCCTGAGCCGCCGGTAGTGCGGTCGGCCGCCAAGAGCGCCGGATGGATCAGCTTGGGGCCAGTGGCGGGTATCCCGGCGCCGGGGCCGGCCGGCTGGCTAAACTGGCGACAGACCCCTCGCACGGCGTTCATCCCGCCAACTCCCCCAGGGCCGGAAGGCAGCAAGGGTACGCGGGCTCTGACGGGTGTGCGGGGGGTCCCTTCCGTCCGGTAAGGATGAGGTCATGGCAGGCGACGTCCCAGATCCAGCCCCCGAAGGACTCGAAGGATCCGGTCCGGCCGACAGCGGACCAGGTCAAGCTCCCAAGAAGCCCGCTGCGAGGAAAACCGCCCCGAAGAAGGCCGCCCCCAGGAAGACAGCGGCCAAGCCAGCAGCGGCCAAGCCAGCAGCGGCCAAGCCAGCAGCGGCTGAGGCGGTCAGCCCGGCCGACCCGGCTGCGACGTCCAGCACGGTTGAGGCGGTCAGCCCGGCTGAGACGGCCAGTTCGGCTAAATCCGCCAGCCCTGCTCAGGCGGCCAGCCCGGCTGAGACGGCCAGCTCGGCTAAATCCGCCGGCCCGGCTGACGCGGCCAGCCCCGCTGAGACGGCCAGCTCGGCTAAATCCGCCAGCTCTACTCAGGCGGCCAGCCCGGCTGACGCGACTGGAACAGCGGCCGGCCCGCAACCGCCAGGCCAGCCCGCCAGTCCCGCCAGTCCCGCCAGGGCCAGCCTGCCGCCCGGCGACCGGGCCGCGCCGATCGCGCTGTACCGCCGGTACCGCCCGGCGACGTTCGCCGAGGTGCGCGGTCAGGAGCACGTGACCGAACCGCTCCGCCAGGCCCTGCGTACCGGCCGGATCCACCACGCGTACCTGCTCAGCGGCCCGCGCGGCTGCGGCAAGACGTCCAGTGCCCGGATCCTGGCTCGCTCGCTCAACTGCGAGCAAGGCCCGACCCCCGATCCGTGCGGCATCTGCGCGTCCTGCGTCGCGCTGGCGCCGGCCGGGCCGGGCAGCATCGACGTGATCGAGATCGACGCGGCCTCGCACGGCGGCGTGGACGACGCGCGGGACCTGCGGGAGCGGGCGTTCTACGCGCCGGTCGCCGGGCGATTCAAGATCTATATCGTCGATGAGGCGCACATGGTGACCCGGGAGGGCTTCAACGCGCTGCTCAAGCTGGTCGAGGAGCCCCCGCCGCACCTGAAGTTCGTCTTCGCCACGACCGAGCCGGAGAAGGTCATCGCGACGATCAGGTCGCGGACGCATCATTACCCGCTCCGGCTGATGCCGCCGGCCGTGCTGCGCGGCCTGCTGGAGGAAATCCTGGCCAGCGAGGGCCTGACCTACGAGCCGGCCGTGCTGCCGGTGGTGATCAGGGCGGGCGCGGGCTCGGCCCGGGACGCGCTGTCGGTGCTCGATCAGCTGATGGCCGGGTCCGATGAGTCCGGCCTGACCTACGAGCGGGCGGTGGCGCTGCTCGGCTACACCGATGACAGCCTGCTCGACGACGTGACCGACGCGTTCGCGGCCGCGGACGGGGCGGCGATCTTCCACGCCGTGGACCGGGTGGTCGAGGGCGGGCACGACCCGCGCCGGTTCGCGGCGGACCTGCTGGACCGGTTCCGCGACCTGATCGTGCTGGCCACCGTGCCCGACGCAGGCCAGACCGGCCTCCTCGACGTACCCGCCGACCGCCTCGAACGCATGCGCCAGCAAGCCGGCACCGCAGGCCTGGCCCAGCTGACCCGGGCCGCGGAGATCATCAGCGCAGGCCTGGTCGAGATGCGCGGCACGACCTCGCCCCGGCTGTCGCTGGAGCTGATGTGCGCCCAGGTGCTGCTGCCCGCGACGGATGCCCAGACCCGGGAACTGGCCGCTCGCCTGGACCGGCTGGAGCGGCGGATCGGCAGCGGCGACGCGACCGACGCGGCCCCGAGGCTGACCAGCCCGGCGCGCCCGGCCGCCCCGGCGCGGTCGGCTGGCCTGGACCGCCCGGGTCAGCGTCAGGACCGGCCGGGCCGCCCGGCGGGCCACGGTGACGAAGCCCGGCCAGCTGGCCGGCCACAGGAGGTCCTGGCTCAGGGCGGTCCGGCCGCACCAGCCGCGCCGCCGCTGCCGGCTGACGCCGGAAATTCCCGCGAAACGCCAACCACGGCCGCACCGGCGTCCGCCCCCGGCTCGGCCGCGCGGCAAAGGCCCGGCGGCGGGGACGCCGCGCCCCGCCGGGACGCGGCTCCGGCGCAACGGGTTCGGCGGCATCCGGTCCGGCCCGCCCGGCTGGCTCCGGGGGCTCAGGGGCGGCCAGCCCGGGGCCGGCCCGCCCGGGAGAGGCCGGCCGGGGAGCTGTCGGCGTCGCCGCGCTCACTGAACGCTGGCCGGAGATACTCGACGGGGTCAGGGACGAACGCAAGGTCTCCTGGATGCTGCTGCGCGGGGCGAGCGTGGAATCGCTCACTGATGGCGTTCTGACGCTCGGTTTTGCCCACGAGGGCAACGTCAAGGGCTTCATGGCGAGCGGTCACGACCAGGTCCTGTCCCTGGTCCTGGAGCGGATGCTCGGTATCACCCTGAAGATCAGGGCGGTCGCCGCCGCCCCGGGCAGCTCAGCAGCGGGCAGCCGGCGCGGGCCGGCCCGGGCGGGTTCCGGCGGGTACGAGGGGACGGGGCGGGGATCGTTCTGCGGCCGGCGGGTCCTCCGGCCAGGGCCGTAACGCGGACCGGAACCAGGGCCGGGATCAAGATAGGGACCAGGGCCGGAACCAGGGCCGAGACCAAGACGTGAACCAGGGCCGGAACCAAGACAGGAACCAGGGCCGGAACCAAGGGAACCAGGGCCGGAACCAGGACTGGGACGCGGGCCGCAGCCAGGGCTGGGACCAGGATCCCGGGCCGGACTGGGGTCCTGACCCTGGCCCGGACGGGGGTCAGGACCTGAGCCAGGACCGGGGCCGGGCTGCCGGGCGCGGCGAGCGGCCGGGCGGACGTCCTGGCTCGGACCCGGCCGGGGGCCAGGCGGCCGGACCCGGTTCACCGCGCGGCAGCGCGGGCCCGGCGGGCGGCGGGGCGGGTCGTCCTGACGGTGGCGCGAACGGCGCGAACGGCGGCGCGAACGGCGCGGGTGGCGGTGCGGCCGACAGCCGGTCCGGGGGCGGCGGTCGCAGCGGCGCAGGCCCGGCCGGGACCGGCGGCGGCTCGGGTGCAGGCGGAAGCGGCCGGGGGTCCAGTGGCGCAACCCGCCCCCAGGCTGGTCACGCCGCCGCGCGCGGCCGGCTCGCGGACGACCTATCTCGCGACGACGCCGACGCGGACGCCCTGACCGGAGCGGACCTGATCCAGCGGGAACTCGGCGGCCGCGTCATCCAGGACTCCGGCGACGCCTGACCAGCGGACCGGGACGTTGGCGTCGGAGACGTTGCCGGGAACCTCGAACTTGACCAGGCGCTGCGGCCGTCCTTGACACCAGCGACTGCCCGTGGCGGCGACTAGGAGCAGCCAGCCGAAGACCGCGGGTCTTGCGGTGTCTCGCGCTCCATCCGGCGACTCTTGCGGTGACCGTTGACCGGGCGCCGTTGCACATGCTAACTTATTTTTGCACATGATAGAAGGGGTGATGTGGATAACGTGAACATGACCGGCGATGGCCTCCTGCGGGTCCTCGCCACCCTGGCGAACCCGCACCGGCTCAGGGTCGTCGCTGCGCTGACGCGGGAACGCAACTACGTCAGCCAGCTAGCCCGCGAACTGGACATCAGCCGCGCCCTGCTCCAGGTGCACCTGCGGAAGCTGGAGGCGGCCGGGCTGGTGTCGGCCACCATCGAAGTCTCAGAAGACGGGAAGGCAATGAAGTTCTACGAAGTAGCGCCCTTCACGGTGCTGCTCACGCCGAAAGCGATCGCGTCCGCGGTGCGGACTCTCGGGATCGATAGCGACGTTGACGTGGGGGTACGGTCATGAACTCGGCCGCCTGGGCGTTTATGGTCCTGTTCATCTCCGCGGCGTTTGTCCTTTCCGCCCGGTACTTCTTCTTCGCCAGAATACGATCGTCGAAGTCGGCGCTGACGGCGAGCAAGGAATACCGCAGCCTCGCCGACGAGTACCGGCGGCTGAGCGACATGGCGATCACCACGAACGAGCATGTCGACCTCAGGCTCACCGACCTGAGCGTCCGGGTCGACGAGCTGAAGGATCAGCTAGACCAGATGCACCGCATCCTCAAGGAAGTTGAGTAGACCCACCAGGGAGTTCACGGACGCCAGCTGTCCCCGCCTGGGCGGGATAATGCCAGGATCCTCCGGACCTGTTTCGCGAAGATCGCTTCACTGTCGTGAATGCCAGTATCCGGCGTGATATCAGTGGGTTGTCCTGGCTTGATAGGAGGCGCCCGATGAACCGTGCCCGGCTGCTGGCCGGTGCCGTTGCGGCCTCGGCGGCGCTATTGATCGCGGGCTGCGGATCCTCAGCCACCACGGCCAGCGGTACCCCTAGCGCCGGGCCGTCCTCGGCCTCGCCCACGACCGTTGCGCCGGTCTCGGTCCCGGCCAGCACCAGCGCGCCGGCTTCAGTCCCGGCCAGCCCGACGCCTCCGACGACGGCGGCCCCGGCCGGGCCGGTTTCGCCGACCACCAGCCCGGCGCCGCTCCCCTCGACCTGCGCCGCCGCGGCCAAGCACGCGTTCATCCACGTCACCTCGGTCAAGTCCGCGGCCGGCGGCGGGCTGACGCTGACCGGCAACCCGGCCACGCTGATCTGCGGCGGGCCGGACGACTCGCACTACAACGTGGCCTCGACCACGGAAACCGCGCAGGTGACCCCGGGCGCGTCGATCACGGTCTTCCCGCTCAGCAAGATGCAGCCCGAGCCCATCGCGGCCAGCAAGCTGGCCTCCTACCTGGCTACCGACGAGGACACGCGGATCTTCCTGGTCACCGGGCCGCTCACCAAGATCACCGGCCTGCAGGAGCAGTTCCACCCCTAAGTCCGTCCCGCCCCGCAACCTGCCACCGCCCCGGCCGGGCGGTGGTGTCGGGCCGGGAGCGCAGGCCGTAGGCTCGGGACTGACATGAGATGAGCGGGGGGCCCGCCGCGATCCGGTCTGCGGACCGAGGCGGCCCGTTAAGCAAGCGATTGGGGACGACGTGGACCCTGGCGGCCAGTTGGACATGCAGCAGCTGCTCGCAGCAGCCCAGCAGATGCAGAGCCAGCTGATGAGCGCGCAGCAGGAGCTTGCCGACGCCGAGGTGGAGGGCACCGCGGGGGGCGGGCTGGTGAAAGCCGTGGTCAACGGGCAGGGCGAGCTGATGGACGTGACCATCTCGGCCGCCGCGATTGATCCGGGCGACCCGGCCGACTCGGCACAGACGATCGCGGATCTCGTGCTCGCGGCGGTCCGCGACGCCTACCGCGGCGTGGGCGACCTGCAGCAGGAGAAGATGGGGCCGCTCGCGGGCGGGCTGGGCGGCGAGGACGACGACGGGGGAGCCCCCGGCGTACCCGGGCTGCCGGGCTTCCCCGGGCTGCCGGGCGCGGGCGAGCCGCCGGGCGGGCGCCCAGGCGGGCCACCGAGCGGGTCCTGAGGTGTACGAGGGCATCGTCCAGGACCTGATCGACGAGCTCGGCCAGCTGCCCGGCGTCGGTCCTAAAGGCGCGCAGCGGATCGCCTTCCACCTGCTCATGGCGGATCCGGCCGACGTGCGCCGGTTCGCTTCGGTGCTGGTCCAGGTGACGGACCGGGTCAAGTTCTGTCGTATGTGCGGGAACGTGACCGAAGAAGAGCTGTGCCGGATCTGCGCCGACCAGCGCCGCGACCCGGCCGTGATCTGCGTGGTGGAAGAGCCTAAGGACGTGGCGGCGATTGAGAAGATCCGCGAGTTCCGGGGTCGTTACCATGTCCTGGGCGGCGCGATCAGCCCGATCGACGGGATCGGACCGGAAGACCTGAAGATCAAGGAGCTGATGACCAGGCTGTCCGATGGCACCGTCACCGAGCTGATCCTGGCCACCGACCCCAACCTGGAGGGTGAGGCGACCGCCACCTACCTGGCCCGGCTGCTCAAGCCGATGGGGCTGCGGGTGACCAGGCCGGCCAGCGGCTTGCCGGTGGGCGGTGAGCTGGAGTACGCGGACGAGGTGACACTGGGGCGGGCTTTCGAGGGACGGAGACTGATTGATGTCTAGCGCACCGCGGGACCGGACGCGGCCAGCGTCGGATGGCCCGGCTGAGGACTGGCAGCCGCTCGCCGATCGCATCGCCCGGCATTCCAGGGATTTCCTGGACGGGATCGCGGCGCTGGCCCGGGGCGAGGGCGAAGACGAGACGGTCCCGCTGCTCCTGCTCGAAGTGGCCCAGATCCTGCTGGCCGGGGCGCAGCTGGGGGCCAGCAAGGACATCATCCTGCCGGGCAACTGGGAACCCGACGTGGGCGCCGATCCTGACCTGGATGTCCTTCGCACCGGGCTGGCCGCACGGCTGATCGGCTTCGACGAGTACGCCGAGCTGTTCGATCCCTACCAGGACACGCAGGCGACGCCGTTCCGGCTCTCAGACGACCTGGCCGCGGTGGCGGCCGACCTGATTCACGGCCTCAAGCACTACGAGGCGAACCGGTTCTCCGAAGCGGTCTGGTGGTGGCAGTACTCCTACATGAATCACTGGGGCACCCACGCCGGGGCCGCGCTGCGGGCGCTGCACGCGGTTGTCGCGCACGCCCGGCTGGACGTCGCAGAGGAGCGGACAGCGGGCTGAGCCCGGCTGGTCTGGATACACTCGGGGTTCCGCCTGTCGCCCAGCCGAACCGGAGGTGCGGCCGCCCGTGGCTCTTGTCGTCCAGAAATACGGCGGATCATCGGTAGCCGACGCAGAGGGCATCAAGCGCGTCGCGCAGCGGATCGCGACATCCAGGAAGGCGGGCCATTCGGTCGTCGTGGTGGTCTCCGCGATGGGTGACACCACCGACGAGCTGCACGACCTGGCCAAGCAGATCAGCCCGATGCCGTCCGGGCGCGAGCTGGACATGCTGCTCACCGCGGGCGAGCGGATCTCGATGGCGCTGCTCGCGATGGCTATCGCCAACCTGGGCCTGGAAGCGCGCTCGTTCACCGGCTCGCAGGCCGGGGTGATCACCGACTCGGTCCACGGCAAGGCCAGGATCATCGACGTGACGCCGGGCCGGATCTCGGGCGCGCTGGCCGACGGGGCCATCCCGATCGTGGCGGGTTTCCAGGGCGTCTCGCAGGACAGCAAGGACATCACCACGCTGGGCCGGGGCGGCTCGGATACCACCGCGGTCGCGCTGGCCGCGGCCCTGGGCGCGGAGATCTGCGAGATCTACACCGACGTGGACGGGGTGTTCACCGCTGACCCGCGGATCGTGTCCGGCGCCTGCCGGATCCCGCGGATCAGTTACGAGGAAATGCTGGAGATGGCGGCCTGCGGGGCCAAGGTGCTGGCCGTCCGGTGCGTGGAATACGCCCGCCGGTACTCGATCCCGATCCACGTGCGGTCCTCGTTCAGCAGCAGGGACGGGACGGTCGTGACGGACCGCGCCGTCGCCATACTGGCGGGCACCCAGCCGGAAGGAGACGAGATGGACCGGGCCATCATCACGGGGGTCGCCCATGACCGCAGCGAGGCCGAGGTCACGGTCATCGGCGTGCCGGACAAGGTCGGCGAGGCCGCCCGGATCTTCCGGGCTATCGGCCAGGCCGGCATCAACATCGACATGATCGTGCAGAACATCTCGGCCGCCGCCACCGGCCGCACCGACATCTCGTTCACGGTGCCGCGCGCCGACGGCCAGGCCGCGATCGCCGCGCTCGGCGCGCTGAAGGACAGCGGCACCTTCGACTCGCTGGTCTATGACGACCGGATCGGCAAGATCTCGCTGATCGGGGCCGGGATGCGGTCGCAGCCCGGGGTGATCGCGACGTTCTTCTCCGCGCTGGCCGAAGTCGGGGTCAACATCCGGATGATCTCGACCTCGGAGATCAGGATCTCGGTGGTCGTGAACGAGAGCGACCTCGATCTGGCGGTGGCGGCCGCGCACCGGGCCTTCAAGCTGGAATCCGGCGAGGTCGAAGCCGTCATCTACGGAGGGACGGGCCGATGACCGCCAAGCCTGTGCTGGCCATCGTCGGCGCCACCGGGGCGGTCGGCACCGTCATGCGGGACGTGGTCTCCACCAGGGATGACGTTTGGGGAGAAATCCGGCTGGTGGCCTCGGCCCGGTCGGCGGGCCGGTTCCTGCCGGTGCGGGGCCGCAGGACCGAGGTCCGCGAGCTCACCGCCGAGGTGTTCGACGGCGTGGACCTGGCCATGTTCGACGTGCCGGACCAGGTCTCCGCGACCTGGGCGCCGGTCGCCGCCGGGCGGGGCGTGGTCGTGATCGACAAGTCGGGCGCGTTCCGGATGGACCCGGCGGTCCCGCTGGTCGTGCCGGAGGTGAACCCGGACCAGGCCGCCCGGCGGCCCAAGGGAATCGTCGCCGTGCCCAACTGCACCACCCTGGGGCTGATCGTCGCGGTCGCCGCCCTGCACCGCGCGTTCGGCCTGCGCGAGCTGGTGGTCGCCTCCTATCAGGCGGCCTCGGGCGCGGGCCAGGCCGGCACGGAAGCGCTCTACGACCAGGTATCGAAGCTCGCAGGAAACCGGTCCATCGGCCAGCGTCCCGGCGACCTGCGGGCGGCGCTGGCGGACTTCGGCCCGTTCCCGGCCCCGCTGGCGCTCAACGTCGTGCCCTGGGCCGGGTCGCTGCGGGAGGCCGGCTGGTCCTCGGAAGAGCTGAAGATCAGGAACGAGACCCGCAAGATCCTCAGCCTGCCCGAACTGCGGGTCTCAGCCACCTGCGTGCGGGTACCTGTGGTGATCGGCCATTCAGCGGCCGTGCACGCGGTGTTCGACAGCGAGGTGACGCAGGCTAAGGCCAGCCGGGTGCTGGCCGAGGCGCCCGGAGTCGTGGTGACCGATGATCCGGCCCGCGACGAGTACCCGACGCCCGCGGACGTGGCCGGGACCGATCCGACCTGGGTCGGCCGGATCCGGCGCAGCCTCGACGACTCCCGCGCGCTCGACCTGTTCGTCTGCGGCGACAACCTGCGCAAAGGCGCCGCGCTCAACGCCGCGCAGATCGCTGAGCTGCTCCTGCCCGACCTGACCGGGGCCCGGCCGCGAGCCGGCCGGTAACCGCTGGCGGCTCACGTCACGGTACCGAGTCAGGGTGTGCTGCCCGGTCGGGTACGCCCGGGCCAGGCCGGGTGAAGCAGCGTCACTCGCCGACCCACCTCACTTATACCGGATTTGGTGCGGACAAAGCGGGCATTTAGTCACCGGGAGCGTACCTAATCCGGTATAAGTGTCCGGAAGCCGGGGATACGACCCGAGGTTGAGTTGCAGATGAGGTGCCTGGGGCAGCCGAGGACTGTGAGCCGCGGCTGCGGAGTGCAAGGTGCGGCGCGCGACCGCGCTGCTGCTGGGAGTACCTCGGCGTGGCGCTGGTGGTGGGGTGGCTGTGGGCGGCCCGCGGTCAGCGAACCGGGTGGACCACGGTGGCTGGCGTGGCGGTGCACGTTACTGCCAGTGCGGGCGATGCCGAACTCCTGCACCGCCCCTGGTACGCGTTGATGAGACCAGGCGATGGCACTAACCGGAAAATGACCTCAGCCTGAGCGCGGCAGCGAACGCCAGCCAAGTGCTGACGTGTGCTTATGCGGCGGGCGCGAGGACGACGGTGTATCCGAGGGCTTCGAGCTGGCGGACGTGGCTGCGGGTCTTGCGGTTCTTGTCGATTCGGCTGGTGTAGTAGTCGCTGCCGAGGTCGTGGAAGCGGGCGTCGCGGTCGGAGAGCAGATGCCATGCGATGACGAGGATGGAGCGGGCGACGGCAACGAGGGCCTTGAGCTTGCCGCGCCGTCTGGCCAGCCGCCGGTAGCGCTGGCCGAGGAAGGTGTCGGTGCGGCCGGCCGAGGCGACGGCCGAGCCCAGGACGCCCTTGAGGTAAGGGTCGCCCTTGCCGGTCTTGCCGCCGCGGGTCGTGGCCCCCGACTGCATGGTCTGCGGGGTGAGCCTGGCCCACGACACCAGGTGGCCGGGGGTGGGGAACCGGCTCATATCGAGCCCGACCTCGGCGATGATGACCTGGGCGGCGTCGCGGCCGATGCCGGTGATCTCATCGAGCCGGTCGACCGCGGGCAGCACCGGCGAGCCCGGCAGCAGGCCCGCGCCTGGGCCAGTGGTCCCGTCGGCGTCGACGCCCCAGGATTCAGGGATCTGCGGGATCAGCTCCTCGATCCGCGTGGTGAGCATGTCGATCTGGGCGGTCAGCCCGTCGATCTGCTCCAGCAGCATCCTGGCCAGCTCGCCGTGGTGGGCATCGAACCGGCCGTTGAGGGCCTGCACCAGCTTGTCGTGCTTGGCTTTCATCGGGCCGCGGGCCAGGCCGGCCAGGACCTGCGGGTCGCGCTCGCCGGCGATCAGCGCCTCGACCATGTCGCGGACCGACACCGCGGTGATCTTGCTGGCCACCGCCGAGACCTTGATCAGGGCGTCCTCGAGCAGCTTCTCCAGCCGGGAGTAGTACCGGGTCCGCTCCCGGGTCAGGTCGGTCCGCATCCGCGTGTAGTCCCGCAGCACCCGGATCTCCGCGGGCGGCACGAAACTGGGCCGCAGCAGGCCTTTCTCGGTGCACTTGGCCTGCCAGACGCAGTCCAGCTTGTCGGTCTTCGGCCGTCCCGGCGCCCGCCGCAGGTCGGCCGCCCGGACCAGCTGCACGTCCAGTCCGGCCGCCTCCAGCAGGTAGTACCAGATACGCCAGTAGTCGCTCGTGCTCTCGAGCGTGACCTTCTGAACGCGCTCGGCGACCAGGTGATCAGCCAGCTCCAGGACCGCGTTCATGGTCGCGTCCACCGGCCACACCAGGTTCCGCCGACGGCCCGGCCGGGCCGGGTCCGGTACCCGCATGCACACCATCCCCGAGGCCTTCGCCACGTCGATCGCGGCGACCCGCTCCAGGACCTGCTCGTGCTCCTCGTCCTCGATCTCCTGCGGCTCCAGCACCGCGCCCACCTCCCGGACCATCATGAACTCGACATGGCGAGGGTGCCCGCGGGGTCTCAGCAGAAGAACGAATCTAACCGGCGTGCTCGTAGCCACAATGCGCAACCCGAAGGTCGAGACCCCCGCGCCAGACTAGCTTTCGGGATCATAGGTCCCAGAAGAGTCCCGGGCTCGGCGGGCAACCGCGGCACCAATTTTCACGCCTGAGCGACCTCCCCGCAGGGGAAAACTGGGACTAGCTTGATAAAAGTCGGGACGGCTGACTTAACTCACCAGGGAGCGGGCCATTACGATGCGCACTCCCATCCTGGCCGGGCGCACGTTCCTGGTCACCGGCGGCAATACCGGGATCGGGCGGGCCACCGCGACAGTGCTGGCCGGCCGGGGCGGGCGGGTCTACCTGGCCTGCCGCAGCGCCGCGAAGGGCCAGGAAGCGGCGGCCAGCATCGCCGCGCAGGCCGGCCACGACGCGGTTGAGTTCATCGCGCTGGACCTGGCCGACCTGGCCTCGGTCCGGGGCTGCGCCCAAGCCCTGATCGACCGGGGCGAGCCGCTGCACGTTCTGATCAACAACGCCGCGGCGGGGGGCCGCCGGGGCCTGACCAAAGACGGCTTCGAGCTGGCTTTCGGCGTCAACCACCTGGGCCATTTCGCGCTGACCACGGCCCTGCTCGGCCTGCTGGCCGCCAGCGCGCCGGCCCGGGTGGTGATGGTCTCCAGCAACGCGCATTACCGGGCCACCGGGGTGGATTTCGCGGCGCTGCGCCGGCCCACGCGGAGCCTGATCGGGTTCCGGGAGTACTCGGTGTCCAAGCTGTGCAACGTGCTGTTCAGCCAGGAACTCGCCCGGCGCCTGGACAACGGCGTGACCGCCAGTGCGCTGCATCCGGGCGTGGTCGCCTCGGATCTATGGAACCGGGTCCCGTGGCCGGTCCGGCCGCTGATCACGCGCCGGATGCTGACGACCGAGCAGGGCGCCAGGACATCGCTGTACTGCGCTACGGCACCGGAACTGGCCCAGGTGAGCGGCCGCTTCTACGACAACAGCCAGGAGCGCCCGGCCAGCCCGGTGGCCACCGAGGAACTCGGCCGCCTCCTATGGGACCAAAGCGAAGCCTGGACCAAGCCCTAACCCCGGCGCTGCGAGACGAAGGTGCCCCGGGCCGCGATGGTGTAGACCAAGCCCTCGCTGGCCAGTATCTCGATCGCCTTGCGCACGGTGCCCCGGGCGACTCCGTGCTCTTGCTGCAGGTAGCTCTCGCTCGGCAGCTTGTCCGCGATCTCTCCGGAGCTGATCCGGGCGCGCAAGATCGACGCCAGCTGCTCATACAGCGGGGTCGGGTCCCGGTGATCAACTATCACGTGTTCACTGTAGGAAACAGGCAGGTCAGACAGTTATGACGGTACAGGTTATTTATTCTGTACGTCTAACCTGTTTAGCCTGTACACTCGATGACCTGGACCGAGTCCGTCGGTTGTGCTCGCGGGCGAACAGCGCCCGCTCCCGGCGGATCGGCCGGGCGGAGACGCGGGTGTTAGAGGAAGCGGACATGCGGGCGATCGTGCGGCTGCAGGCGCACTGGCAGGGCCACTACCAGATCATGCTCATTGACCAGGTCTGGCAGGCCCGCCGGTGCCGCCACGAGCAGGGCAAGATCACGGCCGACAGTGCGGCCGAGCTGTGGAACAAGCTCCGCGACGACTACGCCGGGCTGGCCGAGCACGAGAAGTGGCTGCGGGAACGGGCGGCCCGGGTCGGCGCAGGCTCCCGGCTGAGCCGCGAGGACCAGACCTCACTGAACTGGCTGCGGATGCACTACGAGACCCACTACCGGATCGATTACGTCACGCCCGCCGAGGAAACCTGGTTCTGGCAGGCGGTGTGGAGGAGTCGGGACGGCGAGCCGGGGACCCTGGTCGCCAGTTCCGCGATCATGCTGCGGGACATGATGCGGGAGGATCAGGCCCGGCGCCGGTCCCAGGCCCGGCGGGCGGCCGGAACCGAGCGGGCCGGGCCCGGCGGCTAGCGCTCAGGCTGGTCGTCGTCGAGCGCGAAACTCAGGTAGCGCTCGGCCGAGCGGCGGATGGCGGCGGCGCCGTCGGCGGCCACCACGCGCCGCCACCAGGCTCCGTAGACGCGGTCAAAACGCAGCGGCTCGATCATGTCCAGCGCCCGGCGGATCGTGCGCGGCCGCTCCGGGATGAGGTTGGGGTAGCTGTACATGAAGCCCACCCAGCGCCGGTCCGGCACCACCGTGAAGATGTCGCCGGAGAACAGCGCGCCCGCGCCGTCGGGTCCGGTCGCCCAGTGCAGTACCTGCCCGCCGGCGAAATGCACCCCGGCGTTGACCAGGGTGAGCCCGTCGCCGATCTCGCGGCTGTCCCCGTCCCAGAACACGACCGCGTCGTCCGGCCTGGCCACCCACTGCCGGTCGTTGCGGTGGATATAGACCGGGGCCTCGAACTCGTGCGCGAACTCGATCATGGACCCGTAGAAGTGCGGGTGGCTGATCGCGATCGCGGAGATCCCGCCCAGCTCACGGAGCCCCGCGATCAGGTCGTCGTCGATGTAGGTGATCATGTCCCAGAGCACGTTGCCGCCCGGGGCCCGGATCAGCAGGGCGCGCTGGCCGATCGCCGTAGGCGGGTCGGCGCCGATGCCGACGACGCCCGGGCCCTCGCCATTGATCACGCCCCGGCGGCCGGTGTCCTGCAACTGCGCGAGCGTCGTCCACTGCTGTCCGTCCCAGCCGACGTACTGGCGTTCGTCCTGGCAGATCGGGCAGTCCGCGCGTTCGCCGCCGTACTGGACCCCGCAGGTCAGGCAGATGGGCAGGCCGAGTTCCATGCCGCTAGCTTTTCATGCGGGGGGTCGCTGACCCGGGCCGGGAGGCCAGGCAACCGGCCCGGCCTCCCGTTGAGGATCGCGAGAAATCGAAATTGATCAGCCATCCGCCCATTGGCAGCTGCCTGCGGTGCCGGTGTCGTCATAGAGCAGGACCGACTTGCCCTGTGATCCAGGGCTGCACATCCAGGAGGGAGCGTCGTACTCTCCGATGGAATAGTTGTAATCAGACCAATAGCGGTTGATCACGTAGTCAGGATTCGGGCCGTACGCCTTCCAGATGAAGATGGTTCCGTTCGCCCCGCCGTTTCCGCTGAAGCTGGGGCAGGTGCCGAGGATCCCCTGGCCGCCGGCGTTCGTAGCCAGGCATTCGTCGGCCTCGTCGTACGCCTGGAAGTAGACGATCGGCTGGCCCACGTACTGATTGTTTAGGCCGCTTCCAACGGTGAACGGGCAGGTCGAGGTGACAAGTCCTTTGTTGCACATCTGATCGAGAACGATCCCCTCGAAGTCCTCGCAGTTGTCGTGGTCGTTCGCCCACACGAGGACGGATGTCCCGCTCCCCTTGGCGCACTGGCTCCGGTTCAGGCAGTAACCTGAGCCGGATTGGGCGCAAACGGTCATCGACACCATGGCCGGGGATGCCACAGGCGCCGGGGCCGCCTGGGCTACCGCGGCTGGCCGGACACTGGCCTGCGCGGCGGATGGCGCGACCGCGCCCGCGGCCAGTGCGAGCGTGCTCGCGGCCGCCAGAAGGACATAGCGGAATCTCATCTGAGCTTCCCTTCTCGGCGGCCGGGCAGCCGCCGGCTACGCCCAGACGCTACTAAGGCGAAGATCGCGGAGCCAGGAAGATTAACCGGCAAAATGACCGGAACAATAAGGTCGCGACCGGACGGCAGAATGGTCTGACAGGCCGTGCGGCTTAGCGATGAGCCAGCCAACCCTGACGGCGAGCGTTGCCTGATGCGGCAGCAGATACCGTGTCCAGCCTCGGTGCAGGTGTGTGATCGCGATCGCGGAGACCTGGACCGGCGGGGCCGTTAAGGGATGAGCGCGATCTTGCCGGTGGTGTGGCCGGTCAGGCCGGCCCGGTGCGCGTCGGCCGCCTGGGCCAGCGGGAACGTCTGGCTGACGAACACCCGCAGCGTCCCGTCCTGCGCCATCCGGGCCAGCTCCAGCCGCGCGGCGTCGCGGATCTCGGTACCCGGATCGGCGGGCGGCGCGCCGCCGAGGACCTTGATGCCCTCGGCAAAGCCCCGGCCGAACGCGACGATGGTCGCGATCCGGGCCCGGCTGGCGACCAGCTCCAGCGAGACGTCGACCGCCTCGTCGGTGCCGATCAGGTCCAGCGCGGCATCGACGCCGCCCGGCGCGGCGGCCCGGACCCGGTCGGCCAGGCCCGGCCCGTAGGTCACCGGGATCGCCCCAAGCTCGCGCAGGAAGTCGTGATTGCGCTCGCTGGCCGTGGCCACCACCTGAGCGTTCCTGGCCCGGGCCAGCTGGACCGCGAGCAAGCCGATCCCGCCGGCCGCGCCGTGGATCAGCACCGTCTCGCCCGGGCCGACGTCCGTCGCGGTCAGCGCGTGCCAGCTGGTCACCCCGGCGACCATCAGGCCGGCCGCCTGCGGCCAGGACAGCGCGGCGGGCTTGGGCACCAGCGCCGAGCCCGCCGCGATCAGCTCGGCGGCGTAGGCACCGGAAGCGCGGTAGGCGATCACCTCCTGCCCGGCCTCGATCGGCCCGGCCGGGCCCGTCGCGCCCGGCCCGGCCGCGATGACCACGCCCGCGGCCTCGGCCCCCAGCCGCATCGGCAGCGCGGCCGGGTCGGTGCCGAACGCCCCGCTATAGGCCTTCCAGTCGACCGGGTTGACCGCGGCCGCCCTGACCTGGATCCGGGCCTGGCCCGGACCGGGTTCGGAGGACGGCTCGTCGGCGATGGTCAGGACCTCAGGACCGCCGTAGGCGGTGGCCAGCACGACAGATGGCATGCTGCCGGCAACGCCCGGCCGGCCGCCCTGATTCCCGCGATCATTCCGCGCGGACCCGGGTCAGCTCACGGGTAGCTGACCACGTCACTGGGGCCGGGCTGATCAGTGGTGACCGGCGCGCCGGTGCCGTTCACCACTGATTCGATCCCGCCAGACCCGCTGAGGAACCGGGTCAGCACGTCGTTGAGCTGGACTCCGGGAGTGTCGGGCACCTGGAAGGCGGTGCTGGCTTCGATCGGTATGCCCTCCTCGAAGAAGCAGTAGCTGGCCAGCCCGTAACCCTGGAAGCTTGACACGCCGGGGGTAACCAGGATGGCCGGGTAACCGTCGGTGGCCGGGTCGGCCATCCAGGACGCCTGGTCGGGCGGGTCGTAGGGCATCTCGTTCTGGAAGAAGATGTCGGTGCCGTCCTGGCCGTTCCAGATGACCTGGTCTTTCTGATAGTGCTCCACAAACAGCCCGTAGGCGGTGACGTGGTCGCCGTTGACGGTCAGCCCGGTATCGCCCACGTTGCTGGTCCAGCCCACCCCGGCGCCGTGGTCGGCCCGCCAGGCCCAGATGTCATCCAGGATCACGTCCGAGCTGTTGACCGTGAGGCTGTCGGTGGCCGAGCCTGCCTCGGCGCCGCCGATCCGGAAGAACACGTCCTGCACCAGCGTGGGATCGGAGGCCAGGCCCGGCGTGGCAAGGCAGTGCTGGCCGGGCAAGTGCAGGCAGTAGCCCACCTGGAGCAGGACCGGCGAGTTCACCGGGCCCGCGTCGAAGATCATTCCGGACAGCTTCACGCCCGGCACGCTGGCCACCCGCATGGCCGCGGTCCCGTGGGCGGGAATCAGGGTCGGGAAGCCGAGGCCCAGCACGATGGTGTCCGGGCGGGTGACCTCGATCGGCTGCTTCAGGTTATAGACGCCGGGGGTCAAGATCAGATTCTGCCCGAACGCCAGCGCCAGGTTGATCAGCGCCACCGGGGTGCTCGGGCTCGCGATGAAGAACTGCTGGATCGGGACCGAGGTGCCCGGCGTGGTCCCGCTGGCCCAGTCCGGCCCGGCCGAGTCGTGCTGCAGTGCGGGCACGAAGACCGCGAAGGCGCCCGATGAGCCGGTGTACAGGAACGGTTCTTCCTGGCTCACCGGGCTGGTGGGCAGTGTCGTGTACGGCTCGGTCCCGCCGGCCAGCCCGGAGTTCGCCGAGAAGCTCTGCGCGGGCGCGCCGTTGTCCCCGGCGAAGACCTGGTCCCAGACTCCGTTGGTCCAGCCGTCAAGGTTGCTGTTGCGCACGATGAACTGCTGCTGCGAGCCGTTAATGATGGTGCCGCCGGTGAACTGCGAGTCGGCGATGAACCCGCCGCTGGCGAACTGCGGCCCGGCCGAGCAGTAGTCCTGCAGGGAGAGGTTGCCACCGGTGAAGTCGACCCGGCGCAGCGGCGCGGCCTGCGACACCGCCCAGAACTCGGCCCCCGTCTGGCACCCGGTCTGGCCGGTGATGTTGATGGTCAGGTTCGACAGCGAGCGCCAGAAGTTGTCCAGCGCGATGCAGTTGGTCGTGCCCGGCGTAGTGGTGGGGAAGCACTGGTTGTAGACGTCGATCGTGCCGTTGATGGTCACGTCGCCAGGTTCGCTGCCCAGGCCCGCCACCTCGGTGTAGTAGCCGACCTGGAAGGTGAGCGGATCGGCGGCCGAGCCGTAGGTCCCCGGCTCGAACAGCAGCGCGTACCGCTGCGGGCCGAACTGGTTGGAGATCTGCTGGCTGGCGATCGAGTCGACGGTGGCCTGGATGTCGCTTTGCGCCATGCTGGGGCTGAAGACGTAGACGTTCGGGCCGAAATCGGGCTGGCCCGGGGCGGCGGTCGCCGGCTGGATGGCGGTCGCGGGCTGGCCGGGCGTCGAGCTGGCCTGGGCCGGCCCGGCCACGCTGCTGCTGGCCCCGCTGGTGAGGCTGGCACTGCCGGTCAGCCTGGCACTGCCGGTCAGGCTGGCACTGTTAGTCAGGCTGGCACTGTTAGTCAGGCTGGCACTGTTAGTCAGGCTGGCACTGTTAGTCAGGCTGGCACCGGGGGCCGCGGCGGCGATGCTGCCGGCCGACACGACCCAGGCCGAGACCAGCACGGTGGCCAGGAGCGCGTCGGCCCGCCGTCGGCCCGCCGCGGCCCGGCTGGCTCGGGTGCTCGGCCGGGCGGGGATCATTAACAGGAAGTGGCCGGACCGGATTCGTCTCATCGCTCGCCCTTACTTCTCGCCTCGTAATAAGTCCCTGCCTGTCAGCATGTCGCACTCGGGCCGGCTGTCAAGGTGTTGTCGGTCTGCGAGGATGCCGGGATGGACGATATGGCCGAGGGCCAGCAGCAGCGCCTCACCAGGACCGAAGCGTCAGCCGCGGTGACCGGCCTGGGCTGGCGTTATCTGCACACGGGCGTGGTGTACGGCCAGGTCAGGGTGGACTCGCTCGCGCGGGCGGCCGACGTGGCCAGTCAGGCGGTAGCGGCGGCCGGCCCCGACGCGCAGGGGCACCTGCGGATGGACCTGCGCGGGGACCGGCTCGTGCTGATGGTGCAGACCCTGGCCGCCGGCGCGGTGACCGCGCGCGATGCCGAGATCGCGGGCCAGATCTCGGCGGTCGTGACCGGCCTAGGGCTGGCGGTCGACGCCGGGGCCGGCGGGCCGGACGGGGTCGGCGGGCCGGGCCGGTCGGTGCAGGTGCTGGAGATCGCGATCGACGCGCTGGACATCCCGGCGGTTCGGCCGTTCTGGAAAGCGGTGCTCGGCTACCAGGACGAGGCCGGGTACTCAGGTCCTGAGGACGGGATCGCCGATCCGCTCGGCAGCCGGCCCGACCATCTGGTTCCAGCAGATGGACGCGCCCCGGCCGCAGCGCAACCGGATCCACTTCGACGTCGTGGTCCCGCACGACGAGGCCGCGCACCGGATCGAAGCCGCGCTCGCGGCGGGGGGAAGCTTGCTGTCGGATGCGGAAGCGCCCGCGTTCTGGCTGCTGGGCGACCCGGAAGGCAACGAGGCGTGCATCTGCACCTGGCAGGCCAGGGACCAGTAGCCAGCCGGCTTTCCTGGCTAGCGGTCGGCCTGCTTGAGGCGCTCTAGCATCCGCTGCCGGGCTTCGGCGGCCAGGTCGGCCGCTGTGGTCGGGTACTCCCGCCAGTCCCCGTGATCGCCCGTCGGCGGCAGGTCGAGCAGCGCGCTGTCGGCCCGGATGGGCACGCCGGTCACGACGGCCAGGTTCACCGCGTCGCTCGGGCGGGCGTCGATTTCCCGCGGTCCGGCCTGCCCGTCCACGGCGATGACGGCGTAAAAGACGCTCTCCGCGAGCCGGCTGATCTTTACCTCGGTGACCCGGGAGCCGGCCGCTTCGACCAGGCGCGCGGCCATCTGGTAGGTCAGCGGACGGGGTGTCTCCTGGGCTTCCAGGCTGATCGCCAGCGCGGTCGCCTCGGCCGGCCCGATCCAGATCGGCAGCTGGCGCGTTCCGTCGCGCTCGGCGAGCACGATCACGTGAATCCGGGCCGGGTCCTCGCCCTCGCTGCGGCGGATCTCGGCCACGCGGACATCAGTCCAGGCGGGGGCGGCGGCGGCGTTCATAGCGTTCTCCTTCGGGCCAGGGGCCATTTCGGGGGCGGCGGGTTCGGGGTCGCCGGGGTGCGGGTCGGCCTCGGGTTCGGGGGCCCCGGGTTGGGGGGCGGTCCCGGGTTCGGGGTCGCCGGGGTGCGGGTCGGCCCCAGGTTCGTGGGCCCCGGGTTGGGGGGCGGCGGGTTCGGGGTCGCCGGGGTGCGGGTCGGCCTCAGGTTCGGAGGCCCCGGGTTGGGGGGCGGCGGGTTCGGGGTCGCCGGGGTGCGGGTCGGCCCCAAGTTGGGGGTCGCCGGGTGGGCGGGCGGTCCCGGGTTCGGGGGCGCCGGGTGGCCAGGCCGCAGGTTCCCGGTCGGCGGGTCCGGGGACGGCGGCTGAGTCTGCGGCGGCCGGATCCAGGCCGGCGCGCAGCGGGGTGAGCTGGGGGCGCAGCGCGGCGCGGGCCTGATGCAGCCGGGCCTTGACCGCGCCCACCGAGATGGCCAGCTCGGCGGCCACCTCGCGATGGGTCAGGCCCTGCAGGTAGAACAAGAACACGGCGTCGCGCTGGCCTGGAGCCAGGCCCGCGATGGCCGCCCGGACCGCCGTGGCCGCCTCGGCGGCCTCGGCCCGCTCGTCCGGGCCCGAGTCCGCCGAGATCAGCTCGATACTGCTGGCGGGCAGCTCGGCCCGCAGCTGACGCAGCCAGCGGCGGGCCACGTTCAGCGTGATGCCGCAGAACCACGCGCCGAACCGCTCCGGCGTCCGCAGCCGGTCCAGCCCGAGCATCGCGGTGATGCTGGCTTCCTGGGCGGCGTCCTGCGCCAGGTCGGCGGAGCCGAGCACCCGCGTGGCCAGCCCGACGGCGGTCACCCAATGCCGGGCGACCAGCTCGGCGACAGCGTTCTTCTGGCTCTGTAGTGCCGCCCGGACCAGGTCAGCGTCGGTCGGCGGGGCGATTCCCTGACTGCGGGGCTGCGGGCCCGCGCCGGTCACCGGTGCCTCAGTACGGCCATCCACAACTTATAGTGCCGCGCGGGCGGCCCCGGGTTAGCCCCTGGGCCGGGTCCGTCCGCACTAGCGGGCCGCGCGGCGCGGGTGCTCGTCCCGGCTGGCTAGCGGGCCGAGGTCCGGGCCGGCCGGCCCGCCGGGGCCTGCTCGCGCTGGTCGCCCAGGGCGTCCAGGAAGCGGAGCGTGGCGGACATCGTCTCGTAGCGCCACAGGATCAGGGTGCGGTCGAAGCCGGTGGCGGCGGCCAGCCGGTCTCGCAGCGCCCTGGCCACCGGGATGAGCTGCTGGCGCTGGGCGTCCAGCAGCGGCCCGGGTTCGGTCCCGGCCCGGTCCAGCAGCGCGAGCTTGACCAGCAACTCTGATCGCACGTCGCGGTTGTGGCCGGCCTGGCCGGGTCAGCCAGGCCGCGGCCTGGTCCCGCCCGGTGCCGGTCGCCTCGACCAGCGAGCGGACCGGCCCCTGGGTGGAGGGCTGCTCGGTGGTCAGGACCAGCCCGAGGTGCTCAAGCCGTTGCAGGGCGCGGTAGATGACCGGCTTGGGCACCCGCCACACCCGGCCCATACTGCCGTCGTGGTCGAGCAGCCGGGCGATCGCGAACCCGTGCCGGGGCTTCTCGCACACCAGGCCCAGCACCAGCCACTCGGCCAGCGATAGCGACGGCTCGGCTGGCGCGGACATGACCCAAGGCTACGACCCGCAGCCCGCGTCCCGATCACGGATTGTCCGGCCTGGTAGCAAGCCGATCGCGGGCCCTGGCCCGGCGCGGATCACTCCGCTAGTCTCATTGAGACTAGCGAGAGGACGGGAAGGCCCGGTTATGTCCGCCGAGACGATCAGCCCGGCCGGGACGCTGCCGGACGGCACGCCCTACTTCGCGCCGATCGGCGAGGTAGTGACCGACGACGCGCGGGTCGTCTGTCATCTGTGCGGCCGCGCGCTGCGCTCGGTCGCCGCGCACCTGACCGCGCACGGCTGGACCAAGGAGCAGTACTGCCAGGCTTTCGGCCTGGAGCGCAGCCAGCCGCTGGAGGGCCCGGAGACCCGCAAGCTGCGGGCCGCCGCCCTGACCGCCCGCCTGGTCTTCGAGCCGGCCATCAGGGCGGGCAGCGCCGCGGGCCGGGAACGGGCCCGCGCGGGCCAGCTCACCCGCGACGCCGCCGCGGCGGCCCGGGGCCGGCCCTTCCCCGAGCAGCGGCGCAGGAAGGCGCAGCGGGCCCGGGCGGCCGTCCCGGCGGTTGCCGTCGCGCAGGCCAACCGGGCCCGGGCCGGCCGGCACCTGGCCCGGGTGGCCGCCGGTGCGGCCCGGCGCCTTGGTTACCCGGATATCGGGGCCTTTGTTACCGCCCGGCTCGGGGCCGGAGCCAGCCTGGCCGCGATCAGCCGCGAGGCCGGCCTGCACAAGGACTGGCTTTCCCGGCACCTGGACCAGGTCGATCCGGCGACGGCGTCGATCGCCCGGCGGTCAGGCCCGGGCCGGACCGACGCGGCCTGGCGCCCCGCGCTGCGCCGCCTCGGCTTCCCGGGTGTGGCTGAATACCTGCGGGAACGCCATCTGGAGCAGCATCAGACGGTCAACTCCATCGCCACCGAAGTCGGGGTCTCGCACCACGCGGTCGAGACCGCGCTGCGCCGCCACGGGCTGGCGCGCACCGCGCACGCGGACAAGCGGCACCAGGCCCGGCTGCGCGCCACGGCCGTCGCGGCCGGCCTCGGGTTCAGCAGCATCGCCGATTACGTGCTCCAGCGCCGGGCGTCGGGCTGGACCTGGCGGGCCATGGCCGCCGAAAGCGGTCAGCCGCAGACCTGGCTGCGACGGCACGCGGCCGGGGTCTGAACCTGCGCCATCCCCGCCGCCCGGGCGGCGTCGGCGCGTCGCTGGCCTGGACAAAGAAGATCCCGCCATAAGTGCGGCTCACTGAGTACGACGAGGCCCGGACGCACCAGGCGGCCAAGAACGCCGCGTAATGGCTCTGGAATGGCCGGGCCGGATGAGCGTAGCTTTGATGCATGGTGGGTCAGGACACGGTACCGCCTGCGCTGCGCGCTTCCGATGAGGATCGCGAGCACGCCATTGAGATGCTCAGGGACGGCTCCGCGCAAGGCCGGCTGTCGCATGAGACTTTCCTGGCCCGGCTGGACATCGCCTTGCGCGCCCGGGGCGTGGCCGAGCTCGCGGACCTGATCAAGGACCTGCCCCGGGCCGGTCAGCAGCCGGGCTGGCTGGCCCGCAAGCTCCGCGGCTGGTCCGCGGCCACCGCTCAGGCCCAGCTGGCCTGGCGAACCCCGCGGCTGCCGCCGCTGGTCCTGCCCCGGGCCGACCGAGCCTTCGTGATCGGGCGCTCACCGCAGTGCGACCTGGCCATCAGGAACATGACCGTGTCCTGGCGGCACGCCGAGCTGCGCCGCGGCCCGGACGGCTGGACGCTCGCCGATCTCGGCTCGACCAACGGCACCCGGGTGAACGGCTGGCTGGCCGGGCCCGGTTTCGCGGTCCGGCCCGGCGACCGGGTGAGCTTCGGCAGCGCAGTCTTCCGCATCGCCGACTGACCGGCGGCCCGGTCCCGCTGGTCACCTCCGCACCACCCCGGATCAGCGCACTACTCCGGGCCAATGCGTGATCCGGGCCCATGCGTGATCCGGGCCAGCGACGATCCCGGGCCGAGGCCCGATCCGGGCCAGCGGACCATCCCGGCCAGCCGTCCGGTCCGCCATCGCACAGGACACCTCGGCCAGCCGCTGGACGCGCGGGCGGGCAGGCATCAGGGCGGCCGTCTACCCGCGCCCGCGGCCCGTCGAGCCCGGCATCCCCGGTTTCGACGGCTCCGGCGGCGTGGCCGTGGGCGCGCTGCTCAGCCGGCTTCTTCGCCGCCTCCGGCCTGTCCGGCCGGCCCGTCCTACCCACTTATACCGGATTTGATACGGGCAAAAGCGGACATATGGTCTCCGGAAGGGGACCAAATCCGGTATAAGTGCCCGCAAGTGTCGAGGGCCGGCGGGGCCCGGCACGGTGTTTAGGGCATGTTTCATAGGTTCCCGGCGGAGCCATTCGTTGATGGGCTGGCGTCCAGGCTGGGCTGGCTGGGTCAGGTTCCCGGCCAGGTCGGTGTACTGACCGCCGCGTTCGTTACCAGCGCGCTGCGCTGCTGCGATGTGGACGGTGGCTTCGCAGCGGACGGCGGTTGTCGAAGCGGGTGGCTACTGCGCGGTTGCGCTTGAGACGGCTGATCGATCTCGCATCCGGCCGCGTGGCGCTGCTTGTAGATCTCGGGGTCGAACTCGCGCAGGTCCGCCGGGAAATAATTCGGGTGCCCGGGCTGGCGGCCAGCGCCAAAATGGCCGACATGAATCCCGCCTGGTGGCCGCTGCACTGGCTGCGGCTGCGGACCCCGCGACTTGAGCTGCGCCTGCCCGGTGAGAGCGACCTTGACGCGCTGGCGGCGCTGGCCGTCCAGGGCGTGCATGATCCCGCCGAGCAGCCGTTCACCACGCCCTGGACCGATGGTTCGCCGCAGGAGCGAGCACTCAGCGCCATCCAGTTCCAATGGCGCCAGTGGGGTCAGGCCGCGCTCGGCCCCCAGCCGGCCCGGGCGCTGCTGCTGACGCTGGCGGGCCCCGACGTCCCGCCCGCGCTGGCCGGCCAGGCACAGCGCCGCGGAGCGCACGCTGGGCGTCGTCGCCGGTCAGCACCGCGTCGAGCAGGATGCCGGCCAGGATGTCATGCTGCCGCGGCCGGGGATGCTGACCTGGACGTCCAGGCCAGATGGCTCGTACACCTTGGGCGCCCGGCCGACCTTGCGGATGCCGCCGGCGGCCTGGTTCTGAGCCCGCAGGAGGCCGGCCGAGACCAGCTGAGGGTATAGGACCAATACTTGTTAGTGAAATACGCGCAGGGGCCGCTGCGGAGGACAAGATTTTATGACTGACGAACTTCGTCAGGTGAAACATCCGGTTAGCGCGGCCCTGGCTGGCCCTTACGGCCACCCTTACCACCCGATGCTGGTGACCGTGCCGATCGGGGCCTGGGTGGCGAGCCTGGTCTTTGATGTCGCCTCGCACCTGACCGCGAGCCCCGCTTTCCTGGCCCGCGGCTCGTTCTGGCTGATGGGGATCGGCGTGGTCGGAGCGCTGGTCGCCGGGACGGCGGGGTTGTTCGACCTGGCCAGGATCCCGCTCGGCACCCGAGCGGCCCGGATTGGCGTTCTGCATATGAGCCTTGTCCTGCTGGCTACGGCCGGGTACGCAGGCAATCTCGGGTGGCGGCACGCTAGCCGGGCGCAGCCAGGTCCGGTGCCCGCGGGGCCGCTGGCGCTGTCGGTGCTCAGCCTGGCCATCCTGGGCGTGGCTGGCTGGGCGGGCGGCACGCTGGCCTTCCGGTACGGGGTCCGGGTAGCGGCCGAGGCGGACCAGGCCGAGGGCTTGTGGCCGGCCGGGGCCAAGCCGCCGGCCGACCCAGGAGCACCGCGGCACGGCCGCTCCAGTGCCGCAAGCTAGCCGCGAACTCGCCCGCCTCCGGGTAGGGGGGGTCAGCCGCGCCGCGGGCGGGTCCTACTTGTTCCGCAGGCGGGTCCTTAATCGTTTCTGAGTACTGGACAGATGCGGCACAATCGCGGTCATGGCCGGGTTTGACGAGCTGGTGGCGGAGGGGGCCGCGGCTCCTGTCGACGGCTGGGACTTCTCGTGGTTCGCCGGGCGGGCCACTGAGGAGCGGCCGCCCTGGGGGTACGCCCGGATGCTGGGCGAGCGGATGGCCGCGCTGGCCGGGGTGCCCGGGGCGGCGGCACTGGACCTGCAGACCGGCGGAGGCGAGGTGCTCGCGACGATCCCGGCGGGGCCGCCGACGCTGGTCGCGACGGAATCGTGGCCGCCGAACGTCGAGGTGGCCCGCCGGAACCTGGCCGCGGTCGGCGGCCGGGTCGTGCCGATGGCCGACGAGCTCGATGACCTGCCTTTCGGCGACGCGACATTCGACCTGGTCGTGAGCCGTCACCCGGTCGGCGTGCGGTGGGACGAGATCGCCCGCGTCCTGAAGCCGGGCGGCAGGTATTTCTCGCAGGACGTGGGTGACGGGTCGGTCGGCGAGCTCACCGAGTTCATGATGGGCCCGCAGCCGGCCTCAGACGGTCCGGACCGCGATCCGAAGTGGTCCCGGCTGGACGCCGAGGCAGCTGGGCTCACGGTGGTCGACATCCGTGAGTTCCGGGGCCGCATGGAGTTCTATGACATCGCCGCGGTCGTGCATTTCCTCCGGAAGGTCATCTGGATCGTCCCCGGATTCACGGTGGCCGCTTACCACGATCAGCTTCGCGCGCTGCATGAGCGGATCGAGGCGCACGGGCCGTTCGCGGCGACCAGCGTGCGATTCCTGTTCGAGGCCCGCAAGCCGCCGCTGACCGGGCCGGCCTGACCCGGGCGCGGCAAGCCGCCGGGCCGGGGTCCTGGTCACTCGCGCCACGTCCCGGTAACGGCCAGGCGCTGTGCCCACTGCGTTTCCCCCGAGCCACCCGGCTCCTGCTGATGGCGCAGGTCGCGCAGGGACCGGCACCGGCCGAGCATGACCGCCTGGCGGGCCGGCCACGGCGGGATGGCCCGGCCGTACGCATCGAAGAACACGCCGAGCAGGCCCGCCTGGCCGGGATGGTGCATGCGGACGATCCACTCGCACCAGGCCAGGTCCTCGACTGGCTTTCCCGCGTGGGCCCACTCCCAGTCCAGCACCGCGGTGATCTCCAGGGTGGCCGGGTCGAGCAGGACATTGTTGGGGCCGTAGTCCCCGTGCACCAGGACCTGCCCGGCTCCGGCCGGGCCCGGCAGGGCGGCCGCGATCTGGCTGACGTCGAGCTGATGGATCCGCCGGAGCGTCGCGCCGCAGGCCCGCAGCACGCCGTCGCCGTGGCCGGCCTCCAGGAGTTCCTGTCCGTGGCCGCCGCCGACGAACCGCATCGTCAGGCAGCCATCGGCGGCGCCCAGGACCGGCGGCACCGGGACCCGGCCCCGCAGCGCGCACAGCACCGAATGCTCAAGCTGCGACCGGGCCAGCGCACCGGAGCCCTGATACCGCTTGACGACCGTCGCGCCGTCCCCGGCCGTTCGGTTGGTGTAACTGTGCCGCAGCGGCTGCATCTACTCACCCTTATCACCGTCGCCGCCGGATACCGCGCACCGGACTAGGCCCGGGCCCCGTTCGCGGGCCCCGTTCTTGGGCTCTGCTCGCCGGCCCTAGCTCGCTGGGCAGGGGCCGCTGCGGCTAGTCGACTCCGTTCTCCAGTGCGTACCGCACCAGCTGGGCCTTGTTGTGCAACTGCAGCTTGGTCAGCGTGTTGCGGACGTGGTTCTGGACGGTGCGGGTCGACAGGGTCAGGCGCGCGGCGATCTGCGGGTAGGTCAGGCCCTTGGCGACCAGCCTGAGGACCTCGGTCTCCCGGTCGGTCAGCCCCGGGACCGGCGGTCGCCCCGCGGCGGGCGGTCCCGGCTCGCCGGCGGACCTCGTGCCGTCGCCATTGGCCAGCCGCCGGTACTCGCCGAGGACCAGGCCGGCGAGTCCGGGCGTGAACACCGGCTGGCCGGCCGCGGCTGACCGCACGGCGGCGACCAGCTCGGTGAGCCGCGCGGACTTCAGCACGTACCCGACCGCGCCGGCGGTCACCGCGTCCAGGACGTCCTGCCGCTCGCCGCTGGCGGACAGCATCAGCACGCGGACCAGCGGATGGGCGGCCAGCAGGCTCCGGGTCACCTCGGCGCCGGGCAGGTCCGGCAGGTTCAGGTCGAGCAGCACGACATCGGGCCGGGTCGCGGCGGTGATCCGCAGCGCCTGTGCCCCGTCGCCGGCCGTCCCGGCGATCGTGTAGCCCGCCTCGGCCAGGTACCGCGCGGCGCCCTCCCGCCAGATCGGGTGATCGTCCACGATCAGCACGCGCACCGGCGGGCCGCGCCGCTGCCGTCGGATCAGGTCCTGCCGACACGGAGCTCGACCTCTGTTCCCTGTCCCGGGCGACGAGGTCAGGCAGGCCGTGCCGCCGACGTCGCGAAGCCGTCCGACGATGGAGTGCGAGACGCCCAGCCGCCCCTCAGCGCCGGCCGCGGCCAGCCGCCCGTGCCCGAACCCGTCCCGTCGTCGCGCACGCTGACCCGCACCTGCCAGCCCTCGTCCTCCACCAGCACCCAGGCCCGCGCGTCCGGCCCGGCATGCCGCACGACGTTGTCGAGCGCCGCGGTCACGGCGCGCGCCGAGCGCGGCCGCCGTCACCGGCGGGAGCAGTACCGGCGTCGCCGGGCAGGACACCGTGATCCGGGCACCGGCGAGGGCTCGACCAGGCCGCGCAGGTCGAGCAGCCCGTCGGCCGGCGTGGGCTCGGGGCTGTCTGCGGTCAGCAGCGCCCGGAGCGCGGCTTCCTGCTCGCCGGCCAGCCTGCCGAGTTCGGCCGCCTCGCCGCCGAGGTCGCGTCCCCTGCTGCTGACCAGGGCCAGGACCTGCAGGACGGAATCGTGGATGCCGCGGGCGATGCGCTCGCGCTCGCTGGCCGCCGCGTCGTGCCGTGGCGGCACGCTCGATCTTCTCCTCGGCCAGCAGGCCGAGGCGGACGAGATAGCCGCCGACACCGCCGGCGATCAGCACCAGGACAACCCCGTTGAAGGTGCCGCGCCAGCACGGACCGGATGCTCGGCGACGTCGGCGGCCGGATATCAGCGAGCCCGCCGGCCAGCCCGGCCCACGGGCCGCCAGCCACCGCGCACGCCAGGACCGGCGCAGCGGCCCAGGCGGACGGGATGGTCGGCGCGCCCGCGCTGATCCTGGCCGCGGTGTCGATCCAGCGCGTGCTGAGGATCAGCGCTGCCGCGACGCCGATGTCGGCGGTGAGCATCCAGGCGGCCCGGCCCGGCTGGCCACCGGTAGGCGGCGACGGTGACGCCGGTCCAGCAGGCCATGACCGCCAGCGCCGCGAACCCGGCCTGGGCCGGGATACGCGTACGAGCCATGGTCGCGGATGATGAGCACGGCCGCGTAGGCGAGGGTAATGACGCGGTAACAGGGAGACGACCCGCCACATCTGAGCGGCCATGCTGCGACGCTACGCCCGGCGGGCTATTTCGTGCTGCGCCGGCGAGGCGAGCGGGCTCTGGTCCTCGGCTGCGGGCCGAGGCCGGCCGCCCGCCTGCGGTTCCTCGTCCGCTAGCCCGGCGAAGCCGGCCGGGATAGTCAGCCGGGTGATTGGCCCGTGCCGGAGCATTGACAGCGCGGGACCGGCGGTCAGCAGGGCGAGCGTGGCGATCACCCCGTCGTACCGCAGCCCGGCCCAGCCCGCGTGCACCATCGACAGGTGAGCCAGGAGCAGCAGCACCATGCCGCGCCCGACGATGGCTATGGCGGAGATGACCGACTCGTCGCGGCGGCCGCCCCGGTCGGCGGACAAGGCCCGCAGCAGCGCGAGCGCCCCGGCCAGGCAGCCGGCCTCGCCCGCCGCCAGGACGGCGGTCAGCCGGTATGTCGCGGCCAGGATGACGCAGGTCCCTGCCATCCAGCAGCAGCCGCTGAACACGCAGGTCCAGGTCCGGCCGTGCCGGATCAGGAAGGTCCGCTTGCCGAACAGGGCGTCGCCGCGCACATCGCGGAAGTCCTTCAGCAGGATCCGGCCGATGAAACCCAGGTACAGCCCGGCCAGCAGGAATCCGGCATCAGGCCGTACCGTGCGGCCGGCCGCGAACGTCCCCAGCAGGTAGGGCACCGCGACATAGCAGGCCGGCAGGACGAGCGAGGCCACCGCGCCGCGGTCCGCCAGGCGCACCGGCCGCAGCGAGTAGCCGGCGCTCACGCACAGGCCAGCGGCGGTCACCAGCAGGGCCGGCCAGTGCAGGGTCGCGCTGGTCGCGAGCGCCACGGCCGCACCGGTGACGCCAATGACCCTGAACTCCCTGTGGGTGACCGCGCCGAGCGCCAGCGGGCGCTGGCCGGGCAGGTTGACCCGGTCAATCGCTTCGTCGGCCAGGTCATTGCAGGCCACCGAGAACAGCAGGAAGCCGATCACCGCCACCAGCGCCCGGGCCAGCAGCCAGGAATCCTGGCCGCCGCCCGCCTGGGCCAGCCCGGTAGCGGTGAACATGGCCAGCAGCCCGATAACGGCGGGGCGCACGAGCAAGACAACCAGGCGCAGCCGGACGATCATTTGTTGCTCCCGAGGTTGTTGATCGCCACGACCACCAGCACAATCCAGGCGATGACCGCCAGCCCGCCGATGGCCAGCAGCACGGCGAGCACGGTACCGATGACGGCCCACGCCGACCGCTGCGGCCGGGCCGGGCGCCCCGAGGGGTCAGGCAAGCGTCTGGGATCCATCCACCCAGAATGACCCGCCGACCGCGGCAGCACATGAGCCCAACTACTCAGATCGCGCCCTGAGTACTGCCATCGCGCCTGAGTACTTCGGCCGGCCCGTCGGCTCAGGCCCTGGCCTTGCCGTGCAACACCCCGCTGGGCTAGCCGGACGGACGCATGATCTGAGGTCGAGAACAACGACGTCCGTTAGTTTGCAGGGGCCCGTAGTTTCCGGTAGATCATGTGCTGGCGGAGCGGGATCTCGTCGACGTCGGGGTCGTCGAAATCCTCCGCGGGATCGGTGGTCATGCCGATCCGCTCCATCACCGCTCTCGAGCGCAGGTTCGCGGCCATGGTGACCGCCACTATCTCCGGCAGTTCCATGACGTCGAAGCCGTACCGCAGCGCGGCCAGGGCCGCCTCGGTGGCATACCCGTGACCCCAGGCTGGCCTGGCCAGCCGCCAGCCGAGTTCGTAACCGGCGAACGGCATCTCGTCGTCTACGGCTTCCAGCCCGGCAAAGCCGATGAACTCGCCGGAGGCGCGGACCTCCAGGGCCCAGAAGCCAAAGCCGTGACGGTCCAGGTCGTCCTGGTAGTTGAGCATCCAGGCCGAGGACTGCTCGGCGGTCAGCAGCGGGCCGCGGTACTTGCGGACCTCAGGATCGGCGTTCATCGCCGCCCACGGGGCCAGATCGGAATCCCGCCAGCCGCGCATGATCAGTCGTTCCGTGCTGAGTTCCACCACCGGGCCAGGCTATCGGGCACGGCGTTAAGAGCGGTCTGGCTGGTGATGGATCCTCCAGCGGATGGCGCTGCTCCTTCAGCCGGTTCGACTCGACGCTAGGGTCTCAAGCGCACTTGCAGTCAAGGCCGGGAACAGGTGACAGTGATCCCGAGGGAGATGGCGGGAAGGTAATCGCGTGGGAGAGCGGGCCCTGCAGCTTGCGCCGGACGGGCCGCATGACCCGGCGATGATCGTTCCGGTGATAAAGCGGTCCGTGAAGATGTCTGAGGAAGCGATCCGGCTTCCCGAGCGGGACGCGCCGATCGATGAATACCTGGCAGGCGACCTGCTCGTCATGTATGCGTTCGACCTGCCAGGCAGGTTCCAGTTCGTTGCCCGGAGACACTGCGAGGCTCTCGGGCTGGATTCTGGCGAACTGCGCGGACTATCGGTGCGGAACCTGGTCAATCGCCGCCGTAAGCCGCAGATCAAGCAGACAGACCGCTGTGCGATGTTCGTTCTGGATGGAGACCTTGAAGCGAGCCTTCTGCTCGTCGACATGCTCTGGGCGCAGCTCGCCGCCCAGATCCCCGGCGAGCTGATCGCGGCAGTTCCCACCCGGGACACGCTCGCGTTTACGGGCGCTGATGTCGACGGTGGCGTCGCAGTTCTCAAATATGCGGTCCGTCGGGTCTGGGAAAATCCAGACACCAACCGCAAGCTCCTGCTCACACCTTCTTTGCTGATCCGCCAAGGAACCTCCTGGCAACCAGCCGACGGCCACGATGCTTAGTTACCTAGCTGATCGCCCATGGCAAAATCAGCTAGGTGCAGGTCGGGATGCTTGGATCATTCGAGGTTCGCACGGACGAAGGCGTCTTCGCCGACGTGCCGGGCGCCCGGCTGCGCGGGCTGCTGATCGCCCTCGCGCTCAAACCAGGTCACGCAGTCCCGAAGGCGACGCTCGTCGACTGGATCTGGGGTGAGCACCCGCCCTCCGAAGCGGCGAATGCCTTGCAACGCTTGGTTTCCCGGCTGCGGAAGGCGCTGCCGGAAGGGTTGGTCGAGGGGCAGACGGACGGCTACCGGTTGAGGGTGGAACCCGACGCTGTCGACGCCGTGCGGTTCGAACGCATGGTCCGCCAGGCCCGCAATGACGAGGATCCGCGGCGGGTACGGCTGCTGCGCGAGGCCCTGGCGTTGTGGCGCGGTGCGGCCATGCAGGACGTCGGTTTGCAGGATAGTGCCGCGTTTGACGCGGCGGTCACCCGGCTCGAGGGGCTACGCCTGACTGCCATGGAGGATCGGTTCGATGCGGAGGTCAGCCTCGGCCACGGTGTGGAACTGGTCACGGAACTGACCGACTTGGCGGCCGCGCATCCCCTGCGAGAACGGCTTGTCGCTGCGCTGATGCGTGCCCTCGTCGCGGCCGGTCGCGACACCGAGGCGCTGCTGGTGTACCAGCGCACGCGAGAAGCCCTGGCCGACGCGCTGGGCGTCGACCCCTCACCGGAGCTGTCCGCATTGCACGTCGCGCTGCTGCGGGGCGAGTTGGGACGGCGGGAGGAAAACCGGAAGACCAACTTGCGCGCCGAGCTGACCAGCTTCGTCGGCAGGGACGCAGATGTCGCCGTGGTCCGCGAACTCATCGCGGAGCATCGGCTGACCACCGTGATCGGGCCGGGCGGCTCGGGGAAGACCAGGCTGGCCACGGAAACCGCGCGCACGCTGCTCGGCGACCTGCCGGACGGGGCCTGGCTGGTGGAGCTCGCAGCCATCGGCGCGGACGGTGACGTGGCGCAGTCGGCGCTCGCCGCACTCGGCCTCCGGGATCCTCTGCTCGGCGGGGCACCGAACGCGGAGCCGACGGACCGGCTCATCGCCGCGATCCGCGAGCGGGAGGCGCTGCTGATTCTGGACAACTGTGAGCACGTGATCGAGTCGGCGGCGGCGTTCGCCCATCGAGTGCTCGGGGAGTCCCGGCGGCTGCGGATCCTGGCGACGAGCAGGGAGCCGCTCGGCATCACCGGTGAGGCGCTGTGGCTGGTCGAGCCGCTGGCCTTGCCGGAGGGGGACGCCACCCCCGGCGAGATCGAGTCCTCTCCAGCCGTCCAGTTGCTGCGGGACCGGGCAGGCGCGGTGCGCAGGGATCTCGCGGTCGACGCCCGCTATTTGTCGACGATGGTGCGCGTCTGCCGGGCGCTGGACGGGATGCCGCTGGCGATCGAGCTCGCCGCGGCCAGCTTGCGCACCATGTCCATCGATCAGCTCGCCAGCCGGCTCGACGACCGGTTCCGCCTGCTGACCAGCGGTAGCCGTACCGCGTTGCCGCGGCACAAGACGCTGCGCGCGGTGGTCGACTGGAGCTGGGAGTTGCTCACCGACGCCGAACGGATGGTCCTGCGCAGGCTCTCGGTGTTCTCGGGCGGGGCGGGCCTGGAAGCGGCCGAGCGGGTCTGCGTCGGCGATGCGGTCGAGCAGGAGCAGGTGCTCGAGTTGCTCACCTCGCTGACCGAGAAATCGCTGCTGCTCACCGAGGGCGACGGCGCGCCGCGCTACCGGATGATCGGCATGATCAAGGAATACGCCGGGCACCGGCTCGCGGAAGCGCGGGAAGCGGACCTGGCACGCCGTACGCATCTCGCCTATTTCACCGAACTCGCCGAGACAGCTGAGCCGTATCTTCGCCGCGCCGGGCAACTGGAATGGCTCGCCACGCTCGAGGCCGAGCACGACAACATCGGTTCTGGGATGCGGGGTGCGCTCGGGGCAGGCGAGGCGCACGCGGCGATGCGGCTCGCGGCGGGGGCCGGCTGGTACTGGTGGCTCGGCGGGCACAGGGCCGAAGGCATGGAGCTGATCACCGCGGCCACGGAAACGCCCGGCGAGGTGCCCGATGAGATCCGGGCCATGGTGTACGCCCTTGTCGTGCACTTCGTGAGCTCCGGGCGGGGCGACGCGCACCAGGCGGAGGAGTGGATCCGCAAGGCATACCGGTTCAGCCAGCGCAGTCAGTCCCGCAACCCGCTGCTGGGGTTGGTCGTCCCGCTGGAACGCATGTTGCAGGCGCCGGACGCGTTCTTGCCCGCGTGGGAACTGTTGCTGGATAACGAGGACCCCTGGGTACGCGCACTGGCCCGGCTGCAGCTCGGCAAGATGCGGATCGTGCTCGGCCAGGGCGGGCGGGATGCGGACGCGTACCTGGAGATGGCGCTCGCCGAGTTCCGGGCGCTCGGCGAGCGGTGGGGGATTTCGTTCGCCCTGACCGAGCTGGCGGACCGGATCGCCGTGCGGGGCGAGTTCGCCCGTGCGTGCGAGCACTACGAGCAGGCGATCGCGGTCGTCACCGAGGTCGGCGCGGTCGAGGATGTCATCCGGATGCGTTCGCGGCAGGCGCAGCTGTACTGGCTGCACGGCGATGAGGACTCCAGCGCGGCTGCCATAGCCGAGGCGCAGCGGTTCGCGGAACGGGTCACCTGGCCGGATGCGCTGGCTGAGCTGGCCCTCTCGAAGGCGGAACTCGCCCGGTGGGGCGGCAACGCCGAGGAGGCACACCAGCAACTCGGCGTCGCGACGGCCATGCTGGGCGACGAAGCGGAGCGGGCGAACATCCGCGCGGTGACACACGACCTGCTCGGCTACCTCGCCGACGACCTCGGCGAGGCCCGGGCGCACCGCGCGGCGGCCTGCGAGGCGGCGACCGAAGCGGGATACGCGCCCCTGATCGCGCAGATGCTCGTCGGGGTCGCGGACCTGGCACTGCGCCGCGACGAGCACGAGCAGGCCGCGCGGCTGCTCGCGGCGAGCGCCGGCGTGCGCGGACTGCCGGATCGTTCCCACCCGGACGCGGCCCGGATCGAGCAGGCCGCGCGGCGCCGCCTCGGCGATGAACGGTTCGCCGAGGCGACCCAGGAGGGCACCCAGACGACCTGGTCTCAGCTGGTCACCGTCACGCTCGCCGCCTGAACGTGGCAAGCGCCCACAGGTACCCGGCGAGCGCGATCCCGGCGCACCAGGCGATCGCGGCGATCACGGCGTCGGCTGACCCTCACCGCGACGGCGCCATGGTGGCGCCGTCGCGTTGAGGTCAGTTCGCCGCGTGGTGAATGATGATGTCGCCGTACCGAGTGCTGGCGTGGACCGTGACCTTGTTGTCCGACGGGTCAGGGTTTTCCGGCGACGGAACGGAGTTGCGCACCGACCCTCGCTTGCTGTTGGCGGCCACCCTCGCGGTGCCCTCGCTGATGCCGACCTCGATGTTTCCTGAGCGGTTCATCAGCTCCGCCTGACCGCCTGTCAGCCGGCCGATCCGAATGGCGCCGTCGCCCGTTTCGGCGGTGACGCTGCCGTCGGCGCGGTCGATGTCGAAACCGCCGTGGCCACTGCTGAGCTCGAGGTCGGCCGAGGCGTGGCCGATCCAGGTCTGCCCAGCCGACTTCGAGAGCTTGACGGTGTCCTTGACCTCGCCGATCCGCATCGCGAACGCCGCACCGTCGATGCTGGCGCGCCCTGCGATGTGGCCGATCGTGACCTCGCCGCCAGCGATGTTGGCCTGCAGTGCGGTGATGCGGTCGAGCTGGACCCGACCCGATGCCATGTGCAGCTCGCACTCGCCCAACGACCCGTCGGCGTGAACAGTTGAGTGCGCCAGGTACGCGACCAGGCTGGAGCCTGCGGGCAGGTCGATCGTGATGACGACCGAACCGTTCTTGTCCCCGGAGACGGTCGTTTTGACTGATAGCTGACCGTCGGCGAAATCGATCTTGGTCTTGTTGGCCACCTTGACGTCCGGCTGGCTCGCCGGGTCGATGGGCTCGACCAGCACCACGGTGTCGGTCCGGTCGCTCGCGGTGACCCGCACCTGAGCACCGGCGACCACAACAGTGGCGGCGATGGGCCCTGGCGTGTCGAATGAAGGCATGACAGTTCTCCTGGTGTCTCGTATTTGATCTGTTCATGGTCAGCCCGATCACGGGCCTGGTCAGGCCGTCGCCCGGGAGGTCACGCTCGCTTGCTGAACGTGGCCCGCGACCACAGGTACCCGGCGAGGGCGATACCGGCGCACCAGGTGAGAGCGGCAGCCGCATAGCCGCCCGACGGGGTGCCGGCGAGCAATCCGCGCAACGATTCGATAATCGGCGTGAAGGGCTGATACTCCGCAAATTCCCTGACGCCCTGCCCCATCTTGGCCGCCGGCACGATCGCGCTGCTCACGAAGGGCAGCAGGAGCAGCGGCACGAGGGCGAGGCCTGCGGATTCCGGAGTTTTCGCAGCTATTCCCAGCGCGACCGTGAGCCACGCGGCCGCGAAAGCTGCCGCCACGATGATTCCGATCGCGCCGAGCCAGTCGAGGAGGGTCGCAGGCGACCGAAACCCGAGCGCGAAGGCCATTCCGATGATGACCGCGATGGCGACCGAACTGCTCAGCATAGTGGCCGCGACGTGACCGGTCAGGACGGCGCCGCGGGAGACATTCATGACCTTGAACCGGTTGATGATGCCCTTCGTCATGTCGGAGTTCACGGATACCGCCGTGGCCGACAGCCCGTAGGTGATGGCCAGCAGGATCAGGCCTGGTGTGGCGTATTGGATGTAGTGTTCGCCGACGTTGAATGCGTTGCCGAGCACGTACACGAACATCAGCATGATCACGACCGGCATCAAAGCCGCGTTGAATATCGTGACCGGATTCCGAAGGATGTGCTTGAAGTTGCGCCGCAGCATGATCCGCGAATCGGTCAGCGGTGCTGAAGTGGTGCTCATGGTGCGATGGCCTCCGTGCTTGCGTGACTGGTCAGGGTGAAGAAAACGTCATCGAGGTCCGGCGTGTGCACGGAAAACTCGGCAGCGTCGATCGAAAGCTGATCGAGCCGGTCCAGCAGAGCCCGCAGCGATTTCACTCCGGCATCGCCGGGAACCCGCAAGGTCAGGTCCTCGTCGTCCCGGGTGGAGCCGGTCAGGACCCGCGCCGCCGCGTCGAGTTCGAGGACGTCGGTGAACCGGAGCCGGACGTGGCTGCCGGGGACCTGGCGCTTGAGCTCGTCGGGAGTGCCCTGGGCCACCAGGCGGCCCTGGTCGAGTACCGCGATCCGGCTGGCGAGCTGATCGGCTTCTTCGAGATTCTGGGTAGTGAGGAAAACGGTCACACCGTCGGCCACCAGCTCACGGACGATGTTCCACATCGTGCGCCGGCTGCGCGGATCCAGTCCCGTGGTCGGCTCGTCCAGGAAAATGATCTGCGGCCTGGTGACCAGCGTCATCGCCAGATCCAGCTTCCGGCGCATGCCGCCGGAATAGGTCGCCGCCATTTTCTGCGCCGGCTCCACCAGGTCGAACCGTTCCAGCAACGAGGCGGCCACCCGCTTGCCCTCACTGGCCCGCAGATGGTGCAGATCCGCCATCAACCGCAGGTTCTCTTCCCCGGTCAGCAGATCGTCCACCGCCGCGAACTGGCCGGTGACCCCGATTACCGCGCGCACCGACTTGGTCTCGGTCGCGACATCATGACCGGCAACCCGTACCGTCCCACCGTCGGCCTTCGTCAACGTGGTCAGCACGTTGACCGTCGTCGTCTTACCCGCCCCGTTCGGGCCGAGCAGGGAAAAGACGGTGCCCGCACGAACATCTAGATCGATGCCATCGAGGACGATCTTGTCCCCATACGTCTTCCGCAGCCCTGAGACTGCAATCGCTGTACTTGTCATGCGACCACAATCGGCACCGCGCCTGACACGCCCCTGACACGGCGATGACACGGCCACTGACACGGCGTTCTGCCTCATTGCGCCAGGTCAGGGCACTGCGCAGCCTACTGATGACTGCGTACGGAGGCCCGGGGCGCGAGGAGCGCGGCGGGTGGATCTGATGACGGCTGGCTCGCGGCGGCCGGCGGGGCGGGGACGGCCTGAGCATGCGCCGGGCGGCGCGCCCGGCGGACGGCCATGGCGGCCAGCGCGCCGATGACCGAGAACCCGGCCGCCGCGGCCAGGGCCGGGCGGTACCCGCTGGTCACCGACGCGGGCCCGGCCAGACTACCGGTGGAGTTGAAGATCGCCGTCGCGGTCGCGATGCCGAACACCGCGCCGAACTGACGCAGCGTGTTCAGGATCGCCGACGCCTTGCCGAGCGCCGACGGGTCGACGGCGTTCAGCGCGGCGGCCGGGATGGTCGGGATGGCCATCGACACGCCCACGCCCGCGATGATGAACGGCGCGAGGTACCCGGTATAGCCCGAACCCGAGCCGGCCAGCACCACGATCCAGGCGAACCCGGCGGCCTGCAGCAGCAGGCCGGGAACCATCAGCAGACGGGCGCCGATCCGGTCCGACAGCGCACCCGCGAGCGGCGCGATCAGTAGCGGCGTCGCGGTCCACGGCAAGAACCGCAGGCCCGCCGTCAGCGGCGAGTCACCCCAGCGGAGCTGGAAGAACTCGCTGGTCAGGAACGCGGCCGCGTAGATCGAGGCGCCCAGCAGGAAGACGGCGGCCACCGCGGCCGAGAAGCTGCGCACCCGGAACAGGCCGAGCGGGATCATCGGCTGCGGCGCCCGGGTCTCCCAGATGAGGAATCCGCCGAGGAGAACGGCGCCGAACGGCAGCCCGACCAGGACGTCGTTACTGGTCCAGCCCGCCTGCGAGCCCTGGACCAGGGCCCATATCAAGGCGGCCGCGCCGGCCGACACCAGGGCCAGGCCGGGGACGTCGAGCCGGGTCCGCGGACCGCGGCTCTCGGTCAGCCACAGCCGGGCCCCGGCCACCGCCGCGATGCCGACCGGCACGTTCACCCAGAACACCCAGTGCCAGGACAGGCCCTGGGTGACCGCCCCGCCGATCAGCGGGCCGGCTGCGACGCCAAGACCGGAGATCCCGCCCCAGATCCCGATGATGGCGCCGCGCCGCTCCGGCGGGAACGCCGAGCTGAGGATGGTCAGGCTCAGCGGCGTGATGACCGCGGCGCCCAGCCCCTGCACAGCCCGGGCCGTGATCAGCAGGCCGACGTCCGGCGCCAGCGCGCATGCCGCCGACGAAACGGTGAACAGCGCCAGACCCGCGGTGTAGACCCGCCTTCGGCCAAGCCGGTCGCCCAGGGCCGCGGCGGTGACGATGCCCGCCCCGAACGCCATGTTGTAGGCGTTGACCGTCCACTGCAGCGTGCCGAGGCTGCCGCCGAGCGAGCGGTGGATCGACGGCAGGGCGGTGACCACTACCAGCGCGTCGAGGACGACCATGAAGAACGCCACGGCGGTTACGGCCAGTGTCGTCGCCTGCCGCGCCGATGATGCGCGCGGCCAAGCGCTAGCTCCCTTGGTCATTTGCGTGCTGGCGGTCATCGGTTGCTCCAATCAGTGTTTTGAACGCGAGGGGCGCCGCTCGACCGGGATGGCCTCAGCGGGACTGGTCTGCGACGCCGGCCCGGGGCGGCACTTCGCCGAGCTGAGCGACCTCGACGCCGCCGTCGCGGGTGAGGCTCGGGCAGCCCTTGGCCAGGGCCAGCGCCTCATCCAGGTCGGCGGCATTGATCAGCGAGTAGCCGCCCAGCTGGGTGCCCGGGCCGCAGTCGCCGAGCGCGGCAGCCTCCAGGCCCGGCTTGCCGATGTCGGCGACGTGGCCGTCCATGCCGTCGAACCAGGACCTCCAGGCCTCGGCCGACTCTGCGTTGCGGGTGTAGCCGGGCGTCAGGCGGTAGGTGAAGACGAAGCTTGGCATCGATCTGCTCCTTGCTTGTGGCCGCAGCTCTTGACTGGCTGGGCCGGTCACTGGGGCAGACACCGGCCTCCCGGCAAAGTGGGCGGCCCCTGACCGCCCACTTCACGGCGGCGGCGGTGTCGGTATCAGCGAACGGATGTCCGCAGCGGGAGGCAGGGATGCGAGGGTGGAACCGTGAGCACAGAGCTGATCGACAGGGCCCGGACCGGGGACGAGACCGCGTTCCAGGAGCTAGTCGGCCCGTACCAGCGCGAGCTGCAGGTGCACTGCTACCGGATCCTCGGCTCGGTGGCCGACGCCGAGGACGCGCTGCAGGAGACCCTGCTCACCGCCTGGCGGAGCCTGCGGCAGTTCGAGGGGCGCGCGTCGGTCCGGACCTGGATGTACCGGATCGCGACCACCCGGTGCCTGAACATCCTGCGATCGGCTACGCCGGCGGCCCGCGATGACGCTGCCGCAGGGAGTCCAGCCGCCGGAGCCGTCCCGGCTGGGCGAGGCGATCTGGCTCGAGCCGTACCCAGATCTGCTGCTGGAGGAGTTGCCCGACGCGTCAGCCGGGCCGGAGGCCCGCTATGAGGCCAGGGAGGCCATGTCGCTGGCGTTCGTCACCGCGCTGCAGTTGCTGCCGCCGCGGCAGCGCGCGGCCCTGATCCTGCGCGACGTCCTCGACTTCCCGGCCAGCGAGGTCGCGGGCATGCTCGAGACCACCGAGCAGTCCGTGACCAGCATGCTCAAGCGGGCCCGGTCCACGCTGAGCCGCGAACTGCCGTCCGCGGACGAGGAGCCGCCGGCGCCCCCGAACTCGCCGGCCGAGCGGGAGCTGATCGCCCGCATGGTCGAGGCGTTCGAGGCCGCCGACGTCGACGGCATCGTGGCGCTGATGACCGAGGACGCCTGGCTACGGATGCCGCCGGTGCCGCTGGAGTACCAGGGCCGCCAGCTGATCAGCGAGTTCTACGCCACCGTGGCGTTCCGGCAGGGCCGCCGGTACCGGATGGTGCAGACCCGGGCCAACGGCCAGCCCGCCCTCGCGACCTACCTGCGCGACCCGGTCAACGGCGTCGCCAGGGCGTTCGGACTGCTCGTGCTCACGCTGACCGGCGACCGGGTCAGCACGATGACGCGCTTCGACAACGCCGCCCTGCCCGCCTTCGGCCTGCCGCGCACACTGGCCGACTAAACAGCATCCGTTCCGGGAATTGTCCTACGCTGAGCCACGGCAAGGCCTTTCCTGGCTCGCCCCGCCCGGGCGCTGGTCGTTAGGCTCGGCACGTGGTGACCGAGACCGATCTTGCCCTGGGCGATGGGCGCACGCTGCACGTTTACGGCACCGGTGACGGGACCGGGTTGGCTGTCTTCTGGCAGCACGGCGCACCGAGCACCGGCGCACCGCCCGAGCCGCTGTTCGCCGCCGCGGCCGAGCGCGGCATCCGCTGGGTCTCGCATGACCGGCCCGGATACGGGGGGTCAACTCCGCACCCGGGCCGGGACGTCGCGTCAGCGGCGGCCGATGTTGCCAGCGTCGCGGACGCGCTGGGCATCGACCGGTTCGCGGTCATGGGTGATTCGGGCGGCGGCCCGCACGCCCTGGCCTGCGCCGCGGTCTTGCCTGGACGGTCCTGGCCACGGTGTGCATGTCGGGGCCTGCCCCGTTCGACGCCGAGGGCCTGGACTGGTTCGCGGGCATGACCCCCTCTGGCGCCGCGGAGTATTGCGCCGCCGCCACCGAACGCGCGGCGCTCGAAGCCTACTTCGCGTGCGCCGAGTTCGACCCGGAGGTATTCACCCCGGCCGATCATGCCGCGGTTCTTCGGTGCATGGTCATGGATAGGCACCGTGGTCGACCAGGCCCTGGAAACCGACCAGGGCGGGATGGTGGACGACGACCTGGCCTACGTCTCCCCTGGGGCTGTGACCCCAGGGCTTGTCTTTGAGTACCCAGGCTCCCCCGGTGACTCCGCACCGGGCGCGCAACGGGCACGCCTGGTTTTCTGGCGCGTCGACCGACTCGCACCAGTGAATCAATGACAGTATGCTGCGCAGTAGCATTAACAAATAGAACAAACACAGCGTAGATTTTTCTGCGTAGATTTTTCTACAAGGTTACGCTACATAGGGCCATTCGGAGGTTCCGTGAAGCAGATGTGCACTGGGCTGTCAGCCGCAGTGTGTACTGCCGCAGCCGTTTGTGCTGGTAGCGTCCATGGAGCAGCGCTCGCCATCGTTGCGCTACCGCCGCTATGGCGGCTGGCCTAGGTGCTTACTTCAACGTAGGTAGATCAAAAAAACTCTTGTAGTGTAGAACAAACGATAAGTCGCACGAATCTCTACATAGATTCTTCTACAGAGTTCACCTACACCGATGGAGTCACCAGGCGGCGCGGGTGCCCAGTCCGCGTCTTCCTGATAAGGTGCCGGGCCTTGCCGTGGAAGATCACACTCAAGGAGTGGCGCCTGGAGGACGGCACGACCTGTTTCCCGTCCCTCCGTCAGGCTTTCTTGTGATCGAGTTGCCGAAGGAGGGCGACCCACCGCGCGAGCGAGTGGTCGGTTGCTTCGATCTCTCTGAGCCGGGTGAGGACTGAGAGGGTGAACGTGTGGAGAGCAGCGGCTAGCGGGAGGTCGGACCAGCCGAACACATCGAGAAGAAGATCCTCGACGTCCTCGATGACGGTAAGGAGTATGCCGACTTCGTCAAGAACGCTTCTGCGAAGAGCTTTCGCGGGCAACGCCTGATGGGCGGGCCAGAGGACGATCATGAACGCGCGCTCTATCCCTGCTTCCCGGCAAGCGGCGGCGAAGCCTTCGACTTCGGTCGGGCAACCCTTGGCACGGACTTCGGCAGCGAGGATAGGTTCGTTGCTCGTCGAACGCCTGAATGTCGCCGGGGTAGTCACGCGACGGGTCGTTGATCCTCCGCGAGCGCACGTCCTCGTGTGTTACGTCGAAGGCGGCGGCCACCAGCGCTTGAGTCCGTCGCGGACGATCGACGCCTTCGCCGAGGAAGGACTCGACCGCAGCAACCACGCGAGGTACCGTCAGCGCGCCATCAGCTACGGTATAGTCGTCTAGCTGCCTGGCCGCGTTGATGGCAACACGCACAAAAGCAGCCAGCGCGGCCAGGGCCTCGTCGCGATGAGCCGATCCGATCCTCGACAGACCTGCCACGAACCGATCGTACTCAGGCCTGTTGCGAACCCGTTCGACAGCGCTCATATGGTCGTAACGGAAAAATGGCTGATTGTTGAGTGGCTCTCGTCCGGTGTTACGGATAGAAAAGCCGAGCTCGCGCGCCGCCGGTACGAGTACTTCGTGACCAAGGGTCCGGAGGCTGTAAGTGGTCGAACCGTACTCGGTCTTGATAGACAACGGATCGACGCGGGCGTCCGTCGCCCGGGCCAGCAGCGCAGTGCCCAAGGCGGGCGTGTAGGTCTTCGATGTCATCTGAAAGGTCTGCTGGGCGAACTGTGTCCATGCCTCGGGCACAGGCCGGTCTGATGACGCCCACTCGAACGCTTCTTCCAGTCGTTGGCGTGCAGCCGCCGACGGGATCGTGATGCCCAAGGTGCCGCTCGCCTTCCCTCCGCCGGTGAGGGAAGGCTACGGCGTCTAGACGGGCAGTTCTAGCTGAACCGCACAATTAGCAGGCACCGAGTCCGGCACGAGATGACCGAGTTGCTCCAACAGCGCCCGGATAACCACTTTGCCCAGGTCAACTGGAACCGCATTGCCGAGCTGGCGTTGCGCGTCCGCCCGTGAACCGACGATGACGAAATCGTCGGGGAACGTCATGATCCTCAGCATTTCGGGGACACGGAGGCGCCGCGCGCGCAGATCTCCCCGGACGTTGCGCACGTTCTCCCAATGGAACGGGCCGACCCACGGTCCAGGCTGCGCCTGGAGGGTAGTCGATGGGCGGTCCGGGTCCAGTCTCAGCAGGAATGTCCAGTAGCGAGAGCGCCACTTGAAGACGTTCCGCCCCTCATAGCGGGGCGTATGCCACAGGTAGTTCTGGCCGGGGGGCACCTCGGCGGCTAGCTCGGCAAACTCGCCCTCGACAACCTCCTCATCCTCCGGCTCACTCGGTAGCAGATCACCGAGGACCTGGCGTGTGGTCACGTAAGGCAGCTTGGTCGCGTCGACGATGCGGTCTCGTTCGCTCCAGCCGGAGTGCGTGCTCGGGGGGAACACGAACCGTTTGCCGTCGCGGCGGCCGACCACGAAGACCCTGCGCCTGAGCTGCGGGACGCCGTAGTCGGCCGCCAGCAGTACCTTCCAGTGCGGGTTGTAACCGAGACCACGCAGCCCGGTTAGCAGCCGCTCGAACTGCGCACAATGTGTCCGGTAGGTAAGCCCCTGCACGTTCTCTAGGACGAACGCCTCTGGCCTTGCATCACGAACGACCCGCACGTACTCGTCGAGAAGGGATGCGTTCGGGTCCGTGCTTGTCCGCTTCTCCTCGAGCCAGAAGCCGGACTTGCTGAACGGGGTGCACGGGGGTCCGCCGATTACCAGGGCTGCGTCGCCGACTGACAGACCTCCCGCCTCGAGCAACTCCGCAGTGGACGTCAGCCGGATGTCGGCGCACACCGTCGTCGTACCCGGCGAATTCTTGGAAAGCGTCGCGAGTGCCGGAGAGTCGTAGTCCGTCGCGACCACGATGCGCAGCGGTCCAAGCATCTTGGAGGGGGCATCCGGGCCAGAACGACTTTCCGTGCATCGTTCCGCCGCCAGATCGAGCCCTCCCGCTCCCGAGAAGAGGCTTATCACAGGCAACCGGGTATCGGCGGACAACAGCACCTCCTGGTCTCTGGGCCGGACTGTATCTTGCTGCGGGCAGTTGAGCTTGGCGGCACGCCAGGCTTTCAGCTGACGTGATCCTACGAGTGGACTCTGACATCAGGAGTAGCGCCGTTCCCCTCGTAGCTGCCTGATCGCAGGGCGTAGCGGAGTGGGTCAAGGCTCGCCGCAGGCGACCGTGTCAGCGGCCTGGCCTTGAGGCATGCAGTGGAGCCCGCAGACCGGCCGCGCAGAGGGGAACGGCGATCCCGCACTGTGTCCTTCATGTCGATATCGGGCTGGTGCTTCGTTTCGGTTGCGGCCAGGGTCGCGCGGCGGGTCGGCCCGGAGAGGCCGCACGCCCGGTGCGGCCGGGCGGGCGTGGCGGGGAGTGGAGCGAGCCGCCCTTGATGATCGTGAAGAAAGTTCTCACCGGCCGCCGGGCCGACGTTCGGCTGTGCCTGGCCGAGGGGTCTGCCGGGTTGTGCGTTCGGCCTTGGCCAGGTCTCGCTCGTGCTTGAGGTGGGCTCCTGCGTCAAGGCGGGCGATGATCTTGGCCAGGTGATCCCGCTCATGGATGAAGAGCACTCCGGATTCAAGGAGCTGGCACGCTGCTGTCCGGGTAGCTGCGAGGCGCTCGTAGCTGAGGTCCGCTGCTTCTGGGCATGGGGTTCCTTTCCATTGTTCTGGCTGCCTCGCATAGCGCGGGGCAGGGGCGCCGGGGATCGGCGCTGTGTCTTTGGTCAGGCCGCGCCATCTGGTGATCGTGAAGAAGGCCTCGATGGGCGCTGGGTCGGGTAGTCATCAGATGGCCCGCCGGGCATGGGCACGCCCGCGGCGGCCGAACAGCGTGCGCAGCTCGTCTGGCGTCATAGCGGGCAGGTCGTTGTCTTCGGGCGGTCAGTGGGCTGGCGGTCAGCGCTGTCGGCTGTGGCTGGGTCGGCGGGCTGAGCCGGGCCGGGCCAGTCGACGCGCGCCCAGACGGTTCGGGTGCGGTAGTCGCCGTCGATGCCCCAATCGGAGGCGAGGGATCGGATGATATCCAGTCCGTGGGGCCGGTCTAAGTCTGGGCCGGGCGAGGTCCAGTGGCCGCCGTTGTCCTGGACTTCGATCCAGGCGTAGTGGCCGGGGTGGATCTCGGCGCGGAGGGTGTAGGTCGCGCCGGGCTCGCGGGAGTGGCTGTGGACGGTCGCGTTGGCGGATAGCTCGGAGGCGATGAGGACTACTTCGTCGGCGAGGGGGCATTCGCGGAGCAAGGCGCGGAGGTCGGCGCGAACGGCGCGGAGGTTGTCGGGCCGTCCGGGGTAGGCGCGGTCGTGGCGGATTGCGGCCGGTGGGGCGGCTGGTTCGTGCATGGATGTTCCTCGCTGGTGCGCCGTGTTGGTTCCTGCCAGCGTAGATGGTACTTAAATTTGTAGTGCAGTACAATGAGTACGTGTGACATGGCGTACCGGTGCCGCACAATTAGTGCGAACATGGCGTTCACGCGACGCGGAGGAGGATCACCGGTGCTGGGGCTATCCGTCCGGTTCACCTGCAAGGACGAGGCATCCGCCGAGGCGTATGACCGGCTGGTCGCCGAGACCGTCGAAGGCATCCGGGCACATGAGCCGGGAACGCTCGTCTATGCGGTCCACACGGTGGACGGCCAGCCGCTCCAGCGGATCTTCTACGAGCTGTACCGGGACCGGCCGGCGTTCGAGGCGCACGAAGCCGCCGCGCACACCCGGCGCTACCTCGCCGAGCGCGGACAGTACCTGGCCAGCACGGAGGTTGACCGGCTGACCCTCCAGGCCGGCAAGGGAACGGACGGGTGAGCACCCCGCACTACCAGCGGGCACTGGGCAAGAAGATCGCCGCCGAGCGGAAACGCCGGGGCCTGTCACAGCCCGACCTGGCCAAGATGATCGGCCGGTCGGTGGCGTGGGTGTCGCAGGTCGAGCGAGGAGTCCGGAGGATCGACCGCATGTCGGTGCTGGAAACCCTCTCCTCGGCGCTGGACGTGCCGCTGGCCGAGCTGGCCGCCGACGCCCCGATCGTCGCGGCCGTGGCTGAGGAATCCCCGTCCGCCGGGGGCCTGCGGATGGTCCTGTCCGGCGTTCACTCGCTGCGCGCGATGCTGAACGGCCACCAATCCCCCGGCCTGGACGACCTGCGGGCCAGGACCGGCAAAGCGTGGGACCTGGCGCACGCGGGCCGGTACGCGGACCTGACCGACCTGCTGGCCGCGCTCATCCCCGACCTGGAGACCGCCGCCCGCGCGCTGCCCGGCGACCAGCCCGCCCAGGTCTTCGAGCTGATGTCCGCCGCCTACCAGGCATGCTCGGCAGCGCTGGACAAGCTCGGCGAACCTGAGGCCGCATGGATCGCCGCGGACCGGTCCATGACCGCCGCTGAACGGTCAGGCAGCCCGTTCCTGGTCGCCGCCGGGGCCTTCCGGCTGGTCTTCGTGTTCCTCAGCGCCCGGCACTACGACCAGGCCGAGGAGACCGCGCGCACAGCGGCTGACGCCTTGTGGCACCTAGCCGACGAGGGTAACCCCGAGGCGATGTCACTGTGGGGCGCGCTGACCCTGCAGCGCGCCATCATCGCGGCCCGCACGGGCGAGGCGCGGACGGCCTACGGGCACCTGGACCGCGCCCGGCAGATGGCCGCGCGGGTCGGCGGCGGGCGCAACGACTACAACACGGAGTTCGGCCCGGCCAACGTGGACCTGTTCGAGATCGCGGTCGCCGTCGAACTCGGCGACGCTGGCCGCGCCCTGCGCACCGCCGGGGCCGTCGACACGGCAGGGCTGTCCGCCGAGCGGCGCGCCCGGATGCTGATGGACGTAGCCCGCGCGAACGCTCAGCGCCGCCAGGTCACCGACGCCGTCGCCGCGCTGCGCCAGGCCGAAGAAATCGCGCCCGAACTGCTCCGCGGACACTACCTCGTCCGCCAGATCATCTCCGACCTGCTGACCATACAAGACCCCCCCGGCGAGGAGCTGCGTGCACTTTCGGTACGTCTCGGCATCGCCTGAGTTTCACGGCAAACGAGAGGTACTAGACACGTACACCAGGCACACATGTGCGACGCTTCTGGCCGCGCTCGACGTCCACCTCGCGTGGCCATGCGCGTCCTGCGGCATGCGCAGATCGACGTCACAATGAAGGTCTAAACCGAGGTCTCCGACGCCAAGACGCTCCAGGCAACTCAAGCGCCTCGGCAAGCAGTTCGATACGTAGCCGTTGCGGTACTTCGCCGCGCTACGGGGGTCGAAAAAGGCCACTTCCCGCCTTGGGGAGTGACCTTTGACCTGGGTCGGGGTGGCCGGATTTGAACCGGCGGCCTCTTCGTCCCGAACGAAGCGCGCTGCCAAGCTGCGCCACACCCCGGCGACCGCGTGAGAAGTCTAGCTGATCCCGGGAACCAGCGTGAGCAGGGTGGCCTCGGGGCGGCAGCAGAACCGGGCCGGGGCCCAGGGCGAGGTGCCCAGGCCAGCGGACACGTGCAGCCAGGCCCGGCGGGAAGCAGCGGGGCGGGCGGCCGGGTGCTGGTGCAGGCCGCGGGCCCGGGCCCGGTCGATCCCGCAGTTGGTGACCAGGGTCCCGTAGCCGGGCAGGCACAGCTGGCCGCCGTGCGTATGGCCGGCCAGGAGCAGGTCGTAACCATCGGCGACGAACTGGTCCAGCACCGCGGGCTCGGGTGAGTGCAGGACGCCCAGGCGCAGGTCGGCGGCCGGGTCGGTGCGGCCGGCGATCAGCTGGTACCGGTCGAGATGCAGGTGCGAGTCGTGGACGCCGCCCACCTCGATGTCGGCCTGGCCCGCCTTGAGGCGGCCGCGCCGGTTATTCGCGTCCAGCCAGCCGGCCGCGGCCATCCCGGCGCCCAGCTCGGCCCAGGGCAGGTCGGCCGGGCCGCGGTTGCGGTCCCTGGCGCTCGTGCGCCAGAGGTAGCGGGCCGGGTTCTTGGGCGTCGGGGCGTACAGGTCGTTCGAGCCGTACACGAACACCCCGGGCCGGTCCAGCAGCGGCCCGAGCGCGTCCAGGAGCGGCCGGACCGCGCCGGGGTGGGCGATCGAGTCGCCGGTGTTGACGACCAGGTCGGGCTCCAGGGCGTCCAGGGACCTGATCCAGGACAGCAGCCGGTGCCGGCCTGGGGTCAGGTGAATGTCGGACAGGTGCAGGACCCGCAGCGGCTGGGCGTCCCGGGCGAGCACGGGGACGTCATAGCGGCGCAGGGCGAACCAGTTGCGTTCAATCACCGATGCGTAACCCAGCGCCGCGGCACCCGCCGCCGCGGCACCGATGACGGCTCGTGATCGCATGTCCTCATGTTGCCATGTCCCGTGGACTGGTTAGCTACCTCACCCCGGCGGCGCGGGCCGGGCCGGTGCGGGCAGGATAGGCGGCATGGCTGGACTGAAAGATCGGCTCCGCGGCGACCTCACCGCGGCGATGAAAGCCCGCGACGAGGTACGCACCAGGACGCTGCGGATGGCGCTGACCTCGATCGCCAACGAGGAAGTGGCCGGCCCCGCGTCCCGCGATCTGGACGACGACGAGGTGCTCAGGCTGATCGGCGTTCAGGCCAAGCGGCGCCGGGAGGCGGCAGACGCGTTCGACGCAGCAGGGCGGGCCGGCGAGGCCGCCGCCGAGCGGGCCGAAGAGGAGGTGCTCCGCGGCTACCTGCCCGCTCAGCTCAGTGACGCCGAACTGGCCGCCCTGGTCGCCGAGGCCATCGCCGAGACCGGGGCCGCGGGCCCGCGGGCCATGGGACAGGTGATGAAAGTCCTGACGCCGAGGGTGGCCGGGCGCGCCGACGGCGGCCGGGTGGCCGCTCAGGTCCGCCAGGCGCTGGGGTCCTAACGGCGCCGATGACCTAGCCGGGCCAGCTCCGGCTAGGGCTTGACCGGCGGGAGAGTGGGCGGGGGCGGGATAGGGGGCGGGGTCGGGCCGCCGCCAGGCCCGCCGCCCCCGCCGCCGCCCTTGCCACCGTGCTTGCCCTTGCTCTTGGGCTTGGGTGAGGTAAAGCCGTTGCCCAGCCGGTAGAACAGGCTGCCCGGCGACACCCCGGGGAAGGACTTCGCTGGTCCGAGGCTGGCGTGCAGGAAGGTGTACTGCCAGGTGGCGCCGGGCGCGTTGTCGCCGAACATCTGGGGCGGGCAGGACAGCTCGCCGGCCACCTCCCGGTAGCAGGAATGCGGCGGGCCGACCATCGCCCCGGTGGTGGTCGGCGTGAAGGGGTTGAACACCGACACGTAGCCGGCCAGGGTCGGCGTATAGCCGGCGAAGGCCGCGTAGTGACCCTTGTCCGCGGTGCCGGTCTTGGCGGCGGCGGGCCGCCCGATGCCGCGGTTGTACGCGGTGCCGGTGGTCAGCACGCCCTGCAGGATGAAGTTGGCCGCGGCGGCGACCTGAGCGGACAGGACCCGGTGGCATCTGGCCGAGGCGACCGGCAGTTGCTTGCCGCCGCGGTCACGATCGAGTCGATCGCGACCGGCCGACAGTAGATGCCGCCGGAGGCCACCGTGGCGTACGCGGCGGCCATGCTCAGCGGCGCGACATCCACGGAGCCCAAAGTGAAGGACGAGATGTCGTCGGCCGGGAGGTTCTGCCTCCCGTACGGGTCAAAGCGCAGCAGCGAGGTCCCGTCACCGCGGGTCAGGCCGAGGCTGACCGCCGTCTTGACCACGTTACACAGGCCCACCTTGCGCTCCAGCTCGGCGTAGAACACGTTGATCGAGCCGGTCGTGCCGTTGTACAGCGTGAAAACGCCCTTGCCCGGCGCCTTCGGCGTTGCTCACGTTGAACGACCCCGGCCGGCGCGCCCTGGCAGTCGTAATAGCCCGACAGCGAGCTGGGCGAGGTGACGGGCAGGTTGAAGCCGAACGGGATGCCCTGCTTGAGCGCGGTCAGCAGGGTGAATACCTTAGACGACGAACCGGTCTGCACGCCCACGCCGCCGTCGTAGGCCTTGGTCGCGGCGTAGTCCACCGTGGTCTGCCCAGGCCCGTTGCCGTAAGGCCGGTCGACCGCGATGCCGCGGATCTGCCCGGTCCCGGGCTGGATCAGCGCCTCGGTGTCGACGTTGCCGCCCGGGTTGTAGGCCGACGAATGCGGCGGCTCCACGAAGTCGACCGCGTGCTGGGCGGCCCGCTGGTCCTTCGGGCTGAGCGTGGTGTGGATGGTCAGGCCGCCGACCGTGTTCAGCGCGGTATAAGCCTGATGGTAGGCCGGGTCGATCTGCATGGCGCGCAGCACGTAGTCACAGAAGAACGCCGCGATCCTGGCCCGATTGCTGGTGCAGCCGCTCTCCAGCGAGGTGTTGTGCAGCTTGAGCCCGAGCGGCGCGGCCTGCGCGGCCTGGGACTGCGCCGGGGTGATGAGGTGCTGCTCGGCCATCTTGCCCAGGACTTCGTTGCGGCGCGAGAACGCCGTCTTCGGTTCGGTGACGGGGTCGTATCGGGACGGGTTCTCCACGATGCCGGCCAGCAGCGCGGACTGGGTCAAGGTCAGCTTCGCGGCCGTGGTGCCGAAGTAACGCTCGGCCGCGACCTCGATGCCGCGGGCGCCGTTCTCGAAGTAGGCGACGTTGAGGTAGGCGGCGAGCAGCTGGTTCTTGGTCATCTCGTGCGCGACGATCGCCGCCATCCGCAGCTCGCGGATCTTGCGGGTCGCGGTCGGCGCGTCCGCCTCCAGCTGTTCCTCCTGCGTCTTCGCGGTCAGGATGAGCGCGTTCTTGACGTACTGCTGGGCCAGCGTGGACCCGCCCTGCACGTCGTTGTTCTGCAGGTCGTTGACCAGGGCGCGGACCGTTCCCCTGATGTCGAAGGCCCCGTGGTCGTAGAAGCGAGCGTCCTCGATCGCGATGATCGCCTTATCCATGATCGGGGCGATCCGGTTAAAGCTGACCGGTACCCGGTCGATGTTGTTCGGGTAGTAGTAGGCGATCAGGTGGCCCTTGTCGTCCACGATCTGCGAGCGGGACGGCAGCTGGCCCAGGAGCGGCACGGACAGCGCATTGAAGGTCGTCGCGGCGCTCTTGACGCCGACGCCGATCGCGCCCACCACCGGAATGAGTATCGCGCCGACGAGCAGCCCGGCGGCAGCGGACATGATCACCAGGATCCCGGCCGCGTTCAGCCCGGCGCGGCGCCGCGATTTCAGCACGGCATCAGGTTACGCTGACAACTCATCTAGCCGTACCAGTGACATCCATTAGCAGCTGAAAAAGGGTTGCGCGGCGGCAACGGCTACCGGCTCAGGCTGGCTAGATCAGCGAGAGTCCGGGGGCTGGCGCAGGCCGGAGAGACTGCCGGGAGACGAGTGACTAGTCACGCCCGTGCGCATAGCTCATGAGGGCTATCTTCGAAATGGGCCCTACGGGGTCTAGCGCTGCAGGGCCGGACCCCCGTAGGTTACTCTTTCGCGACCATCGCTTCCGGGGCCTTGACGGCCATCGTCAGACCTGGACCGTAACTGAAACGCCACCCGGCGTGACGACCCCCTCGCGGGCGTGACGATCAGGAGGAGTTGGGCCCATGTGGATCACGGACTGGACCGCACGTGCTGCGTGCAAGGGCACGGACCCTGACGAGCTATTCGTTCAGGGGGCGGCGCAGAATCGGGCCAAACTGATCTGCCGCGGCTGCCCGGTCCGGACCGAGTGCCTCGCCGACGCGCTCGACAACCGGATCGAGTTCGGAGTATGGGGCGGCATGACCGAGCGGGAGCGGCGCGCGCTGCTGCGCCGCCGCCCGGACGTGACCTGCTGGCGTGACCTGCTGGAGAACGCTCGCAACCAGTACGAGCGGACCAGCGACGAGCTCGTCGCCAGCTGAGCCGGGCCGATCAGCCTGAGGACCCGTTCTCTGCTGTCGATGGACACCTGCGGTTGACCACAGCAATCGCGCGGGCCCGCCGGCACCATTGAGCCCGGCCCGCGCAGGCGAGCCAGCGGGCTAGCGGGCTAGCGGGCTAGCTGGCCGCCGTGGCCGGGAAGCTGCGTCCGATGATGCGCAGCCCGGCCAGGTCATGGACATCGTCGGGCTGCGCCGGTATCTCGGCCACGGGCACGACCGGGTGCGCCGCGGTGAAGTGCTCAGTGACCCGGCGCTCGGTCGCGGCCAGCTGCATCCGCTCAGCGTGCAGCCGCAGCGCCGCGCTGGCCAGCGGGCGCAGGTCAGGCTCGGGCAGCCCGTGCAGCGTCTCGGCGGCGGCCAGGCTCCGGGCGGCCGACAGCCGCGCCGCGGGTGACCGGTGCACCCGGTTCAGCAGCAGGCCGGCCAGCGGCATCCCTTCCTGCTCCAGCCGCTCGACGAAGTAGGACGCCTCCCGCAGCGCATCCGGCTCGGGCGCCGCGATCACCAGGAACGCCGTGCCCGGGGCGCGCAGCAGCCGGTAGGTATAGTCAGCGCGCTCGCGGAACCCGCCGAACATGGTGTCCAGCGCCGACACGAACGTCTGCACGTCCTTGAGTACCTGGGCGCCGAGCACCTTGGTCAGCACCCCGGTCACCACGCCGAACCCGGCGTTCAGCACCTTCAGGTACGCCCGGCCGCCCAGCTTGGCGGGTGCGGTCAGCAGGCGCAGCAGCTTGCCGTCGAGGAACCGGCCCAGGCGCTGCGGCGCGTCAAGGAAATCCAGCGCGGACCGGCTCGGCGGGGTGTCCACCACGATGAGGTCCCACTCCTCGGCCCGGCGGAGCTGCCCGAGTTTCTCCATCGCCATGTACTCCTGGGTGCCGGCGAAGCTGGAGGACAGCGACTGGTAGAAGGGATTGGCCAGGATCTGGGCGGCCCGGTCCGGGTCGGCGTGAGCCTCGACGATCTCATCGAAGGTCCGCTTCATGTCGAGCATCATCGCGTGCAGGCTGCCGCCCGAGTTAGCGTTATGCGCCCCGGTTCCCGGCCCGTCGCCGTCCGGCGGGCCGGAATCGAACGGCACCGGGCGCGGGGTGTTGTCCAGCGAGGTCAGCCCGAGCGCCTGGGCCAGCCGGCGGGCCGGATCGACGGTGAGGACCACGACGTGCCTGCCGCGCTCGGCGGCGCGCAGCCCGATCGCGGCGGCGGCGGTGGTCTTGCCCACCCCGCCTGAGCCGCAGCACACGACGATGCGGGTCCGGCGGTCGTCGAGCAGCGCTTCGAGGTCGAGCCGCGGTGGCGCGGAGGTCTGCATCAGGCGGCTCCCTGATCCCTGAGCGCGGCCGCGAGCCGGTACAGCCCGGCCAGGTCCATGCCATCGCTGATCATCGGCAGCTCGTAGCAGGGCTGGCGCGGCCCGGCGAGCCGCTCCTGCTGCTCCTGCTGCGCCAGCGCGGTCCGGGCCTGCTCGGACAGTTCCACGGCCAGGTCAGCCGCGAGCCGGACGGTGTCGTCGAGCCCCGCGGCCTTGAGCCCCAGGGCCAGTTCATCCTCATCTACCTGCCCGGCCGCCACGGCCCGCAACCCGGTGCCGGGCAGCCCGACCGGCCGGACCATGTTGATCATGATTCCGCCGGCCTGGATGCCGCCGCCGGCCAGGCCGGGCAGCTCGTCCAGGCCATCGAGGGTCTCCTGGACCGGCATCTCCTCCAGGACCGTGACGAAGTGCACGGCGGTCTGCGGCGACCTGATGACCTTCAGCACGGTTTCGGCGTGGCCGCGGATCGGGCCGACGCGGGCCAGCCCTGACACCTCGAACGCCACGTTGAGGAACCGGCCGATCCGTCCGGTCGGCGGGGCGTCCATGACGACCGCGTCGTAGCGCGGCCGGCCGGTTTCCTTGCGCCGGACCGCCTCGGCCGCCTTGCCGGTCAGCAGCACGTCGCGCAGGCCAGGCGCGATCGTGGTCACGAAGTCGATGATCCCGAGCCGGGTCAGCGCCCGCCCGGCGTGCCGGAGGTTGTAGAACATCTCCAGGTACTCAAGCAGCGCGGATTCGGGGTCGGCGACGAGTGCGTAGACTTCGCCGCCGGGCTGGGTCGCGGTCGGCGGGGCCACCGCGATCTTGCGCTCGGCGTAGGGCAGCGGCGGGCAGTCGAACAGCTGGGCGATGCCCTGGCGGCCTTCCACCTCCATCAGCAGCACCCGCTTGCCGCCCGACGCCAGCGCGAGCGCGAGGGCGCCGGCCACGGTGGTCTTGCCGGTGCCCCCTTTGCCGGTCACGACGTGCAGCCGCACGCCTTCCCAGTCGGTATCCCTGGTGCTCACTCCTTGGAGGCTATCCGGGCCAGGCCCCTGCCCGCCCCCTCGCCCCGCCGGGCCGCCCGGCCGGGCCGCCGCGACCCAAACTGAGGCCGGTGACTTTACGGCTAGGCTGGGGGCATAGATCTAGGCATGACCGGAAGAAGAGGTGTCGGTTATGGTAGAAGCTCTACTGGTCATCCTGATAGTTGCGTTCGTGGCCGGGCTCATCGGCCTGGGCCGCTCGGTACGCGTCGTGCAGCAGTATGAGCAGGGCATTGTGTTCAGGTTCGGCCGGGTCCTGGCCGGCCCGCGCGGGGCTGGCCTGACGTTCATCCGGCCGTTCGGTGACCGCATGCAAAAGGTCAACATGCAGATCGTGGCCATGGCCGTGCCCGCCCAGGAGGGCATAACCAGGGACAACGTGAGTGTCCGGGTCGACGCCGTGGTGTATTTCCGGGTGGTTGACCCGATTAAGGCCACTATCAACGTCCAGAATTACCTATTCGCCATTTCCCAGCAGGCGCAGACGTCGCTGCGCTCCATCATCGGCCAGTCGGAGATGGACCAGCTGCTGGCCGAGCGGGACACCGTGAACCGGGAGCTGCGCCGGATCATCGACGAGCCGACTGAGGGGCCGTGGGGCATCCGGGTGGAGCGGGTCGAGATCAAGGACGTCTCGCTGCCGGAGGGGATGAAGCGCTCGATGTCCCGGCAAGCCGAAGCCGAGCGGGAACGGCGGGCCAGGATCATCACCGCCGACGGTGAGTACCAGGCGTCCAAGCGCCTGGCCGCCGCGGCCAACGTGATGGCCCGTGACCCCGCCGCGCTGCAGCTGCGGTTGCTGCAGACCGTGGTCGAGGTGGCCGGCGAGCGCAACAGCACGCTGGTCATGCCGGTACCGGTCGAGCTGCTCAGGTTCTTCGACAAGTTCACCCCGAAGACGGCCGGCGGCCCGGAAGCCTCCCCGTCACTGGCCGACTTCAGCGACGCGGCGGTGGCCAAGGCCGAGGCGGAGATCGATAGCGAGTCGTCGCTGGAGATCCCGGACGTCCCGGCCATTCCCGAGCTGCCGCAGACCCTGACTCCCGGCATGCACGTGGACACGCCGAAGCTGGGCGAGGCGGAACCGGCGGCCGGCCCCGGGCCGGACGCAGCCGCGGCCGGGAACGGCTCGCCGCCCGCCAAGGCCCCGGAGGACCCCGCGACCAGGCCAGACGGCCCGGCGCCGGGATCAGGCAGCTAGAGCGGCCCGGCTGCGGCCGGGCCCGCCCGGGGGATATGACCGCGGGCGGGTCCGGCCCGGCTAGGGTTTTGTCATGCAGAAATGGGAGTACGCGACCGTTCCGCTGCTGGTGCACGCCACCAAGCAGATCCTGGACAACTGGGGCGACGACGGCTGGGAGCTGGTCGCCGTGATCCCCGGCCCTAACTCCGAGCAACTCGTCGCTTACCTGAAACGGATAAAGGCGTGAGCTCGGACTCAGCAGGGCGCAGCGCCGCCGCTGGCCCGCAAGACCGGCTCCGGGCTCTCGGCCTGACCCTTCCGCAGGTCACGCCGCCGCTGGCCGCCTACGTGCCCGCCGTGCGCACCGGCAACTACGTCTACACCTCGGGCCAGCTGCCGATGGCGGACGGCCAGCTGCTGGCGGTCGGCAAGGTCGGGGCGCAGGTCAGCGCGGCCGAGGCTAGCTCGCTGGCCCGGACCTGCGCGCTGAACGCGCTGGCCGCGGTGGTGTCGGTGACCGGCAGCCTGGACGCGATCCGGCGGATCGTGAAGCTGACCGGGTTCGTGGCCAGCGCGCCGGACTTCACCGGCCAGCCACAGGTGGTCAACGGCGCGAGTGAGCTGCTGCTGGAGATCTTCGGCGACGCGGGCCGGCACGCGCGCAGCGCGGTCGGGATGGCCGTGCTGCCCATGGACGCGCCGGTGGAGATCGAGCTGATCGCCGAGGTGGCGGACTGACCGGCGGGCCAGCCCCGGAGGCCGGCCGGTTCCCGGCCGGCCAGCGGGTCATCCCGGTGCCGGGCCGGTTCGCCGAGCAGGCCAGGGAGGTGCTGGCCGGCCGCCAGCCGCCGGTTGCCCCGCGGGACGCCGCCACGGTCATGCTGCTGCGCCCGGCCGCGGGCGGCGGCGACACCGCGGGCGGGGGCACCTCTGGCAGTGGCGTCGAGGTGTACATGCTGCGGCGCAAGGCGTCGATGGCGTTCGCGCCCGGCGGGTACGTCTTCCCCGGCGGCTCGGTCGATGCCCGCGACGCCGAAAGCGAGGTGGCCTGGGCCGGCCCGGCCATCTCCGAATGGGCCCGGGTACTCGACGCGCCGCCGGAACTGGCCCGCGCGCTGGTCTGCGCGGCGGTCAGGGAGACGTTCGAGGAGTCCGGCGTGCTGCTGGCCGGCCCGTCCGGTGCCGCGGTGGTGGCCGGCACCGCCAGCGACGACTGGGAAGCCGACCGCGAGGCCCTGCTCGACCGGTCGCTGTCGCTGGCCGAACTGCTGGCCCGGCGCCAGCTTGTGCTCCGGTCCGACCTGCTGCGGGCCTGGTCCAGGTGGATCACCCCGGTGCCAGAGCAGCGCCGCTACGACACCCGGTTCTTCGCCGCGGCGCTGCCCGCGCCGCAGCAGCCCAGGGACGTCGGCGGGGAGGCCAGTGAAGTGGCCTGGCTGCGCCCGGACGACGCCATCGCGGCCGCCCGGCGGCAGGAGATGATGCTGCTGCCCCCGACCGCGGTCACCCTGGCCGAGCTGGCCAGGCACGCGAGCGTGACCGGGGCGCTGGCCGCCGAGCGCGATCTCGCGCCGCTCATGCCCGGCGCGGTCCTGGCCGACGGCAGCGCCTGGCTGACCCTGCCCGCCACCGTGGATTACCCGCTATGACCGGTCCGGACGGGCAGCCGATCGACGGCTCGGGCCCGCCCAGGGCGCGCTGCGTGCTGGCGCCCAACCCCTCGATCATGACCCTGGACGGCACGAACACCTGGATCATCGCCGAGCCCGGCTCGGCCACCGCGATCGTGGTGGACCCCGGGCCCGAGCACGAGGGTCACCTGGCCCGGGTGCAGCAGACCGCGGCGCAGGCCGGCCACCGGATCGGCCGGATCGTGCTCACCCACGGGCACCTGGATCACTGCGCGGGCGCGCGGCGGCTGGCCGAGCTCACCGGGGCCGACATCCTGGCTTTCGACCCGGCCCTGCGGCTGGGCAGCGAGGGCCTCGGGGCTGGCGACTCGGTCCGCGGGGCCGGCTGCGACCTGCGCGTCATCGGGACGCCCGGGCACACCGCGGACTCGGTCTGCCTGCTGATCGAGGCGGACGCGGCCGTGCTGACCGGGGACACCGTGCTGGGCCGGGGCACCACGGTCATCGCCCGCGACGGCAGCCTGGGTGACTACCTCGGCTCGCTGGACCGGCTCCGGGCGCTGGCCGACTCCGCTCAGCTGCGGACCCTGCTGCCCGGGCACGGGCCGCTGCTGGCCGACCCGGCCGGGGTCCTGGACTACTACATCGCGCACCGGGCCGAGCGGCTGGCTGAAGTGGAAGCGGCGCTCAGCGCGGGAGATCGCTCGGCGGCCGAGATCGTGGCGCGGGTATACGCGGATGTGGAACGGTCGCTGTGGCCGTTCGCCCGGTCCTCGGTTCGGGCCCAGCTGGCTTACCTGGCCCAGCGCGGTCAGCTGCCGCCCGGGGTGACCTGGTAGCCGGACCGGCCGCCCCCGTTAACCTGGCCCGCCTGCGCAGCCGCTCCGGGTCCACCAGCAGGACCGACTTGGCCGCAAGCTGGATCCAGCCGCGCCCGACGAAGTCAGCCAGCGCCTTGTTCACCGTCTCCCTGGACGCCCCGACCAGCTGAGCCAGCTCTTCCTGGGTCAGGTCGTGATTGACCTGCAGGCCCTCGGGCCGCTGCACGCCGAACCGGTCAGACAGGTCCAGCAGGGCCTTGGCCACCCGGCCCGGCACGTCGGTGAACACCAGGTCGGTCATCACGTCGTTGGTCCGCCGCAGCCGCTGAGCCAGCGCCCTGAGCAGGTGCAGGGCCACGTCGGGACGGCGGGTCAGCAGGTCGCGAAGCGCCTGGTGGTCGAGGGCGGCGAGCCGGGAGTCCGTCAGCGCGCTGGCGGTCTGGGTCCGCGGGCGGGGGTCGAACAGGGATAGCTCGCCGAACATCTCTCCGGGCCCGATCACGCTCAGCAAGTTCTCCCGGCCGTCGGCCGCGGTGCGGGTCAGCTTGATCTTGCCGGTCAGCACCACGTACAGCTGGTCGCCAGCGTCACCCTCACCAAACAGCCGCTCGCTCCGGGCGATCTGCACGGTGTGCATCTGGGACCGGAGCGCGTTCGCGCCCTCCTCATCGAGTGCCTCGAACAGCGGTGTCCGGCCGAGCACGTCGTTCACGTGTTCCACGGCCCCTCCTCGCCTGCATCTGCTACTTAGTGTGGCCCATCGGTCACCTGGGCGCTACCGAGCTGATGTCAGCTTCTATCCTCGTTTAGCTGGGCAGATCGGCGTCCGCCAGGCGCTTGCGGCACGCCTCGATCTCCGCCTCGGCCGCGACCCGGTCGACCCAGCGCGCGGCATCCACCTCCTTGCCGGGCTCCAGGGCCTTGTAGACCTCGAAGAAATGCTGGATCTCCACCAGATCGAACTCAGAAACGTCGGTGATGTCGCGCAGCCGCCCCATCCGCGGGTCGGTGGCCGGCACGCACAGCACCTTGTCGTCCCGGCCTTTCTCGTCCCGCATCCGGAACATCCCGACCGCCCGGCTCCGGATCAGGCAGCCGGGAAACGTCGGTTCTTCCAGGATGACCAGGGCGTCGAGCGGATCGCCGTCCTCCGCCAGCGTGTGTTCGATAAAACCGTAGTCATGCGGATAGCGGGTGGCGGTGAATAGCATCCGATCCAGCCGTATCCGGCCGGTTTCGTGATCCATCTCATATTTGTTGCGATTCCCCTTCGGGATCTCGATGATCACATCGAACTCCACGGTGCCGCCGCCTCCTCGCGTAGATGATGGACTCCGTTGCCTGAGTGTCTACCCGGTCCGGCGGCATGGCTCCTACCCCCGGGCCCGCGACTGGAGAGACGAGGTGCGCCAGTGAGCCGGGCTAGCCCGTGCGGCGTGGCTGTCGCTCGCCCTGCTCAGCCTGTTCACCATCAGCGCCGGGTCTGCGGTGGCGGACCTGCTGCCCGCCCGGCTGGCCTTGTTCCGGCTGCCGACCGTCGCGCAGCGCTCGCTGGCCGCCCCAGGCCCGGTCCTGGCGGCGGTGCCCGGCGCTCCCGGGCCCGGCCGCGCCGACGGCGGCGCCGCCGGTGGCAGCTCGTCTGGTGCCTCCCCGGGCAGCTCGCCCTCGCCGGCCAGCCTGGGCGCCCTGACCGCCGCGGGCGTCCGCGCGGCGCTGGCCCCCGGGCTGGACTCGGCGGTGTTCGGGCCGGACCTGGCGGCCATGGTCGCCGACCTGTCCACCGGGCAGGTGCTGGTCGCGCGGGACGCCTCGGCCGCGTTCGCGCCCGCGTCCACCGCCAAGCTGGCCATCGCGGTCGCGGCCCTGGACGTCCTGGGCCCGGCCGCCCGGCTGCGGACCGAGGTCGTCACCGGCCGCAGCAAGTCGGCCATCGTGCTGGTCGGCGGCGGTGACCCGACGCTGGCGGCCGGCCCGCCGCCCGCCGCTGACTACCCCCAGCCCGCCACCTTGGCCGCGCTGGCCCGGCAGACCGCCGCCGCGCTGCGCGCCCGGCACATCCGCCAGGTCCGGCTCAGTTACGACACCTCCCGGTACACCGGGCCTGGCCTGGCGCCAGGCTGGCCGGTCCGCTACGTCACCACAGGCAACGTCACCCCGATCGAGGCCCTGGAGGTGGACCAGGGCCGGCTGAACCTCGGCCGGGACGCCGCAGGACGCCGACGACCCGCTCAATTTCCTGGCCCGCAGCTTCACTCCGGCCGCGGACGCGGCGGGGGCCTTCGCCAGGTACCTGGCCCGGGCCGGGATCAAGGTCCAGGGCGCGCCCAGGTCCGGGACCGCCGGGCCCGGCCACATCACCCTGGCCAGCGTGGCCTCGCCGCCGGTGGCCCAGATGGTGCAGTGGATGCTGATGGAAAGCAACAACGTCATCGCCGAGAACCTGGCCCGGCGAGTCGCCATCGTCACCGGGCATCCCGCCTCGTTCAGCGGCGCGGCCGCCGCCGAGCAGGCGGTCCTGCGCCGGGCCGGGGTAACCAGCGGCGTCAGCCTGGTCGACGGCAGCGGCCTGTCCCCCGAGGACCGGATCACGCCGGCCGCGCTGGTCAAGATCATCACGCTGGCGGCCGATCAGGACCAGCCGAACCTGCGCCCGGCTCTGACCGGGCTGCCGGTAGCCGGGTTCGCGGGCACCCTGGCCCCGGGCGAGAGCGTGTTCGGGCCGGGCGGCAGCGCCGGTCTTGGCCTGGTCCGGGCCAAGACCGGCAACTTGTCCACGGTCGCGGCGATCGCCGGGATTGCCTACGCCAGCGACGGCCAGCTGCTCGCTTTCGCGTTCATGGCCGATCACCTGCCCGCCAAGGGGCTGAGCGTCGCGGGGACCGCGATGGCCGGGCTGACCAGCACGCTGGCGGGCTGCGGGTGCCGGTGAGGCGGCACGGGGGGCAGCGTCAGCTGGCCGGCCGACGTACGGTGGGGGGGTGAGCAGCTCGCAGATGATTGACTGGAATGTCGCCACCGCCACCGGGGTCAGATGGGCGCGGCCGGGCCCGCAGGTCACCATGGCCGAGGCCAGGAAGGTGGTCGCGGAGCTCCGCCAGATCGCCGCGGCCGTGGCCGAGCCGGTCGCGGAGGTGACCGGGCTCGACGGCTCAGCCAGCGTCGGCCAGGTGGCCGTGGTGGACCGGCCCGGCTGGATCAGGGCCAACGTCGACGGGTTCCGGGTCGTGCTTGACCCGCTGGTGGAACACATGCGGCAGACCGGGACCGCGCCGCCGCCGGGCTCGGTGATCGGCTCGGTCGGCTCCCGGGTCACCGGCATGCAGGCGGGCCTGATCCTGGCTTACCTGGCCGGGCGGGTGCTCGGGCAGTACGAGCTGTTCCTGCCGCCGGACCCCGATGCCCCGTCCGAGGAAGCGCCGGCCGGGCGGCTCACCCTGGTCGCGCCCAACATCGTGATGGTGGAACGCGAGCTGGGCGTGGATCCGCACGATTTCCGCCGCTGGGTCTGCCTGCACGAGGAGACGCACCGCACCCAGTTCACCGCGGTGCCCTGGCTGCGGTCCTACGTGCAGGCCCAGATGACCGAGTTTCTGCTGGCCTCGGACCTGGACCCGGCCTCGATCCTGGACCGGCTGCGGGCCGCCGCGGACGCGGTGGCCGGGGCGGTCCGCAAGAGCGGCGGCGGCGACAGCCTGATCGAAGCCATCCAGAGCCCCCGCCAGCGCGAGATCCTGGACCGCCTCACTTGCGTGATGACCCTGGTCGAGGGGCATGGCGACTACGTGATGGACGCGGTCGGCCCGGCCGTGGTCCCTTCGGTCGCGCAGATCAGGGCCCGCTTCAGCGCCCGCCGGACCAGCGCGGGCCGGGTGGAGCAGGCCATCCGCCGGATCCTGGGCATCGACTTGAAAATGAAGCAGTACGAACAGGGCGCGCAATTCGTGAAGGCCGTGGTCGAGGAGGCCGGCATGGCCACCTTCAACCGGGTCTGGACCTCGCCGCAGACCCTGCCGACCAAGGCCGAGATCACCAGCCCGCAAGCCTGGCTCGCGCGCGTGGGCGGTAACGGCTCGGCCCACTGAGCGGCGCCGAGCGGTCATGGGCCCGCATCCCGCGGTCGCGGCGACCCGCCTGGCGGTCCGCGGCGCGCTGGCCGGCCTGACCCCTGGTGACCTGGTCCTGGCCGCCTGCTCGGGCGGAGCGGACTCGCTGGCGCTGGCCGCCGCGCTGGCCTTCGAGGCGCCCAGGCTCGGGCTGCGGGCCGGCGGCGTCACCGTTGACCACGGCCTGCAGCCCGGCTCGGCGAAGCAGGCCAGCGCGGTCAGCCGGGAGCTGACCGGACGGGGCCTGGATCCGGTGCTGAACGTCGCGGCGCAGGTCGGCAGGCGCGGCGGCCAGGGCGCCGGGGCGGACCCGGCCGGCCGGATCCCGGGCTGGCGTCCCGGCCTGTCCCGGCCGGTCACAGCGGCCCGGCCGGATACCCCGGCCCCGAGGCGGCGGCCAGGGCGGCCCGGTACGCGGCCCTGGACCAGGCGGCCGCGGCGGCCGGGGCGGCCGCGATCCTGCTCGGCCACACCCGCGACGATGAGGCCGAGGGGGTGCTGCTCGGGCTGGCCCGCGGCTCGGGCGCGCGCTCGCTGGCCGGGATGGCCCCGTGCAGCGGCCGGTACCTGCGCCCGTTCCTGGCGCTGGGCCGGGCGCAGACCCAGGCCGCCTGCGCCGCGCTGGGCCTGACCCCGTGGCAGGACCCGCACAACGCCGACCCGGCCTACGCCAGGGCCAGGGTCCGGCACCAGCTGCTGCCGGCCCTGGAGGCGGCGCTCGGCCCGGGCGTCGCGCAGGCCCTGGCCCGGACCGCGCGCACGCTCAGGGTGGACGCCGATTTCCTCGACTCGCTGGCAAAAACCGAGGCCGAACGCATCATCGCGGCGGACGGCGCGCTCCCCGCTGATCTGGTCGGGGCGCTGCCTGAGGCGCTGCGGACCCGGGTACTGCGGATCGCGGCCATCGCGGCGGGCTGCCCGCCGGGCGGGCTGACCGCCAGGCACATCGCCGCCCTGGACGACCTGGTCACCAACTGGCACGGCCAGCGCTGGACTGACCTACCCGGCGGCATCCGCGGGATCCGCCGGTGTGGCAAGCTGACCTTCGCCGCCGACGTGGCAGGCGGGAAACGGCGGGAGGACGCGGGTGGACGCGAGTGACATGGGCGCCGACCTGGCGGAGGTACTGATCGACGCCGGCCGGCTCCAGCACCGTATCGCCGAGCTCGCGGCGCAGATCGATGCGGATTACGCCGGCCGCGAACTCTTGCTCGTCGGGGTGCTCAAGGGCGCGGTGATGGTCATGGCCGACCTGGCCCGGGCCATGCGGCTGCCGGTGGAGATGGACTGGATGGCGATCTCGTCCTACGGTTCTGGCACCAGGTCATCGGGCGTGGTCCGGATCCTGAAGGACCTGAACTCCGACATCACCGGCCTGGCACGTGCTGGTGGTGGAAGATATCGTCGACTCCGGCCTGACCCTGTCCTGGCTGGTCCAGAACCTGCAGTCGCGCCAGCCGGCCTCGCTGAAGGTCTGCGTGCTGCTGCGCAAGCCCACCGCCGCGCAGATGGCGGTTGACGTCGCTTACACCGGTTTCGACATAGCTGAGAAGTTCGTTATCGGCTACGGGCTGGACTACGCCGAGCGGTACCGTAACCTTCCTTTCATCGGCACCCTGGCACCGCACGTGTATAGCGGGAACACAACCTGAGATGAAAGACGTTCAGCTGGGTAAGGGTTTGTCAGTTACCCGCCGTGGCACCTGGCGGCGCTCTTGTGTGCCAGCTGTAACTTCAGCGGTGTAACGTCGATTGTTCCCGTGTTTCGGGCGCGCTTGGTAGGAAGCCGCACGGGCGCTGGGGCGCACGATAGTCCTGCCGGGGGTCGGCGGGACATGAGGCTCGGCAGGAGGGATCGGCCCGGTACGGCCGGGCCGTTCATCGATGGATCTGAAGCGCTACTTCCGCGGGCCGCTCGTGGCCGTCCTCTTGGTCGTGCTGGTGTTTATCTTCCTGGTCAAGTACGCCAGCTCAGGCACCTCCTATAAGTCGGCCGACACCTCGAAGGTGATCAGCCTCATCGAGCAGGGCCAGGTCAAGTCGGCCCTGCTGATCGACACTAACCAGACGATCCAGATCACCCCGAAGTCCGGCCCGCCGCTGCAGGCGTCCTGGGTGGGCAGCCAGGGCCAGGCCCTGGCCAACACCTTGCAGACCCAGTACCAGCAGGGCAAGCTGCCCAACGGCTACAACGTCGAGGTGCCGAAGGGCAGCTCGATCTGGGGCCTGATCCTGACCTGGCTGCCGTTCCTGCTGATCATCTTGATCTTCTTGTTCATGCTGAACCAGATGCAAGGCGGCGGCTCCCGGGTCATGAACTTCGGCAAGTCCCGGGCCAAGCTGATCACCAAGGACACCCCGAAGACCACGTTCGCTGACGTGGCCGGCGCGGACGAGGCGATCGAGGAACTGCAGGAGATCAAGGAGTTCCTGCAGACCCCGGCGAAGTTCCAGGCCATCGGGGCCAAGATCCCCAAGGGCGTGCTGCTGTACGGGCCGCCGGGTACCGGCAAGACCCTGCTGGCCCGCGCGGTGGCCGGCGAGGCCGGGGTGCCGTTCTACTCCATTTCCGGGTCGGACTTCGTCGAGATGTTCGTCGGTGTCGGCGCGTCCCGGGTACGGGACCTGTTCGAGCAGGCCAAGGCCAATGCCCCGGCCATCGTGTTCGTCGACGAGATCGACGCCGTGGGCCGGCACCGCGGCGCCGGATTCGGCGGCGGCCATGACGAGCGTGAGCAGACCCTGAACCAGCTGCTGGTCGAGCTGGACGGCTTCGACACCAAGGGCGGCGTGATCGTGATCGCCGCGACCAACCGGCCCGACATCCTGGACCCGGCGCTGCTGCGCCCGGGCCGGTTCGACCGGCAGATCGTGGTGGCCCAGCCGGACCTGACCGGCCGCAAGGGCATCCTGCGGGTGCACGCCAGGGGCAAGCCGTTCTCCCAGGACGTGGACCTGGACATGATCGCGCGCCGGACCCCCGGCTTCACCGGAGCCGACCTGGCCAACGTCATCAACGAGGGCGCGCTGCTCACCGCCCGGGGCAACCAGACCCAGATCTCGATGGCAAACCTCGAAGAGGCGATCGACCGGGTCACGGCCGGGCCCAAGCGCAAGAGCGTGCTGCTGTCGGAGAAGGAGCGCAAGATCATTGCCTACCACGAGGGCGGGCACGCCCTGGTAGGGCACGCGCTGCCGAACGCCGACCCGGTGCACAAGATCACGATCATCCCGCGCGGCCGGGCCCTGGGCTATACCGCCTCGGCCCCGACCGAGGACAAGTTCCTGGTCAGCCGGGCCGAGATGAACGACCAGCTGGCGATGCTGCTCGGCGGCCGGACGGCCGAGGAGCTCGTCTTCCACGAGCCGACGACCGGCGCGGCGAACGACATCGAGAAGGCCAGCTCCATCGCCCGCGGCATGATCACCGAGTACGGGATGAGCGAGAAGCTCGGCGCGCGCAAGTTCGGCACCGGCGACGGCGAGCCGTTCCTGGGCCGGGAGATGTCGCATGCGCGGGACTACTCAGAGGAAATCGCCTCCGCCATTGACGACGAGGTCCGGCGGCTGATCGAGTCCGCGCACGACGAGGCCTGGGACATCCTGGTCCAGTACCGGGACGTGCTGGACAACCTGGTGCTGCAGCTGATGGAGCACGAGACGCTGACCAGGGCCCAGGTCCTGGCCATCTTCTCGCCGGTCCGCAAGCGCGCCTCCCGCGGGTCCTACACCGGGTACGGCAAGCGGCTGCCCTCGGACCGGCCGCCGGTGCTGACGCCCAAGGAGATGGCGCTCACCGCCGCGGCCGACCCCAAGGACCTGCCTGGCTCAGGCAACGGCCAGGCGCTGACCGCGGGCCAGGACGGCTCGCAATCATCAGGCCCGGCGGCCGGGTCAGGCCCGATCCGGCCGATCGGCTCTTCCGGCCCGCTCGGCCCGCCCGGGCCGCTCAACCCGCCGGGGCCGCTCGGCCCGCCCGATCCGATGGGCCCGCCAGGACCCGGGTTCGGCAGCCCGCCGGGCGGCACTGATGACGGCCGGTACGGCGGGAATCATTGAGCCGCAGCCCGATTGATCAGGGGCGGATTGAGCTTGCGGTACGCGAGTTGCTCCTGGCCATCGGCGAGGACCCGGACCGGGACGGGCTGAAGGACACCCCGGCCCGGGTGGCCAGGGCTTACGCCGAGCAGTTCGCCGGGCTCAGGCAGCAGCCTGAGGACGTGCTCACGACCGTGTTCGACGCGGGCCACGATGAGATGGTCCTGGTCCGTGACATCGAGTTGTACTCGACCTGCGAGCACCATCTGACGCCATTTTTCGGCCTGGCCCACGTGGGCTACATACCGAACGAGAAGGGCCAGATCACCGGGTTGTCCAAACTCGCCAGGCTGGTCGATATCTATGCCCGCCGGCCGCAGGTGCAGGAGCGGATGACCAGCCAGATCGCCGACGCGCTCATGGGTGTCCTTGAGCCGCGCGGCGTTATCGTTGTGGTGGAAGCTGAGCACTTGTGCATGAGCATGCGCGGTGTGCGGAAGCCGGGCGCCAAGACCGTGACGTCTGCGGTGCGCGGGTCCTTCCGCGACTCCGACCGCACCCGGGCAGAGGCCGTGGGCCTGCTTTTCGGCCATCGCTAACCCAGCCCTGTCGCCGGGGCTTGAACGAGCCAGTCCCGGCGTAACCCGCAGAGAGCCAGATTGGCAGATGACACATGCATCCGGTTACTGCCCGCCCTTACCCGCGGCGGTAGCGGCCGATGCGGTGTTCCACGGGTTTGGCCCCGGCCGGGCCCGCCGATGACTACGCTGAAACCCCGTGATCCGGGGCGTGACCGACATGTCTGAGTTGACCAACCACAGCGGGCTAGGCTCGGCCGAACTCAGTCCCGGCCAGCCGGGCCGCCCCCCGGCATCGCCGGTCACCCGGCCGCCCGACCGCAGGCAGCAGCGCCGCTGGGTGCCGATCGCGGCGGGCTGGCTGGCCCTGCTGATCGGGCTGGGCGACATCGTCGAAGGCGCCAGGCCCGCCCTGTACGAGAGCAAGCTGCACCGGCTGAGCCAGATCGCCCCGGGCACGCTGTCGAACCTGAGCCGGACCGCGGACGTGATCATCGGCCTGCTGCTGCTGATGCTCTCGCACGCCCTGCGCCGCCGCAAGAAGCGCGCCTGGCAGGCGGTGATGCTGGTGCTGCTGTCCAGCGTGCTGCTGCACATCCTGGTGCACTACCGGCATATCGGCCCGGCCGTGGTGGCGGTCGCGCTGCTGGTCATCCTGCTGCTGTGCCGGGGTGAGTTCTATGCCGTCGGCGACCCGCGGACCCGGTGGCGGGCGCTGTGGGCGCTGATCGGGCTGGCCAGCGCCGACGTGATCATCGGGCTGGTCTATATCCCGCTGGCCCGCGGCCTGGTCAGCAACTACCCGTTCTGGGAGCGGGTCCAGTCGGTGCTCTACGGGCTGGTCGGAGTGACCGGGCCGGTCCGCTTCGTGCACGACACCCACGGCGACCGGTTCGATTTCCTGACCGGCGGCCTGGGCCTGTTCACCCTGGTGGTCACCGCGTACCTGTTCTTGCGGCCCGCCGAGCCCGCTGACCGGCACGGGGTCAGGGACTCCAGCGGTGTCCGGGCGCTGCTCGACAAGCACGGCGACCGGGACTCGCTGGGCTACTTCGCGCTGCGCGACGACAAGAGCATCATCTGGTCGGCCACCGGCAAGTCGTGCATCGGCTACCGGGTCCTGTCCGGCGTCATGCTGGCCAGCGGCGACCCGATCGGTGACGCGGAGGCCTGGCCCGGCGCGATCCACGCGTTCCTGGACGAGGCGGCGCGGCACGCCTGGGTTCCGGCGGTGATCGGCTGCAGCGAGCTGGGCGCCGAGATCTGGTGCCGGGAGGGCGGGCTGACCGCGCTCGAGCTCGGCGACGAGGCCATCGTCGACGTGGCCGACTTCTCGCTGAGCGGGCGGCCGATGCGCAACGTCCGCCAGATGGTCAGCCGGGTCGGCCGGGCACGGTTACGTCGCTGCGGTGCGCCGGATCGCCGACCTGCCCGAGGCGGAGATCCGCAGCCTGATCAGGCAGGCCGATTCCTGGCGCGGCAGCCCGACCGAACGGGGCTTCTCGATGGCGCTGGGCCGCGTCGGCGGGCGCGGCGACGGGAACTGCGTGGTCGCCACGGCCACCGAGGACGGCGTGCTGCGGGCGATCCTGCACTTCGTGCCGTGGGGCAGTGACGGGCTCTCGCTCGACCTGATGCGGCGGGACCGGGCCGCCCAGCCCGGCCTGAACGACTTCCTGATCGTCGAGACCATCAAGCAGGCCCCCGAGCTGGGGGTGAAGCGGATATCGCTGAACTTCGCGGTCTTCCGGGCCGCGCTGGAACGCGGCGAGCGGATCGGGGCCGGGCCGGTCCTGCGCGCCTGGCGGCGGGTCCTGGTCTTCATGTCCCGGTGGTTCCAGATCGAGTCGCTGTACAAGTTCAACGCCAAGTTCTGCCCGCAGTGGGTGCCGAGGTTCATGGTCTTCCCCAGCACCAGGGACACGCCCCGGATCGGCCTGGCCGCCCTGGAGGCGGAGGCGTTCCTGGTCTGGCCCCGGGTGGAGCTGCGCAGGCTGGCCAGGAAACTGGTGCGCAAGCTCGGCCTGGCCCCGCTGGCCCGCCAGGTCCGCCGGGTGATCCGGCGCGCGCGAGCCAGGGCGTAGCTCGTAGATTGGCGCCTATGGTGGCGCAGCGGCGAGCTGACCAGCCCGGCCCGGCCCGCGCCGGCGGCCCGCCGGGCCTGCCGGTCACGGGCCGGTGCCTGGTCATGGGCGTGATCAATGCCACGCCCGACTCGTTCTCCGACGGTGGCGCCTGGTTCGAGCCGGACGCGGCCATCGCGCACGGCTTCGAGCTGGCCGCCCAGGGCGCGGACCTGATCGACGTCGGCGGCGAGTCAACCCGGCCCGGGGCGCTGCGGATCGAGGCCGATGAGGAACTGCGCCGGGTCATCCCGGTCATCACCGCGCTGGCCCGGGCCGGCCTGCCCGTCAGCGTGGACACCATGCGGGCCCAGGTCGCGGCGGCGGCCCTGGCCGCGGGGGCCGCCATGGTGAACGACGTGAGCGGTGGCCTGGCCGACCCGCGGATGGCCCGGGTGGTCGCCGGGGCGCGGGTGCCGCTGGTGGTGATGCACTGGCGCGGGCACAGCCGCCAGATGCAGGACCGGGCCGTCTATGGTGACGTGGTGCGGGAGGTGCGGGAGGAGCTGCGGCGGCAGGTGGACACGGTAGTGGACCGCGGGGTCGATCCGGGACAGATCGTGGTCGACCCTGGCCTCGGTTTCGCCAAGCTGGCCGAGCACAACTGGGCGCTGCTGGCCGGGCTGGACGAGATCGGCCGCCTGGGCGGCGCCGGATCGCCCTTCCCGGTGCTCATCGGGGCGTCCAGGAAGCGGTTTCTCGGCCGGCTGCTGGCTGACTCCGGCGGCACGCCGCGGCCGTTCGCCGCCTGCGACGACGCGACCGTGGCCGTGTCGGCCCTGGCCGCGGCGGCCGGAGCGTGGGGCGTTCGGGTGCACGCCGCGGCGGGCAACGCCGACGCGGTCCGGGTCGCCGCGCGCTGGGCCACGGCCCGGCAGGAGCACGGGCCCGGGACCTCAGCGTCGGAGGGCTCAGCGTCGGGGACCTCAGCGTCGGGGACCTCAGCGTCGGGGACCTCAGCGTCGGGGGGCTCAGCGTCGGGGGGCTCAGCGTCGGGGGGCTCAGCGTCGGGGGGCTCAGCCGGGCGGCCGGCCGCCCGGCCGCCCGGGGAGCGCCGATGAGCCTGGACCGCACCGGGACGGACCAGATCGCGCTGCGCGGCCTGCGGGTCTTCGGATATCACGGCGTCCTGCCCGCCGAGCGCCGGGACGGGCAGGAGTTCGGCATCGACGCCGAACTGGGCGTCGAGTTGGCCGCCGCCGCGGCAGGCGATGACTTGTCCCGCACCGTGGACTACGGCCAGCTGGCCGACCGGCTCGCCGCGATCGTCTCTGGCGAGCCGGTGGCGCTGATCGAGACGCTGGCCGACCGGCTGGCGACCGCCTGCCTGGCCGAGCCTGCCGTGCTGACGGCCCGGATCACGGTGCACAAGCCGCACGCGCCGGTGGCCCCGCCGGTGCGGGACGTCACGGTGCGCATCACCCGCAGCCGGGTGGTGCTCGCGCTGGGCAGCAACATGGGTGACCGGCTAGCCAACCTGCAGGCCGGCCTGGACGCGCTGGCCGCCGGGCCCGGGCTTGACCGGCTGGTCGTGTCGCCGGTCTACCAGACCGCCCCGGTCGGCGGCCCGGCCCAGGACGACTACCTCAACGCGGTGGCGGTCGCCCAGACGGCCCTGCCCGCCCGGGCCGTCCTGGACCGCGCCAGGGCGGCCGAGACGGCCCTGGGCCGGGTCAGGACGCAGCGCTGGGGGCCGCGCACGCTGGACGTCGACGTGATCGTCGCCGGCGCCGAGATCAGCGCTGACCCCGAGCTGACCCTGCCGCACCCGCGGGCGCACGAGCGCGCCTTCGTCCTGGCCCCGTGGCACGACCTGCAGCCCGCGGCGGTGCTGCCCGGCCGGGGCCCGGTGGCGGCCCTGCTGGCCGCCGCCGACCAGGCCGGAGTGCGGCGGCTGGCCGATGTCACGCTGCGGGCGGGCCGATGAAGCCGACCCGGCCCTGGACCCTGGCGGGCATCGCGATCACCTGCGCGCTCGCCGCGTGGCTGATCGTCCGGGCCTCGTTCACCTCGCTGCCGCCGCTGCCCTGGACCTCGGTGCCCGCGCTGCTGATCCTGGCCCTGGCCGAGGGGGTGACCGGCCGGAACATCCGGACCAGGCTCCGCGGCGGGTCGGGAGTCAAGCCGATCGCGCCGATCGCCGTCGCCCGGCTGGCGGTGCTGGCCAAGGCCAGCTCGACCGCGGCCGCCGCGATCGGCGGGTTCGCGGCCGGGTTCCTGGCCTATGTCAGCGCGTCGCTGGAGAAGGAGGTGCCCAGGGGCGACGCCTACGCCTCCGGGTTCACCTTCGCCGCGGCCATCCTGCTCACCGCCGCCGCGCTCTACCTCGAGCGCGGCTGCCGGGCCCCCGAGCCGCCCGACGAAGACGAGGACCTCCCGCCGCGCGACCGGAACCAGGCCCGCTGACGCCGTTGCCGAGCCGGCCTGGGCTGGGCCGGACGCGGATATGCTGGCCACGGTCGTCCGGTACCCGAAGGACCGCAGCGGCCTGACCGCCACCGAAAAGGACAGCCACGCCATGCCTGATCCGACCCACCCGGCCCAGTTGCAGGTGGGCGTGGTGGGGGCCGGCCGGGTCGGCACCGTCCTGGCCGTGGCGCTGAGCCGGGCCGGGCACCGGGTGGTGGCGGCGTCGGCCGTCTCGGACGCTTCTGTCCGGCGGATCAGGCAGAACCTGCCGGACGCGGCCATCTTGCCGCCCGCTGAGGTGATCGCCGCCGCTGGCCTGGTCCTGCTCACCGTGCCCGACGACGCGCTGGCCGGCCTGGTCGGCGGGCTGGCCTCGACCGGGGCGGACCTGGCCGGGCGGCTGCTGGCGCACACCAGCGGCCGGTACGGCCTCGCGGTCCTGGACCCGGCGGCCCGGGCCGGCGCGATCCCGCTGGCGCTGCACCCGGTGATGACGTTCACCGGCCGTTCCGATGACGTGGACCGGCTGGCCGGCATCAGCTTCGGGGTCACCGCCCCCGAAGCGCTGCGGCCGGTCGCCGAGGCCCTGGTGGTCGAGATGGGCGGCGAGCCGGTGTACATCGCCGAGGAACTCAGGGACCTGTACCACGCGGCGCTGGCCGGGGCGGCCAATCACCTGGTCACGCTGGTGGTGCAGGCCGGCGACCAGCTGCGCCAGGCCGGGGTGGCCAACCCGGCCCGGATGCTCGGCCCGCTGCTGTCGGCCGCGCTGGACAACGCGCTGCGGCTGGGGGACGCGGGGCTGACCGGCCCGGTCGCCCGCGGCGACGCCGAGACCGTGGCCAGCCACATCAGGGCGCTGCGGGCGGCCGCGCCGCAGGCGCTGCCCGCCTACCTGGCCCTGGCCAGGCTCACCGCGGACCGGGCCCTGGCGGCGGGCACCCTGACCGCGCCTGACGCGCAGCGCCTGCTCGGCGTGCTCGCCGGGACCGGCCTGTGACTCCCGCCCGGGCGGCTGGCCGCGCCGCTGCCGTTCGCCGTGTCCGGGCCGGACGCGCAGCGCCTGCTCGTGCTCGCCGGGACCGGCCTGTGACTCCCGCCCGGGCGGCTGGCCACGCCGCCACCCTTCTCCGCCCGGCCGCTACTGCGATCCTGGTCGGGCGTCGGGGCCAGCCAGCGATCTTTCGGTCCGGGACGGGCTGCGCGGGGCGGGGCGGGACGGGCCGGTGACTCCCGTTCTGGCTACTACCAAAGACACGCTGTCGGCGGCTCGCTGCGGGCTGCGGGCGCCGGTGGTGCTGGTCCCGACAATGGGCGCGCTGCACGCCGGGCACCGCGCCCTGCTGCGCGCGGCCAGGGACATCGCCGCGCCCGGGGGCAGCCTGCTGGTGTCCGTCTTCGTGAACCCGCTGCAGTTCGGCCCGGGCGAGGACTTCGACCGGTACCCGCGTGACCTGGACCGGGACCTCGCGATCTGCGCCGAGGAGGGCGCCGACCTGGTGTTCGCGCCGGAGCAGGCACAGGTGTACCCGGCGGAGCAGCTGATCACGGTCGACCCGGGGGTGATGGGCCAGGTGCTTGAGGGCCGCTCGCGGCCGGGTTTCTTCGCCGGGGTGCTGACCGTGGTGCTGAAGCTGCTGCAGCTGACTGATCCGGATGTCGCGGTGTTCGGGGCGAAGGATGCCCAGCAGCTCGCGCTGGTCCGGCGGATGACCGCCGACCTGAACCTGGGCGTGCGGATCGCCGAGGCGCCGATCGTGCGCGAGGCCGACGGCCTGGCCGCCTCCAGCAGGAACGCCTACCTGTCGGCCGGGGAGCGGGCCACCGCGCTGGCCCTGCCCCGCGCGCTGGACGCGGCGGAACAGGCCGCGGCGGCCGGGCCGGACGCGGTACGGGCCGCGGCGGACGCTGTACTGGCCGAGGCGGCCGCCATGGACCCGCCGCTAGTGCCCGACTACCTGGCGCTGGTCGATCCCTGGACCTTCGCGCAGACGCCTGGTGACGCCACCGGGCCGGCCCGGCTGCTGCTGGCGGCCTGGGTGGGGACTACCAGGCTCATTGACAACAGAGCCATCATGCTGGGAAGAGCGAGCTGATGGCCGGGCATGCGGTGGTTGCCGCCCCGGCTTCGGCCCGGCCCGGACGGCCCGCGGGAGAGCCATGCTGCTGACGATTGACGTGGGAAACACCAACACCGTGCTCGGCGTGTTCGACGGCGAGGACGTGGTCGAGCACTGGCGGATCGCCACCGACCCGGTGCGCACCGCCGACGAGCTGGCCGTGATCCTGCAGGGGCTGCTCGGGCAGAGCACGCTGTTCAAGGAGTCCGACATCAGCGGCATCTCGCTGTGCTCGACGGTGCCGTCCGTGCTGCACGAGATGCGCGAGATGGTCCAGCGCTATTACGGCGACGTGCCCGCGGTCATCGTGGAACCGGGAGTGAAGACCGGCATCGCGATCAGGACCGACAACCCGAGGGAGGCGGGCAGCGACCGGATCATGAACGCGCTGGCCGCCGTGCACCTGTACGGCGGGCCCGCGATCGTGGTCGACTTCGGTACCTCGACCAACTTCGACGCGGTCAGCGAGCGCGGCGAGTTCGTCGGCGGGGCGCTGGCGCCCGGCATCGAGATCTCGGTGGACGCGCTGTCGCGCCGGGCCGCGCAGCTGCTGAAGGTGGAACTGGCCCGGCCGAGCCGGGTGGTCGGCAAGAACACGGTGGAATCGCTGCAGTCGGGGATCATCTTCGGCTTCGCGGGCCAGATCGAGGGCATCACCAAGCGGATGGCCAAGGAGCTGTCGCCCGACGACCCGGATGCGGTGACGATCATCGCCACCGGCGGGCTGGCCCCGGTGATCATCGAGGAGACCGGCGTGATCGACGTGTACGAGCCGTGGCTGACGCTGATCGGCCTGCGCCTGGTGTTCGAGCGCAACACCGCCGAGACCTGACCCTGGGCCGGCCTGACCCGGGCTGACCCCGGCCGGGCCCGGCCGGGCTGGCCTCGGTCCGGGCTGGCTCCGGCCGGTGGCCGGAGCCAGGGTGCGAGCCGGCCGGGCGGGCGGATAACCCGTGTGCGGCCCGCTGGCCCGCGCCGGTAATCTCGGCAGATGACCGACGACGAGGACTCCGGCCGCGAGCCAGGCGGCCAGGACGCCGGACGAGCGGGCGAAGATGTGCCCGAGCAGATGCAGGTGCGGCTGGCCAAGCTGAGCCGGCTCCGCGCCGAGGGCATCGACCCTTATCCCGTCGGGTTCAGCCGCACGGCCACGATCGCGCAGCTGCGCGCCCGTTATCAGGACCTGCCCGCCGACACCGCGACCGGCGACGTGGTCGCGGTGGCCGGGCGGGTCATGCTCAGCCGGATCGGCGGAAAGCTGTGCTTCGCCACCGTCAGGGACGGCACCGGCGACATCCAGGTCATGGTCTCGCTGGACCGGGTCGGCGCGCAGGCGCTGGCCGCCTGGAAAACCGACGTCGACCTCGGTGACCACATCGGGGTGCACGGCGAGGTCATCACCTCGCGCAGCGGCGAGCTTTCGGTGCTGGCCGACTCCTTCACCATCACCGCCAAGTCCCTGCGCCCGCTGCCGGACAAGCGGGCCGGCCTAGGCGAGGAAGCCCGGGTCAGGCAGCGTTACCTCGACCTGATCGTCAACCCGGCTGCCCGCCAGATGGCCGAGATCCGCTCCGGCGTGACCCGGGCGCTGCGCGAGGACCTGCACGCGCGCGGGTACCTGGAGGCGGAGACACCGGTACTCCAGGTGCTGCACGGCGGGGCCAACGCCCGGCCGTTCCGCACTCACATCAATGCGTTCAGCCTGGACCTTTACCTGCGGATCGCGCTGGAGCTCTACCTCAAGCGGCTGGTCGTCGGCGGCATCGAGAAGGTTTACGAGATCGGCCGGATTTTCCGTAACGAGGGCGCGGACGCGACGCACAACCCCGAGTTCACCATGCTTGAGCTGTACGAGGCGTACGCCGACTACACCACTATGGCCACGCTGACCAGGGAACTAATCCAGGGCGCGGCCCGCGCCGCGCTGGGCGGCACGGTGCTGCGCGGACCCGGAGGGTCCGATTACGACATCAGCGGCGAGTGGCCGGTGCGCAGCGTGCACGACGCGGTTTCCGACGCGCTGGGCGAGCAGGTCACCCCGGACACCAGCGAGGAGAGCCTGCGCAAGCTGGCCGCCGGGGCCGCGATCGAGCTGAACCCGGCCTGGGGCCGGGCCGAGGTGCTGGTGGAGATCTACGAGCACCTGGTCGAGCGGCGGACCGTCGAGCCCACCTTCTATACCGACTTCCCTGTCGAGCTCGCGCCGCTGACCAGGGCGCACCGCGAGGATCCCCGGCTGGCCGAGAAATGGGACCTGGTCGCCCGCGGCACCGAGATCGCGACCGCCTATTCCGAGCTGGTGGATCCGGTCGAGGAGCGGGCCAGGCTGACCGCCCAGTCGCTGCGCGCGGCCGGAGGTGACCCCGAAGCCATGCAGCTGGATGAGGACTTCCTGCGCGCGCTGGAGTACGGCATGCCGCCCACCGGCGGAATGGGGATGGGCATCGACCGGCTGATGATCCTGCTGACCGGCGCGAGCGCGCGGGACACGATCCTGTTCCCGCTGGTACGGCCGGAATAAGCCACGTGCGGGGCGGGGCTCGGCCCTGCACCGCACGCTAGCTCGATCTCGTTCTTTCGACCGGGGTCACCCGGTGTAGGTTCTGTCGGCCCGGGCGCTCCCCTGTGCGTCTCTAGCCGCTGTACGCGGTCAGCTGGTCACCGGCCGGGACCACCAGCAGCCCCTGCCCCGCGCCGAGCCCAGTCAGCGGGGACGAGACGTTCTGCTCATCTGGACCGTTGATGGAGGATCCCGTGTTGGCGCTCCACACGACATTGCCCTTGGTGAGGCTCAGCCCGTAGATCATCCCGCTCGATGATCCGACGTATACCGTCGTGTTCACGACGATGGGAGCCGTATCCAGAGCGCCGTCCCCGGTGAACGTCCATATTCTGTGATGACCGCTGACGGCCGACAGAGTGCCAGCGCTCACGAACAGCCCGGTCTTTCCGGCGAAGGCCGGCGCGGGACCGGCGCTGAACGTGCCGGTCTCCTGCCCGGTGGAGGCGTTCAGGATCTGGTTCCCCAGGATCGGATCACGCATGTACAGCAGGCCGTTGTGGTAGACCGGCGTCTTGCCCCCGCCTCCCTCGCACGACGGGCTAGTGACCCACTGCAGCGCGCCGGCGGAGCGAGCGAAGGAGTAGGTAACGCCGCACGCATAGGAAACGAACACGCTGGTGCTGCTCAGCGCCGGCGAACTGTGGTCGCCGTTCTCCACCCCCTGCGTCCACAGAACCGAGCCGGCGGTCTCGCTCACGGCATAGAGCGTCCCGCCGGAGCCAGCCCCGCCCACGTAGACCACCCCGCTATCTGCAGTCGGAGGGCTGGAGAAGGAGTACTGCCCGGGTAGCTGCACCGACCAGTTCAGCGTGCCGGTAGTCGCGTCGAATGCCCGTAGCAGGCCATCGGTATTCACCACGAAGATCTGGCCGTTGTCGTAGGTGGCGTTGCTCCAGAAGTACGTGCCACTGATGAACTGCGACCACACGACGGAGCCGTCGGACTGGCTGAGGGCGTACAGGTCGGTACCGTACCCGCTGCTCACGTCAGCCACGGTGACGAACACCATGCCGCCCGCGATGAGCGGGTAGGAGACCAGCCCGGTAAAGGAGTGGGTCCAGCGGGACGCAAGGGGCGGGGCGATAGTCGTGTCGCCGGAGTTCCCGTCGTGGCTGATGCTGATCTGGTACGCCGTGTCCGTGGTCGGCCCGGGCGGCGGAGAGGTGGCAGCGTCGGCTGAGCCGCTCGCCGTGAGCGCGGGCACGGCGAGCGCGGCTGCCAGTGTGAGCGCGGCAATCGCCCGGGACGATACGAGTGGTCTGTTCATAGCTCCCCGCTAACTGCGCGGGCCGAGACGCTACCGGGGCTGCATGGCACTGCGCCCCCGCTTCGTGAGCCGCGAAAACTGGCCCCCGGCCAGCGATCTTCAGGCGGCTCCATTCCTGTGACATATCGTGCCCTAGCGCGCCCTATCACCGCAATAGTGACTTTTGGCGGTGCAGCAGAAATCCCGGCCCGGCCTGCTTCCGGCTAACTCGCCGAGCTGCTCCCGCTGATCCCCGCGAGAGCATGCCGCACGACACCGCCGAAATCTCTTACCGCCCTGGCCTTGGGCCATCACAGGGCCAGCAGATGAGACCTACAGATGTGGTCTGCGGGCCTCGTCGATGATAGGCAGCAGGCCCCCAGCCGGGGGCCCGGCGGCCGGGTCCCGGTCAAACCTCAGGCCACGATCCGGACCGCGCCGACGTAGTTCTGCCAGAAGACCGGCTGGACCTGAACCGGCTGGCCGAACGTCGGGGCGTCGACCATCAGGCCGTTGCCGACGTACATGCCGACGTGGCTGATGTCGGCGAAGAAGAACACCAGGTCGCCTGGCTCCAGCTGGCTGCGGGAGATGTGCTGGCCCTCGTTCCACTGGTCGCCGGTGAAGTGATCCAGGCTGATGCCCACGTGCTCGTAGGCCCACATGACCAGGCCTGAGCAGTCGAAGGTGTCCGGGCCCGCGGCGCCCCAGACGTACATGTCGCCGCGCCTGCTCAGCGCCCAGTTCAGGGCCTGCACGCCGATGGAGTTGCCGGGCACCTGGATGTTCGGGTACTTGCCGGTCTTCTGGAAGACGACCATGGCCTGCTGGTAAGCCGCGCTGTTCAGCACGTTCTCCTTGGCCTGGATCTCCCCGACCTTCTTGCTCATCTCGGCGGTGAGCTTCGCGGCCTCCGCCTCCTGCTGGACCGCGGTCAGCCGAGCGCGCTGCGCGGCCGCCTCGGCGGCGGCGAGCAGGTTGACCTTGTTGCCGTTCTCCTGCTGCAGCTGCTGCAGGATCGAGGCCCGGTTCAGCAGTGCCTGCGGGTCGTTGGTCTGCAGCAGCTCCAGGGACGGGTCGATGCCGCCGGTCATGTAACCCTGAGCCGCGATCTGGCCGACCGCGATCCGGCCCGCGCTCAGCGCCTGCTCGTCGCGCGCGGCCGTCTCGCGGGCCACCTTGGCTTCGGCCTTCGCCTGACTCTGCTGGATCTTCAGCCCGTCGTACTGCTCGCTGAGGCTGTCGATCTGGTTGGAAAGCTTGGTGGCCCGGGCGATCAGCGTGTTCAGGCTGGGCGTGCCCGTCGCGTTGGTAGCGGTGGCGCCCGCCGCGCCGGGCAGGGCGAACCCGGCCAGCACGGCGACGCTGGCCACGATGGCCGTGCGCCTGCCCGTGCCGCGCCAGATCGCGATACCGCGAGCCCCTCGTGAACCTGTCCTGCCATGCCTGCCTGAAGGCAAGCGCTCCACGTGGAGTCTCCTCTCCTGTACCGCCTACCGGGTTAGCTGACGGGTTCGGGCCGGAGCAGCCCTACAGCAGGCCCGCACCGCGGTCGCGGCCCGGGCCCGCCGATTCACCCCGGGGAAAGTTGGTTCCCCGGCTCCCCGGGACGCTTTTCGGCGGACCGGGAACTCGGCGGATCGTGCTGCCGGTCCCAGGGTTTGGGCGGCAGTGACAAGCTATCAGCGCTGTAGGTTAATGGACCGAAGGCGTGTGGTGAGCTAGAACGGCAAAACTTGACTACCAAGCTCCGGTGATCTCGGAGTGACCTTAGCAGCTGCCCGGGCCGCGCGGCCGGCCCCTGGCCGCGATCGTTCTGTGACCAGGGACTATTACATTTCCACAGGTCAGAGCAGTGAAGCTGGCTTCGGGTGGGCCTGCGTGATCTGCGCGTGATGTAGCCTGAATAGCCAGTCCGACCTGGCCTTCAATGCGATACGTGCCGATCCAGTAACGCTCTGTCGCACTCAAATTGCGGGCCGGCTTGTCGTTTGGGATGCTATCCGCGAGCACCAGGGTGGTGGCGGCACAGAGCTGGTGACCGCACAGAGCTGAAGGTGGGCCGGCGTGGGGTATTCGGTCAGGCCCGGTCGTACCAGCGATGTCCGGATCATCCGGAGCCTGATCGACGCTAACCTCCCGTCCGGGCGGCTGCTGGACAAGCCGACCGTCACGCTCTATGAGGACATCCAGGAGTTCGTCGTCGCGGTGAGCGAGCCGGACGGGCCGGTGATCGGCTGCGGCGCCCTGCACGTCATGTGGGAGGACCTGGCCGAGATCAGGACGATCGCCGTGTCGGCGGGGCACCAGCGGCAGGGCATCGGGGGGCTGCTGGTCAGCGCGCTGCTGGCCCGGGCCGCCGCGCTGGGCGTCCGGCGGATCTTCGTGCTGACCTTCGCGGTGGGGTTCTTCAGCCAGCACGGGTTCGCGGAGATCTCCGGGGCCGCCGCGGCCCCGGACGTCTACGCCGAGATGCTGCGCTCCCCGGACGAGGGCGTGGCTGAGTTTCTGGACCTGGACCGGGTCAAGCCCAACACCCTGGGCAATACCCGGATGCTGCTGCGGCTGTGACCCGGCGGCCCGGCGGTTCCCCGGGCCGGCGGTCCCCGGCCCGGGGAAGTAGCGCAGGAAAGCAGCGCGGTCAGCGGCCCGGCCGCTGGCTACAGCAGGCGGAGCTGGCTACAGCAGGCGGAGCTGGCGGGCGGCGGGCCGGGTCCGCTCGGCCTGGCTGGACCGGTCCAGCGCGCTGGCCTCGATAGCGGCCAGGAACGGCGAGGGCCCGGTGTCGCGGGTAACCGCGTGCCTGGTGCGCCGGGCCGCGCAGGTCAGGAACAGCCGGGTCCTGGCCCTGGTCATCCCGACGAACAGCAGCCGCCGCTCCTCGGCCAGATCGGGCGCCGCGCCCGCCCCTGGCCGCCACAGCGGCAGCAGGTCCCGTTCACAGCCGGCCAGGAACACCACCTCGAATTCCAGGCCCTTCGCGGCGTGCAAGGTCAGCAAGGTGACCGCGTCCGCCCGGGGATCGAGGGCGTCAACCTCAGCGCCCAGCGCGATCTCGGTCAGGAACCGCTCCAGGTCATCCCCGCATCGCCGGGCCAGCGGCAGCAGCACCTCCCCGGCCGCTAGCACGTCCACGGCCATGCCGCCGGAGCCAGCCGGCCCCGGCCCAGGCACCCGGGCGGCCAGGGTCCTGACCGCCAGGCGGAGCCGGTCGGCCACCGCGGTCCCGCTGGCCGCACCGCCGTCCGGGCCGGTCCTGCCGCCGTCTGGGCGGGTGCCGATGCCATCCAGGCCCGCTGCACCGCCGACCGGTCCTGCCGTCGCGGCCAGCCGCATCTCCCGCACCAGGTCCGGGACGCAGGCCCGGCGCTGCAGGGCGTTATGGGAGCGCTTCTGGAACGGCAGCCCGGCCCGGGTCAGTTCCTGGCCGAGCAGGACCGCCTGGGCGTCGGTGCGATACAGCACCGCCACATCCGACAGGCCAAGCCCGTCCTGGCCGTGCGCGTCGGCCCGGCCGCTGTCCAGCGAATGGAACGACGCCCCGCCGAGCAACTGGTCGATCGACCTGGCGATCCAGGCGGCTTCGGCGTGCTCGTCCCTGGCCTGGTGGAAGCCGATCGCGGCACCCTGGGTGGTGGCCCGCAGTGTCCGTCCCGGCACCAGCGAACTGGGCGCGATGGCCTGCAGCGCCCCGGTCACGATGGGCATGCTCGACCGGTAGTTCCTGGTCAGCTGGTGGATGGCCGCGCCGGGAAAGTCGGCGGTGAAGCGCAGGAAGAAGCTCACATCGGCGCCGCGGAAACCGTAGATGGCCTGATCGGGATCGCCGATCGCGGTCACCCCCTGGCCGGGGCCCGCCAGCAGCCGCAGCAGCTGGTACTGGGTGGCGTCGATGTCCTGGTATTCATCCACGCTGATCAGCGGCCAGCGTCCGGCCAGCAGGGCGGCCAGCCCGGGATCGGCCTCCAGCCAGGCGGCCGGCCGGGCGATCAGCTCGTCGAAGTCCACCAGCGCCTCGGCGGCGAGCGCCTTGACCAGCAGCTCCCTGGCGTCCGGATCGGCGCTCGCGTCAGCCACCAGGCGCTGCCCGCCTCGGGACGACCCGGTCGCCGCCGCCGCGACCGCGAGCCGTTCCGCCTCGTCCGCCACCCGGAAGCCGGCCGGCAGCCCGGCCCGCTCGTGCTGCTCGCGCAAGATCATCAGGCCCAGGCCGTGGAAAGTAGTCACGGTGACCTGGCCGGCCTCGGGCGGTAGCAGCCTGGCTAGCCTGGCGCGCAGTTCCCCGGCCGCGCGCCGGGTGAAGGTGAGGGCCAGGCTCTGGGCCGGCGACGCGCCGGGGCCGGTGCTCTGGCGGGCGATGCGGTAGGCCAGCGTCCGGGTCTTCCCTGTGCCCGGGCCCGCGATGATCAGCAGTGGCCCGGCGGCTTGCGCGGCCGCCCGCTGGTCCTGGTCGAGGCCGTCCAGCAGCGGCCCGGCCGGATCCGGCGAGGCAGGCTCAGCCGGGCGGCCCGGCCGGGGCCCGGCGTCGCTGGGCGGGCAGGTCTGTGACACTGACCAGGCTGCCTGGCCCGGGCAGCGCGGCCGACACCACCGAGCCCGGGGAGACCGGGCCGGCGCCCTGGCCGAACTGGGGCTGCTCGGCCGGGCTGGCGGGCTCGGCGGAGCCCGCGCCGCGCGGCGCCGGGATCGGGGCTCGGTCGTCGGCCCGGCGGCCGGCCCGGGGCCGCGAAGGCGGGCGCTGGACGTCGAACAGCACGGCCGACCGGTCGAGCTCGCCCGGCTGGAACAGCCGGATCGTGCCGTACTCACCGTCATATCCCGGTTCACGCACGACCGCGTCCCGGCGTCAGCGGCCGACCGCCTCGGCCAGCAGGCTGCCGCCGGCCGCCCCGATGTCGGCTATCGGGATGTCGCACAAGATGCCAAGCTCAGGGCCGAGTACCGCGACCAGCCTGCTAACTTCAGCGCCAACCCGCTTGCTTTTCGGCCCCACCTCAAGAATTTCTCCGATGATCTGCGGCAACTGCACAAGATTGGTAAATCCGGGCGCACCGGACGGCCGGTAGCCAACCGGGCGGTCAGCCAGCTCGGCGACCCGGTGGGCGACCCCGATCGTCAGTGGCTTGGCACACTGCGGGCAGATGCCGTCATGTTCCCTGGTCTGGTCCGGCTCAAAGCACACACCGCATTTCCGGTGTCCATCCAGGTGGTACTTGCCTTCTTCCGGATAGAACTCGATCGTGCCGGCCAGGCCGGCCCCGGTCCGAAGTGCTTGCGCCATCGAGAAGTAATCAAGCTCGGTGGCGAACGTGGTCGCCTCGCGTCCGAGCATGGGTGCCGAATGTGCATCCGAGTTGCTCACCAGCCGGTAGCTGTCAAGGAACGAGCAGGTCCAGTTCATGGCGGGATCGGAGGACAGTCCGGTCTCGATCGCGAAAATGTGCTCGGCCAGATCGCCGTAGCAGTGCGCAACGGCGTCGAAGCCGGATTTGGAGCCCAGCACGGCGAACCAGGGCGTCCAGGCGTGCGCGGGCACCAGATAGCAGCCGGGACCGGCCGCCAAGGTGATCTCGAGCAGGTGCCGTGAGTCAAGACCGAGAATCGGGCGGCCATCGGAGGCGAGGTTGCCCACCTTCGATAGCGCAGCCGTGATGTGATCAGCAGCCTCAAATGTCGGGGCGTATAGAAGGTGGTGAACTTTCCTGGTCCGCTCGCCGCCCCGGTAGATTGTGGATATCTCGGTGGACAGCATGAAGCGGACCTGCCCGGCGCAGCTGCCGGGCGAGGTGCGGCGCAGCTGCTGCTGGGCCTCGTCGCCCAGCCGGAACAGCCCGGGCTCGGCCGGGACCAGGGTCTGCCTGAGTTCCTGGGCCCAGGCCGGATGAGTGAAGTCACCGGTGCCGACGACCGTGATGCCCTTGCGCAGCGCCCACCAGGCGAGCTGGCTGAGGTCGAGATCCCGGCTGCAGGCACGGGAGAATCGGGAGTGGACGTGCAGGTCTGCGTGGAACATGCGGTCGGACTCCGCGTTGGGGGTGTGGTGGCCGCGCGGTTGCGCCGGGGCGGGCCGGCTCCGATCCTGTCACGGGTAAGGCTGCCGGTGCGGCGATTGCGCCCGGCGCCAGCCGGAGCCGGCGGCGGCTGCCGCGGGCCGGGCGGACCGCCGGCCCCGGCGGGTCCCGGGTTTCGGCTGGTACCTGGCCCGGGCCAGGTACCAGCCCGCCGCGCGCGAGGCCCGGCCGCCAGCGCCCGCGTGGGCTGGGCCAGAATGCCAATTGCGCGGACCGGGGCTAATACTCACGCGGAACGCAGGCGGCCGCGGCGGCATGGAAAGCCAGCCACTTGCGGTCCGGCCGAAAAGGAGCCAGGTAGCAGCCACACTGAAAGGAGGCGCGCGGCATCATGAGGGACTTGAGCGTACTGACGCCGCCGCTCGTGGTGTGCGTCGCATTCCTCATCGGCGTCGGCGCGTTCCTGCGGCATGAGATGGGTGCCAGGCGCAGGCGGCGTGACGAGGATGTGCCTACTGATATTTCGGCCAAGAGCATGATTCCGGATACGGAGGGCAAGGAAGCGGCTACGGCGCCTGATGCCGAGGAAGAGCAGGCACGGATTGATGAAGGGCCGATCCCAAGCTGATTACGCAGAGTTACAAGCATCCTCCGGATTGCTTCCGTGTGACCCGCAATGTGGAACTCGTCAGGCGAATCAGCATGGCCTGAATTGTCAAGTGCAACGATCCTGGTATAGGTTTGCAATCTATAAATGCTTGCTTCAACGGAAGGGCTTGCACTCATGGCTCAGAAGACGGTGGTGACGGTCGTCTGTGACCTTCCCCACGATGGCGAGGTCGACGGCCGGGAGACAGTTGCGTTCTCCTTTGACGGCACCGCCTACGAGATCGACGTGTGCTCATCGCACGCGAAGGAACTACATGACAGGTTCAGCGAGTACACCGACAACGCGCGAAAGGTAAGTGCAACCGGCCGCCGCCGCCGGGCGCGTTCCGGGCCGGGGCGTGAGCACAGCGCCGAAATCAGGGCCTGGGCCAGGAGCCGCGGTCACAAGGTGAGCGAGCGCGGCCGAATTCCCGCGACGATCATTTCGGAGTACGAAGCCTCTCACTAAGCTCCGGCAGGCCGGGAAAGCACCGCCGCAAAGTCGCCGATGCCTTCCCTGACGAGGGTCACTCGTACCTGATCCGGCAAGCCAGTCACCCGCGCCGTGATTCGGCAAGCGCAGCCAGCAGCCAGCAGCGCCACCCGTGCGCCGCTGGCTGCGGCATGTCCGGGCTAGTCTCGGCGCCGGTCGGGTTTGGCTCGCGTCAGGCTCGCTTCCGGCCCGGCTTAGCTGGCCAGTTCGGTCCGTGCCGGGCTCGGCTGCTGGCCGGCCGCTGCGGCCGAGGCGTGCTATGGCTCCCGGTTCGGCGCCGGCCAGGTTCACCTCGCGTCAGGTTCGGCTCGCCCAGGCTGGCTTTATGCCCGGCTTAGCGCCTGGCCGGTTCTGCGTGCCGGGCTCGGCTGGCCGGCGGTGGCGGCCGCGGCGGGCTCGGGCCCCTGGGCCGGCCCGGTGGCCTGGTTCTATGGGCTGGCCATCCCGCGTTCGCTCGCGGCGTACCCGGGAACACTGTCCTTCTGACCTAGGTTGGATGGGGTGAACGCCCAGCCGACGGGGAACGTCTTAAGAGTGCGGCATATCGCACCTGAGTCTCGCCCGGCGCCGGGCTAGCATGCGGAAGGGATGGGGCGTATCCCCAAGCGCCACCCCCGACCGCTCTGTGAGGGAGCGACGAGATGTTCGAGAGATTCACCGACCGGGCGCGCCGGGTCGTGGTCCTGGCTCAAGAAGAAGCCAGGATGCTCAACCACAACTACATCGGCACCGAGCACATCCTGCTCGGGCTGATCCATGAGGGCGAGGGCGTCGCGGCCAAGGCGCTTGAGTCGCTCGGGATCAGCCTGGAGGCCGTGCGCCAGCAGGTCGAGGAAATCATCGGCCAGGGTCAGCAGGCCCCCTCAGGGCACATCCCGTTCACTCCGCGGGCCAAGAAGGTCCTGGAGCTGTCGCTGCGCGAGGCGCTGCAGCTCGGGCATAACTACATCGGCACCGAGCACATCCTGCTCGGGCTGATCCGCGAGGGCGAGGGCGTCGCCGCGCAGGTGCTGGTCCGGCTGGGCGCCGACCTCAACCGGGTCCGGCAGCAAGTCATCCAGCTGCTCCACGGCTACCAGGGCAAGGAGCCCGCCGCCGCCGGAGCGCCATCGGAGAGCGCGCCGTCCACGTCGCTGGTCCTGGACCAGTTCGGCCGGAACCTGACCGCCGCGGCCAGGGAAGGCAAGCTCGATCCGGTGATCGGCCGGGAGAAGGAAATCGAGCGCGTGATGCAGGTGCTCTCCCGGCGGACCAAGAACAATCCGGTCCTGGTGGGCGAGCCCGGCGTGGGCAAGACCGCGGTCGTCGAGGGGCTGGCGCAGAAGATCGTCAAGGGCGAGGTCCCCGAGACCATCAAGGACAAGCAGCTCTACACGCTCGACCTGGGCGCGCTGGTGGCGGGCTCCCGCTACCGCGGTGACTTCGAGGAGCGGCTGAAGAAGGTCCTGAAGGAGATCCGCACCCGGGGCGACATCATCCTGTTCATCGACGAGATTCACACGCTGGTCGGCGCGGGCGCGGCCGAGGGCGCGATCGACGCCGCCTCGATACTCAAGCCCATGCTGGCCCGCGGCGAGCTGCAGACCATCGGCGCGACGACGCTGGATGAGTACCGCAAGCACCTGGAGAAGGACGCGGCGCTGGAGCGCCGGTTCCAGCCGATCCAGGTCCAGGAGCCGACCATCTCGCACACGATCGAGATCCTCAAGGGGCTGCGGGACCGGTACGAGGCGCACCACCGGGTGTCCATCACCGACGACGCGCTGGTCGCCGCCGCGCAGCTGGCCGACCGCTACATCAGTGACAGGTTCCTGCCGGACAAGGCGATCGACCTGATCGACGAGGCCGGGTCACGGATGCGCATCCGCCGGATGACCGCACCGCCGGACCTGCGCGAGTTCGACGAGAAGATCGCCGACGTACGGCGCGAGAAGGAGTCGGCCATCGACTCCCAGGACTTCGAGAAGGCCGCTGCCCTCCGGGACACCGAGAAGCAGCTGATCGACAAGAAGGACGCGCGGGAGAAGGAGTGGAAGGCCGGCGACATGGACGCGGTCGCCGAGGTGAACGAGGAGCTGATCGCGGAGGTCCTGGCCACCGCGACCGGCATCCCGGTCTTCAAGCTCACCGAAGAGGAGTCGCAGCGGCTGCTGCGGATGGAGGACGAGCTGCACCGCCGGGTGATCGGCCAGAACGACGCGATCAAGGCGCTGTCGCAGGCGATCAGGCGGACCAGGGCCGGCCTCAAGGACCCCAAGCGGCCCGGCGGGTCGTTCATCTTCGCCGGCCCGTCCGGGGTCGGCAAGACCGAGCTGTCCAAGACGCTGGCCGAGTTCCTGTTCGGAGACGAGGACTCGCTGATCCAGCTCGACATGAGCGAGTACATGGAGAAGCACACGGTGTCCCGGCTGTTCGGCTCGCCGCCCGGCTACGTCGGGTACGAGGAAGGCGGCCAGCTGACCGAGAAGGTCCGCCGCAAGCCGTTCTCCGTGGTGCTCTTCGACGAGATCGAGAAGGCCCACCCGGACATCTTCAACTCGCTGCTGCAGATCCTGGAGGACGGTCGGCTGACCGACGCCCAGGGCCGGGTGGTGGACTTCAAGAACACCGTCATCATCATGACCACCAACCTGGGCACCAGGGACATCTCCAAGGGCGTCTCGGTCGGCTTCGGCACCGCGGGCGAGTCGCGCGGCTCGTATGACCGGATGAAGACCAAGGTGAACGAGGAGCTGAAGCAGCACTTCCGGCCGGAGTTCCTCAACCGCGTGGACGACACCATCGTCTTCCACCAGCTCACCGAGGAGGAGATCGTCAGGATCGTGGACCTGATGATCGCCAAGGTGGACGAGCGGCTGAAGGACCGCGACATGGGCCTGGAACTGCGGCCCGACGCCAAGGCGCTGCTGGCGACGCGCGGCTACGACCCCGTGCTCGGGGCCCGGCCGCTGCGCCGCACGATCCAGCGCGAGATCGAGGACAACCTGTCGGAGAAGATCCTCTTCGGCGAGCTCAAGGCCGGCCAGATCGTCGTGGTCGACACCGAGGGCATCGACAAGGAAGCGAAGTTCACCTTCAAGGGAGAGCCGAAGCCGGACGCCGTGCCGGACGCGCCGCCGGCCGAGATCACCAGCAAGCCCGCGGCCACCGGGGCGACCGGCGGATCTTCGGGCGGGACCGAGGCTCGCCGCAGCGCCGAGTAACAGGCCGTCGGCCTAGATCGGACCGGGGCGCCCGCCGCGCACAGCGGCTGGCGCCCCGTTCGCGTCACCGCCCCGTCCGCCTTCATCATGATCGCGGTGATTTGGCTGGGTTCCAGGCCACGTTTATAACCGTGATCACGCAGCAGCTGGGGCGGACCGCTCACCGGGGCGGACCGTTCATCGGGGGCGGACCGCTCATCGGGGGCGGACCGTTCATCGGGGGCGGACCGTTCATCGGGGGCGGACCGTTCATCGGGGGCGGACCGCTCATCGGGGCGGAACTGGCTGGCGGGGGCGCGGGGCGGGCTGCTGGGGCGGGTGCGCGGGCAGGGCATAGCGGGCGTGGGCTTCGGGCACTGCGAGGCCGTCCGCGATCAGCGTGGCCAGGGCCCGGTTCCGCTGGGCCTCGATCGGCCAGGCCGCCTCCAGCGCGGCAGCCGGCACCGGCCCGGGCGCGTCCCTGAGGACGGCCAGGAGCCGCCCGCGGCATTCGCGATCGCTGCCCTCGTACCGGGGCTGGCCGCCAGGCCGAGCCGGGCCCGGCGGATGGCCTGCCCGCCGCCACGCGCACGGCCCGGCCACCGGGCAGCTCTCGCACCGGGGCCTGGCCGCCGTGCAGACCAGCGCGCCGAGTTCCATGACCGCGACCGACCAGCGCGCGGCCTGGTCCGCGGCCGCGGGCAGCAGCGCCTGCCCGAGGGAGCGCTCGGCAGCCGAGGGGGCCCGCGGCGGCAGCTCCTGGCCGCGGACGAGCCGGGCCAGCACCCGGCGGACGTTCGTGTCGAGCACCGCGTGCCGCTGCCCGAAGGCGAAGCTGGCCACCGCGGCGGCCGTGTAGGGACCGATGCCCGGCATCGCGGCCAGGGCCGTCACCGAGTCAGGCACCTGACCGCCATGCTCGTCCACGATCACCGTGGCCGCGGCGTGCAGCCACAGCGCCCGGCGCGGGTAACCGAGGCGTCCCCATTGCCGGACCGCGTCCGCGGGGGCGGCGCTGGCCAGCGCCGCGGGCGTGGGCCAGCGGGCCAGCCATTCGGCGTGCGCGGGCAGTACCCGGCTCACCGGGGTCTGCTGCAGCATGATCTCGCTGACCAGGACCGACCACGGGGACGTGCCGGGGCGCCGCCAGGGCAGATCCCTGGCCTGCCCGGCATACCAGCGCACGACGGGAGTGACCAGATCCGGTTTCATCTCGGGTGCGATCCTCGCATGGCGGCGGGCCAGCCAGCGGCTGGCGTTCGGGATGCTCTGCCGTTTTCATCCGGGTACCTGGGCTTAGCCGTGTCGCCAGGACCCGGCCCGCGACGGGCATAGCGTGTCGAAGTGCTCATATCGCGGCCCGCGGGCCGCCCGGCTCGCGGATATCCGCTGCGCCGAACCGCCCATTCGGGCACGATAGCTGCTTGGGAGCGGGAGGTGCGCAGTGAGAGTGCCGCAGGCCGGCAGACTCCAGGACGTCCGGTACGACATCCGAGGGCCAGTGCTGAGCCGGGCCAGGCAGCTGGAAGCGCAGGGGCATCAGATACTCAAGCTGAACCTCGGCAACCCCGCTCCGTTCGGCCTGGACGCGCCCGGTGCCGTGCTGGACGAGGTCGCCCGCAGCGTGCGCAGCGTGCCCAGCGCCCAGGGCTACAGCGACGCGCGCGGCATCTACCCGGCCCGGCAGGCAGTCGCGGAGCGCTACGCGGCGCTGGGCCTGCCCGGGGTCAGCGCGGACGACATCTACCTCGGCAACGGCGTGTCCGAGCTCATCGTCATGGCGCTGCAGGCGCTGCTCAACGAGGGCGACGAGGTGCTCATCCCCAGCCCGGACTACCCGCTGTGGACCGGCGCGGTCAGCCTGTGCGGTGGCCGCGCGGTGCACTACCGGTGCGAGGAGTCCGCGGGCTGGGAGCCCGATCTGGACCACGCGGCCGCCCAGATCACGGCCAGGACCCGGGCCATCGTGATCATCAACCCGAACAACCCGACCGGGGCGGTCTACTCCAGGGACACCGTCCTGGGCCTGCTGGACCTGGCCCGGCGGCACAGCCTGCTGGTGCTCGCGGACGAGATCTACGACCGGATCCTGTACGACGGCGCGGTACACGAATGCGCGGCGGCGCTGGCCCCTGACCTCATGGTGATCACGCTGTGCGGACTGTCCAAGACCTACCGGCTGGCCGGGTTCCGGTCCGGCTGGATGGTGATCAGCGGCGCGCACCAGGATGCGTCGGAGTACCTGGAAGGGCTGGAGCTGCTGGCCAACATGCGGCTGTGCCCCAACGTGCCGGCTCAGTACGCGATTCAGACCGCGCTGTCGGGCCGCCAGGATATCGGCGGCCTGCTGCTGCCGGGCGGGCGGCTGCGTGATCAGCGCGACTACGCCTGGGAGAAGATCACCGAGATCCCCGGCGTGCACTGCGTCAAGCCCGCCGCGGCGCTCTACCTGTTCCCGCGCCTGGACCCCGAGTATCACAAGATCAGCGACGATCAGCAGCTCGTCATCGACCTGCTCGAACAGCGGCATCTGCTGCTGTCGCACGGCACCGGGTTCAACCTGCCGACCGCTGACCATCTGCGGGTGGTGTTCCTGGCCGGGGTGGACGTGCTGGCCGACGCGATCCAGCGGCTGGCCAGTTTCCTGGAGACCTACCACCAGTAAGGCCCCGGCCACCAGTAAGGCGCCGGCCACCAGCCAGGCGGCGGGCTGGGCCCCGGTCAGGACCGCAGGTAAGAGGCCCCGTTGAGGTCGAGAATGGCCCCGCTGGCCCACTGCGCCGACGGGGAGGCCAGGTAGACCACGGCGGCGGCGATCTCGTCGGCCTCGGCCACGCGCTGAAACGGGCTCTGCGCCCTGATCTCGTCTCCCCTGGGCGGCTTCAGGTGCGCGTTGGTCATGTCGGTCTCGACGTATCCAGGCGCCACGGTGGCCACCGCGATGTCATGCGGGGCCAGCGCGATGGCCAGCGACTGCCCGAAGGCGTTGAGACCCGCCTTGCTGGCGCCGTAGGCGGGCTGCCCTGGCTCGCCCCGGAACGCCCCGCGGGAGGACACGTTGACGATCCGCCCGCCGCCTCCGGCGATCATGTGCCGGACCGCGCACCAGGTCACGTTGGCCGCCCCGATCAGGTTCACGCCGATCGTGGCCTGCCAGGCCTGCTGCCACTGCTCGTAAGACAACTCGGTGATCGGGTGCTCGATGAACACGCCCGCGTTGTTGACCAGGACGTCCAGCCCGCCGAGCTGCTCGCTGGCCGCATCGACCATGGCGCGCACCGCGCCGGGGTCGGCCAGGTCGGCCTGCACGATCACGTGCCCGGTCCCGGCCAGCCCGGCCAGGACGCTGCGGGCCAGCGCGGGTGAGTCGCGGTGGTGGACCGCGACCCGGTCGCCGAGGGCCGCGAAGGCCCGGGCGATGGCGCCGCCAATGCCCCGGGATGCCCCGGTGACCAAAATCGCCCGTCCGCTCATCAGGTGAGACTTTACGCCAGGAAGCGGCCTGCCCCCGGCCCAGCCCGCCTGGCCGCGCACGGCCGGGCCGCGCCACAGCCGGGCGGCGATTACCAGCCGAGCTCGTGCAACCGCTGGTCATCCAGGCCGAAATAGTGCCCGACCTCATGGATCACGGTGCGGCGCACCTGCTCGACGACATCCGCCGCGGTCCCGCTCACGGCGCAGATGGCCTGGTGGTAGATGGTGATCCGGTCCGGCAGCACGCCCGCGTAGTTCGACGCGCGGCTGGTCAGCGGGATGCCCTGGTAGAGGCCCAGCAGGCCGGGTGGCCCTGGCTCGTGCTGGACCGTGACGGCCACGTTCTGCATCATCTGGCCGAGTTCGGCGGGCAGCCCGTCGAGAGCTTCGGCCACCATTTCCTCGAACTGGTCCGGTGCTACCTCGATCACCAGTCCATTGTCTCGCTGGCCGGCGGGTCGTCCAGCTGAGGGCCGGAGCCAATTGCATACTGAACGTATGGGACCGAATGCATCCGGTAACTCGACCACCCGGGCGCCTCGATCCGCGACGTACTGGCGGCGCCGGTTCGTGGCGCTGGTGGTCGGCTTCGGCGTGCTGTCGCTCATCGCCTGGGCCTTCTCCGGCGTGCTGGCCGTCGGCCGGGCCGCGGGCCCGGGACCCGGCGCGGCGGCCGGGAAAGCGGCCGGATCGAGTTCGGCCCGATCGGGGTCCGCCGGGTTAGGTTCGGCCAGTGCCGGGTCCGGCGGGTCCGGCGCGGCCGGGACGCTGCGGTCGGCCAACTCGGGCTCCGCAGGCTCAGGACCGGCTGGATCGGGGTCGGCTGGCTCCGGCTCGTCCTCCCGGTCGCCCGGCGGCGCTGGCGCACCAGGGTCGAAACCGGGCCAGGCCGGGCCGGCCTGCGCTCCTGCCGATGTCGTGCTGAGCGTGTCCTCCACCCGGGCCAGCTACCGGGCTGGCCAGCTGCCGACGTTCGACATCCAGGTCGTGTCCACGGCCAGCCAGCCGTGCACGTTCAACGTCGGCCGCAAGTACCTCGCGCTGGTGATCACGTCCCGTCAGGTGCGGGTCTGGAGTTCGGCCGACTGCGTCTCGGGCCGGGGATCGCAGCTGGCCAGCCTGATCCGGGGGGTGCCCAAGGTGCTGTCGGTGTCCTGGCCCCGGACGGCGTCCGCGCCGGGGTGCCGGCACTCGGGCGGGCGCGTCCCGCACGGGAGCTATACCGCCTTCGCCGCGGCGGGCAGCCTGATCAGCCGTCAGGAAACGATCCGCATCGGCTAGCCGCCGGCGCGCTGAGCTTCACAGGCTGGCTGGAACAACTGGACCCGGTCAGGAGTACCGCTCCAGGAGCGAGGACTCGGCCAGCCGGGACAGGCCCTCGCGCAGGCTGCGGGCTTGCGCGCCGCCCAGGCCCTCGACCTGCTGCAGATCCTCGACGCTGGCGGCCAGCACCTTCTGCAGGCCGCCGAAATGGTCGATCAGCGCGTCCACCGCGGCCCTGGGCACCCGGGGCACCCGGGCCAGCAGCCGGTACCCGCGCGGGCTGACCTGCTCGTCCAGCACGTCCGGCCCGGTGAACCCCAGGACCGCCGCGACCGCGGTGCTGTCAAGGAGTTCATCGGGCGGCACCTGGCCCAGGCTGGCCAGCACGGCGGCGGTGGCCTGCGCCCGGTCGGCGGGCGGCACCGGCACATAGTCCCGCACCAGCAGCTCGCGGTTTTGCGCGGTACCGGCGATGAGCTCGTTGAGCTGGAGGGCGAGCAGGCGGCCGTCGGTGCCCAGCTCAACCATGTAGTCCTCGATCTCAGCGGCGATCCGGCGCACCATCTCCAGCCGCTGGGCCACGGCGGTGACGTCCCGCGCGGTGGCCACATCCTCGATCTCCATCGCCGAGAGCGCGCCGGCGACCTCATCGAGCCGGATCCGGTACCGCTGCAGGGTGGCCAGCGCCTGGTTGGCATGCGACAAGATGGCGGCCGAGTCCTCCAGCACCCGCCGGGTGCCCTCCAGGTACAGCGCGATGATCCGCATCGACTTGCTGACCGAGATCACCGGGTAGCCGGTCTGCCTGGCCACCCGCTCCGCGGTCCGGTGCCGGGTGCCCGACTCCTCGGTCGGGATCGAGGGATCGGGGACCAGTTGCACGGCGGCCCGGACGATGTAGCTGCCCGAATCGTCCAGGACGATCGCGCCGTCCATCTTGGCCAGCTCGCGCAGCCGGGTCGCGGAGAAGGCGGCCTTCAGCTCGAACCCGCCCGAGCAGATGCCCTCGACGGTCTCGTCATGTCCGAGCACGATCAGCGCGCCGGTGCTGCCGCGCAGGATCCGCTCCAGGCCGTCGCGCAACGCGGTACCGGGCGCGAGCGCTGCCAGGGCGGCGCGACGGCGCCGTTCTCCGCCTTCGCTCAGTGCAGGCACGTAGCCCCCGGGGAGTCGGTCATTCTTACCGTGAGTGTATCGGCGGCAGGCCGGCCGCGCCGCCAGCTTCGGCCCGCCCTCCCGGCCGCCCGGCCGGCGCCGGATTCAGGCGCCGAGCGCCAGCGCGATCGCCTGTACGACGCTGGCCGCCTCCCTGACCTCCATCCGGCTGCCCGGCCCGGCCAGGCCGAGACCGTCGCCCCCGGCCCCGCCGCCAGCCCCAGCTCCAGGCCTGGCCGCCGACCTGGCCCCCGACCTGGCCTCGGACCCGGCCCGGCCCCGTCCGGCCTCAGCCTGCTGCAGCGGCTCCAGGCTGCCCGGCGGCACGATCATCCGGCGGAACCCCATCCGCTCGGCCTCCGCGAGCCGCCGCGGCAGGCCCGCCACCCGCCGGATCTCCCCGGCCAGGCCCACCTCGCCGACGGCGGCCAGGCCGGCCGGCACGCTGAGCCCGGAGGCCGCGCTGGCCAGGGCAAGAGCTACCGCCAGGTCGACCGACGACTCGGTCAGCCGCACCCCGCCCACGGTCGAGGCGTACACGTCCGAGCGGCCGATATCCACCGAGGCCCGGCGTTGCAGGACGGCCACCATCATGCCGACCCGGGAGGAATCCAGCCCGGACGTCACCCGGCGGGTCAGCTCCGCTGACGTGCCGCAGATCAGCGTCTGGACCTCGGCCACCAGGGGGCGCCGGCCCTCCAGGGTGACCGTCACGCAGGTGCCGGGGACCGGCTCGGGCAGCCGGGACAGGAACAGCCCGCTCGGATCGGGCAACTCGGACAAGCCCTCCTCGCCCAGCTCGAAACAGCCGATCTCGTCGGTCGGCCCGTACCGGTTCTTCAGGGCGCGGACCATCCGCAGCTGGGCCCGGGAGTCCCCCTCGAAGTGCAGGACGACATCGACCAGGTGCTCCAGCGAACGCGGCCCGGCGATCGACCCGTCCTTGGTCACGTGACCGACCAGCACGGTGGTCAGCGCGCGCTGCTTGGCCAGCGCGGTCAGCGCCGCGGTGATCTCCCTGATCTGGGTGACGCCGCCCGGCACGCCGTCCACGCCCGCGGCGCAGATGGTCTGCACCGAGTCCACGATGAGCAGCTCCGGATCGACCGTCTCGACCTGGTCAAGCACCGCGTCCAGATCGGTCTCGGCGGCCAGGTACAGCCCGGGGCTGATCGAGCCGGTCCGGTCGGCCCGCAGCCGGACCTGGGCCGCCGACTCCTCCCCGGTCACGTAGAGGACCCGGCGGTGATCGGCGGCCCGCGCGCCCGCCTGCAGCAGCAGCGTGGACTTGCCCACCCCGGGCTCCCCGGCGACCAGCACCACGGCGCCGGGGACCAGCCCGCCGCCCAGCACCCGGTCCAGCTCGCCCAGGCCGGTCGGCCGGCTCTGCGCGGCGGTCGCGTCGATGTCGCAGATGGGCACCGCCGCCGTCGCCGCTGGCCCCGGCTGGCCCGGCTGGACCGCGACCCGGTGACCGCCCCGGGCCCGGGCCAGCGCCAGCGCCGCCGCCGGGGCCTTGGTCTGCGTCACGGTGCCCCAGCTCTGGCACTCGCCGCACCGGCCGGCCCATTTCATGCTCTGCCAGCCGCACTCCGAGCACTGAAACTGCACGGCGGCCACGGACTTTCCCATGGCCAGCAAGCTAGCCCCCGGTACCGACAGGCGGCTGGCCCTGGCTGGTCCGCACCACCGGCCGGCATAAGCTGGCCAGGCAAGATGCACGCCGAATGGGAGAAAGGCAGCGATCACCCTGAGCTGGGTGAGCATGTAAATGACGTACGCGGGAACACAAAAGCAGGTACGCAAGAGCAGCAGCGGACAGGAGCAACCGTGAGTCACGCCGCCCGGGGCAGCCGTGCGCAGGTGGCGTTGTCGACCGCGTCGGTCTTCCCCGACCGAGTGCCTGATGCCTTCGAGGCCGCGGCCCGCCTCGGCTTCGACGGGGTCGAGATCATGGTCTCGGCGGATCCGATCAGCCAGGACGTCGACGTCCTGCGCCGGCTCGCCGATTACCACGGCGTTCGGGTGCTCGCCGTGCACGCCCCCTGCCTGCTGATCACCCAGCGGGTCTGGGGCCGGGAACCGTGGGCCAAGCTGACCCGGGCCAGGGAAGTGGCCGAGAAGCTCGGCGCGAAGGTCGTGGTGGTGCACCCGCCGTTCCGCTGGCAGCGGGAATACGTGAAGGAATTCGAGACCGGCCTGACCCGGATGGACTCCGAAACCGACGTCGCGTTCGCGGTCGAGAACCTCTACCCGCTCGGCCCCCGCACCGACATGGCGGCCTGGGCGCCGAACTGGAACCCGGTCGAGCTGGACTGCCCGCACGCCACCCTGGACCTGTCGCATACGGCCGTCTCCGGCTCGGACGCCCTGGAGATGGCGGCGCAGCTGGCCGGCCGGCTGGCGCACGTGCACCTGGCCGACGGGACCAAGCCCGGCCTGCCCGACGAGCACCTGGTGCCCGGCCGGGGCACCCAGCCCTGCGCCGAGCTGCTCCAGCGGCTCAGCCAGACCGGCTACCAGGGGATCGTGGTCCTGGAGGTGAGCACCCGCCGGGCCCTTGATCGCGGCGCCCGCCAGGCCGACCTGGCCGAGTCGCTGGCCTTCGCCCGGGCGCACCTGGCCGCGAGCCCGCCGGCGGCCGGGTCAGGGCCGGGCGACCTCAGACGTCGACAACCAGCGTGACTGGGCCGTCGTTGACCAGCATCACCCGCATATGCGCGCCGAAGACGCCCGTGAGCACTTGACCGCCCAGCTCGCGCAGCGCCCCGGCGAACGCCTCGACGAGCGGCTCGGCGACCGGGCCAGGCGCGGCGGCCTGCCAGCTCGGGCGGCGGCCCTTAGCGGTGTCCCCGTACAAGGTGAACTGGCTGACCAGCAGCAACGGCGCGCCTGTGGTCGCGCAGGACTGGTCGTCAGGCAGAATCCGGAGGTGGTATATCTTTCGGGCCAGGGCCGCCGCGGTGGCCGTGGTGTCCGAATGCGTCACGCCGACCAGCACCAGCAGCCCCGGGGACGGCAGCGCAGCGACTAGTTTCCCGCCGACCTCGACGCTAGCCTGACTGGCCCGCTGGATTACAGCGCGCACAAGAGGGCAATCTGCCGTTGGACGATAGCTCGCACGAGAAGGCATTCTCCCGCTATGACGCCTGAAAGCATGAGCCGGCCCAGCCCGGCCACCCTGATCACCGTCGCGCCAACCGGGGCCGAGTCGCGGAAGCAGGACGTGGCCGCGCTTCCGGTCACGCTGGATGAGCTGGTCACGACGGCCAAGGACTGCCGCGCCGCCGGGGCCGCGGTCATCCACGTGCACATCAGGGACGGCGCGTACCAGCCGACCCTGGACCCGGTCCGGCTGGCTGACACCGTCCAGGCCCTCCGCGAGGGCACGGACCTGATCATCCAGCTGTCCACCGGCGGCGCGGTCAGTGACGGTTTCGAGGCCCGGCTTGCGGTGCTCGACGCGGCACCGGACGGCTGCTCCCTGACCTGCGGCACGGTCAACTTCGGCGACGCGGTGTTCAGCAACCCGTGGCCGTTCATCCGCGAGCTTTATGCCCGGACTCAGGAACTCGGCGTGGTACCCGAGTTCGAGCTGTTCGATTTCGGGCATATCGCGACATTGCACCGGCTGCTGGCCGAACTGGGCCAGCCGCACGGCGGCCATGTCCACTGCGATCTCGTCATGGGGGTACCCGGCGGGATGTCCGGGGACGCCGCCACGCTGGTCCAGGCGGTAGCGGCGCTGCCGGAGGGGGCCACCTGGTCGGCGACCGGCATCGGCCGGACCTCGCTGCCGGTTATCCTCGCGGCGCTGTCGGCCGGCGGTCACCTGCGCGTCGGCCTGGAAGACACGGTGACCTTCGCCAAGGGCCGCCCGGTGGCCAGCAACGCTGAGCTGGTGCAGCGGGCCGCGGCCCTGGCCGGGCTGGCCCAGCGCCCGGCCATGTCGCCCGGCCAGGCCCGGGCCATGCTGGGGGTGACCAGCCATAACTGAGCACCCGGTTATCGCTGAAGTCGTCAGGTCCGGGTTCGCCGAGTCGCGCCATCGCGGCTCCCTCGCCGCCCTCAACGCCGACGGCACGGTAGCGCTCACCGCAGGCTCAGCCGCTGCCGCGTTCTTCCCGCGCTCGGCGAACAAGCCGATGCAGGCGGCCGCCATGCTGGAGTGCGGGCTGGACCTGGACGGCAAGCTGCTCGCGCTGGCCGCCGCCAGCCACAGCGGCGAGGACTTCCACGTCGCCGGGGTGCGCGAGATCCTGGCCCGGGCCGGGCTGACCGAGGACCTGCTGCAGTGCCCGCCTGACCTGCCGCTGGACGATGCCGCGCAGCGGGCCCTGCTGGGCACCGGCGGCGGGCCCGACCGGGTGCACATGAACTGCTCAGGCAAGCACGCGGCCATGCTGGCGACCTGCGCCGCGGCGGGCTGGCCGACCGGCAGCTACCGCGACCCCGGGCACCCGCTGCAGCTGGCCATCGCCAGGAAGGTCGAGCTGCTGGCCGGCGAGCCGGTGGCCGCCATCGGCGTGGACGGCTGCGGCGCGCCGTTGTTCGGCATCTCGGTGACCGGCCTGGCCCGGGCGTTCCGCGCGCTGGTGCGGGCCGCGCCGGGATCGGCCGAGCGCAAGGTCGCGGACGCGATGCGGGCGCACCCGGAGTGGTCCTCGGGCCGTACCCGGCCTGAGCGCGCGCTCATGGCCGCCGTCCCCGGCCTGCTGGTCAAGGCCGGCGCTGAGGGGGTCGAGGCGTTCGCGCTGGCCGACGGCCGGTCCGGCGCATTCAAGATCGACGATGGCGGCCCGCGCGCCCGGCCGGCCATCACGATCGCGCTGCTGGCCGCGCTGGGCACCGACCCTGAGCTGCTGACCGGCCTGGGGGAGCTGGCCCGGCCCCCGGTGCTCGGCGGCGGTCAGGTCGTCGGGGAGATCAAGGTCAAGATCCCGCCCTTGAACGGCCGGTGCTAGCTGGTCAGCTTGCTATTGCAAGCACTTGCGGCGAGGATAGAAGGCATGAGCCCGATGAACGTGCCGGCCATCGGGGCCTACATCCGCGAGCAGCGCGAGCAGGCCCGGATCTCGCTGCGCCAGCTGGCCCAGGCGGCGGGGGTCTCCAATCCCTACCTGAGCCAGATCGAGCGCGGGCTGCGCAGGCCCAGCGCGGACATCCTGCAGCAGATCGCGAAGGGGCTGCGGATCTCGGCGGAGGCGCTGTACGTGCAGGCCGGCTTCCTGGAGGACCGGCCGCCTGGGCCGGGCGTGCGCGACGCCGTGCTGGCCGCCCCGGAGCTCACCGAGCGGCAGAAGCAGATGCTCATCGAGATCTACGACTCGTTCAGGACCGAGACGGCGCTGGCCGCGCAGGACGCGGCGGAAGATGCTGGCCCCGAATACGACCCCGAAGCCGATACCGAGCCCGCCGGGGCCGACGTGGACCCGGCCGCGCTGGCCTGGCCGGAAGAACCAGCCGGCGGCAGCCCGCGACGCTCGGGGCTGTCGGGCCTGACCAGCATGGACCGGGTGAGTACGGGCCGGGCGAGTACGGAACCGGCGAGCACGGCCACCTGGGCGGCGCCCAGGACCAATCCGACCGGACTGCTGAGCCGCACCCCGGCTCAGCCGAGACCAGGTAGCGTGGCATTGTGGTTTTCTCCAATTCGGGCGCGTACACCGTTCTGAACTGGTTTTTCCTGGCGCTCGCCATTATCGCCTTCGTGGTCGAGCTGTGGGCGCTCGGTGACGCGGTCCGCCGCCCCGGACCAGCCTTTGTCGCGTCAAGCAAGCAGACCAAGCCGCTGTGGCTGGTCATACTCGGGGTGGCTTCGGTGATCGGCCTGGGCGGCGCGGTGGGCGCCCTCAGCCTGCTGTCCATCCTGCCCATCATCGCCTTCGTGGCCTCGGCCATTTACCTGACCGACGTCCGGCCCAAGGTCAAGGAGTTCCGCGGCGGATCGCACCCGGGCCCGGACGGCCCCTGGTGAGTTCGCGGGCCTGGCGGCCCGGCGGCCTGCACTAGGCTGCTGGCCGTGAGCGAGGCCCGATGAGCGAACTGAGCTGGCGCACGCACCGGCTGGAGCTGGACGACCAGACGCTGCGCGAATGGGACGCCACCGTGCTGGACGCGGGCCCAGACGGGATCGTGCTGGACCGCTCGGCGTTCTACCCCGGGGGCGGCGGCCAGCCGCCCGATCAGGGGGTGCTGCTGTGGGGCGGGGTGCAGACCCGGATCGCGGGCGCCAGGAAAGGCGATGACCTATACCTGATCCCGGCTGAAGGCGACCCGCTGCCGGCCGCGGGCAGCGCGGTCCGCGGCGCGGTCGCCGATGACCGGCGCTCCGCGCTCATGCGCACCCACTCGGGCCTGCACGTGCTGTGCGGCGTCGTGTTCCGGGACTACGGGGTGCTGGTCACCGGCGGAAACATGGAACCTAATGTGGCTCGGATGGACTTCGACCTGCCCGAGGTGCCGGCCGGATTCCGGGACGCGGTGGAGGCGGCCTGCAACGCCGAGATCGCCGCCGGGCGGCGGATCGACGTCCGGGTGCTGCCCAGGGACGAGGCGTTCGCGTTGCCTGACATCATCCGCACCGCCACCAACCTGGTCCCGCCCGAGGTCAAAGAGGTGCGGATCGTCGACATCGTCGGCCTGGACCAGCAGGCCGACGGCGGCACGCACGTGGCCACGACCAGCCAGATCGGCCGGATCGAGGTGGTCAAGGTCGAGAACAAGGGCCGCGGCTTCCGCCGCCTGCGGATCCGCATCACCGACTGACCCCCAGCTGGGCCGCTGATTCCCGGGCCCGGCCGAAGTTCACATTGACCACATACCCGCTGCGCCCCGGGTCACGGCTAGCCGCTGGGCTGGCTCATTCCCGGCCCCGGCCGAAGTTCACATTAACCACATACCCGCTGCGTCCCGGGGTCACCGCGAGTTGCTGGGCTGGCTGCGGGGTTTGATGGACCTGTGACCGTCGGCCATGGCGGTCGGCTCAAGCAGCAGGGGAACGGGGGACGATCATGGCATTCGTGCAGATAATCGAGTTCAACACCCATGACATCGAGGGCATGAGCCAGATAGACCAAGACTGGCAGCGCGCCACCGAGGGCAAGCGGACCGCCCGGCGCCAGATGCTCACCGAGGACCGCGACCATCCGGGCCGGTACTTCTCCATCGTCTTCTTCGATTCCTACGAGGCCGCGATGCAGAACTCCGGACTGCCCGAGACCAAGGCGGCCGCCGACCGGTACATGGCGCTGTCTGACGGCCCGGCGACGTTCTACAACCTCGAGGTGAAGGCTGACCACGCATAGCCCCGCCGCCGGTGAGCCGCCCGCTGGCCGCCCGGCTCGGTAGCCCGGCCCCGGGCGGTTAACTGCCCCACGTGCCCTGCCAGGGCCTGAGCGCGGCCGCTTGCACCTCAGACAGCGCGACCGGGCAGCTGGCCCGGGGCAGCTGAGCGATGGTCGCGGCGTCCAGCCGCAGCCGGTAGTGCAGCTCTACGGAGCCGGATCCGCCCGCGAGCACGCGGGCCACATCGAAGGTGATCCGCAGGCCGTCATCGGCGATGGCCAGCGCGCCGTCCTGACGGTCCGGCGGACTGAAGTCGGTGTCAAGGATCACCTTGTCGCCGAGGCTGGCGAGTAGCTGCCCGGGCCGCAGGACGACCGACCCGACCATCGTCCTGGTGCCCTGGCTCAGCCTGGCCCGCGGCATGCGCAGCTGGCGGACGGTCTCCTTGACCGAGATGCCCTCCGCCGCCAGCAGGACCTCCTGGCCGGTGGCGGCCTCTTGCAGCGTCGCGGGCATCTTCCCGATCCCGAACAGCTTGTACCGCAGCGCCTCTGTCACGCGCGAACCTTATACCGGGCGGCCTGCCTGCCGGTAGCCGCCGGTGATCAAGAGGGCAGACGCGGCTTGGCTCGGTAAGCCCCGCGCGGGACACCGGCGCCGCGTCGCGCCGATGGCCACCACGCTTACGGCGCGATTTGGGTGCGATTCAACCTCGGCGACAACAAGACCGTCCGGCGCAACGATCTTGTTTCCCAAGCCCGCCCGGTGACTATGAGGGCAGCAGCAGGAAGCCGACCGGGATAGCGACGATCAGCGCCGCGGCCGCGGCGACCAGCACGACGGCGGGCCAGGGCAGCCGGGGGACCGGCCGCAGCAGCCGGGACACCCGGGCCGCGACCTGGCCGTCCGCTCCCCGGTCGGCCACTGCCAGCCCGCCTAGCGGCGCGGGGCCGGCCCCGCCGCGCCGAACCTGAGCAGGGCAGTGGCCAGTTCCCTGGCGGCGACTTTCTGAGCCGGGGCCGGGCGGTGCCGCAGCGCGCGGTCGTCGGCGAGCATCTCGACCAGCATGGCCACCGCCGCGTAAGCCGCCCGGGTCACCGCGGACCAGCCGAACGCCCGCAACAGCGCGGTGAACGGAAGCAGCACCAGATCGTGCCGCTCACGCAGGTGCGCCCGCTCGTGCGCCAGCACGGCGGCCAGCTCCGCCTGGTCCAGCAGCGCCAGCGTGCCCGCGCTGATCACGATGGCGGACCGCAGACCGGGCACGCAGTAGGCCGCCGCCACCGGATGGTCCACCACCAGCGCTCCCGGCACCTTGGGGTCGCCGTGGGCGAGCAGGGTCAGTAGCTCGCGCTGGCGCCGCCTGGCCCGCAGCACTGCCGCCGAAGCGGCCATCAGCGCGCCGCTGAGCAGCAGGAACAGCACGGCGCTGGTGGCCAGGGCCAGCAGCCGGACGGCGGCGGGCAGGCCGGCCGCGCCCGCCGCGGCCATGCCGTGGCCTGCGACCAGGCGGCCCGCCAGTGCGTAGGCCCCCTGGGCCACGCCGGGTCGCTGATCAGCGCCGAGGGCGGCCAGGGCGCCGACGGCGGCCAGACCCCAGCCCAGGCCCAGCGCTTGCCAGAGCACGATCGCGGCGGCCGGGGACCGGCGCGGCCAGCGCGCGGCGGCCAGCGCGGAAGCACCGGGCACGCAGGCCACCGCCACGGCGGCCAGGATCAGTACGGCGGCAGGCACTCGTGGTCACTCCCCGGCGCCGGCACCTAGTGCGCCCAAGGCGCGGCGCAGCGCCGCGGCCTCGGTATCGGAGACGCTGCGGGCGAACCTGGCCAGCGCCGCCTGCCGGTCGCCGGTCTGCTCCAGCGCACTGAGCATCAGCTCCGTCACGTAAGCCTCGCGGCTCTCGGCGGCGCGATAGCGCCAGGCCCGGCCGTCCCGCTCGCGCCGGGCGAAACCCTTCTTGGCCAGCCGGTCAAGAACGGTCATGACGGTGGTGTGCGCCAGGTCCCGCTCGGTCAGCCCGGCGCTGACCTGCCGGACCGTCAGCGGTTCCGGGCTCTCCCACAGAATGTCCATGATCGCGCGCTCAAGCTCACCGAGACGGTTCACCGCCTCAGGTTACCTTTGCTCCTCCTGGACAGTAACCTCGCCTGGGTGCGGATCACCCTGGTCGTGGGCGACATTACCGAGCAGGAGACGGACGCCGTGGTCAATGCGGCGAACTCCGGCCTGCTCGGCGGGAGCGGGGTGGACGGGGCCATCCACCGGCGGGGCGGCCCGGCGATCCTGGTTGCCTGCCGGGAACTGCGGGCCGGGCCTTATCCCCGCGGGCTCCCGGCCGGGGCGGCGGCGGCCACCACCGGTGGCGACCTGCCCGCCCGGTGGGTGATCCACACGGTCGGGCCGGTCTACCGGCCGTCGCAGGACCGATCCGCGATCCTGGCTTCGTGCTACACGGCGTCGCTGCGGGTGGCCGAGGAACTCGGCGCGCGAACCGTGGCATTTCCCGCCATCTCGACGGGTGCGTTCGGCTGGCCGGTCCCGGATGCGGCCCGGATCGCGCTCACCACGGTCCGTGACAACGATGCGCTAGTCGATGAGGCGCGCTTCGTGCTATTCAGTCAGGACGTGGCCGAGACGTTCGGCCAGGTGCTGCGCTCGGTCACCGGGCCGTAGCGGCGACAGTCTGGACGGGGGAGTATGGGCTTGCGAACCTGGTGGCAGCTACCCGGCTGGAGCCGGGCGGTAGCCATCGCGGTCGTGCTGGCCCTGGCTGGCGGCGGGGCGATAGCCGCCCTGGCCCGGCCTCCTGGTTCGCCCGGGCTGGCGCAGGAAGGAGTCGCCGCCGACCCGTGCGCGCCGCAGGACGTGCTCGCGGTGCCCGTCGGCGTGCGCGGCCACTACCTGCCCGGCACCAGCGTGCTGCAGACCAGCGGCGGCGCGATCTTCACCAGCACCGGGCCGGCCGCCCTGACCCCGGCTCTCGCGGCCTGCGTCCAGGCCGCCGGGCAGGCGAGCCGGCACTGGCTGGCCGCGGGCAACATCCCGGGCGCGACCGGCCCGCAGCGGTCCATGGCCACCCGGGCCCTGCTGGACCTGCGCCTGCTGACCCGCCCGGACGGCGCGGTGCTGGCGGCCGTGCACAACGGCTGGCGGTATGCCTGGCCGCGCGATTCCAGCTGGGTGGCGGCCGCGCTGGCGGGTACCGGGCACCCGGCGGACGCCTACCGCGTGCTGCGCTTCCTGCAGCAGGTGCAACTGCCCGGCGGCGGCTGGGCGGCGCGGTACTGGCCCGACGGGGCCGGACCGGTGCAGGATGGCCGGCCCGCCGAACTGGACGCCACCGGCTGGGTGCCGTGGGCCGTGTGGTTCTGGTTCACCTCAGCCGGCCCGGCGAGCCAGGCCCGCCAGCACCAGCTGGCGGTCCTGTGGCCGATGGTCACCGCGGCGGCGGATGCCGCCCGCCGGGCGCTGACCGCCGGCGGGCTGCCCGCCGCCGCCATGGACTACTGGGAGGACTCCACCTCCGTCACCCTCGGTACCGCGGCGTCGCTGCTGGCGGGCCTGCGGGCCGCGGCGGACCTGGCCGGGGCGCGCGGGTTCGGCGCGGAGCAGAGCCGCTGGGCGGCCGCCGCGGCCCGGCTGGCCAGCACCATCAGCACGCAGTTCGGCCGGTACGGCTATCACCGGCAGCCCGGCGCCAGCTCGGGTGACGATGCCGCCGTCACCTTCCTGGGACCGCCGTTCGCCGCCGCCTCGGCCGCGGTCAGCCGGGCCGCGGCCGCCGCGCAGGCCAGCCTGACCCGGCCCGACGGCGGCGTCCTGCCCGGCTCGGACTGGCCGGGCAACCAGGCGGCGGCCTGGACCGCGGAGACCGGGTTCTTCGGGCTGCTGTGGGCCGGTACCGGAGCGCACCAGCGAGCCGGGGCGGTCCTGTCCTGGCTGACCGCGCACCGGACCCGGCTGGGTGAGCTGCCCGAGCAGGTCGACGGCCGCGGCCAGCCGGTCTCGGTGGCCCCGCTGGGCTGGACTGACGCGGTCGTGCTGCTGACCCTGGCCGCCCAGCGGCATCCGCTGCCGATCCCTCCTATCCCGCCCGTCCGGTAGCCAGTCCCGGCCCGTCCGGTAGCCAGTCCCGGCCCGTCCGGTAGCCAGTCCCGGCCCGTCCGGTAGCCAGTCCCGGCCCTCCGGTAGCCAGTCCCGGCCTGTCCGGCAGCACGCTTCCGCCGGGTCCGGTGGGCTGGCCCGCCGGCTGGCTGACCGCCCCGTCCCGGCCCGTCCGGTGGCCACCTGACCGCCCCAGAGCAGGCGAAGTGCGACACTAGGGCTGACTGCCCCGCGGCCCGGACGCCCAGCTGCCGGCCGGCCAGGGCTCAGGTCACGATGACGGCGCCCATAGCCAGGAGGACACCGATGTCCGCAGAATCTCCGCGCTTCCGGCCGATCCTCGACCACTTCGCCCCGTACCAGCCGGGCAAGCCCCCGCCCGCGGGCGGGCCGTCCTTCAAGCTCTCGTCGAACGAGTCCCCGTTCGGCCCGCTGCCGTCGGTGCTGAAGGTCATCGCCGAGGCGGCCAGCGACATCAACCGGTACCCCGACAACGGAGCCGCCGAGCTGACCGCGGCGATCGCGGACCGGTTCGGCGTGCCCGCCGAGCACATCGCGGTCGGCTGCGGCTCGGTCGGCGTGGCCCAGCAGCTGCTGGAGGCGGTCAGCGAACCCGGCGCGGAGGTGATCTACGCCTGGCGTTCCTTCGAGGCCTACCCCTACCTGTCCGATCTGGCCGGCGTCACCTCGGTCCGGGTCCCGCTGCGCGATCAGGTCCACGACCTGCCCGCGATGGCGCAGGCCCTGACCAGCCAGACCAGGCTGGTGTTCGTGTGCAACCCGAACAACCCGACCGGGACCGTGGTGCACCGCGACGAGCTGGTGGAATTCCTCGATCAGGTCCCCGCCGACTGCCTGGTCGTGCTGGATGAGGCTTATACCCAGTACGTCCGCGACCCGGAGGTTCCCGACGGGCTGACGCTCTACCGGGACCGGCCCAACGTGGCCGTGCTGCGTACCTTCTCCAAGGCCTACGGGCTGGCCGGGCTGCGGGTCGGCTTCCTGATCGGGCCCGAGCCGGTCGCGGCCGCGGTCCGCAAGACGATGCTGACCTTCACGGTCAACTCGCTGGCGCAGATCGCCGCCACGGCCTCGCTGGCCGCCGAGGCCGACCTGCTGGACCGGGTGGATGCCGTGGTGGCCGAGCGGATCAGGGTGTGCGCCGAGCTGGCCCGGCAGGGCTGGACGGTGCCGCCGACCGAGGCCAACTTCCTCTGGCTGCCGCTGGGCACCAGCACCGCCGACTTCGCCGGGGCCTGCGGCCGCGCCGGGGTCAGCGTCCGGCCGTTCGCCGGTGACGGGGCCCGGGTGTCGATCGGGGACACCGAGGCCAACGACGCGTTCCTCGCGGTGGCGGCCAGCTTCCCGCGCCGGGCCTGAGGCCAGGAGCCGCGATGCGGATCTACGTGATCCATGAGAACCCGGACTGGTATGAGCCGCTCGGTGCGGCCTTCGACGCCGCTGGCGTGCCGCATGAGCCGTGGCTGCTCGGCTCGGGGGCGATCGACCTGGATGAGCCGCCGCCGCGCGGGGTGTTCTGGTCCCGGATGAGCGCCTCGTCGCACACCCGGGGGCATCCCTACGCCAAGGACCAGACCCGGGGCGTGCTGAGCTGGCTGGAGGCCCACCGCCGCCGGGTGGTGAACGGGCGGCGTGTGCTGGACCTGGAGATGAGCAAGGTCGAGCAGCTGGTCGCGCTGCGCGCGGCCGGGTTTGACGTGCCGCACACGGTGGCGGTCGCAGGCCAGGACGAGCTGGCCGCGGCCGCCCGCAAGCTGCCCGTGCCGTTCATCAGCAAGCACAACCAGGGCGGCAAGGGCCTCGGCGTCCGGCTGTTCGACACGCACGCGGCCTTCGATGATTACCTGAGCTCAGCTGACTACCAGCCGCCGGTCGATGGCATCACGCTGCTGCAGGAGTACCTGCGGGCGGCCGAGCCCCAGATCACCCGGGCCGAGCTGGTCGGCGGCGAGTTCGTCTACGCCATCACCGCCGACACCGCGCGGGGCGGGTTTGAGCTGTGCCCGGCCGACGCGTGCGCGATCGGCCCGGACCCGGGGCCCGAGCTGTTCGCGCTGCGGGCCGGCTTCGATCATCCGGTCATCGGCCAGTACCAGGACTTCGCCCGGCAGCAGGGAATCGAGATCGCCGGATTCGAGTTCATCGAGACGGCGGACGGCCGGCTGGTCACCTACGACATCAACACCACGACCAACTACAACGCGGGCATCGAGGCCGTCGCGCCGGTCTCGGCGCTGCGCTCGGTGGCGGACTTCATGGCCGCACTGCTGGCCCGGGAATCGGCCCGGCCGGGATGACGCGGGCGAGGGCACAGCACGGATGACGCGGGCGCAGTGCCCGGAACGGATAACGCGGGCGCAGAGCCCGGAACGGATAAAGCGGGCGCAGTGCCCGGAACGGAAAAGCGGGCGCAGTGCCCGGAACGGATAAAGCGGGCGCAGTGCCCGGAACGGATGACGCGGGCGATAGCCCGGCACGGATAACGCGGGCGATAGCCCGGCACGGATAACGCGGGCGATAGCCCGGAAGGGAGCAGGCTGGTGCGGTTCGGGTACTGGATGCCGATCTTCGGCGGCTGGCTGCGCAACGTCAGGGACGAGGGCATGTCCATCGGCTGGCCGTATATCCGCGACCTGGCCGTCGAGAGCGAGGGGCACGGCTTCGAGCTGACCTTGATCGCCGAGCTCAACCTCAACGACATCAAGGGCCACCGGGCCCCCTCGCTGGACTGCTGGGCGCTGGCCCCGGCCGTCGCCGCGGTGACCAGGCAGCTGGAGCTGATGCTCGCCGTCCGGCCCAACTACCATTCCCCTGCCCTGACCGCCAAGGCGCTGTCCACCCTGGACACGATCGCGCCGGGGCGGATCTCGCTCAACGTCGTCTCGTCCTGGTGGAAGGACGAGGCCAGCCAGTACGGGGCGCCGTTTGACGTGCACGACGCCAGGTACACGCGCACCGAGGAATGGCTTGACGTGGTGTCCCGGCTGCTGCGCGAGGACACCGTGACCCACTCCGGGCCGCTCTACCAGCTCGACGGCGCGATCCTGGAGCCCAAGCCACAGCGGGTGCCGCCGGTCTACATGGGGGGCGAGTCGCCGAAGTCCAAGGACGTCGTGGCCGGGCAGGCCGACGCGTACGTCATGCACGGGGACGCGCCTGAGGTCATCGCGGCCAAGGTGGCCGACCTGAGCGCGCGCCGCGAGCAGGCGGGCCGGCCGCCGCTGACCTTCGGCGTGTCCGGCTACGTGATCTGCCGGGACACCGAGGCGCAGGCCCAGGCGGAACTCGACCGGATACTCGACGTCCGGTCCTCGCCCGAGGCGTACGCCTCGTACCAGGACTTCATCGAGGGGTCGCAGCTGGAATCGCGGGTGTCGGTGGAGGAGTACAGCGTCTCCAACCGCGGGCTGCGCAGCGGCCTGGTCGGCACCCCGGATCAGATCATCGAGCGGCTGCGGGCCTACGAGCAGGCCGGGGTCGGCCTGATGCTGCTGCAGTTCTCGCCACAGCGCGAGGAGATGGCCAGGTTCGGAGCCGACGTGATCAGCCGCTACCCGCGCTAACCAGGTCCCCGGCACCGGCGGTCAGTGGTCCGGGCGGCGCTCCAGTTTCTCGGCCAGCAGCCGGTAGAACTGCCGGGGCCGTCCGGGCTGGGGCGACCGGCTCGGCGGCAGCGGCCAGGCCAGGCCCTCCTCGACCAGGCCATGCAGCAGCCGCCGGGCCGTGCGGGGGGTGACGTCGAGCAGCCGCCCGGCGGTGTCCGCGTCCACGACCATGGTTGCGTTGCCTTCGGGCAGCTTCCCGGCCAGCCGGCCCAGCGTTTCGAGCGCCCGCATCCGCCCGGGCGCCCCGGCGGCCGGATGCCGCGGGGTCGGAACTAAGGGCTGGCCTTGCACGCCTAACGCGAAGCCGCGGGCGGCCGGGCCGAACTGCGCCCGGCCCAGGACGGCCCGGGCGTGCGCCTCCGCCTCCAGGGCGCTGCGGCCCATCCCGACGCCGGCCTCGATGGTGACGCCCAGCTCGCTGCGGGCCCGCTCGGTGAACGGCGGGATCCTGAACCCGTCCGTGGCCCCGGCCAGCGACCCGCGAGTCGCCGTGATCAGGAACGCGAAGTCGCTGGTCGGACTTACCGTCGCATGCATCCGCTGGGCCTCCTGGACCAGGAACCTGTGCACGGTGAGCCGCAGTTCCTCGCGGGCCTGGCGCGGGGATGCCCGCCGGGCGGTATCACGCAGCGTCGGCACCTCCACCACCGCCACCGCGAGCTGCGCGTCATCCAGTCGGCGGTAGCCGCCCAGCAGGGCCGCGGTCTGCAGCGCCGCGTTGATGGCATGCCCGGTCGGCCGGATGGTGAACACCGGCACCTCGGCCTCGGCGAGCCGGGCTGGCCACTGAGTGCAGGCAGGTAAACGCCACCGAGGACTCGCCCCGGCGGAATAGCCGCTCGTGAAAGGAGGTCAGGACGGCCGGGCTGGCCAGGTCCTCGCGCACATGCAGGCCGCGGGCGGCCACGCCCAGCTCGGCGAAGGCGTCCTCGACGTCAGCCCGGCCCAGCACGTCGATGCTGGCTCGGGCCAGGTCCTGGCCGCCATCCCGGCTGGCCCGCAGCAGCGCCGCGAACAGCGCGCTTCCGGCCAGCGGCACGTAGGTGGCCGGGCTGGACAGCGCGCCCGCCTTACGGGCCACCTCATAGGGAACGCGGCTGGCGAACAGGCACGCATCGATCGAGCCGAGCCGCAGCACCATGTCGGCGGCCTCCTGCTCGTCCCGGTAGGCCGCGGCCACCAGGCGCTTGGGTGCCAGACCTCCTGGCCCGCCGCCTGTTGGCGTCCCGGACCCGGTCGTGCCGGCCAGCATGATACGTTCCACCAGCTCATGCGGCCCGATGATGCCGATGGTGAGCTCACCGGCGCCCGGCCGTAAGCCGCTCATGACCGGCCTGGCCCGCTGAATCGGCGGCGGCTTGCTGAGGCTGCCGGGCTGCCTGCGCTCGGGGCTAGGCCGGCCCTCCTTCCTGGCTGAATTCCTGCGCTCCGCTGCATGCCCGACCGGATTCCTGGCCGCATTCCCGCGTTCTGCTCCTTCCCCGCCTCTGGCTCTGGCTGGCCGCCTGCCCTGTGATTGCCCGCTGTTACCTTTCGTAGCTCATTGAGACGATCACCGGAAGAGGCAATTATCCGTGTTCCAGCCGGCGATGTACGGAAAGGCAAGCTCAAGGGAGTCCAAAGGGAAGGCAAAAGCTAGAGCCAGCCGCCCTTTCGCCCGAACCGGCGGCGGCGGGAGTGGCTCGCGGGGCAGGGCGGGCTAGCTGATGGCGTCGACGGTGATGTCCGCGCCGAGCGTGGTCAGCCGGGTCGCCACCGAGGCGTGCCCCCGGTCGATCGGGTAGGCGGGGGAGACGACGGTCTCGCCCTCGGCGGCCAGCCCGGCCAGCACGAGCGCGATCCCGGTGCGCAGGTCATGGGCGATGACCTCGGCCCCCTTCAGTACCGAAGGCCCGTGCACCAGCACCGCGTTGCCGGCCACCTCGACCTTGGCGCCCATCTTGTTCAGCTCCCCGGCCAGCGTGTAACGGCCGTCGAAGATGGTCTCCCTGATATAGCTGGTCCCGTCGGCCAGGCTGGCCACCGCCATGATCGGCGACTGCAGGTCTGTCGCGAACCCGGGGAACGGGCAGGTAATGACGTTGATCGGGCGCAGCTGGCGGTCCCGGCGGACCTGCAGGATGGCGCCCTGGCTGGCGAACTCGACGCCCATCTGCTCCAGCTTCCACCGCACGACGCCGAAATGCTCCAGCGAGGCGCCGACCAGGCTCAGCTCGCCGCCGGTGATCGCCGCGGCCATGGCGAAGACCCCGGCGTCGATCCGGTCGGGCATCACCGTGTGCTCGACCGCGGTCAGCTCCTTCACCCCGCGGACCGTGACGAATCCGGTGCCGCCGCCGGTGATGTCGGCGCCCATCTTGCCCAGGAAGGCGATGACGTCGAGTACCTCTGGCTCGAGTGCCGCGTTGTCGATCACGGTGATGCCCGGGGCCAGCGACGCGGCCATGATGAGGTTCTCGGTCCCGGTGTGGGACGGCGTGTCCAGGTACAGGTGGGCGCCGCTGAGCTGGTCCGCCTTGATGCGGATCTGGTTCTCGCCCTCATCCACGATGGCGCCGAGCCGGGCGAAGCCCCGGTAATGGAAGTCCAGGTTGCGGCTGCCCAGGTTACAGCCGCCGATGCCCTCCAGGGTGGCCTCGCCCAGCCGGTGCAGCAAGGCGGGCACGAACAGCACCGAGCCGCGGAACCTGCTGGTGATCTCAGCGGGCAGCACTGAGCTGGTCAGCCGGGAGGCGTCCACGACCAGGGTCCGCTCCGCCTCGTGGAACTTGACCACGGCGCCGACGGCCTGAGCCAGCTCGACCGCCCGGCGCACATCCTCGATGACCGGGACATTCCTGAGCACCGTGCGGCCCTTTTCGGCCAGCAGTGAGGCGGCGATCATTTTGAGCGCGGCGTTCTTGGCCCCTTGGACGAACACGGTGCCCTGCAGCGGAATCCCGCCTCGAACGGTGTATCGGGTCTGTGGGCCGGTGGTCATATCGTCGAAGCTCCTGTGTCTGTCCTGAGGCGTCATGCGACTGCTCTCGGCAGTCACCCCTGGCGGCGCGCCCTGCGGCCAGCCCGACTCCAGGCCGCCCTCCGGCGGGCGGCCCGTCCCCCCCGGCGTCCAGTATTCCACCGCGCACGCGCCCCCTAGACCATGTCAGCAGTGTTACGTAAGGTACCTGATTGAATTCATTGAGTAATAGGCGGGCTGTTTAATCCCTGCTGAGTAATCCCTGCGACCGGCCCATTCCTTACCCCCACCGCCGCCCGGTCAGGCTCTCGTAGGCTTGGATATAGAGATCACGGGTCTGTTCCACGACCGGCCGGGGCAGCGGCGGCGGCGGCCCGGTCCGATCCCAGCCCGATTGCGGCGAGGTCAGCCAATCGCGGACGAATTGCTTGTCGAAGGACGGCTGAGCCCGGCCCGGGGCCCATTGCCGCGAGGGCCAGAACCGGGACGAATCCGGGGTCAGGACCTCGTCGGCCAGCCGCAGCACGCCGTCGGGGCCGGTGCCGAACTCCAACTTGGTGTCGGCCACGATGATGCCGCGCTGCCCGGCGATCCGGGTGCCGCGCCGGTACACCTCCAGCGTGACGCGCTCCAGCTCGGCGGCGACGCCGGGGCCCAGCAGGTCCGCGACCGCCGACGGCGGGATGTTCTGGTCATGCTCGCCCCCGGGCGCCTTGGTCGCCGGCGTGAACAGCGGCTCAGCCAGCCGGGAGCCCTCCTCAAGCCCGGGGGGCAGCGGGAACCCGCAGATCGTGCCGGTCAGCCGGTAGTCGGCCAGGGCCGAGCCGGCCAGGTAACCCCGGGCCACGCACTCCACCGGCACCATCTCCAGGCGGCGGCAGGCCAGTGCGCGCCCGGCGAACTCAGCCGGTATCCGGGCCTCCACCAGGTGGTTCGGTACCAGGTCGGCGAGCTGCTCAAACCACCACAGGGAAAGCTGGGTGAGAATTTTTCCCTTGTCCGGGATCTCGGTGCTGAGCACGTAGTCGAAGGCCGAGATCCGGTCCGTCGCGACCAGCAGCAGCACCCCGTCGTCGCTCTCGTAGAGCTCGCGGACCTTGCCCGAGTACAGGTGCCTCATGGCCGGCCACGCCCGCAGCCGGTGCTCATGACATCCGTTCCAGCCTGGCGAAGACCGGGCCGAGCCGCTCGGTGTACCGCTCAGGGCGGCAGGCCTCGTCCAGCCGCGCCTCGTCCAGCCGCTGGCCGCGCTCGGCGGCGTGGCGGCGCAGCGTCTCGCGCAGTGGCGTTCCGGTCCGCCAGGTGTCCGCCGCGGCCGCCTGGACCAGGGCGTACGCGTCCTCCCGCGACATCCCCGCCGCGACCAGCTCCAGTAGCACCGCGGCAGAGTAAATCAGGCCGTGGGTGGCTTCCAGGTTGGCCCGCATCCGCGCCGGGTCGACCACCAGGCCCCGGATCAGGCTGGTGGTCTGGTCCAGCAGGTAGTCGGTGGCGATCGCGGCGTCGGGCAGCGCCACCCGCTCGGTCGATGAGTGCGAAATGTCGCGCTCGTGCCACAGCGGGATCCCCTCCATGACCGGCACCACCTGAGCCCGCACCACCCGGGCCAGCCCGCAGATTCGCTCTGAGCGGACGGGGTTGCGCTTGTGCGGCATGGCCGACGAGCCCTTCTGGCCCGCGCCGAACGGCTCGGCCAGCTCGGCGACCTCAGTCCGCTGGCCGTGCCTGACCTCAAGCGCGATCGCCTCGCAGACGGTCGCGATCAGGGCCAGCACGCTGACCCACTCGGCGATGCCGTCCCTGAGCACGACCTGGGTCGCGACCTCGGCGGGGGCCAGCCCCAGCCGGGCCATCACCGCCGTCTCGATGGCCGGGTCGATATTGGAGTACGTCCCGACCGGCCCCGATAGCTTGCCCACGGCGATCGCGGCCCGGGCCCGGGCCAGCCGGGCCCCGCACCGGTGCATCCCGAACGCGAAATCGGCCACCCGGTGGCCCCAGACATCCGGCTCGGCGTGGATGCCGTGGGTCCGCCCGGCCCGCAGCGTGCCCCGGTGGGCCAGCGCATGCTCGCGCAAGGCCGCCGTCAGCGCGGCGCACCGGGCCGCCAGCAGATCGCTGGCCTCGGTGAGCTGCAGGGCCAGCGCGGTGTCCAGCAGGTCGGATGAGGTCATCCCGAAATGGACATAGGCCGCCGCCGACCTGGGCTCGGTGTTGTCCGCCCAGGCCGAGAGGAACGCGATGACGTCGTGCCCGGTGACGGCCTCCAGCGCGGCGACTGCCTCGGGCGTGGGCGGCGGCGCGGCCCGGACCGGGGCCACGCTGTCGGCGGGCACGGTGCCCGACCGCGCGTGCTCCTCCAGCACCATGGTCTCGACCTGGCACCAGAGCTCGTACTTGTGCGCCTCGCTCCAGACGTGGCCCATCTCCGGCCGGGTGTAGCGCTCGATCACAGCTCTATCCTGCCGTAACGGCGGGCGGCCGGGCGGTGGCCCGGTACCGCTCGATGCCCAGCATCGCGATCAGCACGGCGGTGACCACCGCGAGCTGCGCCTCGATGGTCGCGGCCACCCCGGCCGCGATGCTGGCCAGGACCACGACCGCCGCGATCGCGCGGACGCCGACCGGGCCGATCCCCAGCAGCCGCCGGAACGCGACGTCCCCGGCCAGGAACAGCGCCGCGCCGACCGCGAGCACGACGGCCGCGGCGGTGGCGCCCTCGGCCGCCGCCGGCCGAGCGCCCGATGGCCTGCTCCACCCCGGCCGCGATCGCTACCACGCCGAGCAGCAGCGGGATGTTGCCGTAGAAATACGCGGACAGCGCCAGCGAGACCCGGCGCTGGCTGGAGGACTCGGTCAAGACGATCAGAGCCCGGTCATCGCTGCCGTCACCGAAGATCGTCCACCACGCCACGGCGGCCAGGGCCAGGCCGAGGATCGAGGCGATGATCAGCTGGGCGCTGAGGTGGCCGGTGACCGCCGCGGCGCGGTCGGGGTGGCCGAAGCTGGCGGCGCCGATGCCGACCGCGGCGACCGACTCGCCCAGCGCCACGATCAGCAGCGCGCCGTAACGCTCCACGAAGTGCGCGGGCCTGATCTCGAACAGTCCCTTCGGGTGCACGATCAGCGGCGAGCCGAGCAGCACCACCAGCGCGGCCAGCCAGAGCGCGTAGCCCGCCGGACCCGGCCCGTGGTCCGGGCTGGCCACCAGCCCGGCGCTGATGATCAGCAGCGCCGCCCCGACGTTGAACGGGGCGACCCGCAGGATGTTGGCGTTCACCCGGTAGTACAGCCAGCCGTGCACCAGCGTGACCACCAGGAAGCCGGCCCCGAACGCGACGCCGTCGGAACTGAAGGCGTGCGGGATGGCCAGCCCGGTGGTCAGGAACCCGGCCATCCCGACCAGCAGCAGGATCCGCTCCGCGGGCCGGACCGGCGGCCGGGTATTGGTCAGCCACGCGTAACCGCCGTACATCCACCACAGCGCCCCGAAGATCAGCAGCACCTGGGCCACGCTGACCAGGGACAGGTCCCCGGACAGCAGCGCGGTGAGTTGCGTCAGGGTGAACGCGAAGACCAGGTCGAAGAACAGCTCCAGCGTGGTCACCCGGATCGGGGTTTCGTCGGCCTGGGCCTGGTCGGGCGGCTGAGGCGGGGCCGGGGCGGCGGCCGAGGGCGGCGGGTCGGGGTTTGGAGGCGGGGCCTGGTCGGGCGGCGGGGCGGGGTTTGGAGGCGGGGTCGGGTCGGGGAGCGGGTCGGGGTTTGGAGGCGAGGTCGGGTCGGGCGGCGGGTCGGGGTCGGGCGGGCGGGAGACCGCGCCGGGCTGGAGCGGCAGGCAGGCCCGCGATTCTCTGGCCGGGGCTGGGTCATCGGTCGCCGGGGGCCGCAGGGTCCTGGCCGCGGGCGATGTCGGTGCGGTGCCAGCCGCCACGCATCCTGATCCTGGCCACGGCCCGGTAGGCCGCCTCCCTGGCCTGGGCCAGCCCGGAGCCGGTGCCCACGATGTCGAGTACCCGCCCGCCCGCCGATACCAGCGCGCCGTCACTGGCCCGGAGCTGGGTACCGGCTTGCAGCACATAGGCGCCCGGCTGGCGTTCCGCATCGGTTAGTCCGTCAATCTCGTCACCGGCCGCGGGCCCACCCGGGTAACCCTCCGCCGCGATGACCACCGTGACCGCGGCCCCTGGCGTCCAGCTCAGCGGGCCGTGCCCGGCCAGCCCGCCGCAGGCCGCCGCGCGCAGCAGCCCGGCCAGCGGGGTGGCCAGCCGGTCCAGCACCACCTGCGCTTCCGGGTCGCCGAACCGGGCGTTGAACTCCACCACCTTGATCCCCGCCGCGGTCAGGGCCAGCCCGGCGTAGAGCAGGCCCGAGAAGGGCGAGCCCCGGCGGCGCAGCGCATCGAGAGCGGGCTGGATGACCCGGGCCAGGACCTCATCGGCGAGCCCGGGCGGGGCCCAGGGCAGCGGGGCGTAGGCGCCCATGCCGCCGGTGTTCAGGCCCGCGTCGCCGTCATGCGCGCGCTTGTAGTCCTGGGCGGGCAGCAGGGCCACGGCGCGGGTTCCGTCGGCCAGGGCCATGATCGACACTTCGGGGCCGTCCAGGAACTCCTCGATCACGACGGTGCCGCAGTCCCTGGCGTGGGCCAGGGCCGCCGGGCGGTCGGCGGTGACCAGCACGCCCTTGCCGGCCGCCAGGCCGTCCGCCTTCACCACGTAAGGCGGCCCGAACGCATCCAGGGCCGCACTGGCCTGGGCCGGCGTCGAGCAGGTGGCTGAGGCGGCGGTCGGGATGCCGGCCGCGTTCATGACCTGCTTGGCGAACGACTTCGAGCCCTCGATCATCGCGGCGGCCTGATCAGGCCCGAAGCAGCTGATCCCGGCTGCCCTGAGCGCGTCCGCCACCCCGGCCACCAGCGGTGCCTCGGGCCCGATGACGACCAGGTCGGCCCCGGTGCGGGCGGCTAGCGAGCCGACGCTGGCCGGGTCGGCGGGCGTGACCGGGTGGACCTCGGCTAGCCCGGCGATACCCGGGTTACCCGGCGCCGCGTGCAGCGCGCTGACGTCACGGTCGCGCGCGAGCGAGCGGACCAGGGCGTGCTCACGGCCGCCCGAGCCAACGACGAGAACCCGCATCCGGCGAGCCTACCGGCCCGGCCCGGCTCAGATCAGCGGCCGGAGCTGCAGGGTCTGGTCCCGGCGGGGCCCCACGCCGATCCCCCCGAACGGGGCGCCGATCATCTCTTCCAGGGCCCGCACGTAAGCCTGGGCGGTGGCCGGGAGGTCACCGAACGTCCGGGCCGATGAGATGTCCTCCGGCCAGCCCTCGAAGTGCTCATATACCGGCACGGCGTGGTGGAAGTCGGTCTGGGACATCGGGATCTGCGCGGACCGGGCGCCGTCCACCTGGTAGGCGACGCAGACCGGCACCCGCTCCAGGCCGGACAGCACGTCCAGCTTGGTCAGGAAGTAGTCGGTAATCCCGTTCACCCGGGTCGCGTACCTGGCCACGACCGCGTCGAACCAGCCGGTGCGGCGCGGCCGGCCGGTGGTCACCCCGAACTCCTGGCCGGCCTGGCGCAGCCATTCGCCCTCGGTCCCTGGCAGCTCGGTGGGGAACGGCCCGGCGCCGACCCGGGTGGTATAGGCCTTGACGATCCCGATCACCTTGGTGATCCTGGTCGGCCCCAGGCCCGAGCCGGAGCAGGCGCCGCCGGCCGTCGGCGAGGACGAGGTCACGAACGGATACGTGCCGTGATCGACGTCCAGCATGGTGGCCTGGGCGCCTTCGAGCAGCACCACCTGGCCCTGGTCAAGCGCCTGGTTGATGATCAGCCCGGTGTCGGCGACGTAGCGCTCCAGGCGGCCGGCGTAGCCGAGGTACTCCTCGGCGATGGCCTCGGCCTGCGGGCCGCGCCGGTTGTAGACCTTGGCCAGCACCTGGTTTTTCTCGCGCAGGGCCAGCTCCAGCTTCTGGCGCAGGATCGGCGGGTCGAACAGATCCTGGACCCGGATCCCGACCCGGGCCACCTTGTCGGCGTAGGTGGGCCCGATGCCGCGGCCGGTCGTGCCGATCCTGGCGCTGCCCAGATGGCGCTCGGTGACCTTATCGAGAGCCCGGTGGTACGGCATGATCAGGTGCGCGCTGGCCGACAGGAGCAGCCCGTCGCAGGAGATGCCGCGGGCCTGCAGGCCGTCGATCTCGGCCAGCAGCACGGCCGGGTCGACCACCACGCCGTTGCCGATCACCGGGGTCGCGTTCTTGGACAGCACCCCGGCGGGCAGCAGGTGCAGGGCGTAGCTCTCGTCCCCGATGACCACCGTGTGCCCGGCGTTGTTGCCGCCCTGGTACCTGACCACGAAATCGACCTGATCCCCGATCAGGTCAGTCGCTTTGCCTTTGCCTTCGTCGCCCCACTGTGCGCCCACGATCACGATGGCGGGCATCGCATCAGGCCCTTCCCGGTGCCAGCGAAGCCCCTGACCGCTGGTGGCGCGTACAGCGCGCTGGCGGCAGGGGCTCTTGCCCTGCGATGCTACCGGAGCGGCCGGGCCGCGGACCGGGTGCTGAGCTAGCTGTCCAGCGCGGCGGCCGCGGCCGCGCTGGAGTCAGTCAGGAACTCACGGCACCGCTGCGCCTCGTCGTCTTCGCCAATGGCCGCCGCGGCCACGGCCAGCATGTGCAGCGCGCGCAGGAAGCCCTGGTTGGCCTGGTGCTCCCACGGGATCGGCCCGTGCCCGTGCCAGCCCGCCCGGCGCAGCTGGTCCAGGCCGCGGTGGTAACCCGTCCGGGCATAGGCGTAGGCGGCGACCGGCTGGCCGGCCGCCATGGCCTGCTCAGCGAGCGCCGCCCAGGCCGCGCAGTAGGAGGGGAACCGGGCCGCCGTGGCGGCCGGATCCGCGGCGGCGGCCAACTCCAGGCGGGCGGCCTCGTTCTCGGGCAGGTAAGTCGGCGGGGGCCCGCCGAGCAGGTTCTGAGGTGACATGGCAGCCATCTTGCCGGGCCGCTGGCCGCCCCGGCGGAGCGTCCAGGTTTTTCTGGTTGGCCAATTGCTCGGTAGGTTTGGCGCATGTCCTTTAGCGACCTCCCGGCGGCCGCCAGCGGCGTGTTCGCACTTGGCGGGAATGTAGCTGTCACCCGGCTCGGCTATGGCGCGATGCAGATCACCGGACCCGGGGTCTGGGGAGATCCGCCGGACCGGGCGGCCTCCGTCCGGGTCCTGCGCCGTGCGGCCGAACTGGGCGTCGACTTCATCGACACGGCTGACTCGTACGGGCCGTTCGTGAGCGAGGAACTGATCCGCGAGGCCCTGTACCCCTACGACGGGATCACGATCGCGACCAAGGGCGGGTTCGTCCGGACCGGCCCGGGCCAGTGGGAAGCCGTCGGCAGGCCCGCCTACCTGCGGCAGTGCGTGGAGATGAGCCTGCGGCGGCTCGGGTTGGAGACGATCGAGCTGTACCAGCTGCACCGGATCGACCCCGAGGTGCCGATGGTGGATCAGCTGGGCGTGCTGGACGAGATGCGGCGCGAGGGCAAGATCCGCCATATCGGCCTGTCCGAGGTGAGCGTGGCCGAGATCGGCGAGGCCCGGCTGACCGCCCCGATCGTCTCCGTGCAGAACCGCTACAACCTGGTCACCCGGCAGTCCGAGGACGTCCTGGACTACTGCGAGCGGGAGGGCCTCGGCTTCATCCCGTGGTTCCCGATCGCGACGGGACGGCTGGCGGGCCGGGACGGCCCGCTTTCGGTGCTGGCCAAGCAGGTCGGCGCGACCCCCGCCCAGCTCGCCCTGGCCTGGCTGCTGCGCCGGTCGCCGGTGATGCTGCCAATCCCTGGCACCAACTCCGCCGGGCACCTGGAGGAGAACGTCGGCGCGGCCCGGGTCGAGCTGACCAACGACCAGTTCACCGCCCTGTCCAGCCTCAGCTAGCCAAGCCCGCAATCCGCGGCCCCGGCGCGGCCCCCCACCCCGCACCCCTCACCCTGCGCCGCACCCCGCACCCGTGGCCCGGCCCGCACCGTACACCCCGCACCAGCGGCCCGGCCCGCGCCGGCACCCCGCAAACCCCGCACCCCGCCGTCGCGCCCCGCGATCGCCCCCGCGCCCCACACCTCGCCCACCCGCGGCGCGGGCCCGCGCCGGCACCCCGCGCACCCCGGACGGTCGCGCCCTGCACCCTGCACCCTGCACCCTCGCATCGGCGCGGCCCCGGCCTGCGGCCGCGACCGCAACCCCGCGCACCCCGGCGGCCGCGCCTCGCGCACCTCGCACCCCGTGGCCTCGGCTCACGGTCCTCAGCCGCCCCAGGTGCCTCATTTGCAACGCGGCCTCGGCTGGTACCCCCCGGCTTCCGGGCACTTATACCGGATTTGTTACGCTCACAATGACTAAATGCCTGCTTTGTCCGCGCCAAATCCGGTATAAGTGAGGCGGGCCACGACGGCTGCGGGCGAGGCTGCGGATGGGCCGGAGGTGGCGATGGGGCCGGAGGTGGTGATGGGACAGGAGTCCAGCATCCAGGCGATGCTGCGCAGGCTAGACGGCCTGGCGACCCGCACCCAGCTAGCCGAGGCGGGCTTCACCACCAGGCAGATCCGGACCCAGCTCAAGGCGGGCAGCATCGTCCAGCTGTCCTGGGGCGTTTATGCCCGACCAGACCTGGCCGGGGCCGCTGCCGGCGACCCAGCCCGGGAGCACGCGCTGCTGGCCGCCGCGGCCATCCGCAGGATCGGCCCGGACGTCGTGGCCAGCCACCAGTCGGCCGCGCTCATCCACGGTCTCCCGCTCCTGACCCAGCCGCTGGCCAGCGAGGTCACGCTGACGCGGCCGGTGCCGGGCCGCCGGAGCCAGTCAGGACGAGCCGGGACCCGCCTTCATCATGCTCAGCTGCCAGCCAGTGAGCGGACCACCCGGTTCGGCGTGGAGCTGACCAGCGTCGCCCGGACGGTCGCTGACCTGGCCCGGGCTCTTCCGTTTGCCGATGGCGTCGTGGTCGCCGACGCGGCGCTGCACCAGAAGAAGGCGACAGAGGAGCACCTGGCGGCTGCGGCCCAGGCATGTGCCCGCTGGCCCGGGGCCCGGCGGGCGCGAGACGTCATCGCCTTCAGCGATCGCCGGTCAGAGTCCGTGCTGGAGTCGGTGGCCCGCGTCGCGTTCGGTGATCAGGGGCTGCCCCCGCCGAAGCTGCAGGCGTGGGTGGGCGGCGAGTACGCGACGATCGGCCGGGTTGATTTCTTCTGGCCCGAGCATGGCACCGTGGCCGAAGCGGACGGGGCGATGAAATACACGTCCCCCGCGGACACGATCAGTCAGCTGGACCGGGATGTATTGCTACGCGAGGCCGGGTTCGAGATCGTGCACTTCAGCTGGCGCCAGATAACCAGGGTGCCCGAGCAGGTTGCTGACTCCATCCGGGCCGCGTTCCGGCGCGCGGACGCGGCCCGATCACGCAACTAGCAGGCCGGCCGGGGGTCAGCTGAGCTGGTGGCCGGCCGACAGCAGGTCTTCGCAGGCCTGGACCACCCGGGCGGTCATGGCCGCCTCGGCGGACTTGCCCCAGGAGCGCGGGTCGTACGCCTTCTTGTCACCGACGTCGCCGTCCACCTTGAGCACCCCGTCGTAGTTGGTGAACATGTGGCCGGCCACCGGCCGGGTGAACGCGTACTGCGTGTCGGTGTCGACGTTCATCTTGACCACGCCGTAGGAGATCGCCTCGCGGATATCGGCCAGATCGGAGCCTGAGCCGCCGTGAAAGACCAGGCTGAACGGCTTGTCCTGGCCGTATTTCGCGCCGACCGCGTCCTGGATTTCGTTGAGCACCGACGGGCGCAGCTTGACGTGGCCTGGCTTGTAGACGCCGTGCACGTTGCCGAACGTCGCGGCCAGGATGTACCGCCCGCGCTCGCCGAGGCCCAGCGCTTCGGCCGTGGCCAGGGCGTCTTGCGGCGTGCTGTACAGCTTCTCGTTGATCTCGCCGACGACCCCGTCCTCCTCGCCGCCGACCACCCCGATTTCCGCTTCCATCACGATCCGGGCGCTGGCGCACTGCTCCAGCAGCTCTGCGGCGATCTGGAGGTTCTCCGCCAGCGGCACGGCCGAGCCGTCCCACATGTGCGACTGGAAGAGCGGCTCCTGCCCTCGGGCCACCCGTTCCCTGGAGATCCGGACCAGCGGCCGCATGTATCCGTCCAGCTTGTCTTTCGGGCAGTGGTCGGTGTGCAGCGCCACGTGGACGGGGTACCGGGCGGCGACCACGGTGGCGAACTCGGCCAGCGCGCTCGCCCCGGTAACCATGTCCTTCACCCCGGCACCGGACAGGTACTCAGCGCCGCCGGTGGAGACCTGGACGATCCCGTCGCTGCCGGCCTCGGCGAAGCCGCGCAGGGCCGCGTTCAGCGTCTGGCTGGACGTCACGTTGATCGCCGGATAGGCGAAACCGTGCTCCTTAGCGCGATCGAGCATCTGCGCGTAGACCTCAGGGGTCGCGATTGGCAACCTAGCCGCCTCCTTCGTCTGATGGCGATTCCAGTATCCCGAACCCGGCCGAGCGCGGGTAATCCGCCGTGCCGTCCGGCCCGTGATAACGGAAAGTAATGAGCCGCGGGTCTAGTCTCACTTCATGGGACGTCATGATGCCGATCCCAGGGATCGGCGGCGGTACGTCGCGGCCGTCGCGGTTGTGCTGGTGCTGATAGCGCTGCTGGTCGTGGGCGCCTCGACCCTGCATCACCTGGCCGGCTAGCGGCCGGCCAGGCCCGGTCTTCAGCTCAGGCCCAGATCGGCCAGGTCGAACGCCGCCCGGTAGGGGAGACTGCGCTGCGTAACCAGAGCGCGGGCGCCGCGGTCCACGACGACCGCGACCCCCACGACATCCGCGCCCGCCTCAAGCAGGGCATCAACCGCGCTCAGGACCGAGTGACCGGTCGTGGAGGTGTCCTCGACGGCCAGGACCCGGCGCCCGGCCACCTCTGGCCCCTCGATCCGGCGCTGCAGGCCGTGCGCCTTGCCCGCCTTGCGGACCACGAACGCGTCCAGCGCCCGGCCCTGGGCTCCAGCGGCGTGCATCATGGCCATGGCGACCGGATCGGCGCCTAGGGTGAGCCCGCCGACCGCGTCGAACGACAAGTCGGCCGTGGCTTCGAGCATTACCCGTCCGGCCAGTTGCGCGCCCCGGCCCGCCAGGAGCACCCGGCGCAGATCGATATACCAGTCGGCGCGCTGGCCCGAGCTGAGGATGACCTCGCCGGGTATGACGGCCTGGGCCGTGATCATGGTGAGCAAGGCGTCGCGATCAGCCACGAGTCGGCAGACTATCGCACCGGCCGGTTTGCGTACCTGCGCCGCCCGGGCTGCTGGCACCTCATCCGCTGAGCCCGGGCGGGGGGGGCACCCGGGCGCCTGGCTTCGGGAAGCCGCCGGGTACTTCGCTGGCCAGGCGGGCCGCCGGGCCGGGGGCGAGGCGGAGCGGACAGCGGGCTCTGCGCTACATTCGGGACGTAGCGAACTAAAACGCATGGCTCACCCCCCACTCAGTCCGCCAGCGCGACGTCGGGGGCCGCACGGTATCTGCGCAAGCGTCCGGACCGGTGGCAGAAAGCCGGTGTGGGCCATGGAGCTACGATCCGCGCGATATGTCACGACGCGGTCGCTAGCCGCTGGTAACGTCTCGCGTCAAGGGAAGGGACGGTGTCGCATGGATCGCTGCGCGCTGTTCGTGGACGCTAGCTATGTGCTCTCAGGTGGCGCAATGGCCGTCCACGGCACCCCCCGCCGCGATTCTGTTTCCTGGGACTATCCCGGCCTGCTGAAACTGCTCGCGGGCCAAGCCCGGGACCGGACCGGCCTGCCGCTGCTGCGCTGCTACTGGTACGAGGCGACAGTCGAAGGCCGCCGGACCGAGGAGCATGAAACACTCGCTGACCTGCCCGGGCTCAGGCTGCGGCTGGGCCGGATGCGGCCGGGGCACCGGGAGGGCGTTGAGACCGAGATTCATCGCGACCTGGTCACGCTGGCTAGGAACAACGCGGTCTGCGACGCTGTCATCATCAGCGCGGAAGAGGATCTAGCGCCGGTCCTGGCCGAAGTGCAGGACCTGGGGGTCCGGGTCATCCTGCTACACGTGGCGGCCGATGGGACACCGGTCATCTCGCGGGCGCTGCGGCAAGAATGTGATGACGTCGTAGAACTCTCCAGTGCGCACCTGCGCCCGTTCGTGGACCTGATCGCGGGAGCTGAGCCGGCCGGGTTCGACGAGACCTATTCGAATGGCGGCTATCTCCGGTCAGCGTTCGGCCCAGGGAACGGGCTGGTGCCGGGGGCGCTGAGCTATCGAGGGCGGCCGGCCGCCGCGCTTCCGGCCGGCCCGACCAGTTACCGCGATCCGGGCCGCGCGGACTACCCGGGCGGTAGTCAGCGGGCCGGTTCCGGTGCGCAGGAAGCGAGCCAGCCCGCGCCGGGACCAGCCGGCTCGGCCGGAACTCAGGACTACGGATATGGCCAGCAGGCCAGTCCTCTCGGCCCGCCGCAGCAGGACGCGGGCGGGCCGGCCGCGGCGACCGCGCTGCCCGGCGAGTCCGCGCCCGGCACTTTCCCGGGGTTCTCGAACGGGATGCCATCAGGGCCATCCAACGGAACGCACGCGTCAGCGAACGGCACCAGCACGTCCTCGAACGGGGCGCTGGGATCGAGCGAGGCGCAGGGTTCCAGCGGGGCGCAGGGATCTAGCGGGGCGCAGGGATCTAGCGGGGCGCAGGGTTCCAGCGAGGCGCACGGTTCGGACAGGGTAAAGAGCTCGAACGGGGTGCACGGTTCGAACGGCGTACAGAACTCGAACGTGTTCCAGAATTCGAACGGGGTCCAGAGTCCGAACGGGCTCCAGAGTCCGAACGGAGTACAGGGTTCCAACGGGGTACAGGGCTCATCCGGGGGGCCCGGTTCCACCGGGGCGCACGGCTCTAACGGGATGCCGGGTTCTAACGGGATGCCGGGTTCTAACGGGATGCCGGGTTCCAACGGGATGCCGGGTTCCAACGGGATGCCGGGTTCCAACGGGATGCCGGGTTCCAACGGGATCGAGGGCTCGAACGGGGTGCGCAGTTCAAACGGTGCTCACGGGGCTAACGGCCAGCTGGCCGACCTATCCCGGGGCGCGCCGCAGCGGCCTGACCTCGGGCCCGACCTGGTCGCGCGGGACACCGGGACGGCGGAGCCTGCTCGCCGGACCGTCGGCCTGAACAGCCAGCCGGGACTGCCGGGTCACATCGGCCTGCCGGACCAAGCCGGGACTCAGGGCCAGGGCGGACGGTCAAGCCAGGGCGGTGTGCCGGGCCAGGGCGGACTGTCGGGTGAGGGAGAACTATCAGGCCAGGGTGGCCAGGGCGGTTTCTATGCGCAGCCGCAGGCGGGTTTGCTGGGGCAGCCGGGCTGGTCTGATCAGCGGGATCTGCGGGCGGGCGGGCGGCCGGGCGCGGGCGGCTACGGGCTGGCGGGCCCAGACCAGAGCCAGGGCATTCTGCCGGGTCAGGGCACTCTGCCAGGCCAGGGCGGACCGTCGGGCCAGGGCGGACCGTCGGGCCAGGGTGGACAGGACGGTTTCTATGCGCAGCCGCAGGCGGGTTTGCTGGGGCAGCCGGGGTGGTCAGAGCAGCGGGATCTCAGTGCGGACCGGCGGCCGGGCGCCGGCGGCTACGGCCCGGCAGGCCTAGACCAGGGCCAGAGCCAGGGTCCGGGTGGTCAGCCAGGGCAGCCGCAGGCGGGCCTGCCCGGCCAGCGAGATGAAGGCCGACAGGCGCCGGGCCAGAGCCAGGGCCGGCAGGGTCTGGAGCAACAAGGTCAGGGTCAGCAGGGTCAGGGCCGGCAGGGTCTTGAGCAGCGCGGTCTTGAGCAGCTTGGTCAGGGCCAGCAATCGCATGGCCAGTACGGTGAAGGCCAGGCTCAGAGCCAGTCCAGTCAGGGCCAGCGCGGTCTTGACCAGCGTGGTCTTGAGCAGCTTGGTCAGGGCCAGCAATCGCATGGCCAGTACGGTGAAGGCCAGGCTCAGAGCCAGTCCAGTCAGAGCCAGCGGGGTCTTGAGCAGCGCGGTCTTGAGCAGCGCGGTCTTGAGCAGCGCGGTCAGGGCCAGCAAGCGCAAAGTCAGTACGGTGAAGGCCTGCAGGCTCAGAGCCAGCCCAGTCAGAGCCAGCGAGGTCTTGATCAGCGGGGTCTTGAGCAGCGCGGTCCGGGCCAGCAGGCACAGGGCCAGTACGGCCAGGGCCAGCAAGGTCTTGAGCAGCGCGGTGTTGAGCGGCGGGGTCTTGAGCAGCGCGGTCCAGGCCAGCAGGCACAGGGCCAGTACGGCCAGGGCCAGCAGGGCCTTGATCAGCGCGCTGTTGAGCAGCGTGCTGTTGACCAGCGGGGTCTTGAGCAGCGCGGTCCAGGCCAGCAGGCACAGGGCCAGTACGGCCCTGATCAGCACGCTGTTGAGCAACGCGGCCTTGAGCAGCGGGGTGTTGAGCAGCGCGGTCCGGGCCAGCAAGCGCAGGGCCAGTACGGTCAGGGCCAGCACGGCCTTGAGCAGCATGGTGTTGAGCAGCGCGGTCTTGAGCAGCGCGGTCTTGAACAGCGCGGTCTTGAACAGCGCGGTCTTGAGCAGCGCCAGCCGGGCCTGCATAGCCAGGTCGGGCCGCGAAGCTATTCCGGAACGCAGAGCCAGCTGGCCCAAGGCCATCAGGCCCCGCCGCAGCACCAGGCCGGGTCGCTGAGGTCCTCGGGACCACAGGACCACACCGGCCCGCAGAACCAGTCAGGCTCACAGAACCAGCCAGGGCTGCAGAACCAGCCGGGCCTCTCGGGTCGGCCCGGGCCACAGGGTCAGCCGGGACTGTCGGCCCAGCCGGGACTTTCGGCCCAGCCGGGGCTGTCGGGTCAGCCGGGGCTGTCGGCCCAGCCGGGACTGTCGGGTCAGCCGGGATTTTCCGGTCAGCCAGGATTTTCTGGCCAGCAGGGCCAGCGCGGCGCGCCGGGGCAGCCCGGTTTCAGCGGCCAGCCCGGGCTGCAGGGTCAGCCAGGGTTTGCGGGTCAGCAGGGAATGCCGAGTCAGGCGCCCGGTCAGGACGGCATGAACGTTGGGCGGCAGCCGCCGGGCGGGGCTGCGCCGCAGTATCCGGCCGCTCCGCCGGGCGGGTTCGGCCCGGCCTCCGATCAGCTGGGCCAGCAGCAGTTTCCCGGTCCTGGCCGGCCTGCGCAGCCGGGCCAGATGTACTCGCAGGGCCCCGGCGGCCCGTACAGCGGACCGCAGCCCGTGGCGGCCCCGGCGCCGGTACCACAGCCGGTGACGGTCTCGCTGCCGGAGGCGATCCAGGCGGCGCATAACGAGGGGTTCGGCTTCGGCGACGCGGTGGCCAGGGACGCGCCCGCGCTCTGGCTGGAGGCCGTGCTGGCCCGCAAGCCCCGGATGCCCTCGGACCTGGAGGCCAGGTTGCTGCAGGGGTCGGCGCTGCCGGTCGACTCGCTGCTGCACGACGAGGTGCGCCACTCGCTGCGGCGCGGATTCTGGGACGCACTGGAACGCTCCCGCCGGTAGCCGGCTTCAGCCGCCGATCCACCGGCCTTTTTTCGCCAACTACCCCAGAGCGGACGTTGAACCATCTCTCGACTGGGTACGGTACGTATCGTGGCCGTCCTGACCCGAGAAGAATTCGACGCGATTGAGTTCGATGCCGCCGCCAGCGGCGACCATCAGGCCGCGGCGCGGCGCATGAGCAAGCTCGCGGTGACGGGCACCCAGACCGACTCGATGCCGCGCTCGGAGGCGTATCTGCGGGCCGGGGAGCAGTGGCTGCTGGCCGACGACCCGGCCGCCGCCGCGAGCGGGTTCCGGCTGGCGATGGCCGATGGCGGCCCGGTCTTCATCGACCCTCGGGTCCCGCTCGCGCGGGCGCTGTTCCAGCTCGGCAGGCACGTCGAGGCGCAAGCGCTGATCGACAAGCTGAAGACCGAGGGCAAATCCGATCCGCGCACCTGTGACCTGGTCGCCGAGCTGCTGGTCGAGCGGTCGGACCTGGCCGGCGCGCTGGACTGGGCCACCGCAGGCGTCGAGCTGTGCCTGGCCCGCACGGTCACCATGACGCCCGCCGGAAGCCCGGACTGTGCTGACGGCAGGTCGGCCGACGGCACGCCGGCCGGGGAAGACCGGGCCGAGCTGCGCATGCTCCTTACCCTGCGCTACCGGATCCGCAACGACCTGGGCCTGGCCGAGGACAGCTACGACAAGCTGCTCGACGAGGCGTGATCAGCGGCCGGCCGTCAGGCCGGCCGCCTGGCGCGCCGCGCTGACCGTGAGCGCGTCGGCCTCGGTGTCGAGATCGACCAGTACCGTGTCGCCGTCGCTGATCTGGCCGGCCAGGATCTGCCGGGCCAGCTGGTCGCCGATCGCCGACTGGATCAGTCGGCGCAGCGGCCGGGCCCCGTAGACCGGGTCGAACCCGGTCACCGCGAGCCACTCGCTGGCGGCCGGGGTGACCGTGAGCGTCAGCCGCCGGTCGCCCAGCCGCCGGGCTAGCCTGGCCACCTGCAGATCAGCGATCTCGGTGAGTTCCTCGGTGCTCAGCGCGTCGAACAGGATCACGTCATCGAGCCGGTTCAGGAACTCCGGCTTGAAGGTGGTCCGTACGACCGTCATCACCGCGTCGCGCTTGGCCGTCTCATCCAGCGCCTGGTCGGCGATGAACTGCGAGCCGAGGTTCGAGGTCAGGATCAGGATGGTGTTGCGGAAGTCGACCGTGCGACCCTGCCCGTCGGTGAGCCGCCCGTCGTCGAGGACCTGCAGCAGGATGTCGAAGACCTCCGAGTGCGCCTTCTCCACCTCATCCAGCAGGATCACGCAGTACGGCCGGCGCCGGACGGCCTCGGTGAGCTGGCCGCCTTCCTCGTAGCCGATGTAACCGGGCGGCGCGCCGACCAGCCGGGCGACCGAGTGCCGCTCGGAGTACTCACTCATGTCGATCCTGATCATCGCTCGCTCGTCGTCGAACAGGAACTCGGCCAGCGCCTTGGCCAGCTCGGTCTTGCCGACGCCCGTCGGCCCGAGGAACAGGAACGAGCCAGAGGGCCGGTCCGGGTCGGCGATGCCGGCCCGCGACCTGCGCACCGCGTCCGAGACGGCCTGGACCGCCCGGGACTGCCCGATCAGCCGCTTGCCCAGCTCGGTCTCCATCCGCAGCAGCTTGCCCGTCTCGCCTTCGAGCAGGCGGCCCGCCGGTATCCCGGTCCAGGCGGAGACCACGTCGGCGACGTCGTCCGGGCCGACTTCCTCCTTGACCATCGGCCTGGTGTCAGTCAGCGTGGCCTGGCCGGCAGCGGGGGGCTGGCCCGGACCGCCGTCCGGACTGGCCGCGCCGTTGTCGACGGCGACAGCCGCCGCCAGGTCGCGTTCGAGGGCCGGAATTTCCCCGTACATCAGGCGCGAAGCCGTTTCGAAGTCGGCATCACGCTGGGCGCGCTCGGCCTGGCCCTTGAGGTCGTCCAGGCGCTTCTTGAGCTCACCCACCTTGTTCAGGCTGGACTTCTCCCGCTCCCAGCGGGCGACCAGCGCGGTCAGCTGCTCCTGCCGGTCGGCCAGCTCGGCGCGCAGCCGCTCCAGCCGTTCCTTGCTGGCCGGGTCGGCCTCCCGGGCCAGGGCCATCTCCTCCATCTTCAGCCGGTCGACGGACCGCTGCAGCTGGTCGATCTCGACCGGCCGGGAGTCGATCTCCATGCGCAGCCGGGACGCCGACTCATCGATCAGGTCGATCGCCTTGTCCGGCAGGAACCTGGCCGTGATGTAGCGGTCAGACAAGGTGGCCGCGGCGACCAGCGCCGCGTCCGAGATCTGCACCTGGTGATGAGCCTCGTAGCGGCTCTTGAGCCCGCGCAGGATCGCGATGGTGTCGTCGACCGACGGCTCGCCCACGAAGACCTGCTGGAACCGGCGTTCCAGGGCCGGGTCCTTCTCGATCCGCTCCCGGTACTCATCCAGCGTGGTGGCGCCGACCAGGCGCAGCTCACCCCGGGCCAGCATCGGCTTGACCATGTTGCCCGCGTCCATCGCGCCCTCGGCGGCGCCGGCGCCGACCAGCGTGTGCAGCTCATCGATGAACGTGATGACCTGCCCCTCGCTCTGCTTGATCTCGTTCAGTACGGCCTTGAGCCGCTCCTCGAACTCGCCCCGGTACTTGGCGCCGGCCAGCATCGCGCCGAGGTCGAGCGCGACGATCCGCTTGCCGCGCAGCGACTCGGGCACGTCGCCCGCGACGATCCGCTGGGCCAGTCCCTCGACCACCGCCGTCTTGCCCACGCCGGGCTCGCCGATCAGGACCGGGTTGTTCTTGGTGCGCCGGGACAGCACCTGCACGACGCGGCGGATCTCGGAGTCCCGCCCGATGACCGGGTCGAGCTTGCCCTCGCGGGCGCTGTCGGTCAGGTCGATGCCGTACTTCTCCAGCGCCTGGTAGGTGCCCTCAGGATCCGGCGTGGTCACCCGGGCGCTGCCGCGCACCTTCTGGAAGGCGGCGACCAGCTCGTCCGGCCCGGCCCCGGCCTCGTGCAGCACCTTGGCCGCCTGGCCGCCGTCGGCGGCCAGCCCGACCAGCAGGTGCTCGGTCGAGACGTACTCATCCGACATCTCCTTGGCCCGGCGCGCCGCGGTGGCCAGCGTGGCCAGCAGCGGCCGGGAGGTCTCCGGTGCGTTGAGGGTCGCGCCGGTCGCGCTGGGCAGCCGGGCCAGCAGGCGGCCGGTGCTGGTGAGCATCGCCGCGGGATCGGCCCCGACGGCCCGCAGCAGCGGGGCGGCGGTGCCACCCTCCTGCTCGATCAGCGCGGCCAGCAGGTGCAGGCCGTCGACGTTGGGGTTACCGGCCGCCGCGGCGCGCTTGACCGCCTCGGACAGCGCCTCCTGGCTCTTACGGGTCAGCTTGTCATCCATCACTCTTCTCCCCCGCGTCAGTGGTTCGCTCGCTCCGGTCCGGCCCGGCCGCGGCGGCGGACACCTGCTTGTCTGAGCGCCGCACCGGCACCAGGGCGGCGCCCCGGTTCCGGTTGCGCAGCAGGCCGGCCAGCCGGGCGGCCACCGCGCGGGTGGACTCAAGCTCGGCGCGCAGCTGGGTGATCTCGGCGTGCATTTCGGCCAGCAGCGTCCGGCTGCGATGCTCCTCGAGTTCCAGTTCCAGGATTCGCTTGATCCCCGACAGGTTCACGCCCTCTTCCTGGGACAGGCGCTGGACCTCGCGCAGGATCAGGATGTCGCGCAGTGAGTACCGGCGGCCGCGGCCGGCCGTCCGGCCGGGCGAGACCAGGCCCAGGCGGTCGTACGCGCGCAGCGTCTGCGGGTGCAGCCCGGACAGCTGCGCGGCCACGGAGATGACGTAAACGGGCGTGTCATCGGACAGCTCAAACTGGCTCGTCATGTCATCTCCTCTCGCCGTGCCGATCCGGTCCCTGCCGCTAACACCGGGCTCATCCCGCGCTGGCGCGGCGCAATAGCTCGTCGCGCGGGTCGGCACCGGAGGAGGCCGTCTGGAATGCCTCCAGTGCCTCCCGGGCTTTGCCGTTGATGTTCTGCGGGACCTGCACTTCCACGGTCACCAGCAGGTCGCCCATGGTCGCGTCCGGCCGCCGGACGCCCTTGCCGCGGACCCGGAAGGTGCGGCCGTTCGGCGTGCCGGCCGGGATCCGGACGCTGACCGGCATGCCGCGGTGCGCGGGCACCTTGACCTCGGCGCCGAGTGCCGCCTCCGGGAAGGTGATGGGCACGGTGACGGTCAGGTTGTGGCCGGACCGCCCGAACACCGGGTGCGGGGCCACGTGGACCCGGACGTACAGGTCCCCGGCCGGGCCGCCGCGCTCGCCCGGAGCGCCCCTGCCCTTGAGCTTGATTCGCTGGCCGTTGGCCACGCCCGCGGGGATCCGGGCCTGGATGGTCCGGGTGCTCATGGCCCGCCCGCTGCCCGAGCAGACCGGGCACGGGTCATCGACTACCAGGCCGCGGCCGCGGCAGGTCCGGCAGGGCTCGGAGAACGCGAAGTTCCCCAGGTTCCTGCTGGCCTGGCCGGTGCCTTCGCAGGTCGGGCAGACCCGGGGCACCGTTCCGGCCTTGGCGCCGGTGCCCATGCAGGTCTTGCACGGGCCTTCGCCGGCCAGGCGGAGCGATACCGTCACGCCGTCGATGGCGTCGCCGAAGGTCAGCGAGGTCTCCGTCTCGATGTCGGTACCCCGCCGCGGCCGCTGCTGGGTGGTGCGGGTACCGCCGCCGCCGAACATGCCGCCGAGGATGTCGCCCAGCCGCCCGCCCGTGCCGGTGCCGCCCTGGGCCCCGCCCCCGAACAGGTCGCCGAGGTCGAAGTTGTAGCCGCCGCCCGGGCCGGGCATGCGCACGCCGCCGCCGAACAGGGAGCGGGCCTCGTCGTACTCCTTGCGCCGCTTGTCGTCGGACAGCACGTTGTACGCCTCGGAGATCTCCTTGAAGCGCTCCTCGGACGCCGAGTCACCCTTGTTGGCGTCCGGGTGATACTTGCGGGCGAGCTTGCGGTATGACTTCTTGATCTCGTCGGCAGTCGCGCCCTTGGAGACGCCGAGAACCTTGTAGTAGTCCTTCTCGAGGAAGTCCTTGGTGCTCAACAGGCCTCTTCTCGCCGAATGTGTCTAGTTCTTCCGGGCCGGGCCGGCTGGCCCGTCGGTGTCCTGCCCGTCGCCCGGACCCTGGCCCGATGCGGGCCCCCCGGCCGCGCGGCCGGGCCGGGCCCCGTCGTCATCGTGGGCCGCATCCTCGTCATCGCCGGCCGGGCTGTCGTCGCCGGGCTCGGCCACGGCGACCCGGGCCGGGCGCAGGATCCGGTCCGCTACCTTGTAGCCGGGCTGCAGGATCCGGACGCAGGTCGACTCGGTCACGTCGCCGGAGTAGGAGTGCATCAGCGCCTCGTGCAGGTTCGGGTCGAACGGGTCGCCCTTCTCGCCGTAGCTGGTCAGCCCGAGCTTGGTCGCCGTGCTTTCCAGCGACTCGGCGACCGACTTGAACCCGCCGGTCAGCTCGCCGTGCTCGCGAGCCAGGCCGATGTCGTCGAGCACCGGCAGCAGCTCGGTGAGCACGTTGGCCAGCGCCTGCTCCCTGACCGCCTGCCGGTCCCGGTCGACTCGCTTGCGGTAGTTCGCGTACTCAGCCTGCAGCCGCTGCAGGTCGGCGGTGCGCTCCGCCAGCTGAACCGCCAGCTGGCGACCGCCGTCGCCGTCGTCGCCCGGCTGGCCGTCGCCCGAACCGGTCCCGGCGCCTGCCGGGGCGGCCGGGCCGGCCCGGTGGCCGGGGGCGGGCCAGCCTGGCCCGCCCCCGGGCCGCCACCCGGCTTCGACACCGAATGCTTGCCCGGCCGGGGCTGACCCGGCCCGCGCGGTGCCTGGCCAGCCTGAGGGTTGCGCACCTGGCCGGTGGCCGGATCGATCCGCCGCCGATCCCTGATAATCGGCCCCTGGGGCTCCTCGTCTTCCGGCCTCATCAGGCGGCGCCGCCTTCGCGCTCTGGCTTCTCCTCGTCCACGATCTCCGCCTCGACGACCTCGTCGTCCTGGGCCGCGCCCTCGGAGCTCTCCGCGTCACCGGCCTGGGCGCCGGCCGCCTGCGACTGGGCGTAGATAGCCGTGCCCATCTTCTGGCTGACCTGGGCGGTAGCCTCGCTGGCTACCCGGATCGCCTCGGTGTCGGTCCCTTCCAGCGTCTTCTTCAGCTCGGTGAGTGACGTCTGGACCTCGGACTTGACGTCGTCGGGGACCTTGTCGGCGTTCTCGGACAGGAACTTCTCCGTGGTGTAGGCGAGGGTCTCGGCGCGGTTGCGGACGTCGGCCTCCTCGCGGCGCTTGCGGTCCTCGTCGGCGTACTTCTCCGCGTCGGCCATCATCCGCTCGATGTCATCCTTGCCCAGCGCGGAACCGCCGGAGATGGTGACGGACTGCACCTTGCCGGTGCCCATGTCCTTGGCCGAGACGTTGACGATGCCGTTGGCGTCGATGTCGAAGGTGACCTCGATCTGCGGCACGCCGCGCGGGGCCGGGGCCAGGCCGGCCAGCTCGAACATGCCGAGCTTCTTGTTGTAAGCGGCGATCTCACGCTCGCCCTGGAATACCTGGATCTGCACCGAAGGCTGGTTGTCATCGGCGGTGGTGAAGATCTCCGAGCGCTTGGTCGGGATCGTGGTGTTCCGCTCGATCAGCTTGGTGAAGATGCCGCCCTTGGTCTCGATGCCCAGCGACAGCGGGGTCACGTCCAGCAGCAGGACGTCCTTGACCTCACCCTTGAGCACGCCGGCCTGCAGGCAGGCGCCCACGGCCACGACCTCGTCCGGGTTGACGCCCTTGTTCGGCTCCTTGCCGCCGGTCAGGTCCTTGACCAGGTCGACCACGGCCGGCATCCGGGTGGAGCCGCCCACCAGCACGACGTGGTGAATGTCGCCCAGCTTGACGCCCGCGTCCTTGATCACCTGCTGGAACGGCGCCTTGCACCGGTCGAGCAGGTCAGCGGTCATCTTCTGGAACTCGGCCCGGGTCAGCTTGGTGTCCAGGTGCAGCGGGCCCTGATCGGAGTGGGTGATGTAGGGCAGGTTGATCTGCGACTCGGTCGAGCTGGACAGCTCGATCTTGGCCTTCTCCGCGGTCTCCCGCAGCCGCTGCAGCGCCATCTTGTCCTTGGACAGGTCGGTGCCGTAGTTGTTCTTGAAGTCCTTGACCAGCCAGTCGACGACCCGCTGGTCCCAGTCGTCGCCGCCCAGGTGGTTGTCACCGCTGGTGGCCTTGACCTCCACGACGCCCTCGCCGACTTCCAGCAGGGAGACGTCGAAGGTGCCGCCGCCCAGGTCGAACACGAGGATGGTGGCCTCGTTGTCCTTCTCCAGGTGGTAGGCGAGCGCCGCGGACGTCGGCTCGTTGATGATCCGCAGCACGTTGAGCCCGGCGATCTGGCCGGCCTCCTTGGTGGCCTGGCGCTGCGCGTCGCTGAAGTAGGCGGGCACGGTGATCACCGCGTCGGTGATCGTTTCGCCCAGGTACGACTCGGCGTCCCGCTTGAGCTTCTGCAAGACGAACGCGCTGATCTGCTGCGCGGTGAACTTCTTCCCGTCGATCGCGACGGTCCAGTCGGTGCCCATCTGGCGCTTGACCGAGCGGATCGTCCGGTCCACGTTGGTCACGGCCTGCCGCTTGGCGACCTCGCCGACGAGCACTTCGCCGTTCTTCGCGAAGGCAACGACGGACGGAGTAGTCCGCGAGCCCTCGGCGTTGGCGATGACCGTGGGCTCCCCGCCCTCGAGAACGGCGACGACGGAGTTGGTCGTCCCCAGGTCGATGCCTACCGCTCGTGCCATGAGTTCAGTCCCTTTGTTCTGCTCGTGTGATTAAGTTGAGTCTTAAGGACGCAAGTTTGCCAGCTGCCAAGACCTCTGGCAAGTGACTTGAGTCTATCTCGCTCAACTTTGCGGTCGGCTCGGCTATTCCCGTCCGGGACCGCTTTCGCTACCGCAGCTGCAGCCGGAACCGCCGCGCGTCCGCGGCCCCGGCCAGCACCCCGCCCGCCGGGTCGTCGGTGCCATCCGCCCTGACCAGGTCCGTGTCCGGGCGCAGGATGTCCTTGACGACCAGCCCGCACAGCAGCGCGACCGTGCCGAACCTGGCCAGCACCGCGGCGAAATACAGGCCCGGGCCGATCCCGCCGCCGTGCGGCCCCGCGATCACCGTGAGCAGGTACGCCCAGATGGCGAAGAAGTAACCCACCTCGGCCAGCTGCCACAGCGCGTACGACCACAGCCGCGGCCGGGCCAGGACCGCGAGCGGGACCAGCCAGATGACGTACTGCGGCGACCAGACCTTGTTGGACAGCAGGAAGGTGGCCAGGGTCAGGAAGCACAGCTGGGCCAGCCGGGGCCGCCGCGGCGCCGCCGCCGCCAGCACGGCGATGAGCAGCGCGGCCACCGCGAACACCGCCACCGAGACCGCGTTCAGCGTGCTCAGCTGCAGGCTGCCGAGGGCGGGCCAGCGTTCGGCCTCGAAGAAATACCAGATGGAGCCCCAGTCCGCGCCCCGGGCGGCATTGAAGCGGTAGAACTGCGACCAGCCATGGAACGCGATGACCGCCACCGGGAGGTTGACCACCAGCCAGGCCGCGGCGGCCGAGCCCGCGGTGATCCAGAAGGCCCGCATCCGGCCCGCCCGCCAGCACAGCAGCAGCAGCGGGCCGAGGAAGATGACCGGGTAGAACTTGGTCGCCACGGCCAGGCCCAGCAGCACCCCGGCCAGCACCTGACGGCGGGCCGCCCAGGCGGCCAGGCCCAGCGTGGCCAGGCTCATCGCGATCAGGTCCCAGTTGATGAACGCGCCCAGGATCAGGGCCGGCGCCAGCGCGACCAGCAGCGCGGTCCAGCGCCGGCCCGGCCCGGCCAGGTAAGCGGTGGCCAGCACGCCGGCCATGGCGAAGATGGCCAGCAGGGCCACGGTGACGTCGAAGAACTCCCGGCCCCTGAGATAGGGATTGGTGATGGCGTGCACCAGCCACGCGGCGGCCTGCATCGCCCCGCCGATCACCACGGGGTACTCCACCGGGTGCCCGGCGTAGGGAACCTGGCCCGCGGACAGGCCCTCGTTGAAGTACAGCGGGTAGATGTCGGTGTAGCAGTGGGCCTGGTACTGCTCAAGCCCGATGTTCCAGGCTCCGGCCCGGCAGGCGGACTTGTTGAGGAACCCGAGCGCGCCGCCCAGGACGCTGGCCGTGACCAGGACGGTCACCGAGCCCGCCCAGATGGCGAGCCGGCCAGGCCGGGCCGTCAGCCTGGCTGTCTCGCCGGGCCCGCCCGACTGGGCCACCTCGTGTTTGGTCATCAGCCGCCAGCCTCGCAATCCTGGGGCGCTGGCATGATCCGCGCCCAGGAAGTCAGGCTAGCGGCCTGGGCTGAGCTACCGCCGCCTGCGAGCGACGATCACCGGCCGCGTTACGCTGGCTCCGGCACCGGGCACCGGCACCGCGCCGCCAGGCGTCGCCCGGCCTGACGTCGGATCGGGAGGTCCCAGTGGCCCTGCGTATCATCATCGGCCTTGTCCTCACCGCGGTCGCGTTCGTCATCGCGGGCCGGCGGCTGTGGTGGCTGTACCGGCTGGCGGCCAGCGGCCAGCCTGCCCCGGAGCGGATCGAGGCGGTGCGCGATCACCCCGGCCGGGACGCTCAGACGCAGGCGACGGAGGTTTTCGGTCAGCGCAAGCTGCTCAAGTGGTCGGTGCCAGGAGTCGCGCACTTCCTGACCTTCTGGGGCTTCATCATCTTGATCCTGACCATCATCGAGGCCTACGGCGACCTGTTCAGCCGTACCTTCGCGATCCCAGGGATCGGGCACTGGGCGGTGATCGGCTTCGCTGAGGACCTGTTCGCGGTGGCCGTCCTGGCGGGCATAGCGACCTTCGCGGTGATCCGGCTGCGCAACGACCCGCAGCGGGAAGGCCGCAAATCCCGGTTCGCCGGCTCGCACACCGCCGCCGCCTGGCTGGTGCTGGCGATGATCTTCCTGGTCATCGCGACGCTGCTGCTGTACCGCGGCGCGCAGATCAACACCGGGGTGTTCCCGTACGCCCACGGCGCGTTCGCCTCGCAGATCGTCGGGCACTGGCTGCACCCGCTCGGCATCGGCGCGAACAAGGCCGTGGAGACCACCTTCGTGCTGGCCCAGCTGGCGGTGATCCTGGGCTTCCTGGCCTTCGTGACCTACTCCAAGCACCTGCACATCTTCATCGCCCCGCTGAACGTGCTGTTCTCCCGGCGGCCGAACGGGCTGGGGGCGCTGCAGCCGATGCGCTCAGGCGGCCAGGTGCTCGACTTCGAGGAGGCCGACCCGGACACCGACATCTTCGGGCGCGGCAAGATCGAGGACTTCACCTGGAAGGGCCTGCTTGACCTGGCCACCTGCACCGAGTGCGGGCGCTGCCAGTCACAGTGCCCGGCCTGGGCCACCGGCAAGCCGCTGTCCCCGAAAATGCTCGTACTCGACCTGCGGGACCACGCCTTCGCCAAGGCCCCCTACCTGCTGGCTGATTCGGATGAGGCCAGGGACAAGCTGCCCGACGGCGTTAAGGAAGAAGCAGCCCGGCCGCTGGTCGGCGACGCCGCGGCCGGCGGCGTGATCGACCCGGACGTGCTGTGGTCCTGCACCAACTGCGGGGCCTGCGTGGAGGAATGCCCGGTCGACATCGAGCACATCGACCACATCACCGACATGCGCCGCCATCAGGTACTTATCGAGTCGGCGTTCCCGCCCGAGGCGGCCACCATGCTGAAGAACCTGGAGAACAAGGGCGACCCGTGGGGCATGGGTGAGGCCAAGCGGCTGGAGTGGACCGAGGGGCTCGGCTTCGAGGTACCGGTGGTGGACGGCCCGATCAGCGCGGACGTGGAGTACCTGTTCTGGGTCGGCTGCGCCGGCGCGCTGGAGGACCGGGCCCGCAAGACCACCCGCGCGGTCGCCGAGCTGCTGCACACGGCCGGGGTGAGTTTCGCGGTGCTCGGGCCGGCCGAGACATGCAGCGGCGACCCGGCCCGCCGGATGGGCAACGAATTCGTGTTCAGCATGCTGGCCCAGCAGAACGTGGAAACCCTCAACGAGGCGGGCGCGCGGAAGATCGTGGCCACCTGCCCGCATTGTTTTAATACCCTGGCGAACGAATATCCGCAGCTGGACGGCAACTACGAGGTCATCCATCACACTCAGCTCCTGGCCCGGCTGGTGGCCGAGGGGCGGCTGGTGCCGGTCAGCTCGGTGGCGGAGAAGATCACCTACCACGACCCGTGCTTCCTGGGCCGGCACAACCGGGTGTTCACCGCGCCGCGCGAGATCATGGCCAACGTGCCGGGCGTGCAGACGCAGGAGATGCACCGGTGCAAGGAGCGCGGGTTCTGCTGCGGGGCGGGCGGGGCCCGGATGTGGATGGAGGAGCGGATCGGCAAGCGGATCAACGCCGAGCGGATCGAGGAGGCGCTGGCCACCAACCCGGACAAGGTGTCGACCGCGTGCCCGTACTGCCTGGTGATGCTGGGCGACGCGATCAGCGCCAAGCAGAGTTCGGGGGAGGCGAGCGAGTCGCTGGAAGTCGTCGACGTGGCGCTGCTGCTGGCCCGGTCGGTCCAGCCCGCGGCCGTGGCCGCGGCGGGCCCATCCGGTGCGGCTGGCCTGGCTGAGCCGCCGCCCGGTCCTGACGGCCTGGCTGACCCGGCCGGTCCTGACGGGCCTGGGCAGCCGCCCGGTCCTGACGGGCCTGGGCAGCCGCCCGCGGCCGGCTCGCCGCGATCGGCCGGGCCCGCCTGAGCCATGGACTCGCGCCGGGCGGAGTCGTTCAGCGATGGCGTGTTCGCGGTCGCGATCACGATCTTGGTCTTCGACCTGCTGCCGATCGGCAAGGACCGGGTCAGCTTTCACATCCTGGCGCACGCCTGGCCGCAGTATGCCGCCTATGTGGTCAGCTTCCTGACCATCGGCATCATGTGGATGAACCACCACACGCTGCTGTCCCTGGTCGCCCGGGTGAACCGGCCGCTGCTGGGGATCAACTTGTTCCTGCTGATGGGCGTCGTCGCGATCCCGTTCCCGACCGCGCTGGTCGCCGAGCACCTGACCGGATCGCGGGCCTCAGGCGCCACCGCGGCCACGGTGCTGTACGGCCTGGTCATGATCGCGATATCCATCGGCTACGGCAGCATGTGGCTGTACATGGCGGCGCATCAGGAGGTGCTCCGCGCCCGGCGGCGGGTTCGCGCCCCGCGCGAGGCCACCTTGCGGTTCACGGCCGGCAACGCGGGCTATGTCGCGGGCACGCTGGTCGCGCTGGTCTCGGCACCCGCCGCGCTGATCCTGTTCGGCCTGATCGGGGTCTACTACCTGTTCGAGCACCTGCCCAGCGTCGACGAACTGGCTGACTCTGCGGCTAGCCACGACCGCTAGCCGTCGCCCGCGCTGGCCAGCCTGGCCCGCCAGCACCAGGCCACCATCTTCGGGGCAGGTTTTCAGCGGTAATTACTGAAAACCTGCCACGCTCGGCAAGCCCGCGGCGGCGGGCTCGCGTTCGGGCAGCCAGATGCGGACCCGGGTGCCTTGGCCCGCCCAGGATTCCAGGGTGGCCCGGCCGCCGTGGGCCGCCGCGATGGCCTGGACGATCGACAGGCCGAGCCCGCTGCCGCCGCCGATGCGGCGCTGGGCAGCCCCGCCGGGCTGACCAGGACCGGCCGGGGCCGCGCCGGCCGTCCCGTCGCTGCCCATCCCGTCACGGGCTCGCCCATCTCCGGCTCGCCCTTCTCCGGCTCGCACGTCTCCGGCTCGGCTCGCGCTGGCTCGCCCGTCTGCGGCTCGTCCGTCTGCGGGCCATCCGTCGGCGGCCTTGAAATCCAGGCCGTGGCCGTCGTCGTCAGCCCGGTCCGTGGCCCGGTGGAACCGGTCGAAGGCCCGCGCGGCGTCCTCAGGCGACATGCCCGGTCCGGCGTCGGCCACTTCGAGCAGCACCCCGCCGGTCAGCTGGCCGAGCCGGACCGCCACCGGGGTGGTCACCGGGGTATGCGCCCGGACGTTGCCGAGCAGGTTAGCCAGCACCTGGCGGATCCGGGGCTCGTCCACCACGGCGACCAGCCGCGGCGGCGCCTCGGCCCGGACCGGACGCTGCGGCTCGACCGCGATGGCGTCGGCGACCGCGTCGCGGACCACGCTGGCCAGGTCGGTCTCGGTCAAGTCGAGCGAGGACGTGCGGTCCAGCCGGGCCAGTTCCAGCAGCTCGGCGACCAGCGTGCTCATCCGCTGCGCCTCCTGCTCGATCCGGCGCATGGCGCTGGGCAGCTGATCGGGCCCCAGCGCGCCCTGCCGGTACAGCTCGGCGTAGCCGCGGATGGTGGTCAGCGGGGTGCGCAGCTCGTGTGAGGCGTCGGCGGCGAACTCGCGGACCTTCTGCTCCGAGCGCAGCCGCGCGCCGAACGCGTGCTGGATCCGGTCGAGCATGGTGTTGATCGCCGTGCCGAGCTGGCCGACCTCTGTGGTGTCGTCCGCCTCGGGCATCCGCGCGGTGAGATCTCCCTTGGAGGTGATCTCGCCCGCCGTCGCGGCCATCTTGTCCAGCGGGTCCAGGCCCCGGCCGATCAGCCACTCGCCGCCGATGGCCAGCAGCGCGAGCAGCGCGCCGCCGGTGATCAGCTCGGCCAGGATGAACCCGCGCACATGATCAGAGACCGCCGAGACCGGCTGGGCGGCGACGACGTACACCCGGGCGCTGTGCTTGACCGCCGCGCCCCGCAGCTGCGGGCCGTCTCCGGAGTCCGGCACGGCGAACGGCTGGTGGCGGATGCTGGCGGTGAGCTCGCCCCGGTCCGCCAGCGTCTGGATCCCGGCGACCAGTTCCGCAGTCGCGGCCGTGTTGGCGGTCAGCGGGTCGACGACGACATGCGGGAGACGGGCCGGCCGGACCGTGATCTGCGCCGCCGAGTAGCCGTTCGGCTTGGCGGTCAGGTCGGCGGGATTGCGGGCGGCCGCGGCCACCAGGCCCGCGGCGAACTGCTTCGACCACTGGTTTTTCAGCACGAACGTGCTGACCAGGCCCATGATGAGCAAGAACATGGACGTCACGCCGATCAGCAGCACGAGCATCCGCGTGCGCAGCGACAGCTTGCCGGTTCTCCTCATCCCCGGGGCCCGGCCTGCTCCTGTTCCGGCGGCCGGAGGCTGTAGCCGACGCCCCGCTGGGTGTGGATCATCGGCGGCCCGAGCGGGTCCAGCTTGCGGCGCAGGTAGCTGATGTAGGTCTCGACGATCTGCGATTCGCCCGCGTAATCCCAGCCCCACACGCTCTCCAGCAACTGGGCGCGGGTCAGGACCCGGCCCTGATGCCGGATCAGGTAAGCCAGCAGCCGGAACTCGGTCGGGGATAGCTCGACCTGGGTGCCGGCCCGGTGCACCGTCCAGCGCGACTCGTCCAGCTCCAGGTCGCCGGCCCGCAGCGGGGCACCTTCGTCGCCGCCCTGCGCGTCCTTGGGTCCCCGCGCGGCCCGCCGCAGTACCGCCCGGACCCGGGCGACGAGCGCCTCGACCGAGAACGGCTTGGTCACGTAGTCGTCGCCGCCGATGGCCAGGCCGGTCACGGTGTCTGAGGAGGTATCCCTGGCGGTCAGGAAGATGACCGGTACCTCGTTGCCGCGCCGCCCGGAGCCGCCGGCAGACCTCGAAGCCGTCCAGGTCGGGCAGCATCACGTCGAGCACGATCAGGTCAGGCCGGTCCGTCTCGGCACGACGCAGCGCCTCCCGCCCGTTGGCGGCCGTGCTGACCGCGCAGCCGTGAAACTTCAACGCGACCTGGACTAGCTCACGGATGTTCGGCTCGTCATCGACGACGAGCACCTGGGGTATGCGGTCGGTGTCTGTCATGGTTACCGGGTTCATTGTTGCGCGGATGGGCAAATGCCGTCATCCGGAGTAGTTAGCTCCGGATGACGGCATCCTCCCAGCTAGCCGCCGTCGGTCGGCCCGGGTGGCTCAAGCCCGGCGGCGGCGGTTCAGCCCGTCGGGGAACCCGGCGCCTGCGCGGTGGACGACGCGCTGGCCGGACGGATCACGATCAGCCGGGCGTCGTTCGCGCCGCTGACCACCTGGCCGCCCGCGAACACCTGCTGCCCGGCCTTCAGCGCGCTAGTGGTGACCTTGCCGCCGCTCTGCCTGACCACCGTGGTGCTGACCAGATCCCAGGTCCACAAGGTGTTGTCGGCCGACTTGATCACCACGGCGCTGCTGGTGACCGACTCGACCACGCCGCGGGCGAAGCCGATGGTCTTGATGCCCGACTTGGTCTGCACCGTGAACTGGCCGTGCAGCCCGCCCAGAGCCCGCACCCGCACCAGCCGACGGATCCGGCAGGCCCGCAGCACGATACGGGCGGCGCGGTGCCGGCCGGCCGCGCGCAGCGCGCGGCTCGCCCGGCGGCACTTGGTGGCGACCGAGCGCACCACCGCGGGCGCGGCATTCGGCGAGAGCGCGGCGGCATCGGCCGCGGCGGCGGATGCTGTCCCGGAACTGGACGCCGAGCTTGCGCCCGGGATCCCGGCCGAGGCCGAACTGGCGGCGGATGAGCCCGCTGAGCTCGGCGATGAGGCCGAGCTGAGGATGGTGTCCAGCGCCACGGCCTGGCCCGAGTTGGCGGTCGGGGTGGTGGCTGGCGTGGCGCTGCTGGTCAGCGCGGCCACGGCGAACGCTCCGCCCCCGGCGAGCAGCGCGGCGAGGGCGATCCCGGCGCTCCAGCGCAATGACCGGCGGCCGTGGCCGGGCCGGGGCGGCTGCGGCTGGCCGCCGGGCTGCGGCCCGAAGTCCTGCGCCCGGAAGTCCTGCGCCCGGAAATCCTGCGCCCGGAAATCCTGCGTGGGCCAGTTATCGTGCGGGCCGCTGGCCGGCGGCTGAGGCATGTTGTCCATACCCGCCAGCGTGGCCCGCAGCGCTGTGACAGATGCCAGCAAACCCTGGGAGCAAGCTGTGAGAAGGATGTGGTTGTGTTGTGCTGTGCTTGTCTGGGGGGTACACACCAACCCCCCAGGCCCCCCGGGAGAGCGGATGTAGCCGCTCGGGCGGCGCAAGGCCGGCCGTCGCGGCTACATGGGCCGGGCCGTCGCGGCTACATGGGCATGAGGCCGGGCCGTCGCGGCTACATGCGGTCGGGGATGGGGATGCCGAGGAGGGCGAGGCCGGTCTGCAGGACGCGGAGGGTCAGGGCGGACAGGGCTAGCCTGCTGGAGCGGGTTGATTCGTCGGCCGCCTTCAGCACCGGGCAATGCTCGTAGAACGTGGTGAACGCGCTGGCCGTCTCGAACAGGAAAGCCGCCAGCCGGTGCGGCTCGGCCGCGTCGGCCGACTCGGTCACCGCCGCGCCGAAGCCCAGCAGGCGCAAGGCCAGGGCCCGCTCGGCCGGCTCGGTCAGCCGGATCGGCCCGGTGACCGTCTCGGGCGCACGCTGCGCCCGGTGGAAGATCGACCGGATGCGGGCGGTGGCGTACTGCAGGTAGGGCCCGGTGTTGCCAGTCAGCGCCAGCATCCGGTCGAAGTCAAACGCGTAACTCGAATCCCGCGCCACCGACAGGTCGCCGTACTTCAGCGCGCCGATCCCGACCGCCTCGGCGATCTGGCTGCGCTGGGCCGGATCGTCGTACCTTTCCTTGATCACTTCCTCGGCCCGGTCAACCGCCTCGTCGATCAACGTGATCAGCTTGGCCTGCTCGCCGGTGCGGGTCCGCAGCCGTTTCCCGTCCGCGCCGGTCACCAGCCCGATGACGGCGTGCTCGGCGGTGACCGAATCGGTCAGCCAGCCGGCCTGGCGCGCGGCGGCGAACACCATCTGCAGGTGCAGCTTCTGCTCGGAGGCGACGACGTAGATCATCCTGGTCACGCCAAGTTCCCTGATCCGGTACCTGATCGCGGCCAGGTCGGTGGTGTCGTAGCCGTAACCGCCGTCGCTCTTGCGCAGCATCAGCGGCAGCGGCTTGTCGTCACGGCCGGTGAAGCCGGGCGGAAACACGCACAGCGCGCCGTCGCTGAGCACCGCGACCCCGCTGGCCTCGAGCTCGGCGCAGACATCGGCCAGCATCGAGTTGTAGAAGCTCTCCGGGACCATGTCCGCGTCGGTGAGGGAGACCTGCAGCCGGGTGTAGATCTTGTGCAGGTACTCCAGGGAGTCGCCGACCAGCAGCCGCCATAGCCGCATGGTCTGCTCGTCGCCGGCCTGCAGCTGGACCACCCGGCGCCTGGACCGCTCAACGAACTGCGGATCGGTGTCGAAGCTGGCCCGGGCGGCCTGGTAAAACGCGGTGAACTCGCCGTCGGCGAGCTGGTCGTAGGTGGCTTGCTCGCCGATGTCCAGGGCGTGCTCGATCAGCATGCCGAACTGGGTGCCCCAGTCGCCTAGGTGCGCGGCCCGGATGACGTCGTGCCCCAGGAACTCAAGCACCCGGACGATCGCGTCGCCGACCACGGTGGCCCGCAGATGACCGACGTGCAGTTCCTTGGCCACGTTCGGGCCCGAGTAGTCGACCACCACGCGCCGCGGCGGATCAGCCGGGGGCACGCTCAGCCGAGCGTCGCCGAGCTGGCTGGCGGCCTCGGCGGCGATCCAGTCGTCGCGGAGCGTCAGGTTGATGAAGCCGGGCCCGCTGACCTCGGCGCTGGCGCATACCTCGCTGTCGGCCAGGTGCCCGGCCAGCCGGCTGGCGAGGTCGCGCGGCGGCTGGCCGAGCCGCTTGGCCAGCGACAGCGCGACGTTGGCCTGGAAATCAGCGAACTGAGACGGCCGGATGAGCGGGTCAGCATCGGCATAGTCCGCGCCGAACTCGGCGGCGAGCGCGCCGCGCACCAGGCGCGTGAGTGCGGCCTCCGGATCTGCCATGCGTCTAGCCTAGCTGGAGCGGCCGTCAGGGCCGGCGCGGGAAGTGGCCTGCGGTGCGGTGGTCCCGGCCGTCAGGGCCGGCGCGGGAAGTGGGCGCCGCGGTGCGCTGGTCCCGGCCGTCAGGGCCGGCGCAGGAAGTGGGCGCCGCGGTGGGGTGGTCCCAGCCGTTCCCTGATCCGCTCGGTGATCCGGCCCGCGGCCAGGTCCGCGGCCTGCAGGCAGGCCGAAGTCGCCCCCCGGGCCTTCGCCGCCCCGTGCGCGATGACCACGGTCCCTTCCAGGCCGAGCAGGGCCGCGCCGCCGTAGCTCTCGACGTCCATGCGGTCGGCCAGTTCGCGCAGGCTGCGGCGCTGCAGCAGGGTGCCCATCCGGGCCAGGGCCGAGCCGCGCAGCGCCTCGCTGAACTGGCGGGCGGCATACCCTGCGGTGCCCTCCAGCGTCTTCAGCGCGACGTTCCCGGTGAATCCGTCCGTCACGATCACGTCGGCCTTTCCCGCCAGCAGCTCGTGCCCCTCGATATTGCCGATGAAGCTGATCGGCCGGGCGCCATGCTGGGGATCGGCCGCCAGCAGCTCATGCGCCCGGCGGGCCAGCTTGTTGCCCTTGCCCGGCTCGGCGCCGATGGTCAGCAGGCCGACTCTCGGCTCGGCGATGCCGTAGCCGACCTGAGCATAGGCCACGCCCAGCTGCGCGAACTGGACCAGCAGCTCCGGCTTGGGGTCGGCGATCGCGCCAGCGTCCAGCAGCAGGGTGGGCCCGGGCTGGGTGGGCAGCACCACGGCCAGCGGGGGCCGGACGACGCCGGCCAGCGGCCGCAACCGCAGCCGGGCGGTGGCCACGACCCCGGCGGTCGAGCCCGCCGAGACCATGGCCGTGGCCTGGCCGCGCCGGATCAGCTGGCAGGCCACCGCGATGCTGGACCGGGGCCTGCGCCAGCTGGCGAGCGCCCCCTCGTCCATGGCCAGGAATTCCTCGGCGGCGACGATCATGATCTCATTACTGGCCCCGTGCCGGGCCAGCAGCGGCCGCAACTGGCCCGGCCGGCCGGTGAGCACGATCCGCAGCCCGGCGGACCGCACCGCGGCGACCGCGCCGGCCACGATTTCGGCCGGTGCATGGTCACCGCCCATGGCGTCCACGACGATCACGCCCGGCGAGGGGCTCGGCCCAGGGTCTGTCTCCGCGCGGGCCGGAGCCGGCCGCCTGCCGCCATCGCCGTCCGGGGCCGGGTAGGCACCGGGCGGGGGCAGCGATCGCGTGACGGTGTCCCGCATGCGGCCAAGCTTCTCACTGTGGCGCCCGGCAAACCTCGGCCGGTGGGCGTTAGCCGCCCCGGGCCGCCGTTACGTTGGTCACACCTGGGTCCGCGGCGGCGGGCCCCAGGTGTCGCGGGTTAGCGCGCCGGGTACACCACGGCTACGGGTGTGGTGGCCGTTTTGCAGTTGATTGATCACTTTCCGGTACCCAGGCGAAGGCGGGCCAGCCTGCAATCAGCCTGGCCGACGCGGACGGCGGCGAACGTACTGGTCAGTACGACCAGCCGGCATCGGGGGGCGGTGACATGACTCTCGGGGACTACAGGGAACCCTGGGCGCTTCTTGAGTGTTTCCTAAGCGTGACCTTTTTGTATGGATAATCCCATCCACAGGCGCGGCTAACAGCGTCTGTACGGGTAACTGTTCTGGCGCGATCGCATCCTGCCGCCAGTTGACGGCACTCGCGCGTCCGGCACCCCGCACCGGGCGGCGATCTACGGAGGGAGATGCGTGACAGGATATGAGCAGATAGCGGCCGCCGTCCCGGCCTCGGGCCGGCGTTTCCGCGCCTACACGGCGAAGCACCTCGATGCGCTGACCGAACGGGCCGGCCTGGACTCAGCCGACCGGCTAGCCGTCCGGGCGGTGGCCACCGTCCTTCCGTTTCGGACCAACGATTACGTCCTCGACCGCCTGATCGACTGGGACGCGGCGCCCGCCGATCCCATCTACCGGCTGGTCTTCCCGCAGCCGGACATGCTGCCCGAGGCCGATGTCCGGTCGCTGGCCGGCCTGCTGACCCGCGGCGCCGCCCCGGAGCAGATCCGCGCTGCCGCGCATATCGTCCGGATGCGGCTGAATCCGCATCCAGCCGGCCAGCTCGCCCTCAATATCCCGGACCTGGCCGACGAGCCAGTGCCGGGATTGCAGCATAAATACCCCGAAACAGTCCTGTTGTTTCCGAAACAGGGACAAACTTGTCACGCCTACTGCACGTACTGCTTCCGGTGGGCCCAGTTCGTCGACGAACCGGACATGAAGATGGCCACCGACGACATGGCGAGGGTCACCGCTTACCTGCGCAGCCACCGGGAGGTGACCAGCGTCCTGATCACCGGCGGAGACCCGATGATCATGGGGGCCAGCGTGCTGCGCCGCTACGTCGAGCCGCTACTTGACCCGCGGCTGGACCATATCGAGTCCATCCGGATCGGAAGCAAGTCGCTCGCCTACTGGCCACAGCGGTTCGTGACCGACCCCGACGCCGACGACACCCTGCGGTTGTTCGAGGAAGTAGCGCAGTCCGGCCGGGTGCTGGCGTTTATGGCGCATTTCTCGCATCCGCGTGAGCTGGAACCGCCCCTGGTGGCGGAGGCGGTCCGCCGGATCAGGTCGGCGGGCGCGGTAATCAGGACCCAGGCCCCGCTGATCAGGTCGATCAACGACAACCCGGCGAGCTGGGCCGCTATGTGGCGGTCCCAGACCCGGATGGGCATGGTGCCGTACTACATGTTCGTGGAGCGGGATACCGGGCCGCAGGGCTACTTCGCGGTGCCGCTGGCCCGCGGATATGAGATCTACCGCGACGCCTACCAGAGCGTTTCGGGACTGTGCCGTACGGTACGCGGGCCGTCGATGTCGGCGACGCCGGGCAAGCTGTGCGTCGACGGGATCGCTGAAGTGGCCGGCCAGAAGGTGTTCGCGCTGCACATGATCCAGGCTCGTGACCCGGGCCTGGTGGGCAAGCCGTTCTTCGCCCGGTTCGACCCCGAGGCGATCTGGATGTCCGATCTGCAACCCGCGTTCAGTTCCAGGTTCCCGTTCGACCCAGACCCGGAGGAACTGCCCGGGCTGTGGGCTCCCGCGGTCTACGAGCCCGCGAGCTGATCAGCCAGCTAGCAGCGGCCCGCCAGCTTCCCGCTGGCGGGCCGCTCGGGTCAGCCAGACTGGTCGGTCAGCCAGACCGGTCGGTCAGCTAGCGCTGGAGTCGGCGCCTGGGCGGGCCGGCCCGGCGGCAGCGGCGGTAGCCGTGGCCGGGGCCGTGGCGGGCGGGCCGCCGGCGGGCGCGACGGTCTTGCGCTGGACCAGCAGGCAGCTGAGCGCGCCGACGACCAGGACCAGCAGCGGCATGATCATGGTGCCGCGCATCGCCTGCACGTAACCGTTGGCGAATATCGCGTGCCCGATCTGCTCGATGCGCAGGGCCACGCTGGCGGGCACCCCCTTCGGGGCCTGGATGCTGCCGCCCTGGCCCGAGCCGATGCCCACGCCGCTGCGCGCCGCCGCCTGGAATCCGGAGATGATGTGCTGCCGCACCGGGGCCGGCAGGCCGACGGTGCGGTGGGTGGCCTGGCTGGTCAGCGAGTCGGCGAGCCGGTTCTGCAGCAGCGCGCCCACCGCGGCGGTGCCGATCACCGACCCGACCTGCCTGGTGGTATTCAGCACGCCCGACGCGGATCCGGCCATCTGGTATTGCACGTCGCGCATGGCGATGGTCGTCATCGGGGCGAAGGTGCACCCGATCCCGACGCCGGCCACGGCGAGGGCGGGCAGGAAGACATACCAGGCCGAGCCTGGCCGCGCGATCAGCGCCATCCAGCCCATCCCGACGGCGAAGGAGAACAGTCCGGCCATCAGGATGAACTTGCCGCCGATGCGGTCCGAAAGGCCGGCCCCGGGCGCGATGAACATCGCCACCAGGGAGGCCGGGGCCATGGTCAGCCCGGCTTTCAGGGCCGAGAAAGCCAGCACCGACTGCAGGTAGATCGTGAATGGCAGGAAGATGCCCATCATGCCGATGGTGACCGTGGCGGACACCCAGTTCATCAGGGTGAAGTTGCGGTTGCGGAACAGCGCGAACGGGATGAGCGGCTCACCGTCTTGCTTGGCCCGCTGGACCAGCAAGAAGGCGACGAGCAGCACCACGCCCAGGCCCAGTACCAGCGGGATGCTCACGAACGAGACGATCGTGGACCAGTTGTAGCGCTGCCCTTCCACCAGGCCGTAGCAGATGGCCAGGAGGGCCAGGCTGGCCAGCACCACTCCGGTGAAATCCATCCGGTGGCGGCGGCCGGTGCGCAGATCCGGGATCAGGAGCACGGCCAGCACGATGACCGCGACTCCGATCGGCAGGTTGACGAAGAAGATGTACCGCCAGTCGAACGACGTCACCAGCAGCCCGCCGAGGGTCGGTCCCGCGATGGTGGCCACTCCGGCCACCGCACCCCAGATGCCGAAGGCCGCCCCGCGCCGTTCCGGCGGGAAGACCATGGTCAGCATGGCCAGCGTCTGCGGCATCAGCAAGGCCGCGCCGAGTCCCTGCACCGAGCGGAAGGCGATGAGCGTGGCGGCGTTCGGGGACAGACCGCAGGCCGCCGAGGCGAGCGTGAAGACCACGATCCCGGCGATGAACATGGTCCGCTGGCCCCACAGGTCACCCAGGCGGCCCGCCGTGATCAGCAGGACCGCCAGCACCAGCGCGTAGGCGTTGATGACCCAGAGGATGTCGTCCAGCGACGCGTGCAGCCTGTGGATCATGTCAGGGATCGCGATGTTCACGATCGTCAGGTCCAGCAGGGTCATGAAGAACCCGAGCGAGACCACCAGCAGCACGACCCAGGGATTGCCCCGGTACTTCGTCACGGTGTTCCTCCCAGCACGGTGTTCCTCCCAGCACGGCCCGCCCAGCCCTGCCCGGCCAGCCCGGCCCGGGCTGGCCGCACCCGGCCGGCCAAATGGCGGCCTGCGGTAAGTGTCCGCCTAGCGTAGTCCGCTTCGTCAAGACATATCTTAAGTTTTCTGACCACCAATGGCGGGGCGCCCGGCGTCTTTGCCGGGCTGTCCGCCTCGCGGCCCAGCGGAAGCGGCCTGCCGCCCGATAAGCATGCGCCTGGCCTGGTGGGAGCGCACGCCCTGGATGACAACACCGGGTGGACGTTCCGCCATTCCTGGCAATCGCTGATGCTAGGGCGCGGTACTGACAAAACCGGGCGGGCCAGCCGCCGCCATGCCCCGCTCGGCCCGGTTCCGAGCTGGCCAGTATGCTCCCGCCATGGAACTGAACGGTGTGGCAGCGATCGTGTCCGGCGGTGCGAGCGGCCTGGGCGAGGCGACCGCGCGCGGGCTGGCCGCCGCGGGCTGCCGGGTCGTCGTGGCCGACCTCAGCGAAGCTCAGGGCCAGGCCGTGGCCCAGGAAGTCGGCGGCGAATTCGTCCGGACCGATGTCAGCGATGAGCATTCGGTGCAGGCCGCGGTGGACGCGGCCGCGGCGGGCCCGGCGCCGCTGCGGATCGCGGTGAGCTGCGCGGGCATCGGCTGGGCGGCCCGCACCGTCGGCCGCGACGGGGCCCCGCATGACCTGGGCACCTATCGCAAGGTCATCGAGGTCAACCTGATCGGCACCTTCAACCTGATGCGAATCGCGGCGGCCGCGATGGCCAGGACTGAGCCCGCTGACGCGGACGGGCTGCGCGGCGTGGTCATCAACACCGCGTCCATCGCCGGCCTTGAGGGCCAGACCGGGCAGGTCGCTTACTCCGCATCGAAGGGCGGCATCATCGGGATGACGGTGCCGGCCGCCCGCGATCTGGCCGCGATCGGGGTGCGGGTCAACACCATTTGCCCGGGCATTATCGACACGCCCATCTATGGCTCGGGCCCCGAGAGCGAGGCGTTCAAGGCCAAGCTGGCCGCCCCGGTCGTCTTCCCCAAGCGCATGGGCACGGCGGCCGAGTTCGCCCGGCTGGTCCGGGCGCTGATCGAGAACGACTACATGAACGCCGAGGTCATCCGCTTCGACGGCGGCATCCGCTTCCAGCCCAAATAGAATGCCCCCGGCATTGGCCGGCGCGTTCGGAACGGGCGGCGAGTATGACCAGCGCTGCCGTCCGGGCCGGGCCGGCGCGTCCTGGCGAGAGGGGCAGCGATGACAGACGTGGTGCTCACCGAGGTCACAGACGGCATCGCCGTCATCACGATCAACCGCCCGCAGGTGCGTAACGCGGTCAATGGCGAGGTAGCGCGGGGTATCGCGGCGGCCATCGAGGAATTCGAGGCCAGGACCGACGTCCGGGTGCTCGTCCTGACCGGGGCCGGCGGCACGTTCTGCGCCGGCATGGACCTGAAGGGCTTCCTGGCCGGCGACGCGCCGGTCGTCGCGGGCCGCGGCTTCGCCGGCCTGACCGAACGTCCGCCGGGCAAGCCGGTGATCGCGGCGGTCGAGGGCTATGCGCTGGCCGGAGGGTTCGAGATCGTGCTGTCCTGCGATCTGGTCGTGGCCAGCGAGGAGGCCAGGTTCGGGCTGCCCGAAGTCCGGCGCGGGCTGGTGGCGGGCGCGGGCGGGCTGCTCAGGCTGGCCCGCCGGATCCCTTACCACCTGGCCATGGAGATCATCCTGACCGGCGAGCACTTCCCTGCGCCGCGACTGGCCGAGGCCGGGCTGGTCAACCGGCTGGTCCCGGCGGGCGAGGCGGTGACCGGGGCGATCGAACTGGCCGGGCGGGTCGCCCTGGGGGCGCCGCTGGCCCTGGCCGCCAGCAAGCGAGTCGTGGTCGAATCCGCGGACTGGGACAGCGGCGAGGCCTTCGCCCGGCAGAGTGAGATCATCACCCCGGTGTTCGCCTCCGCGGACGCGATAGAGGGCGCGGTCGCCTTCGCGCAGAAGCGCGCCGCGGCCTGGCAGGGCGAGTAAGGGCCGGCGGTTGCGACCGTGTCGGGCGCTGCTCTGGCTGCATCACGCCAGCCCGGTCAGTAGGCTAGTGCCGGCCAGGCCGGGTAGGCCCGGAGGGTCGGCCGGTCATCGGCCGGGCGGGCCAGGGGCCGGTACCCCAGCTCCGGCGGTAGCAGCTGAGCTGCGACAATGCAGATGGCTGCGGTCACGCGAGTGCGCCGGACGGCGGGGGCCAGCCGGGACCGCGGACCGGCACTCAGAAGGCGGGGCCGCTGGCCAGGCGGTGCCGCGCAGACGGCGGTGTGCTGACCGGCGACGCGCACCGGCTCAGGACCCTGGGCCATCAGGCCCGGGGCCGGCCTAGCCTGGCGTGAGGGAGCTGAGATGACGGCGAGGATCAGCGTTGTTGTTCCGTTCTACAACAACGAGGACCTGCTCGGTGATTGCCTGCAGTCCATTGCGGGCCAGACCTTCGCCGATCTCGAAGTCATCATGGTGGACGACGGCTCGGCCGACGGAAGCGTCGCGATCGCCCAGGCGCAAGCGGCCGCCGACCCGCGGTTCAGCCTGGTCCAGGTGCCCAATGGCGGTCCCGGTTACGCGCGCAACCGGGGCATCGAGCGGGCCACCGGAGAATTCCTGGCCTTTGTCGACGCCGACGACATGCTGCCCAGCCATGCCTACTCCCGGATGCTGCACACCCTGGAGTCCTCCGGATCAGATTTCGTTTCCGGCAACGTGGAACGGATCGGCCCGGCCGGCGTGACCCAGTCGGGCCTGCACTCACGGGCCATTAAGGGCCGCCGGATCGGCACGCACATCAGCAGGCTGCCCGACCTATTCTGGGACGTCTCGGTCTGGAACAAGCTGTTCCGCAAATCGTTCTGGGACGCGGCTGGCCTGACCTTTCCCGAGGGGATGCTATGGGAGGACCTGCAGGCCATGACCAGGGCCCATGTCCTGGCCAAGGCCGTCGACGTCATCCCCGACATGATCTATTACTGGCGCGAGCGTGGTAAGGGCCAGCTATCCATCACCCAGTCCCGCACTGACATCACCAACTTCAGGGACCGGATCACCGCGCTGCTGGCGATCGACAAGTTCCTGGCCGAGCGGGCGACGCCGAAGCTGCTGCGCGAGCACCAGCGCAAGGCGCTGATCAACGACCTGTGGCTGTATGTCACCGACCTGTCCCGCACCAGCGACGAGTACCAGGCCGAATTCCTCCAGCTGAGCCAGAAGTACCTGGGCCAGGTGGACCGGCGGGTCCTGGCCAAGCTGCCCTCGACCCACAAGCTCGCGTACTACCTGATCAAGACCGGCCAGCTGGACCGGCTCATCGAATACAACGCCTGGCGGCAAGGCCAGCCAGTCAAGACCGTCCCGGTGGTCAGGCGCTTCGGCCGGCTCCGCGCTGACCTGCCCTTCCGTACCGACCGCAGCGCGCGGATCCCGAGCCGGATCTACCGTCCGCACTGGCGGGAACTCGACCCGTTCGTCCGGGTTGACGGCCTGAGCTGGCACGGCGAGAAGCTGGTGATCAGCGGCGCCGCGTTCGTCCCTTCGATCGACATCACCAAGCGGCGGCACGCTTCCAAGGTCATTATCTTGCGGCCGCTGGGCCGCAAGCTCCCGCCGCTGATCCTGCTCGCCCGCTCGGTCCAGCACCCCGAAGCCAGCGGCTGGTCCGGCCAGTCCAGGTACGCCTACGACTGGGCCGGCTTCCGGGTCGAGATCAGCCCGCGCTGGTTCCGCATCGGGCAGCGCTGGCTCACCGGGGACTGGGACAGCCTGATCCTGGTCCGAGGGCGGGGGGTATGGCGCCCGGCCCGGCTGCACACTCCGGTCAGAGGCCAGGCCGAGCGGCCGGAGTTCCGGCAGGTCGCGTCCGGGATCCGGTTCGGCGCCCGGTGGGTCCGGCGCCAGCTGCACATCCAGGTGGTGGAGACGCCCGCGGTGCTGCACAGCTGCCTGGAGGCTGACGGCCAGCTGAGGATCGATGTCGACGTGAACACGCCTGCCGCGGCCAGCGCCGCGGCGACGGGCCCGGCCCAGCTCGTCCTGACCTGGCCTAAGGGCGCGGCCACCCAGCGGTTCGCCGCGACGGCCCAGCAGCTGGACAGCCACACGCTGCGGGTGCGCGGCGAGATCCCGGTGCCGGCCATCGAGGCCAGCCCGGTCACCGGCGGGACCGCGCCCGCCGCGGCCGACGGGCCCGCCCGCCCGGCGGCCCCGGGTGGAGCCGGCGGCCTCGTCGCGGCCGCGCTGCCCGGCAGCGCGGAGCTGGAGTGGGACCTGCACGTCGAAGCCGGCGGCGGTAAGCCGGTGCGGGTGGCGTTCCCGGCCGGCCAGCAGGAGTTCCGCCACGTCCTGGGGGCCAGGGAGTTCGGCGTCGAGCGGACCAGGTACGGAAATGTGATCATCGTCAGCCGGGACGTCCAGCCCGTCATTGACCAGCACGAGTGGAGCGACGACGGGCGGCTCGTGCTGCGCGGCAGCTTCCCCGCGGTCATGGCCGGCCGGTTCGAGGCCCTGCTGCTGCGGCGCGGCTCCACCGATCAGCACGTGGTCGCGTTCAACCGGGCCCAGGACCGCTTCACGATCGACATCAGCGTGGCCGCCTTGCCGCTGTTCGGCAGCCTGCTGCCGCTGCGCGATGGCATCTGGGACATCCTGGTCCGCCGGTCGGACGACCCTGACGGCCAGCCGGTCGGGCCGCGCTACGACCACGCGGGCCTGGCTGGCCTCGATGACCAGCGGAAGGTCGTCGGGCCTAAGTTCTACCAGTTCACGACGGCCGACTATGACACCCCGATCCTGACCGTCGGCGCCGCGCTCAAGCTCGTGGAGCAGGGCCGGGTGCAGCGCCGGATGCTGCGCGGCCTCTACTATCCGCTGCAGATGAAGCTCCCGCTGCGCGATGCCGTCATGTTCGTCAGCTGGAAGGGCAAGCAGTGCGGTGACAATCCGCTCGGTATCGCGAGGGAGCTGCGCCGCCGGGGCGACGACCGGGAGCATATCTGGGCGGTGTCGGACTGGTCGGTGCCGGTGCCCGACGGGGCGCGCGGCGTGCTGCTGCGCACCGAGGAGTACTACGAAGCACTGGGCCGGTGCAAGTACCTGATCGCTAACGACGACATGCCGGGCAACTACCAGAAGCGGGACGGCCAGGTGTACGTGCAGACCTGGCACGGCACGCCGCTCAAGCGGATCGGCTTCGACATCGAGCAGCCGCAGTTCATCTCCGGCACCGGGTACTTCGACCACCTGGCCAGGGATGTGGCCAGATGGGACCTGCTGCTGTCGCCGAACCCGTTCAGCACCGCGATCATGCGCGGGGCGTTCCGCTTCGACGGCGAGGTCTGCGAGTCCGGCTACCCGCGCAACGACGTGCTGCACAGCAGCGCAGCGGCGGACATCGCCGCGCAGGTCCGGCGGCGGATCGGGCTGCCCGAGGACAAGAAGGTGGTGCTGTACGCGCCCACCTGGCGGGACAATCAGTACTACGCCTCGGGCCGGTACCGGTTCGACTTCCGGCTCGATCTCGAGCAGGCCTGGCAGACGCTCGGCGACGACTACGTGATCCTGGTCCGCGGCCATCACCATATGGCCGACGATGTGCCGGTCGGAGCCCGGCCTGGCTTCGCGCTGAACGTGACCGGGTACCCGGACATCACCGAGCTTTTCCTGGTCAGCGACATCCTGGTGACGGACTACTCATCGGTGATGTTCGACTTCGCGCCGACCGGCAAGCCGATGCTGTTCTTCACTTACGACCTGGAGCAGTACCGGGACGATCTGCGCGGCTTCTACTTCGACTTCGAGGCCGAGGCCCCGGGGCCGCTGCTGTCCAGCACCGAGGACGTCGCCCAGGCGATCGGCGAGGCCGGCCAGGTGGCCGCCCGGCACCGCGCCGCCTACGAGGCGTTCACCGCCAAGTACTGCCCGCTGGATGACGGCAAGGCCGGGGCCAGGGCCTGCGACGCGATATTCAGCGGCAGCTAGCTGGCCCGCCGGCGGTAACCCGCCCCGCGGTGGCGGCCGGTCAGCGGGCGGGCACGCCCGGCAGGGCGACGGGCAGGCCGGGCGGATCGGGAGCGTAGGCGCGCAGCCGCTCGCGGAGCTTTTCCCGCCCGCGGTGCAGCCGTGACATCACGGTCCCGATCGGCGTGCCCATCATCTCGGCGATCTCCTTATACGGATATCCCTCGATGTCGGCCAGGTAGATCGCGACCCGGAATTCCCTGGGCAGTTCGCGCAGCGCGCGCAGCACCTCAGAATCGGCCATCCGTTCCAGCGCCTCGGCCTCGGCTGAGGCGGCCGGACGGCGCAGCGGGTCGCTGCCCAGCTGCCAGTCGTCCTGGAAGTCGATGCCCAGCGGCTGCACCGGCTCACGGCGCTTCCTGCGGTAGTTGTTGATGAAGGTATTGGCCAGGATCCGGTGCAGCCAGGCGCGCAGGTTCGTGCCGGGCTTGAACTGATGAAATGCGGCGTAGGCCTTGACGAACGTCTCCTGGACGAGGTCCTCGGCATCGCTGGCATTCCTCGTCATTCGCAACGCAGCGGGATAAAGCTGGCCGAAATAGGGCATAACATCTCTTTCGAAACGCTTGTCCTGCTCTGACCCAGGCTCTTTATGCCTCATCGCCGCTCCGTCCTCATTGCTCGTCACCCTATAGACGTAGCGGCGTCCCGTCACGACGCGTGATCTGCGCAAATTTGTGAGCGGGCTGAGGAAAAGGGGCAAACGGCACGGCGGTAAGGCGGGCCGAAACCGGCCCGGGCCGAGCTCAGATCCAGCCGTGGTACCACATCCGGGACAGCCATGAGCTGTAGGGAATGATCTTCGCGGCCAGTACCGGGTACATGTAGTAAAAATCAAGAAGTACCGCTAGCAGGTACCCGCCAGCCAGGATCGCGCCGGTCGTCCGGCGGGCCTGGCTGGCCCGGGCGGGCCCGATGATCAGGCCGAGGCCCAGGGTGATGGCGATGACCAGGAACGGGTCGAACGCGACCGCGTAGAAGTAGAACATGGTCCGGCCGTCGTGCCAGGCGAACCAGAACCACGGCAGCCAGCCAACCGCGATCGCGGCCAGGACCGCGCCCGCCCGCCAGTCCCGGCGGGTCAGCCACCAGATCACGCAGACCAGCAGCGCGGGCAGGCCCGCCCACCAGATCAGCGGCGTGCCGATGGCCAGGACCTCCTGTGAGCAGCTGGACGCGCCGCAGCCCTTGGGGGTGGCATAGAAGAACGACACCGGCCTGCTCAGCAGCATCCAGCTCCATGGCTGGGACTTGTACGGGTGGCCCGCCGTCAGCGTCACGCTGAAATGCCACATGGCCCGGGTGTACTGGGACAGCGAGTCCAGCGCGGACAGCACCGGGGTGTGGTTGCCGTGCTGCGCCGCCCACTGCCGGTCGTAGCCCGCGCTGGAAGCGAACCAGCCGCTGTAGGCGGCCAGGTACGCGGCCACTGGCACCAGCCCGAACGTCACCGGCAGCCAGCTGGCGTCCTTGGTCAGCGCGCCCCGCACGTAGCTGGTGAACCCAGCCGCCCGGCGGGCGCCCAGATCCCAGGCGATGGCCAGGCAGCCGAACCCGATGATGAAGTAGAGGCCGTTCCACTTCGAGGCGGTCGCGGCCCCCAGGCACAGCCCGGCCAGCACCCGCCACCAGCGGATGCCCAGAGCCTGGCCCGGCCCCATCGGCCGGGCCGCTGGCCGCCACGTCCGCCATCCGGGCCCGGGCCCGGTCACGGTCGATCAGCAGGCAGCCGAACGCGGCCAGCACCCAGAACATCACGAAGATGTCCAGCAGCGCCGTGCGGCTCATCACGAACTCCAGCCCGTCCAGGGCCAGCAGCAGGCCGGCCACGCAGCCGAGCAGGGTGGACCTGGTCATCCGCCGGGCGATCCGGGCCGTCATCAAGATCGACAACGAGCCGACCAGCGCCACCGCGAACCGCCAGCCGAACGGGGTCAGCCCGAACAGCCACTCACCGCCCGCCATCACTACCTTGCCCAGCGGCGGATGGACCACGAACTCGGCGCCGCGGCCCAGGATGTTGGTGTTGCCCCGGGCCAGCAGCGCGTCGGCGTTACTGACGTGGTTGATCTCGGCGCCGTGCTTGAGAATGCCGTAAGCGTCGCCCACGTAATAGGTCTCGTCGAACACGATGGACGGGGGCTTGCCGAGCCGGTCGAAGCGCAGGAACGTGCCGAACGCGGTGACCAGCAGGGGCCCGGCCCAGCCCCACGCCGCGCGGCCGGGGATCGGCGGCACCAGCCGGGCCCGCAGGTCAGTACCCCGCTCCTGCGGCCCGTCGGTCAGCGGCTTAGCCTCATTTGCCATCATCGGATGCCATCGTAGGGGTGCGGAGCGTTAGCGTGGGGGCCGGAATGGAACGCGGGAGCGCAGGGCCTGATGACGGCACGGGGCACCGAGCCAGGCCCGGGCGGCCCGGCCGGCCTGACCGCCGGGAGGGCCAGGGCAACGGGGTGCCAGACGGCACGCTCACGCTGGCCGCGGCGCCGATCGGCACGCCCGAAGATGCTTCAGGACGGCTGGCCGAGGCGCTGCGCGCGGCCCCGGTCATCGCGGCGGAGGACACCCGCAGGCTGCGCAGGCTGGCTGGCTCGCTCGGCGTCACCCTCACCGGCCAGGTCGTGTCCTACTACGACAGCGTCGAAGCGGACCGGGCCGCAACGCTCCTGAACGACCTGCGGGCGGGCCGGGACGTGCTGGTGGTCACCGACGCGGGGATGCCCGGCGTGAGCGATCCGGGGTACCGGCTGGTGGCCGCGGCCGCGGCGGAGGGCTTCCGGGTCACCGTGCTGCCCGGGCCATCCGCGGTCACCGCGGCGCTGGCGGTGTCCGGCCTGCCCTCGGACCGGTTCTGCTTCGAGGGCTTCGCGCCCCGGCTGCCCGGCCCGCGGGCCCGGCGGTTCGCCGAGCTGGCCGCCGAGCCCAGGACCATGGTCTTCTTCGAGTCGCCGCGCCGCCTGGCAGCCTGCCTGGCCAGCCTGGCCGAGGCGTTCGGCGGGACCAGGCGCGCGGTCGTCTGCCGGGAGCTGACCAAGACGCACGAGGAGATCAGGCGCGGCACCCTGGCCGAGCTGGCCAGCTGGGCCGAGCCAGGCCCGCTCGGCGAGATCACGGTGGTGGTCGAGGGAGCGCCCCGCCGCCGGGCCCCTGAGCCGGGGCGGCCGCCGCGGCCGCGGCCGAGGTGGAGGAGCGGGTCGCGGCCGGGACGCCACGCAACGCCGCGATCTCGGCGGTGGCGAAAGAAAAGGGCCTGCCGAAACGCCAGCTGTATGACGCTGTCGTGCGGCATCGCTCAGCCCCTCCGCCGCGCCATTAGGCTGGAGGCCATGTCGCAGACCAGCCGCCACATCCTGACCGCGCCCGCCTGGCCTTACGCCAACGGCCCGCGCCACATCGGGCACGTGTCCGGATTCGGCCTGCCGTGCGACATGTTCTCCCGGTATCAGCGGATGGCCGGCCACCAGGTGCTCATGGTGAGCGGCACGGACGAGCACGGGACCCCGATCCAGGTCCAGGCCGACGCCGAGGGCGTCACCGCCCGCGAGCTGGCCGACCGGTACAACCGGGTCATCGCCGAGGACCTGACCGGCCTGGGCATGTCCTACGACCTGTTCACCAGGACCACGACCCGCAATCACTACGCCGTGGTCCAGGAGATCTTCACCGGCCTGTACCGGAACGGCTATATCTTCCCGCGCGAGACAATGGGCGCGATCTCGCCGTCCACCGGCCGGACCCTGCCCGACCGCTACATCGAGGGCACCTGCCCGATCTGCGGCTACGACGGGGCCCGCGGCGACCAGTGCGACAACTGCGGCAACCAGCTCGACCCGGCCGACCTGATCAACCCGCGATCCAGGATCAACGGCGAGAAGCCCGAGTTCGTCCAGGCCGAGCACTTCTTCCTCGACCTGCCCGCCTTCGCCGACGTGCTCGGGACCTGGCTGCAGAGCAAGAGCGGGCAGTGGCGCCCCAATGTGCTGAAGTTCGCCCTGAACCTGCTGGGTGACCTGCAGCCGCGGGCGATCACCAGGGACCTCGACTGGGGGGTGCCCATCCCGCTGCCCGGCTGGCAGGACCGCCCGGACAAGCGGATCTACGTGTGGTTCGACGCGGTGGTCGGGTACCTGTCGGCCTCGGTGGAATGGGCTCGCCGGTCCGGCGACCCGGACGCCTGGCGGGCCTGGTGGCAGTCGCCGGATGCCGACGCCTACTACTTCATGGGCAAGGACAACATCGTCTTCCACGCCGAGATCTGGCCGGCCATGCTGCTGGGCTACGACGGGAAGGGCAGCAAGGGCGGCCAGCCTGGCCAGCTCGGCGCGCTGAACCTGCCCACCGAGGTCGTCTCCAGCGAGTACCTCACGATGGAGGGCCGCAAGTTCTCCTCTTCCCGCTCCGTGGTCATCTACGTCAGGGACTTCCTGGCCCGCTACGACGTGGACGCGCTGCGGTACTACGTGGCGGTGGCCGGGCCCGAGACCCAGGACACCGACTTCACCTGGTCGGAGTTCATCCGGCGCAATAACGACGAGCTCCTGGCCAACTGGGGCAACCTGGTCAACAGGTCGATATCGTTCGCGGCCAGGAATATCGGTGAGATCCCGCCGCCCGGCTCGCTGTCTGAAGCCGACTCGGCCATCCTCGAGCGCTCCGCGGCCGCTTTCGCGACGGTGGGGGAGGCGCTGGGCCGGTCCCGGTTCAAGGCCGCGGCTAACGAGGCCATGCGGACGCTGGCCGAGGCCAACAAGTACCTCTCCGACCAGGCGCCGTGGAAGCTGCGCGAGTCCGACCCGGACCGGATGCGGACCATCTGCCATGTCGCGTTGCAGCTCGTCGACGACGGGAAGACGCTGCTGACCCCGTTCCTGCCGAATTCCTCGCAGAAGGTCTTCGAGATGCTCGGCGGGTCCGGCGTGTGGTCGGCGATGCCCCGGCTGGAGGAGGTCAGCGAGGACGGCGGCCCGGCCTATCCGGTGATCACCGGCGAGTACGCGAGCCAGGCGCACTGGGAGCGGGCCCCGGTCCGGCCGGGCACCCCGCTGGCCCCGCCGACCCCGCTGTTCGCCAAGCTGGACCCGGCGGTGGCCGACGAGGAGCTGGCCCGGCTGGAGCAGGCGTGAGCCGGACCAGCCCGGCGGCGCCCCCGCTGCCCGAGCCGCTGCCCGTCCCGGCCCTGGACAGCCACTGCCACCTGGACATCATGCAGCGCCCGGTGGCGCAGGTCCTGGCGGACGCGCAGTCGGTCGGCATCAGGCGGGTGGTGACGGTCGGCACCGACCTGGCCTCATCCCGCTGGGTGGCCAGCTGCGCCGGGCAGCACCAAGACGTCTACGCCGCGGTGGCGGTGCACCCGAACGAAACCGCCGCGGCCGCCTCGTCCGCGGCCCAGCGCGCCGACGTGCTGGACCAGATCGCGGCGCTGGCCGGGCTGGACCAGGTGCGGGCGATCGGCGAGACCGGCCTGGACTACTACCGGGACAGCGCGCCCCCGCAGGTCCAGCAGGACTGGTTCCGGGCCCACATCCAGATCGCCAAGCAGGCGGGCAAGGCGCTGATGATCCACGACCGGGACGCGCACGACGACGTCTTGCGGATCCTGGCCGAGGAGGGCCCGCCTGAGCAGGTGATCTTCCACTGCTTCTCCGGTGACGCCGAGCTGGCCAAGCGCTGCGCCGAGGCCGGGTACGTGATGAGTTTCGCGGGCAACATCACGTTCGCCAGCGCCCAGCCGCTGCGCGAGGCCGCCGCAGCGGCCCCGGCGGACCTGATCCTGGCCGAGACCGACGCGCCGTTCCTGACCCCGGTGCCGCACCGCGGCCGGCCCAACTCGCCGGCCATGGTGGCCACCACGCTGCGGGCGCTGGCCGAGGTCAAGCAGCTGCCGGTCGCGGACCTGTGCGCGGCGGTGGCCGCGACCGGGGAGCGGCTCTTCGGCCCCTGGCGGGCCTAGCCATGGGGGCATAGCCATGGCGGGCGGGCCGGATCAGGCTGGTCCCGCGGCGCGGGCCAGTCCCGCTGATGTGGCCAGTCGCGGGGATCCGGCTAGTCCCGCCGATGTGGCGAGTCCCGCCGATGTGGCCGGGCGGGCCGATGCGGCGAGTCGGGCCGATGTGGCGAGTCGGGCCGATGCGGCCGGGCGGGCCGATGCGGAATCGGCCGGGCGGGCCGGGGTGGCCTTGCTCGGCCCGGCCGACATCCGGCAGATCGCCCGTCGGCTCGGCCTGGAGCCGTCCAAGCGCCTGGGCCAGAACTTCGTCATCGACCAGGGGACCGTGCGCCGGATCACCGCGCTGGCCGCGCTGGGTCCCGGCGAGACCGTGCTGGAGGTGGGTCCTGGATTCGGCTCGCTCACCCTGCCGCTGCTGGCCGCGGCCGGCACTGTGACCGCGATCGAGATAGACCCGCTGCTCGCCGCCGAGCTGCCGGTGACCGTCGCGGCGCACGCGCCGGCCGCGGCCGGGCGGCTGCGGGTGGTCACCGCGGATGCCATGCGGGTGGGCGAGCTGCCCGGGCCGCCGCCGACCGCGCTGGTGGCCAACCTGCCCTACAACGTGGCCGTGCCAGTGCTACTGCACCTGCTGGCCACCGTGCCGTCGGTGCGCCGCGGCCTGGTCATGGTCCAGGCGGAAGTGGCGGACCGGATGAGCGCGGCGCCGGGCAGCAAGATTTACGGCGTGCCGTCGGTCAAGCTGGCCTGGTACGCGCAGGTCCGGCGGGCCGGGCCGGTGTCGCGGACCGTGTTCTGGCCGGTGCCCCGGGTCGATTCCGGGCTGGTCGCCTTCACCCGCCGCGATCCCCCGGCGGTGCCGCCGCCCGGCGGCCCGCAGCCGACCAGGGCGGAAGTCTTCGCCGTGGTGGACGCCGCGTTCGCGCAGCGGCGCAAGATGCTCAGGGCGGCGCTGGCGCCCTGGGCAGGCTCGGCGGCGGCGGCCGCCGCGATACTCAGCGACGCACAGATCGACCCCGCCCTGCGCGGCGAGTCGCTCGGGGTGTCCGAGTTCGCCCGGATCGCCGTAGCCGGGCGAGCCCGCCCCGCCGCCAGCTGACCTGCACCCGGGCGGACCCGAGCCCGCGCGCCCCAGGCCCGCGCGCCCCAGGCCGGTGCGCCTGGGGTCGCGTGCGCCTGGGGTCCGGTGCGCCCAGTGCCGGTGCGCCTGGGGTCCGGTGCGCCTGGGTCCGGTGCGCCTGGGGTCGAGTGCGCCCAGTGCCGGTGCGCCTCGGGCCTGTGCGCCTGGGGCCGGTGCGCCTGGGGCCTGTGCGCCTGTGGCGTTGCGCTTCGGGCCGGTGCGCCCAGGGCCTGCGCGCCCAGGACCCGTTCGCCTCGGGCCTGTTCGCCTCGGGCCTCGGGCCGGTGCGCCCAGGGCGGGCGCGGCCCGGGCGGATCCCAGACCAGGCGGATCCCAGACCAGGCGGACCCAGGACCTGCCTCACCTGAGCCCGCTCAGTCGGCGAGCAGCCAGGCAGCTGAGCGTGATGAATGCGGGTCCGGGCTCGTCCTGGCCTGCTCCCGCGGCCCGGCCCGGCCCGGCCCGGCCCAGCCGCAGCCTCGCCCGGAGCCGTATGACCCACCTCACTTATACCGGATTCGGTGCGGACAAAGCGGGCATTTAGTCACCCGAAGCGTCACAAATCCGGTACAAGTGCTTGCGAGCCGGGGTTACGAGCCGAGGTCGCGTTGCGGATGAGGCATCTGGGGAGGCCGGGGCTGGGGCTGGGGCTGGGGCTGGGGGCTGGGGCCGGGGCCGGGGCTGGGGCTGGGGCCGGGCGGGTGCGGGGTGCGGGGTGCGGGCCTGTTGCGCTAGCTCGGTTAGCTGGCACCACGTTGATTACCGTGATCATGGTGGGCCAGGCGCCGCTGGGGTCGGCTGAGCGTGATGAATGCGGATCCGGGCTCGTCCTGACCTGCTCCCGCGGCTCGGCCCAGCCCAGCCCAGCCGCAGCCTCGCCCGGAGCCGTATGACCCACCTCACTTATACCGGATTCGGTGCGGACAAAGCGGGCATTTAGTCACCCGCAGCGTCACAAATCCGGTACAAGTGCCTGCGAGCCGGGGTTACGAGCCGAGGTCGCGTTGCGGATGAGGCATCTGGGGAGGCTGGGGCCGGGGCTGGGCCGGGCGGGGGGCTTGGGCCGGGGGCTGCCTGGGGTTGGGGGCTGGGGCTGGGGCCGGGCGGGGGGCTTGGGCCGGGGGCTGCCTGGGGCTGGGGCTGGGGCTGGGGCCGTGCGGGTGTGGGGTGCGGGCCTGTTGCGCCAGCTCGGTTAGCTGGCACCACGTTGATTACCGTGATCATGGTGGGCCAGGCGCGGCTGGGGTCGGTAGCGGGGGCGGGCCCGCGTACGATCATCTGGTCGTGACTGTAACTCCTGTGACCGCGCGGGTGCCCGCGAAGGTGAACCTCCAGCTGGCCGTGGGGCCGCCGCGAGCCGACGGCTATCACGATCTGGTGACGGTGTTTCACGCGGTGTCGCTGTTCGACGAGGTGACCGTGCGGCCCGCCGAGCGGACCAAGGTCACGGTGACGGGGGCCGGGGCGGACGCGGTGCCGCTCGGCTCGGCCAACCTGGCCGCCCGGGCGGCGTCCGCGCTGGCCCGCGCGACCGGGGCCAGGCGCCGGGGCAAGACCGGGGTGCTGATCGAGATCCGCAAGCGGATCCCGGTGGCCGCCGGGCTGGCCGGGGGCAGCGCCGACGCCGCCGCCGCCCTGGTGGCCTGCAACGAGCTCTGGCAGGTCGGCGCGTCCGCTGAAGAGCTCCGGCTGATCGCCGCTGAGATCGGCAGCGACGTGCCGTTCGCGCTGATCGGCGGCACCGCCGTCGGCCTGGGGCGGGGCGAGCAGCTCACTCCCGCCCTGGTGACCGGGGCCTACCACTGGGTGCTCGCGTTCGCGGCCGGCGGCCTGTCCACCCCGGAGGTCTATGCCACTTGTGACCGGCTCAGGGACAGCTCCGCGGTGCCGCAGCCGCAGCTGAGCACCGGGCTGATGGCCGCGCTGCGGTCCGGTGACCCGGCGGCGGTGGGCGAGCGGCTGACCAACGACCTCCAGCCCGCGGCTATCTCGCTGCGGCCCGAACTGCGGCGCACCCTGGCCGCGGGCCACGAGCATGGCGCGCTCGGCGCGATCGTTTCCGGGTCCGGTCCGTCCTGCGCCTTCCTGGCCGCCGATGCCGACCAGGCCAGGGAGCTGGCGGTCGCGGTGACCGGCGCCGGGGTGTGCCGGGCGGTGGCGGCCGTCCGCGGGCCGGTCAGCGGGGCGGCCGTGGTGGCGGCGGGTGAGCCGGGGTGAACCTGGTCAACCTGGAGATGGCGGTCAAAGCCTACGGCCCGCGCGTGCTGCTGGACGGCGTCTCGCTCGGGGTTGCCGCCGGGGACCGCATCGGCGTGGTCGGGCGCAATGGCGCGGGCAAGACCACGCTGATGGCAGCGCTGGCCGGGTCGGCCGACCTGGATTCAGGCCGGGCGACGCGGGCTCGCGAGGCGCGGATCGGCTACCTACCGCAGCGGGTAGACCTGGCCGGGCCGGTCCGGGAGCTGGTCTTCGGCGGGTTGTCCGAGCACGAGTGGGCCGCCGACGCGCGCCGGCGTGGCGTGGTAGCCGCGCTGCTGCCGGGCATCGACGGCGAGGCCAGCGCCGAGCGGCTGTCCGGAGGTGAGCGCCGCCGGGTCGCGCTGGCCGCGCTGCTGTTGGCCCCGAACGACTTGCTGCTGCTCGACGAGCCGACCAACCACCTGGACCTGGAGGCGATCGGCTGGCTCGCGGAGTACCTGCGCGAGCAGGCCAGGGCCGTCGTGGTGGTGACGCACGACCGCTGGTTCCTGGACGCGGTGACCGAGCGGACCTGGGAGCTGAGCGACGGGGGGGTGCACTCCTACGAGGGGGGTTACTCCGCCTACGTGCTGGCCAAGGCCGAGCGGTCCCGGCTGTCTGAGGCGGCCGACCGGCGCCGGCGCAGCCTGCTGCGCAAGGAGCTGGCCTGGCTGCGGCGCGGGCCGCCGGCCAGGACCAGCAAGCCCAAGTTCCGGATCGAGGCGGCCACCGCGCTGATCGCCGACGAGCCGGCCCCGCGCGACAGCGTCCAGCTGACCAGGATCGCCGCCGCCCGTCTGGGCAAGACCGTCATCGACCTCGACTACGCCAGCGTTTCGGCCGGCCAGCGGCTGCTGCTTGATCAGCAGACCTGGCGGCTGGGCCCCGGTGACCGGGTGGGAGTGGTGGGCGTTAACGGAACCGGGAAGACCACCCTGCTGCGCTTGCTCGCGGGCGAGCTCCCCGGCAGTATCCAGCCGGACGGCACTCAGCCGGGCGGCGCTCGCTCGCCGGCCGGCGGGGCCCGGGCGTGTTGGGCCGGAGGCAGATAGGCCCGGGGGTGTTGGGCTGGAGGCTGATGGGCCGGGGGGTGTTGGGCCGGCGGGTGACGGGCCGGGGGGTGTTGGGCCGGGGGGTGTTGGGCTGGAGGCTGATGGGCCGGGAGGTGTTGGGCTGGAGGCGGCCGGCGGGCTGACTGTGAGCGGCACGGTCGTGCGGGGCAAGACCGTGCGGCTGGGCTACCTCACCCAGGAACCGGCCGCCGTCGACCCGCGGCTGCGCACGCTCGAAGCCGCCCAGCAGGTGCGCAGCTTCATCAGGGTCGGTGACCGGGAGATCTCGGCCAGCCAGCTGCTGGACTCGCTCGGCCTGACCGGGGAGCGGCAGTGGACCCTGGTCGGCGAGCTATCGGGCGGTGAGCGCAGGCGGCTGCAGCTGCTCATGCTGCTGATGGCCGAGCCGAACGTGCTGCTCCTGGACGAGCCGACCAACGACCTGGACATCGAGACGCTCACCGAGTTGGAGGACCTGCTCGACGGCTGGCCGGGCTCTCTGGTAGTGGTCAGCCATGACCGGTATTTCATCGAGCGGGTTACCGATCACGTGCTGGCCCTGCTCGACGGGCAGCTCGCCTACCTGCCCGGCGGGGTGGCCGAGTACATGGACCGGCGCGAACTCCAGGCCCGCCCGGGCCGCGCCGGCCCCGGGTCGGCCGGGCCCGGGTCGGCCGGTAGCGGCTTGGCGGCCGGGCGCGGGCTGGGCGTGGTGGCCGGGCTGGCTCAGGCGCCCGGGCCGGGTACGGCGTCCGGGCCGGGTACCGTGGCATCGGTCGCGGCCCGGCGCAGGGACGGCCAGAAGGAACTGCGGCGGGTCGAGCGGCAGCTAGCCAAGCTCGCCGATCAGGAGGTCAGGCTCAGCACCGACATGGCCGAGCATGCGAGCGAGTACGCGCGCCTGATCGAACTGGGCGGGCAGCTACGTGCGGTCCAGACGGAAAAGACCGGCCTGGAGGATCGCTGGCTGACCCTGGCCGAAGAATTGGGCGAGTAATCAGGCCCGCGGGTCGTCGGGCCGCTGGCGCGCGTCGAACGGGGCGAGCAGGGTCCGCAGCAGGTCGGCCAGCCGGTGCTGCTGGCCCGCGTCTAGTCCGGTGAGCAGCTGCCGCTCGCTGCGCAGCAGGTCGGCTAGGGCGGCATCGACGGCGGCCTGCCCGTGCGGCGTGAGGGTGACCAGCACACCTCGCCTGTCCTGCGGGTCAGGCTGCCTGCTGACCAGCCCGGCCTCGGCCAGCCGGTCAATCCGGTTGGTCATGGTGCCCGAGGTGACCAGAGTGGCCCGGAGCAAGGCGCCCGGGCTCAGCTGGTAGGGAGTGCCCTGCCTGCGCAGCGCGGACAGGACGTCGAACTCCCAGGTCTGCAGCTCGTGCGTGGCGAAGGCCGCCTGCCGGGCCCGGTCCAGGTGCTTGGCCAGCCGCGAGATCCGGCTGAGCACCTGCAGCGGCTCCACGTCAAGATCGGGGCGCTCGGACCGCCACGCCGCCACCAGGTCATCCACCTCGTCGGTAACCTGCCCGGCGGGGCGGCTCGGCCCAGCCGGGTGGCTCGGCCCGGCGGGGTGGCTCGGCTCAGCCGGGCGGCTCGGCCCAGCCGGGTGGCTCGGCCCGGCGGGGTGGCTCGGCTCAGCGGGGCGGCTCGGCCCGGCCGGGTGGCTCGGCTCAGCGGGGCGGCTCGGCCCGGCCGGGTGGCTCGGCCCGGCGGGGTGGCTCGGCTCAGCGGGGCGGCTCGGCCCAGCCGGGTGGCTCGGCCCAGCCGGGCGGCTCGGCTCAGCCGGATGGCTCGGCCCAGCCGGATGGCTCGGCCCAGCCGAGTGGCTCGGCCCAGTCGGTGGCTGGTCCATGACCGCAGCATATCTCTTGACATCGAGACTTCGCAGTCGGTATGAATGAGTATCTCGATATCAAGAAAGATTGGAGACGGCATGTGGGATCCGGATCAGTACCGGAGATTCGCCGATGAGCGGTCACGGCCGTTCACTGACCTGCTGGCCCGGGTCCAGGCGGGTGATCCTGGGCTGGTTCTAGACCTGGGCTGCGGCCCGGGCGAGCTGACGGCCGCGCTGGCCAGGCGCTGGCCGGGAGCTGACGTCCAGGGCGTGGATAGCTCGGCCGAGATGATCGCGGCCGCGCAGCCGCTGGTCGGCTCGCCGGGCGGGGCCGGGCGGCTCAGGTTCACCCTGGCCGACGCGGCACTGTGGCAGCCCGACCAGCCGGCCGACGTGATCGTCTCCAACGCGGCCCTGCAATGGATCCCTGATCACCTCAGCGTGCTGGCCCGGTGGGCCGAGTTCCTCGCGCCCGGCGGCTGGCTGGCCATCCAGGTACCCGCCAATTTCGGCCAGCCCAGCCACGCGATCTTGCGCGAGTTGGTCGAAGCGGCGGCCTGGCGGCCGCTGCTGGCCGGGGTCCACCTGAACCGCCAGGCCGCCGAGCCCGCCGAGTACCTGGACCTGCTGGCCCGGGCGGGCTGCGCGGTGGATGCCTGGGAGTCGACCTATCTGCACGTGCTGTCTGGCCCCGACCCGGTGCTGGAGTGGTATCGCGGCACCGGCCTGCGCCCGGTGCTGGCCGCGCTCACGCCCGCGCAGGCCGAGGACTTCACCGCCGAGTACGGGGCCAGGGTCCGCGCGGCCTATCCGGCCGCGCCTTACGGCACGGTGCTTCCGTTCCGCCGGGTGTTCGCCGTCGCGGTCCGCCAGTAACCCTGCCTGCTGGCCAGGCCGCCGCTGGTCAGGCCGCAGCCGTCCGCCGCCAGCCAGCGCCCTGGTCAGCGCACTGCTGGTCAGGGAGCCGCTGGCCGGGCGCCGCTGGCCGGGCGCCGCTGGCCGTCCGCCGCTGGCCGTCCGCCGCTGGCCGGGAGCCGCCGCCCGCCGCTGGCCAGGGAGCCGCTGGCCGTCCGCCCCTGGCCGGGCGCCGCCGGTCAGGTCAAGTCGCCCAGGATCCGGGCCGCCTCCGGCGAGAGGCCCGGCTTGTGGTCGAGCTGAGACAAGCCATTCCAGGCCAGGTTGACCAGGTGCGCGGCGACTTTCTCCAGCTCCGGCTTCCGCGCGTCGAGCCACCACTGGCCGGTAAAGGCGACCATTCCCACCAGCATCTGGGCGTACATCGGCGCGAGCTTCGGGTCATAACCACGGGCCTTGAGCACGTCGCCGAGTATGTACTCGACCTGGCTCGCGATGTCACTGATAAGGCTGGCAAAGGTCCCTGAGCCGGATGTCGGGTTCGAATCGCGGACCAGGATGCGGAAACCATCGGAATTCTCCTGGATGTACCTGAGCAGCACCACTGCGGCCACCTCGAACTTCTCCATGGTGTCCTCGCCTTCGAGCAGGCGGGTGGCCATGGATATGAAGCGCTCCACCTCCCGGTCGACGACGACCGCGTACAGTCCCTCCTTGCCGCCGAAGTGCTCGTAGACCACCGGCTTGGACACGCCGGCCTGCGCGGCTATCTCTTCAATCGAGGTGCCATCCAGGCCGCGCTCGGCGAACAAGCGGCGGCCAATATCTAGCAGCTGCGCCCGGCGTTGGGTTCCGGTCATTCTTTTGCGACCTGAGCCGTGCGGTTGGCTTGTCACCAGTCCATCATGTCGGTCAGCGGCCCGCTCAGCCAACCGGCCCCGAGGGCGCGCCCTTGGTCATGGAGCCTAGTTTCCTTGGCCGGCCGACCTGCTTGCCTGTCAGCCTGGTCTCATCCGGCCAGCGCACGTCGTAGGCCCAGCCCAGCTTCTCGGCGACCCAGATAAGCCGGGCCGCGATGTCGATCTGGCCCTTCAGCACCCCGTGCCGGGCGCAGGTCGGGTCGGAGTGGTGCAGGTTATGCCAGGACTCGCCGAACGACAGGATGGCCAGCCAGGCGACGTTCCTTGACTTGTCCCTGACCTCGAAGTCCTCGGTGCCGAAGGTGTGGCAGATCGAGTTGATCGACCAGGTCACATGGTGCAGGAACGAGATCCGCACCAGGCTGGCCCAGAAGAAGGCCAGCACCGCGCCCTGCCAGGACCAGGTCAGCAATCCGCCGATGGCCGCGGGGAGCACCAGCGATACCGCGATCAGCAGGCCGAACATCCGGGAGATCCAGGAGATGTCGGAGTCAGCCAGCCAGTCCGGGCAGAACTTCTCCTTCGAGGTCCGATTGGTCTCGAACAGCCAGCCCATGTGCGCGAAGATCAGGCCTTTAGTCAGGGCCTTCCAGTCATTTCCGAAACGCCAGGGCGAGTGCGGATCGCCCTCTTTGTCACTGTACTTGTGGTGCCGGCGGTGGTCGGCGACCCAGTTGATCACCGGGCCTTCCACCGCCAGCGTTCCGGCCACCGCTAGCGCGATCTTGAACCCGCGGGTGGCCTTGAACGATCCGTGGGTGAAGTACCGGTGCAGGCCCATGCTGATACCCAGGCCGGAGATGTAGTAGAAGATCACCGCGAGCACCACATCGAGCCAGCTGATCAGGCCCCAGTGCCAGGCCAGCGGCACCGCTGCGACCAGGGCGAGCATGGGAACGCCGACGAACAGGGCGACCAGGACCCGCTCCCCGACTCCGGAGTGGGTCGATTCGAGGTCAGGTCGCGGCCCGGCAGGCGTGGCCGAAGGTGGCGCCAGCGCGGTGCTGCGCGTCGTGGCGTCTGCGGTTGTCGTCATGGCGATCCTCGCTCGGTATCAGGGTCAGCCATACAGGTAGTTGAGCGCTCCACATGTACCGAGGTCATGGGTGCTGTAAATACGCTTACGTAACCGTAGGCTACGCCACCGTAGGTTGCGCAAGTGCCTGGACAATATTTCACAAAGTCTTCACGCTGCCGTGCCAACCAGTCATCGGTCGCCTCTACCCGCCAGCTTGTGTCCTATCCATCCGGGCGGTCCAGGCTGACCTCAGCCCAGCGGGCGGGCGGACCCGCGGCGCGTCGGTAAGGCCGGTGGCGCGTCGGTAAGGTAGGTGGCGACTGCCTTCCCGGGTCGTCTAATCGGCAGGACTAGGGCCTTTGGAGCCCTGAACCGAGGTTCGAATCCTCGCCCGGGAGCCACCGGCGCCGCGCACGGCGCGACCAGATCGGCCGGCTCACCGGGGTCAGTCAGGTGAGCCCGGGTCGGCCGGCTCACCAGGTCAGTCAGGTCAGCCCGGCTCGGCCGGCGTTAGCCAGGGTCAGTTCGGGTCAGTCAGGGCGGCGGGGGTCGCGGGCCAGCCCAGCAGCCGGGCCCCGACCACGGCGACCTGCAGGGCCAGCTGCTGCCCGGGGTCAGCCGGGTCCTGGCCGGTCAGCGCTTTGACCCGGGCCAGCCGGTAGGTAACCGCTCGGACCGAGAGGTGCAGCTGCCGGCCGCGGCCGCTGCGATCCGGCCGGACAAGAAATACGCTTCCAAGGTGGCCAGCAGCGGCTCGGCGCCGTCCCTGGCCGCCTGCAGCGGGCCGAGCAGAGCGTGCACCAGATCCGCCAGCGCCGCCCGATCCCGGAACAGTACCTGGTAGATGAGCAGGTCGGCGGCGTCAGCGACCGGATCGGGCAGCCGGAGCCTGTCCGCGACCGCCAGTGCGTCAGCGGCCTCCTCGTAGGAGCGCAGGACCCCGCCGGGCCCGGGGTAGGCGCGCCCGATGGCGATGTGCCAGACCCGGTCGGCGGGCCGGGCCGGGCCGGACCCAGGCTCCCGGGCGGTGAGCGCGCGGGAGAGCGCATCCGCGACCCGGCGGGCCTCGCCGCCCTCGGGGGCGCCGGTGATCGCGACCAGCTGGCCGCCGCGGGTGGCGGTCAGCGACGGCGCCGGGTCAGCGGCCGCGGCCACGACGCGCTCGACGTCGGGCCCCAGCGGGAGCGGGGGCCCGGTTCCGGCGCGGTTGCCCGCCAGGACCACCTGCTGCGGCCCGGCCAGCCGCAGCCCGAGCCGCTCACCCCGGATGACCAGGTTCGCCAGCCCGCCCCGGCCGGCCAGCAGATCCTCGAAGAACTCCAGGCGCTCGGCCTCCTGGCGACGGGCGATGGACAAGTGTGCCCGTTCAAAACCCTCGGCGGCCGCCGCCACCGCGTCATCGGCACCCCGCAGCACAGCCAGGCCCGCGGCCCGCAACACGGCCACCGAATCGGCCGGCCAGGGAAGCTCCCGCCACAGCCGCCAGGTGGCGGACAGGTACAGGTCGACCAGGCCGCGCAGCGCCACGCCGCTGTCCGCGGCCCTGGCCCCTGACTCGCGGTACCCGTCCAGTTCGGCCGCGGACAGCCGGCGACCGGTCCTGGCCGCGCCGAGCACCGCCTCCAGGTAGTCACCCAGCAAGTCGGCGGGCACGTCGCCGGCCTCTCCGGCTGGCCGCCTTGGTGATGGCGGCCAGGTCGGGGAATGGCCGCCGGGTTCCAGCTGTGGTCACCACTACCTCTTGCCGGGAAACGTCCCGCTATTTTGCCGAATATCAGCAATATTAGCGCCTTTATTTTGGCCGAACGAGGCCAGTGAGAGGGCGAGACCGGCAAGTGATACTGCACATAAGCAGATCCGGCCAGCCGCCGCCAGGGCTGCGCGGCAGGCGGGCGGGATCGTCCGGGCGCTATGTGGGGCGCGCCCGGCCGGTCCCGCCCGGGCCGGACCGCGGGTAGCTCCCGGTCGGCCCGTTATGCCAGACTGGCGGCCACGAACCGGGCGGTATCCTGCGGGGGTCAAGAGCGTGATCCAACGGGGATGGTCCGCCTGATGCCTGCAGCGATTCCGAGGAGCCGAGCCGAGTGAGTGTGAGCGGTCCGGCCGCCGTCATCATCCTTGCGGCGGGCGAGGGCACACGAATGCGGACCAGCACCCCCAAGGTGCTGCATACCGTCTGCGGCCGGACCATGCTCGACCATGTGGTCGCCGCGGTCAGGGAGCTTGAGCCGCAACGCCTCATCGTGGTGGCCGGCCGCAGCCGCGGCCAGGTCGGCGCGCATATCGCCGCGAACGCTCCCGAAGCGGAAGTAGTCGTGCAGGCCCGGCAGGGCGGGACCGGCCATGCCGTCCGCACCGTCATCGAGGCCGTGGGCCTGATCCACGGGACCGTCGTCGTCACCTACGCCGATACCCCGCTGCTGCGCGGCGCGACGCTGATCGACCTGGTCCAGGCGCATCACGCGCAGAGGGCGGCGGTGACCGCGCTCACCGCCCGGGTCGGCGACCCCACCGGCTACGGCCGGATCGTGCGGGACGCCGACGGCGCGTTCGCCGCCATCGTGGAGCAGGCCGACGCGTCTGCCGAGCAGCGGGCCATCGACGAGGTCAACACCGGCATGTACGCCTTCGACGGGGCCCTGCTGGCCGACGCGGTGAAGCGGGTACCGACCGACAACGCGAAGGGCGAGGAGTACCTGACCGATGTCGCGGGCATCCTGCGCGGCGAGGGCCACTCGGTGGCCACCGTGCAATGCCAGGACCCGGACGAGGTGCTGGGCGTCAACGACCAGGCCCAGCTGGCCTGGGCCCGGCGGATACTGAACGAGCGGCTGCTCGCCGCCTGGATGCGCGCCGGGGTGACGATCGTGGACCCGGCCAGCACCTGGATCGATGTGGGCGTGCGGCTGGAATCCGGGGCTCAGATCGGCCCGGGAACCCAGCTGGAAGGCAGCACCGCCGTCGGGGCCGGGGCCCGGGTCGGGCCCGGCTGCCTGCTGCGCGACACCGCCGTCGCGGAGGGGGCGACCGTCATCCAGTCGGTGTGCGAGTCGGCCGAGGTGGGCGCGGGCGCGAGGGTGGGACCGTTCGCGCATCTGACCGCCGGGACGAAGCTGGCGCCGGGAGCCTACGCGCCAGGCCAGCCCGGGGCCGGCGAGGCCCAGGCCAGGGGACGTGAGGGAAGGCAGAACCCGTGACCGGAATCACGACCGCCAGCGCGAAGAAGCTCCTGCTGTTCTCCGGCCGGGCCTATCCGGGACTCACCGCCGAGATCGCCGGGTCGCTCGGCATCGAGCCGACCCCGACTACCTTGTCCGACTTCCCCAACGGCGAGATCTTCGTCCGGTTCCTGGAGTCGGTCCGCGGCTGTGACGCCTTCGTGCTGCAAAGCCATACCGCCCCGATCAACAAGTGGGTGATGGAGCAGCTGATCATGGTGGACGCGCTGAAGCGGGCGTCGGCCAAGCGGATCACGGTCGTCACCCCGTTCTTCGGTTATGCCCGCCAGGACAAGAAGAGCCGCGGCCGGGAGCCGATCTCAGCCCGGCTCATGGCCGACCTGTTCGCCACCGCGGGCGCTGACCGGCTGATGGCGGTCGATCTGCACACCGCGCAGATCCAGGGCTTCTTCGACGGGCCCGTCGACCACCTGTTCGCGCTGCCCATCCTGGCCTCCTACATCGAGGACCGGCTAGAGATGTCGCAGGTCACTGTCGTCGCGCCGGACGCGGGCCGGGTCCGGGTCTGCGAGCGGTGGACCGACCGGCTGGGCTGCCCGCTGGCCATCATCCACAAGCGGCGCGACCCCGACGCCAGCAACAAGGTGCGGGTCCTGGAGGTAGTGGGCCAGGTCGCCGGGCGCACCTGCATCGTCGTGGACGACATGATCGACACCGGTTCGACCATCGTCAATGCCGCTGAGGCGCTCTTCGAGCAGGGCGCGACCCAGGTGATCGTCACGGCCACCCACGGCGTGCTGTCCGGCCCGGCGGTGGACGCGCTGAAGAACTCGCGGATCAGCGAGGTGATCATCACCAACACGCTGCCGATCCCGGCGGAGAAGCGGTTCGACAAGCTGACCGTCCTGTCCATCGCTCCGCTGATCGCCAGGGCGATCAACGAGGTCTTCAGCGACGGCTCGGTGACCAGCCTCTTCGACGGTCAAAGCTAGCGCCAGCGGGCGCAAAGCCGGTGCAGCTAGCCGATGGGCGGCGGCCGGATGGCCCATGCCGCGGTGACCGCTGCCTCCGCCCCCCCAAGTAGATAGCGACGGAGGACAGCGGCCACCAGCTCAGGTGCGGCGGACTGCGCCCCCGCGAGGCGGTCCGCAGCCGGACATGACTGCGTTGCGTGCTGCCGATCATGCGCGCCCGCGCCCGTATCAGGCCGACGAGCAGGCTGGTAAGAAGCCTGCCTACCCGGTCTTGCGTTTCGATTGAGTCTTGATTGCGCGGGTCGGCGCCTGGCCGGCCCGCGGCCGGCGGCGGCTCCGCCCGGATCCGCGCGAGGTGGCGCCCGGGGCGATCCCCCTGGCCGGCCTGGCCCGGCCGCTTTAGTTGATACCGGCTTGAGTGATCTTGAGTGATAATGGAGCTGCTTGAATTCCGGCATATGTCAGGTGGCAGGGGGGCTCGCGCAGAATGGTGGGCCTGCTCGGAATGGCTAGCTTGGCGTTCCCCGGCGGGGCGGCGTAGTGCGGTTTCGCATCCTGGGACCGCTGGAAGTCCGCACTGGCCAGGACTGGGCGGCGATCGGCGCGTCAAAGTGGCGGTCGCTGCTGGCCGTCCTGCTGCTCAGCTCGGGCCAGCTGGTTTCGGCGGACCGGCTGATCGCCGAGCTATGGGGCGATGACCCGCCGGACAGCGCGACGAACCTGCTGAGCGTGTATGTGCTGCGGCTGCGGCGCCTGCTCGATGACGCCGAGAGCCGGGTCCTGACCACCCGCCCGCACGGTTACCAGCTCCGGCTCGATCCTGACGACCTCGACTCGCGCTCCTTCGAGGAGCTGGTCGTCCAGGGCCGGCAGGTCCTCGGTACCGGTGATCCGCAGCGTGCGGCCACCGTGCTGACCGAGGCGCTTGGCCTGTGGCGCGGCAGCACGGCGCTGGTAGATGTGCCGCCGTCCGCCTTCGTGACCGCTGAGGCGGGCCGCCTGGAAGAGCTGCGCCTGTCTGCGTTCGAGCTGCACGCCGAGGCGCGCATCGGCTGCGGCCTGCAGCCCGAAGTGATACCAGGGCTGCGCAGGCTGGTATCCGATCACCCGCTCAGGGAAGAGCTGTGGGCGCTGCTGATGCGGGCCCTCGACGGGGCCGGGCGGCAAGCTGAGGCTGTGGCCACCTACGGGCAGGCCCGGGAGGCTATCTCCGCCGAGCTGGGCGTGGATCCCGGCCCCGAGCTGCAGCAGCTCTATCAGGCCATACTCAAGGCCGACGCCCTGGGGCAGGGCTGGCGCCAGCCGCCAGGCTCCGGGCCGGCGGCTGGCCAGCCCGAGCCCGCCGCGCCCTCGCCGGCCGGGAACCTGGCCGGCCAGGACGCCGGCCCGGCCGCCGTCGCGGGCCGGCCCTGGCCCCGGCTCAGCTGCCCGCCGACGTCGCCGACTTCACCGGCCGGGACGAGCACAGCAAGCAGCTGGCCCGGCTGCTGACCGAGGCGCGCAGATCGGACCGCCCGGCCGTGCCGGTAGCTGTCGTGGCCGGGGCCGGCGGCCTGGGCAAGACCGCCCTAGCCGTGCACGCCGCGCATGAGCTGCGGTCGTTCTTTCCCGACGGGCAGCTCTACGTCAGCCTGCTCGGAGCCAGCCAGCAGCCGCTGCCGCCGGATGAGGTACTGGCCAGGCTGCTGCGTGACCTCGGGATACCGGATGCTCGCATACCGGTAGACGCCGAGGAACGGGCCGCATTGTTCCGGACCAGGATGGCCGGGCGGCAGATACTCCTGGTGCTCGACGACGCCAGGGACGCCGCGCAAGTCCGGCCGCTGCTGCCGGGCACGGCCTCGTCCGCCGTGATCGTAACCTCCCGGCACCGCCTCGCTGATCTGGCTGGCAGTCGCCTCATCGACCTTGATGTCCTGGACGAGCCTGAGGCCCGGCTGCTGTTCACCCGCATCATCGGACCCGAGCGCGCCGAGGCCGAGCCCGCCGCGGTGCGCGATGTCCTGGAAGCGTGCGCCGGCCTGCCGCTGGCCATCAGGATCGCCGGGGCCCGGCTGACCGCCCGCCGGGGCTGGAGTGTCGCCACGCTGGCGGGCCGGCTGGCCGACGAGCGCCGCAGGCTCGATGAGTTCACCGCGGGCGACCTGGCCGTCCGGGCCTGCTTCCAGGTCAGCTTCGATGCCCTGCCCCGGCCCGAGCGGCCCGGCGAGGTGAACCCGGCGCACCTCTTCCGGCTGCTCGGCGTGTGGCAAGGGCCCACCATCGGGCTGGCCGCCGCGGCCGCCCTGGCTGGCCAGCCGGCCGGGCCGGTGGCCGACGCACTTGAAGTGCTCATCGACGCGAGCCTGCTGGAGTCGCCGGGACCCGACCGGTACCAGTTCCATGATCTGCTCAGGGCCTTCGCGGCCGAGCGGGCCCAGGCCGACGACCCGGCCCCGGCCATCGCGGCCGCGGTGCACCGGGTGCTCAGCTGGTACCTGCAGACCGCCGACGCCGCCGCCAGCATGATCTCCCCGTACCGGAACCCGGTGCCGCTCGGGCCGCCGGACCCGGGCAGCCAGCCGCTGGCCTTCGGCTCCGCCGACGCGGCGCTGGCCTGGTACGAGGCCGAGCGGGCGAACCTGGTGGCGGCCACCCGACAAGCCGCCGGGCAGGGACTGCACGACATCGCCTGGAAGCTGCCGGTGGCCGCGATGATCTCGTTCGAGCTGAGCGGATACCGGGCGGAGTGGATCGCCACGCACCGGACCGCGCTGGACAGCGCCCGCGCGATCGGCGACCGGCTCGGCGAGGCCAGGGTGCTGAACAACCTGGGCATGGTCCTGGGCGAGCAGCGGACTGAAGGAGCCATCGAGCACATCAAGCAGGCCCTGGCCATCAACCGCGAGATTGGCGAGCGGCGGGGCCAGGCCCAGGCGGCGAACAACCTGGGGTTCAGTTACCGGTTCCTCGGCCGCCACGCGGAAGCGGTCGTGGCGCTGCTGGACGCCCTGGAACTGCAGCGCGAGGTCGGAGCCAGGCGCGGCGAGGCCATCGCGCTGTGCAACCTGGGCGAGTCGTACCTGGAACTGGGCCAGTACGAGGAAGCGATCACCCGGTCACAGGAGGCGCTGGCGGTCGCGCGGGAGATCGGGGCGGTCCGGCTGGAGGGCTACGCCCAGTACAACCTGGGCCGCGCGTTCGGAGAACTGGGCCGGGCCGGCGCGGCGGTGGAGTTGCTGGAGCAGGCGCTCGCGATCCACCGCAGCGTCGGCGACAAGTATGGCCAGGCGCAGGACCTGCAGCAGATCGGCATCGCGCACGCGCGGTCCGGGGCCGCGCCGCAGGCCCGCGCGGCCTGGACCAGGGCCAGCACGATCTTCGAGGGCCTGGGCGACCGCAAGCAACTCGATGAGCTCCAGGCCCACCTGCGGGACCTAGACCCAGGCCCGGCCCGGCCGGATTCAGGCGCCTCGCTATAGCCAATGGAAATCAGTCAAATGGCGGCAACTTGCCTGATATCTATTGCCGTCAGCCGTTAGGCTGCCCCAAAGCCAGCTACCGATAAGGTTCTGGCTCCACGGGGGTCAGGGGTTTTACGAGGGGACACGTCATGGAAGAACACGAAGCCAGCAAGCCGACGTCCGGTCACGAGGTCAGGCCCGATCCCTGGGATGACGCGACGGGCCCGGCCCAGCCCGCGGCCCCGGTGCCAGGGACTACGCCGACGCCTGATCCCTGGGATGACGACACCGGCCCGGCCCAGCCCGCGGCCCCGGTGCCAGGGACTACGCCGACGCCTGATCCCTGGGATGACGACACCGGCCCGGCCCAGCCCGCGGCCCCGGTACCAGGGACTACGCCGACGCCTGATCCCTGGGATGACGACACTGGCCCGGCCCAGCCCGCGACCCCGCCCGGCCACGGCGAGAAGCCCGCGCCCTGGGACGACTGATCAGCCGGCGGGCCCGGGCCCAGACCGACCTGGGCTAGACTTCCTGGGAAATCTCCCTGTCCTGTCTTCTAGGAGCGCCACCGTGCCCGAGGTACGTATCCACGCCGAGCCCCGCTCTGAGTTCGGCAAGGGGGCCGCCCGCAGGGCGCGCCGCGCGGGCCAGGTTCCCGCCATTCTCTACGGCCACGGGACCGACACCCGGCACCTGACCGTGCCGGGTCATGACGTCCTGCTCGCGCTGCGGACCGCGAATGTGCTGATCCGGCTGGAGGGCCTGCCGGGCGGCAGTGAGCTCGCGCTGCCCAAGGCGGTGCAGCGGGACCCGATCAAGGGCAGCGTCGAGCATGTCGACCTGATCCTGGTCCGGCGCGGCGAGAAGGTCACCGTCGAGATCGCGGTCCAGGTGACCGGGGATGTGGTCCCGGACGGAATACTGGACCAGCAGCTGGTGCAGGTGGCGGTCGAGGCGGAGGCCACCAACATCCCGCCGGGTGTCGAAGTCAACATCGACGGCCTGGCCATCGGCAGCGCGATCCATGCCGGCGACCTGCAACTGCCCGCCGGGGTGAGCCTGGCGGTCGAGCCGGACCAGCTGATCCTGCATGTGGTCGCGGCGCCGACCGCCGAGCAGTTCGAGGCTGAGGTTGGCGTGGAAGGCGAGGAGCCGACCGCCGCCGGGGCCGAGCCGGTGCCCGCGCCCGCCGCCGACGGCGAGCGGGAGCCGGCCGGCGGCCAGCCGTCCTGACCAGCCGCGGCCGGCCGCCGCGGCGGCCGGCCCGCGCTGGGCCCTAGCCCAGGCGCCCCGGCGAACGCTGATCCGAGGTGAGCACCGCATGGCCGAGCAACGCTGGCTGGTAGCCGGGCTCGGCAACCCCGGACCGCAGTACGCGGCCAACCGGCACAACGCCGGCTTCATGGTCGCCGATGTGCTCGCGGCCCGGATCGGCACGGGCTTCAAGCGGCACCGGTCCCGGGCCCACATCGCCGAAGGCAGGCTGGGCGGGCGGCCGGTGACGCTGGCCAAGCCGATGGGCTTCATGAACGTCTCCGGCGGCCCGGTCGCCGCCTTGTGCGGCTTCTACAAGATCCCGCCGGAGCGGCTGGTCGTCGTCCACGACGAGCTGGACATCCCGTTCGAGGCCATCAGGCTCAAGCAGGGCGGCGGAGACAACGGGCACAACGGGCTGCGGTCGGTGACGGCGGCGCTCGGGACCCGCGACTACTACCGGGTCCGCCTGGGCATCGGCCGCCCGCCGGGCCGGATGGACCCGGCCGACTTCGTGCTGCGTGACTTCACCAGCCAGGAAAGAACGCTACTTCCCGAGCTGGTCGACAGCGCCGCCGATGCGGTGACGACGCTGCTGGAGTACGGGCTGGCCGCGGCGCAGAACCGGTTCCACCCGGCCCGCCAGTCAGGAACCTGACCTGGCCGGCCCGGCCGCCTGGTTCAGCCGGCCTCCCGGTCCAGGACCAGGGCGGTAAACGGGTCCAGCGGCAGGGCCAGGCACTGGGCCGGCGTGCACCAGCGCAGGCAACCGCCGGGCGGCTCAGCCGTCCCCGGCCCGGCCGCGTCCGGCGCGGCTGGGCCTGATCCGGCTGGGCCTGATCCGGCTGGGCCTGATCCGGCTGGGCCTGATCCGGCGGGCGCTACGATGCTCGCCTGGTAGATCAGCCGGACATTGTGCAGTACCCGGCGCCGCCGCCCCACCACCGTCACGTCGCTGAGCACGTGCCTGAGCGCTCCCACGGTCACCGGCCAGCCGGTCTCCTCCAGGACCTCGCGGACGACCGCCTGCTCGGGATGCTCGCCAGGCTCGACCCCGCCGCCGGGCAGCAGCCAGGGGCTGAGCCGCGGTCCGCGCCCCTGCGGCTGGCGGGTGAGCAGCAGCCGCCCCTGGCCGTCGATCAGCAGGGCATAGGCGGCTAGCCGCTGGCGAGCCCGCACGCCAGCCCCCTTTCCGCACCGGGCGGCGGCCGCCGCCTGCCCGCCGACCAGGTTAATCTGGCCGGCTCTTTCCTGGCATAGCAGGAAAGAGCCGGGACGGCCTCCGTTATCGTAGGCGGGTGCTGACAGCGGGCAGGTCCAGGCCAGGCAGTGTCATCCGCGCCGTCGCGGCGGGCGGAGCGGCCACGCTGCTGACGTCCTGGGCCGTGGGGAAGCTGGTGCAGCATGAACGCGTGATCGGGCCGTCCCGCCAGCTCTACGAGCGGTGCCGGGAGCGCCGGTCCGCGACGGTGTCCCGGCGGCTGGAACAAGCCGTCACCACGATCGGTGACTACTCGGTCATCGGGCCATTCTCGGCCCTGGTCGGCGGGATGATCGCCTACGACCGGCGGGACTGGACGCCGCTGCCGCTGCTGGCCGGCGGGGTGCTATCCGAGGTCTACTTCCAGAAGGCGCTCAAGCGCCTGGTCAAAGGGACTAAGCCGCCCCAGGAATACTCGGTCGGCCCGCCCGGGGACTTTCCGTCCGGCGGCGCGGCCCGCACCGTCATCACCTTCGGGCTGCTGGCCCACCTGCTGACCCAGCGCTGGGACAGCCCGGCCGAGCGGCGGGTCATCTGGGCCATCGTCGCGTCGCTGGTGGCGGCCCAGGGCGGCTCCCGGCTGTACCTGGGCCGGCACTGGCCCGAGGATGTGGTGGGCGGATGGCTGTTCGGCTGGCTCATCCTGCGCACGCTGACCCAGATAGACAAGACTCTCCGAACACCTGGCTAACGCTGCTAAAACGTTGGAATCACCCATCTAGCATTAAATACTGCGATACATCTGTAGGAATGGGCGTCAACCTCCCACCTCATCTGCGCGTCTTTCTTGTAGTCCGTAACGGGCGTACGGGCCGGGGTGCCTGCCCGATCAGGGGTGACGGAAGGGGCGGTGCCGGTGACTGGTCAGACCGCTGTCACTGACCGGCACCGGGCCGAACGGGTCGCCTCGCGACTGGCGGCCCGGCGCTCCGCGTCCTGGATGAGCCGCTACCTGCATGAGGCCGCGACCGCGGATGGCCTGTGCGCGCTGGCCGCCGGGCTGCTCGCGTTCGGCGTCCGGTTCGACGAGCACCGCCGGGCCCCGGGCCTTTACCTGGCCCTCAGCCTGAGCCTGCCTGTGCTGTGGATGCTGATGCTGATGCTGTCAGGCGGGTATGACTCGCGGTTCATCGGGGTGGGCTCCGACGAATTCCGCCGGGTGCTCAACGTCGGGCTGGGCTTCACCGCGGCCATCGCGATCATCGCCTACGCCACCAAGACCGACCTGGCCCGCGGCTACGTGCTGGTGGCGCTGCCCAGTGCCACCCTGTTCGACCTGCTCGCCCGGCTGGCCCTGCGCAAGCGGCTGCACCGCCTGCGCCGGCTGGGCGGCTGCATGCGGCGCACCGTCGTGGTCGGCCACGCGCAGGTGGCGGCGGAGCTCGCCACCGAGCTGCGCCGGGACAGCTACCACGGCCTGGACGTCGTCGCGGCGTGCGTCACCGGGCTGGCCAACGTCGGTGAGATCGCGGGCATCCCGGTGATCGGGGACCTGAGCAGCGTGCCTGACGTGGTCCAGCGGTTCGGTGCCGACACGGTCGCGGTGCTGGCCTGCCCCGAGATGAGCGGGGTCAGGCTCAGGGAGCTGGCCTGGGCGCTGGAGAAGACCGACACGGATCTGTGCGTGGCGCCCGCCCTGCTGGACGTAGCCGGGCCGCGGACCACCATCAGGCCGGTGGCCGGGCTGCCGCTGCTGCACATGGACCACCCGGAATTCACCGGCGGGCGGCGGGTCATCAAATCGGCCTTCGACAAGGCGATCGCCTTGTCGGCGCTGGCCATCGCCACCCCGGCGCTGGCCCTGATCGCGCTGATCATCTGGATCGGCGACGGCGGCGCGCCGATATTCAGGCAGACCAGGGTCGGGCTGGACGGCCGGATGTTCACGGTTTACAAATTCCGCACCATGGTTCCTGACGCCGACCGGCGCAAGGCCGAGCTGGCCGCGCGCAACGAGCATGACGGGGTTCTGTTCAAGATCCGCAACGACCCCCGGGTCACCGCGGTGGGCGCCTGGCTGCGCCGCTGGTCGATGGACGAGCTGCCGCAGCTGTTCAACGTCCTGCTCGGCGACATGTCGCTGGTGGGACCAAGGCCGGCCCTGCCCGAGGAGGCCGCGGCCTACGGCGACCAGGTCAGGCGCAGGCTGGTGGTGAAGCCGGGCATGACCGGTCTGTGGCAGGTCAACGGCCGGTCGGACCTGAGCTGGGAGGAATCGGTCCGGCTGGATCTGCGTTACGTGGAAAACTGGTCGCTGACCCTGGACCTCCAGATCCTGTGGAAGACGCTGTCAGCCGTGCTGCGCGGATCCGGGGCGTACTAGCCGCCACGGCCCGACGTGACTAACGGAGCAGGCGCATTGACCTTTGACGACGATCAGCTGGCGCGCGACCTCGCGGACCGGGCCGGCCAGCTGCTGCTGTCGCTGCGCACGACCGGCGCCGACCCGGCGACCTTGCGCCGCCAGGGCGACCGGCAGGCGCATGAGTTCCTGGCCGGGCAGCTCGCGGCCAGCAGGCCGGCCGACGCGGTGCTGTCCGAGGAAGGCCGCGACGACCCGGCCCGGCTGTCCGCGCCGAGGGTGTGGATCGTGGACCCGCTGGACGGGACCAGGGAATTCGGCGAAGCGGGCCGGACGGACTGGGCCGTGCACGTCGCACTGTGGGAGCGCGGCGAGCTCACCGCAGGCGCGGTGGCGCTGCCGGCCCAGCAGCGGACCCTCAGCACCGCGCAGCCGCCCGCGGCCAGCGCTGAGAGCTCAGCAGGCGGCCCGCTCCGGATCGTGGTCAGCAGGAGCAGGCCGCCGGAGTTCATGCAGCAGCTCGCGGACCGGGCCGGGGCCACGCTGGTGCCGCTCGGGTCGGCAGGCGCCAAGGCCGCCGCGGTCATGCTCGGGCAGGCCGACGCGTATGTGCACAGCGGCGGCCAGTACGAATGGGACTCCGCCGCACCGGTCGCCGTGGCCCGGGCCGCCGGGCTGCACACTTCCCGGATTGACGGCTCGAAGCTGGCCTATAACCAGGCAGTGCCCGCGCTGCCGGATATCCTGATCTGTCGAGCCGCGCTCGCGGACCTGCTGCTCGGGGCGATCAGCGCCGTGCGGCAGCCGCGGGAATGACCGGTTTCCTGCTGACTGCAGGCAACCTCGCGGCCCGACCCGGCCAGCCCGACCGCCCGCGCACCACGACCAGGAGTACCGCTAATGGCAGTGCCGCGTTCTGATTACCTCCTTTCCCAGCTTGACGTGCTTGAGGCCGAGTCGATTCACATCATGCGCGAGGTCGCCGCCGAGTTCGAGCGGCCGGTGCTGCTGTTCTCCGGGGGCAAGGACTCGATCGTGATGCTCGCCCTGGCCGAGCGGGCGTTCTGGCCGGCCAGGATCCCGTTCCCCGTCATGCACGTGGACACCGGCCACAACTTCGCCGAGGTGCTGGAGTTCCGCGACCGCCGGGTCGCCGAGCTGGGCGTCCGGCTGACCGTCGCCTCGGTCCAGGCATCTATCGACGCCGGCCAGGTGGTGGAGGAGACCGGGCGCTGGGCTAGCAGGAACCGGCTGCAGACCACCACGCTGCTGGAGGCCATCGCCGAGCACCGGTTCGACGCGCTGTTCGGCGGCGCGCGGCGGGACGAGGAACGGGCCAGGGCGAAAGAGCGGGTGTTCTCGTTCCGGGACGAGTTCGGCCAGTGGGACCCCAAGAACCAGCGACCCGAGCTGTGGAACCTCTACAACACCCGGATCCGGCGCGGCGAGCACATCCGGGTGTTCCCGCTGTCGAACTGGACCGAGCTCGATATCTGGCACTACATCGCCCGGCTGGAGCTGGAGATCCCGTCCATTTACTTCGCTCACCAGCGGCCGGTCTTCGAGCGCGACGGGATCTTGCTCGCCGAGAACCCCTACGTCACCAGGGGGGACGACGAGCCGGTGTTCGAGACCAGCGTGCGCTACCGTACGGTCGGCGACATGACCTGCACCGGGGCGGTCGAATCTACGGCCGCGACCATCGCGGAGGTCATCGCCGAGATCGCGGCGACCCGCATCACCGAGCGGGGCCAGACCCGGGCCGATGACCGGGCCAGCGAATCGGCCATGGAAGACCGCAAGCGGGAGGGTTACTTCTGATGACGGCGGTATCGACACCGGCAGCGAGCGCCTGGTCCGACCGGGGCCGGCACACCGACATCATGCGGCTGGCCACGGCGGGCTCGGTTGATGACGGCAAGAGCACGCTCATCGGGCGGCTGCTGTATGACTCCAAGGCGATCCTGGAGGACCAGCTGGCCGCGGTGGAGCGGACCAGCAGGGAGCGCGGCGAGGAGTACACCAACCTGGCCCTGCTGACCGACGGCCTGCGCGCTGAGCGCGAGCAGGGCATCACGATCGATGTCGCCTACCGCTACTTCGCCACGCCGAAGCGGAAGTTCATCATCGCCGACACCCCCGGTCACATCCAGTACACGCGCAACATGGTGACCGGGGCGTCCACCGCTGACCTGGCCATCGTCCTCGTCGACGCGCGCAACGGGCTGACCGAGCAGAGCAGGCGGCACGCCTTCCTGGCCACCTTGCTGCGCGTGCCGCACCTGGTGCTCGCGGTCAACAAGATGGACCTGGTCGGTTACGACAACGCGGTCTTCGACCAGATCGCCGCGGAGTTCACGGCGTTCGCGGCCAAGCTGGAGATCGGTGACCTCAGCTTCATCCCGATCTCCGCGCTGCACGGCGACAACGTGGTCCAGCGGTCGGCCAACACGCCCTGGTACGACGGGCCGTCCCTGCTGCACCACCTGGAGCACGTGCACATCGCCTCGGACCGGAACCTGATCGACGTCCGGTTCCCCGTGCAGTTCGTGATCCGGCCGCATCAGGCCACCGATCCGGACCTGCACGACTACCGGGGCTACGCCGGCCAGGTCGCGGGCGGCGTGCTCAAGCCCGGGGACGAGGTGCTGCACCTGCCCTCGGGGCTGACCACCACCATCACCAGGATCGACACCGCCTCGGGCCCCGTGACCGAGGCCTTCGCGCCGATGTCGGTGACCTTGCTGCTGGCCGATGACCTCGACGTGTCCCGCGGCGACATGTTCTGCCGGCCGCACAACCGGCCCACGGTCTCGCAAGACGTGGAGGCCATGGTCTGCTGGATGAGCGATGTCAGGGCGCTGACCGCGCAGAGCAGGCTCATCGTCAAGCACACCACCCGCACGGTGAAGGCGATCGTCCGCGACCTGCAGTACCGGCTGGACGTGAACACGCTGCACCGTGAGGAGTCAGCCACTCAGCTGGGCCTCAATGAGATCGGCCGGGTCACCATGCGCCTGACCCAGCCGGTCTTTTGCGACCCTTACGCGCGTAACAGGATGACCGGCGGCCTGATCCTGATCGACGAGGCGACCAATGTCACTGTCGGCGCGGCCATGATCACCGATTCCGCCTGACGACTCAGGCCGGGCCAGGCGTTAAAACCGGCCGGGCGCCGACGGCGATGGCCGCGGCGCCCGGCTTTTCGGTCCGGCTGGCTGATAGCCGGCCAGGGTTACGGGGCGGAAATCGTCAGGGGCATTTCCGCCGTTCCGCTGCCGTGGCTGTTACTGGCGACGATCAAGATCGGATATTGGCCGGCCGGCAGCAGTTTCCCGGCGTTGTCCAGGCCGTACCACCAGATCGTGGTGCGCCCGGCCGCCTGGCTGGGCCGGGCGATCTGCCGCAGTACCTGGCCATTGCTGCCGAGCACGCAGATCGTCACGTTGGCGGCCTGGCTGAGCGTGTAGGTAATCAGGACGTGGTTGCTGCCGTCGAACGCGAACGTGGCCGGGCTGACCCCCGCCGCGCTGACCGCGACGGCCGGCGTCGGGGTCGGGGTGGGCGTCGCGGCCGGGGCCAGGACCGGGGTATTGAGACCGGATTTGGCCACGATGGCGCGCCAGGCAGAGATCGAGGCGGAGTCGTTCAGCTCGGTCCAGGGATACCCGGGCGAGTTGAACAGCGTGCCGAACAGCGCGCCCTGGCTGGTCAGGTAGCTAGCCACGCTGGCCAGCCAGGCCGGGCGGTCAGTCGGCGTGCCCAGCGCGAACTCCGCGAACCCGAACGGCAGGCCGACGCTCCTGGACGCGGCGATGGCCGGGCCCATGAACTGGGCGGGCGGCGTGGGCTGCGGGTCCTTGTCCTGGACCGTGCCCGCCGGATAGGCGTCCCAGCCCAGGACGCTGATGACGTTGCCGCTGGGCAGGTAGTCCTTCCAGTTGCGGCCCGAAGCCGCGTTGAGGTCCCAGTTGGTCAGTACCAGCGTGGAGTGCAGGAAGGGGTTGTGTGCCGCGCTGGCCAGCGACACGATGTGCGCCCAGGCGGACCGGTAGCTGGCCGCGGAGAATTGGCCCGACTCGATAAACTGCTCAGGCTCAGGATAATAGGAATAGTAGATCGCGTGGCCAGTCGGCGCGTTGTCAAAGAAATGCGAAAGGCTCGCGTTATCAGCGCCGGAGAGAACTGAGCTTGGCGACGCGTTGAAACTCACCACCACGGCCGAATTGTTGATGCCGAGGGCATCGGCGCTCGTCCAGGCATTCGCGTCGGGCAGGGCGCGGAAGTACTGGCGGAAAATCGGCAGGTGGCCGAATTCGGAGGTGGCCTGGGCCAGCGCCGAGGGGCTGGAGGCTGACGCGCCGAACAGCGGGGCGGTCGTGCTGATGGCGGCCAGCTGGGCCGGGTGCCGGCGAGCGGCGGCCAGCCCGGCCGCGGTCGCGGCCAGCACCGCGAAAACGGACACTACGGCTAGCCACTTATACCGTCTCGCCCTAGCCCGCCTGCGCGCGTTCCTGATCGCCCGATCGGGGCGGGAAGGACTGGACGTATGCCTGCTGTAGGGCATGGAACTCCTCTCCTTGGCCGCCTGCCGGGTTAGCTGACGGGTTCGGGCCGGAGTAGCCCTACAGCGGGCCGGGCCGTTACCGGCCTAGCCTGCCGATTCACCCCGGGGATACTTGGGTCCCCGGCTCCCTGGCCGCACCAGGGACTCGGCGGTGTTGTACTGCCTGCCCGGGCAGGGTAGGCAGCAACGGTGTAACAGCGTTGGACATTAACGGAAACAAGGACGGGCGGCACCAAGAACGGTTGAATTTCTGGCCAGTAAGGCGACTCCGATCCGCCCTCATTGATCTCGCGCCAGTGAAATTGCCGGCCGGGCTCAGCGGACGATGTCCCGCCGGGCCTGATTCTCCCGGCATTTCCCCAGCTCAGAGAGCTTTGTTAGGCCTGGAGTGACGGGGCGTGATCTGGGCGTGATCTGCGCCCGCCGCCCGGCCTGCCCGGCCGCCGGGGTCCTGGCCTCGGGGGCCGCCCGGCAGCGGGCCGCCCAGCAGCCGGCCGGCGGCGTCCGGCCGGCCGGTGGCCCGGGCTCCGCCCGCCTGACCCGCCGGTCCGCCGTCCAGGCTCAGACTGGCTCAGTCCGGCCGGCCGGTGGCCCGGGCTCCGCCCGCCTGACCCGCCAGTCCGCCGTCCAGGCTCAGACTGGCTCAGCCCGGAAACGGCCTGGCCGGCCTGAATAGCCAATTTCCGGTTGTCTGGGCCGGAGGCCGGACACAGCCGCCATAGACTGACCCGCACGGGTCTCCCCGTCCTGCAGGGATACTTGCCAAAGATGTGAACCATCCGGTTCGGCTAGGCGTCTGTTCGATAGCCGAATAGGTGACAACTGAGGCGAACGCAGGGCGCGAGATCCTGGCGCGGCGGGAGGGGACGCGGGTCAGGCCTGGTCAGGACCGCGCCGCCGGAGCGGCACCCATTCGGCTGAACGGCGGTGAGCGTGCTGTCTCGTTTTACGGCGGCGCTCAGGTCGCTGGTCACCGGTCAGATCTCTAGCAGGGTGAGGGGGCAGCACGTGCCGCGACGCCGCCTGGCGCAGACTCCGGCGAGTCACGCGTGGATCTTCGATCTGCTCTTCGCGACCGAATCCGCCGTGACCTGGGCGGCCGCGGGCGAGCTCCCGGCGGGATACCAGCCCGCGGAACGATTCGCGGTGCTCCCGGCCATCGCCGGGCGCAGCTTCGTGGTGTCGCTGGCCACCCGGGCGGCCGCGTCTTCCGCCCTGACGTCTTACAACGCGCTGCGGACCGCGCCGCGGCGGATGGTCCGTGACGCGTTCAGCCTTGGCCTGCGGACCGGGCTGGCGCAGCCGTTCATCGGCCGCCAGATCGACGTCGGCCAGCTCATCGGGGCGGACGGCCAGGCCGCGGGCGGCCTGTTCACCGAGCATCTGCGCCAGCAGCTCGGGTCCGGGCCCGTGGCGCTGGCCTTCGGCGGCGGCGCCGGACCGTACCGCAAGCCGGTCCTGCAGGTGTTCAGCCGGACTGGTACCCCGCTGGCTTACGTCAAGGTCGGCTGGAACGACTGGACCAGGGAGGCGGTCCGCCGGGAGGCGGCGGCGCTGCGGACCTGCGCGGCCCACCCGATGGGCCTGGGCGTACCCGAGCTGATCGGGCATTCCCAGTGGCAGGGACTCGACCTGCTCATCACCGCCCCGCTGCCCAGCCGGGTCCGCCGGCTCGGGCTGACCGCGCCCGTCCCCGACGTCGCGGTGCTGCGCGAGATCAGCCAGCTGTCCCCGGTATATGCCAGCGAGCTCGCGGCCAGCACGTGGTGGCAGGGCCTGCGGGCGCGGATCGGCTCGGCCGTGGCTGACACCAGGGCCCGCGATGAGCTGGAGCTGGTGGCAGGCGCGATCGAGCGCCACTACGGCCAGACGAAGCTGGAGTTCGGCAGCTGGCACGGGGATTTCGTGCCGTGGAACCTGGCCCGGCTCGGCTCCCGCGTGTACGCCTGGGACTGGGAGAGCAGCGGCCCGGATGCCCCGCTGGGCTTCGACGCCCTGCACTACTACTTCCAGGTCGCTTTCGTGGCCCGCCGCCGCGCGCTGGCCGACGCGGCGGTGCGGGCCAGCCACCGGGCCGCCCCGGCACTGGCTGGCCTCGGCCTGACCGCCGACCTCCACGGCCTGGTGGCCGCCCTGCACCTGATCGAGCTGTTCGTCCGGCATGAGGAAGCACGCAGCAGCGCGGGCGGCGTGGACGAGCGCTTCTACCCGGCGGTGGCCGAGCTGCTGGCCCGCTCGCTCGCGGCCCCGCTGGGCATCGTGGCCCGCCGCGCCGCCGCGGACCGGGCCGCATGAAGGTCATGCTGGTCTGCTCCGCCGGCGGCCATCTCACTCAGCTTTACCGGCTGCGGCCGTGGTGGCAGCGGCACGAGCGGCTCTGGGTCACCTGCCCGGGCGCGCAGGCCGAGTCGCTGCTGGCCGGCGAGGAATGGATCCCGGCCCACTTCCCCACGACGCGCAACATCTTCAACGCGGTGCGGAATACCGGCCTGGCCGTCCGGCTGCTGCGCGCCCAGCGGCCCGACGTGCTGGTGTCCGACGGGGCCGGGGTCGCGTTCCCGTTCTTCGTGGTCGCCAGGGCGCTCGGCATCCGGACCGTCTACCTCGAGGTCTACGACCGGATCTCCCGGCCCACCCTGACCGGCCGGCTCTGCTACCCGCTCGCCGAGCTGTTCCTGCTGCAGTGGCCCGAGCAGGCCGCCAGCTACCCGCGCGGCCAGGTGATCGGATGCCTGCTGTGACCGCCGTAGCCGCCCGGCCCGAGCCCGCCAGAGCGCGGATCCTGGTCACCGTCGGCACCGACCACCACCAGTTCGACCGGCTGATCGAGTGGGTCAACGACTGGCTGGCGCACCACCCCGAGCACATCCCGGCCTGCTTCATCCAGTCGGGCGCCGCTTCGGCCGTCCCGGCCAGCCCGGCCGAGCCGTTCCTTGACGCGGGCCAGCTGGCCGAGCTGCTGGACGCCGCGGACGTCATGGTCTGCCACGGCGGTCCCGGCTCGATCGCCGATGCCTGGCAGCGCGGCCAGGTGCCGATCGTGGTGCCGCGGCTGCGCCGGCTCGGCGAGGTCGTCGACGACCACCAGGTCGACTTCTGCCGCAAGCTCGCCGGGCTCGGCCGGGTCCGGCTCGCCGACAGACCCGGCCCAGCTGGCCGAGCTGCTCAGCGAGGCGGCCTGCGACTACGCGGGCTTCCGCCTGGCCGGTCCCGAAGCTGACATCGGCGCGGCCATCGCGCGCTTCGGTGACCTCATCGATGAACTAGTCAGCCGGCCTCGCGGCCGGCTGCCGCATACCCGCTGGGCCCGGCGCAGCCGCCGTCAGCCCGTAACCGGTCCCGGCGTCATGGCCGGGCCGGCGAAGACGCGCCGGGACTCGTCCCGGCGGCAAGTTCCAACTGGCACGCGAGCGGACCGTCAGCGCGGATTGGCCTCGCTGGGACGGCTAACGAGGAGCAAGGATGAAAGCAAGGGTTCTGTTTGGGGCCACAGCGCTGGCGCTCAGCACCGCCGCGCTGACGGCCATGCCGGCGCTGCAAGCGTCGGCCAGTACCACCGCCCGCAGCCAGCCGGCCCATCCGGCCATCCAGCTGCAGCCGCAGGGTACGGTCGGCGCCTCGGACGCCGGGGTGAGCTCCACCCCGCTGCAGAGCTGGCAGACCAACAACACGGTGTGGTCGCTGGCCTCCTCCGGCGGCAACGTCTACGCCGGCGGCCAGTTCACCTCGGTCCGCCCGCCCGGCGACGCGCTGGGCACCGGAGAGGTCGCGCGGACCTACCTGGCCGCCTTCAACTCCAGCACCGGCGCCCTGAACACGACCTTCAACCCCACTATCACCGGCACCTCGGCGGCCGAGGTGATGGCGCTGGCGACCTCCGGCAACACCTTGTACGTGGGCGGTAACTTCAACCACGTCAACGGCGTCTACCGGGACAACCTGGCCGCCTTCAACCTGACCACGGGCGCGCTGCTGCCCTGGGCGCCCACGGCGTTCGGCACAGTGCTGTCCATCTCCCCGTCGCCGGACGGCACCGAGGTCTTCCTGGGCGGCGACTTCAACCAGCTCGACGGCGCGGCCCGCACCTACGCGGGCGCGGTGACCGCCGGCGGCACCGGCACCATCGAGCCGTGGGACCCCTCGATCAACAACTCGGTGACCTCCGTCGCGGCCTCGGCGGACGGCTCGCACGTCGTGGTGGGCGGCTACTTCACCGTGTTCAACGGCGTGACCCAGAACGCCATCGGGTCCACCTTCGCGGCCACTGGCGCCAGCGACCCGAACTTCACCGCGGCGATCGTGCCCAACAACGGCGGCTGCCAGTCGTCGGTCAAGGACGTCATCGTCGGGGCCAGCTCCGGGGCGGCTCCGGACGGCATCGCCTACGTGGCCGCCGAGGGCACCGGCGGCGGCTGCTTCGACGGCGACTTCGCCGTCAGCCTGCAGCACCGGCTCGCTGGCTCTGGCAGAACGACTGCCTGGGCGCCACCCAGTCGCTGGTCATCATCAACAGCTGGCTGTTCAAGGGCTCGCACGCGCATGACTGCGACTTCTCGCCCGGCGGCTTCCCGCAGGTCAGCACGTCCGGCGGCGGCTGGGTCTCGCACCACCTGCTGGACCAGTCGCTGACCGACGGCACGCTCGGGCACTGGCACCCCCGACACCACCAGCCCCAGCGGCGGCCTCGGCCCGCGCGTGATGGCGACCGACGGCAGCGAGCTGTTCCTGGGCGGCGACTTCACCAACGTCAACGGCGGCGCCGCAGCAGGGCTTCGCGATCTTCCCGTCCGGGCTCGGACCCGCAGTACCCGACCCGGCCGTCGGTCGCGCCGACCGTGACCAGCACCTCGGCCGGCGTCGACTGCGGTCAGCTTCCCGGCCGTGGCCAGCCGCGACGTCGGCACCCTGACGCTACACGATCTACCGGGACGGCGGCACCACGCCGATCGCCACCCTGACCGCGACGTCATGGCCATGGGCGCTGCCGGTGCTGCACTATCAACGACACCGGCCTGACGCCCGGCTCGACGCACACCTACACCTACACCGCCAGCGACGGCCCGCACACCACCGCCAAGTCGCCGGCGTCGGCGCCGGTGACGGTCGCCTCGGCCAGCCCGTCGCTCAGCTACCAGCAGACCGTCGCTGGCCGACAGCCCGTCGTTCTTCTGGCCGCTGAACGACACCGGCGCCACCGCGCACGACGCGTCAGCCACAACGGCTTCAACGGCACCTACGAGCTCGGGCACCACGCAGGGTGCGCCAGGGCCGTTCACCGGCACGACGGCGACCTGCTTCGACGGGAACTCGGGCTGGTGCGTCTCGAACAGCGCCGGTGACCGGCCCGCAGAAGTTCTCGATCGAGGGCTGGTTCAACACCACCACCAACGATGGCGGCAAGCTGATCGGGTTCGGCAACACAACAGACCGGCGTGCCAGATCGGCAACTACGACCGGCACATCTACATGATGAATGACGGCCAGCTGGTCTTCGGGGTCTGGAACAACGCAACCGAGACCATCGAGACGCCGGACGTCTACAACGACGGCCAGTGGCACTACCTGGTCGCCACCTACAACTCGGCGGCGGCTCGGGCACATGGCGCTCTACGTCGACGGCCAGCTGATCGGCACCAACACCACCAGCTCAGCGCAGAGCTACAACGGCTACTGGCGGGTCGGCGGCGACAACCTCAACGGCTGGAACCTCGACCCGTGGGGCAGCAACAGCCAGGGCACCACCCAGCCGGACGAGCTACTACTTCAACGGCACCATCGCTGACGTCGCGGTCTACCCGGCCGCCCTGTCAGCGACGCAGATCATGGCGCACTACGCGGCTGGCCTGCAGCAGAACAACTAACCCGATAAGATCCGAAAGTTCTTCACTGTTTCTGTTAACGAGAGAATCTCCGCAGGAAGTGCCAAGCCGATGGTGAGCCCCCGCACCCCCCGGCCCGTAACCGGGTCAGCGCCGGGGCTCACCATCGGCTGGCGGCCCGGCGGACCGGCCAGTCCCGCATGGGAGGCCTGACCTCGTCGTCACCGGGCCAGGGCCGCCGCCGGCGGTCCCGGCCCAGGTGGCGCGGACCAGTACTGGCGGCGGCAGTTATCGTGGTCGTCGCGGTGGCGGCCGGGGCGGCCGCCGTGGTCATCCGCCGTCATGGCCACTCCGGTACCCAGGCCAGCGGGCTGGCCGTCAGCACCCCCCGGCCGGTGCCGGCCTTCGCGGCCCGTTCACTGGCCCCCCGCCGCGGGGTCCTGTTCGGTGCCTGGGTCCAGCCGCCGGACTGGTCCATCCCCGATGCGCAGCAGACCGCCATCGCCGCGTTCGAGCGTGCGATCGGCCGAAAGCTCGCCATCGACCAGCTCTACGTGAACTGGGGCCAGTCGCTGCAGCTGGACGTGGCCCGCTGGGATCTGCGCCACGGCAGCATCCCGATGATCTCCTGGTCGGGCACCGTCTCCACCCAGATCACCGACGGCTCCGACGACGCGATGCTCCGCTCGGTGGCCCGGCAGCTCAAGGCGCTGCACGGGCCGGTGATGCTGCGCTGGTTCGCCGAGATGGACCTGGGGCAGCATCGCAAGCAGACCATCTCGCCTGCCAGTTTCGTCGCGGCCTGGCAGCACATGCACAACATTTTCACCAGCGTGGGCGCCACGAACGTGCTGTGGGTCTGGTGCCCGAGCGGGTCGACCTTTACCGACGGCCGGGCACAGGCCTACTATCCGGGCAACTCGTACGTAGACTGGATAGGTGCGGACGGTTACAACTGGGCCCCCGAGGTCCCTGACACGCCGTGGCGATCCTTCGCGCAGATCTTCGCTTCGTTCTACGCCTGGGGATCAGCCAAGGACAAGCCGCTGCTCATCGGCGAATACGGCACCGTCGAGGGCCAGCCAGGGGCTAAGGCCGCCTGGTTCAGGCAGGCCGCCCAGCAGCTCCCGACCCAATTCCCCGCGATTCGCGCGCTGGTGTATTTCAACTCCGAGCATCCGGACTTCGGCAAGTCCTTTGACTGGAGGATTACCACCTCGCCGTCGTCCCTAGCGGCGTTCCGCGCGTTCGCCAACGACCCGTATTTCCGCGCTCGACCACCGATCAAAGCCAAGCCGAAGCACTGACTGGCTGGCCGGAGGACCCCCCACTATGGCCGCACGACAGACGCTGGACAACGACGAGTACGCGGCTGAGCCGCGCTCGGTCGACCTGCGCGAGTACTGGCTGATCGTCCGCCGCCGCTGGGTCCTCGTGCTCGTGCTGACCATCGTCGGAGCCGCGCTCGGGGCCGGCGACGCGGTGACCTCCAGCCCGACCTACTCGGCTACCTCGCAGGTGGTCGTCACCGGCGTGACCCAGGGCCCCATCACCTCCACCACCCAGGGCACCAGCCTCCAGGTCAACATGAGCACCGAGCAGGCCATCGCTCAGTCGCCGCCGGTCCTCGCCCAGGCCGCCCGGCTGCTCCACATCGCGCCTGCCCAGCTGCAGGCCGCCGCGGCCAAGCGGCTGACCGTCTCGGTCCCCGCCACCTCGCTGACCACCTCGAACGTGCTGCAGATCACCTGGTCATCCGACACCCCCCAGGACGCGCAGGCGGGCGCGAACGCGTTCGCCCAGGCCTACCTCAGCAACCGGCACAGCCTGCTGTCCGGCCAGATCTCGGCCCTGGCGGCCACCTTGGCCAAGCAGCAGGCCGGGCTGGAGAAGCAGGTCACGAAGGTGACCGCGGAGCTGGGCCACGCTCCGTCCGGGTCCTCTACCCATCAGAGCCTGAACATTAAGCTCAACGAGCTGACCGGCCAGCTGAACACGGTGGAGAGCCAGCTTGCCTCGCTGCCGACCTACATCGTCTCCGGCGGCAACGTCATCAACGCCGCGCGGCCCAGCGCGCCTTCCGGCATCGGGCACTCGGCCATCCTCGTGGTCGGCCTGCTCCTCGGGCTGCTGCTCGGCCTGGTCCTGGCCTTCGTCAGGGACGCGTTCGACGACCGGGTGCGGGATCCGGCCCAGCTGGAACGCAAGCTGGGCGCGGCCACGCTCGCGGTGCTGCCCCCGGCCGAAGGCGGCAAGGACTCGCCGGACAATAACCGCGATGCCGGCCAGCGGCGGCAGTCGCCCGCCATCGCCACCGCGGCCCGCCCTGATGGCCGGGCCGCCGAGGCGGTCCGGGCGCTGCGGGCCACGCTGGTCGCCGTCTCGGCCCGGCGGAACCTGCGGACGCTGCTGATCGTCGGGGCCGACACCAGCGTGTCCTCCGGGCGGATCGCGGCCGAGCTGGGCGTGGCGCTGGCCGAGTCCGGCCGCCGGGTCCTGCTGGTGGCCGCCGACATGCGCGGATCGTCGCTGCCGCAGATCTTCGATCTGCCCAACAACACCGGGCTGAGCGACCTGCTGATCGGCGGCGGCGACCCCGAGGTGCTCACCCGCCAGCCCAAGCAGGCCGCCGGGGCCATCCTGCCCAGCGCGATCGTCAAGCGCCTGGCGGTGCTGCCCAGCGGGCCGCAGATGGCCCACGCGCTTTCCATCCTCGACTCCGGCGCCATGCTCGGGCTGCTGCAGAGCCAGCGCGAGGCGTACGATTTCGTGGTGCTCGACGCGCCGCCCGCGACCGTCGCCGCGGACGTGTTCGCGCTCGCGGCCCACGTCGACGGCGTCGTGGTGATCGCCAGGGAAGCCCGCAGCACCGGCCGGACCATCGAGGACCTGCGCCGCAGGCTGGACCAGATCGGCGCGGTGCTGATCGGCGGCGTCTTCATCGGCAAGGGCCGGGTGCGCCGGGCCCGGCACCGCAGCACCGGCCCGCAGCCGGGCGCCACCTTGTCGGTGGCGGCCGCCGAGCGCCGGGCGGCCAGCGGCCAGCCGCCGGTCCGCCGGACGCCGCCGCCGGTCACCCGGCCGATGCCGGCCATCCCGTCGACGGACAAGACCCCCAGGACGCCAACCAATTCCTCCCAGGCCTCAGGCAATCTCGCGAAACGGCAGTTGTGAGTAGCCTGCTCGGCCACGACCGGCAGGAAGGCGGTTGGCTGGGCGCGGGCGCAGGGCCGCGAGCGCAGCTTTCCGGCTATGGCGCCGCTTCTGGCTACCAGTCCCGGCTGCCGGTCACCTGGCCGCTGGTCGTGCTGTTCGTCGCGTTCCCGCTGTGGTGGCTGGCCGGCGTCAGCGCCTTCATCTGGCCCATCGTCGCCGTCGCGATGCTGGTCGCGCTGATCTGGCGGCGGCATACCCAGGCCCCGGTGGCCTTCGCGCTGTGGCTGGCCTTCACCAGCTGGGTGCTCCTGTCCGGCTTCCAGCTGCAGAGCAGCACGAAGATCATCACCTTCAGCTACCGGCTGTCGCTCTACGCCGCGGCCGGGGTCTTGTTCCTGTACGTGTACAACATGCCGCGCTCCACCCGGTACGACGTCAAGGTGCTCCGCATCCTTACCATTTTCTGGATGGTGGTGGTGGCCGGCGGCTACGCGGGCATCCTGCTGCGCGACTACACTTTCGTGCCGCCGTTCATGGACCTGCTTCCGCACGGCCTGCGCAGCCAGCCGTTCGTGCAGGAGCTCGTCAAGCCGGTGTTCGCGAACGTCGAGACGTTCCTGGGCTACCCGCTGCCGCGGCCGTCGGCGCCGTTCACCTACACCAACAACTGGGGCGGCAACATCGCGGTGCTGACCCCGGTCGCCTTCGCCGCGGCCGCCGCCGCGGGACCGGGCGCGCGGCGCAAGGTGATCATCGGCGTGCTGGTCGCCTCGCTGGTGCCGATGGTCTTCTCGCTCAACCGCGGCATGTTCCTGAGCCTCGGGGCCGGCCTGCTCTACGTGACGGTGCGGCTGGCCATCCGAGGCCGGCTGGGCGCGCTGGTGTCGCTGCTCAGCATGGTGGCGGTGCTGCTGGCGGTCCTGGCCCTCACTCCCCTCGGCCATCTGCTAGTCACCGGCGTCTCCGGCAGCCACGGGCACAGCAACGCCACCCGGCTGAGCCTGTACCAGCAGGCCACCGCCGGGGCCAACGCGTCGCCGTGGTTCGGCCACGGCGAACCGCAGCCGGTGTCGGGCGCGGTGCTGGCGGGCACCCCCGCGATCGGAACCCAGGGCCAGCTGTGGATGGTGCTGTACTCCAACGGCTACCCGGCCACGGCGTTCTTCGTGTTGTTCTTCGCGGCGGTCTACTGGCAGACCCGCCGGGCCCGCGGCCTCGGCGGACTGTGGCTGCATAGCGTCGTGGTGATCGCCATGACCCAGGTCGCCGTCTACGGTTACCTGCCGGTCGAGCTCCAGGTGATGATGGTGGTCGCGGCGCTCGCCTACCGGCGCTGCTGGCGGCCCGCGTCCGTGGCCGCGGCCCGCACTCCCGGACCAGCCGGAGCCGGACCGGACGCGCTGGGGCTGGCCGAGCCCGGGCCGCGCCGCCTGCCGCCGGCCGTCCTGCAGTGACCGGGACCAGCGGCTCGTCGTCCAAGCTCTCGGCGGAGGCGGCGGTGGTCGCCCGCGGGTCGCTGGTCAACCTGGCCGCGATGGTCACCGGCGCGGCCCTGGCCTTCGCGCTGACCGTGCTGGTCAGCCGGTGGCTTCAGCCCAGCGGCGCGGGGGCGTTCTTCGAGCTGGTCGCGCTGTTCACGATCTTGTCTAACACCTTCGAGCTGGGCGCCGACACCGGCCTGGTCCGCTGGATATCGCGGGCTAGGGCCGTGGGCGGGCTGGCCGACGTGCGCCGCACGCTGGTGATCGCGCTGGTGCCGGTCCTGATCATCGGCACCGCCGCCGGGGCCGCGATGTGGCTGGCCGCGCCCGAGCTGGCCCGGCTGTTCCTGCACGGGCTGAGCCCGCACACCGGCGCCACCGACGTCCGGATCGTCGCGCCGCTGGTCCCGCTGGGCTCGCTGTCGGCGTGCATCCTGGACGGCGCGCGCGGGTTCGGGCGGATGTGGCCGTACCTCATCATTGAGGGCCTGGGCAAGCCGGTGGCGCGGATCGCGGCTGTCCTGGCCGCGCTGGTGGCCGGCTGGGGGATGCGAGGTGCGGTCCTGGGCTGGGGACTGCCCGTCATCGTCGGCCTGGCCGGCGCGGCGCTGATCCTGACCGGGGTGGTCAGGACCGAGGTCCCGACCCGGGCCCGGGCGCTGGCCCGGCGGCAGCGCGGCGCCGAGCCGCCGCGGCCCCCGTCTCAGCCGGAGTCGACGCCGCCACCGGCCCGGTCTCGGCCGGAGTCGACGCCGCCACCGGCCCGGTCTCGGCTGGAGTCGACGTCACCACCGGCGCGGCCTCGGTTTGAGGTGCCGCCGCCGCGGCGGCCCCGGCCGGTACCGCCGACCCGGTCGCCGTCCGCTGCCACCCCGCCGCCCGCAGCGCCCGGGCCGTCGCGGCCTTCGCCGCGGCCCAGGCGCGATGCTGGCCGGCTGTCCGCGGCGGGCACGGCGCCGCCGCGGCCGCCCCGGGCCGAGTTCTCGGTCACCCCCGAGCTGGCGGCCACGCTGGAACTGCCCATCGTCATCGACGCCCCGGTCCCGGCCGAGATCCCGGCCCGGCGCCCGCCGGCCGGGCCCGGACGGCACCGCGGCGCGCCGCGCCTGGTGGCCGCGCGCTGGCGCCAGCTGAGCCGGGAATTCTGGGGGTTCGCGGCGCTGCGCGGGTTCCAGGGCACGTTCCAGGTCGTCATCCTCTGGCTGGACATCCTGCTGGTCGGCGCCATCGTGTCCCGTTATGCGGCCGGCGTCTACGGGGCGGTCAGCAAGCTCGCGCTGGTCGGCACGTTCGCGCTGGAGGGCAACCGGCTGGCCATCGCCCCGCAGCTGAGCGCGCTGCTCGCGCGCCGGGAGCACGACCGGGCCGCTGATCTCTACCAGAGCGCGACTCGCTGGCTGATGCTCGCGTCCTGGCCCCTGTATATCGTTCTGGCCGTATTTCCGGCCGTGGTCCTGGGCATTTTCGGGGCCCGCTACAGCGTCGGGGCGACGGCGCTCGTGGTGCTCTGCGTCGCGATGCTGGTCAACCTGGGCACCGGTAACGTGACCGTGGTCCTGCTCATGGGCGGGAAAAGCTCATGGAGCGCCATCAACGCGGCGGCCGCCCTGGGCGTCAACATCGGCCTGAACCTGGTGCTGCTGCCCCGCATCGGCATCACCGGCGCGGCCATCGCCTGGGGCGCGAGCATCGTGGTGGACAACGTGGCCGCCATGATCGAGATCAGGTGGGTGCTCGGGCTCGCCCCGTTCGGGCCCGGTTACGGGCTGGTGGCCGCGCTCACCCTGGGCTGCTTCGGGGTCACCGGCGCGGCGGCCAGGCTGCTGCTGGGCCAGACGCTGATCGCGCTGGTGGCGGGGCTGGCCGTGAGCCTGGCCGCGTTCGGGTTCGCGCTGTACCTGGCCCGGGCGCCGCTCCAGCTCACCGGGATGACCGCGGCACTGCGGCTGCGGGCGGTGCCCGCCACGACCAGCCGGGCCGGCCAGCAGGCGGCCTAGAGGGGGAGGAAGACGTGATGACCAAGGGGCCACGGTGGCCAGCGCAATGGTGCGGGAGGAACAGATGAGGAGGCCGGACCGGAACCCGGTAGACCAGTCCGCCCGGGCGGCGGCCAAGCGCGTGCTGCGCCGCTACGGCCAGGCCACCGCCGCGTTGCGACGCGGGCCGGATTACGTCATCGTCGGGGCCAAGCGCGGCGGCTCGACGTCGCTGCACAACTACGTGCTTGAGCATCCCAGCATCCAGCCGCTGTTCCCAGGCCGCCAGCACATCAAGGGCGTGCACTACTACGACTCCAACTACGAGCGCGGGCTGACCTGGTACCGGTCGCATTTCCCGCTCCAGGCGAGGGCCGGCACCTGGCCCGCCCGGGCCTGGCGCCCGTCATCGCCGGGGACGCGAGCCCGTACTACCTGTTCCATCCGCTGGCCGCCGAGCGGCTCGCCCGCGACTTCCCTGACGTGAAGATCATCATGTTCCTGCGCGACCCGGCCGAGCGGGCCTACTCCCACTACAAGGAGCGGACCCACCATGGCGGCGAGACGCTGAGCTTCGAGGAGGCGCTGGACGCCGAGCCGGACCGGCTGCGCGGCGAAGCCGAGCGGATCGTGGCCGAGCCCGGATACCACAGCGTGGAGCACGAGAACCATTCCTACCTCGCGCAGGGCCGCTACCTGGACATGCTGCCGCGCTGGTTCGGGCTGTTCCCGAGGGAGAACTTCCACATCGCGGCCAGCGAGGACTTCTACGCCGACCCGCAGCGGCACGTCAACGAGGTGTGGTCCTTCCTCGGCCTGCCGCCGGGCGGGCTCCGCAGCCGGGTCAGGCACAACTACCTGCCCGCGCCCGACATCAGGCCGGACACCCGGCAGCGACTGCACGAGGCGCTGGCCGAGCACCATCGCGGGCTGGAGGAACTGCTGGGACGCAAGCTGCCCTGGCCCGCCAGCAAGCAGCCGGTCCATTGAGCGCCGGGCCCGCCGGGCGCTCGCCGCCCCGCCGCCTCGGGTGCCGACGGCCGACGAGACGCAGGAAATGCCCCGGCTGCCACCTCCGCAGACCGCGGCCTGGCCGTCGGTGAGCGCGATCGTGGCCACCCGCGACCGTCCCGCACTGCTCACCCGCGCGGTGCGCGGCATGCTCGGGCAGACCTACCCGGGTGAGGTCGAGTGCGTGGTCGTCTTCGACCAGAGCAGCCCGGTGCCGCTGCTGGTCGACGTCCCGGCCCGGCGGCGGCTGCGGGTGGTGACCAACACCCGCACCCCGGGCCTGGCCGGCGCCCGCAACACCGGCATCGCGGCGAGTGACGGCGCCCTGGTCGCGTTCTGCGACGACGACGATGTGTGGGCCCCGGACAAGCTGCGGCTGCAGGTCGAGCAGCTCAAGGCGACCGGGGCTGAGTTCGTGGCCAGCGGGGTCCGGATCCACCACGGCGACCAGGTCGTGGAGCGGCTGCCGCCGGGCCGGCGTCGAGCTCAGCCAGCTGGTCCGCGAGCGGGTCTCCGCGCTGCACCCTTCGACCTTCGTCATCCGGCGGGACGCGCTGGCCAGCCTCGGGCCGGTCGACGAGCAGCTTCCCGGCAGCTACGGCGAGGACTACGACTGGCTGCTGCGCGCGGCGCGGCGGGGCCGATCGCGACGGTCCAGCAGCCGCTGGTCGAGGTGCTACTGGCATCCGCAGTCGTACTTCGCCGAGCGCTGGGAGGCGATCGCGGCCGCGCTCGCCTACCTGCTCGGCAAGCATCCGGAACTGACCGGGACCGGCGCGGGCAGGCCAGGATCGAAGGCCAGATCGCGTTCGCGCAGGCCGCCCTGGCGCACCGCCGGGCCGCCTGGCGGGCCAGCTGGCACGCGCTGCGCGGCAACCCGCGCGAGCGGCGCGCCTACCTGGCCCTGGCCGTCGCGTCGGGCCTGGTCTCCGCCACATCGATCGTGCGCCTGGCCAACCGGCGCGGCCGCGGAATCTGAGGTACGTCATGCATAATCCGCTGGGGCTGGGCAACAAGTCCAGCGCGTTCGGCGAGCGCGGCATCACCAAGCGCCTGGACGCGCTGGCCCGGCGCACCGAGTTGCGCGGCGACCGGCTGCTGGATATCGGCTGCGGCGACGGGGCGTACACCACCCGGCTCGGCGGCCGGCTTTCGCCACGTCGACGCGATCGACGTCCAGGACGGCCCGCTGGCGCTGTTCCGGCAGCGGATCGAGGGCGGTCCCGACGCCGGGCGGATCACCATCGGCGAGATGTCGGCGGCCAAGCTCGACTACCCGGACGACACCTTCGACCTGGTCACCTCCATCGAGGTGCTGGAGCACATCGAAGAACTCGACGAGGCCCTGCGGGAGATCTGCCGGGTGCTGAAACCGGGCGGCCGGTTCGGTTTCAGCACGCCCAACCGGTGGTTCCCGTTCGAGACGCACGGGTTCATCTACCGGGGACGGCGCTATCCGCCCGCCCGGGCCCCGTTCCTGACCTGGGTGACCCCGCTGCACCGGCGGATGGCCGACGCGCGCACCTTCACCGCCGCCGAGCTGCGCCGCCGGCTGACCGCGCGCCGGGCTGGTCATCGGCTCGGTCGACTACATCATGCCGCCGTTTGACCGCTCCGGGCTCGGCCGCCGGATCCGGCCCTTCACTGACTTCGCCGAGCGCAGCCCGCTGCGGCGATTCGGGATGGCGCTGGTCGTCACGGCGCGCAAGCCCGCCGCGGGGCCGCCCGCCGCCGCGCCAGCCGGAGCCGGGACGGGCGGCACCGGCGCCGGGGCGCCGTGACGGGCCCGGGCGCCGGGCGAGTCGGGCCCGGCGGCACAGCTTCGGGGGTAGTGTCCGATTAGTTACGATCACAAGGGAGTGGCTGTGACGAGTTTCCGCGACATCCGCGACTACGTGGCCATCCCGCGGCTCAGCGCGCTGCGGCTGTCGCCCGACGGGACCTGGCTGGCCGCCGCGGTCCAGCTGCTCAGCCCGGACGGGAAGAAATTCGTCAGCAGCATCTGGCGGCTGGATCCGGTCCCTGGCGGCGCGGCCCCGGCCCGGCTGACCCGGTCCGCGGCGGGCGAAAGCAGTCCCCGGTTCCTGCCCGACGGCTCGCTGCTGTTCATCTCGGCCCGGCCCGATCCGGCCGGCCCCGGCCAGGACCCGGCCAGCACCACGCCGCCCGGGCAGGCCGAGGGCGCGCTGGCCGTACCGGACGGCGATGACAGCGAAGACAAGCCCGCGCTCTGGCTACTCCCGGGCCGGGGCGGAGAGTCCCGCAGGCTGCTGGCCCCGCCCGGCGGCGTCGACGCCGTGGCGGCCGCAACGGCGTCCGGCTCGGTGGCCGTCACCGTGGCCACCCTGCCCGGCGCGGCGAGCCTGCAGCAGGACGCCCGCCGCCGGGCCGGGCGCAAGGACCTGGCCGTGACCGCGATCCTGCACGAATCAGGGCCGGTCCGGTTCTGGGATCACGACCTGGGTCCTGACCAGCTCCGGCTGCTCGGCGCCGAGATCAGCGCCGCGGACGAGGCCGCCACGGTCACGACCAGGGACCTGACCCCCGACCCGGGCCGGTCGCTCGACGAGCAGCACTTCGAGGTGGCGCCCGACGGCTCGGTGGCCGTCACCGGCTGGTCGACCTGGGACGAGCGCGGCGAGCAGACCATCGAGCTCGCCGTCATCGACCTGGCCACGGGGGCGCGCCGGACGCTGCTGGCCGAGCCCGGATGCGACTTCACCGACCCGTGCCTGTCGCCCGACGGCCGCCTGGTCGCCTGCCTGCGGGAGAGCCACGACAGCTACGACAAGCCCGGCGACGTCACCCTGGTGGTCGCGTCGCTGGCGGGGGCCAGCGCGCCGCGGGACCTGCTGGACGGCTTCGATCGCCGTCCCCAGGAGATCGCCTGGGCCCCGGACGGCGCGACGGTCTACTTCACCGCCGACGACCTCGGCCGCCGCCCGCTGTTCCAGGCCGACCTGGGCACCGGCCAGATCACCAGGCTGACCCCCGACGACGGCGCCTACGAGAGCCCGTGCCCGGCCCCGGACGGCCGCTACCTGTACGCGATCAGGTCAGCGGTCAACGAGCCGCCCACCCCGGTCCGGCTGGACACCACGGCGGCCAGCGCCGAGCCGGAGCGGCTGGCCTGCCCGGGCACCCCGCTGGAGCTGCCGGGGCGGCTGGCCGAGCTCCAGACCACCGCGGACGACGGCGCCCCGGTCCGGGCCTGGCTGGTGCTGCCCGAGGCGGCCGCCGCCCAGTCCCCCGCCCCGCTGCTGCTGTGGGCCCACGGCGGCCCGCTGTCGAGCTGGAACGCCTGGTCCTGGCGGTGGAACCCGTGGCTGATGGCGGCCCAGGGCTACGCCGTCCTGCTGCCCGACCCGGCCCTGTCGACCGGGTACGGCTACGACTACATCGCCCGCGGCCACGGCCAGTGGGGCGGCCAGCCGTACCGCGACCTGATGGCGATCACCGACGCGGCGCAAGCCCGGCCGGACGTCGACCCGGCCCGCACCGCGATGATGGGCGGTTCCTTCGGCGGGTACATGGCCAACTGGATGGCCGGGCACACCGACCGGTTCCGCGCGATCGTCTCGCACGCCAGCCTGTGGGCGCTGGACCAGATGTTCGGCACCACCGACCTGCCCACCAGCTGGCGCCGGATCTACGGCGACCCGGTGGCCCAGCCCGAGCGCTACCTGGCCGACTCACCGCACCTGCACCTCGCCCAGATCAAGACGCCCATGCTGGTGATCCACGGGGACAAGGACTACCGGGTGCCGATCGGCGAGGCCCTGCGGCTGTGGTGGGATTTGCAGACCAGGGCCAAGAACGCCAAGTTCCTGTATTTCCCCGACGAGAATCACTGGGTCCTGACGCCGGGAAACGCGACCATCTGGTACCAGACCGTGCTGGCTTTCCTGGCCCAGCACGTGCTCGGCCAGCCCTGGCAGCGCCCCGACCTGGTGTGACCGGCCGGCCGTCGCCGTTCGATACGTCGCCTGCCGGCCGCGACCGCAGCGCGGTCCTGAGCCTGGGGCTGGCCTACGGTACCGCCAGCTGGCCCGCGATGGATGCCCTCAGCCGCCGGGAGCGGCCAGGTCGACCTGCCGCAGCCGCTCGGGGTCGGAGATCAGCTCGATCCCGGTGATCTTGTCGCCGGTGAAACGGAAGCCGATCGCCCCGATGAGCTGCCCGGGCGGGACCAGGGCCAGGCCCACGGCCCCGTTCACCAGCGCGGGCCGGACGAACCGGGCCCCGCTGGAGTAGGTCAGCGCGTGCGCGGCCACCGCCCGCGCGCCGCGCATCAGCGCGGCGCCGCCGGGTAGCTCCGCGCTGTCGTCGCGGAGCAGGACATCGGGGTCGAGCACGGCCAGGAGCGCGTCGAAGTCACCTTCCCGCAGCGCGGTGAGGAAGGCATCGACGACCCGCCGCTGGCGGGCCAGGTCGACGTGCTGGGGCGGGGCGGCGCCGTGAACCCGCCTGCGGGCCCGGCTGGCGAGCTGGCGGGCGGCGGCCGGGGAGCGGTCCAGGATGGGGGCGATCTGGTCGAAGGGCACCGCGAAAATGTCGTGCAGGACGAAGGCCAGGCGCTCGGCGGGGGCGAGGGTGTCCAGCACGACCATCAGCGCCGGGCCGACCGAGTCGGCCAGCAGGGCCTGCGCCTCGGGGTCGCTGACGTCGCGGTCGCCCGCGGGCGGCTCGGACGCGAGGTCGGCCAGCGGCTCCTCGCGGCGGCTGCGGCGGGCGCGCAGCAGCTTGAGGCACTCCCGGGCGACCACCGTGGTCAGCCAGCCGGCCAGGTTCTCGACCTCGGCGGTGTCGGCGCGGTGCAGCCGCAGCCAGGCGTTCTGCACGGCGTCGTCGGCCTCGGCCAGCGAGCCGAGCATCCGGTAGGCCACCGCCCGCAGCCGGGCCCGCTCATCCTCGAACCGCGCGGTCAGCCAGTCAGTTTCGTCCATCAGTCACATTCTCCTGTCCGGGAGGTTCGTAGCCATGAACCACCCCAGCGCCCGGATGTGACCAGACCGGGATATGACCAGAAAGGACACCGGAATGCCGACCTTGACCACACCGACGGCCGTGAACATCCGCTCCCGACCTGCGCGGTGGCGACCGGCCTGCTACTGGCTGGCCACCGCGGCGGTGGCGGCCGAACTGGGCGTCGGCGGCAGCTGGGACATCGCGCGCCTGCCGTTCGTCAGCGACCTGGTGACGCACCTGGGCTATCCGTCTTATTTCCTGGTGCTGCTGGGCGTCTGGAAAGTGCTGGGCGCGGCCGCCCTGCTCATCCCGCGCCGCGCGCTGCTCAAGGAATGGGCTTACGCGGGCGCCTTCTTCAGTTACACCGGGGCGATCGTCTCCCACCTGAGCACCGGCTACGACCGCGCCGAGATCTGGCTGCTGGCCGCGCTGACCGCGCTGACCGTACTGTCGTGGGCGCTGCGGCCCGCCAGCCGCCGCACCCGCCCCGCCACCGCGCCCTGACCTCCGGCCGGCCCGCCGCGGCGGCCGGGCCGGCCGGAGGCGACAGACCCAGGCGACACGTCTTTGCGCCTGCGTCGGCGCGGGCCGTGCCGTTCCAGCCCGGTCCGCGACGACCCGGTATCCGCCCCCGGTCTTGGCGCTGCCTTTACTCTTTCTTTGCGGCGCTCTGGCCTTTACGCTTAGGCCAGCACGGCCCCCCGGGCGGCGCTGGAAGGGGAGCCCCGCATGAGCGGCAATGAATTCTGGACCATTGCTGAGTGGGTCGGCTTCGTGGTCCTCACCATCGTCCTCAACGTCGTGGCCCGGGCCCGGCGCAAGCGGAAGTGGCGGGCTTTGCACCGCGATGATCCCGTCAACATGTGGTCGCCCGCGGGCCAGGATGGCCATCACGGCGGTCATCACGGCGGGCACCATGGCGGGTGGAGCGACTCGGGCGGCGGGCATCACGGCGGGGGCTGGAGCGGGGGTGGCTCAGATGGGGGCAGCGTCGGCGGGCACCACGGCTGAAGCCGGTCCCGCCGGGCGCGACGGACAGGAGGCCCAGTGGGCGTGATCGTGACTGGTTTTCTGGTTCTGGTGGGCTGCTTCGTCCTCGGCTGCTTCATAGTGGCGCGGATCTTGGCCGGGCGCGTCCGCCGGGACATGCGCGCGCGGGGGATGGACTATGACGTGAACTGGCGGGGCGATCCCAACATCCAGGGGCATCATTCCCGGAGCGGTCACCAAGGGGGGTTCCTTGGCGGCTTGGGCGGTCACCACCACGGCGGGGGCGGCGGCGACGGCGGCGGCCACCACGGCGGCAGCGGCCACCACGGCTGAAGCGAACAAGCGAACTTTCATGATCGCGGTGATTCGCTGGGCTGTGCGCCCAGCCTTATAACCGTGATATTGAAAACACGCTCTCGCCTTGCCCCCCGCGCATGGGCATCGCGCTAGGGGCCGATCCGGATCGTGAACTCCAGCGCCCCCGAGCTGATATCAGGACAGTCGCTGGTGCTTTGCAGCTCGCGCCCCGGCTCATAGCCGACGACCTGCGCGGAGTGCGGGCCGATGATCCGATACCTGGCCTGCTGCGACCGGATTCTGACGAGCTCGCCGGTGCTGAGGGCCGATGGCTCATGGTGACGCGACTCCGTCGATCTCGCCCACGCAGCTGACCCGCGGTCCTGGTGCCTGACCCCAGATCGCGAACCTGAGTTCACCTGAGGTGACAAGCGTGCCGTCCCATTCCGGATCGGACCCCTGGATGGCGCCCCCGGCGGCGCCGGCTTATCACCATGGATCCGTCTGCCAGTGTGACCACACGATCTGGCTCCGCCGTTGAAGTGACCACGCTCGTCTTACTGAGGGTCAGGCGCAGCGTGACTATCTCACCGACGTGGCGCAGTTCGCCGCAGCAGCCATGGTCGATCCCGTCCAGTAGCACGGCCACCTCTGCCATCGGGCCAGCATAGAAGTCCCTGGTGGGCCGGCGAAGGCGGTCCCGGACCGGGGCAGGGACCCGCTGTGGGACGCTGGGCGGGTGACGCGTGCGCGGCTGGATAAGCGGCCCGGTGAGGTCGCGGCCATGTTCGACTTGGTGGCCGAGCGGTATGACCTGCTCAACGACGTGCTATCGGTGGGGCAGGACCGGCTGTGGCGGCGGGCGGTGGCCCGGGCGGTCCGGGCCAGGGCGGGCGAGCTGGTCCTGGACCTCGCGGCCGGGACCGGCACCTCTTCGCGCAGTTTCACCACCGCCGGGGCGCGCTGCGTCGCGTGTGACTTCTCGCTCGGCATGCTGCAGGTGGGGGCGCGCAAGCCCGGGGCGGGACTGGCCTTCGTCGCCGGGGATGCGCTGGACTTGCCGTTCGGCGATGGGGTCTTCGACGCGGTGACCATCTCGTTCGGGCTGCGCAACCTGGCCGACCCGGACGCGGGCCTGGCCGAGATGCGGCGGGTGACCCGGCCGGGCGGGCGGCTGATCATCTGCGAGTTCGGCAAGCTGCCCGGGCGGCTGAACGATCTGTACGAGGGCTATCTCACGACCGTGCTGCCCCGGGTGGCGCGGCGGGTGTCGGGCAATGCCGAGGCCTACGACTACCTGACCGAGTCGATCAGGGACTGGCCGGCCCAGCGGGAGCTGGCCCGGCGGATCGGCGCGGCGGGCTGGTCGGCGGTCCGCTGGCGGGACCTGACCCTGGGCGTGGTGGCCATTCACCAGGCGCTGCGGCCCGGCTAGGGGCGGCTGGCCGGGCGGGGTGACCCCGGCGCCCGGTGGCCGGCCCGGCCGCCCGCGGGGCGGCGCCGCGAGTCAGGGCTGGCCCGGCAGGCCTGCCGGATTGCCGTAGGGGCGGCCGCGGCTAAGGCCCCATACGGTTTAGACTGAACACCGTAACGCGACTTGTGAAGCGGTTCACAAGATAGTCAGGACAATCGTGACCGAGCAAGCTCCTCCGGCCGGCTCCGCGCGCGGCGGCGACAGCGCCGACGTGATCGTGGTCGGCGCCGGTCCCGCCGGGTCGTCAGTGGCCTATTACCTCGCGACGGCCGGGCTGGACGTACTGCTGCTGGAGAAGGCGCACTTCCCCAGGGAAAAGGTGTGCGGCGACGGCCTGACGCCGCGTGCGGCCAAGGCGCTGGCCGCGATGGGCGTGCCGACGTCCGCGGCGGACGGCTGGCTGCGGAACCAGGGCCTGCGGATCATCGGCGGCGGCGGGCGGATCGAGATCCCGTGGCCCGAGCTGTCCAGCTATCCCGGGTACGGCCTGGTCCGCAGCAGGCTCGATTTCGACGAGACCCTGGCCAGGCACGCCCAGAAGGCGGGCGCCCGGCTGCTGGAGGGCACCAACGTCACCGGCCCGCTGCGGGACGACCGCACCGGGGCGATCGTCGGGGTCATTGCGCGCCAGTCGCCGCCCGGGGCCGACGCGGCCGCGCCCGGCCTGGAAGCCGGGTCCGCGCGGGGCGCCGGGGCCGGACCGGCCGAGCCCGCGCGGCGCGGCCGAGGACTTGGGCCGGGGGAAGAACGCCACTACCGGGCCCGGCTCGTGGTCGCCGCCGACGGCAATTCGTCCCGGCTCTCGGTGGCGATGGGCCTGCCCAAGCGGGATGACCGCCCGATGGGCGTCGCGGTGCGCTCCTACTACACCAGTCCCCGCCATCGCGACGACTACCTGGAAGCCTGGCTGGACCTGTGGGACGGCAACTCGCTGCTGCCCGGCTACGGCTGGATTTTCGGCATGGGCGACGGGACCAGCAACGTCGGCGTCGGCATGCTGAACACCAGCGCCTCTTTCGGCCGCATCGACTACAAGGACCTGCTGCGCAAATGGCTGGCCGGGATGCCGGCCGAATGGGGTTTCGCCGAGGAGAACCGGACCGAGCCGGTGCGCGGCGCCGCCCTGCCGATGGGCTTCAACAGGACGCCGCACTACACCAAGGGCCTGCTGCTGGCCGGGGACGCCGGCGGCATGGTCAACCCGTTCAATGGCGAGGGCATCGCCTACGCGCTGGAGTCGGGGGAGATCGCCGCGCGGACCATCGTGCAGGCGCTGGCCCGGCCGACCGCCGCGGGGGCGCAGGCGGTGCTGCAGACCTACCCGCGGGCACTGAAAGACGCCTACGGGGGCTATTTCACGCTAGGCCGCACCTTCGTGAAACTGATCGGCCAGCCATCATTCATGAGGTTCGCGACCCGGCACGGGGTCAAACGCCCTTACGTGATGCGATTCACCATGAAGCTGCTCGGCAACCTGACCGAAACGCGCGGCGGCGACGCCATGGATCGCATGCTGAACGCACTGTCTAAGATGACGCCGGCGGCGTAGCCGCAGCGACCAACCGCCGCCGCGCGCCGCGGCGGGCGGCGGCACTGATAGACCGATAGGAGGTGATGGCTGGTGAGCCTGTATGTCCCGATCATCGTGCTCGGCGCCCTGGCTACCGTCTTCGCCGTCTTCTCGCTGGTCATGGGGGCGCAGGCGGGCCCCAAGCGGTGGAACCGGGCCAAGCTGGAAGCCTACGAGTGCGGCATCGAGCCGACGCCGCTGCCCAGCGGCCTGCGCTTCGGCGTGAAGTACTACCTCACCGCGATGCTGTTCATCGTGTTCGACATCGAGATCATCTTCCTGTACCCGTGGGCCGTCACCTTCGACCGGCTCGGCGCGTTCGGGCTGGTCGAGATGGTCACGTTCATCGTCACCGTGCTCATCGCGTACGCCTACGTGTGGCGGCGCGGCGGGCTGGATTGGGACTAGTGCCATGGGCCTAGAAGAAAAGCTGCCGAGCGGGATCCTGCTCACCACGGTCGAGAAGGTGGCCGGCTACGCCCGCAAGAGCTCGGTCTGGCCGGCCACGTTCGGGCTGGCCTGCTGCGCCATCGAGCTGATGGCGACCGGCGGGCCCCGGCACGACCTGGCCAGGTTCGGCATGGAGCGGGCCTCCAACACGCCGCGCCAGGCCGACCTGATGATCGTCGCGGGCCGGGTCAGCCAGAAGATGGCGCCGGTGCTGCGCCAGATCTACGACCAGATGGCCGAGCCCAAATGGGTGATCTCCATGGGGGTGTGCGCGTCCAGCGGCGGCATGTTCAACAACTACGCGATCGTCCAGGGCGTGGATCACATCGTGCCGGTCGACATCTACCTGCCCGGCTGCCCGCCGCGCCCGGAGATGCTGATGGACTCGATACTCAAGCTGCACGACAAGATCCAGAACATGAAGCTCGGCCCTAACCGCCAGCGCCAGATCACCGAGCTGGAAGAGGCAGGCTTGCGGCGGCTGCCGCTGCTGCCCGGCAGCACCGCAGGCCCGGCGCAGGGCGGCCCGCTGCTGGCCGAACCCGCCGAGGTGCGGCCGTGACGGCCCCCGGCGGCACCAGCGGCGGCCAGCCCGAGCCGAACGGCCAGCCCGATCCGGCCGCCCTGGCCGGCCAGGACCGGCTGGCCGAGCAGGTGGTCAGGACCGGCATGTTCGGCACCGAGACCACCGGCGACACCTCCGGGTACGGCGGGCTGCTGGTCCGCAGGCCGCCCGCGCTGTCCTCGCCGCGGCCCTACGGCTCATATTTCGACGAGATCGCCGACGCGCTCGGCTCCGCGCTGGCCGGATCCGGGCTCGGCTTCGGCGACGCGATCGAGCGGGTGGTCGCCGACCGCGGCGAGCTGACCTTCCACGTCCGGCGCGAGCACCTGCCCGCCGTGGCCCGGCAGCTGCGCGATGACCCGGCACTGGCCTTCGAGCTGTGCCTGGGCGTCTCCGGGGTGCACTACCCGGCCGAGGTCGGCCGCGAGCTGCACGCGGTGTACCACCTGGTCTCGATCACCTGGAACCGGCGGCTGCGGCTGGAAGTGTCGGTGCCCGACGCCGACCCGCACCTGCCGTCGGCGGTGGACGTGTACCCGACGTGTGACTGGCACGAGCGGGAGACCTGGGACTTCTTCGGCATCATCTTCGACGGGCACCCCGCGCTGACCAGGATCGAGATGCCGGACGACTGGAAGGGCCACCCGCAGCGGAAGGACTACCCGCTCGGCGGCATCCCGGTCGAATACCGCGGCGCGACGGTGCCGCCGCCGGACGAGCGGAGGGCCTACGAATGACCGCCCAGCCGGACTATGAGGCCGAGGGCCGGGTCTACGATGTCAGCGGCGAGGACTGGGACGAGGTCGTCGCGGCCGGACGCGAGAACGAGCCTGGCGTGCGGGAGAACCTGGTCGTCAACATGGGCCCGCAGCACCCGTCCACGCACGGCGTGCTGCGGCTCATCCTGACGCTGGACGGCGAGACCGTGACCGAGCTGCGGCCGGTCATCGGCTACCTGCACACCGGCATCGAGAAAAACATGGAGTTCCGCACCTGGACCCAGGGCGTGACCTTCGCCACCCGGGCGGACTACCTGGCGCCGCTGTACAACGAGGCGGCCTTCTGCCTGGCTACCGAGCGGCTGCTGGGCATCGAGGACCGGATCCCGCCGCGGGCCTCGGTCATCCGGGTGCTGATGATGGAGCTCAACCGGATCTCCTCGCACCTGACCGCCATCGGCACGTTCGGCCTGGAACTCGGCGCGACCACCGTGTTCCTGTACGGGATGCGCGAACGGGAGAAGACGCTCGACCTGTTCGAGCTGATCACCGGGCTGCGGATGAACCACGCCTTCATCCGGCCCGGCGGGGTGTCGCAGGACCTGCCCTCGGGCGCGCTGGAGAAGATCCGCGAGTACCTGGCCGTGATGCCGGGCCAGCTGGCTGAGATCCGCAAGCTGCTGGACGTCAACCCGATCTACCTGGCCCGGACGAAGGACATCGCCTACCTGGACCTGGCCGGCTGCATGTCGCTCGGCGTCACCGGCCCGATCCTGCGGGCCGCGGGCCTGCCCTGGGACTTGCGCAAGAGCCAGCCCTACTGCGGCTACGAGACCTACGAGTTCGACGTGCCCGTGCAGACCAGCTGCGACGCCTACGGGCGGTACCTGGTCCGGATGGACGAGATGGACCAGTCGCTGCGGATCATCGAGCAGTGCGTGGACCGGCTGGCCAGCCCCAGGCCCGCCGATGATCCGGTGATGATCAGGGACGCTAAGATCGGCTGGCCCGCGCAGCTGGCCCTGGGCCCGGACGGGCTGGGCAACTCGCCTGACCACATCGCCCACATCATGGGGCAGTCCATGGAGGCGCTCATCCACCACTTCAAGCTGGTGACCGAGGGCTTCCGGGTGCCCGCGGGCCAGATCTACGCGGCGGTCGAGTCACCGCGCGGCGAGCTGGGCTGCCACGCGGTCAGCGACGGCGGCACCAGGCCGGCCAGGGTGCATCTGCGCGACCCTTCGTTCACCAACCTGCAGGCAGTGTCCGCGATGGCCGAGGGCGGTATGGTCGCCGACGTGATCGTGGCCGTGGCCAGCATTGATCCGGTGATGGGAGGAGTGGACAGGTGATCGACCGCGACAAGCTGGCTGCGAACGCCGCCGAGATCATCGGCCGTTACCCGCGGCCCCGGTCCGCGCTGCTGCCGCTGCTGCACCTGGTCCAGTCCGAGGAAGGCTTCGTGACCGACGACGGCATCGCGTTCTGCGCCGAGCAGCTCGGCCTGAGCGCGGCCGAGGTCACCGCCGTGGTGTCGTTCTACACGATGTTCAAGCGGCGGGCCGTCGGCGAGTACCACGTCGGGGTGTGCACCAACGCGCTGTGCGCGGTCATGGGCGGCGACGCGATCTTCGCCGACCTGAAGGAGCACCTCGGCGTGGGCAACGACGAGGCCACCGCGGACGGCCAGGTCTCGCTGGAGCACGTGGAGTGCAACGCCGCCTGCGACTACGCGCCGGTGGTGATGGTCAACTGGGAGTTCTTCGACAATATGACCCCGCAATCGGCCCGGGAGCTCGTCGACGGGCTGCGCGCGGGCGCGGACGTCAGCCCGTCACGCGGCGCGCCGCGGCTGTGCACGTGGCGGCAGGCCTCCCGGATCCTGGCCGGCTTCCCCGACGGCCAGGCGGCGGAGGGCCACACGGCCGGCCCGGCCACCCTGGCGGGCCTGCGCATCGCCCAGGAACACGGCTGGACGCCCGAGGGAGGCCCGGCATGACCTCGCTGCTCACGCCCGAGCTCACCGCGCGCTGGGACCAGCCTGACTCCTTCACCCTGGCCGCCTACCAGCGCGACGGCGGCTACCAGGCGCTGCGCAAGGCGCTGGCGCTGGACCCCGACGAGGTCATCCAGGTGCTCAAGGACTCGGTGCTGCGCGGCCGCGGCGGTGCGGGCTTCCCGACCGGGCTGAAGTGGGGCTTCATCCCGCAGGGCGACGGCAAGCCGCACTACCTGGTGGTCAACGCCGACGAGTCGGAGCCGGGGGCGTGCAAGGACGTCCCGACCATGCTGGCCAATCCGCAGGCGCTGATCGAGGGAATCGTCATCGCGGCCTACGCGATCCGGTCCAGCCTGGCCTTCATCTACGTGCGCGGCGAGGTGCTGCACGTGGTCCGCCGGATCCAGAATGCCGTCGCCGAGGCCTACGCGGCCGGATACCTGGGCCGCGCCATCCTCGGCTCCGGCTTCGATCTCGACGTCGTGGTGCACGCCGGCGCGGGCGCCTACATCTGCGGCGAGGAGACCGCCCTGCTCGACTCGCTGGAGGGCTACCGCGGCCAGCCCCGGCTCAAGCCGCCGTTCCCGGCGATCGCCGGGCTGTACGCCTGCCCGACGGTGGTGAACAACGTCGAGTCGATCGCCAGCGTGCCCTACATCCTGGGTCACGGCGCCGAGGCCTTCGCCGGGTATGGCACCGAGAAGTCCAAGGGATTCGGGATCTTCTCGCTGTCCGGGCACGTGGCCAGGCCCGGCCAGTACGAGGCGCCGCTGGGCACCACGCTGCGCGAGCTGCTCGACCTGTCCGGCGGCATCCGGGCCGGCCACCGGCTGAAGTTCTGGACCCCGGGCGGGTCATCCACGCCGCTGTTCACCGCCGCGGAACTCGACGTGCCGCTCGACTACGAGTCGGTCGCCAAAGCCGGGTCCATGCTCGGCACCCGCTCGCTGCAGATCTTCGACGAGACCACCTGCGTGCTGCGCGTCGTGCTGCGCTGGACGGAGTTCTACGAGCACGAGTCGTGCGGCAAGTGCACGCCGTGCCGGGAGGGCACCTACTGGATGGTCCAGGTACTGGAAGAGCTGGAGCACGGCCGGGGCAGCGAGGCGGACCTGGACAAGCTGCTGGACATCTGCGACAACCTGGTCGGCCGGTCGTTCTGCGCGCTGGGCGACGCGGCCGGGATGCCCGTCGTCTCGTCGATCAAGCACTTCAGGGACGAGTACATCGAGCACCAAAAGCGCGGCGGCTGCCCGTTTGACCCGGCGGCGGCCACCCTGTTCGCGGCAGCCGGAAGGTGATGCGCCGATGACCGTTCAGGCAGGCGAGAACTCTGGCGCGGCGGTGGCCAAGCCCGCCGGCGGGGTCCAGGTCACCATCGACGGCTTCGAGATCACGGTGCCCAAGGGCACGCTGGTCATCCGGGCCGCCGAGCTGCTCGGGATCCAGATACCGCGGTTCTGCGACCATCCGCTGCTGGACCCGATCGGGGCCTGCCGGCAGTGCCTGGTGCAGATCGAGGGCCAGCCCAAGCCGCCCGCCTCCTGCACCACCACCTGCACCGACGGCATGGTGGTCCGGACCCAGCTGACCTCGCAGGTGGCCGAGAAGGCGCAGCGCGGCATCATGGAGATGCTGCTGGTCAACCACCCGCTGGACTGCCCGGTCTGCGACAAGGGCGGCGAATGCCCGCTGCAGAACCAGGCCATGTCCACCGGGGCGGGCGAGACCAGGTTCACCGGCCGCAAGCGGACCTTCGCCAAGCCGGTGCCGCTGTCCGCCCAGGTGCTGCTGGACCGGGAACGCTGCGTGCAGTGCGCCCGGTGCACCAGGTTCGCCGACCAGGTCGCCGGCGACCCGCTGATCGAGTTGTTCGAGCGCGGGCCCGCCGAGCAGGTGGCGATCGCCGACGGGGTGCCGTTCGACTCCTACTTCTCCGGCAACACCGTGCAGATCTGTCCGGTCGGCGCGCTGACCAGCGCGTCCTATCGGTTCCGGGCCCGGCCGTTTGACCTGGTCTCCACGCCGAGCGTGTGCGAGCACTGCGCGGCGGGCTGCCGGCAGCGGACCGACCACCGGCGCGGCGCGGTGACCCGGCGGCTGGCCGGTAACGACCCGCAGGTCAACGAGGAATGGAACTGCGATAAGGGCCGGTGGGCATTCACCTACGCCACCCAGCCCGACCGGCTGACCACCCCGCTGGTCCGCGACGAGGACGGGAAGCTGGTGCCCGCGTCCTGGCCGGAGGCGATCGGCATGGCGGCCGCCGGGCTGCTCGCGGCCCGCGGCCGCGCGGGCGTGCTCACCGGCGGCCGGCTCACCGTCGAGGACGCCTACGGCTACGCCAAGTTCGCCCGGCTGGCGCTGGGCAGCAACGACATCGACATGCGGGCCAGGCCGCACTCGGCCGAAGAGACCCAGTTCCTGGCCGACCACGTGGCCGGGCGCGGCCCGGCGGTCAGCTACACCGGGCTGCGAGCAGGCGCCGGCCGTGCTGCTGGCCGGGTTCGAGCCGGAGGACGAGTCGCCGATCGTGTTCCTGCGGCTGCGCAAGGCCGTCCGGGCCGGAACGCTCACCGTGTACTCCCTGGCCGCCCTGGCCAGCCCGGGGCTGACCCGGATGTCCGGGGTGCTGCTGCCGGTCGAGCCAGGCGGCGAGGCGGCCGCGCTGGCCAGCCTGGCCGACGGCACCGACGTCGACGACGCCGGCCGCGCGGCTATCGCCGCGCTGCGCCAGCGCGGCGCGGTGATCATGGCCGGCGAGCGGCTGGCCGAGGTGCCGGGTGCGCTGGCCGCCGCGGCCCGGCTGGCCGCGCAGACCGGCGCCGAGCTGGCCTGGGTGCCGCGCCGGGCCGGCGAGCGCGGCGCGATCGAGGCCGGCGCGCTGCCCAACCTGCTGCCCGGCGGCCGCCAGGTCACCGGCGCCGCCGCCCGGGCCGAGGTGGCCAGGGCCTGGGGCGTGAGCGCGCTTCCCGCCGAGCCCGGCCGGGACACCAGCCAGATCCTCGCGGCCGCGGCCGCGGGCGAGCTCGGCGCCCTGGTCGTGGCGGGCGTCGATCCCGCCGACCTGCCCGACCCGCAGGCCGCGCTGGCCGCGCTGGCCGCCACCGGGTTCGTGGTCAGCCTGGAGCTGCGGGTCAGCGCGGTGACCGACCGGGCCGACGTGGTCTTCCCGGTCGCCGCCGTGGCCGAGAAAGCCGGCACGTTCGTGAACTGGGAAGGCCGCCCGGGCCGCTTCGGCCCGGCCCTCAGCGTCCCGGCCGCCCAGTCCGACCTGCAGGTGCTGGCCTCGATCGCGGACGAGATGGACGTGCACCTGGGCCTGCCCGATCCGGCCGCGGCCTGGCGCGAGCTGGCCGCCCTGGGCGGGGCCGGCCGCCAGGCCGGGGTGGCCCAGCCGGCCGCCGCGCCCAGTCCAGGCCAGGCCGGCCGCCTGGGCCGCCCGCGCCCGGGCCCGGGACAGGCGCTGCTGGCCACCTGGCATAATCTTCTCGACGCGGGCCGGATGCAGGACGGCGAGCCCAACCTGGCCGGCACGGCCCGGCCCAGCGTCGCGCAGATGTCCGCGGCGACCGCGGCCGAGGCCGGAGTCGGCGAAGGCGATAAGGTCACCGTGGCCACCGACCGGGGCGAGATCACCGTCCCGCTGCAGCTGGCCGACCTGCCCGACCGGGTGGTCTGGCTGCCTGCCAACTCGGCCGGCTGCGCGGTCCGCGCCACCCTCGGCGCGGGCCACGGCGCCCTAGTGACGGTGAGGAGCGCGCCATGACTGCCCTGGCCGTCGCCGCGCAGGCGCGCAGCGCCGGTGCGGCCGACCCCACGCTGGCCAGCTTCGGCCACGAAGTCTGGTGGCTGATCCTGCTCAAGGTCGGGGTCATCTTCGCGTTCTTGATGCTGACCACGCTGTTCATGATCTGGGCCGAGCGCCGGGTGATCGGCCGGATGCAGCAGCGTCCCGGACCGAACCGGGCCGGCAAGTTCGGGCTGCTCCAGTCGCTGCTGGACGGGCTGAAACTGCCGCTCAAGGAAGACATCGTGCCGCGCGGCGTGGACAAGGTGCTGTTCTGGATGGCACCCGCGATCGCGCTGATCCCGGCCTTCATCAGCTTCGCGATCATCCCCGTGGGCCCGGTGGTGTCGATCTTCCACCACCACACCGCCCTGCAGCTGACCGACCTGCCGGTGGCCGTGCTGCTGGTCCTGGCCATGAGCTCGATGGCGGTCTACGGGATCGTCCTGGCGGGCTGGGCCTCCGCGTCGCCGTACTCGCTGCTGGGCGGCCTGCGGTCGTCAGCTCAGGTGATCAGCTACGAGATCGCCATGGGCCTGTCGTTCGTCCCGGTCTTCTTGTACGCGGGCTCGCTGTCGACCAGCCAGATCGTCGCGGCCCAGGCCCACGGCGGCGAATTCCACCTCGGCGGGGTGATCCTGCACTACCCGTCCTGGTTCGCCATCTTGCTGCTGCCCTCGTTCGTCATCTACCTGGTCACGATGGTCGGCGAGACCAACCGGCTGCCGTTCGACCTGCCCGAGGGCGAGGGCGAGCTGGTCGGCCGGCTTCCACACCGAGTACTCCTCGCTGAAGTTCGCGTTGTTCTACCTGGCCGAGTACATCAACATGGTCACCGTCTCGGGCCTGGCCACCACGCTGTTCCTGGGCGGCTGGCGGGCGCCGTGGCCGATCTCGGCGTGGCCGGACGCCAACACCGGCTGGTGGCCGGTGCTGTGGTTCCTGGGCAAGATCGCGGTCTTGCTGTTCTGCTTCATCTGGCTGCGCGGCTCGCTGCCCCGGATCCGCTACGACCAGCTGATGGCGCTGGGCTGGAAGGTCCTCATCCCGAGCGCGCTGGTCTGGACGCTGATGATCGCGACGGTCCGGGTCTGGCGGCGCCACGGCAGCAGCCCCGCGGTCTACCTCGCGGCGGGCGTGACCGTGGTGGTGCTGATGGTCCTGGTCTGGGGCTGGGACAACGCGTCCACGGCCCGGGCCAGGGCCAGGCCGCCGAGGATGAAGCCGCCGCCGAAGCCGAGGCGGCGGGCCAGCCCGGGCCGGCCAGCCCGTTCCCTGTCCCGCCGCTTGACCTGCCGCACTATCACGGCATCGGGGTCGGCGTCCGGTCTGGCGCCGCGCTCGCCGAGCCCGCCGAGTCAACCACGAAGGAGGTCACCGGTGCTTGACTTCCTGAACCCGGTCAAGGGATTCGCCGTCACCTTCCGGCAGATGTTCCGCAAGGTCGACACCGTCCAGTACCCGGAGCAGAAGGAGCCGACCGCGCCCCGGTTCCACGGCCGCCACCAGCTCAACCGGTGGCCGGACGGGCTGGAGAAGTGCATCGGCTGCGAGCTGTGCGCCTGGGCCTGCCCGGCCGACGCCATTTATGTCGAGGGCGGGGATAACACCGAGGCAGAACGCTATTCGCCGGGTGAGCGCTACGGCCGGGTGTACCAGATCAATTACCTTCGCTGCATTCTGTGCGGACTGTGCGTGGAGGCGTGCCCCACCCGCGCGCTGACCATGACCAACGACTACGAGCTGGCCGATGACAGCAGGGAAGCCCTGATCTGGACCAAGGAGCAGCTCGTCATCGCGCTCCAGCCGGGCATGGAGGCCCCGCCGCACCCGATGCGGCTGGGTGACACCGAGGAGGACTACTACCGGCTCGGCTCGGCGGGCTCCGGCCCGGGCCCGGGCAAGCCGGCCGACGGCCAGGACGGGGGAACGTGATGGCTCACCCCACCGTGCTGGCCGCCACCGGAGCCGCCGCCGCCACCCAGGACACCACGTTCTGGGTCCTCGCCATCGTGTCCGTGAGCGCCGCCCTGGGCATGATCCTGGCCCGCAAGGCGGTGCACTGCGCGGTGCTGCTCGCGGGGGTGATGCTCTCGCTCGCGGTGCTCTATGCGCTGGCCGACGCGCCGTTCCTGGCCTTCGTCCAGGTGATCGTGTACACCGGCGCGGTCCTGATGCTGTTCCTGTTCGTGCTGATGATGGTCGGGGTGAGCGCGGCTGACTCGATCGTGGAGACGCTCAGGGGCCAGCGGCTGTGGGCCGGGCTGGCCGGGATCGGCCTGCTGGTGCTGCTGGCCCTGACCATCGGCCACGCGGTGATCGGGCCCGCGGCGACCACCGGGTCGGCGTTCGGCAACTCCAACGTGCAGGGCGTGGCCACCCTCATCTTCACCACCTACGTCTTCCCGTTCGAAGTGACCAGCGCCCTGCTGATCACCGCGGCGCTGGGCGCGATGGTGCTGGCCCACCGGGAGCGCACCAGCCCGAAGCCGACCCAGCGCGAGCTGTCCCGGCGGCGGGTGGCCGGCGGCCGTCCCGCGCCGCTGCCCGGACCTGGTACTTACGCCCGGCATAACGCGGTCGACATGCCTGCCCTGCTGCCCGACGGCTCGCCCTCGGAGGTGTCGGTCAGCCAGATGACCGGAGGCCCGGCCGGGCCGGCCCAGCGGGAACTGGGCCCCGGCCCGGGTGAGGAGGACTGATGGTAAGCCCGGCCCATTACGTGGGGCTCGCCGTGATCTTGTTCGTGATCGGCAGCGTCGGGGTCCTGGTCCGCAGGAACGCGATCGTCGTGTTCATGTGCGTGGAGCTGATGCTGAACGCGGTCAACCTGGCGTTCGTCGGCTTCTCCCGGCTGCACGGCAACCTGGACGGCCAGGTCATCGCGTTCTTCGTGATGGTGGTGGCGGCCGCCGAGGTGGTCGTCGGGCTGGCGATCCTGACCGCTATCTTCCGGGCCCGCAGGTCCGCGTCGGTGGACGAGGCGAACCTGCTGAAATATTGACCCGACCGCTCCGGGGCCCCGCGGGTCCCGGGCGTGTCCCCCGGAGGCCGCCGCGCCCCCGGCCGGTACTGCAGAGAGGTAGCCCGTGACAGGCTCAGTTGCGGCCGCGCACGCCGCCCCGGCGATGGCTCCCATGGCCGCGGCCGGCGTCCAGCGCGCCGCGTGGCTGCTGCTGGCGCTGCCGCTGGCCGGCGCGGCGGTGCTGCTGCTCGGCGGGAAGCGCACCAATAAGTTCGGCCACCTGATCGGCGTGGCCATGCCGGTGGCCGCGTTCATTTACGGCCTGATCGCGTTCTTCACGATGCTGTCCTACCCGGCCGGGCAGCGCAGCAGGGACCTGCACCTGTATTCCTGGATCCCGGTGGCGGGCTTCCACGTCGACCTCGGGATCCTGCTGGACCCGCTGTCGATCTGCTTCGTGCTGCTCATCACCGGCGTCGGCTCGCTGATCCACATCTACGCGGTCGGCTACATGGCCGACGATCCCGAGCGGCGCCGGTTCTTCGGCTACATGAACCTGTTCCTGGCCGCGATGCTGCTGCTGGTGCTGGCCGACAACTACCTGGGCCTGTACGCGGGCTGGGAAGGCGTCGGCCTGGCCTCCTACCTGCTCATCGGGTTCTGGCAGTACAAGCCGGCCGCGGCCACCGCGGCCAAGAAGGCGTTCATCGCCAACCGGGTCGGCGACGCCGGGCTGTCGCTGGCCATCATGCTGATGTTCGCCACCTTCGGATCGATCACCTTCACCGGAGTCTTCGGCGCGGTGGGCAGCGCCAGCCACGGCGTGACCACCGCGCTCGGGCTGCTGCTGCTGCTCGGGGCCTGCGGCAAGTCGGCCCAGCTGCCGCTACAGTCCTGGCTGCTGGACGCCATGGAAGGCCCGACCCCGGTGTCGGCGCTGATCCACGCGGCGACGATGGTGACCGCCGGGGTCTACCTGATCGTCCGGTCCAACCCGATCTTCAACTTGTCCGCCGATGCGCGGCTGGCCGTCACCGTGGTCGGCGCGGCGACGCTGCTGTTCGGCGCGATCATCGGCTGCGCCAAGGACGACATCAAGAAGGCGCTGGCCGGCTCGACGATGAGCCAGATCGGCTACATGACGCTGGCGGCCGGGCTCGGCCCGGCCGGGTACGCGTTCGCGATCGCGCACCTGCTCGCGCACGGCTTCTTCAAGGCCGGGCTGTTCCTCGGGGCCGGCTCGGTCAAGCACGAGATGAACGACGAGGTGGACATGCGCAGGTTCGGCGGGCTGCGCGCGGTCATGCCCGTCACCTTCGTCACGTTCGGGATCGGCTACCTGGCCATCATCGGCGTGCCGCCGTTCTCCGGCTTCTTCACCAAGGACCCGATCATCGAGGCCGCGTTTGACAAGGGCGGCACCTCGGGCGCGATCCTGGGCACCGCGGCGCTGCTCGGTGCGGGCATCACCGCCTTCTACATGACCCGGGTCATGCTGATGACGTTCTTCGGGGAGCGCCGCTGGGATGACGCCGCGCACCCGCATGAGGCACCGTCGGTGATGACCTCCCCGATGGTGGTGCTGGCGCTGGGGTCGGCAGGCGCGGGCGCCTTCTTGATCCTGGGCAACCGGCTGGTCAACTTCCTGGCCCCGGTGGTGGGCTCCCCGCCGGTCTCGCACGGCCTGTTCACCCCCGCTTCGCTGGGCGCGCTCGGGCTGATCGTGGTCGGCGCCGCCATCGCCCTGGCCATGTACGCGCGGCGGGAGGTGCCCGTGGTCGCGCCCGCCGGGCGGTTCGCGACGGTGGCGGCGCGCAAGGACCTGTACGGCGACGCGATCAACGAGTCGGTGCTCATGCGGCCCGGCCAGTGGCTGACCCGGCTGTCGGTGTACTTCGACAACCGGGGCGTGGACGGCGTGGTGAACACGCTGGCCGCGGCCATGGGCGGCACGTCGGGCCGGGTGCGCAGGCTGCAGACCGGCTTCGTCCGCTCCTACGCGCTGTCGATGCTGGTCGGTGCGGTACTGCTCGTCGGCGCGCTGCTGCTGGTGCGGCTGTGACCTCGAAAGGCGCTAAGGACCTATGAGCACATTTCCCTGGCTGACCGTAGCGGGCGCGATCCCGCTGGCCGGCGCGGTCGCGGTGGCGCTGACCCCGGGCCGGTCCGCGCCCGGCGGCGAGGCCGACCGGCGCGCGCGTGACCTGCTGGTCAAGCGGCTCACGCTGGCGTTCACGCTGGTCACGCTGGGGGTCACGATCGCGATGGCGGTGGCCTTCAAGCCCGGCGGCCCTGACTTCCAGTTCAACCAGACCTACCAGTGGATCCCGCAGTTCGGCGTGCACTACGCGGTCGGCGTGGACGGGATCGCGCTGGTCCTGATCCTGATGACCACCGTGCTGATGCCGGTGGTGGTGCTCGCGTCCTGGAACGACGCCGAAGGAAGCGCGGGCCCGGCCCGAGCAGCCGCCGCCGCCGCGGCGCAGCGTGAAGACCTATTTCGCGCTGATGCTGGTCCTGGAGACGATGATGATCGGCGTTTTCGCGGCCACCGACGTGTTCCTGTTCTACGTGTTCTTCGAGGCCATGCTCATCCCGATGTACTTCATGATCGGCAGCTTCGGGGTCGGCCAGCGCCAGTACGCGGCGGTGAAGTTCCTGCTCTACAGCCTGCTCGGCGGGCTGCTCATGCTGGTGGCGGTCATCGCGCTGTACGTGTACTCCGCCCGCGGCGGCCACCCGGGTACGTTCTTGTTCAGCCAGCTGATCCACACCGCTTTCAGCCCCACCGCGAGCAAGTGGATGTTCCTGGGCTTCTTCGTCGCGTTCGCGATCAAGGCGCCGCTGTGGCCGTTCCACACCTGGCTGCCCGACGCGGCCACCGCCGCCCAGCCGGGCGCGGCCGTGCTGCTGGTCGGGGTGCTGGACAAGGTCGGCACGTTCGGCATGATCCGCTACTGCCTGGAGCTGTTCCCTTCGGCGGCGCACTACTTCACCCCGCTGATCATCGTGCTGGCGGTGGTCGGGATCTTGTACGGGGCGATCGTGGCCATCGGCCAGGCCGACCTGAAGCGGCTGATCGCCTACACCTCGGTCTCCCACTTCGGGCTGATCACGCTGGGCATCTTCGTGATGACCAGCCAGGGCCAGGCGGGCGCGACCTTGTACATGGTCAACCACGGGTTCGCCACCGGCGCGCTGTTCCTGCTGGCCGGATTCATGATCTCGCGCCGCAGGTCGCAGCTGATCTCCGATTACGGCGGGGTGCAGAAGGTCGCGCCGATGCTGGCCGGGCTGTTCCTGATCGCGGGCCTGGCCGGCCTGGCGCTGCCGGGGCTGTCCACCTTCGTCAGCGAGTTCCTGGTCCTGGTGGGCACCTTCACCAAGTACGAGGCGGCGGCCGTGCTGGCCACCGTGGGCATCATCCTGGCCGCCATCTACATCCTGTGGATGTACCAGCGGACGATGACCGGGCCGGTGGTCGAGGAAGTGAAGGCCATGCCCGACCTGCGGGCCCGCGAGTTGTGGGCGGTCGGCCCGCTCATCGCCCTGGTGGTGGCGCTCGGCGTGTACCCCAAGCCGGTGCTGGACATCATCAACCCCGCCGTGCACCAGACCATGGTGCAGGTGCACGCCACTGACCCGGCCCCGCCGCACCCCGCGCCCGTTACCGCGCTCAACCCGAGGAGCAACCCGTGACCGGGACCCTGGCCAGCGCGGCCGCGGTGGCGCCCGCGATCCCGACCCCGCACATCGAGTACGGCCAGCTCGCCCCCATGCTGGTGGTCTTCGGCGTCGCGGTGGCCGGCGTGCTGATCGAGGCGTTCGCGCCCCGGGCGCTGCGCCGGCCCATTCACATCGGGCTGGCCCTGGCCGGCCTGGCCGGCGCGTTCGTACTGACCATCGTGATCGGCGCGACCAGTTCCATCTTCGCCCATGGCAGCCCCGGCCATATCGCGGCGGTCGGCGCGGTCGCGGTGGACCAGCCGACCTTGTTCATCCAGGGCACGATCCTGGTGCTCGCCTTCATCAGCATGCTGCTGATCGCGGAGAGCTCGCACGACGTCAGCCCGTTCGTGGCCCAGGCGGCCGCGGTGCCCGGCAGCGCTGAGGAGCGCGAGGGCCTGCTGGCGGGCATCACGCACACCGAGATCTACCCGCTGACCATGTTCGCGGTGGGCGGGATGCTGCTGTTCCCCGCGGCCAACGACCTGCTCACCATGTTCGTCGCGCTGGAAGTGCTGTCGCTGCCGCTGTACCTGCTGTGCGGGCTGGCCCGGCGGCGCCGCCTGCTGTCCCAGGAGGCGGCGATGAAGTACTTCCTGCTCGGGGCGTACTCGTCGGCGTTCTTCCTGTTCGGCGTGGCCATGCTGTACGGGTTCACCGGTTCTGTCCGGCTGTCGGCCATCGCGACGGCCGCGGCGGGCAACACCGGCGACTCGACGCTGCTGTACGCCGGGATCGCCCTGCTGGGCCTGGGCCTGCTGTTCAAGATCGGCGCGGTACCGTTCCACAGCTGGAAGCCGGACGTCTACCAGGGCGCCCCGACCCCGGTGACCGCGCTGATGGCCTCGTGCACGCTGGTCTCGGCGTTCGGCGCCGTGCTGCGCATCTTCTACGTGGCCTTCGGCCAGCTGACCTGGGACTGGCGGCCCGCGATGTGGGGCGTGGCCATCCTCACCATGCTGGTCGGCTCGGTCGTCGCGATCACCCAGACCGACGTGAAGCGGCTGCTGGCTTACTCCTCCATCGCCCAGGCCGGGTACGTGCTGACCGGGGTGGTCGCGGCGAACACCGCGGGCCTGTCCGGCAGCCTGTTCTACCTGGCCGCCTACGGCGCCGCGGTCATCGGCGCGTTCGCGGTGGTGACCCTGGTCAGGGACCAGGCGGGCGAGGCGGCCCACCTGAGCAGCTGGGCCGGGCTCGGCAAGCGCTCGCCGCTGGTCGCCGGGGTGTTCGCGTTCTTCCTGATCGCTTTCGCCGGGATCCCGCTGACCAGCGGGTTCAGCGGCAAGTTCGCGGTGTTCCAGGCCGCGGTCAGCGGCGGGGCGCTGCCGCTAGTGATCGTCGGCGTGATCAGCAGCGCGATCCTGGCCTTCCCCTACGTGCGGGTGATCGTGCTGATGTTCTTCAGCGACCCGGCGCCCGCAGGCCCCGCGGTGGTCCGGCCCAGCCTGTACACCAGCGTCGCCGTGGCCGCGGGCGCGGCTGTCACGCTCTGGCTCGGGGTGGCGCCCGAGGCCCTGCTGAATCTGGCCCACCATGCCGCGGCCCAGCTGTTCGTCCGCTGACCCGGGGCGGCGGGCGGCCGCGGCGGGTGTCCGCACCGCCCCGCGCGGGAATATGCCGGGTACTTCGCGGTGGACTTATCGTGGAGGTAATGCCGCTGCCCGCGGGCCAGTGGCGGGGGCAGCCGGTATCGCGGCCAGATCGAAAAGGGAGCCTGAGTGGTCACAGTCGTATCCGTGGAGCTGACCGACGCCGCGCTGGCCGCCGACGTGATCGATGGCCTCGCGCTGGTGGAGGACGGCCTGCGGGAAGCGGCCCGGGCCCAGCATGACCTGCTGTCTGATACCTCCAGGTACCTGATCGAGGCCGGCGGCAAGCGGTTCCGGGCCACCCTGGTGCTGCTTGCCGCCCAGTTCGGCGATCCGAAGGACGAACGGATCGTGCCCGCGGCGGTCGCCATTGAGCTGACCCACCTGGCCACCCTCTATCACGACGACGTCATGGACGAGGCCGCCGTGCGGCGCGGTGAGCCCAGCGCCAACGCCCGCTGGGACAACACCATCTCGATCCTGACCGGCGACTTCCTGTTCGCCAGGGCCTCTCAGATCCTCGCTGACCTGGGCGCGGACGCGATCCGGATCCAGGCCGCGACCTTCGCTCGCCTGGTCAACGGGCAGATCGCCGAGACCGTCGGGCCGCGCTCTGGCGAAGACCCGCTGGCCCATTACCTGAGCGTGGTGACCCAGAAGACGGCGTCGCTGATCGCCACCGCGGGACAGTTCGGGGCGATGTTCTCGCGCGCGCCCCAGCAGGTCATCGACCGGATCCAGCCCGCCTGCGAGGCGCTCGGCGTGGCCTTCCAGCTGTCCGACGACATCCTCGACGTGGCCAGCGAATCCGCCCAGTCGGGCAAGACGCCCGGCACCGACCTGCGCGAGGGCGTGCGGACGCTGCCGATGCTGCACGCGCTGCGGTCGGCCGACCGCGGCGACGCCCGGCTCACCGAGCTGCTGGGCAGCGGGGAGCTGACCGACCCGGCCCGGCACGCCGAGGCGCTGGCCCTGCTGCGCAAGCATCCGGGCATGCAGACGGCCCGGGCCGACATGGAAGGCTGGGCTCAGCTGGCCAGGAAGGAGATCCTGGCCCTGCCGGACGTGCCCGCTCGCGCGGCGTTTGAGACGCTCTGCGACTTCGTGGTCGAGCGCACCGGCTAACAGAACCGGCCGCACCGGCCGGCCAAGTCGCGCACTGTGGGGGGAGCAGCGACATGGGGAACGGTCCACGAACAGTACGGGCGGCCGTCGGCGTGCTCGCGGTAACGATGCTGGCCCTGCTGGTGCTGGCGGCGTGCGGCGAGACGGCGGCGCGCCCGGCGGCCTCGGCCCGGCCCGGCTCGCCGGCCTCGCCCCCGCCGGTCGCCTCGACGATCGCGGCCATGAAAGCGGCCGTGCGCGCGGCCCGCAGCGTCCACCTGTCCGGGACGCTCAGCGGGACCGGCGGCCGGTCGGTGGACATCGACATCGGCCTGACCAGGGACCGCGGTTTCGCTGGCACGCTGACCCGGAGCGGGGCGCCGGAGACGATCATCGACGCGGGTGGCACGGTCTACGTCAAGGCTACCCGGGCCTTGCTGGGCCAGCTGCACGCCCCGGCCGCGGTCTGCACGGTGATATGCGGCAAGTACGTGGCGCTGACCGCGGCCAAGGGCGACGCGCTGGCCGGGGAGCTGAGCATGCCCGCCATGCTCAGCTCGTTCACCGGGAAGCTGCCCGCCTTCACCCGCGCCGGGACGCAGACCGTCAACGGCCGGCCAGGTGCTGCGCGGGGCCGATGGCTCCCAGCTGGCGGTCGCCGCGACCGGGACGCCGTACCCGCTGCGGGCCGTCTCACCCCGCGGCGCCCACGGGCAGCTGAACTTCTCGCGCTGGAATGGCGTGCCCGATCCGGTCGCGCCGCCGGCCAGCCAGGTGATCAGCCTGAGTAAATTGCAGGGCGGATAATAGTCAACTAATCATCTGATACCGTGCTATCTCCGATTCCGCAGCAAAGGAGATACCACGGGTGCGAACGGGCGTAATGATCCTGGCGGCGGGCGCCGCCATCGCGCTGGCGGGCTGCGGCGGCAGCAGCGGCGGGCCGGGCCACGCCGCTGCCTCGGCGAAGAGCAATGACAGGCTGACCACGGCAGCGCTCGTCGCCCAGCTGAAGACGGCAGTCGCTCACGCGCAGAGCGTGCACATCCACGGTGCCGTCCAGGATTCGGGCAGCAGCGAGAGCGTGAACTTGTCGATGACCCGATCAGGCCAGATTTCCGGGTCGGTCGAGAGCGCCGGCACCACGCTGGACCTCATCGATGCCAACAAGACCGTCTACATCAAGGTGACCAGCGTCTTCCTCAAGCTCGCCCAAGCCCCGGCCGGCATCTGCGCGAAGGAGTGCGGCAAGTACGTGGCGGCCTCGGCCAGCGACAGCCAGCAGCTCACCGGCGACTTGTCGCTGTCCAAGCTGCTCGGGAAGTTCGGCCAGTCGATGCCCAAGTTCACCAAGGCGGCCCCGGCCACGATCAACGGCCAGCAGGTGCTGACCCTGAAGGCGGCCGACGGCTCGGTGCTTTATGTCGCGGCCACCGGCGTGCCCTATCCGCTGCGGATCACCGGCCCGAGCGCGGGCAGTACCGGCCAGATCGACTTCAGCCAGTGGAACGCGGTCCCGGCCGTCACGGCACCCCCCGCCAGCCAGGTGGTCGACCTGAGCAAGCTGGGCGGCTAGCAGGGCCCGGCCGGCTAGCCGGATGCCGGCCGGGCCGTCGCCGGGCGGGCCGGCTGACCATGACCGCGCTGCTGAAGGAGATCAGCGACTCGCTGCCGAGGTACTTCAGGCCGGCCAGACGACCCGGCTGAACCGGCCTGCCGGACATCGGCTCCTGCACGCTAGCATTGCTGTCCAATGAGAACTCCCGGGCGCATGGCGAACGACGACACTGAGACAGCGGCCCGAAACAGCGATTTTGTCCAGTCGCTGGATCGCGGGCTGGCCGTCATCAAGGCGTTCGGCCCGGACCGGGAGCGGCTGAGCCTCAGCGAGGTGGCCCGGGCCACCGGGCTGACCAGGGCGGCCGCCCGGCGGTTCCTGCTCACCCTGGTCAAGCTGGGCTACGTGCGCAGCGACGGCCGGGAGTTCTCGCTCCGGCCCCGGGTGCTTGAGCTCGGCTATGCCTACCTGTCCGGGCTGGCGTTGCCGGAAATGGCCGCCCCGCACATGGAAGAACTCGTGGCCCGGCTGCACGAGTCGTCCTCGATCTCGGTCCTGGACGGGCATCACGTGGTCTACGTGGTCCGGGTGCCGACCAAGCGGATCATGACCGTGGCCATCTCGGTGGGCACCAGGTTCCCCGCCTACGCCACGTCCATGGGCCGGGTCCTGCTCGCCGCGCTGCCCCCCGATGATCTCGACCGGTACCTGGCCGAGGCGGTCCTCGAGCCGCTGACCGGCCGGACCGTCACCGACCGGGACCAGCTCAAGTCGATCGTCGCGGACGTGGCGCGGCAGGGCTACGCGATCGTCGACCAGGAGCTTGAAGAAGGGCTGCGGGCCGTCGCGGCGCCGATCCGCGGCGCCGCCGACGTCGGGTCCGCGGCCATCAACGTGTCCGCGCACGCCAGCCGGATCAGCATGGCCGCCCTGCGGACCGAGATCCTGCCCGAGCTGCTGAAGACCGCCCGCCAGATCGAGGCCGACCTGCAGGCTCAGGGACCGGTCTGAGCGACGGCGCGGCCGGTTCCGGCCCGTTTCGCCGGGTGCGCCAGGCTTTACCCGGCCGGTTGACAGTCGCTCCGAACGCGTGGTTAAGTTCTACATTGCGTATAGTCGTACGCTAAGCGAACACCCTGCGATGTCTGTCCGGGCCACCGGTCACGAAGCGAAGCTGCTCGCGGGTGACCAGCCCGGCCGGCGGCTCGCGGGCGCTGACATCTGAGGAGACGGAATGGACCGTCAGTCAACCGGCGAGCCTGCGCTGCGAGATCAGCCGATCGCGCGGCGCTCTTTGCTTAGGGGCGTGGGGGCGGGGGCGCTGGCCATGGGCGCGGGCGGCATCCTCAGCGCCTGCAGTTCGGGGATCAAGGGCTCCGGCGGCCCGGCCAGCGGCGGCACTATCACCATCGGCTTCATCACGCCGCTGACCGGCGCGCTGGCCGGCTTCGCCTCCGGGGACAAGTTCGTGCTGGACCAGATCCGGGGCACCTCCGCGTACAAGAACGGCATCAAGATCGGGTCCAAGACCTACAAGATCAACATCAACGTCCAGGACAGCCAGTCGGACCCCAACCGGGCCTCCACCGTGGCCCGCCAGCTGATCCTGCAGAACAAGGTCGACATGATCTTGACCACGTCGACCCCGGAGACCACCAACCCGGTGGCCGCCGCGGCGCAGAAGCTGGGCACGCCGTGCCTGTCCACCGTGGTGCCCTGGGAGTCCTGGTATGCCGGCCTGGGCGGTAACCCGCTGACGCCGACCACCACGTTCAAGTACACGACGATGTTCTTCTTCGGGCTCAAGGAGTTCCAGGGCTGCTTCGCGCCGATGTGGAACCGGGTCACGACCGACAAGGCCGTGGCCTGCCAGTACCCGAACGACGCGGACGGCAACGCGTTCCGGGGAGGATTCGAGCCGCTGATCAAGGCGTCCGGCTACACCGTCGTGGACGGCGGCCCCTACCAGGACGGCCAGACTGACTTCAGCTCGATGATCAGCACGTTCAAGAACAAGAAGGCCGAGATCTTCAGCAACTGCCCGCTGCCGCCCGACTTCAACACGTTCTGGAAGCAGGCGTCCGAGCAGGGCTTCAAGCCGCGGCTGGCCACGGTCGCGAAGGTGCTGCTGTTCCCGGCCGACACCCAGGCGCTCGGCCCGCTGGTCAACAACATCGCGACCGACTCGTGGTGGGGGCCGTACATGCCCTACAAGTCGTCCCTGGACGGCACCACCGCGAGCTCGCTGGCGTCGGAGTTCGAGTCATCGACCGGCAACCAGTGGGTGCAGTCGATCGGGTCCAGCTACGCGCTGTTCGAGGTGGCTAAGGAAGCGTTCAGCACGGTCAGCGACCCGCACGACAGGGCCGAGGTGGCGGGCGCGCTGCACAACGTCAGCTACACCGGCATGTGCGGCGCGATCAACTTCGCGGGCGGCCCGGCCCCGGGCGTCGGCATCATCCCGCCCGTCGGCGTGCAGTGGAAGAAGTCGACCGGCAAGTACCCGTTCGAGATGCAAGTCGTGGACAACGCGCTGAACTCCAGCGTGCCGATCGGCGCCAAGCTCGAGCCAACGAATGCCTGAAGCCGCGCAGGCGGCCCTGCTGGAGCTGGACGGCGTTTCGAAAAGCTTCGGCCGGGTCGTCGTCGCGGATCAGCTCTCGTTCCGGGTCGGATCCGGGGACATCGTGGGCATCGTCGGGCCCAACGGCGCGGGCAAGACCAGCCTGTTCGGCCTGATCGCGGGCGAGCTGGCTCCCTCAGCGGGCGAGATCAGCTTCGGCGGCAGCCCGGTGACCAAGCTGGGCGCGGCGGCCCGGTGCCGGCTCGGCATCGGCCGCACCTTCCAGGTGCCGCGGCCGTTCGGCAACATGACCGTGTTCGAGAACGTGCTCGTCGCCGTCCAGCAGGGGGCCGGGGTGCGCGGCCGGGCCAGTTACGGCGCGGCCGCCGCGGTGCTGGACCGGGCCGGGCTGGCCGCCGAGGCCAACAGCCCGGCCGAGCGGCTTGGCCTGCTCCAGCGCAAGCGGCTCGAGCTGGCCCGGGCGCTGGCCTCCGGCCCGCGGCTGCTGCTGCTCGACGAGGTGGCGGGCGGCCTGACCGATCCCGAGGTCGCCCAGCTGGTCCAGATCGTGGCCTCGATCCACGCCGAGGGGATCGCGGTCATCTGGATCGAGCACGTGGTCCGCGCGCTCACCGCGACCGTCGACCGGCTGATCTGCCTGGCCGGCGGGTCTGTGATCGGGGACGGCGCACCCGCGGCGGTGCTGGCTGACGCCGCGGTGCGCGAGGTCTTCCTGGGCACCGAGGTGACCACCTCACTGACCCGCCGCGAGAACAGGTCGCGCTCCGCGGCGGCCGGGCCTTCGGTCAGTGAGTCCGGGCTGGAGGACCAGTGAGCCAGGCACCCGGGTCCGGCGCCGCCGCCCCGCTGGAGGTGCGCGACCTCACCGTGCACCATGGCCAGCTGCGGGCCCTGTCCGGGGTCAGCCTGAGCGTCAGCGCCGGCGAGATCTACGCCATGATCGGGGCTAACGGGGCGGGAAAGTCCACCCTGCTGCGGGCCATCGCGGGCCTGAACCGGCCGACCTCCGGGTCGGTCTGGTTCGACGGCGCCGACGTCACCAGGCTGCGGCCCGAGCGCCGGGCCAAGGCGGGCCTGGTCATGGTCCCGGAAGGCCGGCGGCTGTTCGCCTCCCTCACCGTGGCGGAGAATCTGCAGGTCGGGGCGGCCTACGCGCGGCCCGGGCCGTGGACGATCGAGCGGGTGTACGAGCTGTTCGGCTGGATGCGGGACCGGCGCGGGCAGCGAGCCGAGCAGCTGTCCGGCGGCGAGCAGCAGGCCGTGGCGATCGGCCGCGCGCTGGTCGCCAACCCGCGGGTGCTGCTCCTTGACGAGCTGTCGCTCGGCCTGGCGCCGGTCGTGGTCCGCCGGATCTACGCCGTGCTGCCCGAGCTGCTGGCTTCCGGGGTCACCATCCTGCTGGTCGAGCAGGACGTCAGCCAGGCGCTGCGGGTCGCCAGCCACATCCACTGCCTGCTCGAAGGCCGGACCACGCTGCAAGGACTGCCGGGCGACCTGGCCGCCGAGCAGATCGAGGCGGCCTACTTCGGCCTGGCCGCCGCACCGCCGGGGGGCGCCGGATGACCTGGGTCAACGTGATCATTCAGGGCGTGCTGCTGGGCGGCCTGTACGCGCTGTTCGCCTGCGGCCTGTCGCTGATGTTCGGCGTCATGAAGGTCATCAACCTGGCCCACGGGGACCTGGCCGTGGTGGCCGCCTACCTGGCCCTCGGCGTGATCGCGATCACGCACGTCCCGGCGGTGTGGTCGTTCGTGCTCGTCGTCCCGCTGTTCGCCGCCCTCGGTTACGTGGTGCAGCGGACCCTGATCCAGGCCAGCCTCAACCGCAGCGTGCTCACCACGCTGCTGGTGACCTTCGGGCTCTCGGTGGTGATCGAGAACGCCCTGCTGCAGTTCCTGTCCCCGAACAGCCACTCCCTGGACATCGGCTCGCTGGTCTCGGACTCCTTCAGCCTCGGGTCGGCCATCACGATCGCCTACCTGCAGCTGGCCATCTTCGTGGTGGCCGTGGTCGTCCTGCTCGGGCTGCAGTACTTCCTGTCCTCGTCCCGGCACGGCAGGCTGGTCCGGGCCGTCGCCGACGACCCCGAGGCCGCCCAGCTGGCCGGGGCCGACTACCGGCACGTGTTCGGCGTGGCGGCGGCCGTCGCCTTCGGCACCGTGGCCCTCGCCGGTCTGGCGTTCGGGATGTATACCTCTTTTGACCCGACCATCGGCACTGACCAGTTGCTGCTGTTCGCCTTCGAGGCGGTGGTGATCGGCGGGCTCGGCTCGCTGTGGGGCACCCTGGCCGGCGGGATCCTGCTCGGGGTGGTGCAGCAGATCGGCGCCCAGATCAGCTCGGCCGACCAGCTCATCGCCGGCCAGCTGGCCTTCCTCGTCGTGCTGGTGGTCATGCCGCAGGGCATCACCGGCCTCATCAAACGCCGGAGCATCGCATGAGCTCGGTCGAGCAGGTCACCGCGGCCGCGGCCGGGCAGGCCCGCCCGGTCCCGGTGCGGGTGACCCGGTCGCGCCGGTCCGCCCTGTGGGCCGGGCTGGCCGCGGTGGTCGTGGTGGCCGTGCTCGGCTACCTGCCTTACATCGTTTACTCGGCCACCACCGACCTGCTGGTCAACTTCTTCATCCTGCTGACCATGGCCACTATGTGGAACCTGCTCGCGGGCTACGCCGGGCTGGTCTCGGTCGGCCAGCAGGCCTTCATCGGGCTCGGCTCGTACTTCGTGCTGATCCTGGCCCAGCACGGCACCAGCCCGTTCGCCGCGATGCCGGTCGCCGCGCTGGCCTGCGGCGTGGTCGGCCTGCCGGTGTGGTGGCTGGTCTCCCGGCTGCGCAGCGGGTACTTCGCCATCACCACCTGGGTGATCGCGTCGGTCTGCGAGCTGATCATCGTGCGCTACCCCTCGCTCGGCGGCGGCACCGGTGCCCCGCTGCCCGGGCTGGGCAGCGTCAGCGCCACCATCCTGACCGCCGACACCTACTGGGCCGCGCTGGCCGCCGCGGTCATCGTCCTGGTCGTGGCCTACCTGATGCTGCGCAGCAGGCTCGGGCTGGAGCTGACCGCGGTCCGCGACGACGAGATCGGGGCGGGCAGCCTGGGCGTCCGGGTGTCCAGGGCCCGCCGCCTGGTCTTCATGGTCGCGGCGGCCGGCTGCGGCGCCGCCGGGGCGCTGCTGATCATCAGCCAGCTGAACGTGGAGCCCACCGCCGCGTTCAGCGTCCAGTGGTCAGCCGAGATGATCTTCGTTACCATCATCGGCGGCATCGGCACCATCGAGGGGCCGATCATCGGCACGATCGTGTTCTTCGTGCTGCAGCAGACGCTCTCGCACTACGGGACCTGGTACTTCATCATCCTGGGCCTGCTCGCGATGATCATCGCCATCTGGGCGCCGCGCGGCATCTGGGGGCTGTTCGCCGACCGGCTGAACATCCGGCTGTTCCCGATCGGCTATGTCCTGTGGCCCGCCGCGGGTGGCGGTTCCCGGCCGGGCGGGCTGCCGTTCCGGCGCCGCGCGGCCGCCCAGCCGGGGCAGCCGCCGGCCGGCTCCTGGCTGACTCCCCGGCGGACCCGGCCGGGCCGGGCGGCGAGCCCTCGGCGGCCGGTCCGCCGGATGGTCCCGGCCGCTAGCGCTGCGGGGCTAGCGCGGCTGTGCTGGCCTGGCTGGCCGAGCTGGCTGGCCGTGCTGGCCCGCTGCTCCGGTTGGCTGCGCGGGCCGGGCCGGGCTGAGCTTGCCGGGGGAATCTCCGCCCCTGGTGCACGGTTGTCTAACGGTGTGCGGGCCGGACTGGCCCGCGGGCCCGTTCGGGGGATACAACTCGCGACAACTCGTGAGCTGAGCACGGGCCAGGCAAGACGTCGCTGAGGGAGGCGGCCGTGAGCTTGTTCGGATTTCGCCAGACGCGCATGATCACTGCTGAGGAGGCGCTGCCCGGGCGTAGCACGCCGCTCGAGGTCCCGGCGCGTCATGAAGTCCTCGGCACCCCGCTCCAGCCGCCCTACCAGGCCGGAACACAGATCGCCGAGTTCGCGGCGGGCTGCTTCTGGGGCGTGGAGAAGACGTTCTGGCAGGTACCCGGCGTGGTATCCACCTCGGTGGGCTATGAGGGCGGGTTCACGCCCAACCCCACCTACGACGAGGTCTGCAGCGGCCGGACCGGGCACGCCGAGGCGGTCCGGGTGGTCTTCGACCCGGCCCGGGTCTCCTACCCTGAGCTGCTGACCGTCTTCTGGGAGGAGCACGACCCGACGCAGGGGATGCGTCAGGGTAACGACTCCGGCTCTCAGTACCGCTCGGCGATCTTCTACCACTCGCCGGAGCAGGAGGCCGCCGCGCGTGACTCCCTGGCCGCCTACCAGCAGCGGCTCACCGACGCCGGCTATGGCGAGATCACCACGCAGGTCGTCCCGGCCACGGAGTTCTATTTCGCCGAGGACTACCACCAGCAGTATCTTTCAAGCAGTAAAAACCCTTATGGGTACTGCCCGGACCACGGGACGGGCGTCTCTTGCCCGATCGGCGTAGTGCGGGCCAGCGGGCCGGCCGGGCCGATCAAGGCCGAGGGCTGATCTGGGATAGAGGCCAGGGTGCCGATCGCAAGAGCACCTGCGGGTAGTGCGGTGCCGGCTGGGTCGTCCGAGGTCAGGCTTGGATCAGGGCGGCGAGCTGCTGGGCGTTGACCTGGGCGTAGTCGCGGTAGCAGTTGTTGAACAACACATGGGTCTGCTCGGCATCGCCGGCCAGGGCTCGCACCTTAGGCGCCCATTCCTTCAGCTCGGCCTTGCTGTAGCGGTAGCCGAACCGCTCGTGGATGTCGCGGCTGTCCCATTTGGCTGACTGGCCGTGCAGCCGGACCACAGCTAGATCGGGCGCAGTGGCGGCCAGCACAGCCGGGATGGAATCCCGGTGGCCCTGCGGCATGTCCACGCACACATACGGCAGCCGGTGCTGCGCCAGGAAGCCCAGGGTCTCTTGCTGGTTTTCGGGAGTCATCCAGGTCCGGTTACGAAACTCCACGCACACTCGGTCCGGTGCGGCCCGGGCCGCGCAGGCCACGATGTAGTCCTTGCGGGCCCGCGAGATCGGGAACCACGGCGGGAACTGTAGCAAGATCGCGCCCAGCTTGCCGGCCTGGCGTAGCGGCTCCAGCGCCGCCAAGAACCGCTCCCAAACTTGATCGGTTAGCGCCCGGTCCACGTCCTTGAGGTAGATCCGGTCCCTGCTGATTTTCTCCGCGGCTGGGCGCAGGTCAGTGGGGAGCGCGGCGACCCGGGTGGGGTGCTGGGTGAACAGGCTGAACGCCTTCACGTTGAAGGTGAAGCCGCCCGGGGTCCGCGCGGCCCATACCGAGGCGGTCCGCTCCGCGGGTAGCCCATAGTAGGTCGCGTCCACCTCGACCAGGCCGAACTGGCGGGCGTAATAGCGCAGCCGTTTTTCCGGCGTGCCCGCCTCCGGCGGGTACCAGCCCGACTCGATCAGCGTCCGGTCCGTCCACGACGCCGTGCCCACCCGGACCTGCCCCATACCTGCAGCCTAAAAGCCCCTCGATCAGACCAGGTGCTCAGACCAGCCACCCGGCGCGGGGCCCCGACGGCCTGTATCCGCCAGATCACGGCCGCCAATAGCCGCCGTGCCCTGGCCAGGGCAGCGGTCACCCGACGAGCAGCAACCCATCCAGCTCAATCACAGGGTGCGGCTGGTGCATGACAGGAACGGACCTTGGGCAGGCAAGACGACCTTGAAGTAGTAGCCGTAGCTCTTGGCCGCGGAGAATTGGAAGAAGCCGTTCGAGCCGACCGTCCCGGTCTTGTAGAAATGCCAAGTCATCGAGCTCTTGGGCCGGTAGTAGAGCCGGAGCTTCAGGCCGCGCAGGGAGGAGAAGGAAGCCTGCCCGTTGTAATAGTCGGTGACCTGACCGTGGATCGAACTCCCCGCTGAGCTGCGGTAGATGGACACGGACGCGAAATGCGTGCGGTCTGTGACAGTGCTGGTCACTGTGTTAGTGCTGGTGCTCGTCAGCGTGTCGGCAGACGGGCGGACCCGCACTTGCCAATTGGAGGTGCCCAGGTGGACGCCGACGAGGCCGCGGAAGTGCCCGTACGCATCGGTCTGCCCGCCGGTCGGGTTGGAGTCCCGGCGCCAGGTTGTGGAGCCTTTGGGCCGGTAGTACAACAGGACCCAGCCGTACGCCAGGCCGACCCAGGCGCTGCCGTTCCAGCGCTCTACCGTGCCCGTGGCGTACATGCTACGGTGCGCCTCGTCCTTTGCCGGGAGGCTGAAGCCGGTGACCTGGGTCTTGGACACGCCGTCGATCCAGTTGTAATCGGCCCTGGCGTAGTCGGGGAACCAGTCTCCCCCGTAATCGCCGTGCAAAGTGGTGTCAACGCTCCAGTCACTAGTCTCGCTCAGCGGCTCGGTCAGGCTGAACCGGCCGTCAGGACCGCTCGTCGTCGCATACCAGGAGTTGGACTGGCTGGAGGTGTAGGGCTCCATGGTGAGAGTGAGCGGAACACCCTGGAACGGCTGCCAGGTCCCGTCGACCTGCACCTGCATCGTGCCGGAGAAGGTTACCGGCGTCCCCGCCGGGACGGAGCTGGGGACTGGGTCCAGCACCAGCCTGCTGGGCAGGTGAGTGGCGCCCAGGCCCATGCCAAACGATGGGTAGCTGAAGGCGGGAGCCAGACCGGTGTCGCCAGCGAACGCCGCCCTGACGATTCCGCCGCTGGGTAGCGTCGTGGTGATCGTGAACTGCCCGCCGGATCCGGTCGTGCCGGTCGCCACCGGCACGAATCCACCTTGGATGGGCGCCTCGAACTCGATTTGTACCGGCTCGTCCGGCACAGGAGTCTCGGCTGAGCCTTCGACCAGCTCACCCGTGAAGGTCACTGGCTGCTGATAGGACACATTGCTCACCGAACTCGCAAAATCCTCGATCTTGGTGGACTGTGCGGAGGAAGCATCCACCGGGAGCGCGGATGCCGCCAACATGGCGCTCGACGTAACAACAGCTGCCAGGGCCTGGAACATGTACGACCTTCAATCGGTGCGGGCAAGTGGCAAACATCATATATCTGCCAATCTTGTCCTTGATTCCACGCATGTCTCGTTGACATAACGACCCCACCAGGTTAATCGGCCCCGCTGTCAATGGACATAAGGTTCTGGCTCTGGCTCAATTGTCGCGATCAAGTACCGGGCGGTGATCTGCGCGAGTGCGGGCCGGGCACCGCCGCGGCCGCCCAGGGCCAGCGCGACCGCCTGCAGCACGCCGTCGTCGGGCCCAGGTAGCACTTCTTCGCGTCCGAACCGACCTGCTTTTGGCCACAAATTTGTAATACACTGATGGCATGACTATTGCGGATGCGCACGCCGTTGGCCTGCGGGACCTGCGCCATCACACGAGCGAAGTGCTGGCGCGAGTACGACATGGCGAGACCATCGACGTGACCGAGCATGGGCGGCTTATCGCCAGGATTGTCCCGGTCATGCAGCGCGCTCCCGCGCCTGTTCTGGAGCGTCTCGTGGAGTCTGGGCGGGCGACCCTGGCCCGCCGTCCTGGCTACCGGCCCCGCATGCGGCCTGCCGACGGTACGGACAGGCTGTCCGACGCTGTCGCGGCCATGCGGGAGGACGAACGCTGGTGAGCCTGTACTACGCCGACACGTCCGCGGTCATCAAACTGCTGGCCGAGGAGTCGCACTCGGCCGCATTCGCGGCGTTCTACGACGAGCACGCAGATGCCGAGTGGGTGAGCTCGTCGTTGCTGCGGATCGAAGTCATTAGGGCGGTGGCCCGTGTCATGCCTGCGCTGCTGCCTGATGCGCGCGACCTGCTGCTCGCCTTTTCTTATATCGCGATCGACGAGGACATCGTCGAGGGGGCGATGGGCGAGCCCGATCGCGGGCTTCGATCACTGGATGTGATCCACCTAGCGACAGCCCGCGTCCTTGCCCCGGACCTCGATGCCATTGTCAGCTATGACGACCGCCTGACCAAGGCCGCGGACGACGCGGGCCTGCCCACGGCGTCACCGCGCGACTGACTCAGTTCCGGCACCAATAGCTACCACCAGCAGCATCTTTCAAGCAGCGGAAATCCTTATGGGTACTGCCCGGACCACAGGACCGGCGTGTCCTGCCCGATCGGGGTTGTGAAGACCAGCGGGCCGCTCTGTGGCGTGCAGGCGGACGGCTGAGCCAGCCGGGCCGTTCTCGCCTGGTAGCTAGTTGCAGGTGGCGGGTCTCAGGGCGCGTGGTCGCGGCCTTGCGGCCCGTTATTTGGTGTCTGGGCTGACGTAGGTGCCGCGCCTGGGCACGGTGAAGACGAGGCCCTCGTCGCGCAGGATGTTGATTGACCTGAGCACGGTGTCGCGGCCGACGCCGTACTCCTGCTGGAGCTGCTGGACGGACGGCAAGGGACCGCGCCGCCACTCGCCCTTGGCGATCCTCGCCCGGAGGATGGCGGATAGCTGCTGGTAGGCAGGCTCCGGCGCCCCGTGATCCACGGTCACAAGTTCAAGCTAGATCCTCTGAGAACAGACATGACCAGGGGGTATTTCTTATCTACTCTGTTCTGATCTGCTCTACACTTATTCCGAGCAACCGTCAGGTACAGGACGCGGAGGACGAGACAGGCTATGAGCATCGGGCAACCACTGCGGGCTATCGACGGCCCGGGGGCATCGGAGTGACACACGACAGCCGCGATGCCCTGGCCTCAGCCACCGCTGATGTGCAAACCGATTCGCCTTTATCAGCTCAAAGACTGAGTTCGGCGATCCGTGCCTTCCCCGGGAGGCGAGATCAGGTTGCCCAAGTCCGAGCGTTCGTCAAACTGGTGCTCGGGCCAGTCCCCGTGCTGGATGAAGTCGTCCTGCTGGCCTCGGAGCTGACGACGAATGCGATCATGCACACGGCATCCGGAGATGGCGGAACCTTCGACGTTGCCATTCGCCGCTACGAGTCCTCGGTGCAAGTGGAGGTCCGGGACTCAGGCTCAGACCGCGTCCCAGTCGCCCTCCCGCAAGACACGCTGTCCGAAGTAGGCCGCGGTCTCGGTCTCGTGGACCTGTTAGCCGACAGATGGGGGCACAGCCAGGACGCCAACGGCAGATCCGTCTACTTCGAACTCTGCTGGTAGATGATTCACTTCGCCATGCTTGCGTTCGCCCGCGATCTCCTGGTGTGAACTAGCGCCAGATTGGTCAATAAGGGTCGGATGGGAAGGTCGCCGCACTGTAAGCGCCTGCTGTGGCCGGGTTCGGCCGGCAGCGTTTGCTGGACCGCTCTGCTGCGTCAGTTGGCGCTTAAGTGTCAAGTAGCCGGTTCAGGTTAGCTGCCCACTTTCGTGCCAGTATTTCTTGAGCGGGGATCGCCATAGTTGCTTCGTCGTGGTCGAGTCCTTCTGGCTGGACGAGTCGGATGGTAGACGTTCTGCCGCTGGCCTCGGCATGGCGGTGCAAGATTTCACGGTTCCTGCCGGGATCCCCAAGGTGGTGGCGATCTCCTGTTCGCTGAGGCCTTCCCTGATTCGCAAGATCAGCACGACGCGCTGGGAGACCGGCAGACGCGCCAGGGCATCATCGATGTCCACTAGCCCTTCGAGAGAGGAGGCATAGCGGCCCGTGAGCGTTTCTTCCGTGGCGACCTCCAGGTCATGCTGGCGGGCGAGGCGGATCGCCGTCCGGACGGTGACCGACCGCACCCAGGTCATGATCGCCTCAGGGGCACGCAGCGAAGGCAGGCCCCGGAAGACCGCTAGCAGGGCCTCCTGTGTCGCATCGTCAGCCGCCGCCGGGGCGATCCGTGCGCACAATCGGCGGACATACGGGGCCAGCTCGTCGAGAAGCCGGTCCAGCTCGAGCGCGTCCCCCTGCTGAGCGGCCGCGACGTTCTCCGGGTCCACGCCAGGAAGATTAGCCGGAACCTTTCAGAGGTTTCCCGCCACTTTCCAGCTAGGAGGACACCACGCAGAGAGGCCTGTCTTATGAAACCAGACCTGACCATTGTCGGCGCGGGCGTCACCGGGCTCACCGCCGCCATCGAGGCAGCCGAGCGTGGCTGGCGGGTGACCGTGGCCGAGGCACATTCGCGGCCAGGCGGGCGAGCACGCTCGCTGGCGGCTCCCTTCCTGGCCAACACCGGTCCCCACGCGATCTACGTGGACGGGCCATGGTGGGCGTGGCTGGAGCGCCGCGGCCTTACGCCGCCCATCGTGCTGGCACCGCGCTATGCCAGCCTCGTCCGGGCCGAGGCCGGCTAGGCCCGTGGCCAGCCGAACTCAGCGGAGCCATCGCCGCGCTGCCCGCCGAGGCGCCGGCCGAGGAATCGCTGCGCGCCTGGCTGCTCGGGCACGTCGACGCGAAGACGGCCGAGGCCATCGTCGGAGTGGCTTTCATCTTCACCTTCGACCACGACCCCGGGCGGCTTTCGGCCGCGTTCGCCCACCAGCGCCTTCGCCGGGGGCTGGCCGGCGGCGCCCGCTATGTGGCCGGCGGGTGGTCCACCCTGGTCGGTCTGCTGGCCGAGCGAGCTGCCCGCCTCGGCGTGCAGATACGCACCCAGACACGGGTACCTGTCCGGCCCGCGGGCCCGACGATCCTGGCCACCAGCCTCGCCGCCGCGCGTCAGCTGACCGGCGACAGATCGCTTAACTGGCCCAGCGCCCGCGTGGCAACGTTTGACCTGGGCCTGCGGGCCGACGGCGGCCCAGGCTGGTTCCGGGTAACGGACCTCGATGACCGGATCTACGCCGCCCGCTACAGCCTCGCCGACCCCGCCTTGGCCCCGCCCGGGCATGAACTCATCCAGATCGCCGCCGCATGCGCCCCCCGCGAGCGAAAAACTGACGCCGACCGCCGAGTGCAGCGTCTTCTTGACCAGTCCTGGCCCGGCTGGCGCGCTGTGGTGGAGTGGCATCGCAGCGCCATGCGCACGCACTGCACCGGGGCCATAGACCCGCCCGGGACAACATGGCACGACCGCCCGGCCGTCAGCCGCGGCAACACCCTCACCGTGGCCACAGACCAGTCCGCCGCGCCCGGGCTGCTCGCCGAGGTCGGATTCGCCGCTGCGCAACTCGCCCTCCAGCAGCTCGGCGAACCCCTGGCCAGCCCCGCTGCCCCACTGCCCCGGCGCCACGGCGGGCACGTCCCGCAGCGTCGCCGATGAGGTCGAGAACCTGCTGCGGAGCTTCGGCTTCACGCACCTGAGCACCCAGACCCTCCCCTCAGCCCGCCAGTGATCTGCGTCCTCGCTGCCGCCTCAGGCCCGAAGCCAGACACAAACTAATCAGACCGTCCACACCAGACAGAATGGCTTACCGGCTGGATCGGCGTAGACGCGCCAGTCCGGGCCGGCGCCGTCCAGTCGGGTGGCACCGATGTCGAGGGCGGCCCGTTCTGCCGCGTCCACGTCCTGGACGGTCACGTCGAGGTGGATCTGCTGCGGGTACGCCGGATCCGGCCAGCGCGGCGCGGTGTACTGCTCCACCTGCTGGAACATCACCGGCTGCGCGCCGTCCTCGCCGATCATCGCGACCCCGTCCGCCTCGTACGTCACCGGCTTGCCGAGCAGGTCCGCGTAGAAGTGGCTCAGCGCCTTCGCGTCGGGGCAGTCGAGCATGACGCCCATCAGGGTGGTCCGCGGATCGCCGGTGTTGGCGCACAGGTCGAACGGGTGACCGGCCGGGTCGGCCAGTGTGTGCCACCGTTCGTTGCGGCGCAGCAGGCTGGCACCGAGCTGCTGGGCGCGTTCCGCCGCCGCATCGATGTCCGGTACCCGGAAGTCGATAGCCGATCGCCCGCCGGTGCGGTTCGGAGGTCATGCCCCCGATCCTGCCGATCCCGGGGCCGGCCCGCCAGCGAATACCGGCGTTGACGATCCGATCTCATTAGCGCGGTGAGCTGGCCGATGTCGCGCTTGACCAGGTTGGCCAGGGATCGCGGGTCAGGTCCCGGCTACGTAGTAGCCCTTGCCGATCACCGCAGTGATCAGTCCTTCATCCTTGAGGATCGTCAGCGCTCGCTCGGCGGTGATGTGAGATACGCCGTGCTCCTGGCTGAGCGTCTTGACGCTAGGTAGCCGGGTAGTGATGGTCTTGTCCTCGATCTGGGCTCGCAGCAGCGCCGCCAACTGCACATACAGCGGCGTCGACGAATCATGATCGATTCCCACATGATCACACTAGGTTGCCACTGGTTCCATCCCTATCCCAGGGATTCCATAAGGATCCATATGGTTACTGCTGTAAACTGCTCCTTGCGTAAGGGATCGAGTAACACGGTCCCCAGTACAGGAGGAACGGTGGACGACCGGGAAACCCCCGATGCAGCCAGCAGCCATGCCGGACCCCGGCGGGTGGCGAGGGTGCTGGGCACACCGGTAACCCGGACGGGACCCGGCGGCTCTGGTGAGGTCAGCGGCCGGCAACTGGTAGCCGCACGTGTGATCGACGACCAGCGGATGCCTAACTGGCCTGGTGCCCAGACGTTGCACCCTTCGGGCAGGCAATTCGGCGGTAGCCATGACCAAGTGCCATGTGCCCGCGAATTCGTTCGGCAGACCCTTGGCCAGGTCCCTGTTCTTGACGAGGTCGTACTGCTGGCCTCAGAGCTATGCACTAACGCCTTACAGCACACCGCCTCCGGGCACGGGGGTACCTTCCATGTTGTTGTCCGCCCGGGGTCATGCTCCGTGCGCGTAGAAGTCCACGACGACGGCTCAGCTCAGGCGCCCGCTGTGCATGTGGCTGATCCCTTCTCAGAGGCAGGCAGGGGCCTGGAGCTCATGGAACTCATCGCGGATCGCTGGGGTTTCACCGGCGGCCGCCATGGCAGATCAGTCTTCTTCGAGCTGTCCTGGACCGAATCGGAGTGACGCGAAGATTCTGAGCCGCAACGACCGGCCAGCGATCAGCGCTCTGGTCGGCGCATGAATCACGGCCTTTCTATGATGACTCGCCAGCGGGGCGCTGGCGTTGGCTGTCAGGCTCGTCATCCCTGGCGGCCGCTGCGGGCGTGTTACTCACCGGGAGGACGACCAGGGCATGAATGAGGAATCCGGCCTGCCGCCGCAGTTTGACCCGGCGAGGGCGAGGTTGACGGGCGTCGATGTGCTGCGCGACGGGCTGCCCCCGCTGCCCGAAGTGCTTACCCGCCAGATGTCGGTGCCGGTGGCGTTCTGGACGGCGGAACACAGCGCCGTCGTGCTGTTCCTGCACTACCTGCCCGATCCTGACGGCGGAGAGCATCCGATGGCGCTGATGGGTACGTTCACCAGGGAAGGCGCCGGCTGGAGAGCGCACCGGCACTGGCACGGGGGCATGTGGAGCCACGACCCCATCGCCGACCCCGGCGGCACAGCTGACCTGGGCGGCCTCCAGATAGCTGGCGGGGGAGACGGGGCGTTCACCGACCAGCCGCAGCCCGGCCACTCCGCCTACGTCGTGACCGGCCGCGTGTCGGGCGCGGTAACCGCGATCACCGTGATCCAGGACGGCCACGAGGACCGCCGCGATCTGCTCTCGCACTTCGGAGCCCTGGTCATCTGCACCGAGCAGCCCTCGCCCTACCAGATCGACGCCCTCGACGCGACCGGCACGATCATCGGCAGCATCCAGGGACCACCACGACTCTAAGCAGGCGATAAGTCATCTCGCAATGCGGCACTATTAGGCGGCGGGGAATTGGGCTGCGGCCGCTGGCGCCACCGAGCATGCTGCGGTGATGGATCTCAATATGGCCGCGGGAATGGAAGACCCATGGGTTTTGGTCCCGTACCCGCACGGCCGAGATCCCGATCCGGCCGAACTGGTACCCGCGGGGCGGGGGCGCGGACAGCGAGGGCGGTTTCGTAGCCAGCGGCGCGAGTCCTGGCCTGTACGAAGCGGAAGTGTCGCCGAGGGACCGGCAGGCACGGTGGTCGCGTTCCAGCCGGGCACGGTTCACCGGGGAACCGCCATGTCCGCCCCGGGGTGCCCGGTTCACCATGCATCTCAGCTACCGTCCGGCGAGCGTGGAGTGGGGACAGCGCCAGGGATGGGCCGATCGCAGTCATGACCCGGCCTGGTATCGGTTCGTTGACCGCGCTTCGCCTGACCAGCTGCGGCTGTTCGGTTTCCCGCCGCCGGGCCACCCGTTCTGGACCGCTGAGACCCTGAGCGGAATGGCGCTCCGGTACCCAGGCCTCGATTTGTCGGCCTGGTCAGCGATTCTGCGCCGCGGCATTTGATTCCGTACGAACGCATCCGCAGGGAGGTTGACGGTAAAGCTGCGGTATAGCACCGTATGTCCGTGCAGATGACCGATGGATTTGCCGCGGCCGTGACGGTCTCGATCCCGATATTCGCGCTGGCGGCGGGCGCGGAGGCTCGGTCGATCAGGGACCGGCTGCAGCGGCCCGATCCTCAATGGGAACGCGAGTTCGCGCAGTTGAACGCCGAGCACGAACTCGATGCCGGCGGTTCGGCCGCGCAGATCTTCGCCTATTTCAAGAACGTGCCGAGGCTGTCGCGTCTGCAGACGTTCGAGCGGGTGGTGGCCATCTCGGGAGCCTTCGTGTGGCTGGTGGTGTTCGTGCTGCTCACCATCGCGGAGTTGCTGTCGCTGGTGTGGCTGGCCGACGGCGGCCCGGCGGGTCACGGCGGGCTGGCCGCCTTCAGCCTCTGGTCGATCGGCCTGGCGATGGTGACGCTGATCGCGGCTCCGGCGCTGTACCTGGCGGTGCCGCTGCTGCTGCCGCTCGACCTGATCCCGCCCGGGCTCACCAAGGCGGTGCTGCCGAAGGCCGCCTCGGAACCGGGCCGCCGGTTCATCCGGCGGCTGCTGGGCGAACTCGAAGGTGCCATCGAACGCGCTGGCGACGCGATCGAGGCCGAGGCCAGGGCTAGAGCAGAGACCAAGGCAGACACCGGGCGGCAGGAGCGCACCGCCGACCCGGAGGCTGGCGAGACAGCCCGGTCAGCGTGATCTCGGCCCGGTGGGCTTCCGCCTGGCAGGCGCCGACGGCCTCAGCAGCGGCCGGTCAGTCGATGTCCATCAGCGACCGTTGCAAGGTCCCTGGCTGTGACGGCGCGGCCGGAGTATCGCGCTGCAGGAGCAGGGTCCTGCGCATCCGCTGCCGGCCGCGCTTCACCAGCACCCGGGCCAGGGTCTTGGCCGCGACGTCGCGCAGTAACTCCTCGCCCGACTCGCTGTCCACCCGGGCGGCGATGAACGCCCCGACAACCGCATGCGCGGCCGCCTGGGCCGGGATCAAGGGCGCGGCGGCCTGGGCCGGGACCAGAGGCATCCCGGTGCCGGAGTCCGGCGCCGTCTGCGGCAGGTCATCGGCGAGCTTGCCGAGGGCCTGCACGTCGCCCACGATCCGGACCCCGAGCGCCGAGATATTGTCGGCCATCTCGGCGCCGATCTCGGCCGCCCGGCTGAGCGCCCACGGCGGAGTCGTGATCTTCGGCTCACCGGGCAAGGGCTGATGCGCGGTCTTCATCTGCTCGACCGCGCCGTACCGCATGAATTTGGAGTAGTAGCGGGCGGGCCATTCCTGGCGCTTGAACTCCTCGTTGAGCAGCCGTACCACCTCGGCTTCGGCGAAGGTAAGGGACCGGTTCGCCACCCCCTCCTCCGGGACCAGGAAACCGCCCGGCAGCCCGAGCAAGGACTCGAAGGTCCGCAGCAGCATGAGCCGGTCAGCCTCGTTCAGGACGATGACCGTGAGGTTGTCCGGGCCGACGGCGCCCGCCCACCGGGCGATGAGCTTGTCGTGCCGGTGCCGGTGCCAGAACCCGGGAGTGGGCGTGCGCGGCGGCTGGCTCAGTATCCCCTCCAGCCACTCCAGGTACGGCATGCGGAAGCCGTTCTGCAGGTACTGCTGCCACTGCGACGGCATGATCTTGGCCAGCGGCCGCAGCGTCACCACGACATGTACCCCGGGGCCCAGGTCCCGGATGATGGTGCGCGCCACCGCGTCGCTCGCATCGGCGAAGAACTCGCTGCTGACGACCACCCGCTGGTCGGCCGCGGCCCGGATGTCGCGGACTAAGCCAGTCCAGTAGGCCATGTCGGGGCGCGGGCCGCCCAGTAACGCCGGCCGGTCGGTGACCGCGAGGGCGGCCAGCAGCGACTGCCGTTCGGGACCTGCGTAAGTGATGTCATGGGCCACTAGCCGCTCGCGAGCCAGGTGGAAAGCGCCCTGGATGGCGGTCGTGCCGGTCTTGTGCGGGCCAATGTGCAGCAGGCGGGTGCCGGGCGGCACCCGCAGGTGGTCTGCGGTCATCAGGTTCCCCCTTCGGCTCTGCAGCGAGCCACCCCTGACGGCAGTATAGGTAAACGCAGAGCAACCCTCATGCAAACGCAGCGTGACGAGGCTGCCTGTTTTCCCAGCTAGGATCAACGCGGCATGCTGGGTTCTAGCTCGCTAACCGGGACGCTGGGCACAATATGACCTCGGCCCCGGCCCCGCTGGCCGCTAGGGGAGGCATACTCGACCTAACCGATGCGGGACGTAGCGGGAAAGGCAGCCGGATGGGTCTGTTCAAGCGCAATCCGCAGGAGCCATCCGCCGCCCGGCCCGCGCTGGCCGAGCAGCTGGCGCACGCGATGCAGCTGCAAGCCCAGGCGATGCAGCTGCAGGCCCAGGCCAGCCAGCAAGCCGCCGCGTTCCAGCAGGCCGCGGACGGAGGGTCGGCGGACAGAGGGTCGGCGGCCGTCGGGTCCATGACCTGGGTCCGTCAGGTCCTGGCCATCCTGGCCCCGGCCCAGCCGGGCTTCGTCAAGCGCTGCACGTGCGTGGTCTGCGGCGCGCCCAAGAAACTGCCCGCGGTCACCGCCTACGTGTACTGCGACTACTGCGCCGCGCTGATCGACTACGACCTGCGCCGGGCCTGCGAAGGGGACACGACGCCGGGCCCGCAGTACGCCGCGACGGTCAACGGCACGTATGCCGCCGCGCAGGCGGCCATAGCCGCCGGTGACCGCGACGCCTACCGGGCGCTGCAGCAGACCGTGCACGAGGCGTATGTGACGCACGTGCCGATGGCTGTCTCGCACCGGGCCAAGAACGATCCGGCCTACCGGCAGGCCTACATCCGCTACCTGACTGAAAGCGCGGTGGCCCGCGCTTTCGACCCGGCGGCCCAGGCGCTGGAAGCCGAGATGAAGCAGCGGGTGCTGGGCCTGCGTTACAGCGGGAACATGATGGCGCCGACGGTGGCGCCGGACTCGTTCTGGCCGATGGTCGACACGCTGGACCAACAGATCGTGGTCGGCCTGGCACTCTACCGCTCCGCCGGGCTCGCGGAGCTTGACCCCGACCACGCCGAGCATCTGACCGGGAAGTTCGCCTGGTCCGGGTTCTGCCAGGGCTGGCTGGGGATGCTCCCGGCGGACGCGGCCGGGCAGCTCCTGGACCGGGCCGGGCTGACCAACGAGTACGTTCCCGTGCAGGCGGAGGACGGCCAGCCGCGGCACTGCGGCGGCTGCGGCGGCGAGCTCAGCGCCCTGCCCGGCGCCAGGGCCGTGATCTGCAGCGGCTGCGGCCGCCAGATCGACCTGGGCGGCGCCGAGATCCCGTGCGCCCGGTGCGGGGGCACCATGACCCTGCCGGCCGGCGCGGACCGGGTCGCCTGCCCCTTCTGCCAGTCAATGGTCGAGCGGGCCGGAATCCGCTGATCACGCCGCCGCCCCGGCCTGCCGCAGGCCGGCCAGGGGACCTTCGGCTTCGACTGCGGGATCACCGCCAGCCAGGGCGTAGCGCACCGGATCTGGGCCAGCCTGGCCCCATGATCGCGTCGTCTTGCCGCACATTCGAACGACAGTTCGGTTAGGTTATGACGCATGCTGCGTTTGCCGGGAAGGATCGCCGTGGTGACCGGGGCCAGCCGCGGCGCGGGCCGGGGCATCGCCCGGGTCCTGGGCGAGGACGGGGCGACGGTCTACGTCACCGCCCGCAGCGTGCGCGGCGAGCCTACGGTCGCTGAGTACCCCGGCACCATCGAGGACACCGCGGCCGAAGTCACCGCCAGTGGCGGGACCGGGATCCCGGTCCGGTGCGATCACAGCGACGAGGGTTCCGTGCGCGCGCTGTTCGACACCGTGGCCTCGCAGCAGGGCCGGCTCGACATCCTGGTCTGCAACGCCTGGGCGGGTTACATGCCCTACGCCGAGCACAACGACTGGTTCCAGCACCCGTTCTGGGAGCAGTCGATGGAACGCTGGGACGGCATGTTCACCGGTGGCCTGCGCGCGCACCTGCTGACCTGCCGGTACGGGATCCCGCTCATGCTGCCCGCCCGGACCGGGCTGGTCATCCTGACCACGTTCACGATGGGCCGCAAGTATCTCGGCAACGTCTTCTACGACGTGGCCAAGAACGCCGCCTGCCGGGCCGCCGAGGTCATCGCCGGGGAACTCGACGGGCACGAGATCTCGGTCATCGCGCTGACCCCGGGCTGGATGCGGGTCGAGCGGATGACCGACCTGACCGAGCAGCAGCTGGCCCAGACCGAGTCGCCGGCCTATATCGGCCGGGCGGTCGCCGCCCTGGCCAGCGACCCCGGGGTGATCCGCCGGTCCGGCCAGGCCCTGGCCGTCGGCGACCTGGCCCGCGAGTACGGCTTCACCGACGTGGACGGCCGCCAGCCCACCGCCTACCCCATCGTCCGCTAGCCGCCAGGATCAGCCCGGCCGCCGGCCTGCTGGTCCGGCAAAAAACTATGGCCCTGAACGCGAAACGCCGGCGGCACCCGGTCCCTGAAGTCGGTCAGCAGCCGCGGCAGCGCGTCCCCGGGGCCGGACAAATTCCGGCACCGGCCAGCCGAGCCGCTGGTGCGCGGCGGGGCCAGCGGTCAGCTGGCGTTCGGCAGCGCTTGTGGTCTTTCCCGCGGTCGGCTCGCGGCCGGTTCACAGTGGCGAGTTGTACCCGCTCAGCCAGTGCACCCGCAGCCAGGTGAGCACGATCGGCCAGGCGCCGGTGACTTCCAGCAGGCCCAGGATGACCAGCAGGCACCCGCCGATCCGGGCGATCAGCTGCGCGTGCCGCCGGGCGAACCCGAATACCTTCATGCCGCGCTGGACGGCCAGCGCGACGAACAGGAACGGGATGCCCAGGCCCAGGCTGTACACGAAGGCCAGGAACGCGCCGCGGGCGGCCGTCCCGGAGCTGAACCCCATGGTGAGTACGGCCTGCAGGGTCGGGCCGATGCACGGCGACCAGCCCAGCCCGAACATGACGCCCAGCAGCGGTGCGCCGGCCAGCCCGGCGCGCGGCCGGATGGACGGCTTCACGATCCGGCCGGTGAAGGTGAACCGCTCGAACGCTCCGGCGAACATCAGGCCGAGCACGATGGTGACGCCGCCCAGGATCTGGGTGATCAGCTGCTGGTGCGCGGCCAGTGCGGACCCGAGCGAGCCGAACACCACGCCGTAGGTGGCGAAGAGCGCGGAGAAGCCGAGCACGAACAGGGCGGTCCCGGCGACGGTCCGGCCGCCGCCGGCCGGCCTGACCGGTCCGGCCGGCCTGGCCGGGGCGGCCCGCACCACCGTGCCGGCCTGCCCGGCGGCCGGCTGGCCCGCTGCCGCCGAGCCGGCCTCAGCCTGGCCCAGCGCCGCGGACCGCGGCTGGGCGAGGGCCGGTCCGGGGCTGTCCTCAGTGTCCTCGGCGGCCGGCGCCTCGGCTTCGGAGCCCGACATCCCGGTCAGGTAGGAGAGGTAGCCGGGCACCAGCGGCAGGCAGCACGGCGACAAGAACGTGACCGCTCCGGCGGCCGCGGCGATCGGGATGGCCAGGATCAGCGGTCCGGATGTGACGACGCTGCCTACGCTCACGACTGTCCCGCCACCAGTCCTCCCGGCACCCGCCTGCCAGCACTCGCACTCCCGGCGCCTGCTGCCGGCGCGCTGACGATGCTGAGCCCAACTTCGCTGCGCGCCAGCCTACCCAACCGCCCTGCCGGGCCCGCCCGGCGGTAACCCGGCCGCCCGCCGCGCCGTGCTGGGCGGTTACTGGCCGGCGGCGGTGGGCTCACAGCAGGCCGGTCAGCGCGCCGGCCGCCGTGGCCGAGGCCGTGAAGTACGCGATGAACTCAGCCGGGACCATCGGCGGGCTCCTCAGGGAGCGGGCGGCCGGCTCCGGTCCTGGTGACCGCGAACAGGACGAACCCGTAGCTCAGGCCGGTCGCGCACGGGTTCCTGGCCAGCCAGGTCCTGGCCACAGGGGCGGGCAGCTCGATCTCCAGCACGGCCGCGAGGTCCGCCCGGCGGCGCAGCCGCAGCTCGGACCGGACCTCCACCCGGACCGCGCCGCGTGCCCGCCACCAGGTGTCGATGGCGGTGGCGGTGCGCTGCGGCGGCTCGGCGGTCCCGGCCGCCAGCAGGCCGGCGAACTGGCCCCACCGGTAGTCGTTGCCGACGACGACCAGGCGGCCGCCGGGGCGCAGCACCCGCAGCACCTCGGCCAGGCCGGCGTCGCCGCCTGTCGACAGGAAGTAGGCGAACCTGGCATGCACGATGTCGGCCGAGCCGGAAGCCAGCGGCAGCCGTTCCGCCGAACCGGCCAGCACCGTGGTCCCCGGCAGGCCGCTGGCCCGCCGGGTGGCGGCGGCGCGCAGCGCCGGGTCCGGCTCGACCCCGATGACCTGGCGGGCTGTCTCGGCGTACCTGGCCAGCCAGTACCCGGTCCCGCAGCCCAGGTCAACCAGCGTCCGGCCGTCCCAGGGGGCGAGGCTGCGCATCGCGGCCAGGACGTGACCGGCCGCGTCGACCGCCCGGTTCTCCAGCTCGTACACCTCGGGACGGCCGCCGATGTTCGGTGAGAACCGCCAGTCGGGGAAGGCCGCGCGCGCGTCAGCGGCCTCAGCCCGGCCCGGCCCCGCCCCAGGCCCGCTGGCGGTGGGCCAGCTAACCCTCGGCCCGCTGACCGTGAGACCGCTAACCCCGTGCCCGCTAACCCCGTGCCCGCTGACCCCGTGCCCGCTAACCCCGTGCCCGCTGACCGTGTGCCCGCTGATCGTGTGCCCGCTGACCCCGGGCCCGCTAACCTTGGGCCCGCTGAGCCAGGGCGGCCAACCGGGCTCCCGGTGCGCCGCGGCGCTGGCCGGGACCGAGTCGGTGATCACCGGGACCATTGTGGCCGGCCGGCCGGAACGTCGCTGCCCGACCACGGACCCGGCGGCCGCGCAGGCCGGTCAGGCCGGGCCGGAGGCCGGGAGCAGCTCGTCCGGGGTGCCCCACGACGGGGCCGGAGCGGACCCCGGGATGACGTTCGTGACTCCCGGGTTCAGCTGGTGATTGATCACCTTGGCGATGGCCTGCACCGTGTTGACCCCGTAGGCCATGGTCGGGTTGCGGGTCGTCAGCACGACGATCATGTAGTCGTGGCCGTGCCCGGAGAAGCTGCCGATGCTGTTGATGTGCCAGTCGTTGCTGACCGGGTAGGGCAGCCAGCCGTTCTTCACGTGCACGGTCAGGTCGGCCGGGGCGCCGGCCGGGACGCCCCACCGCTCGGACGGGATGACCCGCGCCATCAAGGACAGCTCGTAGCTACGGGACGCCGAATCGAGCACAGAGTTCTTGCTGGTCAGCAGCTTCAGCAGGAGCAGCTCGTCGTGCGCGGTGATCTGGGTCAGGCCCCATGCGCCGCCCGGCCCGAGCACCGTCTGCTTCATCTGGGCCAGGTTCAGGAAGTGCTGCAGGTTCCACCGCCCGACCTCGTTCCACAGCGCCGACGCGGCGTTGTTGTCGGATACCGTGATCATCTTGGTGGCCAGCGCGGCCTGGGCATTGGTCAGGTACTGATGCTTGACCGCCAGCTCGCGCAGCAGCGCGGCCAGGATGGTGACCTTCACCACACTGGCCGAGTAGAACCGTCGGCCTTGCTTGAACGTGCAGGTCACGCCCTTGACCCGGTCATCGACGGTGAAGCCGACGACCGAAGAGCGGGTCCGCATCGCAGCCCGGACGCCGCGGACGATCCGGGCCGCGAGGGCGGGGTGCGCCGCTGACTTGCAGACCACCTGCGCGGTCACCGCCGGTGCGGCCGCTAATGCGGCGCTGGCGCGGCAGGCCCGCCCGGCCGGGCCGTGGCCGCCCCGGCGGTGGTGGCCGTGGTCAGCGCGGCGCTCGCCGCCAGTGCGGCCGACAGGCCCGCCACCAGCACCGCCCGGGAAATGCCAGTACCGTGTGGCATCGAGGTCACCCCTGTTTCTGTTTCCTTCTGGCCCTACCGGTTAAGACGGCCGACCAGGTCGGCTGGTTGCGGCCGCGCCGCTGATTCAGGCCGGGGTTCCGCTGCGGCCCGCGCCGCCGCGCTCAATCGCCGCGAGCGCGAGTCCCGCAGCGGCGGGGCCAGCCGTCGTAGGCCAGCCAGCCGTCGTACGCCAGCCAGCCGTCGTACGCCAGCCAGCCCTCAGGCTAGCCAGCGACGCCGGCCGTTCGTTCATGCGGCGTTCATGTTCAAGTCAGTTTTCATTTCCCTTATATAGGTAATTTCGTCACCGAGCGGGAGCGGGATACCCGCGTTGTGCCAGCTCGAAGGGATGGTAAGGGTGACCGAAGCCCGATCCGCTGACCTGATCGCCGATCTTAACGAAGCAACGCTGAGCCGGTTCCATCTGCGCACCGTGGTGACGGCGGGTATGGGCTTCTTCACCGACGCCTATGACCTGTTCGTGATCGGCATCGCCTCGACGCTGATCAAGCAGGACTGGCACCTCGACACCGGGAAACTGGCCTTGCTCAACGCGACGATGCTCGGCGCCGCGTTCCTGGGCGCGCTGGTGTTCGGCCGGGTCGCCGACCTGCTGGGCCGCAAGCACGTGTACTGGCTGGTCGCGGTGCTCATGGTGATCGCGGCCATCGGCTCCGCGCTGGCGCCGTCTTACTGGGTGCTGATCGCCTTCCGGTTCCTGCTCGGCTTCGGCGTCGGCGGCGACTATCCGGTCAGCGCGGTCCTGATGAGCGAGTACGCCAACCGCAAGGACCGCGGCAAGCTGGTCGGCCTGGTGTTCTCGACCCAGGCCCTGGGCCTGATCGTCGGACCGCTCATCGCGCTGGCCCTGCTCGGGGCGGGGACGAGCAACGACATCGCCTGGCGCTGCTTGCTCGGGCTCGGCGCCGTGCCCGCGGCCGCGGTGATCTACCTGCGACGCCGGATCGCCGAGTCGCCCCGCTACCAGGTCCAGGTGCAGGGCCGGGCCGCCGCCGCTGAGCAGTCCCGGGAGGTGGCCGGCCGGCAGGCCCCGGCCGAGCCGCCGGAGGCGGCCGGGCACCGGATGGCGTTGCGCGAGTTCCTGACCAACCGTCGGTTCCTGACCATGCTGATCGGCACCGCGGGCTGCTGGTTCCTGCTCGACTACGCCTACTACGGCAACACCATCTCCACGCCGCAGATCATCAAGCTGATCTCGCCGACCGCGTCCACCATGACCACGATCGCGATCCAGCTGGCCATCTTCGTGGTCGCCGCGGTGCCCGGTTACATCCTCGGGATCGCCCGCATTGACCGGATCGGGCACCGCAGGCTGCAGCTGGCCGGGTTCGCGATGATGGCGCTGTGCTTCGCCATCATCGGGTTCGTGCCCGGTCTGACGACCGCCGTGCTGCCGTTCCTGATCGTCTACGGGATCAGTTACTTCTTCACCGAGTTCGGGCCGAACATGACCACCTTCGTGCTGCCCGGCGAGCTGTTCCCGGTGTCCATGCGGGCCACCGGCCACGGCATCTCGGCCGGCGTGGGCAAGCTCGGGGCGTTCATCGGCGTCTTCCTGTTCCCGGTGCTGAATACCTCGCTGGGCCTGCGCGGCACGCTGCTGCTGACCGCGGGGGTATCCGTGCTCGGCGGGCTGCTCACGCTGGTGCTCCCTGAGCCGTCCGGCCGGACCCTGGAGGAGATCAGCGCGGAGCCCCGCCCGGCCGGCGCGCCGGATCTGCTTACCGCCGACACCAGGTAACCGGCTACGGCTGAGGTCACGCCGTCTGCCGGGCGGCGCGGCCTGACGGCTCATGCCGTCGCGGCCCGGCAGATCGCATTGGTCAGGCTTCCGCTGGGCGGGGCTCCGCTGGTCGGGGGCTGCGGTGGCCGGGGGCTGCGCTGGTCAGGGCTGCGCTGGTCAGGGCTGCGCTGGTCAGGGCTGCGCTGGTCAGGGGCTCCGGTAGTCAGGCCGGGGTTCCGCTGCGGCCCGCGCCGCCGCGGAACCTGGCCACGCCCTCGGTCACGGCCGGCTCGGCCAGCCGGGCCGCGCCGTGCCTGAACTCGTTCGCCATCGCGTCGTGCTGGGACATCCGCAGCCCCTCCAGCACGGACTGGCGATCGCTGCGCAGGCAGGCCTGGGGGAGCATGGCCAGCTCATGGGCCAGCTTCTCGGCCGCGGTCCGCGCGCTGCCGGGCGGCACCACCCGGTTGACCAGGCCCATCGGCAGGCCTCGGTGGCCGAGACGGGCCGTCCGGTCAGGATCAGGTCCAGCGCCCGGCCGAGCCCGATCAGAGCGGGCAGCCGGACCGTGCCGCCGTCGATGAGCGGCACGCCCCAGCGGCGGCAGAACACCCCGAGCACCGCGTCGTCATCGGCCACCCGCAGGTCACACCAGAGCGCGAGTTCCAGCCCGCCGGCCACGGCGTGCCCGGAGATGGCCGCGATCACCGGCTTGGACAGTTCCATCCGGGTCGGCCCCATCGGGCCGTGGCCCTTCGGCCTGGGCGAGGTTACCGTCCGGGGTGCCCATCGCCTTCAGATCCGCGCCCGAGCAGAACGTCCCGCCCGCGCCGAACAGGACCGCGACGCAGGCGTCCGGGTCGGCGTCGAAGTCGGCGAACGCCTCGGCCAGCGCGACCGCCGTCGGGCCGTTCACCGCGTTGCGCACCTGCGGCCGGTCCAGGATGACCGTGGTGACCGGGCCGCGGCGCTCGACCCGTACGGCCAGCGCCAACTAGCCGACCTGCCAGGTGTCGGCGCCCGCGAGCAGGGCCGCGAGGTCGCCGTCGCCCTGCCGCTGCCGGGCCGCGTCGATCTGGGCGGACATCAGCTCGTCATAGCTGTGCCGCGGGGCTTGCCGGAACACGCCGATCGGGGTGTGCGCGAAGTCCGAGCGGTCCAGCCGGGACAGCGCGAACGCGTATGACGGGTCGGCGGCGTGCGCGTCGTGGGTGAGCACCGAGTCCTCGATCCCGGTCGCGTCGACCGCTTCCAGCGCGCCGTGCGGGGTGAACCGCAGGCCCATCTGGCGGTCCGGGCCGAACCGCACCGGCTGGCCATGCTCCAGCCGGATCAGCCGCTCGTCCCGGGACGCGGCGTCGGTCACCGGGGCGAACGCGTCGTCGTTGTAGATCGGGCAGTTCTGGTAGATCTCGATGAACGCGGTGCCCTTATGGTCGGCCGCGGCGCGCAGCACGCTGGTCAGGTGCTTGCGGTCGGAGTCGATGGTCCTGGCCACGAAGCTGGCCTCCGCGCCCAGGGCCAGCGACACCGGGTTGAACGGGGTGTCCAGTGACCCGAACGGAGTGGACTTGGTCACCTTGCCCTGCTCCGAGGTGGGCGAGTACTGGCCCTTGGTCAGGCCGTAGATCCGGTTGTTGAACAGCAGGATCTTGACGTTGACGTTGCGGCGCAGGGCGTGGATCAGGTGGTTGCCGCCGATCGACAGCGCGTCCCCGTCGCCGGTGATCACCCAGACGGACAGATCCGGCCGCGACGCGGCCAGCCCGGTCGCGATCGCGGGCGCCCGGCCATGGATCGAGTGCATCCCGTAGCTGTTCACGTAGTAGGGCAGCCTGGAGGAGCAGCCGATCCCCGAGATGATCACCAGGTTCTCCCTGGGGATCTCCAGCTCGGGCAGGAAACCCTGGAACGCGGCCAAGATCGCGTAGTCGCCGCAGCCCGGGCACCAGCGGACTTCCTGGTCGGACTTGAACTCCTTGGTGGTCTGCTTCTCGTCCACCTTGGGGACCAGCGACAGCGACGCGAACCGGTGCGGCACGTCGCCCGTGTGCTCAGACATTCGCCATCACATCCTGCATGACTCCAGCTAGCTCAGCGGCGCGGAACGGGAGCCCGCGCACCCGGTTGTAGGAGATCACGTCGACCAGGTAGCGCCCGCGCAGCAACAGCGCCAGCTGACCGAGGTTGATCTCGGGTACGACGACCTTGTCGTAGGCCCGGAGCACGTCGCCGAGGTTGGCCGGGAACGGGGACAGATGCCTCAGATGCGCCTGCGCGACCGAGCCGCCGTCCTGCCGGACCCGGCGGACCGCCGCCCCGATCGAGCCGTAGGTCGAGCCCCAGCCGAGCACGAGCACCCGCGCCTTGCCGTCCGGGTCATCGACTTCGAGCGGCGCGATGTCGGCGGCGATCCCGTCGATCTTCGCCTGCCGCAGCCGGACCATCCGGTCGTGGTTATCCGGGTCATAGGAGATGGTCCCGGCGCCATCAGCCTTCTCGATGCCGCCGATGCGGTGCTCCAGGCCAGGCGTGCCCGGGATAGCCCAGGGCCGGGCCAGGGTCCTGGGGTCCCGCTGGAACGGCATGAACGTGCTGGTCCCGCCCGGCCCCTGGTTATCGTTCAGAATGGCAAAGGAAAACTCGTCGCGGAGCTTGGCCAGTCCGTCGACGCTGGGCACGCGCCACGGTTCGGAGCCGTTCGCGAGGTAGCCGTCGGACAAGATGATCACCGGCGTGCGGTACTTCACCGCGATCCTGACCGCCTCGATCGCGATGTCGAAGCAGTCGGCCGGGGTGGCCGGGGCCACGACGGCGACGGGGGACTCCCCGTTCCGGCCGTACAGCGCCATCAGCAGGTCGGCCTGCTCGGTTTTGGTCGGCATTCCGGTCGAAGGGCCCGCGCGCTGGATGTCGCAGATGATCAGCGGCAGCTCGACCGACGCGGCCAGGCCGACCGTCTCGGCCTTCAGGCACATGCCCGGACCCGACGTCGTGGTCACGCCGAGGCTGCCGCCGAAGGACGCGCCCAGCGCCGCGCCGACGCCGCTGATCTCGTCCTCGGCCTGGAAGGTACGGACGCCGAAGCGCTTCAGCTTGGACAGCTCATGCAGGATGTCGGAAGCCGGGGTGATCGGGTACGAGCCGAGGAACAGCGGCAGGCCCGAGCGCCTGGACGCGGCCACCAGCCCGTAGGCCAGGGCGTTGTTGCCGGTGATGTTGCGGTAGGTGCCCGGGGCCAGGGTGGCCGGCTTGACCTCGTACTGAACCGAGAAGTCCTCGGTGGTCTCGCCGTAGTTCCAGCCCGCCTGGAAGGCCGCGACGTTCGCCTTCATGATCTCCGGCTTGGCCGCGAACTTCGATTCCAGGAACTTCATCGTGCCGCCGGTCGGCCGGTTGTACAGCCAGGACAGCAGGCCGAGCGCGAACATGTTCTTGGCCCGCTCGGCGTCTTTCCTGGTGATCTCGTAGCTCTCCAGGGCCTTGACGGTCATCGAGGTGAGCGGCAGCGCGTGCAACTGGTAGGCGGCCAGCGAGCCGTCGTCCAGCGGGTTCTCGGCGTAGCCGACCTTGGCCAGGTTCCGCTTGGTGAACTCGTCGGTGTTGGCGATGATGTCCGCGCCGCGCGGCAGGTCGTCCAGGTTGGCCTTGAGCGCGGCGGGGTTCATCGCCACCAGGACGTCAGGGGCGTCGCCGGGGGTGAGGATGTCGTGGTCGGCGAAGTGCAGCTGGAAGCTGGAGACACCGGGCAGCGTGCCGGCCGGGGCCCGGATCTCGGCCGGGAAATTCGGCAGCGTCGAAAGATCATTACCGAAGCTGGCCGTCTCCTGCGTGAACCGGTCACCGGCAAGCTGCATGCCATCCCCGGAGTCGCCGGCAAATCTGATGATGACGCGGTCGAGTTGCTGGACCTGTTTGGTCACAGTGGGAGGACCTCCTCCAACGCGCCGAGGCCGGGCAGTGATACCACTGGTGACGCGGTGACGGCGTGCATCCTTGGGCGCCGCCCCGAGGCCGTGACCTTGGCTGGGGCGCTGAGGTTTAACTTGCTTATCATCTTACTCGCGGCGCAGGTGCGTTCGTCGCTCGTAGCGTGCTCCAAACGACACCCCGAAGGCTCCCAAACGCCGCAGCGCCACAGTGCTGGACCGGCGGCCGACCGGCCCAGCGCCGGGCCCGCCGTGCCGTGATCGCCGGCAGCAGTGAGCCTTAACGCGCCTGCCTTCGCTAATGAGGACGCTCGGGGCCGATGCCCGGTTCACCTGCGGCGGATTCCGCGTACGCGGCGGCGACCTTCTTTGGCACGCACATGCGCCAGGCGTCGGTCACCAGCTCGCGCATCTCCGCCTCGTCGATCGCGCTGAGCCGGACCCTGACCCATTGATAGCGCTCGTCGGCGGGCAGCGGCGGAAGGAACTTCTCCGGCTCGCTGGCGACCAGCGCGTCGCGTTGCTCTTTAGGGAAGCCGAAGCCCATCTGCTGCTCGTCCGCGGAAATGGACGCAAAGACGATTCTTCCGACCCGGAACTTAATCCGGTCGCGGACCAGCCCTTCGGAAGCCCGCGGCAGCGACAACGCCACCCGCCGGACGTCATCGGCGGTAACCATCTGAGTGTTCCCTCCTCATGTGTCCCGGCCTGGTGTCCCGGCCCTCATGTCCCGGCCTGGTGTCCGGCCCTCGTGTCCCGGCCTCATGTCCCGGGCCTGGTGTCCCCGGCCTGGTGGCACGGACTGTGGTCGCCGGCCGGGCTGGGTCAGGCCGCGGCGGCTCGGGCTCTGGCCGGGCGGGTCCGGCCGGCCTGAGTTCGGCGTTCCCCGGGCCCGGGGCCGTCTCGGCCGGGCCGGCTGGCCTCATCGCGTCCGAGGCCAGCCGGTAGCGAAGCGCGCCGACGTCGCGCAGCGCCGCCGGGGGCCCAGGGCGGTCGGGCAGCGCGCCGACATCGCGCAACGGGTCGGCGTCGCGCAGCGTAGACGGGCCGAGCGGCCGGGCCGACGCGCGACGCGCCAGCGGACGCGGCTAGCGGTAGTTGACGAACTGGAGGGCGAGGTCGAATTCCTTGCCCTTCAGCAGGCTGATGACCTCCTGCAGGTCATCCTTCTTCTTGGACGAGACGCGCAGTTCCTCGCCCTGTACCTGGGCCCGGATGCCCTTCGGCCCCTCGTCCCTGATGATCTTCGATATCTTCCTGGAGTCGTCCTGGGAGATACCTTCCTTCAGGGCCACCGCGAGCCGGTACTCCTTGCCGGAGAGCTTCGGCTCGCCCGGGTCGAGGACCTTGAGTGAGACCGAGCGCTTGACCAGCTTCTCCTTGAACACGTCCAGCACCGCGCTGGCGCGTTCTTCGCTGTTGGCCTTGATCTCCACTGCGTGCTCACCGGACCAGCCGATGGACGCGCCGACGCCACGGAAATCGAAGCGCGTGCCGATCTCCTTAGCCGCCTGGTTGAGCGCGTTGTCGACTTCCTGCCGGTTGAGCTTCGATACGATGTCGAAAGAGGATTCGGATGCCACGGGTCCCAGGTTAGACGGCTCAGCCCCGGTAAGCATGCCAGCGGGGGCGTGTCGCCCGGAACTGGACTCTGCGTACTGACTCAAGGCCGAGTTCCGCTATCCTTCACTTTGCCGCCGCACCAGGCGGCGCCAGGCAGGTTGCCCGAGTGGCCAAAGGGAGCGGTCTGTAAAACCGTCGGCTCAGCCTACGTTGGTTCGAACCCAACACCTGCCACCACCTGCGGAAACGGCCCGTGAGCTGGGTATTCCCGGCCTTGCGGGCCGTCTTGCTCCTGTCCCGCCGTGTCTCATGATGTACCGCCGTGAGCCACTGCATAGCAATGGTTACGGACGTATAGCGGACGGAATCGGGCCCGAGCGAGCGGTGCGCCGAACCGCTCGCTTTCCGCGATCAGCGCCACCGGGCCTGCGCGGCCTGCGCGGCCTGCGCAGAATCTTGCAGAATCTTGAGCGTGCCGACCGTGCCGCGCTGTTCGTGCAGCGGGCGGGGCGGTCGCATACGCTGTCCTGAGCCGCGGTGACCTCCAGCCCGGCCGGGCTGGGCGGATGGATCATTCCGCGGCGGGCCCGCCCTGACCGCTGATGCGACCTCCCGCAGTGCTGGTTTCCCGCCATGACGCGGCGAGTTGGCTGGTCCTGAATCGACCGGTGGATGTACCTGCGGTGTACCTTGCGTGGTCCTGCCCGGCAGCCGGGTGCTCCTGCCCCCCGGCATCACCCACCGTGCTGCAACGCGGCCGTGTTCTGGTCATGGCAGGCCCGCCCGGCAGATAGCCACGGAAGGTAACCAAGCGTATGGGGTCAGGCCTACCGTTCTAATACATATCGCCGAATATTCGCTCCAACTGGCTGATCCCGGCTTGTCACGGAGGCACGCAGATTACCTATTCGGCGGGCGGCTAGCCGTCAGTCGGCGCTGCACGCTGCGGTCTCAGTGCATTATCTGCTGTCGCTGGGTTATCAGCCGCGCGACGCAGTTTTCAGGTGTCGCGCCCGGTTTCCGGTACGGCTGACTTGTGCAGGCGTCCAGCAGTGCGGGTCGCGCCCAGCGTGTCGGCGTAGTGAATTAGGGACGCCTCGGTGACCGGCGACGGGGTGCTGCTCGAACGGCTCGTCGCCAACCTGCTCGACAACGCCGAGCGCTACAACATCGCCGGCGGCACCGTCTCCATCTCGACCACTACCGACGACGGCGCGTCACTGGTGCGAGTCACCAACACTGGCCGGGTCGTACCGCCCGGCCAGGTCGAGCGCCTCTTCCTGCCCTTCACCCGGCTCGACGACCGCACCCGCCACGACGGCTTCGGGCTCGGTCTCGCCCTGGTGTCGTCCATCGCCACCGTCCACAGCGGAACCGTGCACGCTATCGCCATCCCCGCCGGCGGCCTCGACATCACCGTCCGCCTGCCCCGCCGCTACCGGCCGCAACAGGACCAACCACCCACGGGCTGAACACATAGGTCTCCGCGCGGCGCTGCAAATACTCGGCGATATACAGGATTCCGGTCTAATGACGTCAATACTCTCTGTGATCGCAGTTTAAGCGTCCTTTGCGCGGTGGGCGGCAAGGCGGCTGGGCATTGCATGTCGGCGGGTGATGCCCGGGCGGCTCGGTGCCCAGGTTGCGCTGTTAGCCCTTACCGTCGCTCCGCGGGAGGTCCTGCGGCTGTCCGCGGCGGCCGGAGCGGCGGCTTCAGGGGGTTGTGCGGCTGCGCTGTGATCTTCGGCCGTCATGGTGTCGAGTATCTGGCGGAGGTCGCCGGCGAAGGACGGGGAGTTGCTCGGTGGCGGTGGTGTGCAGGATGTCCAGGCCGATGGACCAGTAGCCGTGCACGATTCGGCTCGCAGTCGGGCCGGTTGCTGCCACGGGATGCCGGGGAATCGTTCCGTTACGCCGGCGGAGAGCTAGGTGGCTGCCTCGCCGAGCACGGTGAAGTTCCACAGCAGTGATTCGCTGCGCAGCCGGTCAGCCTGTAGCGCCTCGGCGGTGATGGCGCTGAGGGGTTCGCCGGCCCGTTCGGCGGCGTCGATCATCTCGCCGAGCAGCAGGAGGTCACGCTGCATACAGCGGCCGGGCCTCGGCGAGGACGGCGGGCTTGAGGCGCGGGTGCAGCGCGCGGGCGGAGACGAGATCCACGTGGTGGCCGAGGAGGCTAGACAGCTCGTCGGTGAGTTGCTCGATCTCCCAGGCCAGCTTGCGGCCGGGCCGCAGGGTGTACAGGACGTCGATATCGCTGTCAGGTCGCGCTTCGCCTCGGGCCTGGGAGCCGAAGATCTTGAGTTCGGCGATCCCGTACTTGTCGCAGGCCGCTGTCGGTGCCTCCTCGGCGACCTCGATGTCTGGCGCGATCTTCATGATCCAAGGGGTATCCCCGCGAGCCGTAGCGATCGAGGATGCCACGAACGTTGCTTGTGGCGGGAAACGTCCCCTCTCAGCCCCTCTCAGCGAGGGCGCGGACGGAGTGGCTGGTGGAGCCTGTCAGGGGCACCCGAGATCAGCCCGTCGTGACTCGAGTGCAATTTCGGCGCTGACCAAGGTGGGCCATACAGCGCGCGTCAGGTCAGCGTCTGGCGGCAGCGCATCTTCCCGCGCGATCTCGCCGAGCAAGCGATACCGCGAGAGCCCATGCGCTTCTTGTGACCAGCGCGCTGCGCCGGGTATAAAGTCCACAATAAACCTTGAGGGGAGGAATCCGTTATGGGTGAAACGTCCCAAAGCGGCCAAAAGTGGCAGCTTCTGGGCCTCGGGGTAACTGGGTTTAGCGCGCTTTGCACCGTGTTAGCCGCCCTGATCGGCGCTGGCTTTTTTGTCGGGCATGTAACTGCCGCCGGCGCCAACCCTGCCGCCACGGTCACGGTGACGGTCACGGCTTCGCCCGGCACGACGGGCGCCGCAAGTGCGCCGATCTACTACCAGGGCGGGGTCACGATCAACAGTAATACACTCGACTTCGATAGCAAGCCGCCTGGTCCGGGCCCCATCACTGCCGCTTTTTACTACGCCACATACGCGCTAGAGACAGCGTCCAGCACGGCCGGTTTTGCTGTATGGAAACAAGACGGCACGCCGACAGCCTCAGCCTGCAAGAGCTGGGTACCTGCGCACCTCACCACCGACCTGCCCAACATCGTCGCAGGAATGAACATCTGCTTCAGGACCGATCAGGGCCGTTATGGGCTTCTAGGCGTTGAGGCGGGCACTAGCGAAAATGATCTGAACGGCTACGTCACCGTGTGGGGTTCCTGATCCCCCGGCCACCCGGGGCGAAAATGATAGTGCGCGCGAGGTTATCCGGGCATGACCGAAGCCTAAAGCCAGCTGCTTGCACTATGTTTTAAACGATCTGGAGCGGTGCCTTGACCCCTCAGCGCGCTACGGAGCCCGATGTCAAACCGCCTACCAGGCGCGGGGTGACTGGCGTGAGATCGCCACGGGGCTGCACTCGACTTTGTCCCAAGCTCCCGATCCGCGGGGTCTCCATTTCGTCAGCCGTCAGTCGTTCGAGCAGGCTGAGGGCGTCGGCGGCTTTGAGGATGCCGCTCGCGAGGTCTAGCTGCCCCCCAAGTGCCCCCCAGTTGGTCCCCGGGTGACCTCAGCTGGTGCGTATGGGACGCTCATGACGAACGTGACCTGGGGTTCTGGCTGCGGGGGCGCGACTGGTGAGCGTTTGGTCGGCGGTCTGGTCGAGTGCGGGCAGGGAACGACGTTGCTGGAGTCCCGGGGGCAGGAGCCCCCGCGTCCGGGCCGGCTGGCTTACGAGTGGGGCCGAGGCATTGGCTGGGTCAGGCAGGCCCCGGCACTGGCGAGGCGCGTCCCGTGTCGGGCTTTGCGCGGGACTTGCTCCGCTGAGCCGCGCTGGTGTAGTTGAGCCTGCTGCGGGTAGCCGCGGGATCTGCGCCTGAGCCTGACCAGCTCGGTCCGGCTCAGCAATCGCCCCGGCTGCTCTTGCGCGCCGAATCCTAGCCAGCAAGCCACAGCGCTCACGGCGGGTGACACCTGACGATGCGACCCGTCAGCCGAAAGTGCGCAGATCGCCGACTACGGGCGCGGTCGCTCTTGCGTGCCCTGCCGACTTCGATGGCGCCGGATGGACCGTTATGGCGCGGCTTCGGCCTACGGCTGGGCCGGCCAGCCCGCGTCGGAGGACCGCGCGCCGTCGCGTGGGCGCGTACCGCTCGCGTCCTGTTTCGTTCCCACGATGCACCGCGCCACGCCCGGAACCCTGACCTTGCCGTCCTTCTCGAACGCGCTCACCCTCGCGACGGCGTGTGCCCGGATCCGCTCCCGCGCCGGTTCGTCGACCTGCTGAAGCGCCGCAACTGCGAGCGAGACATGCTCGCTGATCATCTCCCAGTACTGCTCGGGCGATCGCGTCACGAGCTCGACGCCGACGTCCCACTCGGCAACGTCACGCAGCCCCGCGCCCTCGTACAGGGCAGTGACATATCCCGGGGCAGCGCACCGATTCTCCTTCGACGACCTGACCCAGATGGGACAGTTTGCCACCCCAGCTGGCCAGACTCGGCGGTCTGCCCGTGGAGGCAGAGAGTCCCTGCCGGACCGAGAACGGCGCGGTCATCGTCGAGGGCCCGGGTTACTGGCGGATCGTGCTGATGCCGTGGTCGCCGGCGTGCTGGGCGGATACTGAACCCATGATCAGGCTTGGCGTGCCCGCCGACCTCTCCGCCGCAGCCGGTGTCTACCGCAGCGCGTCATTGTCTAATGCGAATGACCGTGACAACCTTCTGGCCCATCCAGAACACCTGGTCTTGGGGCCTGAGGGACTGGCCGAGGGACGCACCTATGTCGCGGAAGCAGAAGGCTCGCTTGTTGGCTTCGCCACCTGGGTCGAGGCCGGTGGCGTCTTCGAACTGGAAGACCTGTTCGTAGATCCGGGCTGGATGCGGCGTGGCATTGCCACTGCGCTCGTGGAGCGCATCGCGCATGTTCTGCGGGCGCGGGATGTGAAGCGCCTGGAGGTGACGGCCAACCCTCACGCGCTGGACTTCTATCGCGCGGCCGGTTTCATCGACTACGGCACTGCCGGCACCGTCTTTGGCGCCGCGCCGCGTATGGTGCTGGACATCAACTGACTGCCTATACTGACCGGGCACTGATCACCGCACGTGCGGTGACGCCAGCTGCGGTTATCTTCTGCCTGGCGGGGATCAGGTTCGCGATGATGGCGACGGGCGGTCGCTGCCCGGGCGCATGCAGCGGCCAGACCGAACCGCCAGGCCGGGTCGGCGTGCGATGATGAACCCTTATGGGTGCCGCAGTGGAGTTCCGGCATGTGGATGTGTTCACTGACGTGCCCTTCACTGGTAACGGATTGATAGTGATGTTCGGAAATCCGGCCGGTATCCAGGCTGAGGCGCTGCTTTCAATCACGGTGGAGATGCGTCAGTTCGAGCTGATCATCGCCGAGTTCCAGCCGGGGTCCGGCAGGGTGCCCGCGAGGATTTTTACTGCCGAGGAGGAGTTGCCGTTCGCCGGGCATCCCGTCATCGGCGCGGCGGCGGCCCTGCATGAGCGCCACGGCCCCCAGGAGGCGGCACGATCGTGGGTGTTTGAAATCGCGGGCCGTGAGATTGCCGTGCGCAGCCGGGCGGACGGAGGGTTATTACGGAGCGGAGATGAACCAGGGCTTCCCCGCTGTGGCTCCGCCGCTCGGCGGAGGGGATGCTGGCCGTTTCGCGGGTGCGCTTGCCCTCAGCCGGGATGACCTGCACCGGCTGCCCCTGCAGGTCGTTTCCACCGGCTTGCCGTATCTGATCGTTCCCGTGGCCAGGGGCCTGGACCGCGCGCGGAGCTGGCGAGCGTGGGCGCGAAGTTTGCCTATGTCTTTGATCCGGATAAGCGTGAGGGCCGTAGCTGGGACAACGCAGGGGCGGTTGAGGATGTCGCGACCGGAAGCGCAGCGGGTCCCGCCGCTGCCTTCCTGGCAGCGCATGGGCTCGCCGCGAAGGAGGAGACGGTCGTCATCAGCCAGGGGCGGTTCCTCGGGCGGCCGAGCATGATCACGGTCACGCCCAATCGCCGGCGGAATCTGTGGGTAGGCGGACCGGTTTCGCCTGTTGCCCGCGGCGTCGTGGACTTGCCGCCAGGTTAGCTCAGTGCGCGGAGCGGGAATCCAGAACGATCATTCTGTAGCATCACCAAGCCCCGCCAACGGATCGTCGATGACGCACCGATCGGCGGCTCGGCGAGCGTTCTCCATGATCTCCCCGTAACTCAGCGTTGCTGTGGCGGGGGGGTCAGCACCGGGCTTATCGCCCGCATCAGCATCCCCGGCGCATGCACTGCCCGGACGAGCTGGTGGCGGCAACGCTCAAGGTCAACCGGCAACGCGGCGCCCAGCGTGGCGACCCGGCCGGCCAGGTCATCGCGGCTGATCACATCCAGGACGGCCACCGCCGGCAGTGCAGGCGATGGCGTGCCCTGAGATGGTGACCTCACCGGCGAGCGCCCGCTTGCCCGCTGCCCGCCATCGCTGACTAAGCGGGTGGCGATCGCGAAGCCGAAGGAGTGGGCCGAGCCGCCGTAGCGCAGGCGGCATAGCGGGATATGCTCGCCGTTTGCGAGGACGCCGCTGATGCAGGCGAAGGCTCCGCAGTATGTAACCTCGACCCGTTTGAGCTGGGGCCAGTGCGTTTCGCGTGGCCGGGCAGCCGCAGCGTGACCCCGACGACCTTACGGGGCCACCCGCTGAGATCCCCTGCTGCAGCCCTTCACGCCGTGGTGGTGACTGTGAGCAGCCCGTCGGCGTCCCGGCGGAGGGCCGCGGCCAGTTCGCGCGCGTGCTGCCTCGGGAACCCCGTCCGGGAGGCTGCCGCCACTCGCGGCCATGTCGGCGGCGTTGCTGATCTGCCTGGCGGCACGGCGCAGCAACGCGGCCGGGAACATGGCCCCTGCCGGGTCGCCCGCCTGGCCTGACGCGGCATCCGCGGTGATCTGCCCGAAGCCCGACAGCACCTGCCCATAGGCGGCGACCACGCCGCCAAGGCGATCAGATGACTCGTTCGCGGCCCGGACCTGCATTGCCTCTGCCAGGGCGGCAACAATGATCCCGACAAGGACAAGCGGCACCTGGACGGTCCTCGGCAGCTCCAGCATGTCGGCGCCCGGCTGCTCGGCGGCGAACTCGAACAGCATCCGCCGCGCCATGTCCCTGACCGTCTCATCGTCGAGGTACGTGCGGGCGGCCGGCGCGGTCGACCCGCATGAGGGCTGCCACAGCGCGGACCCGGTCAGTGATCAGCTCACCGGCACGCTCCCGGTCGAGGTCCATGCCAGAGGCAGCGAGTTCGGCCAGGAGCGCGTCGACCTTCTGGTCGAGCCAGGTACGTCTCGGCACGCTAGGAAGTCTCCCACTCCTCCCGCCACGGAACCCGAGGTTTGAGACCGCCGCCGCTTGACGGACCCCCGGCGAACTTACGGGCCGCCCGCTAAGCGCCTGTTCATAGGTCGCTGTCCCGCCTGCTCGCCGCGACGTCGGCAGCAGCCGTGCCAGTATCCGGTGCGCTGTCCCGCGGACTGCGGGCAGCCGCTTCGATCTGGTCCATCCGGGCCGCTAGCTCTGCGGGTGTGGCGGCACTGGCAACGCTCCCGCGCGGCGCCCGGAACAGCGGCCCGGCCCGGTACTGGCCTTCGCGGTCCAGCCACAACACCACCCACCGCGGGTACTCGCGCCGCAGCCGAGCGGCTTCCTCATCGCCCGTCGCGCCAGGCAGCACGCCTGACGCGTCTTCGTGCTCTTCCGGGGTCAAGTGGCTCCTCCCGTTTCCCGTCGCCGTAGCTGGTAGCCGTTGCGCCAGGCCCGGGCGGGGCGGAGGTCCTTCCTGCGGGTCGCGGGATGATGTGCGCAGTTCGCGCCCGGCCCGCCGCTTTCCCGGCGTCGTGCCTCGGGCTACTCCAGGGTGTCGCTGAGTTTGTCGAGGTGAGTCCTGGTGGCCGCGGGGGCGAGCGCCGCCTCCCGGATCAGGGCGAAGGTCTCCTTGTAGGCGTGGACGTCGCCGGGCTTGGTGACCTCCTGGATGGCGGTGTCGTTCTCCAGGTAGACGACGCTGGTGTCCTCGTCGTCGGGGAAGTCGAAGATGTTGACCGGGCTGATCATGCCTGGGTGCGGGCCGTCGGCGAACCGCAGCATCCGCAGCTCGACGCCGGGGCGGCGGCTCATCGCGGCCAGGTGCGCGACCTGGGCGCGGCGGTCTTCCTGGCTGCCCCAGCGGTACAGCAGCGACGCCTCGGTGACCACCGCGACCAGCCGCGGCGCGGTGCCGTCGGCGCGGTCGAGGATCTGCTGGCGGCGCAGCCGCGCCGCCAGCGCCCGCTCACGCCAGTCAAGTGATGTCCCGCCGACAGCCAGATTCGCCTCAATGCAGCGAGGAGTCTGGAGCAGGCCGGGATCAGCAGCGGCATGTAGACGCTGATGCGCGCCGCGTCGTTCTCGAACCCGGCGAACTCGTTGCTGAAGACCTTCTCCTTCTCCTTCTCCGGCTCGTGCCACCACATCCGGGCCCTGGCGAGCGTGACGAGGTCCTCTAATTCCGCCCGCTCGCTGTCGCTGGTCCCGTAGATACGCGCCAGGTCGCGGATGTGGCTGGGATCCGGCTGCCGCCACTGGTTGGCCTCGAACCGATTCAGGCGGCCCCTGCTCCAGCCGAGCTTGTCGCTCGCCTCGTTCAGGCTCATCCCGGCCCGCACCCGCAGCGCGGCTAGGCGGCGGGCCAGCCGGCGCTTCGCCACCGTGGCCCCGTAAGCGTGGTCATCGATCATCCTGGCAGGCCTCCTCAGGCTGGATTCTAATATCGGTAATTTAACCACGAGATCTATGCTGCACAGATTCAACTATGTACTTATCATGATCTGAAGGCAAGGCGCGGCCGACCTGCCAATCCCGCGGGCTGCAGGGCGCTGTCCCCTTGCCGTCGGCGAGCCGCCCCGGCTGGCCGTACCCAGAACGTTTCCCTGGAGGCGCGCATGAGTGACACGGAGCAGGTCCCGCCTGGCGTGGACGCGAGCAAGCCGAACCCAGCCCGGATGTACGACCGGTACCTGGGCGGCACTGCGAACTTCCAGGCGGACCGGGACGCGGTGGACCGCATCATCGATTTAGTCCCGGAGATTCGCGACGCCGCCTGGGCCAACCGGGGCTTCCTTCAGCGCGCGGTGCGCTGGATGGCCGAGCGCGGCATCCGCCAGTTCATCGACCTCGGTGCCGGGCTGCCCACGCAGCGGTGCACTCACGAGGTGGCGCGGGGGATCGTGCCGGACGCCCGGGTGCTGTACACGGACAACGACCCGGGCGTCATCGCCCACGGGCACGAGATCCTGGCCGGGGTGCCGGGCACGGCCGTGGTCGAGGCCGACTTCCGCCAGCCCGCGGAACTGCTGAGCCATCCGGAAGCCGGGCGCCTGATCGACTTCGCTGAGCCTGCCGGGCTGCTGATCCTCGCGGTAACCCAGTTCATACCCGACGACGCCGACCCGTGGGCGCTGGTGGCACGTTATCTGGACCCGCTGGCAGCCGGCTCTTACCTGGCACTGTCGGCGCCGAGCGCGGACCGGATGGCCGCGCGTAAGGTCGATCGGATACTCGATGTCTATGCGACTTCCACCATCCCGGTGAACACCCCCCGCACCAAGGCGGAGATCGGGCGGTTCTTCGCCGGGCTGGAGATCGTGCCGCCGTATGATGGCGCGGAACCGGGGCTGACGTCCGCGGGGTTGTGGGACTGCGAGGATCCGGAGGCCGCCGAGAGCGACGGGTCGCGCTCGTTCTACGTCGCGGTCGCCCGCAAGCCGGGAGGAAAATGATGCCCCAGCCAGCCAAGCCCACCGTCGATGATCTCGGCATCGAGGCGGGCGCGCTGGCCTGGCGGCGCTCCACCGAGGGCGAAGGCGCCATCGAGGTGGCGTTCGCCCGCGCCAGTGGGCAGGAATGGGTGCTGATGCGGCTGACCGGCGACCCGGACGGGCGGGTCAGCGTGTTCAGCCGGTTCGAATGGGACTGCTTCCTCGACGGGGTCAGGAACGGAGAGTTCGACGACGTGGCGTCCTAGAGCCTGTGGCGAGAAGCCGCGCACGCGAAACTCTGGAAGCTGACTCCTGCGGTCTCATCACTGGGGCGGATGGCTGCGAAGCGGGCCGAACGGCAGAGCGTGGGTTATCCGGCTGGGTACGGAGTCCGGCCTGTCAGTTCCCTGCCAGCATCTCCACCAGACCGAGCTAACGGCCGGCCTCGCTCAGCCCGGCTGGCCGCGTCCACCGCCAGCTTGCTGCGCCGTCGTTGGGTCACCTTGACCCGGGCCGCGGCCGTCTCGGTGCACCGCTCCAGAAAGTCCCGCTGCCGGCGGTCCTGCGTGCGCCTGATGATCGTCCCGTCGGACCGGGCGGATACCGGTGCGGGCCGTGCGGGGCGCCAGCACTACTAGGGGTGGCACCCATCCTGAGCATCGGCAAATTCCCCAAGGCGATCATCGCTGCCGCGCTGATTGATCTAATACAGGAAGCTAATCTGTGTTTCACAGATTAGCTTCCTGGTAGGCTTGTTTCGACGAGCTGTCAAGGAGGGAATCCGGGTGGCCGACGACGCCTATGGGGCCATAGTGGCGAAGCGCCGGCTGGCCCGCCGCCTGGCCGCGCTGCGGGTGCGGGCCGGGATGAGCCTGAACGAGGCGAGCGACAAGCTCGGCTGGAGCAGGGGCCGCCTGGACCGGTACGAACGTAACGAGTGGCGGCTCCCTGACGCGAGCCACGTTCGCGACCTGGCGCGGATCTACGGGGCGAGCGACGACGAGCGGGCCGAACTCGAGGATCTCGGCGGCCAGGCGCGAAACCGGGTGTGGTGGCGGGCTACGAGGACGTCTTCGGCAAGGGCAACGAGTTCGCTGGGTTCGAGAACGACGCCGCGAGGATCAGCGTGTACATGCCGCTGCTGATTCCGGGTCTGCTTGCAGACTCCGGCACATGCGGAAGCGCTGCTGCGAACCGGCTCGCGGCCGCCGCGTGGCGTGAGCGGGCGCTGGCGGCGCGGCTGCGCCGCCAGCAGATCCTCGACCGCGCCGACGGCACCGCGCCGCGGCTGGTCGCGGTGGTCACCGAGGCGTCGCTGCTGTACCGCTGGGGCAGCCAGGAAGACCGCCGCGCCCAGGTCGCGCACCTGGCCGCGATGAGCCGCCGCCCCGGCGTCGAGCTGCGGATGCTGCGGTTCGCCGACGGCCCGCACCCAGGCATGATCAGCCCGGTCAACATCTTCGACTTCCCCGACGACGAGGACACCAGCGTCGTCTACCTGGAGAACGACACCGCCATCCAGGAGGTCACCAAGCCCGGCGACGTCCACGCCTACAAGGAGACCTTCGCCCTGATCCGGGAGGCGGCGCTCGCCCCCGCGGCCACCAGGACTCACCTCGACAAACTCAGCGACACCCTGGAGTGATCAGCAATGACCGACCTGTCCTTGGCCCAGTGGCGGAAGGCGGACCGCAGCGGCACCGCCAACGGCGGCTGCGTGGAGATCGCTGGCAACCTGCCCGGCATGACAGCTATTCGTGACTCGAAGCGTCCAGAAGACGGCGCGCATGTGGTGGACCGCGCCGCCTTCGCCGTTTTCCTGGCTGATGCGAAGGCAGGCCGCTACGACGGCTGACGTTCCCGGCGTAGCCGTTCATCACGGGTGTTCACCCGCCGATGGTTACTCCTGGTGGCACTCTTGCTCGACCTGGGGAGGATAGGTATCGCTTGCAGCGTCTTCTTGCCCTAACGGCCTGAGGAGGATGGTGCGGGAGGTGAAGGTCCGCGTGGACAGTGTCGGGAGCGTGCACGATGCGACTGACCGCCGCATAGCCGGGATGCACAGCGGAGCTATCGATCGTCGCTCTTTGCTTAGGAACCTCCTCGCACAGGGGACGCTGAGGCTGTCGCCCTTCGCGTCGTCGCAACGAGATCAGGTCCGTCGTAGCGCTGCGTTCTGTTCCGGTCACTAGCATCTGCGTATCTTCTGGGGTGGCTGATCTGCCGCCCGCCCGTTGCAGCGGGCGCTCCTCTTTCGGCAGTTGCCAGCCCAGCGGGCTGCGGCTCGCCGAGGCGTTCAGTTGATCATGAACCTTCCGGACACTTGCGCAACTTACGCGTGCATGACAACATTCGTTCACAGGAATCCGTGCAGCACAGATATATATCTCGGATCTCAAAGAGT
>CAWBJA010000002.1:0-142600 GCA_963788895.1 uncultured Actinomycetota bacterium | reverse complement strand
AGTGGAATGGCCGAATCGGCAGTGACGCCTTCTGGAACCCGGAACCAGCCATCGGGAGTCCACTCAATCGGCAGCAGCAGCAGTTGCCGGCCCAGCGCGCGGTAACCATTCTCATAGGAGTGGACTGTCATATACCACTTGCCGTCGGGCGTATCCACCAAGCGGCCATGGCCGAGCGAGAGCCAGCGGTCGTCGCGCGACCCGGTGCGGACAATTGGGTTGAACGGTGAGAACTCCCACGGGCCGTCGGCATGGCGGCTTCGCGCGGAGACGACAGCATGGCTCGTGGCGGGGCCGGCCGTTCCGCCCTCGGCAACGTTCATATAAAAGTAGCCGTTGTGCTCCATAACTTTTGGACCTTCGAGGCAGGTACACTCCATGCGCGAACTAGCGGGCATGGGCCACGCATCGATGACGACCTTCGGCTGAACCTTCACAGACAGTCCATCGGCGTTGAGCTCGGCCATCCTGCCGCCAGCCATGTGCAGGAAGCGCCTGCCGTTTTCAGCAATGTGGGCCGGGATCGATGGCCCTGATGCCCAAATCGATCGGCTCGCTCCACGGCCCGGTCGGGTGATCCGCATGCACAACCTGCAGGTGCCCTGCGGCCGGGAAATAAAGGTAGAAGTGGTTCTGATACTCGCAAAGGTAGGGAGCCCACACCGTTCCGTAATAGCGATTAAGCGCAGCTGCAACCGGCCGCCAGTTAATGAGGTCAGCCGAGTGCCAGATCAGCAGCCCGGGAGCGTAATCAAAACTCGAGTGAGTAAGGTAGAAGTCATTGCCCACGCGGATTGGACTGCCATCAGGGTGGTCGCCACCGAGAATCGGATTGCGATAAACGCCAGACGATTGAGCGAGAGAGAAGCGTGTTTGCAAAGCGACAGCGGCGGCAGCGGTGTTTAATACAAACTTGCGACGTGTAAGCATGGCGGAGCCAGTGTACCTTTGCTGGATGTTGGCGTAAAGCAGCCGAATCTACAGTCATCACGCAGCCGAGCCTCCGAGTACGCCGCAGGGTGCGGCGTTTAGACTGGTAGAGTCTCTTACATATGACCCACCGGTTCGGAATCCTTCGCCGCTTTCGCTTCAATCTGCCGCAGCGCATTGCGGCGGGGCTGCTCGTGCTTTTTCTCATCCAGGGCTTCTGGCTCACCGCGCATCAAACGCTCACCGACCGCGACTACCAATACGCGCGCTGCGGTCGCGAAACCTGGGAGCGCCCTTCGCCCCTGGCCGGCTACTTCACCACCTGCGGCAACATTCACGACGGCATCCTGGCCTACCGCCTCGCGGGACTTCCGCTCACCGTAAATTTCCTCGGCCGAGCGCGCGCTCGACCACTTCCGCAAACCGGAAGACCGAGTCGTACAAACCGGCGCCGGCGAAATCAGCACATGGGAACTGCGCCATCAAATGACGCACATTCTCCTGCTGCTGCGCCTTCCATTTCTCTTTGCCGGTGCGCTGCTTGGCGGCTGCATCTGGTGGGTCTCGCGGCGCCTCTACGGCGACTTCGGCGGTTACACAGCGCTGGCGCTCTATTGCTTTTCTCGCCGCCGATAATCAAGGCGTGCGTCGCGCCCAATCCTGAAGTGCTAGCCGCGCTCGGTGTCTATGGCGGCGTCTACACCTGCATCGGCGTCGCCCACGCCATGCAAGGGCCAAGGCGCAAATGGCGTCCCCGCATTGTCCTGCTCACCTTGCTCTTCGGTGCAGCTGCCGCATCGCACATCGCCGCGCTTCCGCTCGCCGCACTGCTCGGCCTCGTGCTTGATGCTCTGGGTGGCAGAAGGACATCGCAGCCAGACGCTGCCCGTTGTGCTGCTGGCCACCGCTGGGGCGCTGGTTCTGCTCTTCGTCTGCCTACGGATTCTCGCCCGATGCCTTCAGCTACGTCTTCCGCTCAGGCTCGGGATTCCTCTGGTTCTCGCTCGACCCCGCGCGCCGGTTCTTCGGCACGCTGAGCAACGCCGGCATCACCGTCGCCGCGTGCGCCGCGCTTGCGCTTTACCTTGGCCTCAAGCGGTCGCGCTACTTCGGCAACACAACTCCGCTGCTCTGCACGCTTGCCCTCATGCCGCTCATCATGACCGGCGCACAGGGCACTCCGTGGCTGTGGGCGCTTCCCTTTCTGGTCACATTTATCGGCGGCGTTTTTGCGGATGCCTATGAGAGCCCGCGCGGGCGCCTCGCGATAGCCGCCGGTGCATCCATCGTTCTGCTTCAGGCGGTGTTCTGCCTGCTGAGCCTGCCCGGCCTGCTCTAGACCGAATCACTGCTCGCCCCGGTCCAGAATCTTCGCACCAAACCCACCCCAGAATCACCCGAATTGAGTCTCTGAAAATCCCTTAGTTTCGACCCGGAAATCCACCTTTCCGAAGCGAGTTTTTCAGGCCCTCGATCGACTCACCGATAGCCTGCCTATAAATTCAAGCAATATAAGGACTTATTTCACATCATCCGCCTTGCTAAAGCGTGCGCTGCAACGCGTAAAATAAAGCCATAGCTCACGGACCCGGCCCTGCTTTCACCGGACCTTTTTTGCCGCCCTCCGCAGAGCCTCAGAAAAACCCTATGGCAGACGATAAGAATCCCCAGCTCCCTCTCGACGGTGGCACGCCCCCAGGCGGTGGCACCAACTTCCTCCCGATGAACATCGAGGAGGAGATGCGCCGCTCCTATCTCGCCTACTCCATGTCGGTGATCGTTGGGCGCGCGCTTCCAGACGCCCGCGATGGTTTGAAGCCCGTACACCGGCGCATTCTCACCGCCATGGACCGCGAGGGCCTGCAGCACAACAAGAGATATTCAAAGTGCGCCGGCGTCGTGGGCGAGTGCCTCAAGAAGTATCACCCGCACGGGGACTCGTCTGTTTATGACGCTCTCGTGCGCATGGCGCAGCCCTGGTCGTTGCGCTACCCGCTCGTGGATGGGCAGGGCAACTTCGGTTCGGTGGATGGCGATCCGCCGGCGGCCTACCGTTATACCGAGTGCCGCATGGAGCGCATCGCCGAAGAGATGATGGCCGACATCGACATGGAAACCGTCGATATGACGCCCAACTTCGATGAGACCACCAATGAGCCAACCGTGCTTCCCACGCGAGTTCCGACCCTGATCGTCAACGGGTCGAACGGAATTGCGGTGGGCATGGCCACCAACATTCCGCCCCACAATCTCACCGAGGTCATCAACGCCACCATCGCGCTCGTGAACAATCCGAACGCAGGCCTGGTTGAAGTGCTCAAGCACGTTCAGGGTCCCGACTTCCCGACTGGCGGATTTCTCTACGGCAAGTCGGGGATCGCGCAGGCCTACAAGACCGGCCGCGGCCGCTTCCTGATGCGTGCGAAAACCGGGCTTGAAAATCTGACCAAGGAAAAGCAGGCGATCATCGTCACCGAGATCCCCTACCAGGTCAACAAGTCCAGGCTCATCGAGCGCATCGCCGAACTGGTCAACGAAAAGATCATCGACGACATCGGCGACGTGCGCGACGAAAGCGATCGCGACGGCATGCGCATCGTCATCGAGCTCAAGCGCGGCGCACAGCCTGAGATCGTGCTCAACCAGCTCTACAAGCACACATCCATGCAGGAGAGCTTCTCCATGATCTTCCTCGCGGTGCTCAACGGGCAGCCGCGGGAGTTGGGTCTCGACCAGGCGATCCAGGCCTTCATCGATCATCGCGTCGATGTGGTGCAGCGGCGCACAGTCTTCCTTCTGCGCAAGGCCCGCGAGCGCGAGCACATTTTGGAAGGCCTCAAGATTGCGCTCGACAACCTCGACACGGTCATCAAGATCATTCGCGCTTCCGGCTCCAGGGCTGAAGCGCGCGAAAATTTGTACGCGTGGGGCAAGGGCAACGAGATCGTCATCACCCTCGACCGCAAGCGCCTGCCCACCGAAGAAAAGGGCCTGACGCTCCGCCAGATCGATGCGATTCTCGAACTGCAACTCTATCGCCTGACGCAACTCTCCATCGACGAACTGCTCACCGAACTCAAGCAGGTTCGTGAGCGCATCGCCGAGTACGAATCCATCCTCGGCAGCGAAGCCAAGCTCCGCGCGGTCATCGTCAAGGAACTCGAAGAAGTTCGCGACAAGTACGGCGACGCACGCCGCACGCGGATCATCGACGAGAGCGCCGAGCTGCAGCTTGAAGACCTGATCGCCGACGAGCAGGTCGCCGTCACCGTCAGCCATCAGGGCTACCTCAAGCGCACGCCGATCTCCATCTACCGCTCGCAGCGGCGCGGCGGCACAGGGCGCATGGGCATGAAGACGCGCGAAGAAGATTTCGTCTCGCAGCTCATCATCGACTCGACCCACGCCTATCTGCTCTGCTTCACCAACACCGGCCGCGTGTACTGGCTCAAGGTCTACGAAGTTCCCGACGTGGGCGCGGCCGGCAAGGGCAAGTCCATGCAGAGCCTGCTCGACCTGCAGCCGGGCGAGAACGTCCGCGCCATTCTGCCCGTCCGCGACCTCGAAGAAGAAGGCAAGTTCATCTTCTTCGCCACGCAAAAGGGAACGGTCAAGAAGACCCCGCTCAAGGACTTCTCCAACGTCATGGCGCGCGGCATCATCGCCATCGGCATCGACAAGGACGACGAACTGGTCGCAGCCCGCATCACCGACGGCTCGCAACTGGTCTTCCTCGCCACCCATCTCGGCATGGCCATCCGCTTCGACGAGTGCGATGTCCGCTCCATGGGCCGCCCGGCCTTCGGCGTGCGCGGAATTTCGCTGGCCAAGAACGATTACGTGGTCGGGACGGCGATCACGCCCAAGGAGCATGATCCGGGCGCCTATCGCATTCTCTCGGTCACCGAAAACGGATTTGGCAAGCGCACGGACGTGGAGCAATATCGCCTGCAGACCCGCGGCGGCAAGGGCGTCAAGAACATGGCCGTCACGCCGCGCATCGGTCGCGTCAACACCATTCAGCTGGTCGACGACACTTCAGAGCTGATGGTCATCAGCCAGTTCGGCAAGATCATCCGCTGCGACACCAAGACCATCCGCTCCGCCGGCCGCGCCACCCAGGGCGTCCGCATCCTCACCCTGGAGCCGGACGACAAGGTAGCCGCCGCGGTAATCATTCCGCCGGAAGAGCTGAAGGACGACGAGCCAACACTGTTGCAGTAAGAGCGCTCAATTCGCCGGTAGGATCCGGAAAGCTACGGAGTACACACGATCATGCCGGCGACAGGAGCCAAACCGTTAGGCACCGCGGACGAAGCATCCGCCGCGCAAGCCGTGCGCCAGATGTTCGACTCCATCGCGCCGCGCTACGACCTGCTCAACCACGTGCTCTCCGCCAATGTCGATCGCCTCTGGTGGCGTCGCACAGCACGGCGCTTCCGGCCCATCCTCGCCGATCCGCAAGCGTCGGTTCTCGACATCTGCTGCGGCACCGGCGACATGACCATGGCGCTCCTCAAGCTTCGCCCGCGCGAGTCCCAGCCCATTCTGGCAGCGGATTTCTCGCGCGGCATGCTCAGCCGCGGCGCCCTCAAATTTGGCGCGGCCAGCCGAGGCTCCGGCAAGCCCTACGCCATCCCGCTTGAGGCCGATGCGCTCCATCTGCCGCTCAAGTCCGCATCGCTCGATCTCATTGTCACCGCCTTCGGATTCAGAAACCTCGCCAACTACGAGGCCGGCCTGCGCGAGTTCGACCGCGTGCTCAAGCCCGGCGGCCAGCTCGGCATCCTCGAGTTCAGCGAACCTGGCGGCCTGCTCGGCAAGGCCTACGCCGTCTACTTCCGTCGCGTCCTTCCCGCCATCGGGCGCCTCATCTGCGGCAAGAATGGTCCCTACAACTACCTGCCCACTTCGGTCGGCAATTTCCCGCCGCCTGCAGAGATGCTCCGCCTCATGCAGTCCACCGGATACGAGGAATGCGCCTGGCAGCCCTACACCTTCGGAATCGCCGGGTTGTACACAGCCACGCGCCCGCTTGTAGTCTAGGAACTCAATGACTCGCTTCCGCGCCCAGTTCGCCCGCTTTGGATCTGCCCGCAATGACCGTGGCCGAATCCTCAGCCGAAAAGCGCGCGCGTGGCCCGCAACTCCATGATTGCCGCAGGAGTCATGACGCTGCTCAAGCTCGCCGCGGGCCTGCTCTCCGGTTCCCTCGGCGTGCTCTCGGATGCCGCGCATTCGGGTCTCGATCTGGTTGGCGCCGCGCTCACCTTCTTCTCCGTCCAGGTAAGCGACAAGCCCGCCGACGAAGACCACACCTACGGTCACGGCAAAGTCGAAAACCTCTCCGCGTTTTGCGAAGCCATCCTGATGGCCATCTCCTGCGCGTGGATCATCTGGGAAGCCATCGACCGCATCATCCACAACACCACGGAACTGCACCACTCCGTATGGCCGGTGCTCGTTCTCGTCACATCAATCGGTGTGGACTTCTGGCGTTCGCGCCAACTGCGCGCCGTCGCCATACGCACCGGCTCTCCCGCGCTCGCAACCGACGCTTTCCACTTCGCCAGCGACATCTGGGCCACCCTGGCCGTGCTTGCGGACTCGGCGCCAGTTGGGCCGGCACGCACTACGGCATCCGCCTGGCTCAAATACGCCGATCCATTCGCGGCAGTCGTCGTTTCGCTCATGATTCTGCGTCTCACGCTGATGCTTGGCCGCGAGACCGTTGCCGTCCTCATGGACGAGGTTCCCGCGGAGACGAGGCTGCCGCCTGGTTCGCGAGGTGGAAAAGATTCAAGGCGTCATGGCCGTGGAGCAGGCACGCGTGCGCCGCGCGGGCGCCGGCTACTTTGCCGACCTCACGCTCGCCCTGCCGCGTCGCTTTACCTTTGAGCACACCGGCGAACTGGTGCAGGCGGCCACCGATGCGGTTCATCGCACGCTGCCCAGGGCCGATGTCGTCATCCACACCGTTCCCCGCGAAGCCCGCGCCGAAAGCGTCTTCGATCGTGTGCGTGCAGTGGCCGCGCGCAACAACGTCTCCGTTCACGAGCTCAGCGTGCAGTCGCGTCCACGGCCGCCTGCGCGTTGAGCAGCACGTTGAACTCGACGAAACAATGTCCCTGCGCGATGCCCATGAATTTGTGAGCGCGCTTGAAGAGGAAATTCTCCGCGTAGCCCCTGAGATCGACGCCGTGCTCACCCATATTGAGAGCGAGCCGGCCACAATCGAACTAGCCGGAAGTGATGGTCGAAGAAGACCGCAAGATCGAACATGCACTGCGCAGTGCCGCCAAAGCTCTTCCCGGAAATTATCGACGTGCATGAAATCACCGTCGGCCGCGCGGCCGAGCACATCTATCTCTCTTGCCACTGCACGCTGCCCGACGACTTGCCCATGCAGCAAGTTCACCTCGTCATCACCGCGCTTGAAGATCGCTTCAAGCTTGAGTGCCCCGAGGTCAGCCGCGTCACCATCCATCCCGAGCCGGTAACCGACAATACTCGATGAAGCACGAACAGAACTTTCATGAGGAGCAATCCGCGAGAATGATCAAGCGTTCGATTGTGAACTTCTTTCAGGTCGCGTCGCTGCTGCTGTTGCTGGTGGCGGTTGCGCTGCTTGCCGCCATCACCACCATGCACTTCGCCATTCATGGCGCAGAAGTGCAGGTGCCGTCGCTCAAAGGAATGACCGTCGCGGATGCGCGCGCTGAAACCGTCGGGCCTCGGCCTCAATCTCAACGTCGATAACCGCTACTACTCCGGCGACGTGGCCGCCGGCCACATCCTCACGCAATCGCCCGCGCCGGGAACTGTCGTGCGGCGCGAGTGGCAGGTGCGCGTGTCAGAGAGCCTCGGCCCGCAAAAGGTAGACGTGCCGGAGACAGTGGGCCACGAGGAGCGTGTTGCCGAATTGGAGTTGCGCCGCGCCGGACTTGAAGTCGGCACCGTCGCCAGGCTGCCCTATCCAAACGCCGCGGAAGGCACAGTCATCGCGCAGGATCCGCCCGCGCATGCGCAGGACATCGCAAAGCCTACCGTCAACCTGCTCGTTGCCGCACCGGACGACGAAACAGTGAATGGCTACGTAATGCCCGACCTCACCGGATTGCCGGTCGTGAGCGCCCAGGCCTGCAATCGACCAAAGTGGGAATCAAGTCCGCGACGCCGGTCTATGTCAGCGTGCCCGTGCCTCCCGTCGGCAGCGGCGACGCACCACCGGTTCTGCCGGTCAGGCCCGGCTTTGTGATCGCACAAGCGCCCCCTGCCGGTGCGCGGGTCGACCAGAGTACGATGGTTAAGCTGACTGTTGCGAAGTAGTGACAGCAATCTGAAATGCGAGGACGATAGTTTTATGGGACTGAACGAAGATCTGGAACGGATCACGCTGCAGGAACGCGAACTGCAGTTGACGCACATGGACGAGCAAGATGGCCTGGGAACTCGGCAGCCGCATTCGGACGATGGCCAAGGAACGCGGCCTGTCGATAGTGATCGACGTCCGTCGCTTCGGCCAGCCGCTGTTTTACTCCGCGCTCAAAGGCACCACTCCAGACAACGTCTCGTGGGTGCATCGCAAAAGCAACGTAGTCGCGCGCTTCCATCGCAGCTCCTACGGCGTTGGGCTCACCATGAAGATGAAGAATACTCGCTTGAAGCCCGTGGACTTCCGATCAACGAATACGCCTCGCACGGCGGATCGTTTCCGCTCGCAGTAAAAGATGCGGGCATTGTCGGCAGCGTCACCGTCTCCGGGCTCCCGCAGCGCGCCGATCATGAGTTGGTTGTTGAAGCTCTCTGCGCATTGCTTGGCCGCGATTACGCCGAGCTTAAGCTAGGCCCGGAATAGATCGCGCGAGCGACTCACACAAGCCTCGCCTGATCGTCCACACTCGCATTCACGCAGTCCGCTCGAACATTGCGATGAAGAACCCATCGGTGTTGAAAACACCCGGCAGCAGCCGAAGTGCGCCCTCTGGCGTCAGGCAGCTTTGCAGCTGCGTCGCGCCTGAAGAGATCAGCACACCTTTCTCAACCATCGCCTCAATGCTGCGATTCCATCGAAACCATCCGCGCCTTTGCTCCCGAAGCCAGAACAGCAGCAACCACCTGCTCGTTCTCCTCCGGCTCCAGCGAACAGGTTGAGTAGACAACGCGTCCACCCACGCGCACCGCCCGCAATGCCGCCGCAAGAATCGCCTTCTGCCGCTCCGCCTGGCGCGCCAGATCTTCAACCTTCAGCCGATGCCGAATCTCCGGATTGCGGCCCAGCGTCCCCGTCCCACTGCAAGGCACATCTGCCAGCGCAAGATCGAAGACCCCATCTTCATTCAGCGCCGTTGCATCCGCCAAGCCGGCATTCAACCCGGTCTGCCGATGCTCTGCAAGCCGCGTCCGCAAATGATCAGACCGCTGCGTGCTCGACTCGCAGGCAACGATGCGCGCCTCGGATTGCGCTCTGCCAGAATCAGCGTCTTGCCCCCCGGCGCCGCGCAGCAATCCAGAATTGCTGTTCACCTCGCCCGCACCCGCATGACCAGCAATCTCCGCCACCAGCTGCGAGCCTTCGTCCTGCAGTCGAACGCGCCCCTCGCGAAACGCCGCAGTCGCAGTCACGTCTCCCGACTCGACCGTACGAGCCGCCGTCAGCAATTCGCCGGGTCCAAGCTTGACTCCGGCCTGCGCCAGTTCCGCTTCAACATCCGGCGCCGACGATGCGAACCGTCAACCCCGGCTGAGTCTGCCCGTGCTTGCAGATCGCGCGCGTAGCTTCAAGCCCGTAGAACTCAACCCATCGCTCAACCATCCACGCCGGATGCGCCTGCGCCAACGCCAGTTCCGCCGCAGATCTCTTCCGGACAAATCTTCGCGCACTGCGAGCCGGCTACCCAGTTTGCGCAGCACCGCATTCACCATGCCCGATGCAAACTTGTGCCCTGCCTGCTTCGCCAGCTCGACACTTTCATCAATCGCAGCGCGCGCCGGAATGCGATCCAGATGCAGCAGTTGAAACGCTCCCAACCGCAGCGCGATCAGAATCTCGGGATCGAGTTTTGCGTTTGGCCGTTTCAGCAGCGGCTGCAGTCTGCGCGTCGAGAAGAATCTGCCATCGCAGCACGCCGAGCACAAGCGCAGTAGCCAGGTGGCGATCCGGCGCAGACAGCGCATTGACGGCCTTCCCCCGCAGCAAATCGTCGGAATGCGATTGCCCCGCGCTCGACAGCCATCAAAATCTGAAACGCTGCCTTGCGAGCTGCAGAGATCGCCGCCACCGCGTTAGCCTAACCGCGCGTTCGCGAGCTGAGGCATTCCGCGCAAGAAACTCCTGCGCACTCAGCCGCTTCTTGCCTTCGAGTTGAACCTCGATCAGTTCGAGCCACGTCTCGCCGGCACACGCAGCAAACAGCCGATGATTCTCGACGTGAATCTGTCCCAGGCTTGCGTCAGCTCTGGCACCGCAACACTCGAAGCCTCCGCAACCGCCATGCGATGCACAATGAGCTTCTTGCCATCGAGCGTAGTAAACGCGCCGGGCCACGGCTGAAATCCGCGCCAGCGATTATAAAGTTCGTGCGCCGTGCGCGCCGCGAAATCCATCCGCCCATCCTCGCGATCGAGCAATCGGCGCAAACGTCGCCCCCTCATGATTCTGCGGCTGAGGCTTGATCGCTTCCATCCGCAAGTCCGGCGAGCGTCTCCACAACCAGCGGCGCACCCGCCTGCGCAAGCACGTCGAACAGATCAACCGCAGTCTGATTCGGCCCGATCTCGACGGTCTGCTGCAAAAGAATCGGCCCCGTATCCAGGCCTTCTTCGAGCAGCATCGTCGTGTTGCCTGTGAACGCGTCACCCATCGCCACCGCCCATTGAATCGGCGCGGCCCCGCGATACTTCGGCAGCAACGATCCGTGCAGATTGATGCAGCCACAGCTGCGGCAGCGCCAGCATCCACGGCGGAATGATGCGCCCGTACGCAACAACCACGATCGCATCAGGCGCGATGGCCTCAAGCTGCGCGCGAAATTCCACATTGTTGCGAATCTTTTCCGGCTGCACGACGGCAATCCCCGCGGCCAGCGCGGCCTGCTTCACCGGAGGCGCGGTCAGTTGCTGCGTACGGCCCACTGGCCGGTCGGGCTGCGAAACCACCAGCGCGATCTCGTGACCAGCGGCAAGCAGTGCCTCGAAGCGTAGGAACAGCGAAGCGCGGGTGTGCCGCAGAAGACAAGTTTCACCGCTCTACCACTCGCCGTCAGCCTGCATCTTGCGAATCTTGCGCAATGTTCAGGCTGCGCTTCAGCGCGCTCATGCGGAACAGAAACAGAATGCCGTCCAGGTGGTCGATCTCGTGCTGAAACGCGCGCGCACAGCAGCTCCTCGCCATCCATCTCGAACCACTTGCCGTTCTCGTCCTGGGCGCGGATGCTCACCTTGGCGGCGCGCACAACCTTCTCGCGAATGTCGGGGAAGCTCAGGCAGCCTTCCTCCTCGTAGAGCTTGCCTTCGCTCGAAATAATCTCGGGATTGATGAGCACCAGCTTGTCTTTGGGATCCTTGCCCATGCTCAGGTCGATCACGGTCACGCGCTTCGACACGCCCACCTGCGGCGCGGCCAGCCCGATGCCCTGGGTGGCGTACGTGGTCTCGAACATGTCGGCAACCAGCTTGCGCAGTTCGGCGTTGAATTCAGTTACCGGCTCGCCGGGCTGCGACAGAATCGGTTCGGGATATTTGACGATCTTCAAAATCATTGTTGCTTGCTAAAAGCTCCGTATCTGTTCGATGTATCCGTCAAAATTGCGTTTCATTTCCAGCATTGAGTCGCCGCCAAACTTCTGCTGCGCCAGGCTCGCAATCGTGACGGCTACCATGGCTTCCGCGGCCACTCCCGCCGCCGGCACCACGCAAATATCGCTCCGCTCGTAGCTTGCGCTGGTGGCCTCGCGCGTGTCGAAGCGCACCGACTCCAGCGGACGCCGCAGCGTCGAAATCGGCTTCAGATAGCCGCGCACCACAATGTCTTCGCCGTTCGAGACGCCGCCCTCGAGCCCGCCCGCGTTGTTGTGCGGCCGCGTAAAGCGCGTCGGGTTGCCGTTGTCGTTCTGCCGCGTAGTGAATCGGATCGTGAACCTGCGAGCCGAACGACTCAGCCGCCGTTACGCCGCGGCCGATTTCGACCGCCTTCACCGCCTGCAGACTCATCACCGACCAGGCCAGCAGCCCATCGAGCCGCTCGTCCCAGTTGGCATAGGTGCCCAGCCCCGCGGGAACGCCATGGACAACGACCTCAAACACGCCGCCAACCGTATCGCCGGTGCGCGAAACCGCCTCGACCTCTTCCTTCATGCGTGCTTCGGTCGCTGCATCGACGCAGCTCAGCATCACCTCGTCTTTAGCGCGTCAACCGCCACAATCTCTTCCCATGTGGCCGTGCGATTCAGTTCCACGCGGCCCACGCGAATCACGTGACTGCGCGACTTCAATTCCCAATGCCCGCAGCATCAGCTTGGCAAAAGCTCCAGCCGCCACGCGCCCCGTGGACTCGCGGGCCGATGCGCGCTCCAAGCACATAGCGCGCGTCAGGAAAGTTGTACTTCAGCGCTCCGGCAAGGTCAGCGTGGCCAGGCCGCGGCGAGGCCACCGCCTGGTGCTTGGCGGGGTCGCCGGCCTCCACGGGCAGCTTTTCTTCCCAGTTCTTCCAGTCGCGGTTCACAATCTCGATCGCAATCGGCGAGCCAATGGTCTTGCCGTGCCGCACTCCAGAGAGCACGTGGGCCTTGTCGGTCTCGATCTTCATCCGGCCGCCGCGGCCATAACCCTGCTGCCGCCGCCACAGCTCGCGGTTCACAAATTCCAGATCGACGGGGACGCCGGCAGGCAGCCCGGAGATGAGCGCAATCAACGCCTCGCCATGGGACTCGCCGGCTGTAGAGAAACGGATCATATTGATTCCATTGTACCGGAAGAGGACAGTTGTCAGTCCTCAGTCATCAGCGGTCAAAGGCAGGCTGAAGATTGCCCTATCGCCCCATCAGAAACGCGATCTGCGACTGGCTCTCCGACACCCCAGCCTGTACGCCCGCATTCCGCATAGAGCGCCATCGCCTCGTGCCATAGAAACGTTGCCTCTTCGGTGTCCCCGATATCGGCCTTCAGCAGCGCGTATCCGCGAATCGCGTTTGCCAGGTCGAGCGGGCGTGGTTTGATCGTGCCTGCGATAAAGAGCCAGAGCCTCCTCATAGCACGGCAGCTGCCTTCGCCAGTTGCCCCTGATCTCGAAGAATATCGGCGACATGCCGAATCGCATGGGCCAGCAGAAGCGGATCGTCCTGCGCTCGGCGAAGTTCGACCGCATCGCCGAATAGTGCTTGAGAGCAAGGGCCGCGTTTCCCAGGTCTCTCTCGATCTGTCCCAGCCCGCAGAGCGCCTGCGCCAGCAGAATCTTGTCGTTGGCTTTCCGGCACCGTTCGACTGCCTGGGCGAAGTAATTCTTGGCATCGGCCAGCCGCTTCTCGCTGCGTGCCTGGTGGCCGCGCGAGAGCAATTCAGCTGGCGGAATCGAGACTCATTGCGAAAGGTTACCATGCAGACACTACGGTTGTCCGGTTGGAGATCTCCCCGATCCGCATTCGCCTCCGTCGCTTTCAAACGATGGAGCCCATGAGCTACTTCCTCTTCAAGACCGAGCCCGACGTCTACTCCTTCGACGATTTTCTGCGCGACAAGGAAACCGTGTGGGACGGCGTAACCAACCCGACGGCCGTCATGCATCTGCGCGAAATGAAAGCGGGCACGAAGTGGATCTTCTACCACACCGGCGATGAACGAACCGCTGTGGGCACAGGCACCGTAGTGAGCGTCGACCCCACCGATCCAAAGGTACCCGTCGTCAAGGTCAAGGTCGGCAAACGCCTCAAGACACCGAAGACCCTGCCAACCATCAAGGCCCAGAAGCTGTTTACGGGTTCACCACTCCTTGTAATCGGAAGGCTTTCCGTAGTCCCCCTGACCAAAGAACAGTGGGATTGGTTCCTAGGCTGAGGATGCAGACTTGAAACTATCTGGGTGCCCCATCCATTCCGCGCTTTTTGCGGAATGGGTGGGATAGCACAACCCTCAATCGAGGGGCTTTTCTGCCCTAATCCCTGTCCACGAAAACTCAAATCAATGTCAAATTTGGCTGCACAATAGGCGCAATTAGCAGCAATTAGCCCTTATTTGGTCGCTACGGGGTTAATTCTCTGCAACCCTTCGACTCAGAACGTAACCTTGTGAGCAACCTTTTCGCCAGAATTGATTAAAAAAAGGGTTATCCCCTAACGTTTTTATCACCCTCTGAGCGAACATTTGGCCCCATTCCGTAACCATTTAAGCGAACATTTAGCGGTAACCGCACACCACCCAAGCGAACTTTCAACGCTTTTGCAAGAACCACTTGGACGCTATTTCCCGTTCTCCGCCAGCCACCGTTTTGTATTCAAAAGTTGCCGATTGTCCAGCGACCAAACTTTCCCCGTCAGCTCATCCGGCCCCTTTCCCTCGCGAATCGACTTGTCGAATTCGCTCGAGACCGCCTGCATCTTCGCGTCCAGGTCATCCACGAAATTAAGCACCAGCGCCTCCGGAATCATCGGCAGCTTCGGCGATCCGAACTCCAGCTTGCCGTGGTGCGACAGGATCATGTGCAACACCAGCGTGCGCAACCGGTCAGGAAAATTGGGCAGGCCTGCAATGGTTTTCTCCACCAGGTCGATGCCCATCTGGATGTGTCCCAGCAGCGTGCCTTCGATCGTATAGTCGAACCCGATTCCCCATGACAGCTCGCGAATCTTGCCGATGTCGTGAAGAACAACTCCAGCAATCAACAGGTCGCGATCGAGCAATGGATAGTGCGCAGCCACGCGATCAGCGAGGGTCAGCAGGCTGACCACATGTTCGAGCAGCCCGCCAAGCCATGCGTGATGAAGCTGTCGCGCAGCGGGGGCTTCGCGAAAAGCGCTTCCAATTGCAGGGTCGGAAAGAATGGTTGTTAGCAGCAGCTTCAGATCAGGATTCGCAACGCTCTCAACGCTCGATTGAAGCTGGCTCCAGAGAACGGCAACATCGTATGTGGTCGAAGGCAGCATGTCAGCCTTCTCCACTTCGTCGGCCCGCGCCACTCGAAGCTGATCGATCTTCATCTGCAGCCGATCATCAAAACGCGATGCGCTGCCGCGTGCCTTGACGACGTCGCCCTTGTCGAAATCTTTTGAGATGCGAGGGTCGCCAAGCTCCCAGATGCGTCCTTCGAGCTGTCCCGTCTTGTCGCCCAGAATCAGATTCAGGTAAGGCTTGTTCGTCTTGGTCGTCCGTTGTTGTTTGCTCAAAACGATAAAGAAACTGTCGAAGGGTTTTCCTTCGTCGAATGTGGCGAGATCCGCAATGTAGATATCTTTCATACTGCCGAGAAGCTTAACGCACGAGGCTGCGTTGCCAAAAGCGAAGCGGGCCTGGGATCTCGTCCCAGGCCCGCCAATCGTGCAAAATTGTTCGCGTTATTGTTGCGGTTGAGGAGCGGGAACCGGCGGAGCGGGTGTCGACGGAGCGGGAGCCGGAGCGGGTGCACCCGGCACTTCAGGCGCCGGTGTAATCTGCGGCGCCTGATCCGGGGTTCCAGGCTCTTTCTTCCGATCAGCTAGACGGGTCTTTTCGGTTTCCGTCGTTGACTTCTTCTTTTTCTTTGATGCGGTGTCACCGGCCAGGCCCAATGGGCCAGACTGCGTTGCTCGATCGGCAACCTCTGCGGCATCTGCCGGTGCAGGAGCCAGCGCGTCGGTCAGTCAGGATGCTCTTCGCCTTAGGCTGCTTGGGCACCTTCGCACGAGCACTGAAGCGGGTCTTCTTCTCCGGGGCAGCAGCTTCCAGAGGATTCACCGGTTCGTTGGCGTTCGATGCCGTCTCCGGAAGCGCTCCAGCGTTTTCGATCGCGGTCGTTGGGCTCCGCGGGGAGAGTCTTGCGTGGACTCTGGCCAAAGCGAATCTTTTCCTTCTTGCCCGGCTTCTCACTCGCTGGCTCTGTACTCTTGGCGTGCTTCTTCTTCGCCGCACTGACCTTTTCCACGGCGGGTGCTGGAGCGGGTGACAGGCGGTAGAGGTGCTGCCTGCAGCCTGGGGCGACTTCTGGCGGAACGTGTGGGTGGTCTCGCGGAACCGCGTGCGCTCCACCTTCGCCTTCTTCTTCGGCGCCGGCGGCATGTACGCGCTGTAGACCGGCTTGGTTTCATTCGGGCTCGCGCCCGTGTCGGTATAGCCCGGCTTGATGTCGATGAATGCATCTTCGCGCATCTTGGTCAGATAGGCGCGAATAGCCGGTTCCATACGGCTCATGTAAAACGCATCTTCAACCTGGCTCTCCACTTCCTTGAAGGGACGAGGTCCACCAGGAACATGTTCAATCACTTTGAGGATGATGTAGCCCTGCCGGGTCAGAATCGGATCGGTAATCTCACCGGCTTTAAGCGGGAAGGTCTTATCCTCCAGCGCCTTCGGCAGCGCGCCACGGCTGATACTGGCCCAGTTCGCCACCCTCTGCCGCTGTGGGGCCATCGCTGAAGGACTTCGCCAACTGAGCAAAGTCGCCGCCCGCAGTGAAGCCGTGCCTCCATGATCGTCAGCCTTGGTCTTGGCTGCCGCCAGCCTTGGCCTGGATCACCGCGCAGTACCGGTCGATACCAGAATCTCGCTCAGCCGCACGCTCTCGGGCTGCGTATAGTCCTGCTTGTGCTGCTCGTAATAGCGCTCGGCCTCGCCCGGAGTGAACCGAATTTGCGCACCAACCTCCTGACGCATCACGTTCTGAGTGATGATGCCGTTGCGGATATTGGCCTTGAAATCCTCAAACGAGACGCCCTGCTCCTTGGCGGCCTTTTCCAGATCCTCGATGGTATCCAGATGGTATTGCTTGCGAATCTCGTCGAGGCGCTTCACCAGGTCGGTATCGCCAGTAATGCCCAGTTCCTTGCCTCTTGAAAGCCAGAGTTGCTGGTCGATCAGGTTCCGGAGCAGATCCTTGTGCGACTCGGAGATTTCCTGCAGCGTGGTAGCTCCACGCTGGCGGGCCTCCTGGTCCACTTCGGCCATTGAGCGGTCGTAATCAGAGCGCGTAGATAATCTGGTCGTTCACCCGGGCGATGATGTCCTCGATCGTGGTGCCCCCGTACGGGCTTTGCGGGGCGATGTTCTGGGCAACCGTCATCGAGGGACTAGCGAGCAGCACCGTGCAAAACACAATCGCTGCGGGAATGCGAAGGAATCTTAATGTCATAAGGTCAGCACACGGCAGGCAGAATAAAACACCACCTGAAGCATAGACGCCATTGTAAATGCCTGGGCAGCAGGTACGCGATTCCCGGTGCCTTTTGCCGGTTGACTTCTGCCCCCCATTCATGTTGAAACGCGCAAGAATCGAGTCAGGTTGGCCGACAGACCAGGACGGAAATGGCGGGCCGGCTTGCGCTTATGCCTGGATGGCTCTCCTTTCGTCGGAATCTGGGGCCTTGGCTCAGCCCTTTTCAAGGGGCTTAAGTGGCCCCTTTAGTGGGGTAGCCGCTACCCGATTGGTGACTGCCGAAGTCAAACAATAGCGGTGCTATACTCTAGCCCAAGATGGCTCTGTGGAGCCCCGTAAGCGGTATGCCAATTCTCTTAGCCTTGCCGGATTCGGGCAAGGCGAATTTTTCTCAGGGAGCAATCCCGCAGCATCCGCGCGGTTCGAGACCTGGTAATTGGAACCCCGCAGATGGGCTCCTGCCGCATCCGCCGTTCGGAGGTTCCGTCCGCCTATGACTCCCCGCGCACGTCGCGCTCTTTTCACCGTAGTTCTCTTTTTCGCCGTCTGCGCCGTCGTCGGCAGCGTTCTGCAACGCAGAGTCGGTGCGCAGTCCGCCACCGACGAGAGCCAGCTTCGCGACAGCCTAAAGTCGTTCACCGACGTCTACTCGCTCGTGGAAAAGAACTACGCCGAGCCCATCAACGGCGACAAGGCAGACACTGCCATCTACGACGGAGCCATCCCCGGCATGCTCCGCGTTCTCGACCCGCACTCCAACTTCTACGATCCCAAGGCCTACGCCCGCCTGCGCGAAGATCAGCGCGGCCACTACTACGGCGTCGGCATGGTCATCCAGCAGCAGGGCGACAAAAGGTCCTCGTCATCACTCCGTACGAGGGCACGCCCTCCTTCCGCGCCGGCATCCACCCCGGAGACATCATCTCCGCGGTCGACGGCAAGCCGACCGACGGCTGGACCTCCGACCAGGTAGCCAAAGCCCTCAAGGGCCCCAAGGGAACGCACGTTCAGGTCACGACCATTCGCACGGGCCAGGCTGCGCCGATGGTCTTCGACCTCGTTCGCGACGAAATCCCGCATCCCTCAGTCGATCTGAAATACGAGATTCGTCCCGGCGTCGGCTACATCCACCTCACCCAGTTCCAGGAAACCACCGGCGACGAGATGACTGAAGCCATCAACGGCTTCGGCGACCTCAAGGGCCTTGTCATTCGACCTCCGCAACAACCCCGGCGGGCTTGCTCAGCCAGGCAGTCGATGTCTGCGACCACCTGCTCTCAAAGGGTCAGGCGCATCGTTTCGCAGCGCGGCCGCGCCTACCCTGACCAGAACTACACGGCCACCCACGGCAACGGCGGCAAGACCTTCCCCATCGTTGTGCTGGTCAACCGCGGCACAGCCTCGGCGGCGGAGATCGTCTCCGGCGCTCTGCAGGATCACGATCGCGCCCTCATCGTCGGCGAAACCACCTTCGGCAAGGGCCTCGTGCAGACCGTCTACAACCTGAGCGAGAACACCGGCCTGGCGCTCACCACGTATCACTACTACACGCCTTCGGGCCGCCTGATTCAGCGCAACTACACCGGCGTTTCGCTGTACGACTACTACTACAACCACGCCGGCGCCTTGCCTTCCAACTCGACAAACCAGGAAGTCAAGCTCACCGATTCCGGCCGCACGGTCTACGGCGGCGGTGGCATCACGCCAGACGAGAAGATCGACACGCCGCAGTCAGCAATCACTTCCAGGATGAGCTCCTCTACAAGGATGTCTTCTTCCAGCTTCGCGCCGGTCTATGTATCCAACCACACCGTCGACAAGAACTTCCAGGTGGACGATGCAGTCTTGGGCGAGTTCAAGAAGTTCCTGACCAGCCAGAACATCGTGTATACCGAAGCAGACATGAACGGCGCGATGGATTGGCTGAAGGCCCGCATCAAGGAAAAGATCGTCACCATTCAGTTTGGTCAGCTTGCAGGGATTGCGCACGCTGGCCGACTGGGATCCTGAGATTCAGAAGGCAGTAACCTATCTGCCTGAAGCCCAGGCCCTCGAAGACACCGCGCACAAGGTGCTCGCCGAGAAAGCAATGGCCCGGAACCCCGGCACCCAAGGCGTCCCAATGCAACCGTAGTCAAGGGACTCGGCGAGCAACTTCTTAGATCTGAGACGGACAGGCATCATCGCCTGTCCGTTTTTATTTCGTTGCGCAAACCCGCAAAATCAACGCAGCCAGGCAATCTGGAAAATCTGAACCGGAGAATCACGGCTGGGACACAGCCGCAGGAGCAGTTGCAGGCGGAGGCGGAACAAATCTGTTCACCAGCGGGAGCAGTGCATCGGTCCACAGCTGGTATCCGGATGCATCCGGATGCAGATGATCGGCGCTCAGCCCCTTCCCAGCCTCGCCGACCTCGCCCTCAGACTCCGCGCCCGGCCATTGCCGAATTAAGCCGTACTGAATCAAGGCGGCACCTGCGGTGCCGCTCGCGCCGGGCTGCGGCCCTTCGGGCCGACCCGGCGCAACAGGCCGCGTGAGGTGAACAGATACACAGGCGACGGTCGCTTTTGCCCATACTCAGACCGTCTTTGAGCATCCTTTAGCCATCGCCCGGGGCGGTCCTGCGTACCTGACCCCCTCGGCAAAGCCCGTTTGTTCGGTGGACTCCAGGCTCGTCCGAGGGTCCAGGCCCGCTCTTAGCGTGTGGCCGGTACCCCGGGTCCGGGCTCCTACTCGTGATCTCGGTCGGTCTGCCCACGGTAGGCTCTGTCGACATGGCGTTGTCAAGCCCTGATCAGGTCCTAGCAGCCTTGGCGGATGGCATGCCAGGCGACCTTATAGACACGCCTGAAACTGCACAAATCGACTTCAAAGAGTCGCCATACCTACTAGACACGCCCAAAGGTAAGTGGGAGTTGGCGAAGGATGTAGCAGGCCTCGCCAATCTGGATGGCGGCGTCCTCGTGGTTGGCGTGCGGACCACCAAGACCGAAGGTAACTTCCTTGAGCTTGCTTCTGAACTGAGACCAGTTCCAGGCCGAATGCTTGACAAGGATAAACACCATGCGATCATCCGCGATCTGGTGCGACCAGCCTCCGCATCCTTCCAGGTAGCCTATTATCCCGACCCAGACGAGGTCGATAAAGGCTATATGACGATCCATGTAAAGTCGCTGTCCGATTGGGATCGCCCGGCCATCATACGACGCATCGTCAGCGATAACGGCAAGTTCGTCGATGCAATAAATATCCCAATACGAGATAGCGACCAGACCAGGTGGCTTTCTGGCGACGAATGCTATCAGCTTCTTCGGGATGGCCAGCGAGCAAATGCGCGACCGAACACGGGTAGTCATCATCCCGCGATTATCCAAGCGATAGACCAAGATGACGCGCTGGAGCGCCTAATCAATCACAAGGATTGGGATTCTCCAGTGCTAGCCTGGCAATCCACTCCGGCGACGCCGATAGATATACTTTCGCGTTTCTGGGGCTCAGATGGTCTATCTGCCACGCTTCGTCGTCCGACATCGCTAAGGTCGACAGGATTTAATTGGTACTTCCTGTCTGACACAACTCAGTTCGAGAATGGAATCCTAGCCAGCGACGGACGGCATGCCGTCTGGGTTCGCGAAGACGGCTCTGTCACGGCCGCTGCAACTATCGGTCCCGACAGTATGCTAACTTGGGCGACGCGAAGTTCTCCAGGAGAGTCGCAGGTACTGAATGTCATTGCGCTGTGCGAACTGACACTTGAGTACTACCGTCTGATCGACGGTTCCATAAATCCGATCTCGAAGGCCAGATACACGCACTCTATCGTCACGCGCAAGTTCTCCAGCCAGCCTCCAGTAATTCTCCCTCAGGGACTTCCGGGTGGCTTTTCAATCGCTGGCGGGCATCGTGCAGGGCGGGATGGGCGCCGCGACTTTACTGCCAACTTGCCAACCGATCCCGAGCGCGATACTTATGAAGCCCTCTGGCGCCTATATACCGCTTTCCAATTCGGACAACAGGCTGTTCCGTTCATTACTGATGAACGTTTTGATACACAAAAAATGATGGACTGGATTCGAGAGCACCAGTGACGGGCCCGGGCAACTTGCCAACTTGCGGAACTTAGCTCGCGTCCTCTAGGTCGGCCAGGCCGTCGCTGAGTGCTGGACGTCATCCTGAACGACCGGAGCACTGAAAGGCCCGCGGTGAATACGCATGCCTGAACCATCTCTACACGACGCAGTGTTCCCGAAGGTATTCTAAGGACAGGCTCCTAAGCGCCGCAGCTCGTAGGATTTGTTGGTCCATCTCCACATTTCCAGTAGGTTCCACTTCTACCGTTTGCACTGTCGAGCCCTGTTGATCAGAGGCGTAGCAACGCCCATCGAAGGCAGACGATATGCCTGGCGGATTCCCAGTACCATATGCATCTATTTCAGCCCTGTACTGACCGGCTAGGGAGACTGTGGGCATTTCTACCCATGAGAATGCTACTCGCGCGGTAGCACCTTGCCGGGTGATTTCCCACACTTGGGCTTGATATTGCTCGCAATGATGGCTGTTCAAAAACTGCCCGACCTGGCGAGTTGCGCTCTGCGCGCAGCCTTCACGGTTACCAGGAACCGTAGTGCCAGAGACTGAAAGCGGCTTCCCGCCGAACTCAAGCGCAGAAAGCGCAGCTATAATACTCTTGAGATCAACATTTACTTTCACTGATAAGTCGCCGCTGCCGCCTGAGGCAGAACTAAAGGTGCCGGTCGCCGTCAGCCCACCCGCAGCCCCGGCCACTGTCACCGCAATAGCAACAGCTAAGATGCGTCTCTTCTTTCTCCGACGCGGTGGAAATGCCACGGTACTTGGATCACCGGGCGACACGTCTAGAGAATCACGGATCAGGCCTGTTCCATGAAGGCGACCGCCGCACGAACACCGGCAAGCGGTCTTCGTGGAGTTAGCACATTTCTCGCCATGAGCCACAGATGGTTCCCTCCTGCATTCGCATCCCTCGCGGATCTATTTTACCGGGCGCCACTATTGCCTGCATCATCCCCCACCGCATACGCAATGTAAATAAGCTTTTGAGTCAATCGGTTAGCTGGCAACGCCATGTGCCTGACCAAAACCGGCCAGTCAGGCAGTGGGGGGCGGCCTTCACCCCGGCGAGGAAGTATCAGCCTTCCGCGGGAGCCGTCAAGGGTTCCAAGATCCTTTGGCCGCTCCCCATGCGGTGCCAGTCCGGCGCCGGGTCGGCGAGGCCGGGCACGGCCAAAGCATCTTGGAAGTCCCTGCGGGACCAGGCCCTTGACAGCTCCCGCTCCAGGCAGTGATCGGCGCCTATCGGGTGAAGCCCACCCGGTGCGACGCCGCCGGGCACTGCCCAGGAGACGCCATGACTGCCAGTTCGGCCCAGCCCAGCTCCCCGCTAGCCCGTCCGTGCCCGGCTGCGAACACTGTCAACGATGGCTTGACACCAAGGCGGCGACGGCCGGTCACCGAGAACTCCGAGTACGCCGTGTTCGCCCGCCGCGTTCTGCGGGCCTACGGCCGCCGTATCGCGGTCGGCGATGTCGAGTCGCTGGCCCACATGATCGGCCTGGCCGACGACATCAACGACGCCATCGCCCAGGCCGTGCATGGCCTCCGGGACGCCGGGTACTCCTGGGCCGAGATCGGCTCGCGGCTCGGCATCACGCGCCAGGCTGCCCAGCAGCGATGGGGCCGCCCAGTCAGTACGAGCCGGGAGTAACGGCAGACCGGGCGCACCCTGGCGCGTGCCACGCTCGTGCCACACGCCAGAGTGAGCAGGGGTAACCAGCGGGTACTCACGCGGAACCGCGACCGCCTGACCAGCGCCGCCAGTTCTGCAGGTCAGCTATCAGGCTGGGCCACCGATCTTCCAAGCTGGTCATGAGGGTTCGATTCCCTTCGCCCGCTCTTACTGTTCCGGCCCCGGTCAGAGGCATGATCATCAGGTTCTAAGCGATCTTCAGGAGGCGCGTTTCCGGCGACGTGCCCGTTGCGTGCCCGATGACAGCTCCGTGCCCGCTCCGTCGTCTCCCCGGCCTTCCGCCGTGCCCGCCCGCAGCAGCTTGCCCATGCCTGCCGCGATCGCCTCGTCCCGCTCCTGGGTGGCGTGCTGGTAGATCAGCGCGGCCCACGCGCTGGAGTGCCCGTCCGCTCCATCAGCTCCCGCAGGCTAGCCCCCTAATGGGGGTTACCGGGTCAGTCCCGCGCAGAACACCAGCCCCGTGAGGAGCAAGGGTTCGCCAGGGTACAGACTCGGCCCGGAAGCCGCTGGCGGGTGAGCACCGCATTGACCCCCAGGAGCACATGAGTCCTATGGTCAGACCGTGCCCCCGCCAGTGACCGGGAGACATGACCGCTGTTGGGCTGTCGTGCCCGCCGCATGGCGTGAGCACTGATCCATTAGGGCGCGTGCCGTTCTCCCGCAGGCTGCCAGGACCAGGTTAACCGTGGTGATCAGATGCGAGGAGAAATGAGACATTGCTGTTCGTCGGGGATGACTGGTCCGAGGAGCACCATGACGTGGAGATCCAGGATGAGGCGGGCCGTAAGCTGGCGGCCCGGCGGCTGCCGGAGGGCGCGGCCGGGATCGCACTGCTGCATGAGCTGATCGCCGCGCACCTGGGTGCCGATGGCGATCCCGGCCAGGTGGCCGTGGCGATCGAGACTGACCGGGGGCTGTGGGTGCAAGCCCTGGCAGCGGCCGGTTACCAGGTGTTCGGGCTCAACCCGAAGCAGGTCGCGCGGTTCAAGGAGCGCTACAACCTCTCAGGTGCCAAGAGCGACGCGGCTGATGCCCATGCCCTGGCCGACATGGTGCGCGCCGAGCGGCACCAGCTGCGGGCCGTGGCCGCCGACACCGCCGGCGCCCAGGCGGTCAAGGTGGTCGCCCGCGCGCACCAGACGCTGATCTGGGAACGCACCCGGCATACCCTGCGGCTGCGCTCGGCGCTGCGCGAGTTCTTCCCCGCCGCCCTGGCCGCCTACGCTGACCTGGGCCTGACCGCCGCGGACACCCTGGAGCTGCTGGCCCGGGCCCCCGCCCCCGAGGCCGCGGCGAAACTGACGGCCGCCCAGATCAGCGCCGCGCTCAAGCGGGCCCGCCGGCGCGACGTGCCCGCCCGGGCCCAGGCGATCAAAGACGCGCTCCGCGCCCCGCAGCTGGCCCAGCCCGCCGCGATCACCGCCGCCTACGCCGCCACGGCGCAGGCCACCGCGGCCGTCCTGACCACCTTGAACGAGCAGATCACCCGGCTGGAGACCCAGGTAGAGGCCCATTTTCTCCAGCACCCCGACGCTGAGACCTACCTATCCCAGCCCGGCATCGGAACCATCAACGGCGCCCGGGCGCTCGCCGAGTTCGGCGACGCCCCCGGCCGGTACGCCTCCGCGAAAGCCCGCAAGAACTACGCCGGCTCCAGCCCCATCACCCGCGCGTCCGGACGCAGCAAAATCGTCCTGGCCCGGTTCATCCGCAACAACCGGCTCACCGACGCCCTGCACTCCCAGGCCCTCTCCGCGCTGTCCGCGTCACCCGGAGCCCGCGCCTGCTACGACAGGCAGCGCGCCCGCGGCCTCGGCCACAACGCCGCGCTCCGCCAGCTCAGCAACCGCCTCGTCGGCATCCTGCACGGCTGCCTGAAAACCAGCACCTGCTACGACGAAGCAACCGCCTGGCCAAACGCCGTCGCACACCTCGAACGCCTCGCCGCTTGACATCTCAGCCCTTGGGATGTCTGACCGGCCGCCATCGTGTTGCCGGTGTGGCGCAAGTAGTGGAAATGCAGGTCTGGCAGCCCGACTGCCTCGCGTGCCTTGGTCCAGGTGCGCCGGAAGGTAGACCGACGCAGCCTGCCGACCTTCGGGCCGATGAAGACCAGGCCGTCGTCGCCTGGCTGGGCGAAGCATTCCAGATGCCAGCGCAGTTCCGGTGCGATCTCTCTCGGGAACGCGACGCGCCGCCGCCCCGCCTGCGACTTCGGGTCATCGTCAATCAGCCGCCCGTCATCCGTCTCAGCCGTGGCGATGACGATACGCACAGCGCAGCCTTCCAGATCGAGCTGCCCGCGCCGCAGCCCGGCCAGTTCGCCGAACCGCAGGCTGGCGAATGTCGCCAGCAGCACCAGCGCCCGGTAGCGCGGCGGCACCCGGTCAAGCAGCTCGACCAGCGTCGCCAGCGCGATCACCGCACGCTCAGGCGAGTCTTCCTGGCCAGCGCCTTTGATCCGGCACGGGTTGCGGCGGATAAGCCGGTCGTCAGTCGCGGTGTTGAGGATGGCGTGCAGCAGCCGGTATGCCTTGGCCACCGTGACCGGCCCGAACGGCCGCTCCTGCTGCGGCCCCGCGGTCAGCCGCCCTTTGCGCCAGTGCCGGACATCTGACTCGCGGATATCGCGCAGGTCCACTTTACCGAAGGCCGGGGACAGGTGGTTCTTGAGCAGGCCCCGGTACAGCTCCTCGGTCCGGGGCTTAAGAACGTGATCGCCGATCCAGGTCTGCGCATACTCGCCGAACGCTATGCGGCCCGCGTCCGGGTCCATCCAGTCGCCCCGCCTGATCTCTGCTTCCTTTTCCTTCATGACTGAGTGCCGAATTAAGCCGTACCCAGATCAAGGCGGCCCCGCTGCGCGGGACCGCTGGCCCGGCCGTCAGCGCTGCGCTTGGCCTTGGGGAGGCCCGCGCGGCGCACGGCGGGCCACTCCTACAGCGGGACACATGATCAGAGCGACTTATCGTCACGCACATGGGCACAGCACTCAGCCGTCGTCCTCGGCTCCGATTGTCCTGCTCGCGGGCACCGCGTCAAGGTCGCCCTCTGGGCGTTCGCTACGCGAATCGGCTCCGCCGAACCTAGACCGGAGCCCACTCACAAGGAATTTCGCGCCTGCGAGGAAGGACGGGTAGAAGAAGTCACACGCAACAGTCCCGGATGAGCTGATCTTGTAATTATCCTGGGCCTGTGGCTAGCGCAAGCTCTGTCAACGGCACAGCCAGACCGCCGGGGAGGCGAAGGGCTTCGTTCCTCGGCGCGTGGGCACTGGTCATGGGGGGCCTCCGAGGCCGCGGCTGGACGTGGTTGCTGTCGATGCTGTGGGTGGTGATAGGAGCTGGCGGAGCTGGTTACGCCTTTGTCATGACCACGCATGCGTACTGGGGCGACACCTTTATCTTCCCCCAATGGCATGGGGAGCCCAGGGTGGTCAGCGCGGTGGGCGGGTTCGCAGAGGCTTCATGGGTGCTGCTCTCGGTTCCAGTGCTAGTCGCCGGGGTCGTTCGGCTCCGTGGTTGGAGGCCGCGCAACTGGCTCCGCGCGGCCGCGTGGACTGGTGGGTGGGTGGCGGCCATCGGCCTCATGTACCTGACTGCGGTCTTGTCGGGTGCCTGGGGGAACGGTACCGACGCTCCCGACGTGAGCTGGGGACAGCTGGCGATCTGTCCCGCGTGGCTGGCACTCGGAGCCGTGATGACCCATGTACTTCCCAGCCGGGGAAACGGTCGGATCACGAACGTTGGCGGGCCGACCATATGGGTTAGCTGGCCCTGACATTGCGACGGTGACCGTCGTGCCACACACCCGACGACCAGCGGTCAGCCACGGTCACTCACACCCACTCCCCTACCGAATGAGCAGGACGAGCATTCCCGCTGGTCACACACCGGACGGCGCTCCCGATCTTCCAAGCCCATGAGATCCGTAGACGGACGCCCGTTCCGGGCGGAAAATCGGGGTGGCTGCTGTCCGCTGACGCCGTCACCAGCTTGATCGTCGAGGTCGTTTCCAAGCCGGGCGCCGGGAGCCTGCTCAACGGGCCGTTCAGTGTTGCTTCGAGCACGAGGATTAGATTTCTCCAGCTGTGCCCTGGGCTCCTGCGGGCAGTGGCCCCCCCGATGTGAGGAGGCCAGGGTGCTGACCGGAACGCAGGACAACGAGGAGATCATCGAGCGGGTCGCGGCGCTGGACATCGGCAAGGCCGAGCTGGTGTGCTGCATCCGGGTTCCCGATGCCGGTCGCGTTCCGGGACGATTGCAGCCAGGCGGGGACGCGTCGTGAGCGCTAGGCAGGTCGTCTAGGTCCAAGGTCCGCGGCCTTCTCTTCATAGCCCTGTTCTTGCAGCGAAGCCTTTATCATTGCGGCGCTCATCGACGGAAAGAAGTCCTCAAGATCCACGCGCAATACGCACGCCTTTTCCGAGGTGTTGGCTCGCATTACTGACCGTAGAAGGCCCGCGTAGGCCGAGAGCGGCCGGTGGAAATCGGTGGCGAAGGGGCCGCCTAAGCCGGGCAGCCTGCACAGGTTCAGCCATGACGCGCAGTCGTAGCCTCCGTGCTCTCTCAGCTGGCGTGGAGGATTCGGAAGCGATCGGGTTCCGCCGGATCTCGATCGACGACCTGGATCGGCGTCCAAGCCCATTGCCAAACGCTGATGCCTGGCGTGCGGGAGAACTGGATCTGCCCGCGGGTGCCTTCGACTGCAACGCGCGGCCAGGATTCGGCAATGCGCGCCCGGTCCGCGCCGTGAGAACGCAGCACGTCGGCGAGGACGGCGACGTGTCGTAGCCCTCGAAGGCGACGAAGGAGGGCGCTTCGGCCAGCCGCTCGCGGAGGGCCGTCTCGACTCGTGCACCGAGTGGGCTGAGGCGCTCGGGCAGGTAGCGCAAGAACGGGATCGCGGCGCCGTCGTCGCCCAGCAACGTCGCCCATTCGGCGAACTCCGGTTGCCCGGCCGGAGCACCGATCATGATCTCGGCGAGGCGCTGGTCGCGGCGGACAGACTTGACGATCGACACCGCCGGCTCCGGGTGGCCGACCAGCAGAAGGAGGGCTGTCGCGCGGTTGCTCGACGAGTTCGTCGCACACGGCCGTGGGGGTGAGCGCGCGCATGTCGAGTTCGATGACGGTGCCGCCGCGCGGAGCGAGGTGGTCCCGCAGAATGCGGGTCCCGGATGCCCAGTAGACACTCGGTTCGGCTGCTACGGCGATTCGACGGTGGCCCGCGCCGAGGAGGAAGTCCGCGTAGATCTGCCAGCCGTGGGACTGCGCCGGGGCGAGGCGCGCGACCCATTCCGTCGGCTGTTCGGTGAGCGCGTCGAGAACCGCTGACGAGCAGAGGAACGGCAGGCCGAGGGCGTCGGCCCTGGCGGCAGCGGCGCGAGCGACGACGCTGTGATACTCCCCGGCCAAGGCAGCCACGCCCAGGCGAGCCAGTTCATCTACGGCCGCCGCGGCCCTCTGCGGATCAGCCGCGGTGTCTCGGACCACCAGCTCGAGTGGTCTTCCGCCGATCCCGCCGGCGTCATTGACCTCGCGAACGGCCAGCTCGAGTCCGGCGAGCAAGTGCCGGCCCGCCTCGACCCAGCCGGGCCGAGTCAGCGGAACGAGAGCGCCGATCTGGACGGCTGATCCGTCAGAGCGTTCCGCTCCGAGTCGCGATGGTGGCGTATTCATGCGTTGGCGTCTCCCCTGTATTACACGGAAAGCCAAGCACCTCCGGCTGGGGCGCTCAGGCTCCGGGATGGAAGGCCCTGATCATCCCGTCACCCATCCCCCCAGATCAAGCCGAGCAGACCTGGCCCGCTCCCATCGCGGCCGGGTCGGACGTGACGGGACCTGGGCCACAGCAGCTCAGAAGGCCGCTGGACGCAGGTTCCAAGCTGGTTATGAGGGTTCGATTCCCTTCGCCCGCCATTACTGTTCCGGCCCAGGTAAGGGACATGATCAACCGCACAATCCAGATCCAGGCCGGCCGCCAGCCCCGACTGCTGCCATCGACGCCCGCATCAAGAAGGCAGCCGCCCCCTTCGCCAATACGACATCCTGCCCCTGGATTCCCGGAAAAGGCAGCTAGCTCAGGATTGGTGAGGTTGGTGCGCTGCTCAATGATCGAGCCGATAGGCAACTCATCGCATAACTTTCGCGAGCACTACGCCAGCCCCGCTCCAGATGATCGCCGCGAGCGCAACGTAAAGGTTCCACGAGATCAAGCTCACCAAGGCGAGCATGGTCCCTGTCGGCCACAGCCACTGCCACCAAGGGGGACCACCCATGCGGGCATCGGTCTCCTGCTTTTCGCCGCCGCGGTGTTGACGCCGAAGCTCCAGCCAGCGCCCCACGGCCCGCTCAACATCTACCGCGAACATCATCCCAGGCCATAGGAACAGTGGCACGAACAAAAAACCGAGCGCCGCTGTAGAACGCTCAGCACGGTAGATCGACAGCAGAAGCCAGGCACTGGCGCCGAGGTACCCGACCCCAGCAGCCAAGCCCCCGGCGCCGTTGTCACTCGGTACCAGTAATAGCCGAGCGGGCTGAGCCACCACGCCGCCGCAACCACCGCGGAAGGGTTGCGGGCGTCAATCGAGGTACCGCGAGCCGTCAACAGGACCGAGATCAGCGCTACGGCGGCCACAATCGAGATGACCACGCAGGGCGCTGTCGATGACCTCCCCGCATGGCCTTTTCCGTTACCGGTCACCACGCCCTCAGCATGGCACCCCCGTATCAGCTGGCCATCTCGCGAGACAATCTTGTCCTCTTCGGGCGGCAACGCCGAGCCGATCTACCTAGCGGCGTGCGGTGCTGGCAGCAGCATCCTCAGGTACTGGATGCTTGGCTAGCCGGCACCCAGAGACTCAGTCAGCGCGGGTTGCGCCCGCAGCGCTGATGCGGCCGGTCTGTGAGAATGACCGCGTGGCGTTCGAACTGCCTGCGGTCGATGCGGCGAGCATGACGGCGTGGTGCGAGATGCATCTAGGCAGTCCGGCGGAAAGCGAACTGTTCCGAACGGGTCACCTCACACGCGTCATCGGAACACGGCTAGCCGACGGGCGCGAGGTCGTGCTGAGGAGTCCGCCCAGCCGCGCCACGGATCGCTGCATGCACCGAGGCCCAGCGCCGACTCTTCGATTCCGGATATCCCTGTCCGCAGCCGCTGACCGGCCCGGCGCCGCTCGATCACTACGAGGCCACCGCCGAGAGCTACATCTCAGGCGGCGCTACGCTGCCGGACTCCGGCCGCGACCGCCCAGCCATTTGCCGCAGCGCTCGCGCAACTGGTCCAGCTGGCTCCGCGGCCCGACGAAGTGCCCTCGCTAGCGCCCGCGCCAGCGTGGGCAGCATGGAACCACGACCAGGGCGGGCTGTGGCCCTGGCCCGAGGACCTGGACGTGGACCTGAACAAGGTCGACGGACCCGGCTGGATCGACGCAGCGGGCCTGGCCGCCCGGCAGAAGCTGCAGGAAGGACAGGACCAGGCCGTGATCGGGCACGGCGACTGGATCACCGACAACTTGCGCTGGCACGGCAACCGGCTGCTGGTGGCCTACGACTGGGACAGCCTGATCACCGACAGCGAAGCGGTCATCGCCGGGCTGGCCGCGCGCCATCTACCTCTACCCGGCGCTGCCCACCGTGACCGAGACCCGCGACTTCCTCGACGCCTACGCCACCGCCCGCGGACGGCCCTTCAGCCCCGGCGAACTGCAACGCTGCTGGGCCGCAGGCGTCTGGACCAGAGCCTTCGACGCCAAGGAGGCGCACGCCGCCGGACAGCCAGCTCTCAACCTGACCCAAGACGAAGCCCGCGAACGCCTCCGCCGGGCTGGAATGCACTGAGCCGGGCTTGCCTTCGAGTAGCCCGGGTCACCTAAAGCGGACGATCACGCCGCCCGGCCGGGCCCGTTGCGGGCCCGGCCGGAGCGGCACAAACTGGCGCGAGCGACGCCGGACCGCTTGGCGATCCTGGTGGGTCGGGTCAGCCCTGACCATGACGTGGCGTCACGGTAACGAGCATGAACGGAGACCATGAATGACACGGCTGCCAGAATCTGCTGCCCGTCGTTACGGCCAGGTTTTTGATGAGATCGCGGCCGAGTACGACCGCCGCCGTCCGGCTTATCCTGACGAACTCATCGACCAGGCTTGCCAGGCCGCGGGGATCGGGAGCGGTGATCATGTGCTGGAGGTCGGGTGCGGTAGCGGCCAGCTGACGCGCGGCCTTGCCGCCCGGGGCCTGCACGTCACCGCAGTCGAACCCGGCACGAGCCTCATCGCACTCGCCAGGCAGAACCTGGAAGGTGCTGGAGAGGTGGAATTCGTGAACGCTAAGTTTGAGGATGCGTTGCTTCCCCGCGAGCAGTTTGAGGCCGTGTTCTCTGCGTCCGCGTTTCACTGGATTGACCCTGAGGTTAGCTGGCAGAAGGCCGCTGACGTACTTGTTCCCGGCGGGACGCTCGCCCTCGTGCAATACTGCGGACTGGAGGAGCCACATACCAAACGAGATCAGGAAGCAGCACTCGCTGCCATGAGAAATGTCGCCCCGGACATTGCCGCTAACTGGCCGGTCTACCGGGATCTCCACGCCACGCTCGCTGGGATGGAACAACGCCGTGGCAACGTCTCAGAGGTATGGGCCTGGCTCGGCAGCTACGACATAGGGCAAGATTATGCCGGCCGCTTGTTCGGTGATGTCCAGGTAGCGCTCATGCCGAAGCTCATCGAGCACACTCCTGACGAGGTCAACGCTCTCGTTCGCACGATGTCGTATTACGCTCGGCTCTCGCCTGCCCAGCGTCAAGCCCTTGAGCGTGAATACCAGGCCATTTATGAAGAACTCGGACGACCGATTCGCGCTAGCACGGTCGCGGCTCTCGTCACGGCGCGGCGCTGGCCAGGCGATAGTGCAGGTGCGTGACATCTCGATTCCCGCGCCCGTTCAGGCGCCGGGAGTCACCAGGCCGGATCTCATAGGCGAGCACGACTGCCTGCGCCCGGTCGCGTAGGCCGAGTTTGGCCAGGATACGGCCGACGTGGGTCTTGGTCGTCTGCTCGGCGATGAACAGGGCGCTGCTGATCTCGGCGTTGGACATGCCGTGGGCGATGAGATTCAGCACTTCTGTTTCCCGGCTGGTCAAGACGTCGAGCCGCGCGGGAGAACAGGTAACGGCAGGCGGCTTGCTGGCGAAATCCGCAATGAGCCGTCGGGTCACCGAAGGCGCCAGCAGCGCGTCGCCCGCGGCGACGGTCCGCACCGCGTGGACGAGTTCGGCGGCGGTGGCGTCCTTGAGCAGGAATCCGCTGGCGCCGGCCCGCAGCGCCTCGTATACGTAGTCGTCGAGGTCGAAGGTGGTGAGCATCAGCACCTTCGGACGGCCCGCGTCCGGGACGGCGGCGAGGATCTGACGGGCGGCTTCCAGCCCGTCCATCACCGGCATCCGCACGTCCATCAGGACCACGTCCGGCTTCAGCCGCCGCGCCTGGCGGACGGCGTCGGTACCGTCCACGGCCTGCCCGGCCACGGCCATTCCCGGCTGGGCGGCCAGCATCGCGGCGAACCCCTCCCGCACCATGGCCTGGTCATCCACGATCAGGCAGCGGATGGTGACCTCGTTCTGGGTCATGCGGCCCGCCCCGCGACCGGGAGCACGGCCGATACCACGAACCCGCCGCCGGGCGCCGGGCCCGCCGCCAGCGAGCCGCCCAGCAGCTCGACCCGTTCCCGCATGCCGGTCAGCCCGTGCCCCGGCCCCTGACCGCTCGCCTGCGCCCCGGCGGGAACCCCCGGCCCGTTGACCACCTGCAGGACTACAGTGTCCGCTTGCCAGCGCACCGACACCTCGACCAGGGCCCCGGCCGCGTGCCGGCCCGCGTTGGACAGTGCCTCCTGCACGATCCGGTACGCGCACAGGCCGGCGCTCGACGGCACCTGGTCCAGCGCGGGCGGTGCCGACAGCTCCACTGCCATCCCGGCCCGCCGCGCCGAGTCGATCAGGCCGGGCAGGTCCGCCAGCCCGGGCTGCGGGGCGAGCGGCCCCGGCTGCTGGCTGCCGGGCGGCTGGTCGCTGCGCAGCACGCCGAGCAGCCGTCGCATGTCGGCCAGCGCCTCGCGTGCCGCCCCGCTCAGCGAGCCGAATTCGGCCCGCACTGGCTCAGCCAGCCCGGCCAGCCGGTAGGGCGCGCTCTCCGCTCGCACGGCGATCAGCGACATGTGGTGTGCGACCACGTCGTGCAGTTCCCGCGCGATCCGCGCCCGCTCCTCCAGCACCGCCCGCCTGGCCTGCTCCAGTTCCGTCTGCTCGGCCTGGTCGGACAAGGCCAGCTGAGCCCGCTGCCGGGAACCCACGCTGTCCACCGCGACGGCCAGGGCGAGGAACGCGATGCTGGCGAGCATCGCGATGACCACGCTCAGGCCGTTCTGGCGGGCCCAGAGCCACCAAGGCACCAGGGTCAGCGCCCACAGCCAGCCCAGCACCGCCCGCTCGTGCCGGACCCCCGCGGCGCAAAGCACAGCCAGCAGCACCAGGATCTGCACCGGATTCCACGGCAGGCCACCCCACCAGCGCACCTCGAGCAGCGGCACGAGCAGCAGCCCCAGCCACCCGATCCGCCAGCCGATCAGCGGATACCGGCCCGCCAGCGCCAGCGGCGCCACCACCGCCAAGGCCACCAGCACGATCAGGGCCATCTGGCCGCCGGGCAGGAACGCAAACCGCGTTGGGGGCACGCGAGCCCGGAACAGCGAGGGCACTAGCAACGTTACCCGGCCCCGCTCGCCTCTGATGCCCGGCAGCAAGGCGCGGCCGTCATTGAGGCTGCCCACGCTGGCCAGGCACAGCAGCAGCGTGCCCACGGCCAGCGCGGCGCGGGCCGCCCGCCGCTGCCACGGCGAACGCCACCGCCAGCCCAGGGCAGGGTCGGCACCGACCAGGACCTGGACCAGGCCGCGCCAGGCCGCGCGCATCACCGGGCGAACGCTCCGCGTCGTGGCAGCGAGACCGGGTACCGCTTGCATGCTGCCAGGCTAAGCCGCCGCACGCCTTCGGTCGTCCCGCCCGAGCGTGTCATACCGGAGTATGAGCCGGCCCGGCGTTCGCGGGCCGCTACCCCCGAGGTATGAGCCGCTATCTGGCTCTGCCGCAGGACGACGGGGACAGGCCGGCCGGGCAGCCTGGCGGCATGCGACATGAGAAGTATCGACACCCGGGATGGCGGCGGAGGGCCTGGCTGGCTGCGGCGATGGCCGCGTTCGCCCTGCTGGCCGCGGGCTGCGGCGGCTCGCCCGGTGCGGCGAGCTCAGGCCCCGCCGGGTCCTTGTACCAGCAAGCGCTCGCCTACGCGCAATGCATACGCACCCACGGCTCGCCTTCCTTCCCTGACCCGGACAGCCAGGGCCAGTTCCTCCATGACCAGGCAGACGCGGCCGCATTCGACAACGTCGCTGCCAATGCGGCCTGCAAGAAGCTGCAGCCCAACTACCCTGCGTTCACGCCGCAGCAGCAGCGGCAGTTCCTCACCTTCGGCCTGAGGTTCGCCGCTTGCATGCGGTCACACGGCTATCCCAGCTTCCCTGACCCCGTGGTGAACTCGCGCGACATGGGCTTCCTCATCCGCGGCTTCGACCCAAACTCCCCGCAGTTCCAGTCGGCCCGGACGGCCTGCCGGAAGCTGACGGGCTTCAAGCCGTGAGCGCGCGGAGGCGGTTGGTGGTCGCGGGAGTGATGGTCATGATCGCGGCCGCCGGGGCCGCGGCCGCAGTGACCGACGGGTTCGGCCAGTTCGCGCAGGCCAGCACCAGAAGTACCCCGGGCGAGTACCACACCTCGACAGCCGCGGTGGCCGAGCGGTCGCTGACCTCGCAGACCCAGGTGCAGGGAACGCTGGGGTACGCCGGGGCCTACAGCGTGGTCAACCCGGGTTCCGGCGGCGGATCGGGCGTCGGGAACGGGACCGCGGGGACGAGCACGTACACCCAACTGCCGGCGGCGGGGAAGGTGGTGCATCAGGGACAGGAGCTGTACGCGGTCAGCAGCGACCCGGTAGTGCTGCTGTACGGGACCGTGCCGGCCTACCGCAGCCTGTCCGAGGGGATGAACGGCGCGGACGTGACCGAACTGAATCATGACCTGGTCCGGCTCGGCTACGCCAACCGCTCTGATGTCGCCGCGCTGGGCTGGGACTACTTCGGCTGGGACACGATCGACGCGGTGGAAGCGCTGCAGGCCAGGCTCGGAGAGACCCAAACCGGGACGCTGAGCCTGGGCCAGGCGGTGTTCCTGCCCACCGCGATCAAGGTCACCGCCCTGGGCGCGGACACCGTGCTGGGCGGCCCGGCGGCATCGGGCAACGTGGTGCTCACCGCGACCTCCACCACGCCGGTCGTCGCCGTCAGCCTGGACCCCTCCCTGCAGATGGATGTCAAGGACGGCGACAAGGTCAGCGTCACCCTGCCCAGCGGCGACACCGCCAGCGGGGAGGTGTCCTCGGTCGGAACCGCCGCCACGACGCCGTCATCGAGCAATTCCGCCAGTTCCGGCACTGCCGACGGCTCCAGCGGCTCCGCCACCATTGCGGTGACGGTGTCGCTCGCCGACCCGAAGGCCGCAGCCGGGCTGGACCAGGCGCAGGTGACGGTGACCGTCGTCACCGGCCGGGTCGGCGACGCACTGGTACTGCCGGTCACCGCGCTGCTCGCCCAGCCCGACGGGAGCTACGCGGTCGAGGTAACCGGCCCGGGCGGCCATCGCCTGGTGACGGTCACCCTGGGCCTGTTCGATGACGCGCACGGCCTGGTCCAGGTGTCCGGCCGCGGCTTGTCCGCCGGGCAGCGCGTAGTGGTGCCCGGCACATGACCGGCACCGAGACGGTCCTGCAACTGGACGCGGTGACCAAGACCTATCCCGGGCACACCCCCGGTCACCGCGCTGCGCGGGGTCAGCTTCACCGTGCACGGCCGGCGAGCTGGTCGCCATCGTCGGCCCGTCCGGGTCCGGCAAGTCCACGCTGCTGCACCTGATGGGCACCCTCGACCGGCCCAGCAGCGGCACGGTGCGGGTCACCGGCCTGGACGTCGCGGCGCTGTCCGACCGGGAGCTGTCCGCGCTGCGGGCCGCCAGGATCGGGTTCGTGTTCCAGCAGTTCTTCCTGGCCGAGCACGCCACCGTGCTGGACAACGTGGCCGACGGGCTGCTCTACGCCGGGGCCGGCACGGCCGAGCGCGCGCCAGGCCGCGGCCGCGGCGCTGGCCCGGGTCGGCCTCGGCCACCGGCTGCGACGCCCGCCCGACGCAGCTCTCCGGCGGCGAGCGCCAGCGGGTCGCGATCGCCCGCGCGCTGGTCGGCCGGCCGGCCATCGTGCTGGCCGACGAGCCGACCGGCAACCTCGACTGCGCCACCGGGCCGGTCCATCCTCGGCCTGCTGGCGGAGCTGCACGCCGACGGCAGCCACCATCGTGGTGATCACCCACGACCACGCACATCGCCGGCCGGCATGCCCCGGCGGGTCGAGATGCTCGACGGCCGGATCGTCGCCGACACACCGCCGCATGAGGCGCCGATGACGCGGTCCGACCGTGCCCGGCCCGGCGCTGCGCCCGGCCGACCTGGCCCGCGCTGGCCAGCGTCGGCCTGCGCACCCGCGGCTGCGGGCCGCGCCTGTCCGCGCTGGGCATCGCGATCGGCGTCGCCGCCATCGTGGCCGTGCTCGGCCTGTCCCCGTCCTCCCAGGCCGGGCTGCTCAACCGAGATCGAGCCGGCTCGGCACCAACCTGCTCACCGTCAGCAACGGCCAGAGCCTCATCGCGGCGAGACCGCCGAGCTGCCCCGACGGCCGCGCCCGGCATGATCGGCCGGATCGGCCCGGTCGACCAGGTCCAGGACACCGGCCTGGCGAGTCAACGTCGAGCGTCTACCGCAGCCCGCTGATCCCGGCCGTCAACACCAACGGGCTCACCGTGGACGCCGCCAGCCTCGACCTGCCCGCCACCGTCGGTACCTCGGTCGCCCAGGGCGCCTTCCTTAACGCCGCGACCGCCAGCGAGCCGGTCGCGGTGCTCGGCGCGGCGCGCCGCCCAGCGCCTGGGCATCGACCGGATCTGGCCGGGCGAGCGGATCTGGGTCGGCGGCACAGTGGTTCTACCTGGCCGGCATCCTCGACCCCGCCGCCCTCGCCCCGGAGATCGACAGCTCGGTGCTGGTCGGCTTCCCGGCCGCCCAGAAGTACCTCGGCTTCGACGGCCACCCTTCGACCATCTACCTGCGGGCCGAGACCGACCAGGTCGCCGCCGTAGCATGGCCGTGCTCGGCGCCCACGGCGAACCCGGAGGACCCGTCGAGCGTGTCGTCTGCCAGCCTTCGTCCGCGCTGAGCGCCCAGGCCGATGCGGCCAGAGCGCGTTCAACGGCCTGTTCCTCGGGCTGGGCGCGGTCGCGCTGCTGGTCGGCGCGGTCGGCGTGGCCAACATCATGGTCATCTCCGTCCTGGAACGCCGGTCGGAGATCGGCCTGCGCCGCGCGCTGGGCGCCACCAGGGGCCACATCCGCGTCCAGTTCCTGTCCGAGGCCGTCCTGCTCGCCCTCCTCGGCGGCGCCGTCGGCGTCGGCCTCGGCGCGGCGGCCACCGCCGTCTACGCCAGTTCCAAGGGCTGGGCCATCGTCATCCCGGCCCAGGCCTGGATCGGCGGCCTCGCCGCCGCCCTGCTCATCGGCGCCGCCGCCGGCCTGCTCCCCGCCCTCCGCGCCGCCCGCCTCTCCCCCACCGAGGCCCTGTGGACTCTCTGACCAGGCACTCCGCCGCCCGGACCAGATAGCCGTACGGGTGAGAAGGCGTCATCCGGCCGACAGAGAGGGAGTCAGTCTGACGCCGGGTGTCCGCGAGCCGGCCGCGGGCTAGCTGGCCGGGCGCTCGGCCTGGATCCGGCTGAGTATCCGGCCCAGCGCGTCCTCAACGACCTCTACGCTCAGGCCGAGGCCGGCCAGCGTTCCGGCGTCATCACCGCCGGCGAACAGGACGCCGAGCAGCATGTGCTCCGTGCCCACGTAGTTGTGCCCGAGCCGGAGTACCGCCTTCTTCGTGCCCGTGAGCGCGGCCTGGCCGGCCTGGCGTGAAGCCGAGTTCCCTGAGCGCCGCCATGGTCGCCGTGTCGTCGCGGCTGGCGGGGTCGATCGCGAAGGCGGCATAAAGCTGCTCATCGGTGACCCCAGCGTCGTGGATGATCTTCGCGGCTACGCCCTCCGGTTCGCTGAGCAGGCCAGCGACGATGTGACCGGCCCCGACGCCGGCCGCGCCAGAGCCCTTGGCGAGACGCGCCGCCGCAGCGACGGCTCGGCGGCCCCGAGGGGTGAAGTTAGCGAGCTCCTGCCATTCAGGCATCCCATCCGCAGCATCTCGCCGGGGGACGAAACGCTGCTGCGCCGCCTGCTTCGAGACACCCATGCTGGCGCCGATCTGGCTCCAGGATGCTCCGGACCGGCGGGCCTGGTCGACGAAGTGCCCGATCAGGGCGTCGGACTGCTCGTCCAGCTGAGCGGCGAGGGTGACGGCACCGGAGAGGTCCTCCAGGGGGCCGCCGTCGGGCTGGAGAGCCTTGACGTAGGTGATGAGGTTGTCCAGGGGTACCGGGAATTCAGTCATGCGTCAAGCGTAAGTTGACGGCCCTGAGCCGTCAAGTCGAAGTTGACGATTCGCCGGGCACACCAGCCCGCGATGGCGTGGAGTACGTATCTCAAGACACTCAGCGATTACCGCACGGGCCTGAACCTGCCCGAGGGCAGGGTTCCGCAGACCTTCCTGGTCGCCGACGTGGCGGGAGAAATCGCCGGCCGGACGTCGATCCGTCACGAGCTGAACGAGTTTCTCGAACGAGAAGGCGGCCATATCGGCGCCAGGCCGCCGGTCAGGGTCGGTGCGCGGTGACCCCCAGATAAGACAGGTGCGATCATAGCGGCGGTGATCGTTAACTACGCCGCTCAGCGTTGCTAGCCTGCTGGCGGCGGCCCCCCTTTACACGAGAAAGTAGTGAGCCATATGCCATCTTTGGGGGCAGGCAGCCGGGGGATCCCGCTTGGCGCCGGGGAAGCTTCTGCGCACAGGGGGAATGCGTTGAGGTCGCTCAGCGGACCGGCATGATCGTGCTGCGCACCGAGCGGCTGATCCTGCGCGACTGGCAGGACAGCGACCTGGCGCCCTGGGCGGCGATGAACGCGGACCCGGAGGTACGGGAGCATCTGGGCCCGGTCTTGTCCGCGGCAGGCGCTGCGGCGTCAGTCCGCAAGTTCCAGGATCAGCTGGACCGCGACGGCTTCGGATTCTGGGCCGTCGAGGTCCGCGCTACCGGCGAGTTCATCGGGTTCGCTGGCCTGGACCCAGTGGATCCGGGCCAGCCTTTCACCGGCGTCGAGATCGGCTGGCGGCTGGCCCGGCCGGCCTGGGGGCACGGCTACGCGACCGAGGCGGGGACAGCGGTCCTGGAGTACGGGTTCACCACGCTGAACCTGCCCGAGATCCTGGCCATCACCGTCCCCGCGAACGTTCGCTCGCAGGCCGTGATGCGGCGGATCGGGATGACCCACGACCCCGACGGTGACTTCGACGACCCGCAGGCCGGCGACGGGCCGCTGCGCCAGCAGGTGCTTTACCGTAAGCAGCGGCCAGCGGGCTAGTCAGTCCGTGAACGTCGGGTCCGGTCCGTGCAGCGCCCGGGCCCGGCCCTGGGGCTCCTCCCAGCGCTCGGACCGGCCGAACGCGGTCAGGTCAAGCAGCCCGTAAGCCGGGATGAGCAGTTCCGTGCCCCGGCCGTAAGTCGAGTAGGTATGGAAGACCTCTTCGCCGTCCCGCAGGAAGCAGCTATGCCCCGGCACCTCCTCGGACTCCCCGTCCTCGATATCCGCCGACCGGTCCTCGAAGTTGTACGTCACATGCCCGGCTGACTTGTCCAGCGTGACCTGGAAGTCGTAGTTGAAATCCGAGCCGTACGCCGAATACCACGGCACCACCCAGCCCCGGGCGGCCCGGTAGGCCTGCAGCTTGTCAAGCGGAGCACGGGAGACCAGGACCATCGTCGTGTCCCTCGACCGCACCTGGGCCAGCAGCCGCTCGCTGATCACGTCGATGCTGGCCGTGCAGCCCGGGCAGGCCGCGTCGCCGTTCGGCTCGAACATGACGTGCTGCACGATCAGCTGGCTGCTGTCACCGAACAGCTCCGCCAGCGTGACCGGTCCCTGCACCCCTTCGAACAGGTATTTCTTCTCGATCCTGACCATCGGCAGCCGCCGCCGCTGCGCATTGAGTGCCGCCCGGGCTCGGGTCTGCTCCTTCTCCTGCGCGAGCAGGAGCAGCCTGGCCTCCAGCCACTGGGTGCGCGAGACAATCTCCGGCATCGTCATCTCAGCCTCCTCGAAGTTGACGGCCCAGCGGGCCACTCTGCTCACTACAGACGGACCGGTCGCCCAGGACTAATCGCCTGCCGGAAATCCGCCGTTCGCAGGCAAAGTAGCCGCCATGCGCCCGGCCGCGCGGCACCACCGCCGCTAAGCTCTCGATCGTCCGGCGCTTTCCTGGATGAACGGCGGATAGCAGGCGATGAAGAACTCGACCGACCGAATCGAGCTGTCCCGGCTACTTTACGAGCACGCCATTCTTGATGGGGACACCGGCGCGCTGGACCTGGCTGACCTGGAACTGGATGCGGTCGAAGCCGATCTGGCCCTGGCCAGGGGCCGGGTCAGCCACGGCCGGTTCCTCGAGCAGCGGGCCGAGGATCCGCAGCAGGCCCAGGAGGATCCGCAGGAGCTGGAGTTCTTCGAGCGCTCGGCCCGGCTTTACCGGGCCCTGGGCGACCTGCGCGGCGAGGGCGCGGCGCTGTTCTGGGCCGGCTGCTGCTACCAGGTGGTCCGGCGCGACAACGCCACCGCGGTACCGCTACTGGAACGGGCTCTCGAACTAGCCGCGCAGGCCGGTGACCAGCCGATCATGGCCGAAGCGCTCCGGCACCTGGGCATCGCGGAACACGCCGCCGGGCGGCTGGACGCGGCCCGGGATCGGCTGGAGGAGTCCACCAGGCTGCGCCGGGAAGCCGGGCTGTGGTCCGGAGTCGCCTCGAACCTGGTCGGGCTGACCTACATCGCCGCCGGCCAGGGCCGTCACGACGACGCGCTGACGCTGATCGGACAGGCCGCCGTGCTCGCCCAGGAGCACGGCGCCCACGCCATCATGCGCCAGATCGAAGAAGCCCGCGCCCACCTGTAATTCCAAGGTCTTCGCGCTCGACGGGAATGACACCGTCCTGGCCGCGATCGAATTCCCGCGGCAGCGAATCCCGCCGCGGTGATCACGCCGGGAACTTGAGCTGGCGAATTTGCGCGTTGGCCGTATGCGGCTCACCCGTCAGCGCCCTGATCACCATCTCGTGGCACACGACGAGCAGCACAACTCCGGCGCTCCGCCCGGCGACCGATCTGTCCAGCGCGCACGCTCGAAAGCGGCTCCCAGGCCCGGTGCTCGCCGGCCGGCCATTCGCCGCCGCAGCGCTCGAAGTCGTCGAGAGCCGCACGGACTTCGGCGTGCGTGCGCCAGCTGAAGCCGGAGTCGGGAATCCACTCATGCAGGTCGAAATCAACGGCGACCGGGAGGGCCAGGACCGATGCCGCCAGGGCGGCCGTCTGGAGCGCCCTGGTCATCGGCGAGGACACGATCGCGCTGGCCCGGACCGGGGCCAGCTGGCGGGCGGCGGCCAGGGCTTGCTCAGATCCGCGTGCGGTGAGCGGCGCGAGATCGCCTATGGAGCCGGGCCATTCGCGCGCCCGGACAGGGTGGTAGTCGGCCTCACCATGCCGCACCAGATAGAGCGTCGCCATGGTCATTCCTATCTGCTGCTCGGCGCCCCTTCGACGCGGCTCAGGTGACCTACGCGAGCGCGAGTCAGCTTAGCCGGGCCCGGTAGAGATCGCGCAGCAGGGCGATCTCGGCGCCGTGATGCAGCAGTTCCTGGTTGACCCACCAGACGGTGGTCAGGAACTGGTCCTCCGGGTCGCTCCCGTACGGGTAGGTGCTGTGCCCGATTCGGTCCAGAGCCGCGTCGTCGGCGCTGGCCAGGGCAGCCCGCCAGGCCCCGGCGGCGCGGTCGAAAGCGGCGATGGCCCCGGCGGCGTCGCCGCTGACGCGATAGTCGTCCCTGGTCAGGGCGTGATTGCCGACGGTGTACTCGGCGCGCAGGGTCAGCATCTCGCTGAGGTGGGCCAGCCGCCAGGCGATCGTGGTGACCGGCGGCGGCCACGGGTGCGGCGGCGGCGCCGTGTCCCGCCCCCAGTCTCCCGCCCCGGCCAGCCCCGTGGCGCCCGGGCCCGGCCCGGCGGCGCGCAGCCGGACCGACCAGCAGCCCGGGACCGGCTCCCACCGGTATTCGGCGTCGGACAGGGCGGGAACCTCGACGGGGGTCCCGTCACCGCTGTCGGCGGCCGGCCCGGTCAGCCGGTCCGAAAGGCGCTGGCGCGCCCAGTCAAATTGCTCCATGAACGGGATGAGGCGGGCCGGTGTCGCCATTCAGGGTTCCTCCGCGCGCGGGCTTAGCCAGGGGCCGGGCGAACCTGAACCATGCCACGGCCAGCTGGCCCGCCGCCAGCCAATAACGGCCACCGCCAGCCCAGGTTGCGGCCGGCCGCCAGGACGGTGAAATCGGCACGCGGCACTTACCGGCCAAGGAGGCGCGGCCAATGCGAAAATGGGCCGATGCCGACATTCCGCGCCGCAGACGGGACCGAGCTCGCGTATCACCTTCGGGGTGAGGGTGCCCCGCTGGCCTGCCTGCCCGGCGGCCCGATGCGAGCCACCACGTACCTGGGTGACCTGGGCGGGCTGAGCAGCCGGCGGCAGCTGATCATGCTGGACCTGCGGGGCACCGGCGAGTCGGCGATCCCCGCCGACCCGGCGACCTATCGCTGTGACCGGGTCGTCGACGACGTGCGCGCGCTGCAGGATCATCTCGGGCTGGAAGCGAGCCGGAAATCGCTGCCCTGGTCGACGGCCTGCGCGGCAACCTGGGCCCGGCCCGGCCGCCGCTTAGACTTTCGTTATGGCTGGTCAGCCAGGCACAACCGGGGTCAGGCTCGCCGAGCTGGTGGCGACCCTCTCCTATGCCGCTGACCTGGGCCTGGGCCAGCCGATGGCGCATTGCATGCGCAAGATGGTGGTGGCCTCGCGGCTGGCCACCATGGCCGGGGCCAGCGATGCGGAGCTGGAGGCGACGTACTACCTCGGCCTGCTGATGAATGTCTACTGTCACGCCGATGCGGCTGAGCAGGCCCGGTGGTTCGGCGACGACATCAAGCTCAAGGGCGAGGGTTTCGAGGTGCTCGACATGAGCACCCCGAGGATGATCGCGTTCTTCCTGCGCCGGGTGGGCTCGCACGGCAGCGGCCTGGCCCGGGCCCGGCGGGTGGCCACCTTCCCGATTTCCGGCCAGAAGCAGTTCGTGACCTTCCTGACCACGCACTCGACCCTGGGGGCGCAGTTCGCCCGGCGGATCGGCCTGGACGATGTGGTCGTCGCCGCGATGCGGCAGGCTTACGAGCAGTGGGACGGCAAGGGCTACCCCCGTCATCTGCAGGCCGGGCAGATCTGCCTGCCCACCCGGCTGGTCCAGCTGGCCGGCCCGGTCGAAATATTCGGCCGCCGCCACGGCGTCAACGCGGCGGTCAGCGTCGCGCGCCGCCACCGGGGCAGCCAGTTCGATCCGGAGGTCGTCGACCTGTTCTGCGCCCGGGCCCCTGAGCTGCTGGACGGCCTGGACCAGGCCTCGGACTGGGATGCCGTACTGAACGCCGAGCCCCGGCTGTCCCGCCGGGTCACCGACACCCGCCTGGACGAGGTCCTGGAGGCCATGGCTGACCTGGTCGACCTCAAAAGCCCGTGCCTGGCCGGTCATTCGCGGGGCGTCGCGAACCTGGTCACCGAGGCGGCCCGGGTCGCGGGCTACCCGCCGGAGGAGATCTCGGTACTGCGGCGGGCCGCGTTCATCCACGATCTGGGCCGGCTCGGGGTCTCCAACGCGATCTGGGACAAGGCCGGCCCGCTCAGCGACGGCGAGCGGGAACGGGTCCGGCTGCACCCTTACCTGACTGACCGGATGCTGGCCAGGGTCAGCGCGCTGGACCGCAGCCGCGAGATCGCGGCCAGGCATCACGAGCGCCTGGACGGGTCGGGCTACCCGCGCGGGCTGACGGCCGCCGCGCTGACCCCGGCGGACCGGCTGCTGGCCGCGGCGGACGCTTACCACGCCATGACCGAGCCGCGCCCGTACCGGATCCCGTTCGACGCCGGGCGCGCCGCGCGCGAGTTGCAGGCCGAGGCGAAGGCGGGCCGCCTGGACGGCGAGGCGGTGACCGCGGTCCTGCGCGCGGCCGGGCAGCGGGCTCCGGCCCGGGGCGTGTGGCCAGGCGGGCTCACCGGCCGCGAGGTTGACGTGCTCAGGCTGCTGGCCCGCGGCCATTCGAACAAGCAGATCGCGGCACTGCTGGTGGTGTCGCCGAAGACGGCGGCCAACCATGTGGAGCACATCTACGCCAAGCTCGGTGTCTCCAGCCGGGCCGCCGCCACGCTGTATGCCACCCAGCACGGCCTGCTCGGCGCCTATGAGCCGGCCTGACGGACCTGCCCGGCTGGCTGACCTGGCCCGATAGCGGCCGGCTGATCCCGAAGATGGGGTACTCGCCTCATGCGAGCGGCCGCGGCCCGGCCTAGCGTGGAGTAGGACGGACCAGCGAAGGGAGGGACCCCATGAGCTTCTACGAGGAGCGGGTGCTGCCGCGGATCATCAACTCCGCCTGCGGCACCAAGAGCATCGGGCGGCTACGGCGCCGGGTCTGCGAGGGCCTGACCGGGGATGTCGTCGAGATCGGCTTCGGTTCCGGGCTGAACGTGCCGTTCTACCCGGAGTCCGTCACCGCGGTGGCGGCCGTCGAGCCCGCCGACCTGGCCTGGAAGCTGGCCGACCGGCGGCTCATCGCCACCAGGATCCCGGTCCTCAGGTCCGGCCTGGACGGTCAGTCGCTGCCCCTGGCCGACGACAGTTATGACGCCGTGCTGTCCACCTACACGCTCTGCACGATCCCGGACCTCGGGGCGGCGCTGGGCGAGATCCAGCGGGTGCTCAAGCCCGGCGGGACGCTGCACTTCGTCGAGCACGGGCTGGCGCCCGACGAGCGGGTGCGCCGCTGGCAGCATCGCCTGGAGCCGGTGCAGCGCGTGGTCTTCGGCGGCTGCCACCTGACCCGGCCGATCGTCAAGCTGATCACGGCTGCTGGCTTCACCGTCAAGGACCTGGACGCCTTTTACCTGAAGGGCGCGCCGAAGTTCGGCGCCGCCACGTCGGTGGGCACCGCGGTATCTCCCTAGCCCGGCCCGGCTCCCGGGCCAACCGCAGGTAAAAGGCAGGGCATGGGCTGGTGCCCTACACTGGGACGCGGAAGGGAGTGGTCCCGCGCTGATGAATCGGACGTGCTGGCCTGCCGAGCGTGCCCGGTCGTCAGTCTCGGCTCGGGGCGGACGAGACCTTCGCCGATGAGCCCGGCTCATGCGGCGGAGTCCCTTTTTCGGCCCCGTGAACCGGACAGGGAAGGCCAATAGCCAATGTCCGGCTTGGTATTGCTCGCCACCGTCTTCGCGGTGACCTTTGTCGCGGAGCTGCCCGACAAGTCGCTGTTCGCCTCTCTCGTGCTCGGGACCCGGTACCGGCCGGGCTACGTATGGCTAGGCGTGGCAGCAGCCTTCGGCGTGCACGTGGTGCTGGCGGTCACCGCCGGGGGGCTGCTCACCCTGGCGCCGCGCTCGGTCGTGCAGGCGATCAGCGCCGTGTTGTTCCTCGGCGGCGCGGTGTGGATGCTCCGCAGCGGGTCCGAGGACGAAAACGAGGCCGAGCCGGGCCCGGACGCGTCCCATGGCACCCCGGCTCCCGAGCTCAGCATGGCGCGGGTGTTCGCGACCAGCTTCACGGTGATCTTCATCGGCGAGTGGGGCGACCTCACCCAGATCACGACCGCGAACTTCGTCGCCCGCTACGACAACCCGGTGCTGGTCGGCATCGGCGCGATGCTGGCGTTGTGGCTGGCCTCTGGCCTGGCGGTGTACGGCGGCGCGAAGCTGCTGGCCCGGGTCCCGGTGCGCTGGGTCAAGGTGGTCGGCGCGCTCGCCCTGACCGGCTTCGGCATCTACAGCCTAGTCCAGGCCATTGGCCTCTAACTCGTGACCGCTGTACTGCTGGGGCTGACGACCGCGCTGGGCCGGGGCCGGGGCCGCTAGGACTGCAGCAGCCCCCTGGTCACCAGTTCGGTGCGCAACGCCGGCGCGGAGGTGAACAGCAGCGCCTGCATCCCGACCGCCCGGGCGGCGCTCACGTTGACCGGCTTGTCGTCGACGAACAAGGTGCGCGCGGCCGGCAGCCGGTAGCGGTCAAGCAGCACCTGGTAGATCCGCGGGTCGGGCTTGGCCACGCCCTCGAACCCGGAGATCACGTGCCCGTCCAGCGAGCGGAGGAAGTCATACCGGTCCAGCCGCAGCGGGAAGGTCTGCGCCTCCATATTGCTCAGCACGTAGCAGGAGATGCCCCGGCGCTGCAGGTCGGCCAGGATCCTCACCGTGCCCGCGATGGGGCCCGCGATCATCTGCTCGGTCCCTTCCGCCCAGGCCAGGATGAGCTCGGCCTGGTCAGGATGCTGGCCGGCCAGCTCGCGGCAGGCTTGCCCGACGTGGTAGCCGAGGTCCTGCGCGGCGTGCCATTGCGGCGAGCAGACCTGAGCCAGGAACCGCTCCATGGCCGCCTCGTCACCGGCGAACATCGGCCGGTACAGGTACCGCGGATCCCAGTCCAGCAGCACCCCGCCGATGTCGAACACGACCGCGCTGACGCTTTCCACCGGGCCAATTGTGGCCCATCCGCCGCTCACCCGGCCCGGCTGGCAGGTCAAGGCGGCTCGCCTCTGGCGTACCGGAGCTGCCGGTCGTGCGCGGTGCGCAGCCAGCCCGCGCTGAGCCGGGAGTCCCCGAAGGCGTCACCGCGCTCCAGCGCGTCCAGGTAGCGGAAATCGGCGGCCACCCTGGCCCGCAGCGCGGCCGCATCGCCGATGCTGCCGTGCCCGGGAATCACCGTCGTCACGCCGCGCACCCCGGCCAGCAGCTCCAGCCCGGCGCGATAGTCCCCGACCGGATCGGGCGCGTCCAGGTCCAGCAGCGGAATCTCGATGTCGGAGCACATGTCGCCGGCGACCAGGACTCCGCTGTCGGGCAGGAACAGCGCGCCGTGCCCGGGCGCGTGCCCGTGATGGATCAGGACCCGGGCCTGCGGTCCGGCCCAGCTGATCGCTTCCTGGCCCGGGTCCAGCGGGCGCAGCAGGCCCAGCAGCCCGGCGTCGTGCCCCGGCGCCTCGGCCCGGACGGCAGCCAGCAGGGCGGCCCGGTCCCGCTGCGCCACCCGGGCCGCGGTCCCGGTCGCCAGCCGCGGCGCGGAGCCCAGCTCGGCGCACCACAGCAGGTGATCCCAGTGCGCGTGGGTGGCGAAGCCCAGCCGCGGCGTCAGCCCGCGCGAGGCCAGGTCGGCGGCGAGCAGCCGCAACTCGGCGACGGTGACGGCCGGGTCGACCAGCAGGCAGCCGCCCGCCTGGCCGGCCACCGCCGTGGCGTTGGTGACGTACAGGTCGGCGGTGGCGACGAGGATCCCGGGGCTGATCTCGCGTAGTCGCCGCACCCTTCCTCTCTACCGCCTCGTGGCCTGCCACGCCAGCCGGGCCCGCCGCCCGGCACCGGTCCGGGTCCGGGTCCGGGTCGCAGGTTCTCAGCGCATGGCGCTGAGAACCTGCCGAGATCATGGGCCCGGCTTGAGCTTGACCGGGCTCCGCTGGCCTTACCGGCGGCTGTCGTCTGGGGTGCCGTCCGCCGCCGGGGCGACGGTGACCCGGTTTACCGGGTAGGCGGTGACATCCTGCCCGGCCGGGCCGGACAGGCTCTTCTTCACCGAGTCCAGGATGGTGAGCCCCTGGCCGACCAGCCCGGCCGCGATCTCGCCCAGGCCGTCGGCGCCGTTCAGGACGCTGACGTTGGCCCCGGCCAGGCCGGAGGCCGCTTCCCTGACGATCTGCGGAAGCTGGTCGATCAGCATCCGGTCCAGCGCGACGCGGTTGTTCGAGGCCGCCGCCTCAGCCTGAAGCCTGATCCGCTCCGCGTCGGCCTTGGCCAGGACGCGCACCTTCTCCGCCTCCGCCTCGGCGGGCTTGATCGACCTCGGCCACCAGCTGCCGCTGCCGCAGGTCGGACTGGCGCTGAGCCAGGTCGGTCTGGGCCGCGAGCACGTTCATCTGGGCCTGGGCCTGGGCCAGCGGGCCGGCCTGCGCGGCCTCGGCCTGCGCCTTGTCGATCTCCGCCTTGTACTGGGCCTGGACCACGGTGGTCTGCCGGGCGTACTCGGCCTGCGTGCGCTGCGACTGCTGCTGGGCCTCGGCCGCCGCCTGGTTGGCCTGCGCCTGCGCGATCTGGGCCTGGCGCTGGATGGCCGCGTTGTGCGGCGCGGCCATCGCGTCGATATAACCGGTGTTCATGTCGTCGATCGACTGGATCTGCAGCGAGTCGACGGTCAAGCCCGATCTTGGCCATCTCGGCCTTGGACCCGTCGAGCACCTCGCTGGCCAGTTTCTGCCGCTCGGTGACGATCTCTTCGACGGTCATCGAGCCGATGATGGAACGCAGGTGACCGGCGAAGATCCGGCCGGTCAGGGTGGACATCTGGTCCTGGTCGGACAGGAACCGCTGCCCCGCGTTGACGATGCTCTCCCCGTCGTTGCCCACCTTGAACGCGATCACCGCGCGGACGTTCAGCGAGATGCCCTGCTTGGTGACGCAGGTCTCAGAAACCTCGGACTCGCACATGGACAACGTCAGGAAGCGGGCCTTGCGGACAAACGGGAGCACGAACGTGCCGTGGCCGGTGACAACCTTGAAGGGCGCCCCGTCGCGCCCATACCTGCCGCCTGAGATCAGCATCGCCTCGTCAGGCGCAGGCACCCGATAACCAAGCATCTTCTTTCATCTCCAATAGAGGGGTTAACCCGGGTGAGCCCCCGGGAAGATATTGCCCTCTCCGGTGCCCGGAAAGGGATCGAGCGGGTCATCCCACTCGCTTACGTCGACGGTCCGCGTCCCCCGGGATTCGATGACCAGGACGGTCGCGCCTTTGCGGATCGGAGCCAGCGACCAGGCGATGAATGCCTCACTGCCACCTCTGATCCTGACCAGCACTTCACCTGGGACCGGCCCCGGTGGCCACGGTAAGGACCCCGACGCTGCCTACCAGTTCGTAATCCCGCGTCACCGGCAGCCGCCCCTCAAACCGCCACCAACTAGAACGCTCACCATATCCCTCCCGCGCATTCTGGGCGACATCAGGGCATTCCGGCGACCTGTCGCCACGTCTTGCGGTCCGGACGTAACTGACCGCCGTTGCTGGCCGCCGGGCCCGGCCCGCGGCCCCGCCGGCCAGGCGGCGGCCCCGTGGCCCGCCGACGGCCGGGGCCGCGGAATAGTCCGGGGCAGCCTCGTTGTGCATCATTGCCAGTGTGTTGTGTCCCCCGGGCCGCAACTACTGCCTTCGCGGAATACCGTCCGGCTGGAGCCGCGTTGTGCCACTCGCCGAGAGGCGACCTCACACTGGCGCCTGGCACGCCCTCGTGAGCTGATCGCTTCGGGGGCGTCGTCATGCCGGCCGTGGCGGGCGCCAGCCTGGGCCCGCCAGGGCCGGTCATCACCGGCGCTCGGCGAAGAACGGAAAATCCAGCCGCCAGAACGCATAACCGGGCCGGCTCGCCCGCGGCACCACCCGGTCGCTCGCGTACTGTGGCCCTGCGGCCGCCCCGACTGCGGCGGCTCATCGACTCAGACCGGGGATGTGGAGGTCGCCGCGCCATGGCGGAAGCACTGCCTGAGACCGTCCGGGCTCGTCTCGATGACCCCTTTGCCCAGCTGGCAGGCCCGCTGGCCGGTACCAGGCGGCTGGATTTCGAAGTCGTCGACACCGCCGGGCTGACCCCGCACATGCGCCGGCTCCGGCTGACCGCGCCGCAGCTCGACGGGTTCGGCTACCAGCCGGGCCAGGACGTGATGCTGCTGGTCGCGGCGGACGGGAACCGCCCGGTCCGGCGCCGCTATACCATCCGCGCGCTGGATGCGGCCCGGGCCCTGCTGACGATCGACGTAGTGCTGCACGGGGACGGTCCGGGCGAACGGTGGATCCGGTCGGCCGCCCCGGGCGACCAGATCGAGGGCATCGGGCCGCGCGGGAAGATCACCACTTCCCCGGCCGCCGACTGGCACCTGTTCGTGGGCGACGAATCCGCGCTGCCGGCCATCTTCGCGATGACCGAGTCCCTGCCGGGCGACTCGGTCGCCACGCTCATCATCGAGATCCCCGAACCCGCCGACGAGCAGGACCTGTCCGCCGCCGCCCGGACCAGGCTCAGCTGGCTGCACCGGGGCGGCCAGCCGCCGGCCAGGATGACCTGCTCGCGGCCGAGGCGGCCGAGGTCGAGCTGCCGCCCGGCCGGGGCCAGGCCTACCTGTTCGGCGAGGCCGCGGTGGTGTCCAGGCTGCGCGCGGTGCTGGCCGCCCGCGGGCTGCCGCCCGAGCAGGTGTCGCCCAAGGCCTACTGGGGCCGCGGCCGGTCCAACGCGGGCCACGGCGAGCCCGCCAGGGACGCCTGATCAGCCTGGGTCAGCCAGAGCTGAGCCAGCGGCCAGCGGACCCCGGTCGCGGCCAGGATCTCGGTCGGCCTGGGCAGCGCGTCCTGAGTGCCGCGCCTGGTGGTCGCGGTCGCGCCCGCCGCGCAGGCCGCGCGCACCGCCTCGGCGGTCCCGACCCCCGCCGCCAGCGCCACGCCAAGCGCGGCCACGAACGCGTCGCCAGCTCCGACCGCGTCGATGCTGCGCACGCTGAGCCCGGCGACCGCCTCGGCGCCCCCGGGCGTAGCCACCGCGGCCCCGGCCGATCCCGCCGTGACGACCGCGTTCGCTGCGCCCATGGCGAGCAGCTCGACTGCCGCGGCCCGGGCCGCGGCCAGGCCGGTGACCGGGTGGCCCACGATCGCCGCCGCCTCGGTCTCGTTCACCACCAGCCAGTCCGCCCCGGCGGCCAGCAGCGCGGCCGGCTCCGGCGGCGCCGGGGCCAGGTTGAGCAGGCTGCGCAGGCCCGCCTGGCGCGCGGCGGCCAGCGCCTGGGCCAGCGTCGCCACCGGAATCTCGGCCGACATGATCAGCAGGTCGCCGGAGCCCGCCAGGGCCGCCTCGATCTCCGCGGCCCCGGCCTGGTGGTTGGCGCCGGGCGCGACCGTGATCATGTTCTCCCCGGCGCCGTCCACGGTGATCAGGGCCACGCCGGTGGGCTGCCCGGGCACCGCGCGCACCGCGGTGACGTCGATCCCCTCCGCGGCCAGGCCCGCGACCAGCGCGGCGCCGAAGTCATCCGCGCCGGTGCAGCCCGCCATCCGCACCGCCGCGCCCAGCCGGGCCCCGGCGACCGCCTGATTGGCGCCTTTGCCGCCGGGCGCGATGACCGCCGCCGCGCCGAGCACGGTCTGGCCCGGCGCCGGCAGCTGCGGGACCGCGACCGAGATATCCATGTTGAGGCTGCCGAGAATGGCCAGCCGGGGACGTCCTGTCATCTAGCCTCCTGGACCTGCCCGCATTTTTCCGCACGTCCGCGCCGCCCGCGGACCGCGGCGCGCGACTATGCCCGCGGGCAGCCTATTGCGTGCTGCCCGCGGCGCCTGGCAGCACGCCAGCCTGGGAAACGGGCTCGCCGTTCGCTCTCAACATCCGCGAAACCTGCTTCATAATGAGGCGAACAGGACGCGTCGTGCAGAAGGCGGTGCATTGAGTGATGCCAGCCGGATCGGCTTCGGAGGTGCCCTCGCTCGTCCCGAGCACCACCGCGCGGACCCTGATCCTCGGCATCGATAAGGCAGGCCGGATTCTGCAGCACGATCGCAATGCGGCCGAAGTGCTCGGCAATGCCCCCGGCGCCCTGCTCGGGGTGGAACTCGGCAGCCTGCTGACCGCGCCGGCCCAGCTGGTCTTGCTCAATGAGGCCATCGGCGCCGCCTGCGCCGACCGGGAGGGCAACGCGGTGCTGGCCATCAGGCTCGGCAACGGCGATCACACCGACGCGGTCGTCTCGGTCCAGTCGGTCCGGTCCGCCGATCCTGACCTGGTCGCGCTGGTCATCCTGCGGATCGCGCCGCTATCGGAAGGCCGGTTCCTCGACCCGGCGGTGATGCGGCACGCGCTGCTCGAAGGCGCCGTCCGCCGGACCGGCGGGGCGCTGGACATCGACCAGATGGCGCCGGAGCTCATCAACATCATCGTGCCGCACTTCTGCAATTCCGCCGGGCTCCTGGTCCTGGAAAGCCTGGTCGGCGGGGAGGACGCGCCCGCCGACATCCCCGACAACGCGCACCCGGTCCGGCGGCTGGCCACCGCGCATGACGACGGCCATCCGGGCTGGGAGGCGGCCTTCCCGGTGGGCGAGATCCTGCGCTACCCGGCGGACACGCCCTACACCGAGTGCCTGAACACCGGCCAGCCGGTCCTGGTGGCCACGATGACCGCCGAGCACGCCAGCAAGATCGCCAAGGCGTGGCGGCGCAAGCCGGTGGCCCGGCTGCTGTCCGGCGTGTCCCTGCTGGTTCTGCCCCTGGTGGCGCGGGACACCCTGCTCGGCTTGCTGGTCTGCGTCAGGAAGTCCGGCTACCGGCGGTTCGACGCCTACGACACTGAGATCGGTGCCGAGTTCGCCGCCCGGGCGGCCACCTTCATGGACAACGCCCGCCGGTATACCAGGGAGCGGGCCACCGCCCTGACCCTGCAGCGCAGTCTGCTCCCCACCGGGATGTCAGCCCCGTCCTCGGTCGAGGTGCGCCACCGGTACCTGCCCGGCAGCAAGATGGTCGAGGTCGGCGGCGACTGGTATGAGTCGATCGCGCTCCCCGGCGGGCGGGCCGCGCTGGTCGTCGGGGACGTGGCCGGGCACGGGGTCCGCGCGGCGGTGACCATGGGCCGGCTGCGGACCGCGATCCATACCCTGGCCAAGCTGGAGCTGCCGCCGGTGGAGACCTTGCAGCAGCTGGACGAGCTGATGCAGGAACTGGGCGCGCGGGAGCCGCACTTCGCCACCTGCATCTACGCGATCTTCGACGCCGTGGCCGGAACCTGCGAGGTCGCGTCGGCCGGGCACCTGCCGCCGCTGCTGGTCCGGCCGGACGGCACCAGCGAGTTCCTCGACGTCTCCCCGGCGCCGCCGCTGGGCATCGGCTCGGGCCCGATCCAGAGCCGGACCCTCGACATCGAGGACGGTAGCCTGCTCGTGCTCTACACCGACGGCCTGGTGGAAAAGCGCACCGAGGACATCGACGAGGGCCTGACCCGGCTGCGGGAGGTCTTCGGCCCCGACGCCGCCACCCGGCCGCTGGAGGACCTCTGCAAGGCCACGCTGGACAACGTCTACTCCGACACCCAGCGCGACGACATCGCGGTGCTGATCGCCCGGCTGTGCCGACTGCCCGCCGACCATCATGTCACCTGGACGCTGCGGTCTGAGCTGACCGCCGCCCGCCGGGCCCGGTTCCTGATCGGCCGGCCGCTGCGCCGCTGGGGCCTGGCCGACCTGATCCCCGTGGCCGAGCTGCTCGTCTCCGAGCTGGTCACCAACGCGGTCCGGTACGCGCAGGGGCCGATCGGCCTGCGCCTGGTGCTGGAGAACGGGCTGATCTGCGAGGTGTTCGACGACTCCGCCGCGCTGCCCAGGCTCCGGTATCCCGGCGTCGAGGACGAGCGCGGCCGGGGCCTGCAGGTGGTCAGCCAGATGGCGCAGCGCTGGGGGGCGCGGCGCACGCCATCGGGCAAGGTCGTCTGGTGCGAGCTGGCCCTGCCCCGGTCGCACTTCCCCGCCTCCACCGCGATCAGCCTGCACTAGCGGCGGACGCCGACGGCCTGCGCCTGGCGCCCTCGGGGCGGCAAAGTCAGGTCGCTGGCCCGGCCGTGGTCGCGGGCTTGACCCCGTGCCTGGTGTCCTGCTTGATCGACAGCTTGCCGTTGCGCATTACTCCGACCCGCTCGGCCCGGCGGGCGATCGCGCTGTCGTGGGTGATCAGGACCAAGGTCAGGCCGCGCTCGCGCCACAGCTCCTCCAGCAGCCCGATGATCTCATCCCTGGTCCCCTCGTCCAGGTTGCCGGTCGGCTCGTCGGCCAGCACTACCTTGGGCTGCTTCACCAGCGCCCGGGCGATGGCCACCCGCTGCTGCTGGCCGCCGGACAGCTCGGCGGGCAGGTGCTGGGCCCGCTCGCCCAGCCCGACGTCCTGCAGCGCCTGCCGGGCCCTGGCCCGGCGCTCGGTGGCGCTGACGCCCAGCGGGACCAGCGCCGCCTCCACGTTCTCCTGGGCGCTGAGCGTGGGGATCAGGTTGAACGTCTGGAAGATGAACCCGATCGACTGCGCCCGGACCTTGGTGACCTGGCTCTCGCGCATCTCGCCCAGATCCTGGCCGTCGAACTCGACCGTGCCGGACGTGGGCCGGTCCAGGCCGCCCAGGATCTGCAGCAGCGTGGTCTTGCCGTGGCCGGTCGGGCCCTGGATGGCCAGCCATTCACCGTCCTCGATCACCACGTCCACGCCCTGCAGCGCCTGCACGACGGCCCGGCCTTTCGGGTAGTCCTTGGTCACCCCGGTCAGCTTGTACATAACGTCTGGTCTCCTCGTCTGCGGTTCAAGTCCGGTGGCGGGCTAGCTGGCCTGCGGGCTACTCGACCCGGGCCAGCGCGGCCGCGGGCCGCAGCCGGGCCGCGCGCCAGCCGCCGAAGGTGCCCGCGATCAGGCCCCCGGCGATGGCCAGCACGACCGCGGCCACTATGGCCCCGATGGTCACCGGCGCGGTGAGATGCACCGCCACGGTGTGGGCGGACGCGCCGAGCGGCCGGAAGCCGCGACCGCCGCCGAACCCGCCCCCGCCACCGAATCCGCCCCCGCCGCCACCGGGGCCGAAGGCGCGGGCCCCGCCGGGCGTGGCGGTGCCGGTCGTCGTCCCGATGGACGCCGACAGCGGCGGCGTGAACTTGCTGACCAGCGCGGCGCCGAGATAGCCCAGGCCCACCCCGGCGGCCCCGCCGACGATGCCCAGCACCACCGCCTCGCCCACCACCTGGCGGATGACGCGCCTGCTCTGCCAGCCCAGCGCCTTGAGCGTGCCGAACTCCCTGACCCGGCGCGCGACGGCGCCCATCGTCAGCAGGCTGGCCAGCAGGAAGGCGGCGATGAGCACCGCGATGGCCAGCCATTTGCCCAGGTTGTTGGCCAGGCTTGAGGTACTGGCCAGCGACCCGGTGACCTCGCTGGCCAGGTCACTGGAGTTGGTCACGGTGGCCTTCGGCAGGGCCGCTGAGATCTCCTTCGAGACCGCGGCGATCTGGGCCGAGCTGGCCGCGGCCACGTAGATCGAGTTCACCTTGCCGGTCAGCGCCGGAGTGCTCAGCGCCTGCGCCTTGGCCAGCGGGATGTACACGTCGGAGGGATTGTCGCCCTGCGGCTCCGCGACGATGCCGACGACCTTGAAATTCTGGCTGCCCACCGTGACCTTCGAGCCGACCTTGAGCTTGTGCTGGCTGGCGTAGGAGCTGTCCACCAGCGCGACGTCGGAGCTGGCGTCGGCGGCAGCGAAGGTCCGGCCCGAGGCGATCTTGCCGGAGCTGAGCGGTCCGAGCTCCCCGGCCGCGATGTCGACGCCCTGCACGCCGAAGCTGCTCACGTTGAACGAGCCGCGGAAGCCGCCCCCGCCGCCGCCTCCTCCCCCGCCGCCGCCGAAGCCGCCGCCGCCCGCCGAGAACGCCGGGATCTTGCCGGACACGCTGGAGTCGGTCAGGGTCAGCCCCCCGGCCACCGCGGCCACCTCAGGCAGCTTGGCGATCGACGTCACCGCCGAGCTGTCCAGCGCGGCCAGGGTGAACCCGCGCAGCGTGCTGGCGTGAATGGCGGTGCCGGGCGCGGGCCGGTTCCTGGTGCCCGCCTGCCCGCGGAAGCCCACCCCGAAGCCGCCCGCCGAGCCAGCCGTCGGCGCCTGGGTGACCGTGATGTCGGTGCCGACCCCGTAAAGCGAGTGCAGCACGCTGCCCTGGGCGTTCTTGACGCCCGCGGACAGCGCGGTCACGGTGATGACCAGCCCGATGCCGAGCGCCAGGCCCAGCGAGATCAAGACGGCCTGGCGCATCCTGCGGCGCAGCTCACGCCTGAGGTAGGTAAAGAACATGAGTTCTCCTCGCGAACCCCTGGCCTGGCTGGGGCGCGGGCCGGGTTAGGACGGCGCGGGAACACCCGAGCCGGGCGCGGTGCTGGCGCCGGTCATGATGATGGCCACGAAGGCTGAAGGAATCTTGCAAGGAATCTGCGAACTATCCGACTCCCGGCCCGCCGCGGGGCGCGGCGGCTGCCCGCCCGGCCGGCCGGCCGCTCAGGCCCCGAGCCAGGCGGCAGCTCAGGCGGCCCGAGCCGGGCGGTGAACCTGGCGCCCCGCGCTAGCTGCGGCGCTGGGCGTACAGCAGCAGCCACAGGTCGTGCGGGTGCCACCGGCCCACCAGGTGCAGGCCGAGTCCCTGCAGCACGGGCAGCCGCTTGTCGTGATGGACCTGGACCACCCAGAGCCTGGGCACGCCCTGGATTCGCTGGCGGACCACCGCGGCGGGCAGGGCCGTCCCGGCCAGCGTGGCCGACTGTACGGGCGTCTGGTACAGCGCGACGTTGGGCAGGCTGGCCAGGCCGTAGGGGTATGCGGCCTGCAAGTTCTCGTTGGCCGGGGTGTTGAAGATGGCGGCGTCGCCGGGGCGCATCCGGGCGGCCACGATCCGGTCCGCCGCGCGGATGTTGTCCATGTGCCCGGGCGGCCTGCGGATCCGGGCCTGGGCGGGCAGCCCGAACAGGGCGACGGTCACCACAGCGGCCGTCCCCAGCACCCAGCCGAGCCCGGCCAGGCCGGTCCGGACCAGCTGGCCCGTCCGGCTGCGCCGCACCGGCCCGCCGTCGCCGAGCCGGCCCGGCCGCTCTCGGCAGGCCCAGCGGCCGGGCCGGACGGCCGCGGCGGAGCGCGGCCGCCAGGCGGCCGCCCAGGCCGCCGAGGCCGCCGCCGGTGCTCCAGCCCAGCCCGGTGCCCACGGCCTGGCCCAGCGCGGCCAGCCCGGTCCCGGCCAGCAGCGCCCCGGCCGGGGCGCAGAACAGCACATAGCGCAGCGTGTAGAGCGGCGTGAACTGCGAGGCGGCCAGGAGCAGCGCAGGCGGCAGGACCAGCCACGGGATGGCCACCGCGAGCAGCCGCACTGGCCAGCTGGCCCGCAGCACCGCCCGGCCCGCCAGCGCGCTGGCCGCCACGGCGCAGCCCAGGGTGAGGCCCAGGACGAGCGGCATCTTGCCGGTGCCGGCCAGCTGGCCCAGGGTGCTGATGCTCCGGCGGGTCGGCGCCACCAGCCAGGCCAGCTGACTGCGCTCGGCCCAGGCCAGCAGGACGACGGGGCTGGCCGCGACCACCGCGGCGGCAGCCGCGGCCAGCCAGCCCAGGGCCAGCGACCAGCGGGCCCGGCGGCCGGGACCGCGCAGGCAGGCCACCGCCACGGTGACCGCGTGCGCCGGGATCAGCAGCAGCCCGAAGATGTTGAGCACGGCCATCGCGGCCAGGCACACCGCGTACCAGGCCAGCCAGCCGCGGCGGCGGCCGGCCGCCGCGCCTGCCGCCCGGACCAGCAGGTAGGTGGCTGCCGCGCCGACCGCGGTGACCAGGGCATAAGACCGGGCATCCTGGCCGTACACGCTCACCACGGGGAGCACCGCGAACACCAGCCCGGCGGCCAGGCCTGCGGCCGGCGACACCAGCCGCCGGCCAGGGCCGTCACCAGCGCCGCCGCCACCGCCAGGGCCAGGGCCGAGGGCAGCCGGGTGACGATCTCGCTGGTCCCGGCCAGCTGCACCAGCGGCCACATCAGCAGGTAGTAGGCGCCGTGCACCGCGTCCACGTGGCCCAGCAACTGGATCAGGTTGCCGAAGGGCCGGCCCACCGCGACCAGGGTCGCCGATTCGTCCCGCCAGTACGATGCCCCGTCGATCCGCCACCCGGTCACCGCCAGCGTGACCAGCGCCGGCAGCACTCGCATCCAGATCGGGCCGGGCGGCGCTGCGCCGGGCCGGGCCTGCGGCCCGGCGGTCCCGCGGGGCGTCCGGGACAGTACGGTCCTGTCGCCTGGCGGCGTCATGACGGCTACCCCCCGGTATGTCCGTGCTGTGCTGGTGCGATCTGGCCCTTTTCCTGCCCCAGGAAGGCCAGCACCCCCCCGGTTATGCCCGCCGCGGGCCGGCCCAGTCACCGCTCAGTCCGCCGGTATAAGACCAGCCACATAGCCTCCGCCCGCCAGGCCCGCACCCGCCGGAACCCGAGCCCGCGCAACGCCGAGCCGGACGGGTATCCCGCCGCGCTGACCAGCCACACCCGGCTGACCCGGGCCAGCCGCCGCCGCAGAACCGCTCCGGGCACCACCGTCCCGGCCAGGTTTCCGGCCTGGGCCGCGGTCTTGGCCTGGGCGATGTTGTCCAGCTGAGCCAGCCCGTACGGGTAGGCGGCGGGCAGATGCCGGGCGGCGCTGCGCCGGTAGATGACGGCGTCCCCGGGCTGGCGTCGGGCGGCGACGATCTGATCAAGGCGGCGGATGTTGTCGCCGTGGCCGCCCGCGGCCCGGACGGCGATCTGGTTGCCCAGGCCGAGCAGCGCGATGATCGCCAGGACCGCCGCGACGGTGATCCAGCCGGGTGCGCGCAGTGCCCGGCCCGCTGCCGCCAGGCCCGCGCCGGTCAGCAGGGCCAGCGCCGGAAGGCAGTACAGCACGTACCTCGGGGTGAAGACGGGCGAGATGAACGAGACGGAGATCAAGATCATCGCGGGCAGCGCCAGCCAGGGCAGGCTCAGTTCGAGCAGCGGGCCGGGCCAGGCCGCCCGCAGCCCGGCCCGCCCGGCCCGGGCGGCCAGGATCAGCCCGCCCGCCACGGCCAGGACTTCGGCCAGGACCATCGGCGGCGGCCCGGCCATCCGCCACAGGCCCGCCAGCGCGTGCAGGCCCTGCGTCTTGGCCGTCAGCCAGCTCAGGGTGCCGCGCTGGTCGTATCCGAGCACCAGGATCGGGCTGGCCAGCAGCACGGCGGCGGTCACCGCGGCCAGCCAGGCCGTCCACAGCGACCGGCCGGCCCGGCCGTAATCGGCCCGCGGGCCGGCCAGCGCCACCGTGACCGCGTGCGCGGTGATCAGCAGCAGGGTGAACACGTCCAGCGCGCCCATCAGGCCGAGGCAGGCCGCGTACCCGGCCAGCCAGCCGCGCCGGGGCCCGGTCGTGGCGCTGGCCCGGATCAGCAGGTAGCTGGCCGACGTCGCGAGCGCGACGATCAGCCCGTAGGACCGGGCATCCTGTGCATACCGGCTGATCTGCGGCGCCACGGCGAAAACCAGCCCGGCGGCCAGCCCGGCCTCCGGCGACGCCAGGCGCCGGCCCAGCGCGGCCACCATCCCGGCGGCCACGGCCATGGCCAGCACCGACGGCAGCCTGGTGGCCACCTCACCCGGTCCCGCGACCCGGACCACCGGCCACATCACCAGGTAATAGACCCCGTGCACCGCGTCTACGTGGCCCAGCATTCGCAGCAGCTGGCCCAGCGACCGGTCCACCGCCGTCAAGGTCGCGGCCTCGTCCCGCCAGTACGAAGGCCCGGTGATCCGCCACAGCCCCAGGCCCAGCAGCAGCAGGGACGGGACCACCCGCATCCACACTGGCCCGGGCTCGTAGGGTCGCGCCAGCGCCGGGACGTGATCAAGGGCGGGTAAGACGGCCGGGTCCTCGGGCGGCCCGCTACGGCCAGGTATCCCGGTATTCCTCATCAGGTCTCCCCCACCCCGCGCGCTGGGTCGCGCCGGGTGCCGGGACCAGCACCGGCGACCAGTTACGTCCAGTCACGTCCTCGGCCTTCCGCCGCAGGCCGCCGCCTAACTGGCCGGCTCGCTGCGCGCCTGACATGACCAGCCCGGACATCCGGGCACTCAGCGGCTAGCCTGTTTCCGCACTCAGGCGAATACTGTATGCGACCGGAAGTGGTCGCGCAGCGTAACCAGGGCGGCCCGGCAGGGCGAATCGGCCGCCCGCGCGTCAGCCGGCCGGTCCCGGGGACCTGGCCCCCCGGGAGGGTCCGGCCGGGCTATCGGGCCCGGTCAGCTGCGCAGCGCCCGCAGCGACTCCGTCAGCGACCCCATGGTGGCCAGCACCGCCGACGGTTCGTAACCGCAATGCGCCATGCAGTTCGCGCAGCGCGGGTCGTTGCCCCGGCCGTACTTGGACCAGTCGGTGTTCTCCACCAGTTCCTGATAGGTCTTGGCGTAGCCGTCGTTCATCAGGTAGCAGGGCCGCTGCCAGCCGAACAGCGTGTACAGCGGGATGCCCCACGCGGTGCAGCTGAACTCCTTCTTGCCTTCGAGGAAGTCCAGGAACAGCGGCGTGTGGTTCAGCCGCCACCGCTTCCTGTTGCCGTTGTCGAAGGCCTTGCGGAACAGTTCCCTGGTCTCGGTCACGCCCAGGAAGTGCTCCTGGTCGGGCGCCTTCTCGTAGGCGTATGCCGGGGAGATCATCATCTCGTCGACCTTGAGGTCGTCGTTGAGGTAGTTGAGCACGTCGATGATGGCCTGCGGGGTGTCGGTGTTGAAGAACGTCGAGTTGGTGGTGACCCGGAACCCGCGCCGCTGGCATTCCTTGATCGCGGCGACGGCGTCGTTGAACACCCCCTCCTTGCACACCGACTCGTCATGCCGCTGTTCCAGCCCGTCGATGTGGACCGTCCAGGCGAAGTACGGCGACGGCTTGAACTTGTCCAGCTTCTTCGGGATGAGCAGCGCGTTGGTGCACAGGAAGACGAACTTCTTGCGCTTGATCAGCTCGCTGACCAGGACGTCGATCTGCGGGTGCATGAGCGGCTCGCCGCCGGCGATGGACACCATGGGCGCGCCGCATTCCTCGATCGCGGCCAGCGCCTGTTCCACCGGCATGCGCTGTTTGAGCACGCTGGCCGGATGCTGGATCTTGCCGCAGCCCGCACACGCGAGGTTGCAAGCCACCAGCGGCTCAAGCTCGACCAGCAACGGGAACTTCTCCCGGCGGGCGAGACGCTGGCGCATCAGGTAGGCGCCAATACGAACACTCTGGCGCAACGGCATACTCATGCTGGCCTTACCTCCTTGGGCAGGCTGAACCGGATGGACTCGGTCGCGACCACGCGCTCGCTGACCTCTAGCGGCCCAAGCCCCGATAGCGCGGCGACGATCTGTCCGACAGCTGCGGGCGGCGCGGACGCCCCCGCGGAAATCCCGATCACCGACGCCTGAGCGAGCCAGCCGAGCTCGATGTCCTCAGGGCCGTCAATCAGGTAAGCCGGGGTTCCGGCGCGCTCGGCGGTTTCCACCAGGCGCACCGAATTGGATGAGTTGGCCGAGCCCGCGACCAGCACCAGGTCGGCCTGCGCGGCGACCGCGCGGACGGCCTGCTGCCGGTTGGTGGTGGCGTAGCAGATATCGTCGCTGCCCGGCCCGCGCGCGGCCGGGAACCGGTCCAGCAGCGCGGCGACGATCTCGCTGGCCTCCTCGGCGGAAAGGGTGGTCTGCATCAGGTAGGCGACCTTGCCGGGGTCGGGCGGCGTCAGGCTGGCCACGTCCCCGACGTTCTCGACCAGCGCCATCGCGCCGGGCGCCTCGCCGAGCGTGCCCTCGACCTCCTCATGGCCCGCGTGGCCGATCAGCACTACCTGGTAGCCCTCGTTCACGAACCGGCGGGCCTCGGTGTGGACCTTGGTCACCAGCGGGCAGGTCGCGTCGACCGCGGCCAGCCCGCGCCGGGCGGCTTCGGCGCGCACCGCCGGGGACACCCCGTGCGCGGAGAACACCACGGTCGCGTCATCGGGCACCTCGCTCAGCTCGTCCACGAAGATCGCGCCGCGCCGCTCCAGGCCCGCCACGACGTGCGAGTTGTGCACGATCTGCTTGCGCACGTACACCGGGGCCCCGGTGCGGTCCAGCATCCGGTCGACGATCTCGATGGCCCGCTCCACCCCCGCGCAGAACGACCGGGGCCCGGCCAGCAGCACCTGGCGCCCGGCGCACGCCGCGGCCCAGCGCGACAGCACCGGGGCGGCCAGCCGCAGCGACCGCAGCGCCGCGGCGCCGTTGGCCAGCGCCCTGGGGTGCAGCAGCGGCTGGCCCGGCGTGTCGGACACGGCCCGCAGCACGACCGCCGGCCGTCCGGCCGCCCCGGCCAGCAAAGCCGCGGACTCCATGTCGGCCAGCACCGCGCCGCTGGCGGCCAGGGACTCACGCTCAGCGCCGCGCACCAGGTGATCGACGGTGACGATGGCACCGGCCCGGGCGCTCAGCCGGCCCGGCGCAGCTCGCCGGCCAGCAGCGGCGCGGACGGGCAGCTGACCGCGGTGCCTGGCGCGCCGCCGGCCAGCCCGACTTCGGTGCCCACCACCAGATCACCGGGCTTGAGGCCGCCGGCCAGCGCGCCGCCGGTGCCGCTGATCGCCAGCATGCCGAACGCATATCCGCGCAGCCGGTCCGCGGCAGCGGCCGATCTCCTGGTCCCGTAGCCGGTCCGCTGGACCTCGCCCTGGCCGGCCAGGCCGCGCCGCAGCGCCCGGGCCTCCAGTCGCAGCGGCGAGCAGACCAGCAGGTCGCCATGGCCGTCGGCGGCGCTGGCCGCGCTGGGCCGGCTCATCGTGGGCACGCTCATACCGCACCTCCCGCTAGGGCCTGCCGGGCGTCGCTGGCCGCCTGGTCGCTGCCCGGCTCCCCGGCCTGGTCCGCCTGGACGGCCTGGCCAACCTGGGCTGCGGCCCGGCCCGCCTGGGCTCCGGCTCGGACTTCCTGGTCCCCGGCCCGGACTTCCTGGGCTCCGGCCCGGACTTCGTGCTCCCCGGCCTGGTCCCCGGCCCGGACTTCGTGGTCCCCGGCCCGGGCCGCCTGACCGCCGGCCTGGCCCGGCCCGGCCAGGTACCGGCCCAGCGCGCTGACCGGGAAGACCAGCCGGTACAGGTGGTAGTTGATGTAGAAGTCGCACGGGAAGCCGGTGCCGGTGTACTGCGGCTCATCCCAGGTGCCGTCGGCGCGCTGGGTCTCGGCCAGCCAGCGCACCCCGCGGTCCACGCTGGCGGCCGTCTGCGCGCCGCCGGCCGCCAGCAGCGCCAGCAGCGCCCAGGCGGTCTGCGAGGCGGTGCTGGGGCCCCGCCCGGCCCGCTGCTGGTCGGCGTAGGAGAGCAGGTCCTCGCCCCAGCCGCCATCGGCGTTCTGGACCGAGATCAGCCAGTCGACCGCGCGCCTGATCGGCGGCTTGTCGGGCAGCACGCCGGCCGCGATCAGCGCGGGGACGACCGCGCCGGTGCCGTAGATGTAGTTGGCGCCCCAGCGCCCGAACCAGGATCCGTCGCTCTCCTGGGCCCGCAGCAGCCAGGCCACGCCCCGGCGGACCGCCTTGCTGCCGGCCAGGCCCGCGGCGGCCAGTGCCTCGACAGTGTGCGCGGTAACGTCCGCCGACGGCGGGTCGATGACTTCGCCGAAGTCGCAGAACGGCAGCTTTGTCACCAGCCGCCTGGTGTTGTCGGCGTCGAAGGCGGCCCAGCCGCCGTCCCGGGACTGCATGCCGGTCAGCCAGGCCAGCGCCCGCTGCTGCGCCGCGCCGGACGCGCCCGGCCGGTCCGGCAGCGTCACCCGGCGCAGGGCCAGCACCACCTCGGCGGTGTCATCGATGTCCGGATAGCCGTCATTGTCGAATTCGAACGCCCAGCCGCCCGGGGCCAGGCCGGGCCGCTGCACCTGCCAGTCGCCCGGGCCGAGGATCTCCTCGTCGAGCACCCACCGGGCCGCCGACTGCAGCGCCGGGTGGTCGGGCGGCAGGCCGGCGTCGGCCAGGCCGATCATGGCCAGCACGGTGTCCCACACGGGCGACTGGCAGGCCTCCAGCCGGCGGACCGGGCCGTCCGGGGAGTCTTCCCAGATCGTGAAGCGGTCCAGGCCCGCCAGGCCGCGCTGCAGGATCGGGTGATCGAGCGCGTAGCCGAGCAGGTGCAGGGCGATCAGCGAGTAGACCCACGGCGGCTGGATGCCGCCCCAGCAGCCGTCGCGTTCCTGCCGCGCGATGATCCACTCAGCGCAGCGGCGCAGCGCCGCGGTGCGGACCGCGCGGGCCGGGCGGGCAGGCAGGACCCGCCGCACGTACCAGTGCAGGGTCCGGTCCAGCCCGGTGAACAGCCGGGACCAGCCATCGGGCCAGGCTGCGGGCCACCGGGGCCTGGTCCGGGCCGGGGCGCAGCTCGTCCAGGGTGAACGGCAGTGACCTGACCGGGCGCAGCGAGCCGACCACCGTCAGCGGGACGATGGTCTGCCTGGCCCAGCACGCCCAGTCGTACACGTTCAGCGGGAACCAGGTCGGCAAGTAGATCATTTCCGGTGGCATGACGGGCAAGTCAGCCCAGGGCCACGCGCCGAACAGGGCCAGCCAGATGCGGGTGAACACCCGGGTGGCCGCGATCCCGCCCCGCTCGCTGATCCAGCCCGCGGCGCGGGCCATGTGCTCCTGCGACGGCTCGTCACCGGCCAGCCGCAGCGCGACGTAAGCCTCCACCGTGGTGGACAGGTCCGCGAGGCCGTCCTGCCAGTTGGACCAGGTCCCGTCGGATCGCTGCCGGGACCGGATCCAGCGCGCCGCCGCGGCGGTCTCCTCCGCCGTCCGCACCCCGAGAAACTCCCGCAGCAGCAGGTCCTCGGCGTCCATCGTGACGTTGGTCTCGAGTTCGCCCTGCCACCAGCCGCCGGAGTGCTGCAGCCCGAGCAGGTGCTGGGTGGCCAGGTCCAGGGTGGTCCGGGCCGCCGCCGGCCCGGATTGCCGGTCCGGACCCGGCTGCGTCACCGTCATCACCCCATCACCGTCATCTCGCCGCCGGCCTGCCGGTCACCATTGCCGCGCGGTGATGAATTCCGCGATGCCGGTGAACTCGGCCCGGGCGTCTTCGGGCATCTCGGTCTCGGCCAGGCACTTGGCCGACGCGGCCAGCTGCACGTCAGCCTCGGCTTCCGCCCAGCTCTTGCCGCCGGCCGCCACCACCAGGTCGGCGGCGCGCAGCAGGTCTTCCTCGCCCAGCGGGTCGGACCCGGCCAGCATCGCGCCGAGCTCCGTTCCGGCCTCGGTCCCGCTGGTCAGCGCCGCGACCACCGGCAGGGACTTCTTCCTGGCCCGCAGGTCGGACCGGACTGGCTTGCCGGTCACCTCCGGAGCGCCCCAGATGCCGAGCAGGTCGTCGGTCAGCTGGAAGGCCAGGCCGACATGCGCGCCGAACCCGGCCAGCCCCATGGCCACGGCTGGCGGCGCGCCCACGTAAATCGCCCCGATGCTGCACGCGCAGGCCATCAGCGCGGCGGTCTTGTCCCCGGCCATCTCCAGGCACTCGGCCAGCGTCACGTCGTCGCGCCGCTCGAACGCCAGGTCGGCGCCCTGTCCGGCGATGAGCCGCTGGACCGCGGCGGACAGGCAGCGGGATGCCCACAGCCCTTGCGGGGCGGGCCCTTCCAGCAGCAGGTCCTGGGCCAGGGCCAGCAGCGCGTCGCCGGCCAGGATGGCCGCCCCGACGCCGAACACCGTCCAGGCGGTGGGCCGGTGCCGGCGCTCCATGTCGCCGTCCATGATGTCGTCGTGCAGCAGCGAGAAGTTGTGCACGAACTCGACCGCCGCCGCGGCGCTGACCGCGCGTTCCGGTGCTGATCCCGCGGCCCGCGCCGACAGCAGCGCGAGCGCCGGGCGCAGGGCCTTGCCCGCGGCGCCCTGGCCGACCGGATGGCCCTCGGCGTCGGCCAGCCCCAGGTGATAGGCCGCGACGACGCGCACTTCCGGGCTCAGCCGCTCCACCGCCGCCGCGACGGCGGGGCCGACCAGGTCACGTGCGGCGGTCACGCCGGCCGGGATCGTGGCCGTCATGAGGACACCCGCGCAGCCGCCGGTGCCGCCGCCGGGCCGGTGCCGCGCGCGGCCGCCGCGGCTAGCTGGCTGATCAGTTCCTGTGCAGCACTGTGTCCGCTTCGCACGGCCCCCTCCATCGTGTCTGGCCAGCCGGTATCGGTCCAGGCGCCCGCGAGCGCCAGTCCGGGTAGCAAGGTCGCGGCGCCCGGGCGGAGCGCGCCGCAGCCTGGTCCCTGGCGGAACGTCGCCCGCCGCTCTCTGGTGACGAAGAAATCGGTGATCTGGGCCTCCCGGGCCGAGGGAAACAGTTTCTCCAGGGCCGGCTGGAACACCTCGCGCAGCCGGGCCACCGGGACGTCGACGTAGCTGTCCGCGGCCGAGACCGAGACCGCCAGGTACTGGCCGGACGGCAGGCCAGCCTGCCTGGTCTTGTCGAACACCCACTGGACCGGCGAGTCGACCGCCGCGGCCAGCGGCAGCCTGGTGACCCTCCGGTCGTAAATGAAGTGGATGTTCACGATCGGCGAGGTGCTCAGCTCAGCCCAGCGGGGCGGCGCCGCGGTCACGCCCTCGGGAGCGAGCCGGGCGGCCGGGCCGGCCGGGACCGCCAGCACCACGGCGTCCGCGGTCAGGGTCGCACCGCCGGGGTCCGCGCCGCCGGAGCCCGCGGCACCTGAGCCGCCGGCGGCCGGGTCCCGGGTGGCCTGGCGGTGCCCGCCCGCCGGGCTGTCCGCGCCGGTCATCCCGACGGCGCCGGCCAGCTCGTCGCTCTCGCCCGCCCCGTCGCGGGCCGGTCCCTGGCTGAGGTGGATCCGGTACCCGCCGGTCAGGCCGGGCTGGATGGAGGTCACCTTGGCCTGCAGCCTGACCTCGGCCCCGAGCCTGCTGAGCAGGCTGGCCGCGGCCTTACCGTGCAGGTCGCCGAGCGGCACGGCGGGCACGCCGATGTCGGCCGCGGCCCGGCCGCCGAGCAGCGCTGTCTTGATCACCGTCGCGGCCAGCGCGGCGCTGGCGTCGTCACCACCGATGTTCAGCGCCGAGATGATGAACAGGTCCCACAGCAGGCGGCGGGCCCGCTCGCTCTGGCCCCGGGCGGCCAGCCAGTCGCCCAGGCGCTGGCTGTCCAGGCCGGGCGCGGCCGGATCGGTGAACCGCATGGCCAGCGCGGCCCGGGTCACCGCCAGCCGCTGCGCGGGCGAGATGAGCGAGTAGCCGGCCAGCGCCTTGGTCATGTGCAGCGGCCCGGGCAGCGCGGTCCGCCGCAGCCGGGCCTGGCGGGTGCCGTCGCCGGACATGACGGTGACGTCGAAGCGCTCCTGGATGGCCACCGAGCCGGTCATGCCCAGCCGGGCCAGGAGTTCCCTGTAGGCGGTGCAGCACCGCAGGAACACGTGCTGGCCGTTGTCGATGACCAGGTCGCCTCGGGAGAACGAGCAGGTGGCCCCGCCCAGCCAGGGCCGGGCTTCGAGCAGGGTGACGCGCAGGCCCGCTTCGCGCAGCGCGATGCTGGCGGTGATGCCGGCCAGGCCGCCGCCGATCACGACCACGTTGCGCACGGTCATGGCCGGGCCTCCTGGGCGGTCATCGGGTCCGGCCCGGGCGCGCCGCTGCGGCCCGCGGTCCGGGGCCGCGGGGCCTGGCCGGCCAGCGACCTCACGGCCACGGCGGCCTTGGCCCGGCCGGGCAGCGACATCCGGTGTGCCAGGGCGGCCGCGGGGTCAGCGGAAATCCGCTCCAGCAGCCGCAGGTAGATACCGGCCATCGCGCCCGTGCAGGCGGCGCTCCTGCGGTCCAGCAGTGGCAGCAGGGCCAGCCCGTCGCAGTACCAGCGCAGCGCCCGCTGCGCCTGGTAGCGGACCAGCCGCTCCAGCGCCGGGCTGCGCCGGCAGCTCGGCCTGCCCGCCCTGGGCGGCCGGGGTGAGCGCGCAGCCGAAGCTGGCCAGGTCCTCGGCGGGCAGGTACACCCGGCCGGTGCCGTAGTCCTCGCGGATGTCGCGCAGGATGTTGGTCAGCTGCAGCGCGATACCGAGCGCGTCCGCTAGCGGCACGGCCCGGTCGAGCTCGCGGCTGCCGAAGATGCCCAGCGAGAGGCGGCCGATCGAGCCTGCCACGCACCGGCAGTAGTGCTCCAGGTCGCTGAAGGTGGCATAGGCCGTACCGCGCACGTCCGCCTCGCAGCCCTCGATCAGCTCGCCGAAGGCGGCCAGCGGGATCGGGTACCTGCGCGCCGCGTCGCCCAGCGCGACCAGGACCAGGTCGGCCGGATGGCCGGCTGGCCCGGCCTCGTTCTGGCTGGCCCCAGCCTGACCCAGCCCGGCCTGGCTGGTTTCGTTCGGGCTGGTCCCGGTCTGGCTGGTCCCGGTCTGGCCGGTTCCGTTCGGGCTGGTCCCGTTCGGGCTGGTCCCGTTCGGGCTGGTCCGCGCCGGGCTGGTCCCGGTCTGGCCGGTTTCGGCCTGGACGGCGGCCGCGGGCCCGCCGCGGGCCACGTCATCGGCCAGCGCCGCCAGCTGCTGCCGGGCCTCCTGCAGCGCGGTCAGCTTCTGCGCGGCGGGCAGGGTGCCGTCGCCGATGTCATCGATCCGCCGCGCGAACGCGTAGACCGCCGACAGCGCGCGCCGCTTGGGGGCAGGCAGCAGCCGGATGCCGTAGGAAAAGTTCCGCGCCTGGGTGCTCGTCACCTGTTCGCAGTGCTGGTACGCGGCGCGGATGTCAGCCGGGACAGCGCTGGCGGCCGTCATCGCCTCACCGTCCCCTCGAATAGGCCCAGATCAGCTCCGCCGCTACCCGGCGCCGGCGCGGCGCGGGCGTGCCGCACAGCACGTCATAGTCAGCGGCCGCGATCGCGGCGAGGGCCGCCCGGCCGCCCGCCACGTAGCCGGCCACCGCCACGCGCGCGAATCCGCGTAGCGAGCCGATGAGCGGTGCGCCGGCCGTCATGAGCTGCCTGGCCCGGTCGACTTCGAACCGGATCAGGGCCCGGACTCGCGAATCCGCCGAATCCGCCGCAAGATCTTCCGCTGCGCAACCGTAGCTCTCCAGATCCTGGAGCGGCAAGTAGATTCGCCCGGCCCGAAGATCCTCGGCCACGTCCTGCCAGTGCTCGGCGAGTTGCAGGGCGGTGCAGACGGCATCGGACAGCTCAGCGCGCTCCGGCGTGTAACAGCCGAAGACGTGCAGCACGATCCGCCCGACCGGGTTGGCCGACAGCTGGCAGTAGCCGAGCAGATCCTCGAACGCCTGATAGCGGGAAACCACCTGATCCTGCTGGTTGGCCCGGATCAGGTCGTGAAAGGGCTGTATCGGGATGGCACATTCCGACACGGCGGGGGCCAGTTCGCGGATCGCGGCGATCGTGGGCGGACGGCCATCCAGGCCGGCCCCGGCGACACCGCCATCCAGGCCTAGGTCCGGGCCAGGGCCGCCGCCGGGGCCAGCACCGGGCCCGGCCTGCTGCGGGCTGGGCGTCCCGGCGGGCGGCAGCTGAGCGTAAAGGCGAACCAGATCCGCTTCCATGTCCGCCAGCAGCCGCAGCCGGTCCCCGGCAGGCGCCTGGTCCCCGATGTCGTCGACGGTGCGGGCGAAGCCGTAGACGGCCATCAGGTGCGCCCGGTAGCGGGCAGGCAGCAGCTTCAGGGCGACCGGAAAGTTCTCCTCCGTCGCCCTGGCGGCCAGCGCGTCCGCCACTGTCGGCCGCGCTTCCGCCCCCAGCGCTACTGTCGGCTCCACGTCAGCCCCCTGCTGGAAACCCGCGCGGATACGCATCCCGTCGTGCGTCACGTTCCATATTTCTGCACAGCTCTCAATTGAAAAGCAAATAATGACATAGACGTCAGATGACGCCCGCGTCGCCTTCCCCGGCCGCAGGGCGGGAGTTAGCCCATGCAGCGCCACCCATTAACCCCGTTGCCGCACCCCGAGTCGTTGTTCCCTGGTCCCTGACCCCAAATCCAGTTCTTGCAGTGAAAAAGCAATAACTGACGCTAATGTCATATCCGCCAGATCAGTACAAGCGCACAGTCGTCAGAACTGCGCTCTCCCGCCTGCATGGTCTGCACCAATCGCGCCGCCCCCGCCCCGAAGCCCCCCGTCACCAGCCGGTCGGCCGCACCCAGCAGCCGGTCGATGCCGACGTCGATGTCCCGGCCTGGCGCCTCGACCAGGCCGTCGGTATAGAGCATCAGCGCGTCTCCGGGCCGCAGCGAGCCCCGCTCTGGCTTGCGCCGCAGATCCGGCACCACGCCGAGGACGACCCCCCGCGCCTGGGTCAGCCGCCATCGGCCGCTGCCTGCCTCAAAATGCGCGGCCGGCGGATGGCCGGCCGAATCCACCACGTATTCCCCGGTGGCCAGGTCTATGGCGAGGTGGACCGCGGTGACGAACCCCTCGGAGTTGCTGTCGCGGCGCAGGTAGGCGTTGCAGGAGGTGAGGAATCGCTCGGCCGGAACCGAGCCGAGCAGCCCGCCGAACGCGCCAGACAGCAGTAGGGCCCGCGTTCCGGCGTCAATCCCTTTGCCCGCCACATCGACCAGCGCGACCTCAAGGGTCTTCCCGTCACACGAGGAAACCACAAAATCTCCACCGAAAGACGATCCGCCCGCTGGCTTGAGCTCGGAAACGGCCTGCCATCCCTCGGGCAAATCGGGCAGGGTGCTCTGCGCCCTGATCCGATCCCGCAGGTCGACCAGCATCTGGTCGCCGCGCAGCCCGCGCACGCCGAGTTTCTTCCTGGTCCGGGCGAGCACGTCGGCGATCAGCGCGGTGATCACGATGGTGGCGATGATGCCAGGCCCGGCCCGGCCTTCCAGCGCGTCGTAGGTCAGCATCACCGCGATGACGCAGAACAGGATCCGCAACGCCCGCGGCCAAAGCAGCAGCCCGCCGACCAGGATGGGCAAGATCATCACCCCGGGCGAGAACCACGACACCGAGACCAGGACCGCGGCCGCGCCGATGACCACGACGACCATGGCCAGCCCGAAGGCGAGCCGCCGGTTCCTGGTGATGAATTGCCGCCGGATCACGCCGCGCAGCCGGTGCACTGCCGCCGGCACCGTGGCCGTGATCAGGTGCGGGACACGAGGAACCATGATGCCGGCACTGTACCGGTACCAGCGGCCTGTTAGCTGCCGTCCGTGGCGGGGATGCGGCCGGTAATGCGCTCGCGCCCGCGGACCTGACCGGGTACGAATGGCGTCATGGTAGCTGAGTATCCGGTCCGGCCGATCGAGCCCGGGGAGTTCAACGAGTACTACGCGGTGGCTGCGCACGTCTTCCACTCCGGCTCTCCCAGCGAGCCCGAACGGCAGCACGAACGGTCCGTGTTCGAGTTCGACCGCAGCCTCGCCGCGTTCGACCAGGACAGCATCGTGGCGACGGCCTGCGCGTACAGCTTCCAGATGACGGTCCCTGGCGCGATCATCCCGGTGGCCGGCGTGAGCCTGGTGGCCGTGCTGCCCACGCACCGCCGCCGCGGCCTGCTGTCGACGCTGATGCGGCAGCAGCTGGCCGATATCCGGGGCCGTGGTGAGGCGGTCGCGGCACTGTTCGCATCCGAGCCGGGAATCTACGGGCGGTACGGATATGGCCTCGCGTCCGCGCACCTGGCCTTGACGATTCCGCGCGGGGACGGACAGCTGAGCGCGCTGGCGGCCCAGGCCCGGCCGGGCTGTAACCCGGCGGGCCTGCGGCTGCGGATCACTGAAGCACCGCATCCGGTCGCCGATCTGGCCCGGGTGTACGAGGCCGTGCGGCCGGGGCGGCCCGGCCTGTACGCCAGGGACGACAATTGGTGGGAGTGGTTGCTGACCGACCCGGAACACAGCAGGGACGGCTCGACCCCGCTGCGGTGCGTCGTGGCCAGCGACGCGGCGGGTGCCCGCGGCTATGCCGTCTACCAGGTCCAGGCGTCCTGGGACAGCGGCCCGGCCTCGGTGCTGACCGTCAGGGAACTGCTGGCCAGCGATCCGGCCGCGTACGCGATGATCTGGTCCGACCTGGTGACCAGGGATCTGGTCCGGGAAGTGCGAGCCAGGCTGCGCCCGCTCGATGACCCGCTGCCGCATTTCCTCGCCGACCGGAGCCGGGTGCGCGCGCAGCTGTCCGGCGGCCTGTGGGTCCGGCTCATTGACGTCCCTGCGGCCCTGGCGCAGCGGCGTTACGCTGGCCCGGTGGACGTGGTGATCGAGGTGACCGACGACCTGCTGGACGCTAACGCGGGCCGGTGGCGGCTGCGGGCGGCCGGGCCTGACCGCCCGGCCAGCTGCCAGCCGGCCAGCGCTCCGGCCGACGTCGCGCTGCCGGTTCAGGCGCTCGGCGCCGCCTACCTGGGCGGCACCCGGCTGGGTGAGCTGGCCAGCGCGGGCCTGGTCGCCGAGCTGCGGCCCGGTACGCTGGCGGCGCTGTCGACCGCGCTGTCCTGGGATCCGGTGCCCTGGTGCGCGCGGATCTTCTGATCCCGCGCTTCGCTGACCCGGCCCGCTGACCCCGCCCGGCCGACGACAGGCCGCCCCGCTGACCGCCCGCCCGCTGACCGCCCGCCCGCCGACCGCCCGCCCGCCGACCGCCCGCCCGCCGACCGATGAGCACCGCACTGAGCCGGAGGGATCGCCATGCCAGGCATGAAGATCACGGTCGACGCGGCCATGCGGGCCAGGGACGTCTCCCGGCCGCGCGCGGCGGACGAGGCCCGGGCCGAGGCGCTGGACGAGCAGGCCGCCCCGGCCGCCCCACCCGGCCGCACTGGCCAGCAGGCCAAGCCCGGGTCGGCCAAGCCCGCGTCGGCCAAGCCCGCGTCGGCCAAGCCCGGGCCGGCCGAGCCCGGGCCGGCCAGGTCAGGACCGCCCGCATCAGCCCGCCCTGGATCAGCCAAGCCGGCCCTGGCCCCGCCCGCGCCTGCCCGGCCGGCCTCGTCGTCGCCGGTTCAGCCGCCCCCGGGGCCTGCTGGCCGGAGCGGCCCTGACGGCCGGGTGAGCACCCCGGATCAGCCCCCCGCGGACCGCCCGGGCCCCCGGCCCATAACCGGGCCCATAACCGGGCCCGCGGCCGGGCCGGAAGCTGAATCAGCCCGCCGACGCCGACACAGGAACCGCCGCCGAAGGCGGTCCGCTGATACCCGGCGTGATACCGGCTCGGGACCCGGGCCCGGTGCGGCGCCCGGCGACTAGCACGCCGCTGAACGGCATCAGCAGGCGGGCCCGGAGCGGCCCGCTATCCGGCGCAGCAGGTAAGCAGAGAAGTAATCGCCGTACTTGCGCTGCAGCTCGGGCCGCTGCCAGTCCCGGCCGTCGATGGTGGTGCGGCAAGAACTGCGCTGGCAGCGGCACTGCATCTGTCCGTCGTAGTCGTCGAACAGCGCATAGTCCGTGGTGAGTTCCTCGCCCGCGACGATGTCACGCATGGCCACCAGGACGATGTTCCCGCTGAAGCCGACGTTCGGCTCGCACGAGTGGTTCAGGAACAGCATCACCGGCTCGAACTCGGCATCGTCCAGCGCGGCCAGGTGAAAGCTGTCCGCGATCTGGACGTCGGACTCGCGCAGCCGGCCGGGCAGGGCGCTCAGGGTCGCGGTGTCGACGATATGCCCGCCCTTGATCGCCACGACCTCATCCGCGCTGATGGGAGCCACCGCCACCAGCCCGCGGCCCTCGATCGTGCTAGGGCGCCCCTTGACCGCCTTCGGCGATATGTAGCTGGAAACCAGCACGGCTCCGCTCCCTTCCCTGAGGCTGAGCCGGTTCCGTAGGCTAGCTCAGCGTGGCAGGACACAGCACTCCAGCGACCACGCTGCTCGATCGCCGCGCGATAGCCTATTCGGTGCATTCCTACCGGCATGATCCGCGTCGCTCGTCTTACGGCGCGCAAGCCTGCGAGGCGCTCGGCGTGCCGCCTCAGCGGCTGTTCAAGACGCTGATCGCCGCGGTGGACGGGGCGCTGACGGTAGCGGTGGTGCCGGTGGCCGGCACCCTGGACCTGAAGGCGCTGGCCGCCGCGGCCGGGGGCAAGCGAGCGGTGCTGGCCGAGGTGACCGCGGCCGAGCGGGCCACCGGCTATGTGACGGGCGGGATCTCGCCGCTCGGTCAGCGCCAGCGGCTGCCCGTGGTGATCGACGCCAGCGCGCTCGATCATCCGACGGTGTTCTGCAGCGGCGGGCGCCGCGGGCTGCAGATCGAGCTGGCCCCCGCCGACCTGGCCCGGGCCGCGAACGCCACCCTGGCGCGGATCTCCCAGCCCGCGGCCTGAACCCGCGCCACCTGAGATCGGCCGCCCGGACTCCCCCGCCCTGGGTCAGCTGCGCCCTGGCCAGCTGCCCCGCTCTGGCCGGCTGCCCTCGGGCGGCGCAGCGGAACACATCAGGCCGGGCGGACGACCGCGGCGGCCTGCTGGTGGCGTTCGCGGTAGCGGCGGGTCTTGTGGGCGCGCCGATCCCGGTCCCGGCCGGCTTCGCCATTTTCGCCCACGAATTCATCCCGGCCGGACGGCCGCCCAGGGAGCTGGCCGAGCGCTACTTCACCGTGACCCGCTGGTCTGAGCTGCCGCGCGGCGGTCATTTCGCGGCGCTGGAGGAGCCGGCCCTGCTGGCACGCGAGATCCGCGAGTTCTTCGGGCCGCTGCGGTCCGCTGCCCGGGCTCTTGCGGGATGAGGCCGCCCGGTGCTAACCCGATGAGGTGAGCAACGCAGACTCAGCCGGGCCGCTGGCCGGCCTGCGCGCGCTGGTGACCGGCGCGGCGGGCGGGATCGGCGCCGCCTGCGCCCGGGCCATGGCCGGGGCGGGCGCCCATATCATCGCCGCCGACCTGGACGCGGCGGGCGCGGCCGCGATCGCCGCCGAGCTAGGCGGCGAGCCCTGGGCCGTCGACCTGACCGACGTGACCGCGCTGGAGCCGCTCACGCTGGACGTGGACGTGCTGGTCAACAACGCTGGCGTGCAGCATATGGCGCCGATCGAGAAGTTCCCGCCCGCCGAGTTCCGGCGGATGCTCGCGCTGCTGCTGGAGGCGCCGTTCCTGCTGGTGCGGGCCGCGCTGCCGGGCATGTACGCGCGCGGCTTCGGCCGGATCATCAACATCACGTCGGTCCACGGACTGCGTGCCTCGGCCTACAAGTCCGCCTACGTCGCGGCCAAGCACGGCCTGGAAGGGCTGTCCAAGGTGATCGCCCTGGAAGGCGGCGAGCACGGCGTCACGAGCAACTGCATCAGCCCGGGCTATACCCGCACGCCGCTGGTGCAGCGGCAGATCGCCGACCAGGCCCGGCTGCACGCCATCGCCGAGGACGAGGTCGTCGCGCGGGTCATGCTGGCCGATAACGCCATCAGGCGGCTGGTCGAGCCGGACGAGATCGCGCAGCTGGCGCTCTGGCTGGCCAGCCCGGCCGCCGCGATGGCCACCGGCACCTCGTTCACCATCGACGGCGGCTGGACCGCGCGGTAAGCCCGGCCCGGCCCGGGCGGCCGCCCGGCTAGAACTGCAGCGCTTTGACCTCGAGGAATTCCTCCAGGCCGAGCACGCCCAGCTCCCGGCCGTAGCCGGACTGGCCGAACCCGCCGAACGGCGCCAGCACGTTGAACACGCCGCCGTTGATCTCGACCTGCCCGGCGCGCAGCTGCCGCGCGATGGCGACGGCGTGATCCTGGTCGGCCGACCACACGCTGGCGGCCAGGCCGTAGCGAGTGCCGTTGGCGATCTGGACCGCCTCGTCCTCATCGGCGTAGGCCAGGACCGACAGCACCGGCCCGAAGATCTCTTCCTGGGCGATCGTCATGTCCGGCTGGACATCGGCGAAGACCGTCGGCCGCACGTAGAACCCGCGGTCAAGCCCGTCCGGCGGCTGCGGCCCGCCGATCACCAGCCGGGCCCCCTCGGCCAGGCCCTGCTCGATGTAGCTGCGGACCCGGTCGCGCTGGGTCGCCGAGACCAGCGGCCCGAGCCGGGTGCCGTCCGCGAGCGGGTCCCCGGTCAGGTACCGCTCGGCGTTCTTGGCCGCGTGCGCGACCGCCTCGTCGTAGACGTCGCGATGGACCAGCATCCGGGTCAGCGCGTTGCAGGTCTGGCCGGAGTTGACGAACGCCTTGGCCACCCCGACCTTGACCGCGGTGGCCAGGTCGGCGTCCGGCAGGATCACGTTGGCCGACTTGCCGCCCAGCTCCAGCGTGACCCGCTTGATGGTGGCCGCGGCGGCGGCGGCGACCTGCCGGCCCGCGGCCGCCGATCCGGTGAACGACACCGCGTCGAGGCCCTGGTGCGCCGCGATGGCCGCCCCGGTCACCGGGCCGGTCCCGCTGACCAGGTTGAACACGCCAGCAGGCAGGCCGGTCTCGTGAAAGATGTCGGCCAGCTCGTAGGCCGCCAGCGGCGCGACCTCGCTCGGCTTGAGCACCACGGTGCAGCCGGCCGCCAGCGCCGCGGCGACTTTGGCCACGATCTGGTGCAGCGGGTAGTTCCACGGGGTGATCGCTCCGGCCACGCCCGCGGGCTCACGCACGATCAGCGAGTTGCCGACCCGGTCACCGCCGAAGTTGTAGCTGGCCAGCAGGTCGACGTAACTGGCCAGGACGGCCAGCGGCGTGCCCACCTGGACCTTCCTGGCCAAGGCCAGCGGCGCGCCCATGTCGGCGCTGATGGTCGCGGCCACCATATCGGCGCGCTCCTCCAGCAGCGCCCGGGCGGCCTCCAGGTGAGCGGCCCGCCGCGCCGGGGTGGCGGCCGACCAGTCGCCGAACGCCGACCGGGCCGCCGCCACGGCCGCGTCGACGTCGGCTTCGTGACCGGCGGGCACCTGGTCGATGAGCTGCTCGGTGGCCGGGTTCAGCACGTCGATGGCCAGCTCGCTGGCTGATGGCTGCCAGCTGCCGCCGATGTAGTTGCTGCGCATGACGTCATCCTTCCGCACCGGGCCCGGCCGGGGAAAGCCGCGCGGCGGCAGCCGGCCACAGCGCTGGCTCGATGGCGGGCCCCGCGCGTCGCTGAGCCGGGATCCGGTCAGTCGAAGATCGGATCCCTGGTCCGGCTCCGCTTCAGCTCGAAGAACCCGTCCGTGCCGGCCACCAGCAGGAACCCGTCCCACAGGCGCGCCGCCGCCTCGCCCCGCGGGATCGGCGACACCACCGGGCCGAAGCAGGAGAACCCGTTGACCGAGATGACCGGCGTCCCGACTTCGTAGCCGACCCGGTCCATGCCGTCCCGGTGCGAGGCGCGCAGCGCCTGGTCGTAGTCAGTGACCTCCATCGCGTCGGCGAGCTCGGTCGGCAGCCCGACCTCGGCCAGCGCGGCCTCGACGGTCTCCCGGTTCAGCTCCAGCTTCTCGTGGTGCCTGCGGGTGCCGAGCGCGGTGTAGAGCGGGCCGAGTATCTCCGGGCCGGCCTTCTGCTCGGCCGCGACGCACACCCGGACCGGGCCCCAGGCCCGCGCCATCAGGTCCTGATAGCGCTCGGACAGGTCCTGCTTGTCCTCGTTCAGCACGGCCAGGCTCATCACGTGCCAGCGCGGGCTGACCGGGCGCACCTGCTGCACTTCCAGCATCCATCGCGAGGTGATCCACGCCCAGGGGCAAAGCGGGTCAAACCAAAAATCAACGTCCACGGGCTCCGGCTCGGCCATGACACTCCTTCGGATCGGTCCGACGCTCCCGCTAACCGGCCCGCTGCCCGCCGCATTCCGTAGGGCAGCATGAGAACATGCAGCAACGGCCGGACCAGGAAGGGAGTGTCGTGCCCCGCAACTTGACCCGCGAACAGGCGCGGGATCGCGCACGGCTGCTCGACGTCGAGTCCTACCACGTAGAACTTGACCTGACCGGCGGCGAGACCACGTTTCCCACGGTGACCACCGTCCGGTTCCGGTGCGCCAGCCCGGGTGCGTCGACGTTCATTGACCTCACCGCGCCCGCGGTGACCGAAATTATCCTGAACGGCATGCCGGTGCCGCACGCCAGCTTCGACGGTTACCGGATCACCCTGGCTGGCCTGGCGGCCAGCAACGAGCTGCGGATCGTGGCCAGCTGCGCCTACTCCCGCAGCGGCGAGGGACTGCACCGCTTCACCGACCCGGCCGACGGCGGCATCTACCTCTATTCCGACCTGGAGACCTTCGACGCCAACCGGGTCTTCCCGTGCTTCGACCAGCCCGACCTGAAGGCCGCTTTCGAGTTCACCGTGCTGGCCCGGCCGGGCTGGCAGGTGGTCTCGAACGCCGCGCCGGACCGGGTCGCCGAGCCCGCGGGCCCGGGCCAGGAGCGCTGGCACTTCCCGCCCACCTGGGTCATGTCCACCTACATCACCGCGGTGGCGGCGGGCCCGTACCGGGTGATCAGGGACGAGCACGACGGCATCCCGCTGGGGATCTACTGCCGGGAGTCACTGGCCAGCTTCCTGGATCCGGACGAGATCTTCGAGCTGACCCGGCAGGGCTTCGATTTCTTCCACGCCGCGTTCGGGGTCCGCTATCCGTTCGGCAAATACGACCAGCTGTTCGCGCCCGACTACAAGGGCGGCGCGATGGAGAACGCGGGCCTGGTCACGATCCTGGATGACTACGTGTTCCGGGCCCGGGTGAACAACTCGATGCGCGAGCGCCGGGCCGAGACGATCCTGCATGAGCTGGCCCACATGTGGTTCGGTGACCTGGTCACCATGCGCTGGTGGGACGACCTGTGGCTGAACGAGTCCTTCGCCACCTGGGCCAGTTTCGTGGCCTTGGCCGAGGCGACCAGGTGGACCGACGCCTGGACCATGTTCGCCGAGTCGGACAAGTCGCTGGCCTACAAGCAGGACCAGCTCCCCTCGACCCACCCGATCGCCGCCGACATCCCCGACATCGCCGCGGTCGAGGTGAACTTCGACGCCATTACCTATGAGAAGGGCGCGGCCGTACTCAAGCAGCTGGTCGCCTACGTCGGCCGGGACCATTTCCTGGCCGGGATCCGGCGCTACTTCGCCCAGCATGCCTGGGGCAGCGCCACCCTCGGTGATCTGCTCGCCGCGCTGGAGGGATCCTCAGGCCGGGACCTGTCGACCTGGTCCAAGCAGTGGCTGGAAACCGCGGGCGTGAACACCCTGCGCCCCGAGCTGGCCGCCGACTCGGCCGGGGCGATGACCAGCTTCGCCATCCTCCAGTCGGCCCCGGCCGGCCAGCCGGTGCTGCGGCCGCACCGGATCGCGATCGGCCTGTATGACCAGACCGGGGAAGGACTGGTCCGGCGGCACCGGGCCGAGGCCGACATCGCCGGGGACCGGACCGAGATCCGCGAGCTCGCGGGCCTGCCCCGGCCCGATCTCGTGCTGGTCAACGACGACGACCTGAGCTACGCCAAGGTCCGGTTCGACGACCGCTCGCTGCGCACCCTGATCACCAGCATCGGCGAGTTCACCGATCCGCTGGCCGCCACCGTGTGCTGGGCGGCGGCCTGGGACATGTGCCGCGACGCCGAGCTGGCCGCCCGCGACTACGTCCGGATGGCGGCCGCCGGGGTCGACTCCATCGCTGACATCAACGTGGCCCACACCGTGCTGGCCCAGGCCTGCGCGGCCGCGCGCCAGTTCGCCGACCCGGCCTGGACCGAGGCGGGGCTCAGCCAGCTCGCGACCGTGCTGCGCGAGCTGATCCAGCGGGCCGAGCCGGGCTCTGACCGCCAGCTCGACTATGTCCAGTCGTACGCGACCGTGGCCAGCTCCGCCGACGACCTGGACCTGCTGGCCGGGCTGCTGGCCGGCTCGGTGGCCTTCGACGGCCTGGCGGTCGACACCGAGCTGCGCTGGCGGCTGCTGCGCCGGCTGGTAGCCTGCGGCGCGGCCGACGAGGCCGCCATCGACGCCGAGCTGGCCAGGGACCACACCGACGCGGGCGGGCGGCACGCGCTGACCTGCCGGGCCGCGATTCCCACCGCGCAGGCCAAGGCGGCGGCCTGGGCTCAGATCACCAGCGGCAAGCTGACCACCGCGACGTTCCGGGCGACCCTGATGGGCTTCACCGGCAACGACCACGACGAGTTGCTGGTCCCGTACGGGCCGCGCTATTTCGAGGCCGTGACCGGGATCTGGGGGGACTGGACCTTCGACATGGCCCAGCAATTCGCCAAGCGCGCCTATCCGGCCTGGATCGTCACGACCGAGGCGATCAGCGCCGCGGATGAGGTCATCACCCGGCCGGGCCTGCCCGGGCCGCTGCAGCGGCTGCTGTCGGAGGGGCGCGACGAGGTGGCCAGGGCGCTGCGCTGCCGCCAGCGCGACCGCCAGTCAGCCAGCTGAGCCCCGCCGCCAGGCCCCCCCGTTTTACGGCGCACCCGGGCCGGAGCCGCGAGCCGCCTGGGCTACCGCCCGGACCAGCGGCAGCGCGGGCAGGTCTTCAAGCAGCACGGCCTGGCGGGCGCTGTCGCACAGCGGTATCCGCCAGTTCGGGTATTCCTCGCTGGTGCCAGGAACATTCTGGGTGCGCGTGTCCCCGGTCGCGTCGGCCAGCGAGACGCCGACCAGCGCGGCCGGAGTCAGGGCCAGGAAGCCGTACAGGGCCACGGTGAAGGCGGCCGGATCGGACCCCGCCGGCCGCGAGCAGGCCCTCGCGCTCCAGCATGACCCGCCACTGCCCGAGCATGAGCTCCGCGGCCTGGCGTTCGGCGTCAGCGGGCCGTTTCAGCAGCCCCAGCCGGGCCCGGACGGTCACCTGCTCGCCGGTCAGGAACCCCGACACCGTGGGCAGGTCATGCGAGCCCACCGTGGCCATGCACGCTCGCCGCCAGGCCTGCGGCGGCTGCGGGGTGCCGTCGGCGTTCCTGGCGAACCACAGCAGCGTGGTGCCCAGGACGCCCTGGTCGGCCAGGTAGCTGCGAAACCAGGGCTCGACCGTGCCGAGATCCTCGCCGATGGCCAGCCCGCCAGCCCGGGCCGCCGCCCCGGTCAGCGCGGCCACGCTGGCCTGGTGGTCGTATCGCACGTACGCGCCGCGGTCGGGTGACATCCCGGCCGGCACGCACCACAGCCGCATCAGTCCCATCACGTGATCGGCGCGCAGTCCCCCGGCGTGCCGCAAAGTGGTGTCGAACAAGCTGGCCAGCGGGCGGTAGCTGGCCGCGGCCAGCCGCTGCGGGTGCCACGGCGGCGCGGTCCAGTCCTGGCCGAGCTGGTTGAACTCATCCGGCGGCGCGCCCACGCTCAGCCCGGACACCAGCAGGTCCTGGTGCGCCCAGGCGTCCGCGCCGGACGCGTGCTCCCCGACCGCGAGGTCGTGAATGATCCCGATGCCCATGCCCGCCGCCCGGGCCGCGTCCTGCGCCGCGGCCAGCTGCTCGTCCAGCAGCCACTGCAGCCAGGCGTGAAAGGCCGGCTGCCCGCCCAGCCGCCCGGCGGCGGCCGCCGCGGCCGCCGCGCCGGGGTCGCGGGCCGAGGCCGGCCAGCTGCGCCAGTCCGGCCCGTGCAGCTGGGCCAGCGCGCACCAGGTGGCCCAGTCGGCCAGCTCGGCGCCGGCCCGCCGCCGGTACCGCTCGAACGCGGCCTGCCGCGGCCCGGTCAGCGGCACCTGCCTGACGATCTCCAGCGCGGCGCGCTTGGCGGTCCAGACCGCGTCCCTGTCGATCAGCGCGCTGGTCGCGTTGCGCGCGCGCAGCGGGGCGGCCAGCTGCTCGATCCGGCGCCGCTGCGCCGCGGCCAGCAGCCGGTACTCAGGGATGTCCTCGATCCGCAGGTACAGCGGGCTGACGAACCGGCGCGACATCGGCAGGTACGGTGACGAGCTGAGCGGGGGCAGCGGCTCGGCCGCGTGCAGCGGGTTGACCAGGACAAAGCCCGCGCCGAGATCGCGGGCACTCCAGGCGGCCAGGTCGGCGAGGTCGCGCAGGTCGCCGTGGCCCCACGAGCCCCGGGACCGGACCGAGTAGAGCTGGACCGTGAACCCCCAGCTCCGCCCGCCCGGCACCCGCGGCCCGGCCCGCGGCCCGGCGTCGGTGCCCGGCCGGGCCGGGGCCTGCGGGACCTGGTCAAGCGCGGCCAGGATCGCGGTCAGCGTCGGCGCGCTGACCTCGACGTCCTGGCCCTGCCAATCCCGGTACCGGGGCGCGATCCCGGCGGCTTCCGCGCGGCGGACAAGGTCGGGGTCGGTCATGCTCTCATGATTGCCCGCGGCGCCTGGGCCATGCCGCCCGGGTACCTAGCGTCCGGCGGCATCGGCGGTCAGGCCCGCCTGGCCGCCACGCCCGCCTGCTCCTCAGCCCCCGGCTCCGGCCCCGGTCCCGCCCCCGGTCCCGGTCCCGCCCCCGGTCCCGGTCCCGCTTCCGGCCCCGGGCCCGCTTCCGGCCCCGGGCCCGCTTCCCGGCCCCGGTCCCGCTTCTGGCCACGGGCCGGCGCTCCCGGCGGCGGGCCGGTCCGCCACCGCCAGGCCCGCCGGGACTACCGGGGCCGGGGTGGCCCACAGCGGGCTGATGCGGGGGCGCGGGGCGAGAATCCGGCCCAGCCAGGCGCCGGCCAGGGCCAGGGCCACGGACACCAGCAGTGACCCGGCCACGGCGGCTGGGCCAGAGGCCCGCCAGGCCGCCAGGGCCGCGACGGCCCGGGCGTCCGCCGCCGGATGGCCGCCGGCCAGCGCCCACCCCACCGGGACGGCCCAGCCGGCCAGCGCCGTCGCGGTCACCGCGACCAGGCTGGTCCGCAGCCGCCACCGGCCGCAGCCGGTGGCGAACCCGGCGGCCAGGCCGACCAGGTACGGCAGGAACCACCCGCCCCCGGCCAGCCCGGCGGCCAGCAGCGCGGTAACCGCGGCCCAGGCCGCCAGCCAGAGCAGCAGCGGGCCGCGATGGCGGGGCCTGCTGAACGAAGGACGGGACGGCAGCGGCGGGGCCAGCTGGCCGACACCCTGGGCCCGCATCCGGCCCAGCCGGTAGGACCCGCGCTTGCCCATCCGGTTCAGGTCAGTCATGTGCGCACTCCCCCGCCCGCCGGGCCGGCCGCGAGCGAACGTTACTGGTGGACTGGATGACCGCGGCCTGCTGCTGGGTGACAGAGCCTTTCCTGGCATGAAATACCAGCCCGCCTTACAGCAAACGGCCGAGCCGCCTGAGCAGTCGGTTCACGGCCCAAAAGGTGGCCGGCCCGGTGCGGCGCGTCATCACCCCAGCCGGGTGATGACGGCCAGCCGCGGCTAGCCTGCTGCGCATGACCACCGGCCGCATCAGCATCCCCCGGATAAGCGCCGGGCAGATAAGCACCGGGCCGACAGGCACCGGGCCAGCGCCGCAATGGATCCGCCGCGCCCATGGTCAGGCACGGGCGATGGCGCTCATCGCCGGGCTGGTCCTGGCGACGGCCGGCTGCGCCGCGGCGCCAGGGACGGCCACGGCTCGCCCCGGCCCGGTCCAGGCCGCCGCCACCCCGGCCGCTCCCGCCACCCCGGCGGCCACTGCCAGTGCGGCCAGCCCGGCCCCCGCGGGCGGCGCCGCCGCGCCTGGCCCCGGGCCGACGGTGGTCCCGGTGCCGCCGGCCCAGGCCACGAAACCGCAGACCCGGGCCAGGCCCCCGGCCAGCTCGGCCGGGTTCAGCACCGAGATGACCGACTTGTGGGCGGCCGTGATCAGCGGGCACCTAGCGTTCGGCCTGCGCTCTTTCTTCCCTCTCGGGGCCTACCGCCAGGTCAAGGCCATCGCCGATCCGGCCGCCGACTGGCGCAGCCGGCTGGTCGGCGACTTCGGGCTCGACATCGCCGCCGCGCACCGCTTCCTGGGCCGGTCCGCGCGCTCGGCCCGGCTGGTCCGGGTGATCGTGCCCGAAGCCGAGGCCAGCTGGATCGACCCGGGCGTCTGCTACAACGGCGTCGGGTACTGGCACGTCGCCGGGGCCCGGATCGTGTACCGGGTGCGCCGGCAGCTACGTTCCATCGGCATCGCCTCGCTGATCTCCTGGCGCGGCCGCTGGTACGTCGTCCACTTCGGAGCGGTCCTGCGCAGCTCAGCGGGCGGCGTGGTGGACCAGCCGGCCGTGGGCCCGGGCGTGCCAGGCCCGCCGGGCGGCTGCTAGCCCGGCGCGCCCGCGGCCGCCCCCGTCGCGGCGGCCGGGCCGGCTACCACAGCGGCGGGTGCCGGTCCCGCCAGGGGCGGGCGGCCTCGAGCTGGGCGGACAGCGAGATCAAGGTGGCCTCGTCGCCGATCCGGCCCGCCAGCATCACCCCGATGGGCAGCCCGTCGGCGCTCCAGTGCAGCGGCACGCTCACCGCGGGCTGGCCGGACAGGTTGTTCAGGGCGGTGTAGGGGGTGAACTGCTTCTGCCGCTCGAAGTTGGCCGCGGGCTCGACCTCGTCGAAGTAGCCGACGGGCACCGGCGGGGCCGCCAGGGTGGGGGTGAGGATCGCGTCGTAGCCGTTCAGCAGCTCCAGCGCGGGCCGCATCACGGCCTGCAGGTAGGCCTGCGCGAACAGCAGGTCGGGCGCCTTGAGCTGCTGGCCGCGCTCGCGCAGGTACCGGGTCAGCGGGAGCAGCTGGTCTTCCTGAGCCGGGTCGATGGGCGCCAGGGTGGCCATGGTGTACCAGATGGTCTCGAACATCGGGACCACATCCGGGCCGAACGGCAGCGTCACCTCCTCGATCTGGTGCCCGAGCTCGGCCAGCAGGCTGCTGGCCTGCTCGTAGGCGGCTATGCAGTCAGGGTGCACGGTGGCTCCCTCCACCGCGGTCTGCAGCGAGCGGGCGATCCGCAGCCGGCCGGGCGGCCGGGCGGCATAGTCCAGGAAGCTCTCGCCGGGCGGCAGCGGCGGCTGCAGGTACATGTCACCGGCCCGGTTGCCGGTCATCGCGTCCAGCAGCAGCGCCGCGTCGGCCACGGTCCGGGCGATCGGCCCGTTGGTGGACAGCCCGGCCAGGTCGGGCATAAGCGGGCCGCCGGAGATCCGGCCGCGTGAGGGCTTGATGCCGAACAGGCCGCACACGCTGGACGGGATCCGGATCGACCCGCCGCCGTCGCTGCCCTGGGCCGCCGGGGCCAGGCCCGCGGCCACCGCCGCGGCGGCGCCGCCGCTGGACCCGCCCGCCGACCGGCTCAGGTCCCACGGGGTACGGGCGGGCGGCCCGATCTTGGTCTCGGTGTAGCACGGCAGGCCGAACTCGGGCGTCGCGGTCTTGCCGGTGATCACGATGCCAGCCGCCCGGAGCGCGGCGACGACGTAGTCGTCCTGATCGGCGATGTTGTCCGCGAGCACGGCCGAGCCGAAGGTCATCCGGACCCCGGCCACCATGTTCAGGTCCTTGATCGGGATCGGGATCCCGGTCAGCGGGGGCAGCGCCGCGGTGCCGTCGCCGCGCCGGCTCTCCGTGACGGCCCGCTCGGCCTGGGCAGCCTGCTCGCGGGCCAGTTCCGCGGTCACCGTGTAGAACGCGCCGACCTGCTCGTTCAGCCGGTCGATGCGGTCCAGGTAGTGGTCGGTGATCTCGACCGGGGAAAGCTCGGTGGCGCGGATCGCGGCGGCGAGCTCAGTCACGGTCAGCTCATGTATTTCTGTCACGTTACTGAACCGTAGACCGGCGGGCCTGGCTGGTCCAGCGGCGGCCTGGCCAGTGCCGGGGGCATCCGCGAGAACCGCCGGGACCGATTCTGAACGGCGCCTTCGTGCCTTAGCGCAGCCATTCGGTTACTCTCAGGGACATGAACCGGGAAACCGGCGGCCGGGTGGCCCGAGACACTGAGTCCGAGGCACCTGCCACTGGATCGGCCGCATCCGCCGAGCAACGCCAGCCAGCCCCGTCCGAGCACCCGCCCGCGGACTATGACCTGACCGACACCGATCCCGACCTGGCTAGCCGGGAGCAGGTGCTGGCCTACCGGGAGAAAGCGCTGGCCGGCCGGGAGCAGGTTCTGGCCGGCCGGGAGCGGGCCCTGGCCCGGCGTGACAGCCCCGAGCCCGGCGCGCCGGAGCAGCCGCGCCGCGGCCTGACGCCGCCGTTACGGCCGAGCACCCTGCCGTTGCAGGGGCTGGCCGCTGACCCGCGCCTGCCCATCTGGATCACCCGCGCCCTGGCCGCTCTGGTGATCGGCGCGACGGTCCTGATCTGGCAGGACTGGCGGCTCGGGCTCACCGCGGCCATCTTCGTCATCATTGTCGACATCATTTACCGGTCCCGGACCACCTCGGTTATCCCGGCGGCGCTCCGGTCCACCTCCGCGCAGCGCCGCTCCCGGCGGCGGCTGACCCTGCTGCGCGGCGCCGCCTACGTGACCCTGAACGCGCGGGCCATCCCGGCCAGTGACCAGGTCATCGATCACCTGGTGATCGGGCCGGCCGGCGTGTTCGCGCTGGACTCCGAGCGCTGGGATCGCCGGCTGCCGGTCCGGACCGCCAGCGGCGGGCGGCTGTACCACGGCCCGTTCACTCAGGATGTCCGGCTCGACCACGCGGTGTGGGAGGCCGCCCAGGCCGCCCGGCTGATCGGCGCCGTGCTCGGCACCGAGGTCACCGTCCAGCCCGCCATGGCCATCTACGGCCCGACGATCCCGTGGACCGTGGCGAGCATCCGCGGCGTCGATGTCTTCGCAGGCCGGCGCCTGCGCAAGTACTTCCGCCGCAAGCCCGGCCAGCTGAGCGCGGCCCAGATCGGCCAGCTCCACACCGCCGCCGCCCAGGCCCTTCCGCCCGCCCGCTGACCCGGCCGCGATCTGCGTGCGGCCGGTCAGCCCGGGCCGGCCGAGGACCATCTTCGCCCCCTCGGTGCCGGGCGCGAGCAGGCGGCCGTTAGTGTTTGACCCGCCAATCAGCGAGGAAAGGCGGGCCGTGGCCGCAGCACGAGACTGGGTAGCAGGCGCCCGACCGCGCACCCTGCCCGCTGCCATCGTGCCGGTCGTGGTCGGTTCCGGCGTCGCGCTCGGGTACGGCCAGTTCTGGCTGGGGCGGGCGCTCCTGGCCCTGCTGGTCGCGCTGGCCCTGCAGGTCGGGGTCAACTACGCCAACGACTACAGCGACGGGATCCGCGGCACCGACGAACGCCGGGTCGGCCCGGTCCGGCTGGTCGGCGCGGGTCTGGCCCGCCCCTCGCAGGTCCTCGCGGCCGCCCTGGGCTGCTTCTTGGTCGCCTGCGTGGCTGGCCTGGCGCTGGCTGCCGTGACCTCGTGGTGGCTGCTGGTGCTGGGCGCGGCGGCGGTCGCAGCGGCCTGGTTCTACACCGGGGGCAGCCGGCCTTACGGGTACCGGGCGCTGGGCGAGGTGGCCGTCTTCCTTTTCTTCGGCATTGCCGCGGTGGCGGGAACCGCCTATGTGCAGATGGGCCGGATAGCCTGGCTGGCGCTGGCCGCCGCGGTGCCGGTCGGGCTGCTGGCCTGCGCCTTGCTCGTGATCAACAACCTGCGCGACATCCCGTCCGATCAGGCCACCGGCAAGCGAACGCTCGCCGTGGTGCTCGGCGACCACCGCACCAGGTTGCTGTACATCGGGTGCGTGGTGCTCCCGTTCGCCGCCGCGGTGGCCATCGCGGCCCAGGCGCCGCTGGCTCTGCTGGTCCTGGCCGCCGCGCCCTTCGCCGTGGCCCCGGTCCGGCTGGTCAGCGACGGCTCAGCAGGCCCGCGCCTGATCACCGCGCTCGGCCAGACCGGGCGCCTGCAGCTCACCTTCGGCGCCCTGCTCACTATCGGCCTCGCCGTCCGTCCCTAACGCCCGCCGCCCCCGGCCGCCCCCGGCCGCCCCCCGCCCAGCGGGCCCGCCGGGCCTGCACGTCGGCCGGGGAGGTCAGGCCTCCGGGTCGGCGCGGAAGGTCAGGCCTCCGGGTCGGCGGGGAGGGCCGGGCCGGGGATCTCGGGCGCGGGAGCCGGGGTCAGGCCGGCCAGGGCGGCGGGGCCGGCCGCGGCGGGCGGGCTGACGGCGCCGGGCGGGGCGCTGGGGGCGGGCGGGCCGCCGGTGGCGGAATCGAAGGCGGCGCTGAACGTGCGCAGGGCGGCGGTCACCTCGTTCGGGATCACCCAGACGCTGCTGCCGGCCCCGTTGGCGATCTGCGGCAGAGCCTGGATGTACTGGTAGGCCAGCAGCTTGGGGTCGGGGTCGCCGTCGTGGATCGACTGGAAGACCTTGCCGATCGCCTGGGCCTGGCCTTCGGCCCGCAGGATCGCGCTCTGCTTGTCGCCCTCGGCCCGCAGGATGGTGCCCTGCCGGTCGCCTTCGGCGGTCAGGATCAGCGACTGGCGGACGCCCTCGGCGGTCAGGATGGCGGCGCGCTTCTCCCGCTCGGCCCGCATCTGCTTCTCCATCGCTTCCTTGACGCTCACCGGCGGGTCGATGGCCTTGATCTCCACCCGGGTCACCCGGATGCCCCACTTGCCCGAGGCGTCGTCCAGGACGCCGCGCAGCATCGTGTTGATCTTGTCCCGTGAGGTCAGGCTCTGCTCCAGGTCCATCGACCCGATCACGCTGCGCAGCATGGTCGCGGTCAGCTGCTCGATGGCCTGGATGTAGTCGACGATCTCGTAGTCGGCGGCCTTCGGGTCAGTCACCTGGAAGAACAGCACGGTGTCGATCTTCACCACCAGGTTGTCCTCGGTGATCACCGGCTGGCCGAGGAACGACACGACCTGCTCGCGCAAGTCGATCAGCGGCTTGACCCGGTCGATGAACGGGATGATGAGGTTCATGCCCGGCTCGAGGGTCTTGGTGTACCGGCCCAGGCGCTCGACGTTACGCGCCCTGGCCTGCGGCACGATACGCACGGCTGAGGCCGCCGCGACGCCGATCAGTATGACGACCACTGCGACCACGACGACAAGGGCCACTTCCATGGCTACTCCCTGGGGTACACGAGGGCGGTCGCGCCCTCGATCTTCAAGACGTCTACGGTGCGGCCCGCGGGGATGGTCAGGGTCTCGTCGTAGGAGCGCGCGGACCACTCCTCACCGCCGATCCGGACCCGCCCGCTGCGGTCGGTGACGTCGTCGAGCACGATGGCGGTCCGGCCGACCAGCGCGGCCGTCCCGGTCCGCAGGATCGGCGGCTGCCGGATATGGCGCAGCGCGAACGGCCGGACCAGGCCGAGCCCGGCGGCTGAGGCGAGTGCGAACGCGCCGAGCTGCAGCGCGAGATTTCCCCCGGCGAAGCCCACCCCGGCGGCCACGACCGCGGACACGGCGAGTAACCCGAAATTAAGGGACACCGTCAGCAGCTCTATGGCACCCAGCACGGCGGCCAGCACCAGCCAGGCGATCACAATCCCCATTGCCGCTCCGCGGGCGAACTTCCTGCGTCAGTTCTGACAGTAGTCCTCGTCCCGGGATGGTGCAGCACGGACCTGGCCCGGCTCACCGGGCCGCCCCGCCTTCCGCAGGTGCCCCCGGCCGGGGGACCATGGGAAGAACCGATTCCGGAGGACTGTCATGCCTGCTGCCGCCGCGCTGTCCTACAGCCACGGAACCTCGACCACCCCGCTGCTCGGCGAGACCATCGGGGAGAACCTCAGGCGGATCGCCGAGACCTATCCGGATCGCGAGGCCATCGTCGACGTGGCGGCTCGCCGGCGGTGGACCTACGCGCAGTTCGACACCGACTGCGACGCCGTCGCATCCGGCCTGCTCGGTGCGGGCCTGCTGGCCGGTGACCGGGTCGGCATCTGGGCCCCGAACTGCGCCGAGTGGGTGCTGCTGCAGTACGCCACGGCGCGGATCGGGGTGATCCTGGTCAACATCAACCCGGCCTACCGCAGTCACGAGCTCGGCTTCGTGCTGGCCCAGTCCGGAGTCCGGCTGCTGGTCAGCGCGCAGAGCTTCAAGGCCAGCGACTACCGGGCCATGGTCGAGGAGATCCGCGGCGGCATCGAGTCGCTGGAGCGGGTGATCTACCTGGGCACGCCGGCCTGGACGGAACTGCTGGCCAGCGGAGCCGCCAGCCTGGCCGAGCCCGGCACCGGGCCCGGGGCGCTGCAGCATCGGGCGGACGGCCTGGCCTTCGACGACCCGATCAACATCCAGTACACCAGCGGGACGACTGGCTTCCCCAAGGGCGCGACGCTCTCCCATCACAACATCCTGAACAACGGCTACTTCATCGGCGAGATGTGCCGTTATACGCCTGATGACCGGGTCTGCATCCCGGTGCCGTTCTATCACTGCTTCGGGATGGTCCTGGGCAACCTGGCCTGCACCACGCACGCGAGCGCCATCGTGATCCCGGCGCCCGGCTTCGACCCGGCGGCCACCTTGCAGGCCGTGCAGGACGAGCGGTGCACGTCCCTGTACGGGGTGCCGACCATGTTCATCGCCGAACTGGCCCTGCCCGACTTCGCCCGCTACGACCTGACCACGCTGCGGACCGGGATCATGGCCGGATCTCCGTGCCCGGTCGAGGTGATGAAGCGCGTGGTCAGCGAGATGCACATGGCCGAAGTCACGATCTGCTACGGGATGACGGAGACCTCGCCGGTCTCCTGCCAGACCCGCGCTGACGACGACATGGAGCGCCGGGTGTCCACCGTGGGGCGAGTGCATCCGCACCTCGAGGTCAAGGTGATCGACCCGGAGACCGGCCTGATCCTGCCGCGCGGCGGGCCGGGCGAGATGTGCACCCGCGGGTACTCGGTGATGCTCGGGTACTGGAACGAGGCGGAGAAGACCGCCGAGGTGATCGATCCGGCGCGCTGGATGCATACCGGCGACCTAGCCGTGATGGACGAGGCGGGGTATCTCAACATCGTCGGGCGGATCAAGGACATGGTGATCCGCGGCGGCGAGAACGTCTACCCGCGCGAGGTCGAAGAGTTCCTTTACACTCATCCGCTGATTGAGGACGTCCAGGTCATCGGGGTTCCGGACGAGAAGTACGGTGAGGAGCTGTGCGCCTGGGTGAAGCCGCGCGCCGGCGCGGAGCTGACGCCGGAGCAAGTCAGGGAGTTCTGCGCGGGGAAGATCGCGCACTACAAGGTCCCGCGCTACGTCCGGTTCACCGCCGAGTTCCCCATGACCGTGACCGGCAAGGTGCAGAAGTACAAGATGCGTGCGGTCTCGGTGGCCGAGCTCGGGCTGGAAGCCGCCAGCCAGGCGCCGACCGCCTGACCGGGTGATGACCGCGCGCCCTTGCGGCTGATCACCCCGGCGTAAGCACATCCGCTAGCGGGTGCTTACCTGATAGCGCCGCAGATAGTACGTCGAACCCCGCTGACATGTCATAGTTGGCATCAGCTGCAGCGAAGCGGGGAGGCACGACATGTTCGGGCATAAATGGGAGCGCGCGCAGGCCACGATCGTGGCCGAGCAGGGCGCCGGATCCGGGCCGCAGGCCGGGCGTGCGTACGAGGTCGACGTGACCAGGCCGGACGGTCAGGTGGTCCGGGCCACGGTTACCGTGCCGGCCGGCCACGAGCTGCCGCCCGGCTCGCAGATCAGCGTGGAGATCGACGGCAAGACCGGGGACGTCCGGTTCGACGCTGGCAGCCAGCGGATCGGCATCCGGGGCATAGCCAACGCGATCAAGGCCGCCGAAGGGGTAGGGCTCGGGGTCGCCGGGGGGAACTTCACCCCGGGTCGGCCGGGCGGCCCCCCCGCGCCGACCGGGATGAACCCGATGCAGCAGGTGCTGGCCGCGGCGTTCCAGGGCCAGGCAGGCGGCCCGCCGATGGCTGGCGCGGGCGGGCCCGAGGTCGCCCAGCTGGTTCAGGCGCTCCGCTCGGGTGACAAGACCCAGCGGGCCTCAGCGATCGCCGCGCTGCGGCAGCTCAGGTCCAACCCGGCGGCGCTGGCGGCCCTGGCCGCGGCGGCGGGCGGTCTCGGCCTGGCGGGACCGGGCGGACCGGGCGGACCCGGCGGACCCGGCTCGGTCAACCCGTACGGCACCCCCGGGGCCGGCCCGGGCGGACCGGGCTCGTTCAACCCGTACAGCCCGGGCGGTACCGGCCCCGGTGCGGCCAGCCCAGGTAGCCCGGACCCCGGTAGCCCTGACCCCGGTAGCGCGGCCCCCGGTAGCGCCGGCCCGGGCCAGCCCGGCCCGGCCGGGGCACCCTTCAGCCCGTTCAGCGCGGGCGGCAGCCCGGCCAGTTACAGCCCGTTCAGCGCGGGCGGCGCCGGCCCGGACAGCTTCAGCCCGCCCACGCCCCCGGCCGACCCGGGCGAGACGAAATCAGAATGAATTCCGACTCGTCCAGCCGACCTGCTGGCCGGGTGAAACCACCGGCCAGGCCCGCCGGATCGAAACGCTGACCCGGGCCGGGCTCGCGGCGGCCATCGCCGTGGCCGGGCGGCTGGCCAGCCGCGGCGTGGCCAGGCCGGCCCGCCTGATGGTTAAGTGACGTTTTATGACCCTTGTGATCAACCTTCCCGGCCGCGGCCGATGACGACCGCGCCGATCACCGACCGCGTGACCCGGGCGGCGATCGCAGAGGTCGAGCCGCTGATCGCGCCTTACCTGCGGGTGACGCCCGTGATCGAGCTCGACCGGTCGGCGTTCGGGCTGCCGCCCGGGCCGCTGACCATCAAGCTTGAGCAGCTGCAGCACAGCGGATCGTTCAAGGCTCGCGGGGCGTTCGCCAACCTGCTGCTGCGCGAGGTGCCCGCCGCCGGGGTGGTGGCCGCCTCCGGGGGGAACCACGGGGCGGCCGTCGCGTACGCGGCCGGGGTGACCGGCGTGCCCGCGCGGATCTTCGTCCCGACCGTCTCCTCGGCGGCCAAGATCAGCCGGATCCGCGGTTACGGCGCGCACCTCGTGATCGAGGGAGCGACCTACTCAGACGCGCTGGCCCTCAGCCAGGACTGGGCAGCCACTTCAGGAGCCATGCCGGTGCACGCCTATGACCAGGCCGAGACCATGCTCGGGGCGGGCTCGGTGGCGCTGGAGCTGCAGCGCCAGGCACCCGGGGTCACCGCGGTGCTGGCCGGGGTGGGCGGCGGCGGGCTGCTGTCGGGCGTCGCCGGCGCCTACGCGGGCCTGGCCGCCGTGATCGGCGCCGAGCCGGAGGGCGCGCCGACGCTGACTGACGCGCTGCGGGCCGGCCAGCCGGTCGACGCGCCGACCGGCAGCGTGGCGGTGGATTCGCTGGCCCCGCGGCGGGCGGGCGAGCTCACCTACGCGATGATCTCGCGGCACGCGGAGCGGATCGTGCTGGTCAGCGACGAGGCGATCACGGCCGCCCAGCAGGCCCTGTGGGACGTCCTGCGGGTGGTCGGGGAGCCGGGGGCGTGCGCGGCGCTGGCGGCGCTGCTTTCCGGCCAGTACCAGCCCGGGCCGGCCGAGCATGTCGCGATCATCGTCAGCGGGGCCAACACGACCGGCGTCGACTTCGGCCGGTAGCCCGGTCAGCTGGCCGCGGCGCCGCGGACCTCCAGCTGGTCCAGGAGGGCGGCGGTGGCGGCCGCGACGGCGTCGACCGCGTGCTCGAACGCCTCGGCGTTGTGCCGGGCAGGCTGCCGGAAACCGCTGATCTTCCTGACGTACTGGAGCGCGGCGGCGCGCACGTCCGCCTCGGTCCGGTTCTCGGTATAGGGCTGGCGCAAGGTCTTGATGCTGCGGCACATAGCACCGAACCTACCTGCCGCTGGCCACTGAGCCTGGCCGGCCCTGAGCCTGGCCGGCCCTGAGCCTGCGGCCCTGAGCCTGGCCGACCCTGAGCCTGGCCGGTCACCGAACCTGGCCAGCCGCCGAGAGCCGGCTGACGCCAGGGCCGGGCCGGGCCCTGGGCCCGGCCTGGCCGGTTCAGGCCGCCTGGTATGGCTCGTCGGCCGGGACGATCTGGATGCCCAGCGGGAACAGCGAGATCGGGATGATCTTGAAGGTGGCCAGGCCGAGCGGGATGCCGATGATGGTCAGGCACAGCACCACGCCGGTCACCAGGTGGCCGACCGCCAGCCACCAGCCGAACAGGATGATCCAGATGATGTTGCCGATGAGCGCGCCCGCGCCGGCGTCCCGGCGGGGCAGGATCGTCCGCCCGAACGGCCACAGGACATAGTTCGCGATCCGGAACGCCGCGATGCCGAACGGGATCGTGATAATCAGAATAAAGCAGACAATCCCGGCCAAGGCGTAGGCGATTGCCATCCAGAACCCGCAGAAAATCAGCCAGATCACATTGAGGATGAGCCTCATCTGATCTCCTTGCCCCCGTTGTTATTGCCCCCGTCGTTGACATCCCCGTCCTGGTGCCATACCCGGGCGGGCGCAGGCTTAGGCCTGAGCAGGCCAGCGAGCGGCCCGGCGGCGCCCGGACGCCGCCCGGACGGGCCGGCGCCGACGGCGGGACGCGGAGCGGCTCAGTCCAGGCCGAGCAGGCCTTCCAGGCCCACCGTAAGGCCGGCCGGCAGCGCGGCGGCCCCGCGCACCGCGACCAGCACGCCTGGCATGAACGAGGTCCGGTCGAGCGAGTCGTGCCTGATGGTCAGGATCTCGCCCGGCCCGCCGAACAGGACCTCCTGGTGCGCGACCAGCCCGGCCAGCCGGACCGAGTGCACGTGCACCCCGCCGACCCCGGCGCCCCGGGCCCCGGCCAGCCCGGTCGCGGTCGCGTCCGGCGGGTCGCCCAGGCCGGCCCGGTCCCTGGCCGCCTTGATCAGCGTGGCGGTGCGGGCCGCGGTGCCGGACGGCGCGTCCATCTTGGCCGCGTGATGCAGCTCGATGACCTCTGCGGACTCGAAGAACCTGGCCGCCTGCGCGGCAAAGCGCATCATCAGCACCGCGCCCACGGAGAAGTTGGGCACGACCAGCACCCGCACCGACGGCGCGTCAGCCAGCCAGCTGGCCACCGCGGTCAGCCGGGCCTGGTCGAAGCCCGAGGTGCCGACGACGACGTTCAGGCCGTGGCCGACGCACCAGCGCAGGTTGTCCATGACCACGCCGGGATGGGTGAAATCGACCACCACGTCGGTCCCGGTCAGCGCGTCCAGGTCATCGCCCTCGTCGACCGCGGCGGCCAGCTCCAGGTCGTCGGCGCCGCCGACGACCTGGCTGACCTGCGATCCCATCCGGCCCCTGGCGCCGAGTACGCCAACCTTGATCATCAACAGCCTCCTGGCCGGGCGGCCGGTCAGCCGAGCGCGGCGCTGAACGCGTCGGGGTCGTCGAACGGGCCGACCACCGCCAGGGTCTTGGGCTGGTCCAGGATGGCCCGCGCGACCTCGCGCACGTCGTCGGGAGTGACCGCCTCGATGGCGGCCAGGGTCTCATCGACGGGCTCCAGCCGCGGGTAGACCAGCTCGGACTTGCCCAGCCGGCTCATCCGGGAGGACGGGTCCTCCAGGCCGAGCACGATCGACCCGCGCAGCTGGCCCTTGCCCCGGTCCATCTCCGCGTCCGTCAGCCCGCCCGCCACTACCTTGGCGATCTCGTCGCGGCAGATCGACAGCACCTCGTCGGCCTTGGCCGGCAGGCACCCGGCGTAGATGCCCCACTGCCCGGTGTCGTAGTGCTGCGAGCTGAAGCTGAACACCGAGTAGGCCAGCCCGCGGTTCTCCCTGACCTCCTGGAACAGCCGGGAGGACATGCCGCCGCCGAGCGCCGCGTTGAGCACGCCGAGCGCGAACCTGCGCTCGTCGGTCCGGGACAGCCCGGGGCAGCCCAGCACCAGGTTGGCCTGCTCGATGCTGCGCGAGACCAGCCGGATCCCGGTCCCGGTCGGCGCCAGGACCGTGTCCGGGCCGGGCAGCCGCGGCGGCTGCGGCGCGGGGCCAGCCGCCCCGGCCCCGGCCCCGGCTCTGGCGGAGCTGGCGCTGAGCGCGGGGCCGAACGCGGCGGCCACCATCTCGACCACCTGGTCGTGGACGAGATTCCCGGCCGCCGCGATGACCAGGTTGTGGGGCGTGTACCTGGCCGCGTAGTGCTCGGCGATCTGGGTCCGGGTGATCGAGTTGATCGACTCGACGCTGCCCAGGATGGGCCGGCCGAGCGGGCTGTCCCCGAACAGCTGCGCGGCGAACGCCTCGTGCACCGTGTCGGACGGGTCGTCGTCGTTCATGGCGATCTCTTCGAGGATCACGCCCCGCTCGGCATCGACATCCTTGGGCTCGATCAGCGAGCTGGTCATCATGTCGGACAGGATGTCGAGGGCCAGCGGGAGATCCGCGTCGAGTACCCGGGCGTAATAGCAGGTGTACTCCTTGGCGGTGAACGCGTTCAGCTCGCCGCCGACCGCGTCCATCTCGGCCGAGATGTCCAGGGCGGTCCGCCGCGCGGTGCCCTTGAACAGCAGGTGCTCCAGGTAATGCGTGGCCCCGGCGTGGTCGGTGTCCTCATCGCGCGACCCGACCCCGGCCCAGATGCCCAGTGCGGCGGACCGCACCGAGGGCAGCGGCTCGGTGATCACCCGCAGCCCGCCGGGGAGCACGGTGCGGGTGACGGCCGGGCTGCCCTCGGCGTTGCGCTGCTGCGGCGCCGTCATGAGTTACGCGGCCCGCGGTGGCGCTCCCTGGTGCGGTGACTGTCCGCACCCCGGTCGCCCCGGTCACCGCGGTCCCTGAACGAGCCGCGGTCGCCCCGGTCGCCGCCGCGGGGGCTGTCGTGGCCGCCCAGGTCCTCGCCGGCCGCCTCGCGCTCGACGACCTCGACCGGCACCAGGGAGAGCTTGCCCCGGTCGTCGACCTCGCGGATCTCGACCTGGATCTTGTCGCCCACCTTGATGACGTCGTCGACGTTCTCGATCCGCACGCCGCCGTGCAGCTTACGGATCTGGGTGATGTGCAGCAGGCCGTCCTTGCCCGGCAGCAGCGAGACGAAGGCGCCGAACGTCGTCGTCTTCACCACGGTGCCCAGGAAACGCTCGCCGACCTCGGGGATGTGCGGGTTCGCGATCGCGTTGATGGCCGACCTGGCCGCCTCCGCGGACGCGCCATCGGTGGCGCCGATGTAGATGGTGCCGTCGTCCTCGATGGTGATCTCGGCGCCGGTGTCCTCCTGGATCGAGTTGATCATCTTGCCCTTGGGCCCGATGACCTCGCCAATCTTGTCCACCGGGACCTTGACCGTGATGATGCGCGGGGCGAACTGGCTCATCTCGCCGGGGGCGTCGATGGCCTCGCGCATCACGTCCAGGATGGTGAGCCGGGCGCCGCGGGCCTGCTTGAGCGCGGCGGCCAGCACCGAGGCCGGGATCCCGTCGAGCTTGGTGTCCAGCTGCAGCGCGGTGATGACGTCCTTGGTCCCGGCGACCTTGAAGTCCATGTCGCCGAAGGCATCCTCGGCGCCGAGGATGTCGGTCAGCGTCACGTACTCGCCGCCCTCGTAGATCAGCCCCATGGCGATGCCGGCCACCATGTCCTTGAGCGGCACGCCCGCGTCCAGCAGCGCCATCGAGGAGGCGCAGACCGAGCCCATGGAGGTCGAGCCGTTGGAGCCGATCGCCTCGGACACCTGCCGGATCGCGTAGGGGAACTCCTCGCGGGTGGGCAGCACAGGGACCAGGGCCCGCTCGGCCAGCGCGCCGTGCCCGATCTCGCGCCGCTTGGGCGAGCCGACCCGGCCGGTCTCGCCGGTGGAGTACGGCGGCATGTTGTAGTTGTGCATGTACCGCTTGGTGCGCTCGGGGTTGAGCGTGTCGATGGTCTGCTCCATCCGGAGCATGTTCAGCGTGGTGACGCCGAGCACCTGCGTCTCGCCCCGCTCGAACAGGGCCGACCCGTGCACTCGCGGCAGCACGCCGGCCTCGGCGGACAGCCCCCGGATGTCGGCTAGGCCGCGGCCGTCGATGCGGACGCCGTCCCTGATGACCCGGGCCCGGACCAGCTTCTTGGTCAGCGACCGGAACGCGCCGCTGATCTCCTTCTCCCGGCCCTCGAACTGGGCGGCCAGCTTCTCCTGGGCCAGCGCCTTGACCCGGTCGGTCTCCGCCTCGCGGTCCTTCTTGCTGGCGATGGTCAGGGCCCGGGCCAGCTCGTCGCTGACCTCGGCGGCCAGCGCGTCGTAGGCGTCCTGCTGGTAGTCGGCGAATACCGGGAAGTCCGCGACGTCCTTGGCCGCGGCCACCGCGACCTGCTGCTGCGCCTCGCAGAGCAGCTTGATGAACGGCTTGGCCGCCTCCAGGCCCTGCGCGACGGTCTCCTCGGTGGGGCTGACCGCGCCGCTGGAGGAGTCGGCGAGCAGCCGCAGCGTGCTCGGCGTGGACTCCGCCTCGACCATCATGATCGCGACGTCCCCGTCCTCCAGCACCCGCCCGGCCACGACCATGTCGAAGGTCGCGTCGGCCAGCTGGGAGTGGGTCGGGAAGCCCACCCACTGGCCCTTGATCAGGGCCACCCTGACCCCGCCGATCGGGCCGGAAAACGGCAGCCCGGCCAGCTGGGTGGACAGCGACGCGGCGTTGATCGCGACCACGTCGTACAGGTGCTCGGGATGCAGGGCCATGATCGTCTCGACGATCTGGATCTCGTTCCGCAGCCCGTTGACGAACGACGGCCGCAGCGGCCGGTCGATCAGGCGGCAGGTCAGGATGGCGTCCTCGGACGGCCGGCCCTCCCGGCGGAAGAACGAGCCGGGAATCCGGCCTGCTGCGTACATCCGCTCTTCCACGTCCACTGTCAGCGGGAAGAAGTCGAGATTGTCCTTGGGGTGCTTGGACGCGGTGGTCGCGGACAGCACCATGGTCTCGTCGTCCAGGTAGACGACGGCGGAACCGGCGGCGAGACGGGCTAGCCGGCCCGTCTCGAACCGGAGCTTGTGCACGCCGAACTGGCCGTTGTCGATAACGGCTTCGGCGGTGTGTACACCCTCCACGGGTGACCTCCTTGGCTGAGGTCCCGCGTCTGCCCGCCGCCTGTGGAGCGCCATGCCAGCTTGCCGGGAAGGCCGCCGGCCGGTCTTCGATCGAAGCCCTCGGCCCGGGAGCCGCGGCGCCTGCGCGCTCGCGTCACTCCGACCCGAGAACCACTACCGAGGACCGGCACTAAGGGCGCCTTGCGCTCCGGGCCGGGGCCGCGGGACGTCGTTCGTGGTGTCTTCAGTTGTCCTGGCCCGCCGGCATCGGCGGGCCAGCTGGCGGGGCTGCCTGCCGGCGCCGCCCGCCCGGCTCCAACCTACCTGCGCAGCCCGAGCCGCTCGATCAGCGCCCGGTAGCGGGTGATGTCCTTGCGGGCCAGGTACTGCAGCAGCCGCCGGCGGCGGCCGACCAGCAGCAGCAGGCCGCGGCGGCTGTGGTGATCGTGCTTGTGCACCTTGAGGTGCTCAGTCAGGTCCTGGATCCGCCGTGTCAGCAGCGCGACCTGGACTTCCGGCGAACCGGTGTCACCCTCATTGGTCGCGTGCCCGGCGATGATCTCTTTCTTCACCGTGGTCTCGAGCGGCACGTTGCTCCCTATTCAGCTCATCGTTTCGGTGCCTGGGCCGGGCTGAAATCCGGGACAGGCGCGGAAGCACCCAGCCAGTCGCTGGGTCCCCCAAATCGGTCAGCTGCCTGAGGGCGCGGCTGACCAAGCCGGTTACACCCGGCCGCGACATACGCTACCACGCCGGCCAGGGCGGCCCGGCCATCGCGGACGCCAGCAGGCGGCGCGGCCCCCCGCGGGCCGCGCCGCCGGCGGCGCCCAGGTGAGCGGGGGGCGCTAGAAGTCGCCGCCCCAGTACTGGGACAGCAGGTCCTCGTCGAGCCACTGGATGACGGGCTGGCCGTTAAAGGTGCTGGCGCTGGCCACCGAGATCACGTAACCCGAATGCAGGTTGAGGAACGTGTAGTAGTAGCTGGCGGCCAGCCGCCGGTCGTACTCCGCCCAGTACTGGTCGGCGTGGCTGGTCGAGCAGGTCGTGGCCACCACCCGGGCCCCCTCGGTCGCGCTGGAGCCTGATACCCCCAGGCACTTGCCATGGTTGTTGATCAGCTGATGGAAGCTGCTCAGGGTGCCGGTCGGGTAATTCGGCGCGCCGAAATGCCAGATCTGGTCGGCCGTGCCGTTGCAGGCGTAGCTCCCGGCGTTCCCGTTCGTGGCGATGCCCAGGCACCGGTTGGCCAGGCCGAGGTTGTACAGCGTAAAGGTCTGGGTGGCGGCCGGGCTAGCCGGGACCGATCGCGCGGCGGCCGGGCTGGCGTCCGCCACGGCCGGCGAGGCGATGGCGAAACCGGCGATGACCGCGGTCATGATCAGGTAGCGCAGCCAGATGCTGGGTACTTTCACAATGCTGCTCCCATCGTCTGAGGTCAGGTGAACTGGCACCAGACGATGCCGGACCGGTCCCGGCCCGTCCACGCTCTTCGATCATGGTCTAAAGGCGCTGGTCAGCTCCCTGGCCGCCGCGACGTCCTGATGCATCTGGGTCACCAGCTCGTCGGCCGAGCTGAACTTGACCGTACTGCGCAGCCGGACCGCGAAGTCAATCGCGACCCGGGCGCCGTACAGGTCCAGGTCGTCGCGGTCCAGCGCGTAGGCCTCGACGGTCTGCTCGGTGCCGTCGAAGGTCGGGTTGGTGCCGATCGAGATCGCGGCGGGCCAGTGCCCGGCCGGGCCGCCGTCGGGATCGAAGGCCGTGAGCCAGCCCGCGTAGACCCCGGCCGCCGGGATCGCGGTGTGCGGCGGGGCCTGCAGGTTGGCGGTGGGGAAGCCCAGCGCCCGGCCGCGCTGGTGGCCGCGCACCACCACGCCCTCGATCCGGTGCGGGCGGCCCAGGTCGGCGGCGGCCGCCGCGACGTCACCGGCCGCGAGCAGCTCCCTGATCCGGGAGGAAGAGATGGTCAGGATGTCGTCGGCCAGCAGCGGGACGCCCTCCGCGGTGAACTCGTACTTCTCGCCCAGCTCGCGCAGCAGCGCGACATTGCCCGCCGCGCGGTACCCGAACCGGAAGTTCTCCCCCACCACCACCCCGGCCGCGTGCAGCCGGTCCACCAGTACCGCCTGGACGAATTCGTCGGGATTCAGCCGGGAGAACTCCAGCGTGAACGGCAGCACGCAGACCGCGTCGGCGCCCAGGCCCGCGAGCAGTTCGGCCCGGCGCCGCGCCGTGCACAGCAACGGCGGGTGCGATCCGGGCCTGACCACCTCGTCCGGGTGCGGGTCGAAGGTGACCACCACGACGGGCAGCCCCCGCTCGGCGGCCAGCCGCACGGCCCGGCCGACAATCCGCTGATGTCCCCGGTGCACGCCGTCGAAGACGCCGACAGTCACGATCGACGGCCCCCAGTCGGCGGGCACTTCGTCCAGTCCCTGCCAGCGCAGCACCTGACGGTTCCTCCTGCCGCCCTCGCGGCGGGCCGGTCCAGGCCGGCGGCCCGGTTCTGTCCTGCCCCTCCAAGCCTCCCATGCGGGCCGGGCCGGCCGACGACGCGGCCCGCCGGCCGTCACGGCACGAAGACCGCCAGCGACCTGGCCTGGTCCCCTTCGTCGGTGAGCAGCGCGATCAGCGAGCCGTCGGGCGCGAATCCGGCCACCGGGCCGGTCCCAGCGCCGGTGGCCGGCAGCCGGGCGCCGTGCGCGACCGCGCTGGCCTCGCCCTCGCTGAGGTCCCGGCGGCGGAACGCGGCCGCGGCCGCCTGGGCCAGCGGCAGCACCTCGAACCCGGTGGCGAGCTGGTCGAGCGTGCGCGCGCCGGCCGCGTGGTACGGCCCGACCCTGGTCCGCCGCAGCGCGGTCAGGTGCCCGCCGACGCCGAGCGCGGCGCCCAGGTCCCTGGCGATGGCCCGGATGTAGGTGCCGCTGGAGCAGGTGACCGCCACGTCCACGTCCAGGTAGCTGGCTACCGGCCGGATCGCGATGAGCTCCAGCCTGCTGACCGTCACGGCCCGGGCGGCCAGCTCGGGCGCGGCGCCGGCCCGGGCCAGCCGGTAGGCGCGCTGCCCGCCGACCTTGATCGCGCTGACCGCGGTCGGGACCTGCTGGATCGGCCCGGTCAGCGCGGCCAGCGGGCCGGCCAGCGCCTGCCGTGACAGCCCGGCCGCCGGGGCACCGCCGCGGAGCTGACCGTCGGCGTCGTCGGTGTCGGTGCTGGCCCCCAGCCTGATCGTGGCGTCGTAGTCCTTCTCGCTGAGCGCCAGGTAGCCCAGCAGCCTGGTGGCCTTCTCCACCCCGACGACCAGCACGCCGGTCGCCATCGGGTCCAGCGTGCCCGCGTGCCCGACCCGCCGGGTGCCGGCCAGCCGCCGGATCCTGGCCACCACGTCATGCGAGGTCAAGCCGGCGGGCTTGTCCACGATGACCAGCCCGCTGGCCGCCGTCACGGGCCAGCGGGCCCGGCGGCCAGCTGCGCGCGCAGCGCGGCCATGGTGTCGGAGACCGAGCCGGTAGCGGTAAAGCCGGCCGCCCTGGGATGCCCGCCGCCGCCCAGCGCGACGCAGGCCCGGCCCACGTCGACATGGCCCTTGGACCGGGCCGATACCTGCCAGTGCCCGGCGTCGTCCTCCTTGAGCACGATGGCCACGTCCGCCTCGTCGGTGCGGCGCAGCACGTCGATGACCGACTCGGCGGCGTCCAGGGGCAGCGCGTGCTGGGCCCGGTCGGCCAGGGTCACGGTGGTCCACACCAGCCCGTGCCCGGCCAGGCCGGGTTCGAGCAGCGCCCGGCCCAGCACCGCCGACAGCAGCCCGAGGAAGCCGAACGGGGCGCTATCCCACAGCTTCTGGGCGATCGCTCCGGGCTCGATCCCGGTGCGCAGCAGCCGGGCGGCCAGTTCGTGCACCTCCGGCGTGGTGGTCGAGTACTTGAAGGAACCGGTATCGGTGACCAAACCGGCATAGAGCCCGAACGCTATGTCCCGCGATATCTCGATGCCGAGCCTGCCGATCAGGCCGGCGGCGAGGACCGCGGTCGCGGCCGCCTGCGGATCGACCAGGTTGAGCGTGCCGAAGCCGGTATTGGACACGTGGTGGTCGACCACTATGAGCTCGCGCGCGCGGGCCGCGCTGGCCTGCAGCAGCCCGAGCCGGTCGGCGCTCGCGGCGTCGAAGGTGACCATGACCTCCGGCTCGGCCGGGTACTCGCCGGGCGGGCTGAGCAGGTCGGTGCCGGGCAGGAAGCGCAGGTTCCGCGGGATCACGAACGGCTGGTCGCCGAACGAGGCCACGATCCGGGGCCGGGCCGGGCCGCCGCGCGAGCGCAGCGCGTGGGCCACCGCGAGCATCGACCCGAGCGCGTCGGCATCCGGGCGGATATGGCAGGCGAGGCAGATCTGGTCCGCCCCGTCGAGCGCCTTGACCGCCCGGTCCCAGTCGGCTTCGGTGGCGGTGACGGCAGCCAGCCCCGGCTTCCCGCGATCAGTTATCACGCTCGCGAGTATCCCGCGCCGTGATCGCCTGCTGGGGGCGTTTCGGGTACGTCGTCCGCATCGTCGTCGCCGTCGTCTTCGGCCGCGCCGGGCGCGGTCCGGTACGGGTCCGGGTCGCCGGCCGGCACCGCGCCGCGCCGGGCCGCGGCCACCGCGGCGTCCGCGTCCCTGGCTCTGGCCACCAGTTCCTCGATATTCCTGGCCTGGTCGGGCACCGTGTCCGGCTGGAACGACAAGGATGGCGTGTGCTTGATCCCGGTCTGGCGGCCGACCTCGGAGCGGATCAGCCCGGTCGCGCTGGCCAGCGCCGCCGCGGTATCAGCGCGCTCGGCCGCCGAGCCGTAGACGGTGTAGAAGACGGTCGCCTCGCGCAGGTCGCCGGTGACCCTGGCCTGCGTCACCGTAACGAAACCGAGCCGCGGGTCCTTGACCCTGCGCTCCAGCATCTCGGCCACGATCTGGGCGATCGCCTCGCCGAGCTTGCGGGCCCTGGCCGCATCCATCGCGCGCTCACTCCTCCTCGCTGAACATCCGCTGCCGGGCCGACAGCAGCTCGATCTCGGGCCGGGCCGCGACCAGGCGCTCGCACGCGTCGAGTACCTCGATCGCGTGCGCCGCCGTCGAGGCGACCACGGCGACGCCGATCTCGGCCCGCCGGTGCTGCTCCAGGTAACCGGTCTCCGCCACCGCGGCCGCCGGGAAACGCCGCTGCACCTCAGCGATGAGCGGCCGCACCGCGGACCGCTTCTGCTTCAGCGAGCGGACGTCCCCGAGCAGCACGTCCAAAGTCAGGGCACCCACGTACACCCCTGGCCCCTTTGTGGTCGACTCGTCAGGCGCGCGGCTTCTCCCGCATCTCGTAGGTCTCGATGACATCGCCGATCTTGATGTCGTTGTAGCCGACCCCGATGCCGCACTCGAAGCCCTCGCGGACCTCAGTCGCGTCGTCCTTGAACCGGCGCAGCGACTCGACCGTCAGGTTGTCCGAGACGACCACGCCGTCGCGGACCAGGCGCGCCTTGCTGTTGCGGGTGATCGTGCCCGACCGCACGATGCAGCCGGCCACGTTGCCGACCCGCGGCACCCGGAAGACCTCCCTGACCTCGGCCGTGCCGAGCTGCGCCTCTTCGAAGATGGGCTTGAGCATGCCCTTGAGCGCGGCCTCGACCTCCTCGATCGCCTGGTAGATGACCGAGTAGTAGCGGATGTCCACACCCTCGCGCTGGGCCAGCTCGCCGGCCCGGCCCGCGGGCCTGACGTTGAAGCCGATGATGACGGCGTCGGAGGCGATAGCCAGGTTGACGTCGTCCTGCGTGATCGCGCCGACGCCCCGGCCGATGACCCGCAGCACCACTTCCTCGCCCACGTCCAGCTGGAGCAGCGCGTCTTCCAGCGCTTCCACCGAGCCGGACACGTCGCCCTTGATGATGAGCAGCAGCTCTTGCCGCTCGCCCGAGCGCAGCGCCGACTCCAGGTCCTCCAGGGTGATCCTGGGCCGCCGCTGGGCGAACATGGCGCTGCGCTCCCTGGCCTCGCGCCGCTCGGCGATCTGCCTGGCCACCCGGTCGTCGTCGACGACCAGGAAGCTGTCGCCCGCGCCGGGCACCGCGGTCAGGCCGAGCACCAGCACCGGCCGGGACGGCGGGGCCTCGCTGACCTGGTCGCCGTTCTCGTCCAGCATGGCCCGGACCCGGCCGAACGCCTCGCCGGCCACGATCGAGTCGCCCACGTGCAGCGTGCCGCGCTGCACCAGCACCGTGGCCACCGGGCCGCGGCCCTTGTCCAGGTGGGCCTCGATGGCCACGCCCTGGGCCTGCTGGTGCGGGTTGGCGCGCAGGTCAAGCTCGGCGTCCGCGGTCAGCACGATCGCCTCGAGCAGCGCGTCGATGCCGGTGCCTTGCTTGGCCGACACGTCGACGAACAGCGACTGGCCGCCGAACTCCTCGGCCACCAGGCCGTACTCGGTCAGCTGAGCCCGGACCCGCTGCGGGTCGGCGCCTTCTTTGTCGACCTTGTTGACCGCGACCACGATCGGCACCCCGGCCGCCTGGGCGTGGTTGAGCGCCTCGGTGGTCTGCGGCTTCACGCCGTCGTCCGCCGCGACGACCAGCACAACCAGGTCGGTTGTCTCGGCGCCGCGGGCCCGCATGGCGGTGAACGCCTCGTGGCCGGGAGTGTCGATGAAGGTGATCTTGCGCTCTTCGCCGTCCACCTCGGTGGCCACCTGGTAGGCGCCGATGTGCTGGGTAATGCCGCCGGCCTCGTGCGCGACCACATTGGTGTGCCGGATCGCGTCCAGCAGCTTGGTCTTGCCGTGGTCGACGTGACCCATCACGGTCACCACCGGCGGCCTGGGCACCAGGTCGGCCTCGCCGCCCTCGTCCTCGCCGAACTCGATGTCGAACGTCTCCAGCAGCTCCCTGTCCTCCTCCTCGGGGGAGACAACCTGGACGCTGTAGTTGAGCTCGGCGCCCAGCAGCTGCAAGGTCTCGTCGTTCACCGACTGGGTAGCGGTCACCATCTCGCCCAGATGGAACAGGACCTGCACCAGCGAGGCCGGGTTGACCCCGATCTTGTCAGCGAAGTCACTCAGCGACGCGCCCCGGGACAGCCGGATGACCTGGCCGTTGCCGCGCGGTACCTGCACGCCGCCGATCGACGGCGCCTGCATGTTGTCGAACTCCTGACGGCGCTGCTTCTTCGACTTGCGGCCGCGGGACGGGCGCCCGCCGGGCCGCCCGAACGCGCCCTGGGTGCCGCTGCGGCCGCGGCCGCCGCCGCCGGGGCGAGCCGGGCCCATGCCCGGACGCTGCCCGCCGCCGCTACCGCCGCCGGGGCCGCCGCCGCCACGTGGTCCGCCGCCGAAGCCGCCACCGCCGCCGGGGCCGCCCCGGCCGCCGGGCCGGGTGCCGGTACCCGGGCCGCCCCGGCTACCGCCCGGACCGCCAGGTCCGCCCGGACCGCCGGGCCCGCGGCCGCCGACCGGGCGCGGCGGCATGTTGCTCGGGCTCGGCCGCGGCCCGCCGGGCCGCGGGCCGCCCGGCCGGGCGCCGTCGCCAGGGCCGCCCGGGCCCGGACGACCGGGGAAGCGCGAAGGTGATGGCCGGGGGCCGCCGGGGGCCCCGGGCCTGGTCCCGGCCTGGCCCGGGCTGGCCGACCCGGCCGGCCCGGCGGGGCCTGCCGCGCCGGGGGCTGCGGGCTGCCCGGGCCGCGGCGCGCCGCGCGGCGCGGAGCCCATGCCGGTCGCGGTGGAGCTGAACGGGTTGTTGCCGGGCCGCGGGCCGGGCCTGGGGGCGCCCTGGCGGTGCGCCGCGGGCGCGGCCGAGCCACCGCCCGGGCCGCCCTGAGTCCGGGCGGCCGGAGCCGCGGCCGGCCCCGGGCGCGGGCCCGCGGGCCTGCTGGCCGGCTTCGGCGCGGCGCTCCCGGGCTCGGCGGTCTCCGGCCGGGCCTGCGGGAACGGCATTGGCGGCGGGGGCGGCGCGCTGGCCGGGCCCGGCTCAGCCGCGGCGGGCTCAGCCGCCGGGGCGGGCGGAGCGGCCGCGGCGGCCGGTTCGGCGGCCGGTTCGCGCGGCTGCGCCGCAGCCGGCGGCTTGGCCGCCGCCGGAGCGGTTGCCGTCGCCGCGGCGCCGGACTGACCATTGGAACCGGCCTGGCCGTCGGCGGCGACCACCACGGGCCGCTGCCCGCCTGGCCGCTGCCCGCCCTTACCAGCCGGTGCCGCGAATGCTTCCTTGAGCCTGCGGACGACAGGCGCCTCGATCGTCGAGGACGCCGACCGCACGAATTCGCCCATTTCCTGGAGCTTGGCCATCACGGCCTTGCTCTCCACGCCGAACTCTTTCGCGAGTTCGTAAACCCGGACCTTCGCCACTGCGCTCCCTCTAGTCGGTCCGGCAAAACCGGACCAGTCTGCCGGCCGCAGCGCGTGCTCCGTCCGGCGTCAGACTCTGCTGTTCATCGCCGCATGCTCATCGGTCGCTCATCGCAATCTCAGCCTGCTTTCCCCGGCATTGCCGCCGTTCGCGCGTTCTATCCGGGCGCCTGATCCTGACAGGACGCCCCGTTACCCGGCTCTGCAAGGAAACCGGCGAGCCTGCCGGTCCCCAGCGGTCCCGGTGACCGCAGCGCCCGCGGGAAGACCCGACGACGCTGCGCTCTGTCCAAGCACTCCTGGCTGGGATGCAGGTACGCACCCCGGCCAGGCATTCGCGCTAGCGGATCGGGCACGATTTCGTTCCCGGCAGCCACCAGGCGAAGCAAATCAGACTTAACTACGCGGCATCCGCATCCTACGCATGTCCGGATCGCTTGCGCATGCCGGACAGACCGCGGGTGCTGCATGGCCATTCTGCCCCAAGCTTACAGTGCCGGGGCATCTGCGGCACCGGGCACACTGCCGTTGCCGTCGGTGGCCGTCTTCGCGAGCTCCCCCGTGGTGGCAGGCTCTTCGGGCCCGGCCGAGGCCACTGGCGGGCCTGTCCCCGGGGTATCGGGCTGGATGTCGATCCGCCAGCCGGTCAGCCGGGCGGCCAGCCGGACGTTCTGGCCTTCCTTTCCGATGGCCAGCGACAGCTGGTAGTCGGGCACGATCACCTGCGCGGCGCGGGCCTGCGCATCCACCACGATGACCCGGGAGACCCGGGCCGGGGACAGCGCGTGGGCCACGAACTCGGCCGGGTTCGGCGAGTAGTCGACGATGTCGATCTTCTCGCCGTGCAGCTCGGTCATCACGTTGCGGACCCGGCTGCCCATCGGGCCGATGCAGGCGCCCTTGGCGTTGACGCCCTGCTGGTGGGAGATCACCGCGATCTTGCTCCGGTGCCCCGCCTCACGGGCGATGGCGGCGATCTCCACCGCGCCGGACGCGATCTCAGGCACTTCCAGCGCGAACAGCTTCTTCACCAGGTTGGCGTGGGTCCGCGACAAGGTGACCGAGGGGCCGCGATAGCCCTTGCGGACATGCAGCACATAGCAGCGCAGCCGCTCCCCGTGCACGTAGCGCTCGCCGGGGACCTGCTCGGTAGGCGGCAGGATGGCTTCCAGCTTGCCCAGGTCGACCAGGACCGCGCGCGGGTCCTTGCCCTGCTGGATCACGCCGGCCACGATGTCGCCTTCGCGGCCGGCGTACTCCCCGAAGGTCAGCTCGTCCTCGGCGTCGCGCAGGCGCTGCAGGATGACCTGCCGCGCCGTGGTGGCCGCGATCCGGCCGAACCCTTCGGGCGTGTCATCATATTCCCGGCCTGGCTGGCCATCCTCGGCGGCTTCCATGGCCCACACGGTCACGTGCCCGGTGCCCTTGTTCACCTCGACCCGGGCCGTCGCGGCGGCCCCGTCGGTCCGGTGATAAGCGACCAGCAGCGCATCCTCAATGGCCTTGATGGCCAGGTCCATGGAAATGTCCTTCTCGGCTTCCAGGCTGCGCAGGACGCTCAGGTCAATATCCATCGGGCTCCTCCTCGTCAGTGCCCTCGTCCGCGCCGTCGTCCAGCTCATCAAGCCGGGCGAACTCGATCTGGATCCGCCCCGGGCCCAGCTCGGCATAGCTGAACTGCCGGGCATCGCCATCGATGTCGAGCGTCACGCCGCGGGCGTCGGCCTGCCTGATCCGCCCGTGCACGCTAACTGATCCCCCGGGTCCGCCCGGCGGCTGCGCCGCCTGCGGTTCGTGTGGTGCTGTCTGTGGTGGTGCGGCCTGCGGCTGCCCGGCCTGGGTCCGCAGCGGGACAGTGACCAGGCGGCCTGCCGCGCGCCGCCAGTGCCTCGGCTCGGTCAGCGGCCGGTCCACCCCCGGCGAGGAAACCTCCAGCGTGTAGGGCACCTCGCCCATCGCACCGGCCCCGTCAAGCACCGCCGACAGCTCGCGGCTGACTTGCTCGATGTGATCGAGGCTGATCCCGCCGTCGGCGTCCACCGTCACCCGCAGCAGCCGACGGCGGCCCGCCGAGGTGACCCGGACGCCTTCCAGATCCAGGCCCAGCGCGGTCACGGCCGGCTCCAGCAGCCCGGCCAGCCGCTCGGCGTCCACCGGCCGGCCCGTCCGGGCCGCGCGGGCCGCGCGGGCCGGGCCGGCCGCGCGGGCCGGGTGATCCTGGCTGGCCGGCCCGGTGGCGCGCGGGGTGGCGGGACCGGGATTGCTGCGCATCACGACCTCCTCCACCGCCGCTGCGGACAACATGGTCCGCGCCCTTGACCGGCCTCTAGCCTAGCCGGGACGCGGCCCTGCACAGCCCGTTGCCTGGCGCGCGGCCCCGAACGTCGCAGCCGGGCGCTGATCACGTGACATGCTGGGATGCTGCGTGCGGCGACGGGCCTACCGACCGGCTGGAGGACTGGTGGCAGCGGATCCAACTCGGCGGGCCATGCTCGCGGCGGCCGCGGCCCTGCCGCTGATCACCGTCGCGGGCTGTAAGGGCGTGGGCGCGCTCGCGACCCCGCCCCGGCCGGCCCGGATGTCGGTGTGCTGACGGCGGCGATGGCCCAGGAGCGGTCCCTGATCGCCCGGTATGCGGCGGCCATCGCGGGCCAGCCGCGGCACCGGCTGGCGGGGCTGCTGGAGCCGGTGCTGGCCGAGCACCGGGCGCACCTGGCGCAGCTGCAAGCGCTGCTGATCGTGCCCCAGGGCGCCGCCACGCCCCGGCCCGCGCCGTCGGGATCGCCGTCAGGGTCTGCGTCCGGGCCGGCGGCCGCGGGCGGGACGGGCCATCCGGCCACCCCGCAGGCCGCCCTGGCCGGCTTGCGGGCGGCGGAGCGGCGGGCCTCGGCCAGCCTGCTGAGCCAGCTCGGCGCCGTCCCGCCGTCGCTGGCCCAGCTGCTGGCCAGCATCTCGGCGTCCGAGGCGACGCACGCGGCCAGCCTCCAGGAAGCGGCCAGGAACCTATGACCGGAGGGCGTGAGATCAAGGGCAGCCAAGGCAGCCAGATCCAGGGCAGCGGAACCAGGGCCATCGGAACTCAGGCGGGCGGAACACGGGCCATCGGAACCCGGGCCAGCGAAATCCGGGCCAGCGAGGCCCAGGCGGGCAATTCCGGGGACCGCGGCACTCAGGGCGGCCGGGCGGCCGGGCCGGCCAGCCCGGGCGAGCTGAGCGCCCTGCAGGCCGCGCTGGCCGCCGAGCACGCGGCGGTCTACGGCTACGGCGTGGCGGGCGCGCACCTGAGCGGCAGCCAGCGGGCCGCCGCGACCGCGGACTGGGTGGCCCATCAGATCGCGCGGGACCACCTGGAGGCCATGCTGCGGTCGCGGGGCGCGCAGCCGGCCGCGGCCGCAGTGGCTTATCAGCTGCCCGAGCCGGTGCGCAGCCGCCGCGCCGCCGCGACGCTCGCGCTGTACCTGGAAGATCAGGTCGCTCCGGCTTATCTGGGCCTGGTGGCCATGGCCGCCCCTGATGTCAGGTCGTTCGGCGCCCGGCAGCTGCGCGGCTGCGCGCTGCGGGCCGCGTACTGGCGGGGCAGCACAGTGGCTTTCCCCGGGCTGCGGGCCGGGGAGCTGGCCCGGGTCCCCTCAGCTACTCCTGCGCCGACAGGACCCGCAGGATGAGCGTGGCGGCGCCGTCCATGTCCTCCTCGGCGGCGATGCGCTCCGCCCAGGACCACCAGAACCACCAGCTGCCGTCTTGATTGCGCCCGGTGTAAATATCCTCCGAAAGCGTGGTCGCTGCCGGATTCACCACATGCAGGCTCGGAATTCGTCCCGCCGGGGTCAGCAGCCTGGTCCGCAGCCCGCGGCGGGCTAACACTTCCGCCAGGCCCTCCAGCCGGTCCAGGTAAGCGTGCCAGTACTGGGCCTGCTGCGGCTGGGCATGCCGGGTTTCTAAAGTCATCTCGTGACACCTCGTAGCCGATGCTCAGCGTAGAGTAACTATTGACTTAGCATGCCCGCGATAGATGCTGATTGCAACATGCATTGCGAAAATCGCATCAGGCCGCCCGGGTGGCACCGTTGTCGGGGACGTGGCCGGAACTGGACGCGTGGGCCGCGACCGGCCACACTGGACCCCCACATGCCGAGATGCAGCGGGAGGTGCAAATTGGCCAGTGAGCAGAGCCCCACGGTGCGGCGCCGCAGACTCGCCCTTGAGCTGCGCAGGCTGCGCGAAGCGGCCAGGCTCACCTGCGAGGAAGTGGCTGAGCATCTGGAGTGCTCAGCCTCCAAGATCAGCCGGGTCGAGACCGGGCGGGTTTCGGTCTCGCCCCGCGACGTGCGGGACATGCTGGAGCTTTACGGCGTGCTGCCCGCGCAGCGCGAGAGCCTGGTCCAGCTGGCCCGCGATTCCCGCCAGAAGGGCTGGTGGCACGCCTACAGCGACGCCATCCAGCCGCAGTTCGCCACGTACCTGGGGCTGGAGAGCGCGGCGTCGGAAATCCGGATCTATGAGGTCAGCCTGATCCCCACGCTGCTACAGACCGAGGACTACGCCCGGACGGTCCTGACGGCCGGCCAGATGAACAGCGCGCATGAGGACATCGACCGCCGGGTCGCCTTGCAGATGGCCCGCCAGCCCGCGCTGACCAGGAACGACCCGCCGCGGCTGTGGGCGGTCGTGGACGAGGCCGCGCTCCGCCGCCGGGTGGGCGGGGCCGGGCTGATGCGGATGCAGCTGGAGCACCTGCTCGACCTGGCCAGCCTGAAGAACGTGGCGGTGCAGGTGATCCCGTTCGGCGGCGGTGCGCACCCGGCCATGGGCCGGCCGTTCATCATCCTGGTCTTTCCCGAGCGGGTCGACCCGGACGTGGTCTACCTGGAAGACCTGACCAGCGCCCTGTATGTCGAGGATGTCGACGAGGTGGACCGGTACAACGTGTTCTTCAATCACCTGCGGGCTACCGCGCTGTCGTTCGACGACTCCGCGATGCTGATCAACTCGGTGCTCAAGGAGATGTAGCGCCGGGGCCGGATCAGGCGAGGGCCGGGCGGTTCAGGCGAGGGCCAGCGGCAGCTCAGGCAGGAGCCCGCCGCACTAGACGGGCGCGGCCGCGGGCCAGGCCGGCCGCAGCGGCTCGGGCAGCGGCTCGGCGTGCAGCACGGTGAGCCGGGACACCGCCCGGGTCAGGGCCACGTAGAGCCGGTGCAGGCCGCGGGCCTCGGCGGCGGCGATGCGGGCCGGCTCGACCACGATCACGTGGTCGAATTCCAGGCCTTTGGCCAGGGTCACAGGGACCAGGACGAGGGCGGCCCGGTCCGGGTTGTCGTCGAACACCGTGTGCGGCACGCTGGCCCCGCGTAGCGCCTCGGCCAGCGCGTCCAGCTGATCATCGGCCGCGATCACGGCCGCCGACCCGGGCTGGCCCAGCGCGTCGGCGCAGGCCGCGGCGAGCAGGCCGGGCAGCTGGCCAGAACCGGCCGCGGTGATCACCAGCGATCCGGCATCGCCCCGCAGCGAGCGGGCGGCGGCCAGCCCCGGGGCGATGTGCCCGAGCAGCGCGCTGGCGAAGTCGAGGATCTGGCGGGGCACCCGGTAGCCGACCTCGAGCACCCGCACCGGGGTGTCCTGCTTGCCCAGGTGGCCCAGCAGCTGCGGCCAGCTGGCCGCGGCCCAGGGGGTGGTGCCCTGGGCCAGGTCGCCGAGCACCGTGGCCGAGCCGGTGGCGCACCGGCGGCCGATCGCCCGGCATTCCATCGGGGACAAGTCCTGGGCCTCGTCCACCACCACGTGGGCCAGGCTCGGCGTCCGCTCGATCAGGTCCGCCGCCTCGTCCACCAGCACCGCGTCCGCCGCTGACCAGGGTGCGGACGCGGGCCCGCGCGGGGCCGACGGCCAGCTGATCGCCGCCTGCTCGGCCGGCTCCAGCAGGCCGGCCGAGGCCGCCGCGAGCAGCGCGGGATCGGACAGCAGGCGGATGACCAGCCGGACCGGATCGACTTTCGGCCAGATAGCGTTCACGGCCTGCTGTACTTGCCTGGTGCGGCGAACCCCCTCGTGCGTCCGGTCATCACACGGCTCGCCTGCCGCCTCCATCTTGGTCAGGATGACGTGCGCGATCCGGTGCGCCAGCAGGTCCCGGCCGGTCCCGTAGCGCACGCCCCGGCGGCGCAGCTGGGCGACCAGCCCATCGATCTCGTGGCCGGAGACCCGCCAGCGCCGCGCGCCGCGCGGCAGCATGATCGCCTCAGCGGGCAGCGCGAGCTGCGCCCACAGCGCCCGGCGGAGCACCTCGGCCATCCGCGCGCTGGACTTGATCCGGCCCACCTCGACCGGGTCGGCGCGCCGGACCGGCACCGTGCCCAGCAGGTCGGCCACGGTGACCTGGGTGACGCTGACCTCGCCGAGCGCGGGCAGCACGTCGCGGATGTAGGCCAGGAAGCCGCGGTTCGGGCCGACCACCAGGACCCCGCCCCGGCTCATCCGCTCCCGGTTGGCGTACAGCAGGTAGGCCACCCGGTGCAGGCCGACTGCGGTCTTGCCGGTGCCGGGCGCGCCCTGGACGCAGACGGTCTGGTCGGCGTCGGCGCGCACGATGTCGTCCTGCTCAGGCTGGATCGTGGCCACGATGTCGCGCATCGGGCCCGACCGGGGCCGCTCGATCTCGTCGATGAGGATCTGGCTGACCGGCTGGCTCCCGGCCCCGAGGCCGGCCGCCAGCAGGCCCGGCTGGCCCGGCTGGCCCGCGGGCGCGAACACCTCGTCCTCGAACGCGCTCAGCTCCCCGGCCGCGAAGCCGAACCTGCGCCGCCGGGCCAGGCCCATCGGCTCGGCCGGGCTGGCCCGGTAGAAGGCACGCGAGACCGGGGCCCGCCAGTCGATCACGGCCGGCTGGCCCGTCCTGGTCGTGCACGTGCCGCCGGCCGATGTGGAAGTTCTCGGCGGGCCGCTCCCCGTCCGGGCCGCCCAGCGGGCCCGCGCCCGCCCCGAAATCGAGCCGGCCGAAGAACAACGGGGTGTCCGGCAGGTCGCGCAGCGCCTCGGCCCGCGCGTACAGGGCGGCCTTCAGGTACTCCTCGGAGACCGGGTCACCGCCCATCGCGCGCAGCCCGAGCACGTCCTCGCGCATCAGCCGCAGGTATTTTCGGGAGCGCCGCATATGTTCGCGTTCGGCGCTGAGCACGCTGGCCGGATCGGGCGCGGCCATGGCAGGTCATCTCCTTACCGCGTCGGGGCAGGCACAAGGGCCGAGAGCCTACCAGCGCGGGTGATCGCGGCGCACCGCAATTTTGCCCGGGCCGCCGGCCTCGCCGCCGGTCGGCTACTCCCAGGACCAGCGGAAGCCGACGACCGTTTTCTCCAGGAACCGCAGATAGCGATGGACCGAATGCTGGCTGTCCGGGGTGACCGCCTCGCTCTCGATCGGGTTCCCGTCCACGCCGTCCCACACCGACCACCAGATTGCCGCGGGGAGCTTGTCCGGGTGGAACTGCACCCGCATGTCAAAGTTCTCCAGGCGGCCGAGCGCGGCCCGGCGGAACTCGCATTCCTGCGGGTCATCCAGATTGCCGGGATAATGGTAGATGGTCCAGTACTCCAGGGTCAGCGTCTCGCCCTGCGCCAGCGACTTGGCCAGCGGGATATCGATGGCGAATACCCCGGCCCTGATCTGGTACAGCCCCCCGGGCGGCTTGGCGCAGCCCTGGCCGACCTCCAGGGCCAGCGTGTTGGTGTCGTACAGGTAGGGAATCCGGTCCAGGCCCTCGGCCACCGCCTCGACCACCTGCATGGTCCGGGCCCGTTCCATCCGCCCGTCGGCCCCGACGAAGACGTGATCGTGCATGGAGACGGTCTGGTGCCTGCGCGGGCCGAGCGCCGCGGCCACTTCGGCCATCTTGTCCGAGGGCATGGCCCGGGGCCCCGACAGCACGCTGATCGCGCCCGATCCCTGCCACAGCCGCCACAGCCGGGTGGCCTCCTGATCGGAGAACCCGAACGTGTCGATGAACAGCGTCAGCGTCGAGCGGCTCAGCAGCCGCCCGGACAGCGCCCGCGCGACGGTGTCCTTGAGCTGGCGCGGCAGCACGTCGGCGTCACTGGCCGCGCGCGGGAAGTCCCACAAGTGGTGCGCCAGCGCCTCGGCCACGGCCAGCTGGTTGATCTCGCCCGGCCGGGTGCGCTCGGCGAATTTCTCCCATAGCCGCCGGTATCGCCCGGGTCGCAGCAGGAGCTCGGCCAGGTACCTGGCGGCGGCCCGGCGGCCCGCGGAGAGGGGCGGCTCTGTCACGAGATCTCTATCTGGGTCGGCGTTGCGCACTTAGTGCGACATGTCAGCAGTAGCCTACGTGCGCGAGCCAATGAAGAACGGCGAGCCCGACAACATTGGCTGGCGGGCATTCCCTGGGGGGGCCTGACAGCCGTTGAGGCTCCCGTCGCTCGGCCGGGAGCGGGCCGGCCGAGCGACGGGACCATCTTGACGTAGCCCATGCCTGCTACGCCGTCCGCGCAGCTTTATTACCCAGCTGGCGCGAATTATTCGCGAATTGACCGAAGAATTGTGGCCGTCCGGGCACGGGGCGTAGTCACGCTGCGTGCCCGAGGCGGCTGGCGGGCGCCCAGGGCGGGCCCCGCCCGGGCTTCGGGAAGGCTCCGGCTTGCCAGCCGGCCGGCCGGGAAAACCGCAGGCCGCCCGGGAAAGCGCGCCCTGATCCGGCCCTGAATCCCGATCGGCGAAGTTCGCCCGCAGATGCGCACTTACTGCGATATTCACCGACTAAGTTTACTTTCGTGAGGCTCCGAGGGAGGAGTAGCCGCCGGGAAGCCGGCGGCTAGGAGTAGGGGGGCGGGCCCGCCGCGAATGCGGCGGGCCCCCAAGCTGTACTGGGGCTCCTCACGCCGGAGCGTAACGGCCCCGCCGCCCGGCCAGAACGGCGCGGAAGCCGCCCGCCAGACAGTCGCATTAGGAACGTCCTCAATAGTAATTTCGGTCCGCCCGAAACAGGGCGGTCCGTTCTGGAACGGCTGCGGCCTTTCCAGAACGGCCGGCCGGGGTTTCCCCTAGAACAGCACCGACATGAACAGGCCCGTCTCGGTGAATCCGACCCGGCGGTAGGCGGCCCGGGCCGGGCCGTTGTAGTCGTTCACGTACAGGCTGACGACCGGCGCGACCGAGCGGAGCGCCTCGGCCACCACAGTGGCCATGCCCGCGCTGGCATGCCCGCGGCCGCGCAGTTCTGGCGGCACCCAGACCCCCTGCACCTGGCAGGCCCGCGGGGTCACCGCGCCGATCTCCGCCTTGAATACGACCTCGCCATGCTCGATCCGGGCGAACGAGCGGCCCGACCTGATCAGGTCCAGGACCCGGGTCCGGTAAGCGGCCCCGCCGTCCAGGCCTACCGGCGAGACCCCCACTTCCTCGGTGAACATGGCCACGCACGCGGGCATCAGGGCATCGATCTCGTCCGGCCGGACCAGGCGGACCAGCGGGTCGGGCTCGACCAGCGGCGGGCCGCAGATCTCCATGACCGGCTGGGCCGACCGGACCTCCCTGGGCTGGCCCCAGTAAGGCGCGAGCAAGCCCCACAGGTCCTGCACGGCGTCGGCCGGGCCCACGATCGAGGAGCAGCGGCGGCCCTGCAGCCTGGCCCGCTCGGCGAAGGCCCGCAGCGCGGCCGGCGTCGCACCCACCGGGACCAGGTTGGCGCCTGAGTAGCAGAGCGAGACCAGCTGGCCGCCCTCGGCGTAGCCCCACAGCTGCGCGCCTAGCCGGCTGGAGTCCAGCCCGGTGCTGCGCAGCCGGGCGCTGACGAAGACATTCAGGACCGCCTCGCGATCGCAGATGGCCAGGGCCTCATCCCGGTCGCGATCACTCAGCAGGCGCAACGACGACGATCGCCGGGCCTTGGTGCGCAGCACCATTCCAGCCTAGCCGCACCCGGCGGGCCGCCGCTGGGCCGACCGCTCAGCCGGCTGCTCAGCCCCCGGGCGCCGGGGCCGGCAGTGCCGGGCAGGTCGCGTTGACCAGGCCCGGCTTGTCCGGCAGGGCCCCGGTGCTCAGGTAGTTATTGAGGTAGCCGTTGACGCAGGAGTTGGGCGGGCTGGTCAGCGACTGGCCGTGGTTGCCGCCGCCGGTAACCACGACCATCCGGGCACTGGGCAGCTGCCGGTGCGCGGCCTGGGCCCCCGCGTACGGGGTGGCGGCGTCCAGGGAGCCCTGCAGCATCAGGATTCCGGGCAGGTTCGGGGCACCGATCCGCATCGGCTGGGCGGGCCCGTGCACCGGCCAGAACGCGCATGCCGCGTTGAACCACGTGTTGTCCCAGGCCTCGAACGGCGCCGTCGCGTACACCTTCCTGGTGTCGGCATCCCATTTCGCCCAGTTCCGCGGCCAGTTGACGTCCGCGCACTCCACCGCGTTATAGACCGCGAACTCGTTCGCGCTCTGCTTACCGGCCTGGTCGTAGACGCTGAGCAGCTCGCTGGTGCCGCCGGAGTGCAGGTAGGACGCCAGGGCGCCCGCCAGCAGCGGCCAGTACCCGTTGGCGTAGCCGCCGGTCAGGAAGGTGTCGTCGAACTCGTCCGGGCCGATCATGGGCCCCGAAGGCCCGCCGACCGGGTGCGCCTTCAGCCGGTTCCTGGCCTGGTACCAGGCCGCGCTGACCTGCGCGGCGGTGTTGCCGAGCTGGTAGACGGCGTGATTGGCGGCCACCCAGGTGAAGAACGCCTTCATCCGGCCCTCGAAGGCGTAGTCCTGGCTGATGTTGTCGGCGTACCAGACCCCGGTGGGGTCGACGATGCTGTCCAGGACCATCCGGTGCAGGCGGGAAGGGAACAGCGTGGCGTACACCTGGCCGATGTAGGTGCCGTAGGAGTAGGCGAAGTAGCTGATCTTCTGCTGGCCCAGGGCGACCCGGATCGAGTCCAGGTCCCTGGCGATGTTCGTGGTCGTCATGTAGGGCAGCAGCCAGCCGTACTTCTGCTGGCAGCTGGCCGCGTATGCCTTGGCCCGGTCGACCAGGACCTGCTCGGCCGCCTTGGTGGCCGGGACGTAGTCCGGCCGGGCCCCGGCGAAGAACGAAGGGGCGCAGGTGATCGCGGGAACCGAGGAGCCGACCCCGCGGGTGTCGAAGCCGATGATGTCGTACTCGGCGGCGACGGACGGGTCCAGGCCGCCGGCCACCTGCTCGGCCAGGCCCAGGCCGCTGGCGCCGGGCCCGCCCGGGTTGACCAGCAGGACGCCCTGCCGCTTGGACGGCGGCGCGGTCGCGGGCACCTCCGACAGCGCGATCGAGATCTTCCGGCCGCCCGGGTGGCGGTAGTCCAGCGGCACCTGCAGGCTGGCGCAGCGCAGCTGACCGTCTCCCCCGGCGCAGCTCTTGCCAGTCAAGCCGGGTCCCGGCGGCCGGGGCGGCCGGGCCGGCCGCCGGCTGGGCCGGCGTGCTGGCGCTGCACCCGGCCAGCGCGAGCGCCACAGCGACCGCGGCAACGGGAACGAAACTTCTCATGCCACACTCTCCTGCCCCGGTCACGCCACCGCGCCGGGGCGCTCGCGGTCAGCCGGCCTCGCGGTTAAGACCAGCACCCGGCCCTGGTCAGTCTTGCGCTGGCTCCATCGTGGCCGCGAGCTTCATCGCCTCTTCGATCAGCGTCTCCACGATCTGTGACTCGGGCACGGTCTTGATCACCTCGCCGCGGACGAAGATCTGGCCCTTGCCGTTGCCGGAGGCCACGCCGAGGTCGGCCTCGCGCGCCTCGCCCGGCCCGTTGACCACGCAGCCCATCACCGCGACGCGCAGCGGCACGTCCATGCCCGTCCAGCGCGGCCGTCACCTCGTCGGCCAGCGTGTAGACATCCACCTGGGCCCGGCCGCAGGACGGGCAGGACACGATCTCCAGGCCCCGCTGGCGCATGCCCAGCGACTCCAGGATCGCGATGCCGACCTTGACTTCCTCGACCGGCGGGGCCGACAGCGACACCCGGATCGTGTCACCGATGCCCTCGGCCAGCAGGGCGCCGAACGCGACCGCCGACTTGACCGTGCCCTGGAACGCCGGTCCGGCCTCGGTCACGCCCAGGTGCAGCGGGTAGTCGCACTGCCGGGCGAGCTGCCGGTAGGCGTTGATCATCACGACCGGGTCGTGGTGCTTGACCGAGATCTTGATGTCGGTGAAGCCGTGCTCCTCGAACAGCGAGCACTCCCACAGCGCGGACTCGACCAGCGCCTCCGGGGTGGCCTTGCCGTACTTGGCCAGCAGCCGCTTGTCCAGCGAGCCGGCGTTGACGCCGATCCTGATCGGCACCCCGGCCGTCGCGACGCGGCCCTGGCGATCTCGCCGACCTTGTCGTCGAAGGCCTTGATGTTGCCGGGGTTGACCCGGACCGCGGCGCAGCCCGCGTCGATCGCGGCGAACACGTACTTCGGCTGGAAGTGGATGTCGGCGATCACCGGGATCTGCGACTTGCGGGCGATCTCGGGCAGCGCGTCGGCGTCGTCCTGGGACGGCACCGCGACCCGGACGATCTGGCAGCCCGCGGCGGTCAGCTCGGCGATCTGCTGCAGGGTGGCGTTCACGTCGGCGGTCAGCGTGGTCGTCATCGACTGCACGGAGACCGGCGCGCCGCCGCCGACGGGCACGGCGTGCTTGCCCTGGCCGACGATGATCTGGCGGGACGTCCGGCGGGCCGCCAGCGGCGTCGGGCGGGAGCTGCGGCAGTCCTAGATCAACTGTCATGATCGCGATGTCGCCTCACTGCACGAGGTGGACCGGGTTGAAGATGTCCGCCGCGATCAGCAGCAGTGCCGAAGCCCGACGAGCAGGGCGAAGACGCCGCACGCTCACCGGGATCAGCCGTCTGCATGTCGACCAGGCCCGGGTCAGGCTTGCCGCGCAGCCGGGTGAACCACGCCCTGATCCGCTCGTAGATCACCACCGCGAGATGGCCGCCGTCCAGCGGCAGCAGCGGCAGCAGGTTGAACGCGCCGACGAAGATGTTCAGCGAGATGACGATGGCACAGGAGCAGCGCGACCTTGGCCTGCCAGCCGATCGCCGCCTGGCGACCACCTGCGCCGGTCGACGTCCGCCGACCCCGACCACGCTGCTGACCTGGCCCGCCGGCGGTCTTGGCCCGGTCCTTGGCGAACAGGTCGGGGACCGCGGCGGGCAGCTTGCCGAGGCCGCGCCGACGGACTCGGTCAGCGTCTGCCCGAACGCGGACCCGGCGAAGCTGACCGCGCCGATCGAAGCCGACCCGCTGGATAGATCGCCGCGTTGGCTCGATGCCCAGGTAGGCCCCGCGGCGCCCGGGCACGCTGGCCGGGCGTCGACCGTCAGCGTCAGCTGCCGCCCGTCCCGCTCGACGACCACGACCGGGACCGGCTACGCCGGCCTGCTGATCCTTGATGACGTGTGCCAGCTTGTTCCAGTTGGTGACGCGGCTGCCCGCCGATCGAGATGATCTTGTCGCCGGGCTTGAGCCCGGCCAGCCTGGCCGGCGAGGTGCCCCGGCTCGCCGGCGCAGGGCTGCGCTGGTCCAGCGCGTGCACGCTGGCTGGCACGCAGCTGTCGATGGTGCTGATCGCCGTCGTGTTGTCGTGCTCCAGCCCGATGCCGACCGCCAGCACGAACAGCAGGAAGAAGCGCCAGCGCGAAGTGCATGAACGAGCCGGCCGCCAGCACGATGATCCGCTGCCAGCCCGGCTGGCTGCCGGAACGAGCGCGGCTCGTCGGCCGGCGTCGACCTCGTCCAGGCCGGTCATGCCGGTGATCTTCACGAAGCCGCCGAACGGCAGCGCCTTGACGCCGTACTCGGTCTCGCCCCGGACGGTCGACCACAGCGTCGTGGCCGAAGCCGACGAAGAACTGGGTCACCTTCATGCCGAACTTCTTGGCGGTCAGGAAGTGCCCGAGCTCGTGCAGCATGACCGAGATGAGCAGGGCCACCACGAAGATGACGACGCCGAGGATGAAGCTCATCCGGCTGCCTCTCCCTTCCCGCTGGCCGCGGCAGCGGCCGCGGGACTGCGCGGCCCGCTCGCGGAAGTCAGCTCACGCGCCCGGTTCCTGGCCCAGCCATCCGCCGCCAGCACGTCGGCTAGCGCCACGGCATCCCGGCTGGAATCGTCATGCTCAGAGACTACCTGGGCGACCGTATCGACGATTCCGGCGAACGGGATGCTGCCCGGCCAGGAACGCGTCCACGCACTCCTCGTTCGCCGCGTTGTAGACGGCCGGCGACGGTCCCGCCCGCGCGTCCCGGCCTGGCGGGCCAGCGTGCACCGCGGGGAAGGCCTCGCTCGTCCAGCGGCTCGAAGGTCCAGGTGTGCGCCGCGGTCCAGTCGATCGCGCTGGCGCGGCGTCGGGCACCCGGTCCGGCCAGCCGAGCGCCAGCGCGATCGGGATCCGCATGTCCGGCGGGCTGGCCTGGGCGATCGTCGAGCCGTCGGTGAACTCCACCATCGAGTGGATCACCGACTGGCGGTGCACGACCACGTCGATGTCGGTCGAAGCGCGATGTCGAACAGCAGGTGCGCCTCGATCAGCTCCAGGCCCTTGTTGACCAGCGTGGCGGAGTTGACGGTGATCACCGGGCCCATGTTCCAGGTCGGGTGCGCCAGCGCCTGCTCGGGCGTCACGTCGGCCAGCTCGGCCCGGCTCCGGTGCAGGAACGGGCCGCCGCTGGCGGTCACGCACCAGCTTGCGACCTCGCGCGGCCCGGCCGCTGCGCAGGCACTGCGCGATCGCCGAGTGCTCGGAGTCGACCGGGACGATCTGACCGGGCGCGGCCCGGCCCGCGACCAGCGGGCCGCCCATGATCAGCGACTCCTTGTTGGCCAGCGCCAGCATCCGGCCCGCGTCGCAGCGCGGCCAGGGTCGCGGCGAGGCCGACCGCGCCGGTGACCGCGTTCAGCACGACGTCGCACGGCCGGGCCGCGAGCTCGGCGACGGCGTCCGGGCCGCCGATGCACCTCGGGCAGCCGCCGGCCCGTCCGCCGAGCCTGGCCGGCCAGCGGCCGCGCGCACCTGCCGGCAGCGCGGCCTCGCTGGCGACCGCCACCACCTCGACGCCGAACTCGATCGCCTGCGCGGCCAGCAGAGCCGGGTTGCCGCCGCCAGCGGCGAGCCCGGTCAGCCGGAACCGGTCGGGGTTGCGCCGGATGATGTCGGCCGCCTGGGTGCCGATCGACCCGGTCGAGCCGAGCAGGATGATGTCGCGGCGGCGGGCGCGGAGTCCAGGCGCCCATTGCTCGCCGGAGTCCACTCGGCCATTGCTCCCCTGCCGCCGCGGCCCGTCGCAGCCGGTGAGTAGCGTGGCATCCGTGCGCTCCCACCCAGGCCGCACGCGGCATGGCGACCCCGTGGACCGGACCGCCCAGCGCCGCGCAGCAGCCAGACTGGCCCGACCCGGGCCGGCTGGACGCGGTGCTCGCCGAGCTCGCCGGCGCTGCCGCCGCTGGTGTTCGCCGGCGAGTGCGACCTGCTGCGCGACCGGCTGGCCGCGGTCACCCGGGGCGAGGCGTTCGTGCTGCAGGGCGGCGACTGCGCGGAGACGTTCGCCGGGGCGACCGCCGACGCCGTCCGGGCCAAGCTGCAGACGATCCTGCAGATGGCCGTCGTGCTCACCTACGGCGCCAGCGTGCCGATCGTGAAGATCGGCAGGCTGGCCGGGCAGTTCGCCAAGCCCAGGTCCCGGCCGACCGAGATCCGCGACGGGGTCGAGCTGCCCGCCTACCGCGGCGACGCCGTCAACGGGTTCGACTTCACCGCGCGGGCCGCGCGCCCGACCCGGACCGGCTGCTGCGCGCCTACCACTGCGCGGCCGTGACGCTGAACCTGTGCCGCGCGTTCACCACCGGCGGCTACGCCGACCTGCACCAGGTGCACGCCTGGAACCAGGACTTCGTCCGGCAGAGCCAGCTCGGCGGCCAGCGCTACGAGCGGCTGGCCGGCGAGATCGACCGGGCGCTGGCGTTCATGCGCGCCTGCGGCGCCGACCCCGACGAGCTGCGCACGCGTCGAGTTCTACTCCAGCCACGAGGCCCTGCTGCTGCCCTACGAGCAGGCGCTGACCAGGATCGACTCCGGGCACCGGGCAGCTGCTACGACCTGTCCGCGCACTTCCTCTGGATCGGCGAGCGGACCAGGGCGCTCGACGGCGCGCACGTCGAGTTCGCGGCCGCGATCCGCAACCCGATCGGGGTCAAGGTCGGGCCCGGACGCCACCCCGGACGGAGCTGCGGGCGCTGGTCCGGCAGCTCAACCCGGACCGCGAGCCCGGCCGGCTGACGCTGATCACCCGGATGGGCGCGGGCCGGATCCGCGCCGGCGCTGCCGCCGCTGATCGAGGCCGTCGAGGCCGAGGGCATCCCGGTCGCGCTGGATCTGCGACCCGATGCACGGCAACACGTTCGAGGCGCCGAGCGGCCACAAGACCCGGCGGCTGGAGGACGTGCTCGACGAGGTGCAGGGCTTCTTCGAGGTGCACCGCGCCCTCGGCACCCACCCCGGCGGCATCCACATCGAGTTCACCGGCGACAACGTGACCGAGTGCGTCGGCGGCAGCCACGAGATCATCGCCGCCGACCTGCACCAGCGCTACGAGACCGCGTGCGACCCGCGGCTGAACCGCAGCCAGGCCCTCGACCTGGCCTTCACCGTCGCCGAGAGCTACCGCACCGGCACCTGACCCGCGCTCAGGAGACCACGGCGGCGGCGGGCTGCTCCCAGTCCGGGCGCAGCGGCAGGCCGGCACCCCCCGGGCCGCCAGCTTCACGCCGAGGATCTGGTGCAGCTGGATCTGGTTCTGCTCGAAGCCGAGCCGGGAGCCGGCCATGTAGAGCCGCCAGACCCGCGCGGTGCCCTCGCCGACCTCGGCGACCGCCTCGTCCCAGTGCGCGTCCAGGTTGGCGCACCAGGCGGCCAGCGTCCTGGCGTAGTGCTCGCGCAGGTTCTCCTCGTGCCGGATCTCGAACCCGGAGTCGTTGCATGAGCGTGATCAGGTAGCCAGGCCCTTCCAGCTCGCCGTCGGGGAAGACGTACCGGTTGATGAAGCCGCCGGGCACCCGGCCCGGCGAGCGGTTGTCGGGGCGGGTGATGCAGTGGTTGAGCAGCCGCCCCTCCGGCTTGAGCTTGCCGTACAGGAACGCGAAGTACCCGGGCAGCCGCTCCCGCCCGATGTGCTCGGTCAGCCCGATGGAGCTGACCGCGTCGAACCCGGTCTCGGCCACGTCGCGGTAGTCCAGGTGCCGGACCTCGGCCAGGTCGGACAGCCCGGCCTCGCTGATCGCGCGCTGCGCCCACTGCGCCTGCTGCAGGGACAAGGTCACCCCGAGCGCCTTGACCCCGTACTCGCGCGCCGCGTGGATCACCATGCCGCCCCAGCCGCAGCCGACGTCGAGCAGCCGCATCCCGGGCCGCAGCGCCAGCTTCCGCGCCACCAGGTCGAACTTGGCTGGCCTGGGCCTCCTCCAGGGTCGCGTCCTCGCGCGGGTAGCACGCGCAGGTGTAGGCCATCGACGGGCCGAGCACCCACTCGTAGAAGGTGTTCGACACGTCGTAATGGTGGGAGATCGCGCTGGCGTCGCGGTGCTTGGAGTGCAGCCGCCCGATCCGCCAGCGGCGGTTGACCCGCACTTCCTGCGCGGGCGGCGGCACCCGGCGGGCTAGCAGCCGCACTCCGCCCAGCTCGCGCAGCAGCCGGAACCGCTCGGGCAGGTCCAGGTCGATCCGCTGGACGCTGACCATCCTGGCCAGCGCGGTGTACATGTCCCCGTCGACGTCGAGTTCCCCGGCCACGTAGGCCCGGGCCAGCCCGAGAGCCCCTGGCGCCTGCGCCAGGTAGGACACCGCCTTGGGTGATTTCACCGAGATCCGGATGGGCGAGTCGGCCGCGCCGGCCTGGCTGCCGTCATAGGCGCGGAACTCGACCGGTGCATCTGGTCCGGCGAATCGCTCGAACACTTCGGCTAGCGCCATGGCCCTCTCCTTCGTTACTGCGCGTTGATCCGCGGGCCTACGCATTTCTCGTACAGCTCGGCCAGCCTTCCTTCGGGGTCGTAGTCCTGCTTGAGCCGGGCGTATTGCGGCCCGTTGTAGTGGTCCCAGAACTCCGCTTCGGAATAGAACGACGTGGAGTACAGGCCTTTCTGCCCGCCGAGCGCGCTGACCTCCGTTTCGATGCGCCGGTTGTAATGGCCATTGGCGGCCCCGGCGGGCAGCGGGACCGTACCCCAGAAACCGAAGTTCACGTAGACCTGCCCGGGGGTGAGCGGGTAGAGCGGCCAGGTCCGGTCGCCGCGCAGCCGCAGCGGGCACATCCAGACCGGGCTCATCCCGACCTGCGCGGCGAAGAACCGCAGGAACTCGGCGCCGCGCTCGACCGGGATCTCCACGTCCTGGATGACGTCTTCGCTCTGGGCCTGGCCGCGGCGGGCGTTCAGCGCCGCGGACAGGCGGTGCCTGCGGTCGAACGCCACCAGCTTCCGGTACACGTCCGAACGGCGGTACCGGCGCGGCCAGGCTCGCCGGATGACCGGGTTCTGCACCCCGAACGGGCGCGAGCACCAGAACCAGTCGGTGTCCCAGCGCCACAGGTAGTCCTTGATGGTCAGGAAGTCCTCCTGCGGCCCCCTGATGGACTGGTAGTAGATCCGTTCCCTGGTGTAGTCGCTGAGCCACGGCGCGACGTCGCTGTAGGCGCCGACCGTCAGGTACATCTCATCCAGGCTGAAGACGGTGCCGTCGAGGAAGTCCGCCCGGTGCCCGGCCAGCCCGCCATCGCGCGCGATCGAGGCCACCGCGGCCATGCAGTCCTCGGGGCTGGTGAACCGGAAGTGCCGCAGGTGGACGTAGGGCCGCACCGGCTCAAGCTCGATGGTCAGGGCGAGCGCGTACCCCAGCGTCCCGTAGGAGTTCGGGAAGCCGCGGAAAAGCGCGTCGTGCTCGTTGCCGGGCGCGGCGGTCACCACCCGGCCGTCCCCGGTGAGGATCTGCAGCTGCGTGACTGACTCATGCGGCATCCCATTGCGCAGCGACGTTGACTCGATGCCGAGCCCGGTCACCGCGCCGCCCAGGGTGATGGTCTTCAGCTGGGGCACGACCAGCGGCATCAGCCGATGGCGCAAGGTAGCGTCGGCCAGGTCCTCGTAGGTTGTCATCCCGCCCACGACAGCGGTAGCCGCCTCCGGGTCTACGTCCAGGACCTGCCCGAACGCGGACACGTCCAGGCCGGGCGCGCCGGCGTGGTCGGCGAACCGGAACAGGTTCGAGGTGCGCTTGGCCAGCCGGACCTGACCGCCCGGCGCGATGGCGGCGTACTGCCGGCCCAGCCGCGCGACGGCGGCCTCGTGCGCGGCCATCGGATCACGCACCTGGCCACGCTCATCCTTCGCCGCAGTAACCTCGGCCACCTGGCCCTCCTGTACTCGCGGGGCCCGGCCCCCAGGTGAGAATGCACGCCGGGAGGCGTTGTGGGCAAGACCAACTCTGGACTGGACAAACGGCCCGCAAAGTTTATCGTTCGCTCAGCCGTAACCCGCTGGCACCCGGCCGATGTGGCCGCAGCCGCCCGGTCCAGGGCGGCCCGGCCTCGGGCCGGCTCCGCGCCGGAACTCCTAGAGTTGAGTCATGCGGATCGCCTTGATCAACTCCGGGCTCGGGCTGCTAGCGGCCGCGGCGGAGCTGCACCTGCTGCGGCCCGACGCCGATCTGGTCCTCGCGATGGACCCGGACGGCATGCCGTGGGGACCGCGGACCCCGGACGACATCGCGGCCCGGTCGCTGGCCTGCGCGCGGGCCGCGGCCGCCTACCAGCCGGACGCGATGGTGTTCGCCTGCAACACCGCATCGGTGCACGCCCTGGGCGCGCTGCGGGCCGAGTTCGAGCCCGGCATCCCGGTGGTCGGCACCGTCCCGGCGATCAAGCCGGCCGCGGCGCACAGCGAGCAGGTGGCCATCTGGGCCACGGTGGCCACCACCGGCAGCGCCTACCAGCGCCGGCTGATCGATGATTTCGCCGCTTCAGCCCAGGTCACCGCGGTAGCGTGCCCCGGCCTGGCCGACGCGATCGACGCCGGCGATGCCGCCGCCACCCAGGCCGCCATCGCCGCCGCCGCCGCTCGCACGCCGGCCAGCTGCGGCGCCGTCGTGCTCGGCTGCACCGAGTACGAGCTCGCCGCGAGCCTGATCGGCGCGGCGCTGCCCGATGCGGTGCTGTACGGTTCGGCCGCCGCCGTGGCCGCCCAGGCGCTGCGCCGCGCGGCCGCGAACGCGGCCGGCCCCATCCGCCCGCCGGACCCGCCCTGCACCCGGCTGACCCGGACCTGAGCCGGATCGCAGACCCTGACCTGAGCGGGAGCCCGGACCCGGACCTGAGCCGCAGCCCGGACCCGGACCTGAGCCGCAGCCCGGACCCGGACCTGAGCCGCAGCCCGGACCCGGACCTGAGCCGCAGCCTGGACCCGGACACGGGCCGGGGCCAGCTGCATGTCCTCCTCAGCGGCAGGCCCGACAGCCTGCCGCCGGCCGCGCTGCTCTACCCGGCCGGCCGCCAGCTCGCCCCCCTGGCCGCGCCGACCGACCGGGCTGGCCGCCTGGCCGGCCGGCCCGGCTGATCCGTCGGGGCCGGGCTAGCCAGGGCCGCCATCGGCGTCGCGGTAGCTCGCTTCCACCTCCTCGGGGGTCATCGGCAGCCGCGCCGCCGACGGCGGCAGGCCGGACTCGACCGCCTCGCTGAGCAGCAGCGCCATCGAGTAGGCCGGATCGGCGGCCAGCGCGCGCTCCAGGGCGATATTGGCCAGCGAGCCGTCGCCGGACTGCCAGGCCGTGAAGGCCAGCAGCGAGGCGGGCGCCGGCACGTAGGCCGGGCTGGCCCGGCGGACCACGTCCGTCCAGAGCCGCTGATGAGCCTTCCGGTGCTCCGGTGCCATCCGGGCCCAGGCGTCATCTCGCACCCGCAGGTCAGCGAGCGTCACGCAGAGCCAGGCGAACTGGTCGTCGCCGGTCAGCTGGCCGCCGCCCCGGTAGATCCCGATGGCGTCCCGGACGGCCCGCCGCCCGCCGGACACCACCGGCCGCCGCTGCCCCTGGCTGAGCACCCGCTGGATCGCCCGCCGCATCGACTCGCCGGCTGGCCCGGCTAACGGCGCGACCGAGCGCGAGAGCGCTTCCCGGTCCGGATAGGCCGGCACGCCCGCGACGGTCAGCTCGGCCGCGGCCGGATGCGCCAGCGCGTCGAACGGCACTCCCTCCGCCGGGCAGCACCGCGGGCTGGCGCACAGATAAGACCAGTACCGCCCGTCCTGCACCCGCAGCAGGTCGCGCAGCACGATGCCCGCGCCGGCCAGGGCCGCCCTGACCTCTGCCATGACCGGCGTGACCAGCGGGCCTGCGCCATAGCCCACCGCCAGCACCACGCCGATCCGCTGCTGGCCCAGCACCTCAGCCGCGTGGGCGGCCAGCTCCGCGGCCAGCCTCGGGTCGGGCGGGTCCGGCAGGTCGTAGCGGAAGGTGACCTTGACCCGGCCGCGCACCGGCTCCACCCCGATCACCACGAGGCTGCGGCGCGGATGGAAGCCGAGCAGGAACGGCACCACCGCCAGGACTCCGGCCAGCGAGTCGACCCGGACCCGGGTGGTGCCGTCAAGGCCCGGGCTGTCCTGCGCCGAAGGCACTGGGCCGGCCGCCCGGCTCGGAGCCCGGGCCGGAGCGGAAGCGGAGGCGGGTCGGGGGGTGCGCGGGGCTCGGTCACCCGCGGGCATCATGTCGGTCATACTGGCCAGGCTGGCCAGTGCCGGGCCGTGGCGCGCTGGCATAAGCAGCCGGGCTGTGGAAAACCGGTCACATGTCCACAGCGGACGACCGGGCTTGACGAATCCGCTAGTTAATGCCGCGTCAGGCAGCTTTTGCCGGGAAGAACGGGTGCGGCCCGTTGTGATAAATTCGATGTCGCCGTGCGCCACCGCGGACTAAGGAGGTGAGACCGATCAACGCTGCGACAGGTCGGGACTCCCTCCTTGGCATGGCCTAGGGAGTGCCCGCAGAAGGCATCCCGAAAGGCTCGAAACGCTATGCGCTTGCATTCCGAGACGTCATCCGGCGGCGTCCGCGAACAGCTCTTTACCCTCGGTGAGCTTCCCGGCGTGCTGTGGACGCCAGCAGCTGCCACCGGTACTCGTCCGCTGATCCTGATGGGACACGGCGGCGGGCAGCACAAGAAAGCCCCCGGCGTCGTGGCCCGTGCGCGCCGCTTCGTGGCCGAATGCGGTTTCGCGGTGGCGGCGGTCGACGTGCCCGGCCACGGCGATCGGCCGACTGATGAGGAGTACAACCGGATCGCGACGGAGAACCAGGCTCGCGTCGAGGCCGGAGCGGACCTGGCTCCGCTGCTCGCTGACTTCCATACGCTCGTGGCTCGCCAGACCGTCCCGGAATGGCGGGCGGCCCTGGACGCGGTACAGGACCTCGGCCACGTCGGGGCCGGCCCGGTGGGCTATTGGGGCGTCTCGCTGGGTTGCGGCCTCGGCGTCCCGTTCATCGCCGCCGAACCCCGGGTCCGCGCCGCGGTACTGGGCCTGGGCGGCGCCCAGGCCTGCGCCGAGGACGCCGCGCGGATCACCGTCCCGGTCGAGTTCCTGATCCAGTGGGACGATGAGCGAGTGCCGCGAGCGCAGAGCCTGGCGCTGTTCGACGCCCTGGCCTCAGCCGAGAAGACGCTGCACGCCCACCCCGGCCTGCACGGCGAAGTCCCGGCCTTTGAGCTGGACAGCACGCTGCGGTTCTTCGCCAGGCACCTCAGCTGATATCGCCGCCGCCGCGACGCGCCGGTCAGGACCCTGAGTCCTGACCGGCGCGTTCCGCGCACCGGTCAGGGCATGCCGTCGCGGCGGAACACGCCGTTCTTGATCCCGGTGCCCAGGACCTGCGTGAAGTGAGCCCGGAAATACGCCAGGAGAGCCGGTGTCCAGGGCACCCGGTGCGCTTCCCGGCCCGAGAACCAGACGTACTGCGCGTGCGCCAGGGCGTTGCTCCACACCTGGACCAGGACCGGATAGGAGGCCGCGCCGGTGCCGGGATCCCGCCCGTGTGACAGCGCGTAGTCCGTTCCGATCGAGTCCACCAGCAGCGGGCAGCCGGGCACGTCGGACACGAACCGGTCCGCGGCGATGGTCATGGACACCTCGTCGGTAACCACGCAGGACCCGGCCGGGATCTCCTGCCGCACCCTGGTCACCGTGGCGTACTTGACGTGCGGCGTCAGCCGCGTCTCGGCGCGGGCCTGGACGACCGTCATGCCGGCCAGGGCCGCCGCGGCGACTGCCGCCGCGCTCCATTGCAGCAGCCAGCGCGTCCCTGGCGGGCCGGCCACATTGACCGTCGCGGCGTCGCCGGAGGACTGGACGACCCTGGAGGTACGGAAATCCTGGATCAGCCGGGCCGCGGGCAGGCCGATGACCAGGCCGATGAACGGCGCCAGGAACGCCACGAAATGGTAGTGGAACTGGTTCGGCCACATGAACGCGGCCACGATCAGGACCGCCGAGCCCGCCGCGAACCATTCCAGGCTGGTCGGCGGCCGCCGGGTAACGACCCACGCGCCGCCCGCAAGCGCCGCGGCCAGGACGGTGATCCCGATTGCGACGAGCCAGGCCGTGGCGTGCGTGACGTGGATGTCGGTGAGCCCGGCCATCTCCTTCATCCGGTACCAGTTCGCGATCCTGGTCGGCTTGTACCTGGTGCCGACCTGGGCGGTGACCAGGCCCTCATAGAAGCCACGCGGCGCCATCAGGGCGAACGGCAGGACCGGGATCAGGAAACCCGCGGCGGCGCCGGCCAGGTAGCGGGCCAGCTGGCGGGGCGCCCGCAGGGACAGCAGCGCGATGACGACCACCGGGAAGATAGCCCAGATCTCCACCGCCCCGGCGAACCCGAAGGCCACCCCGCCCCAGGCCAGCCGCCGCTTGCTGGTCGTGAAGCGGTCACCGTCGAATACCGCCAGCGCGCCGACCAGGCAGAACATGGCCAGCCAGGGCTCAACAAGAACGGTGTGGGCGGCCTGGACGCTGTCCGGGTAGATCGCGGTGAGCCCGCACGCCACCACGACGGCCAGGACGCCGCGGTGCCGGGCGAGCAGGCCCGCCAGCACGACGCAGGTGACGCTCGCGCAGACGGTCAGCAGCCGCCCGATGGCGATGGCCCAGTCGGTTCCGACGATCTTGCCGATCAGCGCGGCGGGGGTCATCAGCAACGTGATGCCCGGTGGCTGGACCAGCAGGAAATCGCGATACGGGATCGCGCCGCTGACCAGCCTGACGGCGCTGCCGAAGTAGGGCCCGTCGTCGTACTCGGTGACGCTCAGCAGGTAGCCAGGGCGGGACAGCTGGTAGAGCCGCAGGATCAGCGCGATCGCCGCGCAGGCGGCGATGACCACATAGACGGGCGTTAGCGAGCCGCCCGGAGCCGGGCCGCCGGAAGCCGGGCCAGCCGGAGCCGGGCCAGCCGGAGCCGGGCTGGTGACCAGGACGTCATCGCGCGGGCCGGGACCGGCCAGGTCGCCGCGATCCGGGCTCAGCAGGCCGGCCTCCGGCGGCCGGCCGGCGGCGGCCAGCAGGCCGGCCTCGGCGGCTAGCTCGGAGGTCCCGGCCCCGGCGGCCGCGGGCAGCTTGGCCTGCTGTGCGGGACGCCGGTCTGGCCCGCGGCCAGACCGCATCCGGGCCCAGCTCAGCAAGGCGAGAAGCACCGGGCCTGGATACCGGAATGTCGTCCGCCCAGAACCCGGCTGATGATCGGCATGACACCACGGCCGGCCGGCCTGGCGGCGATTACGTTCAGCACACCGGGATGCTAGCAGGTCCTATGACTCTCAGTAGTCTCTGCTTACATTTAGCAATACAGCGGCGATGCGCCCAGCCGGGCGGGCGGCCCAACCCCCGCGCCCGCACCGCTAGAGTCCTGAGGTGACAGTCGGGCAGGAGATCAGCCCCGCCCCGCGGACCGCGCGGCTGATCCGCTGGGAAATCTTCATCGTCTTCGCCATTTCGCTCGGCGCCAGCGGCCTGAACGCGCTGCTGGACCTGATCGGGTCGCTGCTGGCCCGGCCGTCATTGCGCAGCCAGAAAGCGCTGCTGGTCGGCTCCCTCGCCGCCAATCACTGGCTTGACCTGATCCTGCAGCTGGTCAACATCGCCGAGGCCGTTGTCCCGGTGGCGCTGGTCATCTACCTGGTCGTCGCGGGCGGTGAGCGGCCCTCGGTGCTGGGCGTCGATGCCAGTCAGCCGGGAAAGGACGCGCTGCGCGGGGCCGCGCTCGCCGCCTTGATCGGCGGGACGCGGGCTGGGCCTGTACCTGGCCGCGTTCAATCTCGGGGTCAGCCTGAACGTGGTGCCCGAGTCCCTGCCCGCGCTCTGGTGGCGGATACCAGTGCTGCTGCTGAGCGCCGCGCACGACGGCATCCTCGAGGAGATCGTGGTCATCGGGCTACCTGCTGCAGCGGCTGGATCAGCTGAGGTGGACGCCGTGGAAGGCGATCGTGTTCACCGCGCTGCTGCGCGGCTACCTATCACCTGTACCAGGGCGTCGGCGCGTTCTTCGGCAACGCCGTGATGGGGCTCATCTTCGGCTACCTGTACCGGCGGTGGAACCGCCGGGTCATGCCGATGATCATCGCGCACACGCTCATCGACGCGGTCACCTTCGTCGGCTACGCCGCGCTCGTCGGCCGGGTCTCCTGGCTGCCCTGATGGGGAGCCGCTGCGGTTACCGGCCGAGGCCAGCCAGCACCGACGGCGCCGGCAGCTGGCCGAGCGCTGCGCCGGGCAGCGTCGAGCTTGGACCGCCGGACGCCACTGCCGATGACGACCCGGCTCCGCGCGCCACGGCCTCGTCCACGAAGACCGGCCAGTCGGCCGGCAGCCCGATCGGGCGTGATCCCGCCGTACTCCATGCCGGTCAGCGCCACCGCGAGTCCATCGGCGCGAACGAGGCCTTGCGCACATCCAGCTGCACGCTTGACCAGCCCGTTCACGTCGGCCCTGGTGGTGGCCAGCACCATGCACGCCGGCGAACCTGCGTCTCGCCGTCGCGCCGGCCGGCGACGACGACGCAGTTGGCCGACTCGTCGAGCGGCACGCCGTACGCGCTCGCAGAACGCGGCGGTGTCGGCCAGCTCGGGGTCGATCTCGGCCACGCCGACCGTCGGCGCGTCGAGCTTGCCGTCCAGCTCGGCCAGCGCCGCGGTCGACCGCGCGGCGCGAGCAGATCAGGTCGGCTCAGCGCGGGCACGGCGTCCAGGTTGCCCATCCGCATCGTCATCTCCCGCAGTCTACGGCCCGCTGACCGGCCCGCAGAGCCATGATCATGGTGATTAGGCGGGCCGCCGACCCAGTAGATAACCGTGATAACGGGGCCAGCCTGCCCGAAGTACGGCAGAGCGGCGCGAATGGGGTCTATTCCCCTATTGTTCGACCATGCCGCCAGCAGAACCTCCGCCCGCATCACCGGGTGGCGCCGTGATCGGCGCCACCGCCATCGAAGCCCGCGGCGCGACCATCGGCGCACTGCAGGACGCCATGACCGCGGGCCGGCCTACCTCAGCCGGCCTGACCGACTTCTACCTGGCCCGGATCGAGCAGCTCGATCCGCAGCTGCACGCCGTCATCGCGGTCAGCCCGGCCGCCGCCGCCGAGGCGCGGACCAGCGACCAGGCCCGGGCCAGCCACGCCGCCCGCGGGCCGCTCGAAGGCATCCCGGTCCTGATCAAGGACAACATCAGCACCAGGGACCAGGCGGCCACAGCCGGCTCTCCCGCGCTGCTGGCCGCGGCGGCCACGGACGCGTTCCTGGTCGCGGCGCTGCGCCGGGCCGGTGCGGTGATCTTGGGCAAGGCGAACCTGTCGGAATGGGCCAACTTCCGCTCGACCAGTTCCAGCAGCGGCTGGAGCACGCTCGGCGGGCAGGCGGTCAACCCGTGGGGCCAGGGCCGCAATCCGTCCGGCTCCAGCTCGGGCTCGGGGGTCGCGGTAGCGGCCGGGCTGGCCCCGGTCGCGATCGGTACCGAGACCGACGGCTCGATCATCTCGCCGTCCAGTTGCTGCGGCATCGTCGGCCTGAAGCCGACGGTCGGCCTGATCAGCCGGTCCGGCGTGGTGCCGGTGTCGCTGGCTCAGGACACCGCGGGCCCGATGGCCAGCTGCGTGAGCGACGCGGCGCTGCTGCTGGCCGCGCTGGCCGGAGCTGACCCGGCTGACCCGGCCACCGAGCGCGCGCCCGCCCAGGCCGCCGACTTCACCGCCGGGCTGAGCCGGGACGCGCTGGCGGGCGCCAGGATCGGCGTCTGGCGGGACGCCCTGCGCTCCGCGACCGGGGCCACCGTGGCCGTGCTCGACGCGGCCGTGGCCGTGCTGCGCTCGCTCGGCGCCGAGGTGATCGACCCGGTGCCGCTGCCGGGCGTCGATGACATCGCCGAGCCCGAGCGGGCCGCGATGCTGACCGAGTTCAAGCACGACCTGAACGCCTACCTGGCGGCGCTGCCCGGCGAGCACCCGGCCAGTCTCACCGAGCTGATTGCCTACAACGTTCAGAACGCTAGCCGCGTGCTGGTCCACTTCGGCCAGGAGATCTTCGAGCTCGCCGACGCCGCCAGCGGTGATCCGGCCGACCAGGCCAGCCGCGCCGCCCGGGCCGAGGCGTCCCGGCTGGCCAAGAGCTGCCTGGACCAGGCGCTGACCGCGGGCCGCCTGGACGCGGTGGTCTCGCTGTCGGGCAGCCCGGCCTGGCTGACCGATCATGTGCTGGGCGATCACTACACGTTCGGCACGACGAGTCCGGCGGCGGTGGCCGGGTACCCCTCGATTTGCGTTCCGGCTGGTCTGGTTCGCGGCCTGCCGGTTGGCCTGTCCTTCGTCGGGCCCGCCTGGAGCGAGCCCGCGCTGATCGGCTTCGCTTACGCGTTCGAGCAGGCCAGGCCAGCACTCCAGGCGCAGGCGACGCAAGGATAACCTGGCCGCATGGATTCCTGGCGCGGCACGCGCGTTCCTGAACTGCCCGGGCGGGCTCCCGAGCCGCGGATCAGGGATACCGCCAGCGACCAGCTGGTGGCGGCGGCGGCCGGCCCGGTGGCGACGTTGTACGCGTGCGGGATCACCCCGTACGACGCGACGCACATCGGCCACGCCGCGACCTACATCGCGTGGGATCTGCTGGTGCGCGCCTGGCGTGACGCCGGCCATGAGGTCAGCTACGTCCAGAACGTGACCGACGTCGATGACCCGCTCCTGGAGCGGGCCGGGACGGCGAGGACTGGCGGGAGCTGGCCGGCCGGGAGATCGACCGGTTCCGCGCTGACATGGTGGCGCTGCGGGTGCTGCCGCCGGCCCACTACGTGGGCGCGGTGGAGGCGCTCGGCGAGATCGAGCGGTTCAACCAGGTGCTGGCCGAGCGCAGCGCGCTCTACGAACTGGACGGCGACGTCTATTTCGCCCGGTCGGCTGACCCGGCCTTCGGCGCGGTCGCCCGGCTCGACCCCGCGGCGATGCTGGCGCTGGCCGCTGAACGCGGCGGGGATCCGGGCCGGCCGGGGAAGAAGGACCCGCTGGACCCCCTGGTCTGGCTGACCGAGCGGCCCGGCGAGCCGTCCTGGGCGTCGGCGTTCGGCCCCGGCAGGCCCGGCTGGCACGTGGAGTGCGCCGCGATCGCGACGCGGTACCTGGGCGAGGAGTTCGACGTCCAGGCGGGCGGCAGCGACCTGGCCTTCCCGCACCACGAGATGAGCGCGTCACATGCCCGGGTGGCCCGGGGCGGCCCGGCTTTCGCCCGCCACTACGCCCACTCAGGGATGATCCGGCTGGACGGCGAGAAGATGTCCAAGTCGCTGGGCAACCTGGTGTTCGTGTCCCGGCTGCTGGCCGCGGGGACCGACCCGATGGCGATCAGGCTGGCCATCATCGCGCACCGCTACCACACCGACTGGGACTGGGCCCCCGAGTTGCTGACCGCCGCGGCGGACCGGCTGGCCACCTGGCGCCGGGCCCTGGTCGCCGCGGCGCACGGGCCGGTCCCGGCCGGCCCGCCCGCGAGCAGTACGCCCGGGCCGGCCTCGGCGCACGAGATCCTGGCCGAGGTGCGGGACCGGATCACTGATGATCTTGACGCGCCTGGCGCGCTGGCCGTGGTCGACCGCTGGGCGGCGGCGGTGCTGGCGGCGCCGGCTGCGGCCGGTGGCCCGGCCGGAACCCGTGGTCGGGCCAGCACCGGCAGTCAGGCCAGCGAGGCGCGGCTGGTCGCCGACACCGTGGACGCGCTGCTCGGCATCGAGCTCTGAGCGCGGAGCAGGCTAGCTGGCCGGGCGCTGCGGGCTCTGGCCGCCCGGCACCGAACTGGTTGGCACCGAGCCGGTCGACACCGAGTTGCCCGACACGGAGCTGGCTGACACCGAATTGGCCGACACCGAGCTGGCCGATACTGAGCCGCTGGCCGGCACCGGGCTGGTCGTCGCGGGGCCGGCCGAGGCCGGGCTGGCGGGCAGCGAGCTGGTCGAGACGGGCTGGCCGGCTGGCCGGCCGGGGCCGCGGGCGGCCCGCTGGCGCTCCCGCCACCAGGTGCGGCCGATGACCCGGGCGTAGCGCAGGCCGTAGAACAGGTTGTCGCCCTTCTTGGTCACCCCGGACAGCCGCTGCCGCATGGTGGTCGGTACCTCGGCCACCCGGAAGCCCTGGAACAGCGCGCCGATCAGCAGCTCGGACGTCTGGTACTGCGGCTGCGTCTGGCGCACCACGGCGGTGAGGTCGGCCCGCATGGCGCGCAGCCCGCTGGAGGTGTCGGTCAGCCGGGTGCGGGTCAGCAGGCTGATCAGCCGGGCGAAGAACCGGACGCCCAGGTTGCGGAAGCTGTCGGTGTTCTCGGTGCGGCCCAGCTGGCGGGAGCCGACCACGAAGTCAGCCTGGCCGTCCTCCAGCAGCGAGACCATGGCCGGCAGGTCCGCCGGATCCCACTGGCCGTCGCCGTCCAGCGTCGCGATGTACTGCGCGCCGGCCTCGCGGGCGATCCGGTAGCCCAGCCGCAGGGCCACTCCGTGGCCGCGGTTGGCCGACAGGGTGCAGACCAGCGCCCCGTGGCGCTGCGCGACGGCGGTCGTGCTGTCGCTGCTGCCGTCGTCAATGACCAGCCGGGACACCGCGACGTCGGCGATCTGATCGGGGATCTCGTCGAGCACGGCGCCGATGTTGTTCGCCTCGTTATAAGCGGCGATGACGATGACCAGGCGCTCTAGCTTGACATCCGGGTTACTACGCGCAAATGCCTCGCGCGCCGCTTCGGTTATCTCGGCTGTATCGGGGGCCTCCCGCAAGCCGTGATAGACCTCGCTGGCCGTAGTCCGCCGAGTCAGCATGCGCCGTCCGTCTCCAAAATCTGAGAGTCTGGTCCCCGGCGGGCGCTCCTGGCCGCTCGGGGGTCGGTATCGCCGATCAGAAACCACCAGATCGTAACGATTACACCGGCGACCACGGTACTCGACCCCAGGACCAGCGAACTGCAAGATCGGGGAATCAGTGTAAATCTCCCTGCGGTCGTGACCTGCGCAGGCGCGCTGCGCGGGCCGCCGGGTCAAACGTTTTTCCCGGTCATTGCCCAGCCGTGCCACGCCCAATCCGAGGTACTGACTTAGCGCATCCATTTTCTTACTCAAAGCGAACATCTATGCATGACCTGAGTGCCGCGGGGAAGGCCAGCGGTAGCATCCTGGGCGGCTGGCGAGGTTGGGGGCAACCGCCAGGCTAGCGCCTGATGAGGCCGGCCCGGACCGCCGGGCCGTCGTCCTTTCCTGGATCCAATGTGGCCAGCGGGGAGTACCCAGCAGTGAGCGGAGGCGCCTGGCCTGGCCGGACAGCTCAGCCGGAGCGAGCCGGCCGGCCGGATCAGCCCCGGCCGCCCGGCCGCCGCCCGGCGGCCAGGCAGCTGGTCCTGCTGGCCGCCTACCTGGCCGCCGGCGTCGCGGTGACCTGGCCGCGGGCGGCCTATCTGACCGGGCAGCTGCCCCGCACCCGGGACGTCGCCTACTACGTGTGGAGAGTCCACATAGTAGGCGACGTCCCGGGTGCGGGGCAGCTGCCCGGTCAGATAGGCCGCCCGCGGCCAGGTCACCGCGACGCCGGGCGGTGCAGGTAGGCGGCCAGCAGGACCAGCTGCCTGGCCGCCGGGCGGCGGCCGGGCGGCCGGGGCTGATCCGGCCGGCGGCTGCTCGCTCCGGCTGAGCTGTCCGGCCAGGCCGGCGTCTCCCGCTCACTGCTGGGTACTCCCCGCTGGCCACATTGGATCCAGGAAAGGACGACGGCCCGGCGGTCCGGGCCGGCCTCATCAGGCGCTAGCCTGGCGGTTGCCCCCAACCTCGCCAGCCGCCCAGGATGCTACCGCTGGCCTTCCCCGCGGCACTCAGGTCATGCATAGATGTTCGCTTTGAGTAAGAAAATGGATGCGCTAAGTCAGTACCTCGGATTGGGCGTGGCACGGCTGGGCAATGACCGGGAAAAACGTTTGACCCGGCGGCCCGCGCAGCGCGCCTGCGCAGGTCACGACCGCAGGGAGATTTACACTGATTCCCCGATCTTGCAGTTCGCTGGTCCTGGGGTCGAGTACCGTGGTCGCCGGTGTAATCGTTACGATCTGGTGGTTTCTGATCGGCGATACCGACCCCCGAGCGGCCAGGAGCGCCCGCCGGGGACCAGACTCTCAGATTTTGGAGACGGACGGCGCATGCTGACTCGGCGGACTACGGCCAGCGAGGTCTATCACGGCTTGCGGGAGGCCCCCGATACAGCCGAGATAACCGAAGCGGCGCGCGAGGCATTTGCGCGTAGTAACCCGGATGTCAAGCTAGAGCGCCTGGTCATCGTCATCGCCGCTTATAACGAGGCGAACAACATCGGCGCCGTGCTCGACGAGATCCCCGATCAGATCGCCGACGTCGCGGTGTCCCGGCTGGTCATTGACGACGGCAGCAGCGACAGCACGACCGCCGTCGCGCAGCGCCACGGGGCGCTGGTCTGCACCCTGTCGGCCAACCGCGGCCACGGGTGGCCCTGCGGCTGGGCTACCGGATCGCCCGCGAGGCCGGCGCGCAGTACATCGCGACGCTGGACGGCGACGGCCAGTGGGATCCGGCGGACCTGCCGGCCATGGTCTCGCTGCTGGAGGACGGCCAGGCTGACTTCGTGGTCGGCTCCCGCCAGCTGGGCCGCACCGAGAACACCGACAGCTTCCGCAACCTGGGCGTCCGGTTCTTCGCCCGGCTGATCAGCCTGCTGACCCGCACCCGGCTGACCGACACCTCCAGCGGGCTGCGCGCCATGCGGGCCGACCTCACCGCCGTGGTGCGCCAGACGCAGCCGCAGTACCAGACGTCCGAGCTGCTGATCGGCGCGCTGTTCCAGGGCTTCCGGGTGGCCGAGGTACCGACCACCATGCGGCAGCGGCTGTCCGGGGTGACCAAGAAGGGCGACAACCTGTTCTACGGCCTGCGCTACGCCCGGGTCATCGGCCGCACCTGGTGGCGGGAGCGCCAGCGGGCCGCCCGCGGCCCCGGCCGGCGACTGCCAGCCCGTCTCGACCAGCTCGCTGCCCGCCAGCCCGGCCTCGGCCGCCTCGACCTGCTGCCGGTGCCGGCCAAGCGGCTCAGTATCGGCCAGCTCGGTGTCGGCCAATTCGGTGTCAGCCAGCTCCGTGTCGGGCAACTCGGTGTCGACCGGCTCGGTGCCGACCAGTTCGGTGCCGGGCGGCCAGAGCCCGCAGCGCCCGGCCAGCTAGCCTGCTCCGCGCTCAGAGCTTCGATGCCGAGCAGCGCGTCCACGGTGTCGGCGACCAGCCGCGCCTCGCTGGCCTGACTGCCGGTGCTGGCCCGACCACGGGTTCCGGCCGGGCCACCGGCCGCAGCCGATGCCGCAAGCACCGCCGCCGCCCAGCGGTCGACCACGGCCAGCGCGCCTGGCGCGTCCAGGTCATCAGCGATCCGGTCCCGCACCGCGGCCAGGACCTCGTCGCCTAGGCCAGCCCTAGCGCACCGCTCGCGCCGGCCGGGACCCGCCCGTGCGCCGCGGCGACCACGGCGCGGCGCCAGGTCGCCAGCCGTTCCGCCGCAGCGGTCAGCAACCGGCCGTCCAGTCCCAGTCCGCCCGGTAGTGGTGCGCGAGGATCGCCAGCCTGATCGCCATCGGGTCGATCCCGCCGCGAGCAGCCTGGAGACGAACACCAGGTTGCCGCGCGACTTCGACATCTTCTCGCCGTCGAGCCGCACCAGCCCGGCGTGAGCGTACCGGCGGGCGAACGGCGGGCCGCCGCCGCCGGCCACCCGGGCGTGTGACGCGCTCATCTCGTGGTGCGGGAAGATCAGGTCGCGGCCGCCGGCCTGGACGTCGAACGTGCGCGCCCAGGTAGTGGGTCGCGATCGCCGCGCACTCCACATGCCAGCCTGGCCTGCCGCGGCCGAACTCCGACGGCCAGGATGGCTCGCCGGGCCGCTCCGCCAGCCAGACCAGCGGATCGACCGGGTCCTTCTTGCCCGGCCGGGCCGGATCGCCGCCGTTCTCGGCGCACAGCCGGATCATCGCCTCCGGGTCGAGCCCGGACACCGAGCCGAAGGCCGGATCGGCCGAGCGGGAGAAGTACACGTCGCCGTCGACCTCGTACAGCGAGCCGCGGTCGGCCAGCGCCTCGTTGAACGCCTCGATCAGCGGCATCGCCTCGACCGCGCCCGACGTAGCTGGGCAGCGGCAGCACCCGCAGCGCCGCCATGTCCGACCGGTACAGCGCGATCTCCCGCGCGGCCAGCTCGCGCCAGTCCTCGCCGTCCCGGTCCGCCCGCTCCAGCAGCGGATCGTCGACGTCGGTGACGTTCTGGACGTAGCTGACATCGCTTCCCCGCGTCACGCCAGGCACGGACAAGCAAATCCCAGGCCAGGAACGTGGCCGCATGACCGATGTGGGTTGCGTCGTACGGGGTGATACCGCAGGCATACAGCGTGGCCGCGCGCCCGGGCCGCCGCGACCGCCAGCGCGCCGCTGGCCGTGTCCCAGATCCTTGGCTCCGGGCACCGATCCGGGCAGGTCGGGTACGCTCACGGAGCGCCACGAGTCCATGGGCGCCAGGCTATCGAGCGCGCGGGCCGTCCAGGGCCGGACAGTCGCCGGCCTGCTCGAACGCGTGGGCCAGAGCGATCAGCCGCGGCTCGCTCCAGGCCGGCCCGATGAAGGAGATGCCCACCGGCAGCCGCTGACCAGGCCGGCCGGCACCGTGATCGACGGATACCCGGAAACGGCCGCCGGTCCCGACGTAGCCCCACGGTGGTAGTCGCCGAGCACGTGATCGGTGAGCCAGGCCGGGATGCCCGGTCAGCGCGATCACCGCGTCGAGGTTGTACGCCGTCCAGCGCCGCGTCCAGCCCGTCGCGTGGCGATCCTGGCGGCCGCCGACCGCGCCTCAGGTAGCCCGGCCTCGCCGAGGTCGCCGCTGGTCGCCTCGGCCTGCTCGAACAGCTCCTGGCCGAAATGGGCGAGCACGTCGGCCGCGTTCCTGGTATGAAGTCGATCAGGCCGGCCAGGTCCGCCGGATGGTCGCCGCCGAGCCCGGCCAGGTAGGCGTTGATGTCGTGCTTGAACTCGTGCATCAGGGCGGCGAACTCCGGCTCGCCCATCTTGTCCACGTCGGCGAGCTCGACCGGGTCGATGACCTGCGCCGCCCGACGCGCAGCCGTGCCACCGACGCCTCGAGCACCGCGACGGTCGCCGCGTCCGCCGGCGTCGGAGCCCGTCCCGCCACACCCCGAGGCGCGCGCCGTCCAGCGCCGCCGGGTCGAGGAACGTGGCGTAGTCGTCGCGCTGGCCGGCCGCCGGCCGCGGTGGCCGCGTCGGCCGGATCCGGCCGGCCATCGCGCCGCAGCAGCACCGCCGCGTCGGCGACCGTCCTGGTCATCGGGCCCGCCGTATCCTGCATCGCCGAGATCGGCACGATGCCGGTCCGGCTGACCAGGCCGAGCGTCGGCTTGATGCCGACGACGCCGCAGGCGCCGGCGGGCGAGACGATCGAGCCGTCGGTCTCGGTACCCGACCGCGAGCGGCGCCAGCCCGGCCGCGACAGCCACCGCCGATCCGGAACTGGAGCCGGACGGGCTGCGGCCGTCGCCGTGCGGGTTCACCGCCTGCCCGCCCAGCGTGCTCAGCCGCTGCTGGACGGGCGGGAGCGGAAGTTCGCCCACTCTGACAGGTTCGCCTTGCCGAGGATCGACGGCGCCGGCCGCGCGCAGCCGGCCGACCAGGAACGCGTCCCGCGCCTCGGCGTGCTGGAGCGCGGGCGAGCCCGCCGTGGCGGGCAGTCCCTGCGACGGCGACGTTGTCCTTGATCAGCACGGGGATGCCATCCAGCGGCCGGCGCGGCGCCCCGCCGCCCGGCCGCGTCGCTGGCCGCCGCCTCAGCCGCGGCACCGTCGCTCACCGTGATCACGGCGCGCAGGCCGGGTTGAGCCGCTCGATCCTGGCCAGGTAG
>CAWBJA010000001.1:0-333018 GCA_963788895.1 uncultured Actinomycetota bacterium | reverse complement strand
GGCCGGGGACTCGGGCCGGGGCGGGCCTGCGCGGGCGGGCCGGCCACCGTGGGCGGGCCGGGCCCGGCTGCCGGCCGAGCAGCAGCGCGCCTGGACCTTACGAGGACTGCAGATTTTCCTGCCGGTGGTCGAGGCGATGATCGGCGATCTGATCGACTTCGCCGGGCAGTGGCGGCCTGATCTCGTGGTGTTCGAACCGACCACATACGCCGGGCCGCTGGCCGCCGCCGCGCTCGGCATCCCTGCCGCACGTCATCTATGGGGAATCGACTTTACCCTCAGGACCAGGGACTTCGAGCCGGAACTCCTCGCGCCGGTGCGGGACCGCCTTGGCCTGGCCGAGGTGGAGACGCTGGGCGCCGTCACCATTGACAACTGCCCGCCGAGCCTGCAGGTGCCGGGCGATTACCCCCGGCTGCCGGTCCGCTACGTCCCTTACAACGGCCCGGGGACCGCTCCCGGCTGGCTGCTCGACCCGCCAGCCAAGCCGCGCGTCTGCGTGACCTGGGGTGCCACGAACTCGCAGCTGATGCCAGGCCTGTCCGCCACTCGCCCGGTCCTCGAAGCTCTGGCCAGCGCGGATGTCGAAGTAGTGGCCGCGCTGTCGGCAAGCGACGCCGAGCGCCTCGGGCCGCCGCCCGCCGGAGTCCGGGTGGTCAAGGCCCTGCCCCTGCACCTGCTCCTGCCGACCTGCGACCTGATCGTGCACCAGGGCGGGCTGGGCACCGCCATGACCGCGCTTACCTGTGGCCTGCCGCAGCTGGTGCTGCCCGTGCTGCCAGATCAGGCGGCCACCGCGCGCCAGCTGGCCGGGGGCGGCGTGGCCAGGCAGCTGCCGCCGTGGGAGGCGGACCCGGATGTTGTTCGCGGCCACGTCCTCGAACTGCTCAGCGTGACCGGATACCGGTCGAGGGCGGCCGGGGTACAGGCCGAGATCGCCGCGCAGCCATCGCCGGCCGACGTGGTCGGCGAACTGGAACGGCTGGTGACCGAGCGGCATCGTGAGCCGGAGACGGTGTCGTGACCGCCCCGGACCGCCCGGGGAACGGGCTGACCGCGGTGATCCCCACCGCCGGGAACCGGCCGGAGCTGCGGCGCGCGGTCGAGGCCCTGATCAGCTCGGCCACACGGGCTGGCGGGGACGCCGAGGTCCTGGTGGTGGTCAACGGCCGCCGTAGCGTCCCGGTGCTCGATCACGTCGGCTCGCCCTTGCTGAGGGTGCTTTTCCTGGATAGGCCGAACGTCTCCCTGGCCCGCAACACGGCGATCGCCCGGGCCCGTCACGACACCCTGCTGTTCACCGATGATGACGGGGTCGTCGGCCCGGACTGGTGCGCGCAGCTGCGGGCCGGCCTGGCCACGCCGCGCTGCGCCCTCGTCGCGGGGCCGGTCCGGGTACCCGCGTCCGGGCCGGTCACCGCGTACCTCGATTACCAGCGCCCGTTCGACGCCAGTCCGGACGGCCACGGCGGCGTGCTGCACCCGGTGACGGTGAATTGCGGCATCCGCCGGGACCGGCTGCCCGGGCACGTGCGGTTCGACGAGGAGATGAGGATCGGCCAGGACGTCGATTTCGGCCATTCTGTCCGGGCCACCGGAGCAGGGATGACGTGGCTGGCCGATTCCGCTCCCGTGCAGCACGTCCTGTCCGACCAGTTTAACGAGATCGGAAGGCGCTTCCTGGCCTACGGATCAGGCATCGCCAGCATCACCCTGAAGCGGGACCAGGCCGCCGCCCGGATGACGTCCGTCTTCCTGGCCGTCTACCAGGCGATGACAGCGGGCGGCTCGGGCGGGTTCCGCAGGTTCACCGAGTTCACCCGGCCGCGGGTCCGCGACACCTTCACGGTGCTTGACCACCTGCAGACCGCGTTCTTCTTCATCGGTTACCTGCGGCGGGCGAGCGCGGAGCACGGCCACCAGCTGATCACGGTGGACGAGGAGCGCCTGCAGGCCGCCTGCCAGGAGATTGCCGACGGCGTCCTGGAAGAAGCCGGCGGGCACACCAGCCGCGGCTGGGACGAGCTTTGCCCCGACTATGCCATGTTCGGCCATGCGGCCGGCCCCGAGCCGCCCGCCATCGCCCGGGTCAGGGACGTCCTCGCCGCGTACGCCCGGCCGGCCGCGGCCCGCCCCCGGGCTCGGCGCCGCCCCCAGGCACCGCGCCGCCCGCGGGCGGCAACGGCGGCAGGCCGGCTGCCGGGACCGTCACGCCCAGCCAGAGCCTGGCCTGGGCCACGTGGCAGAACCTGTACGCGACCGGCGGCCGGATCACCACGGCAGACCTGGAGCGGGCCTTCCGCTCGGCGGGCGTGCCATTCAAGGAAGGCTGCCGCCAGGTCGAGGCCATGCTGCTGCGCGAACGGGGCGGGCAGCGATGAGCCCGCAGCTCACCGGGAGCAGGGTCCTGGTCACCGGCGGTACCAAGGGGACCGGCCGGGCCGTGGTGCTGGCCCTGGCCAGGGCCGGAGCCAGCGTCGTCACCTGCTCCCGGCACGACGACGATGACGCCCGCAGCCTCAGTGCCGAACTGGCGGCCACCGGCGGCCCGCACCTGGTGCTGCGCGCCGACGTGACCGACCCCGACGACACCGGCCGCCTGGCCGGCGCTTGCCGGAACCGCCTCGGCAAGCTCGATGCCCTGATCGCGGCCGTCGGCGCCATCGGCCATGTCCCGTTCGCCACGCTGCCGGCCGCGCAGTGGCGCCGCGTAACGGACGCCAACCTGACGTCCTGCTTCCTGACCATCCAGAGCGTCCTGCCCCTGCTGGCCGACGGGTCGTCGGTGGTAGCCATCGGCTCGCGCGCGGCTGCCGCAGGTACCGCGCAGCGGGCTCACTACACCGCCGCCAAGGCCGCGCTGGCCGGGATGACCCGGTCGCTGGCCAGGGAGCTCGGCCCGCGAGGCATCCGCGTCAACCTGCTCGCGCCCGCCGTCATCGAGAAGGAGGAGACGGCGCGGCTGCTCGGCGACCAGCTGGACCGGTTCCGGCGCCAGGCTGCCCTAGGCCGGCTGGCGGTACCCGACGACCTCGCAGCCGTGGCCTTGTTCCTGATCAGCGATCATTCACGGTATGTCAGCGGGCAGACCATCTCGATGGACGGCGGGATCTGAGCCGCCTGACCCCAAACTACTGACCGCCTGGCTCTGGCCAGGCGGTCAGGCGGTCAGGCGGTCGGACTCAGACCAGGATTCCGACCGCCGCCACGTTCACAACCAGGGCGAGCACGGCCAGGACGGTGCGCACCAGGTTCCAGTTGCGCCACCTGACCCGGGGGTCGATGCGGTGCCAGTTGGCCGGCGGGTTCGCCGGATCCAGCGTGGCAATCCAGCGGTTGATCGGCACGTTCTTGGTTAGCGATACCGACAGCACCGACAGGTAGAGCGCGGCGCCAGCGGCGCCCAGCGTGTGCGTAACCCCCGTCGGCGCGGCCACCGCCAGGGCGACATCGCTGAATAGCGCGGTGATGATGCAGATGGGCATGAACGGGTCGAACCGTCCCACGAGCAGCTTGTGCACCGGAAGGTAGGTATCCACCGGCAGGGCGAGCAGCATCGGGGCGCCGCCGAGAGCGGAGATCATCAGCCCGCCCGCGGCGAGCCCGCCGGTCAGCACGACCAGCGGGACGAGAAGCGCGATCACCGCGCACCTCGCCCGCGGATGCCAGGACGAGCCGGGCCGGTACCGGGCCAGCCGCGGTTTCCAGCTGGATTGGCGGTCAGGTTTGTTCGCATGTGCTTCCTCCGTTTCGGCAGGTCGTAGCCATATTGGCCCGAGTGGCCGCGGGTCCTGGTCAGCTGATCAGGACCACGGCCACAGCGGTGCTGGTCAGGGCCGCCACCGCGAACCCCGTCCGCAAAAGGTGCCAGTTCCGCCAGGCCGAGCGCGGGTCCGCCCAGTCCGCCCGGATCGAGTCGGGGTCGGTGGCGTGCACCACCCGGTTGATCGGGACGTTTCCGAACTGGGACACGAACTGGACGCCGACGAGCGCCGCCGCGCCTGCCACCGCCAGGGATCTGGTCGTGGCGGCCGGCGTCAGTATGGCCAGCGCCACGTCAGCGATCAGTGCGGTGCTCACGAGCAGCGGCATGACCGGGTGATAGCCCCGGCCGAGCAGCCGGTGCGCTACGACGTACTGGCCGGCCGGCAGGGCGAACAGGGCCGGCAGGACGCTCACCGCGACCGCGAAGAATACGCCTGCGACAATTCCCGTCGTCATGAGGCTGACGACCGCCATGGCCTGCGACAGCATGCAGCGATTCCGCCTTCCTGGTAGTCCGCGCGGCGCCTCGGCGACTCCGGCTTCCCGTCAGTCCATCGTGGCAACCGCGCCTCGCGGGCGGCTGGACAGCCGCTCGCACCGGCGGCTCAAGCGATCTGCGACCCGGGCGGGCTAGGTGTAGGTGGCGTCGAGGTGACGCACCCGGACCGCCACGCAGAACCGGCGGCCGGGCCGATGTCCTGGAGGGCGATACATCGTGACCGAGGTTGCCATCTGTGCCACGGAACTGCGCAAGACATATGGCGGTGTGCGTGGCCGCGTGCAGGCGCTGCGGGGCATCGACCTAGAGGTGCCCGAAGGCGAGTTTTTCGGTCTGCTCGGACCGAACGGCGCTGGCAAGTCCACGTTCATCGGCATCCTGACCACGCTGGTCCGGCTCAGCGGCGGCAGCGCCCGGGTCTGCGGGCGCGACGTCGCGACCGACCCGATCGGCGTGCGCAGCCATGTCGGTGTGACCTCGCAGGGCCCCAACTTCGACCGTTCGCTCACCGTCGCGGAGAACCTCGAATTCCGCGGCCGGTACTGCGGCATGCCAGCCAAGCAGGCCCGCAGGCGGGCAATGGAATTGCTCGAGGATTTCCAGCTGGCTGAGCGCCGCAAGGCCAAAGTGCAGCAGCTGTCCGGGGGGCAGGCTAAGCGGCTGATGATCGCACGGGCCCTGATCCATCGTCCGGACGTGCTCTTCCTCGACGAGCCGACAGCGGGGGTCGACCCCCAGGCCCGCCTGCACCTTTGGGACCTGCTGCGCGACCTGCGCGGCAGAGGGCTGACCTACCTGCTCACCACCCACAATCTGGCCGAGGCCGAGGCGCTGTGCGACCGCATCGCGATCATGAACCACGGCCAGGTGCTCGCCGAGGGAAGCAGCGCGGACCTGAAGCGGACGGCCGGCGCCGAGACGATCGTGACCGCGACGTACGGCGGGGCGGCGCCGCCGGAGGTCAAGCAGCTGGCCGACCGGGCCGGCGTGAGCCAGGTCGAGATCAGCGGCCAGCAGGCCCGGGTGTTCGCGCGTGACGCCGACGGGTTGCTGGCCGCGCTAGTCCAGGCAGGCGCGGAGGCCGGCGTGCCGCTGACTGACGTGAAGACCCTGCGGCCGAGCCTGGAGAGTGTCTTCCTCACCCTGACCGGAAGGGAATACCGGCCATGACGACAGTCACTGTCTCCGCGGGCGCCCATGGTGCCGCGCGGTCGGTTAGCGTGCGGGCGTTCGGCGCCATGGTCATGCGCGACCTTCGGGTGATGCGACGCGATTTCGCGGTCGTTGGCATGCGCAGCGTGGTCCAGCCGTTGTTGCTGGTGTTCGTCTTCGCCTATGTGATGCCGGCTATCGGGACCAAAGTCAGCCCGGGCCAGACCGCCAGCTCCTTCTCTACCATCCTGCTGCCTGGCGCGGTCGCCAGCACGATGCTGATCACCGGGGTGGTCTCGGTGATGAGCCCGCTGCTGGTCGAGCTCACCTACAACCGGGAGATCGAGGACCGGCTGCTGGCCCCGCTGCCGGTATGGAGCATCGCGGTGGAGAAGGTTATCGCGGGCGCGATCCAGTCACTGCTCACCGGCGCCATCGTGTTCCCGCTGGCCTTGCTCATTCACCCGAAAGGGCTCGCGCCCTCGATCCACCTGCACGACTGGCCGCTACTGGTCGCCGTCGCGATCCCCGGGTCGCTGTTCGCCGCCACCGCGGGCTTGTTCTTCGGCACCGTGGCCGACGTGCGCCGCGGGCCCAGCCTGCTCGCGGTGGGGCTGCTGCCTGTCACCATGCTCGGCTGCGTCTACTACCCGTGGCAGGCGCTGCATGCGATTGCCTGGCTACAGGTGGCCACGCTGTTCAACCCGCTGGTCTACCTGTCCGAGGGCCTGCGTGCCAGCCTCACGCCCGGGGTTCCGCACTTGCCGGTGTGGGCCATCCTGACGGTACTGGGCGGCGGCTGCGCGGCCATGGGCGCGCTCTCCGTTGCCCTGTTCCAGCGCAAGGTGCGGACCTGACCCGACCCGGTCCGGCCGATCCCCGGCCGGGCGCGCCACCGGCCGGGGGCGCGCGCCTATCGCCCGGCGAGTTCTTCGAGTGCCCCGACGACCTCAGCTGGCTGGGGCTGTGCCTTGATCTCCTGCTGCAGCCGCAGGGCGGCGGCAGCCTGGCCGGGGTCCGCCAGCAGCGCCGCGATGTGGCCGGACGCTGAGGCGAGGGTCACCTCCGCGCGCGGGAGGCATCTTGCCGCCCCGGTGGCAGCGGCCTGCTGCGCATTGAACCGCTGGTCAGGAAGCTGCGGCAGGATCAGCTGAGGCAGGCCGAGCCCCGCGGCCGTGAGCGTCGTTCCGGCACCGCCCTGGTGCACCACCGCGGCGCAGACCGGCAGCAGCAGATGCAGTGGCACCGACTCCGTCACCCGGACGCCTGGCGGCACCGCGCCGAGGAGTCCGCGCTGGGACGCGGTGACGGCCACGACGACCTCGGCCCCGCAGCGCTGGGCGGCTGTGATCACCTCGGGCGGCAGGAAGGTCTCGTCCCCGGTGAGCGCTACCGTGGACGTCCCCCAGGTGAGACAGATACGCCGGGCGGGCCCGGCTGGCCAGCGCGGCATCGTCCCCGGCCCGTTATACGGGACATAGGACATGAGCTGGCGCGCGATCGCCGCCGGAGCCTGCATGCTCGGCGGGCAGGGGTCAACGGTCAGCGCCCCGCGCAGCGGGAGATCCGGCAGGCCGAACCGGGCCAGCAGGGCCGCCAGCCCCGGCATCTCGGGCGCGGCGCCCGGCCTGGCGGCACCGGAGGTGAAGTCGGGCCCGAACAGGTGCCGTACCGCGGGAACTCCCGCCACCGCCGCCGCGACCGGCGCCGCGAAGGTGATCGGGTCGAACACCACGATGTCCGGCCGCCAGCGCACGGTGAACTCCACCAGGTCATCGGCCATGATCTCGGCGACCTGTACGAAGATGCCGATGGCCTGCGAAGTCCGGCGGGGGCGCTGGCCTGCGGCGCCGGACCGGATCAGGGGCGCGACGTTCTCCCGGAACAGGGCGGCGACGTCCACGTCGCGGCCCACAGTGACCGCGGGCAGGCCGGAGGACCGGATCGCCGCCGCCAGCGCTGGCTGGCTGGCGATCCGGACCTCATGCCCGGCAGCGCGGCAGGCCTGCGCGAGCGGGACCATCGGGAAGTAGTGGGACGGCCAGGCCCACGTGCTGAACAAGACCTTCATGTGATCCTCCAGGTACGGCCAGCGTGGCTCATCCCGGTGGAAGCAGGCTGGAACCGGGCCTGTGCGGCGCGCCCGGCCCTTCCAGCGATGTGCGACCAGCCGTCGACCGCACCCGGTCATCGTGAACCCGGTCCGGCAAGAGGACCCCCGCTAGAAGGGAATCAGCTGATGCCCCCATTCACCAGACATCGTGTCAAGCTCGTCGCGTGCGCTCTGCTGGCGGCGGCCGTCCCGGCCACCGCCATGGCCGCGGGCGGGACGGCGCAGGCCGTCACCGCGCACCCCGCCGCCGGTCACAGGGACGTCCCCCAGGCTCCCGCCGTCTCCCTGTCGCTGAGCCAGAACACGCCGTTCGCTATCAGCCCGAATCCGCGGTCGGCCGGCCCGGTCACCTTCCGGGTGTCCTCAGGCGATGGCGCCGATCACTGGTTCTCCGGACTGGTCTTTAATCCCGGCGTGACCCCGCAGCAGGCGATCCAGGAGATCCAGGAGAGCTTCTCCCCCGACCCCTCGGTCGCGCTGCCCGCGCTCCAGGCGGTCTACCGGGACATAACCTTCGCAGGCGGCCTGTCCGTGACGAGCAGCAGCCCCAGCTGGTTCACCGAGAACCTGACCCCGGGCACCTACCAGATGTCGGACGCCCCGCCCGGCGCCGAAGACAGTACCTCGGGCGCCAGGTACACCGCGCTGCAGGTGAATGCTCCCTCGCAGCCGGCGGCTTGGCCGCATTTCGACGCGGTCCTGTCCGTGCGCGAGGACGGCGGCAGCGCGAGCTTCTTGGCGCCGGACCGGCTCCCCGCGCACGCCACGTTGCTCGCCGTGAATCCGCGCCGCAACTCACAGCCCTATGAGTTCCTGCTCCGTCAGCTCGTCCCCGGCACCACGCACGCCGAGCTGCAGGCCTACCTGGCTGCCAAGGGCCAGGGCCAGGTGCTCCCGCCCAGCCCCTTCGCCACCTCCGAGCAGCAGGGCTTGCTGCCCATATCACCAGGCCTCGCCTCGGTGTTCCACGCGGACTTCACGCCCGGCACCTACGCGCTGCTGACCTACGTGCGGGATCCGGCCACTGGCGTCGGCCGCGCTTACGAAGGAACCTTCAAGATCATCACGCTCTACTGAGGCCGCGAGGCCCGCTCGGCGATGGCACCAGCAATCGCCGGCCGGGCCCGCCGCACTGTCGCGGCGCGGACATGCCCCGGGCGATTCCGCCTGTGACCGAAGACGATTCCCGCCCCGGAACGAAGGAGCTGGGCATGATGAGCGTGCAGCACGCCGAGGTTCTCATCGTGGGCGGAGGCATTGTCGGCCTCTCGGCGGCGGTGTTCCTTGCTGGCCACGGCATGTCCGTTGAGCTGGTGGAACGCCGCCCCGACGCGCTGGCGCACCCCCGCGCTCGTGTCATCAATCCGCGTGCGGTGGAACTGTACCGGCAGGTCGGGCTTGAGCCCGCAATCCAGGCCGCCAGATCCAGGGCCGAGTATTCCTCGGGCCTGGTGATCCGCGCGGAGACGCTGTCGGCGCCCGAGCGCGCGGTCACCGAGATGCAGTCCTCGCCTGACCCGGGCCGGGATGACAACGTCAGCACCGCTTCCTGGATACCGATCGACCAGGATCAGCTGGAGCGGGTGGTCCGGGCCCGGGCCACGCAAATGGGCGCCCGCATCCACTTCTCCACCGAGCTGACCGCTTTCTCCCGCGGGCCGGACGGGATCACCGCCGACCTCAGGGACCTGCGCTCAGGCCCGCGCCGCCGGGTCAGGGCCCGTTACCTGATCGCCGCCGACGGCCACCGCAGCGCCATCCGCCAGCAGCTGGGTATCCCGGTCCGCGGGCCCGGGCTGATCGGCCACACCTTGTGCTTTGTCTTCGAGGCCGACCTGAGCGGGCCGCTGCGCGGCCGGCACCTCGCGGTCGGCCATTTCAACCAGCCCCGGCCCGGCACGTCCCTCATCTCGCACAGCGAGGGACGCTGGGTGTTCAGCGTGCCCTTCCGGCCCGACCACGGTGAGCCGCTCTCCTCCTTTACCGACGAGCGATGTGCGGCCCTGGCCAGGACCGCCGTCGGGGACCCCAGCCTGCGCATCAAGATCGTCCCGCAGCTGGGGAACGGGGTGACCACCCTGGACTACGAACTCGGCGCACAGGTGGCAGAGCGTTACCAGGACGGACCGGTCTTCCTGGCCGGGGATGCCGCCCATGTGATGCCGCCGGCTGGCGCGTTCGGCGCCGGGACCGGCATCCAGGACGCCCATAACCTGGCCTGGAAGCTGGCCGCCACCGCCGCGGGCCGGGCCGGTCCCGGGCTGCTCGCGACGTACCAGACCGAGCGCCAGCCAGTGGCCATGTTCACCCTCGCGCAGTCACTGCACTTGCTGCGCGAGCGCACTGGCCGGGACATCCCCTACGACCAGGGCGGTCCCCCGGTCTCCTACGAAGAGGTCCTGTTCGGCTACCGGTATGGCGCGGGCGCGCTGGCGCCCGACGACCGGGGCGGCACCGGGAGCAACGGTAACGGCGACGGCCACAGGTTCTCGATGCCGCCCGCCCAGCTGACCGGGATGCCCGGGACCCGGGCACCGCACCTGGCCTTGCTCAGGCAGGGCCGGGAGATCTCCACCCTGGAGCTTTACGGCAGCCGGTGTGTCCTGATGTGCGGGACGGCCGGCCGCCGCTGGGCCGAGGCGATGAGCCGGGTGGCCGCTCACCGAGGGCTGGCCGCGGACATCTACCAGCTGGGCAGCGACCTGGCCGACCCCGGGGCCAGGTGGGAGCCCGCGCACGGGGTGACGGCCAGCGGGGCGATTCTCATCCGCCCGGACGGGTTCGTGGCCTGGCGCGCCCGGGCAGCGCAGGCCGGCGACCTGAGTTCCGTCCTGGAGGAGGCGCTGGCGCGCTGTCATCTCACCGGGCCCGCCGCCGTCCTGGAAGGCAGTGACAGTCGCCGATGAAAGTCCTTATCAGCACGTTCCCCGCCCCGTCCCACTACTTCCCGATGGTTCCCGTCGGCTGGGCCCTGCGCGCCAGCGGCCACGAGGTCCTGGTGGCGTGCCCGGCGTCGTTCGCGGCAGTCGTGACCGCGTCCGGGTTGCCCGCGGTTACCGTTCCTGAGATCGACCTGGCCGGCTTCTGGCGGGAAGGGCCGCGCTCGCCGCAGCCCGCCGCCCAGTCCCCGGCCGAGGCCAGGACGGCCCGAGCCATGGCCATGTTCACCGCGGTCGCGGCCGGCACCGCGCCGCCGCTGACCGAGTTCGCCCGCCGCTGGCGGCCCGGCCTGGTCATCTGCGAGCCGCGCGGCTACGCCGGCATGGTGGCCGCGGATGCCATCGGCGTGCCCGTGGTCCGCCACCTGTACGGGGTTGACTACACCCATCAGCGGGCCGGCCAGGAGCAGGACACCCTGCGGCCGCTCGCCGGCGCCTTCCCGTCGTGGCGGGCTGACCCGCTGGGCGACCTGACCATCGACCCGTGCCCGCCCAGCATGCAGGTGCCGGCGCCGGTTATCCGGCAGCGCGTGCGGTACGTGCCCTACAACGGACCTGGAACGATGCCCGGGTGGCTGCTGCGGCCCAGGCGCCGGCCCAGAATCTGTATCACCTGGGGAACGACGCACACCCGCGACGCTGCCGGGCTGGCCCCGGCCCGGAACGTGATCGACGCCCTGGCCGGGCTGGACGCGGACCTCGTGGCCGCGGTGCCCAGCGGCGGCGCGGGGCTGCTCGGGCGCAGCGGCGGGCGGCTGACCGTGACCGAGGCCCTGCCGCTGCATCTCCTCCTGCCGGCCTGCGACGCGGTCGTCCACCAGGGCGGCGCGGGTACCACCATGACCGCGGTGGCGTGCGGCACCCCCCAGCTGGTGGTGCCCGATGTGGCCGACCGGATGCTGAACGCCGCCCAGGTAGCCGCCGCGGGCGCCGGGCGGGTACTGCAACCGGACGACGCCGGCCACGCCAGCATCCGAGACAGCGTTCTGGACCTGCTGGCCGGCCAGCGCTATCAGCGGGCCGCTCGCAGCCTGCAAGCCGAGGCAGCGAGCCAGCGCTCCCCGGCCGCGGCGGTGCACGCGCTGACGGAGCTGGCCGCCGACCCCGCGCCAGCCGGTGCCGGGCCAGCCCCGATGGCAGGCTCGTTGCGGTCCCCAGGCCGGCGGATGGCCCGCCAGAACTGGGCCAGGGAAGGGTGTGAGCAGCTGTGACCAGCTACCGGACAGCCTTGGTGACCGGTGCCTCCGGAGGCGTGGGCGAGGCGTTTGCCCGGCTGCTCGCGGCGGCCGGATCCGACCTGATCCTGGTCGCGCGCAAGGCCGATCAGCTCCGCGACCTAGCCAGCCAGCTCGGAGCGCGGCACGGGGTGACGGTAGAGATCCTGCCCGCCGACCTGACCGTGCCCGCCCAGCGCAGCCAGGCCGAGCGCCGGCTTGACGACCCTGGGCGCCCGGTCGATCTCCTGGTCAACAGCGCCGGCACGCTTGGCCGGATCGGCCGCTTCGCCGACCAGCCCGCCGACACCGAAATACACAAGATCGACCTGAACGCCAGCGCTGCGGTAGCCCTCACCCGCGCAGTGCTCCCCGGCATGCTCGAACGCGGCCGCGGCGCCATCATCAACGTGTCGTCGGTCATGGCCTTCGTGCCGACCCCGCACGCGTCCACGTACTCGGCCACCAAAGCGTTCCTGGTCTCGTTCAGCGAGAACCTGCACGGTGAGACCCGCCAGCGCGGCGTCCACGTCACCGCCCTGTGCCCCGGCTCGGTGCGCAGCAGACTGCACGACGCCGACCCGGACCGGCCCAAGGCGCGCACAGCGGCCCGGTTCGGCGTTCTGGACCCTGAGGTCGTCGCCCAGGCCGGCCTGGACGCCGTGCGCGCGGGCCAGCCCGTAGCCGTGCCGGGACGGCGCTGGGCGGCAGTCGCCCGGCTGTCCCGGCTGCTCCCCCGCGCCCTGGTCCGCCGGGCCTTTTACCGGCTGTGGGGCAGGCGCTGACGCGAGATCGTCCGGGCTCGCGCGGATCGCCCCGGACACCTACTAGCCCTGGACACCTTGCCTGGAGGAAAAGCTAATGCGTGAGTCCACCCAGATCCTGGTCATCGGCGGCGGGCCGGCCGGCTCGACCGCGGCCACGCTGCTGGCCCGCGAGGGCTTCGACGTGACCTTGGCCGAGCGCGAGCATTTCCCGCGCTATCACATCGGCGAGTCGATCCTGCCGTCCTGCTTGCCCATCCTGGACCTGCTCGGGGTGCGGGAGCGCATAGACGCCCACGGCTTCCAGCGCAAGGGCGGCGCCTACTTCGCCTGGGGGCCAGAAGAGTGGTCCCTGACCTTCGGCGACCTGATCGGTGACAACACGTTCGCCTGGCAGGTCGTCCGGTCCGAGTTCGACCAGATCCTGCTGGACTACGCGCGGGAGCAGGGCGTGCACGTCTTCGAGGGCGTGACGGTGAAGGACATCGAGTTCTCGGCCGGCCGCCCGGTCAGCGCCCGCTGGTCACACAAGGCCGGCGACGGCGCCACCGCGCAGGGCACGATCGGCTTCGACTTCCTGGTCGACGCCTCCGGCCGGGGCGGGATCCTGGCCACCAGGTACTTCAAGAGCCGGCGGTTCCACGACGTGTTCCGCAACGTGGCCTGCTGGACCTACTGGGACGGGGCCAAGCGGCTGGACGAAGGGCCCGGACGGGGCGATCGCGGTGTGCTCGATCCCGCACGGCTGGTTCTGGGCCATTCCGCTGCATGACGGGACGACCAGCGTCGGCCTGGTCACCGGCCGGGACATCTTCAACGAGCAGCGGCAGGAACTGGGCAGCATCGAGGCCGTGTACCAGCACGCGCTGGAGCAGTGCCCGGTAGTCAGCGACCTGGTCGCCGACGCGTCCCAGGTGGGCGGGTTCAAGGTCGAGCAGGACTACTCCTACGTGGCGGAGTCCTTCGCCGGTCCCGGGTACGTGATCACCGGGGACGCGGCCTGCTTCCTTGACCCGCTGCTGTCCACCGGCGTCCACCTGGCCACCTACAGCGCGATGCTCGCGGCGGCCAGCGTCTGCAGCATCCTGCGCGGTGAAGTCCGCGAGACCGAGGCGCTGGACTTCTACGCGACCAGCTACCGGCATACCTACGAGCGGTTCCTGGTCCTGGTGTCGGTGTTCTACGAGAGCTACCGGGGCAAGGACTATCACTTCTACAACGCCCAGAAGCTGACCGCGCGCGAGCGCGGCGAACTGCACCTGCACGAGGCGTTCCTGCGGATCATCTCCGGGATCGAGGACCTGTCCGAGGCCCAGGACGCCGCCTACGCGCGGGTCCGCCAGGAGCTGACCGCCAGCCAGGACAGCGACCCGGTGGCGACGCTGCTGAAGAAGAAGGCCAGCCGCCCGCCGCTGTCCCCGGAGAACGCGGTCCGCGGGCTGTACCTGTCCATGCGGCCCAAGCTCGGGCTGCTCGTGGCCAGCCCGGCCGATACCGAACGCTAAGCCAGGGAACTGTGCGCGGCCCGGCGGGTCACCCGCCGGGCCGCTGCCATACCGCGAGCCGGGCCCGCCGCTCAGGCCAGCCAGTCACCGCAACTGCTTGACCAGGCGAGCCCACTGGCGCCGTTCCGCGCGGGACAGTCGGACCCCGGCCGCGGGGCGCTGGTCCTGAGCCTGCTCCTCGTCTTGGTAGAGCCAGGCCAGGACTGGAATCGGGCCGAACGCGCTGCCCACCGCGGCCAGCCCTTCGACGGTGCGGCGCAAGGTGGTCCGCACAATCGGCGGTGGGGATCCCAGCCGGTAGCGGGCTGGCCTGCTGCGAAGGTGGCGTTGCCTCATGCCGTCATCGTCGGCCGGCCCGATCGCAGCCTGCTGGCAGCCCGTTGGACGCCGTGCTCGCAGGACGCTCGATCCGCCGCGCCGGCGCGTCCGGGCCCTCGGCGCGTTTTGCTAGTTCAGGTCAGGCGGCGCGGCCCGCGACGCCGGTCACCGAGACGCCGCCGCCTGGCCGGGCTCGGCCTCGGTGAGTGCGGCGGACCCGCCGCGGGCCGCCGCCGTACTGCGCGACGGGCTGCGAGCCGCCCGCTAAGACCAGGGACCGGCGCGAACTAAGGCATCCCGCCCCGCCGGAATCGGGCATTTGCCCAATGTCCCGCCCGGCTCCGGTCAGCCACGCTGGATGGATCCAGCGAGCCAAGGAGAGGAGCCCGCGATGGCGAAGTTCACGGACGCGCACAACGGGTATTTCGGCGCCACCGCAGCCGAACTGCGCGAGGCGCATCAGCGCGCCCTGGAGTGCGAGGAATCCGAGCGGATGCACGTCGAGCGCACCCGGCCTGACCCCGAGACGGGCCAGGCGTTCGGCCTGTCCCGCGGCCCGTCGCAAGAGGCGGGGCGGCGGGAGCCCGGGCAGGCCGGGCCCGCCACGACCCAGACCCCCGAACTGCCCGCCGAAGTCGACTAGCCCGGCTGCGACGAACTCCGCGCGCCGAGCACGGAAAAGGCCGTCACCTCAGCCAGGACGGTTTGGACCGACTTAACTCACCGGGTCCTGGCTGGCGGCGACCGCGCCTTCCGGGATCGCTTCGCCCTGCGGGGCCTGCTGTCCCAGCCCGGCCCTGATCTCGGGCCAGGACACCGCCGTCATGAGGTGGCGTTGCTCGCGTGCGAGTGCGGCCGCGCACCTGCGGTCGAGGTCTGCGAGACGGCGCAGCGGGAGGTCACCGCGCAGCCCGGGCGCGAGCGGATGGCGCTGCCCACCGCACCGCTCGGCCAGCCCTGGGTGTGTGTCGCCGGGAGAATCCGGTGCGTTCATCAGGGCGTCGAGGGTCGCTCTGATGTCCTCGGGTGCTTGGGTCCAGACCGCTTCATAGGCCGTGAACAGCGTGGCTGGGGTGATCCGGCGGTCCCACAGCGGCTGGATGATCTGCCCGATAGTGATGCCGTGGACTGCGGTGGCTTCCGCAACCCGGTGGTGCGCTCGCGCTGCAAGCTGTGCGCCGCACATGCTGACCGCCACCTGGTCGGCATGCAGTTCGCTTTCCAGGGCCGGCTGCCTGGTCACCTTCAGGAACCAGTTCCAGTACCACCGCAACAGCCGGGAGCCACGCCGTTTGAGCTTGGTGGACGCGTGCCTGCGGCGCGCACACAACCTCAGGCGCAGCCGGCTGGTATCGGTCAGGTGGCCAGCTTCGTGCGCGAGGATGGCTTTCAGCTCGGCGGTGTCCAGATGCGCGGCCGTGAGCAACCCGATAGTCAGTCCCAGATGCCGCCGGCCCAGCCAGTCACGGTGGCCGGTTAGTGCCCCCGCGCCAGCGCCGGGCACCAGCCACACGCCGTCCAGCCGGCGGATCCCGGCCCGCCCCATCACCTCGTCTACAACGGCCGCCAGTTCAGGCTGGTTCTCCCTGGCCGCCCGCACACCGCCCTGGTACCGAAGCCGCCGGTGACGGGTGCCCGCGTTGAGGTATACGTAGCCGACCGCGGTGGCCAACGCCAGCCAAAGCGCCTTGCCGAGCGCACCGGCCCAGGCCGCGACGGCGGCTATCAGCCCGGCAGCAACGAACGCGGGCAGATACGAAAGGATAATGCCCGCGAGGCAAGACCTGCGTATCACCCGGACAAAGCTAGCCCCAGACCGCCGTCTGCGCACGGTTATGCCCCACTCGTCCGGTGCGCTCAGTGCTTGTTTCTGAACCTCAGCCGGGACGGGCGAGGCGCCGGGTCATGCGGGCGATCAGGCCGCAAGATCATGGCTTCGTGGCTGGCGGGGGCTGCTCGAGGTCATCAGCCTTCCCGGGGTCCGGGGTCGTGGCCGACAGCGGTCCCAGCGGCATTTCCCTGAGCCGGAACACCGGGGAGAAGAACAGCCACAAGATCGGGGTCAGCAGCACGATCACCGAGACCAGCAGCGCGGGCCGCAGGCCGATCTCGTTGCCGAGCGCCCCGCCCAGCAGCGCCCCGACCGGCAGCGCGCCGAACAGCAGCATGCGGTAGGTGGCGTTCATCCGGGCCAGGACCCGCATGGGCGTGAGCGCCTGCCGTAGCGTGATGGTGTTGACGTTCCAGATCGAGATGCCGCCGCCGTGGCCGAACCAGCCCGCGAACAGCACCAGCACCGCCACCGGGCTGGCGTTGCGCGGCAGCAGCAGCAGTACCGGCGAGGCGGACACGCCCAGGATGCTCACCGCCATGGCCCGGCCGAGCCCGAGCGCGTTCCTGACCCGGGTCGCGGACAAGGCTCCGAGCAGTGCCCCCACGGCCAGGCCCGCCACGGTCACGCCCAGCTTGAACGGGCTCAGGTGCAGTTCCCTGAGGCCGTAAACGGTGAAGACGGTAGACACCGCGCCGAAGCCCACGTTCAGCACCGCGGACTGGCCCAGCAGCACCCGCAGCAGGCTGGTGCCGTAGACCGCGCGGAACCCCTCGCCGATCTGCGCCCTGATCGAGGGGCGCCGGTCCAGCACCTCGGGGTCCGGTTCGGGCTTGCGGATCGTGATCAGCCCGGCCGCGGCGAACAGATAGGACACCGCGTCCACCGACAGCGTGACCGGGGCCGTGATCAGCCCGACCAGCAGCCCGGCCAGCCCCGGCCCGGCGATGCCCGCGACCGCGAAGCTGGCCTGCAGCTTGCTATTGCTCTCCGGCAAATGCCGCCGCTCGACCAGGAATGGCACATACGCCAATGACCCGACGTCGTAAACCACCGACAGCGCGCCGGCCAGCGTGGTGACGACGTAAAGCAGGCCGATGGAAAGCAGGCCAGTGGCGGAGGAGAACGGCACCAGCCCGATGAGTACGGCGTTGCTCAGCGCGCAGGCAATAAGCACCGGACGGCGCTTCCTTCGGTCCAGCCAGACCCCGGCGAATACCGAGACGACAATGAACGGCACGAACCGCAGGGCGTTGAGTATCCCGACTTCGAAGGCGGTCGCGTTGAGCGTGATAACCGCCACCAGCGGCAGCGTGAACTGGGTCACCTGGCTGCCGATCAGCGACACCGTTTCGCCGGACCACAGCTTGAGGAAGTCGGTGTTGGACAGGACCCCGCCCCGCGGCATGACCGATGCGGGCGCCGGGGCCGCGTCGTGGTTGCTGCCAGCGACCACTACCAATAACCTTTCGGAGCGGAGGACCTGAGAAAGGTTAGCCCGGTTCCCTGGGCCCGTCACCCGGCTGCGTCGCGGGCCTCCGCCACGGTGAGCTCGGCCGCCGGGTCCGCATCCAGCCGCTCGTCGGGGATGGGCTGCCCGCTGCGGACCGAGCGGCCGTACGTGCCGTTGTCCAGCCGCAGCAGCGCGCGGTCCACCGCGGCCAGCCGGTCGCGCAGGCTCTCGGCGATGGCGTCGTCCATGCCCTCGGCCGTCAGCGGCTGAGCCGGATCGGCGATGTCCGCGCCGGTCTCGTTCTCCGCGGCCCGGTCCTGGTCCCCCGCGGCCTGGGCGTCCGCGAGCAGGCCAGCTACCTCGGCCCGCTCGGCGCGGAGCCTGGCCCGGGCTTGATCGGCGTCCATCTGTCTCCCTCAGCCGGCTCCCTGGGCCTGTTCTTCGTGATCCTGGCAGGTTCTCAGTGCTGCCCGTGAACTCGACAAGATCATGCCCACGGCCCGGCCCCTGTCGGCGCTGGTGGCTGTGGCCACCCTAGCGGCTAGGGCGGCCCGGCGGCCCGGATGGCGGCTGGTGTCAGGGCGGTCATCGTGTCGACGACCCGGTCCGGGCCGGGCCGGGCCGTGATGACCCGCACGATGGTCTCGTCCAGCCCGGTGCTCAGCCGGGCCACCGCCGCGGCCGCGGCCGCCGCCGGGCCGTAGTAGCCGACGGCCTGGAACAGCTCATCAGGCGCCGCGTCGACCAGGTCCGCCAGCGCCGCACCGCGTTCGCGCCGGTCTTCCAGTTCGCGCAGGGCCGGGTCGAAGCCCATCTGGGCAAACAGCCCGCGGTAGCCGGCGGTGTCGGGCACGCCGGGCCGGCCCAGCGCGTAGCCGAGCACCTGCGCGCCGAACGCCCGGCGCGCGGCGGCCACGTCTTCATCGACGCAGACCCGCACGTACATCACGGCCGGGACCTGGCCCGGGTCCCGGCCCGCCCGCTCCGCGCCGGCCGCGATCAGGGCCCGGCTGGCCGCGATGCGCTCCGGGGTGGCCCAGTTCAGCAGCGCCCCGTCGGACACCGCGCCGGCCAGCGCGAGCATCTGCGGGCCGAGCGCGGCCAGGTACACCGGCGCGGGCGGCAGCTTGGTGACGCCGAGCGAGGCGGACCGCAGGCGCACACCCGGCCCGTCCATGGTGACTGTCTGCCCGGCCAGCAGCTGGCGGATCGCGGTGACGTACCCGCGCATGACCGCGATCGGCCGGTCCGGCATCCCGACCGAGGCCCAGAACGCCGGGCCGTACCCGCCGGTGCCCAGGCCCAGCACGAACCGCCCGGCGGACAGCTGGGCCACCGTGGCCGCCTGCGTGGCCAGGGCCAGCGGCGTCCACATCCGCGCCGCGGGGACCACCGAGATGCCGGTCCGCAGCGAGGTGTCCTGCGCCCAGGCCGCGCAGATATGGAACGCGTCAGGTATGCCCAGGGCCGGGGTCCACAGGCTCTCGAACCCGAGCCGTTCCGCCTCCCTGGCCACGTCGCGCAGCTGCCCGAACGGCAGGCCGAGCCGGGCATCCAAGCCGACACCAATCCTCATAGAAGGCAGTATGCCGAACTGCCCGGCGGCCTGGTCCGGCGGCCGGGCTCAGCTGGGCGACCAGGCGGGGTCGCGTCCGCTGGGCCCGGGACCAAAGACCGGGCCGAAATAAGGCGTCTGCCTGATGTAGCCGCCAGGGTCTTAGTGCCAGCCTCGATGGCGCGGGTCGCGCCTAGCCCGCCGCGAAGGAGGAAATCGATGCAGGTGAGTACCCGGACCCGCCGCCCTGTCCGGGCCGTTCCCGAGTTTCGCTGCTGGGGGCAGCCGGACTTGTTCTTCGCCGATGACCCGCGGGACGTGCGGGCCGCTAAGGCGCTGTGCCAGGACTGCCCGATGCGGGCCGCCTGCCTGGCCGGCGCGCTGGAGCGGGGCGAGCCATTCGGGGTCTGGGGCGGTGAGCTGTTCGAGCGCGGCCGGGTCATCGCGGAGAAACGGCCCCGCGGGCGACCCCGCCGCAGGCCGCTCCTGGCTGATCCGGCTGGCCCGCGCCCGCGGCTGGCCCGGACCGCCTGACGCCGCCGCGCCGTCAGCCGGTCATGCCGGGCCGCCGGCCCGGGGCGCCGTCACGGCGTGACCCAGCTGGTCAGCACGTCCTCGCTGCCGGTCCTGAACCGCAGCCGGAACGCGACGCCCGGGGCCGGTCGCAGCGCGAACCAGCCAATCGAGTCGATGGGGACCACCGCGGCGGTGCCGGTGACCAGCTGCACCTCCGCCTGGCCGGCCTGCGCGGGCGCGATCTGGCCGAGCAGTCCGTCGGTGCCGATCTGGATCTCGACGGTGAGCCGGTCGGAGGTGAACGTGAGCCCGCGCAGCACGGCGGGCTCCGCGCGGGTGCCGGCCGGCTGCTGTCCGGCGTTCTCGCTCAGGGCCGAGTCGTAGGTGAGCGCGGCTAGCTCGGCGTCGATCGTCCGCCAGGCGTACGCGGCCTGGCCGGCCGCGACGAACTGCGGCGGCACGTCCTGCGCGGCCCGCACCGCCTCGCCCAGCGCGGCGAGGAGCTGATCGTCATCGGGCCACATGCTGGGCCTCCTCACCGTTGGTACCGGCACTGGTCAGCGCGGCCAGGGCCGGCGTACGGCGCAGCGCCTCCAGGCACCGGCCGCGGCTGGGCCCGATGCTGCCGACCGGCAGCCGCAGCCGGGCGCCGATGTCAGCGTAAGGCAGCGGCGGATCCTGGATCAGCAGCAGGAGCAGCTCCTGGCAGCGGGCAGGCAGGGCGGCCAGTCCCGCCCGCAGCGCGTCCATCAGCTCGGCTTCCAGCAGCTCAGCGTCGGGCCCGCCGGTCCAGGCCCGGTCCTGGCCCGCCACCTCCGCGATCGCTTCGGGCGGCAGCGGGCGCTCGTGCTCGTCCCGGCGCTGCCCGGCCCGCAGCACCCGCAGGCACTCCCGGCGGGTGGTGGTCACCAGCCAGCCGGGCAGCGCCGCGGGCTCGCGCAGCGCCGGGAGGTGCTCGACCAGGCGCAGCCAGACGCCCTGGCCGACGTCGTCGGCGTCCGGCCGGCTCAGCTGGTACCGGCGGCAGATCGACCAGACCAGCGGCGCGTACCGCTCGACCAGCTGGTCCCAGGCCGACTTGTCGCCCTGGTTGGCCCGGCTGACCAGGTCGATGACTGACGGGTCGTCGCGCATGGCAGATCAGGCCGTCAGGGTGCCGGCGATGATGTCGCTGGCCGGGTCCTTCTGCTCCAGCAGCTGGCCGAGCGCGTCGCCGGCGCTCACCTGCTGCGCGGCCATCAGCGCGGCGATCGCGCCGCTCACGTTGGCGGCGGCGAACGAGGTGCCGTCCCAGACCGCGTACCCCGGCTGGCCGAAATCCGCGGGACCTTCCGGGGCGGGCACCAGCTGCCCCGCGTCATCGCGGACCAGCCGCCGGACTTGACCGGACAGGAAGGTGCTCTGGACCCGGACGCCGGGCGCGGACAGCTGCACCCAGGGCACCCCGGCCGGGCTGAAGGTGGCCGCCTGGCGACCGCCGTCGCGGCTGTCATAGGCGCCCACGCCGATCACCCCGTCGATGGCGGCCGGGTAGATGGGCGTGCTCGCTCTCAACCCTTTGGCCTGGGCCAGGACCCCGGGCACGCCGTTGTTGCCGGCCGCGGCGATCAGCACGACGCTGGGGACCAGCCGGTCGACGGCCCGGCGCAGGCTCAGCGGCGCTACCCGGTCGGCCGTGGCGCAGCCCAGCGACAGGTTGAGCACGGCCACGCCGGCGTCCATGAACCCGGCCATCTTCTTGGCCACGTCCCAGGAGGAGGCGTTCTGGCCGTCGGCGTGCAGCGCGGTGCGCACCACCAGCTCGACGGTCGGGGCGCGCTGCACGATCAGGCCGGCCACAAAGGTCGCGTGCCCCTGGGTGTCGGGCGGCTCGGGCCCGAACTCGCCGGTGTGACCCTCGAACCGCCCGATCAGATCGGGGTGCGCGTAAAGCTCGGTGTCCAGGATGCCGATCCGGGGGCCGGCCTGCCGGGTGACGGGCGGGATGGACAGCGGCGCGGGGGCCTTGTCGGGTATCCCGATGGCGCCCTTGATGTAGGGCAGGCCATCTATCTGGCCCAGGATCTGGTCTTTGTCCATCGCCGGGACCCAGCCGTCGTAGTCCTCGCGGGTCAGCTGGCGCACCGCGAACAGGAGCAAGTCCAGGTCGCCGACGGTCGTCGGGGCCGGGTCCGAGCCCGCCGCGGGCTGGGCCTGGATGGCCGCCTGCACCAGGCCCGAATTCTGGCGCAGCATGACGATGGCCGAATCGAACTCCGGCAGCTCCAGCAGCGTCAGGCCGAGCGCGTCGCTGGAGTCGGCTTCGTGCGAGGCAAACCCGCGGCGGCGCAGCTGCTCCTGGACCAGGCCGGCGTCGCGCTGCTCAACGACTAGCCGCGTTCCGTGATAAGTCTCCACACCATTTCGTACGACCGGCATGTCCTTGGCCCTCCCTGACCTTGTCGCGGCGCGGGCGTCGTTCCCCTCGTTTGGATCGGAGCCGGGCGGGCGGCCATTGATACGCTGGCGCAGCCAGTAATTTTCCCGCCATCCGTTACCAGCGGTGACGGGTGTCGGTCCCAGTCTGACCGCAGGTGGTGCGCGCGACAACCGACGACCGGGCCCAGGAGGCGCTGCGGCTGGCTGAGGCCGACCCGCGCCGGTCTGTTCCGCTGGCCCAGGCCCTATTGCGCGAGGCCCGCCAGGCCGCCGATTTCGGCACCGCTTCGGTCGCGGCCCGCGCGCTCGGCCTGGCCGCGCTGCACCTGCAAGATCCTGACGCCGCGCTGCGGCAGCTGCGCGCGGCGGCGGCCCTCGGCCACCGGGCAGGCTCGGCTGAGCTGGCCGCCGAGGCGCGGATGCGGCTGGCCTTCGTACTGAATGTCCGGGGCCGGCCGGGCCGGGCCATCAGGGAGATCGACGCGGTGCTCCGCGACCTGGACGGGGCCGCGCAGGCCCAGGCGCAGCGGGCCCGGGCTCAGGCGCAGCGGGCCGCGATCATGCACCAGCTGGGCCGCCTGGACGAGGCACTGGCCGGTTACCGCACGGCCCTGCCCGCGCTGCGCCAGGCCGGCGACGACGTGTGGGTCAAGCGGGTGCTGTCGAACCGGGGCGTCCTGCACGGACAACGCCATGAGTTCGCCGCCGCGCAGGCCGACCTGACCGAGGCCGAGGTGCTGTGCCGGCAGCTGGACCAGGGCCTGACCCTGGCCTTCATCCAGCAGAACCTCGGCTGGGTCTGCTCCCGGCGCGGCGATATCCCGCGCGCCCTGGATTACCTGGACCAGGCCGAGCAGCGGCTGCGGTCGCTGCATTCCCAGCTGGGCTGGGTGCTGGCCGATCGCAGCGAGCTGCTGCTGTCAGTCGGCCTGGTGACCGAGGCCCGGCAGGCGGCCGAGCTGGCCGTGCGCGAGTTCGGGCGCGAGCGCAGGCAGATCGCCCTGCCGGAGATCCGGCTGCTGCTGGCCCGCGCGGCCAGCCTGGCCGGCGACAGCGCGGGCGCGCTGGCCCAGGCCCGCCGGGCGGCGCGCGAGTTCACCGGCCAGCAGCGCCCGCAGTGGGCCGCGCTGGCCCGGTTCGCGGTCCTGTCCGCCCGGCTGGCGGGCGCGCCCGGCCCGCCGGTCACCGTGACCGCGCTGGAGCAGGCCACGGCCGCGCTCACCGAAGCGGGCTGGCGGGCGGCGGCGCTGGACGCCAGGCTGCTGGCCGGGCGGCTGGCGCTCGGGCGCGGCCAGGCCAGCCGGGGCTGCGCGCAGCTGCGGCTGGCCAGCCAGCAGCGCATGTCCGGGCCCGCCGCGCTGCGATCCCGGGCCTGGCACGCCGAGGCGCTGCTGCGCCAGGCCGGCGGGAACCAGCGCGGCGCGAGGCTGGCGGTCCGCGCCGCGCTGCGGATCATCGACGAGCACCGGGCCACGTTCGGCGCCACCGACCTGCGCGCGCACGCCAGCGGGCACCGGGTGGAGGTCGCCGAGCTGGGGCTGCGGATGGCGTTCCAGGACGGCCTGGCCGGGCGCGATCCTGGCCGCGGCCGAGCGGGGGCGGGCCAGTCACCTGCTGCTGCCGCCGGTGCGGCCGCCCGACGACGCGGTCCTGGCGGACGCCCTGACCGAGCTCAGGGCCACGGTGGCTGAGCTGGGCCGGGTTCGGTCGGCGGGCGGGCCTGCCAGCCGGCTGACCCGGCTGGCGCAGCGCCAGGTCGCCCTGGAGCGCTCGATCCGTGACCTGAGCCGACGCTCGGCCGGCCCGCCCCGCCCGGTCCGGCCGCTGGCCAGCCTGGACGGGTCCGGGGCTGAGGGGTCCGGGGCTGAGAGGTCCGGGGCTGAGGGGTCCAGGGAGTTGTCGCAGCCGCCTGAGCCTCCCGGGCCGGTGCGCCCGTCCGGGCCAGTGCCGCCGCCCGGGCCGATGCCGCTTCCGTCCGGGCCAGTGCCGTTGCGGCTGCTGGCCGAGGCGCTCGGCGAGCGGGCCCTGGTCGAGTTCGTGCAGCTCGACGACGTCCTGCACGCCGTGACGGTGGCCGGAGGGCGAATCCGGCTGCACCAGCTCGGGCCGCTGCCGCCGGTCCGGCAGCTGGTGGACCGGATACCGTTCGCGCTGCGCCTGCTGGCCCGGCCCGGCACCGTCGCGGCCAGCCGGGCGGCGGCCCAGGCCCTGCTGCGTGACGCGGCCCGGCGGATCGACGACATCCTGCTGGCTCCGCTGGCCGCGGCGCTGGCCGACCGGCCGCTGGTGCTGGTGCCCACCGATCCGCTGCATTCGCTGCCCTGGTCGACGCAGCCGTCTTGCGCGGGCCGCCCGGTGACCGTGGCCCCGTCGGCAGCGCTGTGGTTCGCCGCGCACGCCGGCCGCCGGGACGGGCCCGCGGTGGTGGTGGCCGGGCCGGGCCTGCCCGGCGCCCAGGCCGAGGCGGCCGCGGTCGCCGCGATCCATTCGGCCCGGTCGCTGGACGGGGCCGCGGCCACGGTCGCCGCGACCATGGCCGCGCTCGACGGGGCCGGGCTGGCGCACCTGGCCGCGCACGGCCGGGTCCACCCGGATAACCCGCTGTTTTCCGCGCTGCTGCTGGCCGACGGCCCGCTCACCGCTTATGACCTGGAACGGCTGCCCCGGCTCCCGGGCCTGGTCATCCTGGCTGCCTGTGACAGCGGCCGGCTGGTCGTCCGGGCCGGCGACGAGCTGCTCGGGCTCACCGCGACGCTGCTGGCCCGCGGCGCGAACCAGATCGTGGCGGCCGTGGTACCGGTGCCCGACGCCGAGACCACGCCGCTGATGGTCGAGCTGCACCACCTCCTGGCCGCGGGCCAGGATCCCGCCGCCGCGCTGGCCGCCGCGCAGCAGCAGGTCACCCGGGACGCCAGCCCGGCCGCGGCGGCCGCGGCCGGCTTCGTCTGCCTGGGCGGTTAGCCGCCCCCGCTGCCGCCGGCCGCCCCAGGTCGAGCCGCGCCGCCCGCGGACACCTGGACCTGGACCGGGCTGTGGCTGCGGACCCGGGTCCCCGCGCGTGGCGTGGTCGCGACCACGAAGCCGGCCGGGCCGTCGCTGGCCGCCAACTCGATCTTGGGTACCAGGCCCGCCCGCCGCAGCTGCCGGGCCGCGGCCGCCGCGGCCTGGCCGGTCACGTCCGGCACCCGAACCCGCTGGTCTTGCACCTGAACGGCCGGCCGCTGCGCCCGCGTGAAGACATACGCTCCCGAGGCCAGCCCGGCCAGGGCCAGCACCGCGATCAGGGCGATCACGACCGCGGGCCGCCGCCGGGCCGCGACGGCCGGCCGCTCGGCCGGCCGCCCTCCCGCGCCGGGCAGCGCTTGCGCGGTCCACGCCGCCGGCTCCGCTCCCGCTATCCCGGGTGGCGCCATACCGGCTGGCGCCATACCGGCTGGCGCTGTTCTGGCTGGCGCTGTCCCGGCTGGCGGCCTCGTCGCCGGGACCACCGCCGAGCGCAGCGTGTACGGGTGCGAGGCCCGGGTCCTGAACATCTCCTCCGCCCCCAGGAACCTGCGGTAGGTGGCCAGCGCCGCGTCGCGCGCGATCCGCAGGTCGTCCTCGTCCGGCGCGCTCACCCGGCCGCCCCGGCAGACGAATCCGTAGCTCAGCACGAGCGGCCTGCCGGCCCGGTCCAGCAGCGGTTCAGCCGGCCGCTCCGCCGCGCCCAGGTCCTGCGTCGTGGCCCGCAGCGTCCGGTACACCACGGCGACCGGCCCGCTGGCCGGCCCGGCCAGCTCGGTCACCACCGGCGGGCCCTGCCCGGGCACCTCGCCGCGGATCTCCGCCATTAGCAGCGCGCTGTCCGGGCCAGTCGTCAGGAAGTCCGGCGCCAGCAGCAGCTGATAGCCCAGCTGGCGCCCGCGGGCCACCAGGAATGCCCAGCCCAGGACGGCCGGGCCGGTCATGGCTGCCCCGCATCGCTCAGGTCCGAGGCGGGCAGCTGCCGCTTCAGCACGATCATCCGCTCGCTGAACTCGCGCAGCACCGCGGCCCGGATCAGCCGCAGCTCGCCCAGCTGGATCCTGGCGTCGTCGACCACCGCGCCGACCTGCGCCATCTTGTCGTCGAACGGCCGCCCCACCCAGTCGATGAACATGTCGGCGATTCGGTCGCTGAACGCGTTCCGGCCGATCGCGAGGTCGGCGGCCAGCCGCAGCGCCGTGCCCGCCGGCAAGGCCAGGAACTTGGCCGCCGCGGCCAGCGATTCCTTCGTGGTCAGCCGGGCCCGGTCCGCCCGCTGGGCCTGGATGTGACTCTCGTGCGCCTGGTCCAGGTGCTCCTCGATCTGCGCGAACAGATCCGGCAGCACCGCGCACAACGGGATCTCGACGTTGAGCGGCCGCAGCCGGCCATCCTGGCGCTTGATCATGTGCCCGTGGGCGTCCATGGTGGCGAACTGCCGTCCGATCGCGCTGACCGGGATGATCCGCACGACGCGCTTGTCCCGCCGGCGCTGCTCGACCAGGTTCCTGATGGCCGGCTGGGCCATCAGGTGGCTGCGCACCAGGCTGAGCCGGTCGTTCTCGTCCGGCTCGCCGTCCGGCATGACCAGGCCGTCGAACAGGTCCCACTTGGTCAGGATGAAGTGCACCGGGCACTTCGCCTTCCGCATGACGGCCAGCATCGGGATGATCGAGCTTTCCAGGTAGAGCCGGCTGTCGGCGTCGCCGCGGATGTTCCCGATCATCCGCTGGCCGTCGATGATGCCGAACAGCGCGTGCGCGGTCTCGATCCGCTGCTCCAGATCCCGCTGGCGGTGCTCCCGCTGGTCCGCCGCGCCGGGCGCGACCGCGCCGCCGCCGACCAGCTCGCCCGCGTAGTCCAGGTAATTGAAGTTCAGGATGGGCAGCTCGGAGCCGCCCGCGGAGCCGACGCACTCGAACATGAAGGACCGGCTGTCACCCACCGTGGTACCCGGCGGCCAGGCCGCCTGGGCGTCCCGCAGCGTCGCGTACAGGCTGGTCAGGTGCACCGACTGGTCCAAGCTGGTCTGCAGCCGGAACCCGCCGTCGCTCAGCTCGGTCGTCAGCCGGTGGAAGATGCTGGCCAGCAGCACGGTCTTGCCGGTCTCCTGGCCGCCCAGCGCGATCAGGTTGAAGGTCGGCAGCGTCCCGCCGACCGCGATGGGGGCCACCGCCGGGCGCGCTGGCCGCCCCTCGCCTGGCGGCGCCCGCCGCGCTCGCCTCCGGCGTGCCGACCACCCGGCCAGCAGGGCCAGCAGGGCCGGCGTCACGATCGCGACCGCGATGACGATCATCTTGCCTCCTCGGGGTGAGCCGCCCGCGCCCGGCAGCCGGCCGCCGAGCATCGGCTCTGCCTGACCGGAGGCCAGCGGGCCGCCCGCTGATACACCGCGGCCCCGGCCGGGCGGCCGGGCCGGGTCGGCGCGCCGGTGGTTGCCGGTGTTCATCGCCGTCGTCCTGAGCAACACTCGAAGAGGCAGCTGACCAACGGGCGCCGGACCGGACCCGGTGGCGGCCGGCCGGCGGATCGTGGCGTGACCACGATGGAGGGGTACATGCTGACCGATGCTGACCGCGCGGCTCTGGCGCTGCGCCTGCGGCGCGGCCGCGCGATCACCACCCAGATCCCGCGGCGCCCGGCCGGGCGGCGGGACGTCCCGATGTCCTACGGCCAGGAGCAGCTGTGGTTCATTGACCGGCTCGCCCCCGCAATGGCGGCCTACAACATTCCGAACGCGATCAGGGTGTCGGGCCCGCTGGACCACGCCGCCCTGCACCGGGCCCTGAACCTCCTGGTGGCCCGGCATGAGGCGCTGCGGACCCGGCTGCTGGCCACCGGCGGGCGGCCGGTGCAGCGCATCGACCGGCCGGCCCCGGTGCGGCTGGAGCTGACCGACTACTCGGCGCTGGCGCCGGCTGACCGGCTGGACCGGCTGCGGGGCTTCATCGATGCCGAGGCGATCCGGCCGTTCGACCTGGCCGCGGGCCCGCTGCTGCGTACCTGGCTGCTACGGCTTGAGCCCGGTGATCACGTGCTGCTGGCGGTGGTGCATCACGCGGTGTTCGACGGCTGGTCGGCGGGGGTGTTCGTGCGGGAGCTAGCCGCGCTGTACGACGCGGAGCTGACCGGGACGCCGGCCGGCCTGCCGGACCTGCCGGTGCAGTTCGCGGACTACGCCGTGTGGGAACGCGAGCGGGTGCTGCCCGCCGAGCTGACCCAGTACTGGCGGACCGTGCTGGCGGGCTGCCCCGCGGTGGCCTTCCCCGCCGACCGGCCGCGCCCGGTCCCCGATGACCCGGCCGGCGGCCTGGCGGTCCGCCAGACCGGCCCGGAGCTGATGGCCGGGCTGAGGGAGCTGGCCCGGCGGGAGGGCACGACGCTGTTCGTCGCCTTGATGGCGGCGCTGCACGCGCTGCTGCAGCGCTACACCGGGCAGACCGACCTGGTCGTCGGCACCGTCAGCGCCAGCCGGACCCGCCCCGAGCTGGTCCCGCTGATCGGCTACCTGGTCAACACCCTGCCCATCCGCTGCGACTTGTCCGGCGACCCGCCCTTCACCGAGCTGCTCGGGCGGGTGAACGCGGCCACCCTCGGCGCGTACGCCCACCAGGAGATACCGTTCGGCCAGCTGGTTCAGACCCTCCGGGTGGACAGGGACCCCAGCCGCACCCCGGTATTCCAGATCATGCTGACCTTCGCCGAGCGGGGCACGACCCCGGCGGCCGCGGGCGGCGCGCGGTTCGCCGTCAGCGACCTGGTGGTCGGGATCAACGCGGCCAAATTCGACCTGGATTTCCTGGCCGAGGCCCGGGCCGGCGGCCTGTGGTTCGAGTGCTCCTACAAGAGCGCGCTGTTCGACCCGGGCACCGTGGACCGGCTGCTGGCCAGCCTGGAGGTGCTGCTGGCCGGGGTGGTCGCGGACCCGGCCACCCGGCTGTCGCGGCTGCCTGTGCTGACCGGCCAGCAACTGCACCAGGAGCTCGCCGAGTGGAACGACACCGCCGGGCCCGTCCCGCCGATCTGCGTTCATCAGGGCTTCGAGGCGCAGGCGGCGCGGACTCCTGATGCGGTGGCCGCGGAGTTCGGGCCGGACCAGGTCTCGTATGCCGGGCTGGACGCGCAGGCGAACCAGATCGCGCGGCGACTGCGCGCGGCGGGCGTGCGTCCCGAGGTGCTGGTCGGGGTGTGCCTGCCGCCCGGGCTGCGGCGGCTCGCCGCGCTGCTGGGCATCTGGAAGGCCGGCGGCGGCTATCTGCCGATGGACCCTGAGCTGCCGCCCGAACGACTGTCGTTCATGCTGGCCGACGCCGGCCTGACCGTGCTGCTGGCCGACGACTCGACACAGGACCGGGTGCCGTCGTCCGCCGCTCAGGTGCTTTCCCTGGACGCCGCGATCCTGAACGGCACCGGGCTGAACGGCACCGCCCCGGACAGCGCTGCACAGGCCGGCCCGGGGCTGACCGGGACCGGCCGGGCGGACGGTGACCAGGCCGGCCTGGGGGCGGCGGCCGACTCCGGCGCGCACCCGGCCAACGTGGCGTACGTGATCTACACCTCCGGCTCGACCGGCGTCCCGAAGGGCGTGGCGATCGAGCACCGGCAGGCGGTCGCTTTCCTGCTCGGCATGATCAGGCACTGGGACGTCAGCCCGGCTGACGCGGTGCTGCAGTTCGCGTCGCTGAGCTTTGACGCCTCGGTGCAGGAGATGTTCATGCCGCTGCTGGCCGGCGGCCGGGTGGTGCTGGTCCCGCCGCAGGCCCGGTACTCGCCGTCCCGGCTGGCGGCGCTGATGCGCGAGCGCCGGGTCACCTTCACCTGCCTGACGCCGTCGGTGCTCGGCCTGCTGACCGGCGAGTCCTTCCCTGACCTGCGGGTGCTGATGTGCGGCGGGGAGGAACTGCCGGCCTGGCCCGCCGCTGGCTGCGCCCCGGCCTGCGGTTCGTCAACGACTACGGGCCGACTGAGGCCACGGTCACTTCGGCCTTCATGGAACTGACGGCCAGCACGCTGGCCCCGCCGCCGATCGGCTGGCCGTACCGGCCCAACTACACCGCCTATGTCCTGGACCGGCACCTGAACCCGGTGCCGGCCTGGCGTGGTCGGCGAGCTGCACATCGGCGGGGCCGGAGTGGCCCGCGGCTACCTGGGCCGGCCGGGGCTGACCGCCGACCGCTTCATCCCTGACCCGTTCGGGGCCACCCCCGGGGGCCGCCTGTACCGGACCGGGGACCTGGCCCGGCGCCGCCCCGACGGCGCGCTGGTGTACTGCGGGCGGATCGATCATCAGGTCAAGATCAATGGCCTGCGGATCGAGCTGGGCGAGATAGAGACCGCGCTGGCCGCCCATCCCGCCGTCGCCCAGGCCGTCGTCACCGTGGTCACCGGCAAGTCCGGGCCCAGATCTCTCGCCGCTTACCTGCGCCCGCGCGCAGCGGCCCGCTCCGCCCCCGAGCTGACCGTCGCTGAGCTGCGCGCCTATCTGAGCGGGCGGCTGCCCGGGTACATGATCCCCGCGCACCTGATCACCGTGGCCGAGTTCCCGCTCAACGCCAGCGGGAAAATCGACCGGGCCGCGCTGCCGCCGCCCCGCCCCGGTCCGCCCGCCGCCAGCCGGGCCCGCCCGGCCACCCGCACCGAGACCGTCCTGGCCGGCCTGTTCGGCGACATCCTGCACTGTGCGCCGCCCGGCGCCGACGACAGCTTCTTCAGCCTGGGCGGCAGCTCCCTGCAGGTCATGCGCCTGCTCGACCTGATCCGCCAGCACACAGGGGCCGACCTCAGCCTCACGTCGGTGTTCCTGCACCCCACCCCGCGCGAGCTCGGCGCCGCCATCGACGCCCGCACCCTGACTCCCGCTCAAGCACCGGCCGATCAAACGCCGCCTGGCCCCGCGCCGCTCCCGCCGGGCGCGGCGGCCGCCGGGCCGATCGTCCGCCTGACCTCGGGCCCGGGCCAGCTTCCGCTGTACCTGATCCATCCCGTCAGCGGAACGGTCTTCGGGTACGCCCCGCTGGCCAGCGAGCTAGCCGCCGCCTTCCAGGTCTACGGCCTCCAGTCCCCCGCCCTGACCCGCCCCGCTGAGGCAGCCGCCGCCCCCCGCGTGGCGCTGGCCGAGCTGGTGGGTGACTACACCGAGCGGATCCGGGCCGCCCAGCCCGAGGGTCCTTACCGGCTGGCGGGCTGGTCGATGGGCGGGATCATCGCCTACGAGATCGCCCGCCGTCTCGAGCGCTCCGGCGCCCGGGTTGCCCTGCTGGCCCTGCTCGACGCCCCGTTCGCCGTGCCCGCCACGGCGGCCAGCGGGCCCGAGCTAGCCAGCCAGTTCATCGCCGACGCGGCCCTCAGCCAGGGCTGGGATCCAGCCGGTCTGCCCGATCCGGCCCGCCCGGCAGCCAGCCAGCTCGCCTGGCTGGCCGACCGCCTCACCCCGGCCGACGCGGCGGGCCACCTGGCCGCCGCTGAGGTCCGCCGCCGCGAGCTGGCCGAACTGCTCCGCCAGCGGTTCGAGGTCTTCCAAGCTCACGTCCAGATGCTGGCCGGTTATCAGCCGGACCAGACCCGGGCCGGCCAGGCCAAGGAGGCGGCCGAGGACGCCGCGCTATTTGCGGCGGTCACTCGCGCCGACCCGGCCCACGGCACCCCTGAGACCGCGACGGCGGGGCTCGTGCTGGCGCCGACCCTCATTGTCACGGCCGACCGTTCGCTGAACGCTCCGGCCCGCCGGCTCTGGCCCGCCGTGCTCGGCGGCCCGGTCGCCGTGCTGCCCGTCGACGCTGACCATTACAGCTTCCTGCGCCCGCCGCTGGCCGCCGAAGTCGCCGCTGCCGTCCGCCGCCAGCCCGCGGGTTCGTGACTAGCGTTTGGGTGGCAGCGAGCGGGCATGGCTGATACCCCGTTCTACCCAGGGGGTGAGCTGGTCGTCGGTGCCCAGATCGTCGGAACTGACGCGCAGCCATCCGGGCATCGCCCGGCCGCGCATCTCCACCAGCGTGGCATTCGTCGTGGCGGTCAGGGTATGTGACTGCTGTGGATCAACGCGGACCATGGCACCGCCTCCGCCGCTGGCCGCGATGGCCATGTTGCCGCTGATGAGGAAGGCCAGCCCGCCGAACATCTTCATCTCGGTCAGGTCAGGATCGCTGCCGATGATCCGCCGGATCCGGTCGGCGAGTTCCTGGTCATAGGCCATGCTGATGAACCTACCGGGGGCCGCCGGGCGGCGCGGGCGGCAGGCTCACGCAGCTGGGCACGGGCCCGGTGATGATGCCCCCGGCGCCCAGCGAGGTACCGCCAGGGCCGCCGCTACCGCTGAAGGCCAGAATCATCGTGTCCCCGGCGGGGATGCCGCCCTGGCCCACCTTGACCGTGACGGAGCGATGCCCGGACCCGGTCACCCCGGTCAGGACGGACACCGCCGGGTGCGGGGCCGGCCGGGGGCGCGGCAGCGACCCGATCGGCGGGCAGCCTGGCCGCACCGGGACGACCGCTACCCGGGCGCCCATCGCGTGCAGGCTCACATTGGCGCCGGCCACGCCGGACGGGCGGCTGACCGACACCGTCACGGTGTCGTTGGCCTGCCGGGTCACCGAGTACGCGGCGTAAGCGGGAGCGCTGCCCAGCGCCACCACCACAGCGGTGGTACCAGCCGCCGCCGCGCCGGCCGCGGCCCGCCCGCTGCCCTGCGGCGCCGGGCGTGACCGTGGTGAGTTCAGCGACGTTGCTGGCATCTGGCTCACACCTGTAGTTGGCTTCCTGCCCCGGTAGCGTCACACCCCGCCAGCCCGCAAATAGATCCCCGAATGGACACTAGTCGCGCGAAGGCGCGGACCGGGATGGTGCCGAGTCCTTCGATGCGCAGCGGTACGGCGGTGAACCGGGCGCCGGTGGGCGGCAGCTGGTCGAGGCCGGTCAGATGCTCGATGACGGGAATGCCCGCGCCGAGCAGCAGCGAGTGCGCAGGCCGTTCACGGTCGTCGGTATCGTCGATGTTGAGTGCGTCGATACCGACCAGCGCGGCGCCTTGGGCGGCCAGCCAGGCGGCGCCGGCCCGGGTGAGGTAGTGCCGCCCTACGGCGTAACCGGGGGTGCCGAACCGGGCGTCGTCTCCAGTGTGCAGCAGCACGGCGGTGCCGCCGACATCCAGCCCGGCCAATGCGCCGACGTCGATCCCGGGCTGCCGCGCGCCGGTCACCCTGACGACCGTCGCGGGCAGGTCGACCGTCTGGGCCAGGGGGATCGAGCTAAGGTCCGCGCCGCCGGGGTACCGGTGATAGGGCGCGTCAAGGTAGGTCGAGGTGTTGCCGACCAGGGTCAGCTGATCGATGGCGAACTCGGTGCCGGGAGCGTAGTGCTCGCGCGAGGCTTCCCTTGTCAGGTACGGGGTGATGGCTGGTACGGGAAGCCCCGGGTAGGTGATCATGCCCGCCCGGATCACGTGGCCGAGCTCGACCAGCCGCCCGCCCGCGATCGTCGCGCCGCGACCGCGATCCGATGGTCCGCCCCGAGTGCCCTTGTGCGGCTCGGCGAACACCGCGACGTTGCTGACCTCGACCGTTTCCGTCATCAGCAGGCCTAGCGAAGCGACGAACAGCGCAGCGATCTCGGCTTCGCCCACGTCGGGTGCGGGAAGATCGACCCGAAACCCGTGCACGGTCAGGTCACCGCCGTTGCTGAAGCTGATGGCGGCGTCGAAGGAGGCGCGGTATTCAGCCAAGAGGGCTCTCCTCGGGTTCTGAGCGGGCCTCACCTAGCGCGAGCCAGGATGTGGCCGCGCTGGGCCGCCTGGCCACTTGACCTGGAGCAGACTCCGGGTGCCATGCTCGCATCCATGAGCGGCGGGTGCAGGCGACGGGGACCTGGCTAGCCTGACGATTCAGATCACGAAGGTCCCGCGCTGCGGGACCGTGTCCACCAGCTTGCGCTCACGCAAGACCTGTACGGCCTTCCGGACTGATCCCCGGCTCAACCCGTACTCCTGCTGAAGGGCCTGCTCACTAGGGATCGTCCGCCCGCGCGGCAGCTCCCCTGAGGCAATCTGCGCCGTCAGGATGTCCGCCAGTTGCAGGTAGACGGGCAGCTTCCCCCCATGGTCAATCGTCACCCTCGCGAAGGTAGGTACCCGGACGACCTTGAGTACATTCAGGTACGATCATGTGTACGTACATATGAACGTCTATAAGGAGACTGCGTGAAATACCCCTCACTCAGCAGCCCGGTTAAGCGATGCAGACCAGCAGAAGGTGACCTGGCTGCGGCTGTACTGGGAGAACTACTACGAGATCACCTGCGAGGAGGACGGCACGTTTCAGGCGCTCCCGAAGTGGGCCAGCCCCGACATCCTGACCGCCGAGTCCGCCTCAGACCTGCTGCTCAAGATGAAGGATCATCATTCCCTCCACATCGGCCAGAGATATTGACCCACCTGAGATATCAGGCCGGCGGCGTGCGTATCGCGCTGGCCCTCGGGCAGCGAAGCGAGGCCACAGCGCAGGAAGACGACGTTCATCCCAGCGTCCTCGCGGGCCACTGCCGCTTCGCGGCCCTGGCTCGGTACCGCTGTCCCCCACGGTTCGCGCGGCTGCCGCGCACCGGCCGTACCACCCGGCGCTATAGGCCGATCTCGCAGCTCTTGACACGCTGATCTATCTGAAAGACGCTTAGCCCGATTAGTACCGTTCGGCGACGTAACAGGATGTAACCGCTCAGCAGGCCGCTGCGCTGAAGCAATCCTCTGGGGCCAGACGCCGGCAACGCCGTGAAGAATAGGAGGGCTACATGGGTCTGACCCCCCGGCCGATCCGAGCATGCGCCATTGGCCTCACCGGACTGGCGATGATCGCGCTGACCGGCGCGTTCGCGTCATCCGCGATGGCGTCTGCGCCTGCGGCCGTCTCGGGACCGCAGTTCGTCTCGATCAGCAGCAGCTTCACCCCCACCACCGACCATGTCACCGGCAGCTACCGCAGCAGCAAGATGACGGTCGAGGTGTCCCTGGCCGCGCGCAATCAGGCGGGCCTGAACCGCCTGCTCAAGGCGGTGTACACCAAGGGCACTAAGAGCTACCAGCGCTGGCTGGCCAAAGGCCAGTTTGACGCCAGGTTCGCCCCCACGGCGGCTACCCGCGCGGCCGTGGCCAGCTACCTGCGCTCCAGCGGCCTGAGCGTCGGCTCGTCCTCCTCGCCTTTCCTGGTCCGGGCGACGGGCTCCAGCCAGCAGATCTCGGCCGCGTTCCGCACCTCGCTGAGCACCTACAAGGACGCCCGCGGGATCAGCTACTTCTCCAACACCTCCGCTGCGCGCCTGCCCAGCAACGTCGCCGCCGGGGTCCAGGGCGTGATCGGGCTGTCCAGCACCGCGCGCGACCACTCGAACGTGCAGCGGGTCCCCGGCCTCAGCCGCCCGGCCAAGTCCGGCGGCGGCGCCACCGCCGCCTGCGAGAACGGCTACCCCAGCGCCCAGACGCTGTTCGATTTCGTCAACAACGGCACCGGGTTCTCCGCGGGCTACGGCGGCTCGCCGGGCTGCAACGGCCTGACGCCATCGCAGCTGAACTCGCTGTACGGCGCTCCGCACGTCGGCGCGCGGGGCAAGGGCAAGGGCGTCACGCTCGCGGTGTTCGAGCTGTCCGCTTACCAGCGGTCGGACGTCGATACCTACGCGCACCAGTTCTTCGGCCCGAATTTCACCCCGAAGCTGCAGAACATCCTGGTCGACGGCGGCCCGCTGAACCCGGTCTGCCCGGCCGGTGACACCTGCGACGCCGGCCTCCGGCGCGTTCTCCGGCGACATCGAGGTCGACGCCGACATCGAGACCCAGCTGGCCCTCTCGCCCGACATCAAGAAGATCCAGGTCTACGAGTCCCCGAACGACGTGACCGGCCAGGTCAACGTCGACCTGTACGGCCGGATCGCCAACGACGACACGGCCGACTCGGTCAGCTCCAGCTGGGCTGAGTGCGAGAACGACGCGGGCGCTTCGCTGGTCCAGGCGGAGAACACGATCTTCGAGCAGATGGCGCTGCAGGGCCAGAGCGTGTTCGGGTCCTCGGGCGACACCGGTGCGTTCTCCTGCATCCGCGGCAGCGGCCTGACCGCCGTCGACGCCCTCGACCCGGCCTCCCAGCCGTGGATGACCGGCGTGGGCGGCACCTCGTTCGAGAGCGACAACCCGGGCACCAACGAGCACCCGGCCTACCCCAGCGGCGTCGAGACCGTCTGGAACGTCGACAACCTGTGCAACGCCAGCGCCGATGAGGGCAACTTCCCCGGCTTCTTCTGGTGCGCCGAGACCGGCGCCGGCGGCGGCGGCAACAGCCAGTTCTGGGGCCGTCCCTTCTACCAGCGCGGGCCGCACGTCACCAACAAGTTCAGCACCACCGGCAACGGCACCACCCAGTGCTCGCTCGCCGCGGTCGGCTCGCCGTGCCGCGAGGTGCCGGACATCTCCGCTAACGCCGACGAGTTCACCCCGTACGCCGAGTTCTGCACGGCGAACGCGAATACCCCGGGCAGCCAGTGCGGGTTCAGCTCCGGCCAGACCCCGCCGGGCTGGTTCGGCATCGGCGGGACCAGCCTGGCGTCGCCGCTGTGGTCAGCGATCATCGCCGACCGCGACAGCTTCGTCGGGCACCGCACCGGCAACATCAACCCGCTGGTGTATCTGCTGTACAACCTGGCCCCCGCCCACTACTTCCACGACATCACCGGCGTGGGCGCGGCGCAGGCCGCGGCCACGGACAACGGACTGTTCCCGACCACGCCTGGCTACGACTTGGCCACCGGGATCGGCACGCCGAAGATGACCGCGCTGATCACGCAGTCCTGATCAGCCGCTACCGAGGCGGGGCGGGCCGGCCATCGCCGGCCCGCCCCGCTCGTTCATGCGGTCATCACCGGCGCGTCCGGCCGGCCGCGCGCGGCGCCTTGCGGGTACGGCGCCACCAGGCTGACCGGGGGCGGCAGGGCGCCGTCGAGGTAGGTGACCGGGTTCGAAGGGAGCGCAGGCACCCGCGGCCCGGGCAGCACGATCCCGGCCAGGTTGAGCGGATCCGCGGCCGAGATGGTGATCTGCTCCCCGGTGCGGTGGAGCTTGCGGACCGCGCGCAGCGCGTCGACCGCCTCGGGGACCGCGAACTGCTCGCCGCTGAAACCGGCCACGAACCGCCCGCCGCGCATCGTTCCCCTGGCCTCCATCCGCCGGAACGCCCACAGCACCTCGCGCCAGGGCACCGCGAGGTTCTCGCGCGCCATCAGGTCGCGGAAGACCACCCCCCAGCGTGCCGCCAGCTGCTCGGCGACCGCTTCGGCCAGCTCATCGCGATCCGGCGGCCGCCCGTCCTGGCCCTCGGCGCCGATCGGGTCATGCAGCAGCGACCAGCGCCCGGCCGAGGAGGTGCCCGGGATCCCCGCGCGCCGCAGGCTGCGCCGCTCCGGGGTCCTGGCCAGCCGGTTGCGCCGCAGCAGGACCCGGACGCTGCGGAACCCGTCCGCCGTGATCAGGCCGCGGGCGACCCCGTCCCAGAGCGCTTCGTCAACTTCGGTGGGCAGCCGCCCGGCGCGGGCGCCGAGGTCGGACTGGAACAGCGCGCCGTGCTCGGCCAGCGCGTCCAGCACATCGCGGGTGCGGCCGGGCCCGGGCTCGGCGGGCCTGCGCTCGCCCCGCGCGGCGCGCAACAGCCACGGCATGTCCGCCCTGACCGCCAGCGTGATCGGCGTCACCCGCGAGGGGGCAAGGCCGCGGGACGGCTTGCCGGGATCGGCGTCGGCAGCGCGCAGCGACAGCCGGCCCCAGGCGACATCCCCGGACAGGCACAGGTCATCCAGCCATTCGCGGCGGTACCCCTCGACCCGCTGGGCCAGGATGGCCGGCTCCCAGGCGCCGGCTGCCAGCTCGAAGCCCTGCAGCTGGCTGATCACGGCGAGCACGCCGCGGCGGCCTTCCTGCCGGGTGCCCGGGGCCACGTGCTGCCAGCGCAGCAGGAATCGCATGAAGTCCTGGGCGGTGACCGGCTCGATCTCCCGGCGCAGCCGCTGCTGGGTGTACCCGTGGATCCGGGCCAGCAGCCGCCGGGCGCAGAACTCCTCGGGCCCATGCGGGCTGGTGAAGTGACCCCGGATCGCGAAGCCCTCGTTCTCCAGCCGGGCCAGCGCGCTCAGCGCGGCCGCCTCGGTCAGGCCACTGCGCTCGGCCAAACCCGCCGCCGTGACCGGGCCGCTGTGCTCCAGGTGCCCGCGCAGCATCTGCGCGGCGGCGTCGTCCGGCTCGGCGCCGCCCGGCGGCAGCGCCGCGGCCGGGCAGGGATGATCCGGCGTGACCAGCGCGGCCGGGAACAGGGCCGCGAGGCACGGCCGCCGCTCGACCGCGCACCACAAGGCCCCGCCGGGCGCGTGCACCGTGACCGCCCGGCCCGCCGCGACCAGGGCGTCAAACCACTCCTGCCACCCGCCGTCCGGGCGCAGCCCGTACACCGTCATCAGCAGGTCGTGCAGCTCGTCCGGGTCACGCGGATCGGGGCGCACCTGCTCGGCCACCCGTTCGATCGCGGCCGGGTCGAGCCGGGCCAGGTCGTGCGCATCCACCGGCAGGCCCCGGCGGAGCTGGACCGCGCGGCTGCGGCGCTCCTCAAGCGGGGCGTCATCGAGGAAGGTGAACGGCCGCCCGTTGAGAATCTCGTGGGCTAGCACCGACGGCTCTGTGGTATCCCGGACCACCACCGTGACCTGGCCGGACTCGATCCGCTCCACGAGCTGCCTGAGGCCGTCGATGTCCATGGCCTCCCGCAGGCAGTCATCCAGTGTCTGCCGGACGATCGGGTGATCGGGGATCTCCAGCGGCCCCGGCGCGACGTTCTCCTGGCACGCGGCCAGCGTCGGGAACACCGCCGCCATCAGGTCGTCGGCTTCCATCCGCTGGATGGCCGGCGGGTTCTTGCGCCCGCCGCGCATCCGCAGCACGGCCAGTGAGCGGTTCAGGTTCCACCGCCAGCGGGCCTGGAACATCGGCGAGGTCAGCACGGCCTGCCGGACCACGCTCTCCACCGTCTGGGACGCCAGGAATTTCGGCACCCGCTCCAGCGGGAAGCTGTGCTGCGGGCCCAGCGACAGCAAGATGGCGTCGTCGCTCGCCGCCGCCTGCAGCTCGAAGTCGAACGTGACGCAGAACCGCTTGCGCAGGGCCAGCCCGAGCGCCCGGTTCAGCCGGGCGCCGAACGGCGCGTGCCCGACCAGCTGCATCCCGCCGGCCTCGTCGAAGAACCGTTCCAGCACGATCGTGGTGGTGGTCGGGATCACCCCGAGCGCGGCCAGCCCGGCACTCAGGTAGCGCGTGATCGTCTCGGCGGCGGGCTCGCCGAGCCCGCACTCGTCCATCAGCCAGCGCGTCGCGCCGGCCTGGTCCCCCGCGCCCAGCTCAGCGGCGACCGCCGCGCGCAGTCTGGACACCTCTTCGGACAGTTCCTCGGTCCGGCCCGGCGCCTCGCCGAGCCAGAACGGCACCGAGGGCGGCGCGCCCTGGGCGTCCACCACCCGGACAGTGCCCGGCTCCACCCGGCGGATCCGCCACGACGTGGTGCCGAGCAGGAACACGTCGCCGGCCATGCTCTCGATCGCCCAGTCCTCGTTCACTGTCCCCACCGGGGTGCCGTCCGGCTCGGCGATCACCCGGTAGTCACCCAGCTCCGGGATGGCCCCGCCGGAGGTGAGCGCGGCCAGCCGGGCGCCCCGCCGCCCGCGCAGCTGCCCGGTCACCCGGTCCCGGTGCACATAAGCGGCCCGCCGGCCGCGCCCGGTGCGGATCCCTTCCGAGACCAGCTCGCAGACCTCATCGAAATCGTCCCGGGCCAGCCCGGCGTACGGCGCTGCCCGGGTGACCAGGCCGAACAGCTCGTCTTCGGGCCAGTCCGCGGCCGCGCACTCGGCCACCACCTGCTGGGCCAGGATGTCCAGCGGCTGGACCGGGACCAGCAGCGCGTCCAGCCGGCCCGAGCGCACGCCGCGCAGCAAGGCCGCGCATTCGACCAGCTCGTCTCGGGAGGTCGGGTACAGCCGGCCGGCCGGCGTGCCCGAGCGGGTGTGATTCGACCGGCCGACCCGCTGCAGGAACGTCGCGAAACTGCGCGGCGAGCCGATCTGGCACACCAGCTCTACCGGCCCGATATCGATGCCGAGCTCCAGCGAGGCCGTCGCCACCAGGGCCTTCAGGTCCCCCGACCGCAGCCGGGCCTCCACCCGCTGGCGCCGGTCCTTGGACAGGCTGCCGTGGTGCGCGGACACCCGGTCCTCGCCCAGCCGCTCCCCCAGCTGATGCGCCACCCGCTCGGCCAGCCGCCGGGTGTTCACGAACACCAGGGTGGTCCGGTGCTCCGCCACGTGCCCGGCGATGAGATCCAGGATCTCGGCCATCTGCTCGGCGGACGCGACCGCGCCCAGCTCGTCGTCGGGCAGCTCCAGGACGAGGTCCAGCTCCCGGCGGTGCCCGATGTCGACGATCGCGCACCGCGGCGAGCCGTCCGGCGCGGACCGCCCGGCCCCGGCCCCGACCAGCAGCCTGGCCACGGTCTCGACCGGGCGCTGGGTAGCTGATAGCCCGACCCGCTGCAGCGAGCCGCCGGTCAGGTGGTCCAGCCGCTCCAGGGTGAGCGCCAGATGCGAGCCGCGCTTGTTGCCGGCCACGGCATGGATCTCGTCCACGATCACGGTCTCGACGCCGCTCAGCGTGTCCCGGCTCCGCTGCGCCGTGACCAGCAGGTACAGCGACTCCGGGGTGGTGATCAGGAAGTCCGGCGGGCGCCTGAGCATCGACGCGCGCTCGGCAGCGGTCGTGTCCCCGGACCGCACCGCCACCCTGATGTCGGGTGCGCTGAGCCCGAGCTCGGCCGCGACCTCGGCGATCTCGCGCAGCGGGCGGTCCAGGTTCTGCTGGATGTCGACGGCCAGCGCCTTCAGCGGGGAGACATACACCACCCCCGGCCCCGGGGCCGGTGTCACCTCGGCTGGCGCGGTCCGCTCGGCGTGCTGGCGGTATAGCCGGTCGATGCAGACCAGGAACGCCGCCAGCGTCTTGCCCGATCCGGTCGGCGCCGCGATCAGGGTGTGCCGGCCCGCCGCGATCTGCGGCCACCCGCGCGCCTGAGGCTGCGTCGGTCCCTCAGGAAACCGGCGCTCAAACCAGACACGCACCGCAGGGTGGAACGAATCGAGCACGTCGCCAGCGTACCCAAGCCCGCCGACATTCCGCCGTTCACCGCGTTATCCGAGTCTGTGTTCGACTGACGGCGGCCGACCGGCCAGCTGAGAGCCCGGCCTGCGGCGATGACGATCACACCGAGATCCTGCGCTGCAGCGAGTCCGGCGACGCCGAGCGGGCCGCCGCGCAGATGCACGCCCACCTCGGCCGGCTCCGCACGGCCTACGCGAACGTCAAGCGCCAGTAAATGCGCTGAAATGGACCCCGGCGTAAGGCCGGCCGCGTTTCGTGATCGGCGATGGCGCTCAGGAAGGTAAGTGCGTCAGAGGGCGGCTGCGTCGTGGGTGGCTGATGTCGTCCACCCGTTGCCCGGCGGCATACAGTTCCGCCGCGAAGGTGGCCGGCCCGATGGCGCCTGAGAACACATACCGCGGATCCGCGGGCCCGCGCCGCCTGGACTCAGCCGTCGGCAGCGCGGGGCCGCGAACCGTCAGGAGGGTTCCCACCTCCAGCCGTCGTTGTCCTCGCAGGTGATGGTCTCGCCGTCGCCGGCCAGGCCGGTGACGCCATGATCACTGTCCCGGCAGAACTCGCCTGGCTCGTAGCAGGTGCCCTCATCGCTGAGCGGATGGCACGAGGCCTTGGTCGGCGGCGGAGCCGGCGACCGCGTTGGGGCCGGCGACGGGGCGGGGCCGGCGTTGGCGTCGGCAGAGGTGGCGGCGCGGGTGCTTTCACGACCGGTGCTGCCTGGGGCCGCAGCGACGCCCGGCAGTTGCCCGACTGGCCCGGCCGCGAGACATGAACGACGATGACGATCCGGGCCCCGGGCGTGGCGTCGCCGATCCGGAACCGCAGCAGCCGCTCGCCCTGGGCGCTGGCCCGGCCGACGGCAGTCGAGCGCGGTCACCGACCGCCCGGGGCTCATGGCTGTCACCTTGACGTGGCCCACCGTGCGGACCCGTATCCAGACTGTGGTGTGATCGCGGGGCCGGAACCGGGTCGCCTGAGCGTGACAGCTGAGCGCTGGCCGGGCGGGCGTGCTCGCGGCGTTCGGGGTGGTGAGGTGCTCAGTGGTGGTCGCCGCGGTCTTGGTCGTCTTGGCCGGCGGCGGCTGGCTGGTCGCGGCGCCGATGATGACTAAGACGACCAGCACCGCCAGCGCCGTCGACCATCTGGGATGGCGCAGTGCCAAAGCCCGCACTCTGGCGAACGGCGAAGACTGCCGCGGCCCGCCCCGCGGCGGCGGGTGCGGTTCGGTCGGCTGCTCAGGTGGCATGGACATAACAGGTGCTCTCCCCCCGCACCGCGGCCTGCGGTGCGCAACCGTGACAGCCGCCTCACGCTGAGGCCGGCTTACACATGACAAGACGCCTCAGCACATCCCGGGGACTACCCGCCCACAGCAGGAAATTGGCCGCCACTGCCCGGCCTGCGGACTCTAGGAATTCAGGCGCGGACGGGTGGAGCGCTGAAGGATGGCCGCGATGTCGTCCACCGCGTCAAGCGCCCGGGCCGTAACTCCGGCCGGCTGGTGCGTCTGGCGACATGATGCCGTTCAGTGTCTCCAGCACTAATACCCGGGGCGGCGGGGCCACCTTCAAGGTCGATGACTGCTCGGTGTCGATCCTGCCGTCGTCCTGCAGCCGCGGCCGGGATCTGGCCGGCCTATCCCGGTGAAACGGCGGCGCACTCGGCCCGAAAAGGGGCACCACGGCTGAGAAGGTTAACAATTAGTGGTTCGTTATCGAATTTTTACATAAGTCCGTAATCTTCGTTCTCTGTTTCAGGCGTCCTCATACCGGAACGCATCAGCCGCTCATCGGTGAGGAGTACACAGTGTGGTCGTCAGGCCCGGGCGCATGACCGTCGAAGCCTGGCCATTTCTCATCGGCCGGAGCAAGAACCGGGGCTACCGGCTGGTGGTGGCCCCGGCGTTCCTGCAGGGCAAAGACGCCCTGGCCGCACTGCGGGCCTCGATCAGGGCCAGCGCGACCCCGCCGGGCACCGCCCTGCTGCGGGAGCTTGAGCTGGCGGACGGCAAGGTCAGCGTGGTATGCCGGATCTTCACCGCACGGCTGAGTGATTTCGGGCTGGGCGGCGACGAGCTGCTCACCGACGATCTCGGCCGCCGCATCGAGCTGACCGAGGGACTGGTGCTCCGGTGTGACCAGCGCACCAGCGAGGGCCTCGGCATCGCGCCCGCTGACCTGCAGCGCGCTCATGACCGCGTGACCGAGCCGTTCCGGCAGTTCTGGCTGGAGACCGGAGCGTTCAAGATCCGGGCGGCCGACCCGATCCCGGTCGGCAAGCCAGGCGCCGGGTCAGCGCTGAGCCAGGCACCCGGCTCAGGACCGGTTCCCGAGCCGGACCACCAAACCATCCCGCGCCCCAGGCCCCGACCCGAGCGGAAGCCCGGTGTCGGCCAGAAGCCCGTCGCCAGGCGAGCGCCCGGAGCTGACCGAGTCCCCGGAGCGGGGCGGTCGGCCTCGGGGCCGCGCCGCCAGCGGCGGGGCGTCCAGCTGACCGCGTGGGCGGCAGGCGGCGGCGTGGCCGCCAGCGCGGCCATCATCGCGGTCTCGGCCGGGATCTTCCAGGCCCCGGCGATCAGTGCCTCCGCCACATTGCCGACCCCATCGGCCTCGTCCGCGCCGTCCTGGCCGTCCCGGTCGGAACCGTCCTTGTCGTCGGTCTCATCGTCGTCGCAGCAGCCCCGGCTCTCGGCCGCGTCGTCGCGCGCGGTGCAGGTCCCGGCGTCCGGCCCGGACTTCCAGTTCCAGCACTACGGCCGGCTGACCATGACCGCCGGGATCCACTACAGCCTCGGTTCGCTCAGCCCGAGCTGGGGTGCGGCCCGCACCGCCGGGCCAGCCAGGGACATCGAGTACCTCCAGGAGCACGGCCCGCATCGCTCGCAGCTGCTGGTCGCAGGCGCCGTCGCCTTCCTGCCCGGCCCGGCCCGGCTGGTCGTGCCGCACACCGCCTGCCGCCAGGCCACGTTCCCGGCCCTGCCGGGCACCCGCCTCGTGCCGTCCGGGCCGGACTCCGCCCGGATCGGACCGTCCGGCCGGGCGACAGGCCACTCCGGCGGGCCGACAGGCCACTCCGGCGGGGCGACGGGCCAGCCCGGCCGGACGACGGTACTGGCCGGCCAGGAGATCACCGCGGGACGTGCCTTTTGCGTCAGGACCGCCCCGGCGCCGCATTCAGCGCCCGGCGGCTACCTGGCGCTCGTGGAGATCAAGGCCCAGAAAAAGCACACCCTGAGCCTGGTGCTCTACGTCTGGCAGGCCGAGGCCCCCACGTCCGCCCCTTCGACCGCCCCCGGCCCGAACCGCGCACCCTGACCCGGCCGCCCTAGCCGCGCCGCCCGGTCTCGCCTCGCCGCTTGCCGTCCGCTACCCGGCCGTGCTCAGCGCGGCAGCCTGGGCTTCGAGCCGACCCAGGCCTAGTGCCGCGGCCCAGCGACGGACTTCGCCGCCGAGTGCGGCAGCTGCGGCCCCGTCGCCTTCCTTGACCGCCAGCTCAGCCAGCAGCGCCTGCTGGGCCAAGGCCAGCGGCAGCCAGCCAGCCCGCTCGGCCAGCTCGGTGGAACGTTCGAAGCGCTGCCGGGCCAGCGCCAGGTCGCCTTCTTCCAGGGCGCACCCGCCCAGGTGCCGGAGCGCTTCGGCGGCATAATCGTCGTCGGCTCCCGGCCGGCAATCGCTCAGCGCCCGCTCGAACAGGTCCCGGGCCCGGGCTGCCACCGCGCAGGTTGTCGGCGATCAGGCCGGCGTAGAACCCGGCCCTGGCGCTGCGCCGGGCATCGGGAGCGCTGTCCGCGAGCCGCCCGGCCCGGTCCCGCAGTTCATCCAGCACGCCGGACTCGCGTCCATCGGGGCCGAAGCGCGGCGTCCGGCCGTCGCTGGGCAGCAGCTCGGCCCAGTAGTCCGCGAACAGGCGCAGCAGTTCGAGGTCGAAGGCGACTTCCTGATCGCCCAGCGCGGATATGCGAGCCGCTGCGGCCGCCATCGCCTCGGCCGGATCGCCGACGCCGCGATATTGCCTGACTTCCACCGCGATCTGGGCCTGGGCCAGCGCCAGCCCGGCCTGCTCACGCTGGTCATTAGTCCGCACGCCGGCCAGCAACTGGCCCGCGAGCTCCCACCGGCCAGCGAGCATCAGCCCGCGGGCCGCCGCGAGCAAGATATCGGCATTGACGTCAGCCACGGTAAGCTCCAGTCTGTAGGCGTCATATCGGAGAACACTGCCTACCAAAACAGACCCTGCTGTAGGTGGTCAAGTGAGTTATGAAGACTACGACCTGAATCCCGTCCAGCTGGCGCTCGGCCTCTCCTCGCTCGCCGACGGCTTGCTCAGCCTGGACGAGCTGCTCGAAGGCCAGCAGCTCATGTTCACCGATCACGGATACCCGGCCGCTGCGGCCGACCTTGCGCCATCGGACATCGGCCAGCTCAGGGAGCTGGGCGCTGAGTTGTCATCGGTCCTCGACATCGCCGATGACCAGGACTTCATCGCCCAGCTGGCTGCGCTGCTTGACGCGCAGGACTGCCGGCCTCAGCTCACCATGCACGACGGCGAGGCACCGCACTTGCACTACGCTCCCGACGACGCGCCGCTGCCCAGGTGGGCCGCGGCCATGGCGGTTAGCGGCCTGGCCCTGTATGTGTGCCGGTACGGGCGCTCCCGGACGCGCCGCTGCGCCGCGGCGGGCTGCCGCCGGTGGTACGTCGATGAGTCCAAGAACTCCTCCCGCCGGTACTGCTCCGCCGCCTGCGCAAGCCGGACCACCGTCGCGGCCTACCGGGCCCGCGGCGGGTCGGCCGCCCGTCAGCACTAACCCCGCCGGCGTCCCGGTCCTGGCCGCCGCCGCAGCCGGGCTAGGCCGGACGGTCCTTGGCCGCCTGGACCGCGGCGACCAGGCCGTCGATGTCGTAGGCGCCGTTGTAACGCTGTTCGTTGACGAAGAACGTGGGCGTGCCCGATACGCCGCTCAGGTCGGCGGACTCGACGTCCTCGGCGACCCGGTTCGCGGCAGAACCCCGCCGGAGCTGGTCACGAAACCTCTTGCGGTCCAGGCCGAGGCCATGGGCGTACCGGATCAGGTCGCTGACCTGCAGCTCACCCTGGTGCGCGAGGAGCAGTTCGTGCATCGGCCAGAACGCGCCCTGGCTGGCGGCCGCCTCGGCGGCCTCGGCGGCCAGCTCGGCATGCGGGTGGACATCGCTGAGCGGCAGGTGCCGCCAGACGTACCTGACCTCGCCGTGCCCGGCCAGCAGGTCGCGGACGACCGGCTCGGCCTCGCCGCAGTAAGGGCACTCGAAGTCGCCGTACTCGACCAGGGTGACCGGGGCGCGGGCCCGCGGATGTGGTCATAGTCGGGGTCGACCGGCACGGCCAGGTCACTGATCACCCGCGAGCTGCCCAGCAGCGCGCGGGCCTCCAGCCGGGCCGGCAGCAAGGCGGTGGCGCGGAACACCAGCCAGGTGACCAGGGGCGCGACGATCAGCGTGCTGAGCACGCCGGCTTTCGCCTCCTCCAGCTCGATGCCCTGGAACGCCAGGGTGGCGATCAGGATGGAGACGGCGAAGCCGACTCCGGCGGCGGTGCCCACCCCGGTGACGGCGGCCCAGCCGACCGGCGGCCGGAGCTGGCCGCGGCTGACCCTGGTCAGCAGCCAGGACCCGCCGACGATGCCGATGGGTTTCCCGGCCACGTACCCGGCCAGGATGCCCAGCGTCACCGGCGAGGTGAACGCGCGGGCCAGGAACGGGCCGTTGATGACGATGCCGGCGTTGGCCAGGGCGAACAGCGGGACGATCACGTAACTGGTCCACGGGTGATACAGCTGCTGGAGCCGCTCGTTCGGCGAAAGCGCCTGCGCCAGCCCGGCCCGCGCCGACTGGGCCAGGTCCCCGGTGGGCTGCTCCCTGAACCGGCGGAACAAGTCACTGGCCTGCTCCAGGTCGGTCCTGGCCGGCGGGTGCGCGTACGTCAGCAACCCCATGACCAGGCCCACGACCACCGGGTCGACGCCGGATTCCAGCACCGCGAGCCAGGCCGCGACGCCCAGCACCGCGTAGCCCAGGCCATACCGGAACCCGGTCCAGCGCGCCCCGATGACCACAGCGAACAGGCCCGCCGCCACGGCCAGCGGAGCCAGCGAGATCTTGTTGCTGTAAGCGGCCGCGATGACTATGAGCGCGACCAGGTCGTCGATGACGGCCACCGACAGCAGGAAGGCCCGCACCCGCTCAGGGAACCGTGGCCCGGCCAGGGCCAGCATCCCCAGCGCGAACGCGGTGTCGGTCGACATCGCCGCTCCCCAGCCTGACTCGGTCGGGCGGCCTGCGTTCAGGGCCAGGAAGATGCCGACCGGGATAGCCATCCCGCCCAGCGCGGCCACGACCGGCAGCGCCAGCCGCCGCCGCTCCCGCAGTTCGCCCATGTCGAACTCGCGCCGGGCCTCCAGCCCGAAGATGAAGAAGAAGAACGTCATCAGGCCGCCGTTAACCCATTCGCGCAGGTCTTCTGACACCTGCGCGCCGCCCAGCCGGAAAGTCAGCCGGGTATGCCAGAAACCCTGATAGCCGGCCGCGTCGATGTTGACCCAGGCCAGCGCCAGCACGGCCAGCGCCAGCAGCACGGCCGCGCCGCCGGTCTCGGTGCGCAGGAACCGGCGCAGCGGCGTCTGCAGGCTGAGGGTCCAGGCCGTCCGCCCGGCTAGTGAGCCGCCCGGACCGGGCTCGGGCTCATCAGACACGGCGTTTCTCCTTCGCACCGGAAAGCCGCCCCCTTGAGCGGCATGACGGCGCGCTGTGCTGCGTTTGCTTACCCGTCTGCCGGGCCCAGGAATCCCCGGCGAGCACGCGGCGGCAGCCCGGCCTGAACCTGGCCTGCGCCCGAAGCGCGCCTCTTATATGGAGGTTCGGCCGGCTTTAGGCCTGCGGCGGATGGACCCCGCAACTCTGCCTATAACGCCGCCTAGGACGCCCGGCTCAGCCAGCCTTACGCGCTCTGCGTCGGGCCTTCAGCCATCCGGCTGGCGGCCAGCTCTGAGGCCAGGGGCGGCCAGGCGCGCGGCGGGTTACTGCCGCCGGGCCGCCCGCCACAGGCTGACCGGCAGCAGGATCAGCAGCAGGACAGGGAGCAGCCACCAGGCCGGCGCTGGCCTGGCTCAGCAGGTAGGTAGCGGCCAGCCCGCCGATCACGCCGGCCGCGACCAGCCAGTCATCGCCGATGAGAAAGTCGTAGCAGAACGCGAAGAAGGCGCGGATCCGGCGGCCCATGTCAGCCTGGCTCCTGGGCCGCCGACGTGGCGGCGGACTCGGTCGCGGCGGCCGGTCCGGGCTCAGCGGGCCCGCCGGGCGCGCCCCGCCGCGCCACTGCGACCAGCAGCAGCGCGAACCCGGCCAGCGCCGGGATGAGCACCAGCAGCGCCGCGTCCCCGCCCGGCCAGCTCGCCCCGGCGCCCTCGCCGCCCCAGAACATGCCGAACCCGGTGAGCATGATCCCGACCACGAACTTCATCGTGTTCTCGGGGACCCGGGCCAGTGGCGCCCTGGCCGCCAGCCCGGCCGCGCCGACCAGCAGCACGGCGCAGCCCGCCGCGACGGCCGCGAGCCCGATGTCGTGCTGGTTGGCCCCGAAGGTCAAGACGATGAACACCACCTCCAGGCCCTCCAGGAATACGCCCTTGAACGCCAGCGTGAACCCGGTCCAGTCCGGCACCAGGCTCACCCGGGTGGCCGGGCCGCCTGCGGCGGCCGCGAGCTGCGCCCGGTAGATCTGGTCCTCGTCGTGCCGGGCCTTGCGCCCGCTGGCCCGCAAGATGGCCTTGCGCAGCCACTGCAGGCCGAACACCAGCAGCAGCGCGCCCACGATCAGCCGCAGGTCGCGCAGCGGCAGCGCGGATACCGCCGGGCCGGCCGCCCCGATCACGATGGCCAGCACCGCCAGCGCGGCCGCCAGCCCGGCGCCCGCTGACCGCCAGTCCCTGGCCATGCCGGCCGCGAGCACGATCGTGGTGGCCTCGACCGCCTCCACCGCGCAGGCCAGCCAGACCGCGATGAACAGTGCTAGTGCGCCAGCTCCCATGACCCTCCTGCTGTCAGTTCTACCTTCGGCTCGCCCCGGTCAGCACGCCGCGGGCAGGCCGGCGGCGGCGGAGACCGGATAGAACTCCAGGCGCAGCGAACTGCTGCGCGGGATGAGTACGGCCACGCCCCGGGCCGACGTCCACGCGGCCGGCACGAACAGGTACTGGTCACCGGACTGCAGCACGAGCTTGAGGCCGTCGTACCGGAACCGGTAGGCGGCCTGCGGCTCCTGGCAGCGTACCTCCCGCACGCCCGGCGCCCGCAGGCTCAGGCTGAGCTGGCTGTATACGGCGACGTCAGGGTAGCTGGCCAGGCGCGCCACGAAGTCACGGGCCCGGGACCGGCCGACCGCGGCGGAGTAATCGGTGGCCGCCCAGAACAGGCTGAGTCCGACCAGCACGAACACGATCACCCACTCCGCGCTGGCCTGCCAGCCCGGGCCGCTGCCCCGGCCGGCCGGGCGCGGCCCGGCGCTGAGCGTACGCCGCAGCCGGGCCGCGTACACCACCAGCAGCACTCCGCCGCCCAGGCTTAGCGGCGCGGCCACCAGGTGCTCGCTGAGCACGGTCGTGGTGAAGACGCTGCACAGGCCGCCCAGGGCCAGGATCCCGCCCGCGAGCGCGAGGCCCAGCCCGAGCCCGCGCTGCACCGCGCGCCCGCAGCGGGGCAGCCGGGCCCGGAGCAGGACATGTCCCCACACCCCGAGCAGGGCGGCCGACGCGGCGACTGTCATCGGCACGAACAGCGCGTCCACGCTGCGCATCAGGTAATCCGTGCTGGTGAAGCCGAGCAGGCTCGAGTCAACCCCGAAGTAGTTGAAGAACCAGTAGGCGTGTGACCAGCCGAAGTAGTAGAGCAGCGCGGTCAGCAGGGTGGTCGGGGCGATGATCCCGCCCAGGATCCTGACCAGCTGCGGCGGCAGCCCGAACCCGGGCGGCGCGGGCGAGGCGGCTCGCTGCGGTGACGCGGCCCCGGGCTGCTCGCCAGGCTCGGCGAGCCCGGGCCCGGTCTGCGGCGCCGTCGCTGCCGCGGACCGGGCATCCGCGCTGGCCGCAGTCGTCGTACCGGAGCCGGTCGCACCGGAGCCGGCCGTACCGGAACTGGTCGTAGCGGAACTGGTCACGGCTCGGCCGGCGACGACTGATCAGCGCCCGGATCGGACGACGGGCCGGTACCAGGATCCGACGCCTGGCCGGCGCCCGGATCGGAGGACGGGCCGGTACCAGGATCCGACGCCTGGCCGGCGTCCGGGTCTGGCGGCGCGCACGGCTGGGTGCCGGTCAGCAGCCAGATCGTGGCCCCCCGGGCTACCTGGCTGCCCGGCGCCGGCTCGGTCCTGACGAACTGGCACTGGGTAAAGCCGTCCGCGCCGTCCGCGGACGTCCCCGGCTTGGCCTCGACGCTCACGCACAACTGGCCGCCGCACTGCGCGATGACGCCGTCGTAGGTCTTGCCTGGCTCGCCCGGCAGGTTCTGGCCGGTCTCGATGGAGAGCCGGACGACATCGACATCAAGGCCCTGGGACTGCACGACATCCGGGATCATGATCGGCGCGCCCGGTGCCGCGGGCCCGCCGCCGCCTCCGGCGGCCCCCGGCGCGGCGTTCGCCGCCGGGGCCCCGGGCGCTGCGCCAGCCGGCGGTGCGCCGCCCGGGCCAGACCCGCCCGAACTGGCCTCGCTGCCCGAACTGGCCCCGGGCCCGGCTACGCCGGGCACCCCACGGTCCGCCGCCGGGCCGCCGCAGGCCGCTGCGAGCAGCCCGCCGAGCAGCACTGCCGCTATCTGTGGCCGGAATGCTGGCATGTCCGGTCCCTCCGCTCAGCCTGGATCAGGTTCTACTGATCCAGAGCGGATTACCGTGCTCCAGATACACGGTGGCGGCGCTGCACATCCCGGCCGGTGATGGCCAGGTAGCCGACCAGGCAGGCGATCACGACGGTGAGGACCAGGCTGACCCAGCCATCGCCCACTCCCAGGCCGCTGACCCGGGCGGGCTTGCCGACCCAGTCCGCGAATGAGGCGCCGAGCGGGCGGGTCACCACGTAGGCGAACCAGAAGCACAGGATCGAGTTCCAGCCCAGCCACCGGTAGCCGGCCGCGGGGATGATGATGACCCCGGCGAACAGCACCAGGGAGAAGAAGTACCCCAGGTGGAAGGTGACCGCGGTCAGGTCGCCGACCGCGGTGCCCATCGCGAAGGTGGCCACCACCGCCGCCCAGTAGAAGGCTTCCCTGCGCGCGGTGTCGACGGTGTGAATAGACAGGGTGCGCTCGACCCGGTACCAGGTCACGAACACCGCGGCCAGGACCACCGCGTACAGCGTCGAGGAGACGATGTAGGGCACGCCGAACCCGACGTGCAGCACGTCGGCCGCCATCGTGCCGAACACCCCGACCATCAGGACCGCGAACCAGTACGTCCAGGCCAGGTAGCGGCGCATCCGGAACTGCAGCACCAGCGCCACCACGAACCCGACGAAGCCCAGGGCCACGGCGGGCACCGGCTGCAGCGCGTGGACCAGGTAATCCGATGTCGCCTCGCCCATCGCGGTGGACAGGGCCTTGATCAGCCAGAAATAGGCGGTGATCTCCGGTACCCGCAGGGCGCCCCGGCCCGCGGGCGCCTGCGCCAGGTGGCCGGTGGTCAGCCGGACCCGGACCACCGGCCGGTAACCCCGGCTCGTGTGCAGGCCGCCGGCCGCGCGCTCTTTCATGTCGGTCCTTTCGCCAGGTTCAGCGCGCCGCTGGGCGCCCGCTCGCATGCCGGCCCGCCCCGCCTGGCCCGCGCGCCCCGCGCCGGCCGTCTGCGGTTTTCGTGCGAAGATTAACTACAGGTGACGTCGTACTACAGGAATCGTAGTAGATGGGAGCGGGCCGTGCCGCCTGAGCCCCTGGGCAGGTCTCCTGAACCTCTGGGCCGGCCTCGTGCCGCCCGGGGCCGGGCCCGCGGCGCGCTGGAGCGGGAGATTCTCGGCTGCCTGGCCGCGGCCAGGCCGGCCGCTGTCCCCGGCCCAGGTGCGAGCCGGGCTGCGCGGCCCGCTGGCTTACACCACGGTGATGACCACGCTGTCCCGGCTGCACGCCAAGGGCGCGGTCAGCCGGGAGGCAGCGGGCCGAGGATACGCCTACGCGCTGCACGGCAGCCCGGCCGGCGCGCAGGCCTCGATTACCGCGCACCGCATGCTGCGGCTGCTGGAGTCCGGCGGTGACCGGGCCGGCGTGCTGACTCAGTTCGTCGCCGACCTGAGCCAAGAGGACGAGCAGTTGCTGACGGATCTGCTCGGTGAGGGTTCGCGGCCTGGCGAGGATCAGGGGTGACGCTGTTCAGCCTGCTCGCACTCGGGCTCATCCCGCTGAGCCTGATCCCGCTCACGCTGACCCAGCTGAGCCTGATCCCGCTGACGGCCAGCGTCCTGCTCGCCCTGGGCGGCGTCCCGCTGTCCCGAGGGCTCTCCCCGCGCGCCGCCGCGACCCTGCTGACCGCGCTGGCCCTGGCCACCTCGCTGTCCACCGGCGCGGTGCTGTGCCTGGCCTCGGTCAGCGCGCTGGCCCGCCTGCACCCGATCGCCGCGCTGGGCGGCTGGTCGCCCGCGACCAGCGGGCCGCTGCAGCAACTCCCGGTCGGCTGGAGCCTGCTGGCGGGCGTCGTCGCGGTCGCCCTGCTGGCCAGCGCGACTGAGTATCTGCTCGGCGCGGCCCGGGAACTGCACCGGGCCGGGCGGGCCTGCCGCCTGCTGGCTACCGGCCCCGGCAAGCTGGTGATCACCCGCGATGAGCGGCCCGTCGCTTACACGCTGCCCGCCGGGCCCGGCGCCATCGTGATCTCGACCGGGATGCTCGCCTTGCTGCCCGCCGACGAGCGGTGCGCGCTGCTCGCTCACGAGGCGGCTCACCTGCGTCACCATCACGCCGGGTACGTGCTGCTGACCCGGCTGGCCGTGGCGGCCAACCCGCTGCTGCGGCCGCTGGCCAGCCAGGTCCGCCTCGCTGTCGAGCTGTGGGCCGACCAGGAGGCGGCCCGCGAGGTCGGCGACGGCGCCGTCGTGGCCCGGGCCCTGGCCCGGGCCAGCCTGGCCGCGGCCCCCAGCCCGAACCGCCGCGACACCGTGGCGCTGCCCATCGCCCAGACTCACATCCGGGCCCGGGTCAGCGCGCTCACCGGCCCGCCGCCCCGCCGCTACCGGTGCGCGGCCGCGGCCGCGCTGACGCTGATCCTGGTCTGCGGCACCGCGGCGGCCGCCCTGGCCTGGGACACCCACCGGCAGGTCGAGATGGCCCAGTTCGCCTACGCCCAGGCCCACGTCCACGCCCACGTGATCGCCCGCGGCCGCAACCAGCTGATGACGTCGACGTAGGGTCGTCATGGCCTGGCCGGCGAGAGAGGCGGTAGGGATGAGCTGCGAGGTGTCCTGGTTCGCTCCGCTGTGCGATGAGGACTACGAGTTCCTCGGCGTGCCGGACGCCGGCGCTGCGGTCCAGCTGGGAGCACTGCCGCGGCATCGCGCTGCGCGCCGAGGAGGCCGGGCTTCGACAACCTGCTGCTGCCGTCGAACTACGCACCGGGATCGACTCGGTGGCGTTCGCGGCCGGCATCGCCCCGCTACTGCGGCGGATGCAGCTGCTGGTCGCGGTCCGGATGGGGGAGATGTGGCCGCCCCAGCTTGCGCGCCAGCTCGCCACGATCGACGAGATGCTCGGCGGCCGGCTGACGATCAACATCATCTCCTCCGACCTGCCCGGCGAGCAGCTGGAGTCAGCGCCCCGGTACCGCCGGACCCTCGAGATCATGCGCGTCCTGCGCGACCTGCTGGACGGCAAGCCGGTCGACGTGCGCGGGCGAGTTCGTCAGCCTGACCCTCGACCCGCCGCGGATCCGCCCGGCTCGGCGGCTGCCCGCCGTTCTACTTCGGCGGCCTGTCCGAGGCGGCCAGGGACGTCGCGGCCCAGGCCGCCGACGTGTTCCTGATGTGGCCGGACACGATGCCGGCGGTCGAGGCCGTCATCAGCGACATGCGCGCCCGGGCGGCCCGGCTACGGCCGCGAGCTGAAGTTCGGCTACCGGGCGCACGTGATCGTGCGCGCGACCGAGCGGAAGCGCGGGCCGCGGCGCAGCGCCTGGTCTCGCGGCTGGACGCGGAGACCGGCCGCGGCTGCGGAACCAGTCCCTGCATGTCGCGTCGACCGGCCAGCTGCGGCAGGGCGAGCTGCGCGACCTGGCCGACGACGACGGGTTCGTCGAGCCGAACCTGTGGACCGGCATCGGCCGGGCGCGCTCGGGCGCCGGCGCGGCCATCGTCGGTGACCCCGACCAGGTCCTGGCCAAGCTGCGCGGCTACGCCGAGCTCGGCATGGAGGCCTTCATCCTGTCCGGCTACCCGCACGCCGCCGAGTGCGACCTGTTCGCCCGGCACGTGCTGCCGCGCCTGGAGCACGGGCCGCTGCTGCCCCGCCACGGCTAGCAGCGGGCGGGTCCTAATGGAACCCGCGGCCGCGCTCACCAGTCGCGCGGGCCGGTGCCGGGGCCGACTGAGCCGCCCCGGTTCCGGCCGGGCGGCCGCCAGCGGACCCCGGTCCGCCGCAGCACGGCCAGGCCGATGACGGCCACGATGACCAGGGCGACGATGATCGGCCCGAAGGTTGGAATCCGCCAGACGATGCGGATGAAGCGCCAGATCTCGTGCCAGATCACCAGCCGGACGAGAAAGTGCGCGATCCCGCCGCCACCGCCGAGCGCCTGGTGGCCGGCCAGCTGCAGCGCCGCGGCGCGACCAGAGACAGGCATCATGCTTTCACGATGCCACGGGCCCGCCGGTGCCCTCGACATGCTTTCACGATGCCACGGGCCCGCCGGTGCCCTCGACCCCGCCCACGCCCAGCGCCCCCAAAGGTTCCGGAGGGCCCGGTCTTGAAGCAGCTGCCGTGGACGCGATGCTCAGCATCCCGCTCCGATATATCGGCCGGGCGGCCTGTCTCGGCCCGCCAGCGCCCCCCGGTGCCAGGCCTCGGCCGGCCCCGGGGCCGCCCCGTCGAGCCGCCCGCTTTCCAGCGCCGCAGGACTAAGCCGGTATAAGGGATGTGGCGGGCGTTGCGGACACGCTCACGGCCGATCTCGATCCAGGCCGGGATGAGGTCCCTGTCAGCGCCGGCCTTGAGCAGGAGGTCAGCGGCCTGGCGACGGCGCGGCTCGTCGATATCCCCTTCGTAGCAGCCGATCTGGAGTCCGGCGACCTGGGCCAGCAGGTCGGCTCGCCCGTGCGCGAGGTCAGCCAGCTCGATCACGGCCTCGGCCTCTTCGGCTTCGGTGAGCGGCCGCCACCGGGAGTGGCGCCGGGAGGTGCCGGTGATCTGGGCGGCCAGGATGCGGTCGGCAGCTTGCTGATCCATCCGGCCATCGTAGAACATATATTCGATTGACGTGCCCGGACGGCCAGGTTACGGCTGCTCTCGGCTCGCCCAGGGCCGGCCGTATCCGCCTCGCCCGGTGCGGCCAGCGCGGCCGTATGAAGGTCCAGAACCGGCCGTCGCGCGACCGCGGCGCGCGACTGCTTAACTGGGCGCCTCAACTGGCGCCGCGACTTGACTGGGCGCACGACCACCGGGGCGGGATCAGCCCCCGGCACCAGACGAAGGGAGCACCCGGCCATGGACGCGACCGCTTTGCTGGTCATGGATGTCCAGCGGGGCATTGTCGGGCGTTACGACGATGACCCCGGCTACCTGGCCCGGCTGTCGGCGGCCATCATCGCGGCCCGGGCCGCGGCTATCCCGGTGGTGTACGTGACGATCAGCTTCCGGCCCGGCAGTCCCGAGATCAGCGCCAGGAACCGGACCTTCGCCCGGATCGCCGCCTCGGACGGGTTCGCCGCGGGCAGCCCGGGGGCCGAGATCCATCCGGCCGTCGCGCCGCAGGACGGGGATTTGGTCGTGACCAAGCGCCGGGTATCCGCGTTCACCGGCAGTGACCTCGAGGTCCTGCTGCGCGGCCTGGGCGCGGGCACGCTCGTGCTGGCCGGCATCGCCACCAGCGGCGTGGTGCTGTCCACCCTGCGCCAGGCCGCCGACCTGGACTACCAGCTCGTCGTGCTGGCCGACGCCTGCCTCGACGCTGACCCCGAGGTGCACCGGATCCTGACCGAGAAGGTGTTTCCCCGGCAGGCCGACGTGGTCTCAGTCGCGCAGTGGGCGGCCGGGCTCAGCTCGCGGTAGCCGCCCGAGGACGTCAGCGGCAGCCGCCGGCGCAAGATCAGCGGCAGCCGCCGGCGCAGCGTCGAGGGCCTTCTCGAACCAGTGGTCGGCGTAGGGCTCGGCGTTGAACGCGGCCACTTCCTGGTCAGCCGGCCGTCCGGTACATGCTGATCGCCTCGGCCAGCGCGCGATTGGTCTCCAGCCGGATCACCCGAGCCCCGTTCGCCGCCGCCCTGGCCTCCAGATCGGCCAGGAGCCGGCGGCCGAGCCCGAGCCCGCGGGCCGAGGACGCGACCCACATCCGCTTGATCTCAGCCAGCGCGTCGCCGCCGAACTTGAGCGCCCCGCAGCCGACCGGTTCAGCGTGCAGCGTGGCGACCAGCAGGAGGCCCGCGGGCGGGGTCAGCTCTTCGTCCTCGGCGGGGATGCTCAGCGCCGGATCAAAGCCGCCTTCGAACCGGCGGGCCAGCTCGTCAAAGTAGGCCTGTACGCAGTACCGGGCGGCGGACTGCCGGGGATCGGACGCGGCGATCTTGACCATCGAGGCCAGCATGAGCTGCTCGACTTCGGCCATGGCCGCGACGAGCCTGGTGCGCTGCCGCGGGCTCAGCGGCCCGAGGATAGCGGCGGCCGCGTCGTCGGCCCGCCGGTCGAGCTCCGCGCGCTCGGCCAGCCCGCGGCTGGTGAGCCACGCGACTCGGACCCGGCCGTCGGCCGGGCTCGGCTCGGTCCTGACGAGCCCGTCGTTCTCCAGCGATCGCAGCAGCCTGCTCACGTAGCCCGAGTCCAGGTCGAGCCGCGATCGCAGCAGCCGGACATCGCTGCCTTCCGGCCCGATCTCCCACAGCAGCCGGGCCGGGCCGAGCGAGCGGCCCCGGGCCAGGAAGGCGTCATTGAGCGCGCCGACGCGCTGCGTGACCGTCCGGTTGAACCTCCGGAGCTGGTCAATCATGAGCTGGTCCATTATCTGACTATAGTCAGATACTTCTCTGAGGGGTTAACTATTACTGTGAGCGTCCAGCTGAATCACACCATCATCTGGTGCCGGGACCAGCAGCGATCCGCGGCCTTCCTGACCGGGGTGCTCGGCTTGCCTCCGGCCACCCGGTTCGGGCCGTTCCTCATGGTCGCGGCCGACAACGACGTCTCGCTGGACTTCCATGAGACCAGCGAGCCGATCACCGCCCAGCACTACGCGTTCTTGATCAGCGAGGCCGAGTTCGACGTGTCCTTCGGCCGGATCCGCGCGCAGGGCCTGTCGTTCTGGGCTGATCCGGGCCGGTCCCGGCCAGGGCAGGTGAACCACAACGACGGCGGCCGCGGCGTGTACTTCGAGGATCCGGACGGCCACCTGATGGAGATCATCACCCGGCCGTACGGCTCAGGCGGCTAGCCCGAAGCCATTCCACCAGCTGTTTACCCTCGCTGGCTTGGCCCATCGCCACGCCGTCATGACTTGTTCACCACGAAGCCTGACAATAGGCATATGTCTGGTATTCACGATGATTCCTCGCTCACCCGCCGGCAGGTCCTGACCGGAGCCGGCGGTGCCGCCGTGCTCGGCGCGGCCGCTCCGATCACGATCCGCACCGGGGCACAGCCTGGCCGCCCGGCCGCGGGCCGGGGCCCGGATGGCACCCCGGAACAGATTCACCTGGCCTGGGGCGCTGACCCGGCCACCAGCATGACCGTGTCCTGGGCCTCCCCGGACCGGGCCGTCCGGCCGCAGGTCCTGCTCGGCCGGGCGGACGGACGGGCGGAGCCGGTGCCGGCGATCGAGCGCTTCTATACCGACGGCATCAACGGCGAGACGGTCTGGACTTATCACGCCGAACTCACCGGGCTGCGCCCGGACACCGCGTATTCCTACCAGGTGACCGCGGCTAACGACGGCAGCGCCGAGCCATTCTCGGCGACGTTCCGCACCGCGCCGCGCGGCCGGTCCCGGTTCCGCTTCACCAGTTTCGGTGACCTGGCCACCCCGAACACCCAGTGGGTCCTTTCCTACGGGCAGAGCGCCTACGCGGTCGCCGCCGTCGAGTCCTTCCAGCCGCTGTTTCACCTGCTCAACGGCGACCTGTGCTACGCCGACCTCAACCCGACGGTCCAGCCAGAGGTGTGGCGCGACTTCGGCAACAACAATCAGCGCTCAGCGGGATTCCGGGCCTGGATGCCGTGCCTGGGTAACCACGAGGTGGAGTTCAACAACGGGCCGCAGGGGTTCACCTCCTACCTGACCCGCTACCGGCTGCCTGACAACGGCGTGGCGGGCTTCCGCGGCCGCTGGTATCAGTTCCGGGTGGGCTCGGCGCTGTTCATCTCGCTGGACGCCGACGACGTGATCTACCAGGACGCCGGGGCCTTCGTGGCCGGCCCGGCCCCGCTCACCCCGGTGGCCAGCACCGGCCGCCCGGCGATCGAGCCGGGCACCTCGTTCTACATCAGCGGGTACTCCCATGGCGCGCAGACGGTCTGGCTGGAGCGGACCCTGGCCCGGGCCAGGCAGGACCCGTCGATCGACTGGATCATCGTCCAGATGCACCAGATCGCCTGCTCGTCTTCGGCCACCGGCAACGGCTCAGACCTCGGGATCCGGCAGGCCTGGCTGCCGCTGTTCGACCGGTATGAGGTCGACCTGGTGCTGGGCGGCCACGACCATGACTACGAGCGGTCCTTCCCGTGCCGCGGCTTCGACCGGATGGCCGGGACCGAGGTCGCCACCGGAACCCCGGTGCAGACCATGCGGCCGCACCCGGTGACCACGCAGGACACCGGGGTCTTCGACACCAGCCAGGGCACCGTGCATCTCGTCCTGGGCTGCGGCGGGACCAACGCCAACCTCGACAACTACGGCACCGACGCGGCCGACGGGCAGCGCCAGGCCAAGGTCTTCACCCATCCAAACCGGCCGGTGGCCACCGCGACCCCGGACGTGTTCGCCGGGCCGGCGCGGACGCTGTCGAGGACGCGACCTGGTCGGCGAAGCGGGACACCTCGACCGGCTACGGGATCGCCGTGTTCGATGTCGATCCAGGCCGGCCAGGCGGGCTGACCAGCATCAAGGTCACCCAGTACCACGCCGTGGGCGCCGACCCGGTCAACCCGGCCACCGGGGCGGCCAGCGCCCCCACCCCTGACTACACCGAATTCGAGACGTTCACGCTGGTCCGCCCCCGCTCCGGCCGGTCTCGCTAGCCGGCCAGCCTGACCCCGCCGATCCATGATCACTAGGCGAGAGGCCAGGCCGGGCCGGCCAGGGAGGGCTGGCCGGCCCGGTTCCTACCGTTTCTAGCCGAAATCAGCGGTCGGCGCTGAAATCAGCCGCCGGCTCATGGTGTACTACCCGGAGCTGCCATTCCCGGGGGAAGCCATGCTGCGGATGCACCTCACTGCCGCTGACCTGACCAGCATCCATTTGGTGACCACTTTCGGGCCGCTGGCCGAGACGCTGTTCAGCATCGAGACGCTGAACCGGCGCAGGCCCGGTGCCCTGTACGCGGGCTGCCGCACCGGCCAGGCCGGGCCCCCGCCGCCCGGCGGCCCGCCCCTCGGCGGGCTCGCCGATTTCCTGGCTTTCATCGACTTGCAGACGGTCGTGGGCCAGAGCTCGAGTATCGAGCAGGGCACCGAGGCTCTCCTGGCCCAGGCGCCGTCGCTGCTGCGCGACGAGATCTGCCACGCGGCCTGGGCTCAGGCCGTGTCCGGCCGGGGCCGGGCCGCGCTGCGCTGGCCGGCCTGGATTCACGGGCTGCCCGGCGACGGCCGGGTTCGCCGCCAGCTGGCCGCGGCCCTGCGCGAGCGCCACGACGCCGATGTGGGCCCGCACTGGGCCCGGATCCGCGCTCATCTGCACGCCGAGCGCGCCGCCCGGGCCCGGGTGCTGGCCGAGGGCGGGGTCCAGCAGCTGCTGACCACGCTCCATCCGCAGCTGCGCTGGCGCCCGCCGTACCTGGAGGTGCTGACCCTGCCCGGCTGCTGGCGCGACTTGCCGGCCGACGGCCGGGGCATCACGCTGGTGCCGTCGGTGTTCAGCCGCTCGGTGCGGGTCTATGAGTCGATGAGCGATCATGACCAGTCCCTGGTCGTCTTCTTTCCCGCGCTGCGCGAGCTCGGGGAGGCCGAGCGGATCTGGCAGCCTGTCGTTCCGGGCGGGCCCGGCGGCGCGCTGGCCGCCCTGCTGGGCCAGACCCGGGCCGCCGCGCTGGCCGCGGTCCGCGACGGCTGCACGACGACCGAGCTGGCCGGCCAGCTCGCGGTGGCGCCCGCCACCGCCAGCCATCACGCCGCGGTGCTGCGCAACGCCGGCCTGATCACCACCCGCCGCCTCGGCAGCGCCGTCATCCACACCCTGACCGACCTCGGCGCCAGCGTCCTGCATGGCGCCACTGCGCTCCCCTCCCCCGCCACTAGGGACCGGCCGCTCAGCTAGCCGCTAACGTTGCCCGACATGGCGCACCCGAGGCGGGACCCGGGGCCGGCGACGGCCGCCGGGTCAGCAGCAAACGCCCGGCCGCCCGGCTAGCCGCTAACGTTGCCCGACATGGCGCACCCGAGGCCGGACCCGAGACCGCAGACGACCGCCAGGCCAGCAGCCAACCCCCCGCCACCCGACACGGAGCCGGGCACCGAAGCAGGCGAGGCGGTGCTGGCGGCCGCCGTGACCGCGTACCAGGCTGCTCTCGGTCCGCGCCTGGTGGCCGGCTACGCGCTGGGCAGCCTGGCTCACGGCGGTTTCAGCCCGCTGGTCAGCGATGTGGACCTGGGCCTCATCCTGCGCGATCCGGGCCAGCTGTCCGACCGGCTGACCATGCGCCGGGTGGCCAGGACGATCCAGGCCCGCGGCCCGGCCCTGGCCGAGCGGCTGTCGGTGTTCTGGGCCGCGCCGTCGACCTGGTCCGCGCCGTCGACCTGGACCGCGCCGCAGACCTGGCCGGGGCTGGCCCGCGGTGGCCGCTTCCCCCCGCTGGACCGGCTGGACCTGCTGGAGCACGGCCGCCTGCTGGCCGGCCAGGACGCCCGGGCCGGGCTGGAGCGGCCCGGGCCGGACGAGCTGCTCGTGGCCGGGGCCCAGTTCGCGCTCAGGAACGTGGGCGGAGCCGCGAGCCTGCCCGCGCGACTGCGCGGCCTAGTCCGGCCCGGCCCGCAGGCCGGCCACGCCCTGGACGACATCCGCGACCCCGCGCGGCTGGTCTCGCGCGGTCCCCGGCGGCTGACCAAGGTCGTGCTGTTCCCGGTGCGTTTCCTGTTCACCGCGGCGACCGGCCAGGTGGGCACGAACCAGGCCGCGGCCGAGCACTACCTGGCCCGGGCGAGCCCGCCGGCCGCCGAGCTGATCACCGCCGCCCTGGGCTGGCGCCGCGAGCCCCCGGCCGACGACGCGGCCGCGGTCACGCTCCTGCGCCGGGAACTCATCCCGCTGTACACCAGCTACCTCGATGACCACATCGGGCGGCTGACCGCGATCGGCGCGCACCAGCTGGCCGCCCGGTTCGGCCGCTGGCGCGGCAGGCTGCTGACCTGACCGGCCCGGGCAGCCCTAGACCCCGTCCGGCCCGGGCCGACCCCGGGCACTGACACGAAACTGGGCCCTAACCAGCGCGCGGCAGCGAACCCTGGCCCGTGAATGTCGGCGAGGGATCGTGCGAGGTGGTTATGTGCGGTGCTGGGGCTTCTTAACGTGGGCGGGGCGGATGGCAGCTACTCCGCGGCCAGCGGGACTGGCCAGGCAGGGCTGTGCCGCAGGTCGTCAGGCAGCCTCCGCGGGTGCGATGGTGATGATACAGCCGGGGCTGAGCTTTTCCAGCTGCCGCAGCAGGTAGGCGCGGCGCTGGTCGGGCGACTCGCGCCTGGCGTAGAAGTCCGGCGCCGAGGTCCTGGTAGGGCTTGCCGCTGCGGAGGACCTGGTGGGCGATCTTGAGCAGGGTATGGGCGATCGCGAGGATCGCCTTCTTCACCGCGGCCGGGTTCTTCGCCCCGCCGAAGCGGCGCACCAGGCGGTGGTAGCGGGCCTGCAGCCGGCCCTGGGTTCTGATCGCCGCCCAGGCGGCCTGCACGAGCATCGGCTTGATGTAGGTGCCGGCCGTGCCGGTGCGGCCGTGCTTACGTTTCCCGGCGCTCATGTGGTTGCCGGGGCACAGCGTGACCCAGGAGGCGAGCTTCTCGTGGCTGGCGAAGTACTCATGCGGCGCGGGGCCGATCTCGGCCAGCCACGCCTGGGCGACCGCGTCGCCGAACCCGTCGACCGACTTCAGCAGCTCCAGCTCCCGCCGGTAAGGGGCGGCCCTGACGGCGATCCTGGCCTCCAAGTCGGCGACCGCCGCGCTGAACAGCGTGATCCGGTCGCGGTGCAGCCGGCACAGCATGGCGTGGTGGTCGGTGAACCGGCCGGTCAGCGCCTGGGACAAGTCGGCCAGCTTGCCCGCGGTGCGCATCCGGCCGATCGCCAGGTCTGCCAGCACCTGCCCGCGCCGCTCCCCGTCGATCAGGCCCTCGATCATCAGCGTCGCCGACTTGCCGGTCAGGTCTGAGACCACCGAGTCGAGCTTGATCCCCGCTGATTCCAGCGCCTTGGCCAGCCGCTGGATCTCCGAGGTCCGCGCCTGCACGGTCTTGACCCGGTAGCGGGTCAGGTCCCGCAGGTCCTTCAGCTCCCGGGACGGGATGTAGCTGCCGCGCAGCAGCCCGCACTCGAACAGCTCCGCCAGCCGCAGGCAGTCTTTCGCGTCGGTCTTGTGCCCTTTCAGCGCCTTGGCGTGCGCCGGGTTGATCACCGCGACCTGCTCGAACCCCTGCTCCATCAGCGCGTAATACACCGGCTCGGTGTACACGCCGCTGGCCTCCATCACCACATGGGTAACGCCCCGCCTGCGCAGGTCGGCCGCCATCGTCAGCAGCACCCCGAAGAACGTCCGGTACTCCAGCACCTCACTGGTCCGCGTCCACGCCCGGTTCCCCGGCCCGCGGATCCCGACCTTGATCATGTCCTTGTGGACATCGATCCCGGCGACCCGTTCAAACATCACTCTCATACGCCTGCCCGCCTCCTGCAACGGCTCACTTCGAAACAACGGGGAAGGCGGGCCGCCTGCCGGAGCCCCAAGATCAGCACAGGAGACTGACACACGCGCACGCAGCAGCAACGGGGGGTACCCGACACAGGGCTCCAGCACCAGACTTAAACACGGCCTCAAACGGACCAAAGTGCGACGGTGACGGCAGGCGGCACGCCAGCCCAAGCCTGCCCGCCCCGGACGACCCGTGTCAGCCGATCCGCCACGCGAACCACCACAACCCCCGCCAGCCTCAAGGCCCGCCAGCCGAGCTCAGGGCCCAGTTTCGTCCCCACGGGAGCGCCGCGAAGCGGCACATGTATTTCTTATACCGGATTAGGTCGCCTTTCGGCGACGATATGTCTGTCTTGTCCGCACCAAACCTGGTACAAGTGGGGCGAGCCAGAGGTATGATGCGGGCCCGCCGGGCCGGCCGAGGGCGCGGCCGGCCGGATGGCGCGAGCCGACTGCGCTGATCAGGGCGACGCGGTCTGCTGTCCGCCGGGCAGCAGCGCCCGCCACGCGTGCCGCCTATTGATGGTCGTGAACGTCGCCCACAAGGCGGCGATGTCGATGACCCCGAAGACCGCCGCCAGCAAGGTCGAGATGATCCACTGGCCGGTCGTCGTGAAGCGCACGCCGGGCAGCTCGGCATACCCGGGCCGGCCCGGGTCGACCAGCACGGAGATGCTCTGCCCCGGTACGTAGCTGACCGAGTAGGGAATGTATACGGTGGTGCTGGCCTGCCCGGCCACGGGGGGGTTCAACGTGGCGGTGACCTGGGCGGTGTACGTGGTGCTGTGCCTGTTGTGGTGCGTGATGTTCTGCACGTTGACCACGGTCGCGCTGCGGGCCGCGCCGTGGGACTGGACGTACGCGGACAGGTCGGCCTGGACGTGCGTATTGACGGCGGCGAAGATGAGGAACACCTCCACGACCGTCCAGAACGCGACGAACAGCACCGAGCTCACCGGGCCGTTGCGGCGCCGCCGCGGGGTCAGCCAGCGGGCGGGCGCGCCTTGGGCCAGGTGGTGATCCGAGGCCGCGATCTTGCCCGCCTCGTGACCGCGCAGCCGGTGCTCCAGGTGGACCGCCCAGACGCCGCACAAGATGCCGCCCGCGGCGGCCACCAGCGCGGCGATAATGGCGCCCCCGTCCACGCCGCCATTGTGCGTGAGGCCCCCGATCAGCAGCAGAGCGCCGATCAGCAGCAGAGCCACGCCCAAGACGGCGGCGAAGGTAACGGTCACGATGAGGCGAGTCCGGCTTGACACCAAGCACCCCGTTCTCTGGGCCCCGCCGCATCGGGACCGTGCCGGTCAATATGGTAAGCCTGGAACCGCCCCACAGCTCTTATTCCGGATTAATCGTAAATACACCGGTATCTGAGCCAGCCCTCCGGCTGCCCCTGGTCCGCGCGTCCCGCAGGCCGCACCCGGGTTTTCCTGGTCCCGGACGGCTCGGGATACTGGCAGGAGCACGGGGAGGAGGGCTCGTCGTGGCGGAAGAACCGGCCGCCGCCGAAGCGGCCCAGACGAGCGAAGCGGCCCAGGCGGCTGAGGCGGCTGAGGCAGGCGAAACGGCCCGGGAGGCCTGGTCAGCCCAGATCGATACCACGGTCGCGCATCCGGCCCGGGTCTATGACTACTGGCTGGGCGGGACGAACAACTTCGCGGCCGACCGCGAGGCTGGCGAGCGGGTCCTGGCGGCCACACCCGGGCTGCGCCAGCGGGTTAAGGCCAACCGGGCGTTCCTGGCCCGGTCGGTACGGTTCCTGGCCGGCGAGGCGGGCATCCGGCAGTTCCTGGACATCGGCACCGGCATACCGTCAGCGGACAACACCCACCAGGTCGCCCAGTCGGTCGCGCCCGACGCGCGGGTCGTCTACGTGGACAACGACCCCATCGTGCTCGCGCACGCCCAGGCGCTGCTGGCCAGCGGCCCGCAGGGGGTCACCCAGTACATCCACGGCGACCTGCGGGACACCGCGGCCATCTTGCGGGCGGCGGCCGGCATCCTGGACCTCACCAGGCCGACGGCGCTGCTGCTGGTCGGCATGCTGCACCTGATCCCGGACCACGAGCGACCCGGCCAGATCGTGGCCGCGCTGATGGACGGGCTGCCCCCGGGAAGCTACCTGGTCATCTCGCATCCGGCCAGCGACATACTCCCCGGCCAGGCCGAGGCCCAGAAGCGCTACAACGAGCGGGTCTCCACCGCGCAGAAGCTGCGGACCCGCGCCGAGGTGGCCCGCCTGTTCGATGGCCTGGACCTGGTGCCTCCCGGCCTGGTCTACATCCACGCCTGGCGTCCCGGGCCGGACGACGTGGCCCCCGCAGACGGCGTGTCAGCGCACGGCGGCGTAGCCCGCAGACCCTGATCAGGTCGAGATGTCCGGGTAAGGCAGTTGCCAGTGGCCGAGCCGGGCCGCGTACTGGCGCTGGAATCCCAGCGGCTCGGCGTGGTCGCGCTCGAACAGGGCGATGAACAAGGTCAGCGTCAGGAAGGGATGCGCCCCGAGCCCGAACAGCGCGGGATAGTCATGACTGGCTAGCGCCTCGCGTTCGGTATCGGTGAAGGCCAGCCAGCTGCTGCGCTCGCCCTCGTGGCAGCCCAGGATCAGGTTGGCCTGGTCCGTTTCCCACCACGACACGGTGGCGCGCGGGTCCTCGCGGTAGCGCTCTACCAGTTCCGGGCTTCGGTCGATGGTGAACAGGAACTTGTTGAGCAGGTACTTGCTCATGACGTCGGGGTCCCGCTCCCTTCCGGATACCAGGTGAAGTACGCCTCCATGGTGTGGAACAGGTCCAGCGTGTCGACGTAGTCAGCCGGCACGCCCGCGCCCGCGGCCCCCATCATGAGCAGGAAGTCCATGAACCCGTGGGTCGCGTTGCCCGGCTCCCACAGGCTGTCCAGGCTGACCTGCGCCAGCGCCGAGTCCACGTCCGCCGCCGCGATCCAGTCCACCGCCTTGCGGTCGAACTCCGGATCAGGGCCGTGCGGGCCGAACTGACGCGGGCCGCCGAGTTCCAGCGAAAGGTGACCGGTGCCGATGATGGCCACCCGCTGGTCGCTGGGCCAGGCCTCGACCAGCTGCCTGATGGCCTGGCCGAGCTGCACGAAGCGCCGGGGCTGCGGCATGGGCGGGGCGAAGATGTTGGTGTACACCGGCACGATCGGCAGGTCCGCCTCGGGCCGCAGGGTGATGATCGGGCAGGTGATGCTGTGGTCAATGCGAAGTTCGTTGCTGAACGCCAGGTCGAAGCCGGCGTCGATGCTCTGGCGGAGCAGGTACCCGGATAGCTCCTCGTCGCCGCGCAGCAGCATCTTCGGCAAGCCGAACTCGCGCTCCTCGTTGTAGAAGTTCGCGTCGTACCAGGGCGCCTTGCCGATCAGGAACTGCGGCATGTTGTCCAGCCACAGCTGGTGGAAGTGGTCGCTGCCGACCATCACCAGCACGTCAGGCCGGGCCCGGGTCAGGGTCTGCCGGAAGGCCTCGATCTTGGCCACCCAGGCGTCAGCGAACGGCGGCCTGTCCTGGCCCGTCGCGGTACTCGCCCGCAGGTAAAACGGGTGGTGCGTGGACGCGATGACCGCGGCGACGGATGCCATGGCGGCTCCTGAGTGGTTCGGGGGGCTCCGGGCGGTCAGCCGGGGTCGGGCGGCTGGTAGTCGGCGTTGTGCTCGACGGTCAGGTAGATGTCCATGCCGACCGGGCGGCGCTGCTCCTCGGCCAGGTGGCCGAGCAGCCCCGCGGTCCTGGCCAGCAGCGCGAACCCGCGCAGCAGGGACACCGGCAGCCCGAGGTCGGCCAGCGCGGCGCCGCAGGCCCCGGCCCCGTTGAGCGGCAAGGTGCGGCCCACGACCTGCGGGTGGACCCGGCCGACGGCCTCGAACAGGCGCAGGTGCGGGCCGAACAGGCCTTCCTGCCTGGCGATGGCGAACAGCGCCGGGGTGCGCGGGTCGGCGACCTTGTGCACCGGGTGGCCCAGGCCGGGAATCAGGTCGCCCGCGGCCCTGGTGCGCTCCAGCGCGGCCTGCGCGATCTCGTCCCAGCCGGCCTCGGCGGCCGGGAGCGGGTCCACAGCGGCCAGCGCGTCGGTGAGGAACCGGCCCGTGTCCTCGGTCACGCCCAGGAACCGGGAGCCGCCGCCGAGCAGGCCGGCCGCCAGCGCCCCCTGCACCGATTCGGGCGCGCTCAGGTAGGTCAGCCGGGCCGCGATCGCGGTCGGGGTGAACCCGTGATCGGCCAGCGCGACCAGCACGGCCTCGAACACCCGGACCTGGGCCGGGGTGGGCCGGCGCTGGGTGACCAGCCACATGGCCAGCTCACCGAAGCCGACCTGGCCCATCAGGTCCGCGGCCACGTCCTGGCCAAGCAGCGTGATCGTGTCCGGGTCGGAAGTGCCGATCGAGGTCGGGAAGCGCGGCCCGGGGCCGGGTGACGGCGTCATGAGGCCGGTCCTGACTGCGGGTGGCCGGCCTGGCCGTCCGCTCGGCTGGCCGGCCCGGCCGGGGCCGCCAGCCAGGCGCGGATCTGGTCGCCGTGCTCGTCCAGCCCGGGCGGGGGCAGGTCGTAGCGGGGCGGGGTAGCCGAGAACCTCAGCGGGTGCCGGATCCCCGGCATCGCCGTCTCGCCCTGCCCGGCCAGCACGACCGGGTCCAGCCCGATATCCGCGGCGAACGCGATGCCGCGGTCCACGGTGTTGATCGGGCCGCACGGCACCCCGGCCGCGATCAGCTCGTCGAACCACTGCCCGGCCGGTCGGCGGGCCAGCGCCTGGGCCAGCAGCGGGCGCAGCTGGGCCCGGTTGGCGGTGCGGTCCTCATTGCGTGCGAACCTCGGGTCCTCAGCCAGCTCCGCCACCCCCAGCACCGTGCACAGCTTGCCGAACTGGACGTCGTTGCCGGCGGTCACGATGAGATCCCCGTCGGCGGTCGGCAGCGGCTCGTAAGGGAACAGGCTGGGATGCGCGTTGCCCATCCGGAACGGCACCACCCCGGCGGTCACCGGGGCGCTGGTCTGGTTCACCATCCCGGACAGGGCCGAGGCCATCAGGCTGGCCTCGATGTGCTGGCCGGCCCCGGTGCCGTCGCGATGGTGCAGCGCGGCCAGGATCCCGATGGCGGTGTGCAGCCCGGCCATCACGTCGAACAGCGAGATGCCGGCCCGGTACGGCGGCCCGTCGGGGTCGCCGGTGAGGCTCATCAGCCCGGACATGGCCTGCACCATCAGGTCGTAGCCGGGCAGGTTCTTCCCGCCGCCCGCGCCGAACCCGCTGATCGAGGCGTAGATGAGGCCCGGGTTCGCGGCCCGGACGCTGTCGTAGTCCAGGCCGAACTTGGCCAGCCCGCCGGGCTTGAAGTTGTGCACGAACACGTCCGCCCGCCGGGCCAGCTCGCGGGCCGCGGCCAGGTCGCCGGGCTCACGCAGGTCGAGCGCGACCGAGCGCTTATTGCGGTTGATAGCCAGGAAGTAAGTGGACACGCCGGCCCTGGTGACCGGCGGCATCCAGTGCCGCGTGTCGTCCCCGTCCGGGCTCTCCACCTTGATCACGTCCGCGCCGAGATCGGCCAGCAGCATCGTGCAGTACGGGCCCGCCAGCACGCGGGAGAAATCGGCGACCAGCAAACCCGACAGCGGGGCTCCGGACATTGACACCAGCTCTCGAACCGGCAACGCTTCCGGTCAGGCTACCGGTGACCGCTTTGCGCCCCGACGTCCGCCACCGCCTCGGCCCGCCGACCGCCGACCTCCGACCGCCGACAGGGAGAGTCCCCATGACCACTTCATCGAGCCCGGATCGTGAGCAGGCCGCCAGCCTGGCCGCCGAGCAGCTGACGCCGGGCCGGCCGCTGGTGTTCCGCAACGCCACGGTGCTGACTATGGACGACGCTCACCATGTCTGGACCGGCGCGGACGTGCTGATATCAGGCGAGCGCATCGAGGCGGTAGGACCAGGCCTTGAGGTGCCCGCGGGCACGGCGGAGATCGACGCCAGCGGCGGCATCGTGATGCCGGGCATGATCGACACGCACCGGCACATGTGGCAGACGGCGATGCGCGGGTACGGTGCCGACTGGACGCTGACCCAGTATTTCGTCTGGTACTACCTGCAGTGGGGCAAGGTGTTCCGGCCGCAGGACATCTACGCGGGCAACCTGCTGGCCGCGATCGAGGCCATCGACGCCGGGGTAACCACCACGGTGGACTGGTCGCACGGGCTGCAGACGGTGGAGCACGCCGACGCGGCGGTGGACGCGCTGACCGCGGTGCCGGGCCGGTTCGTGCTGGCTTACGGCAACATCCAGCAAGGCCCGTGGGAGTGGTCGGCCGCGCCGCAGTTCCGTGATTTCGTCAGCAGGCGGTTCGGCAGCGGCGACGACATGCTCGGCTTCCAGATGGCCTTCGACGTCACCGGGGACCCGGCCTTCCCTGAGCGGGCCGCGTTCGAGGTCGCCCGCGAGCTGGGGGTGCCGGTGACCACGCACGCCGGGGTGTGGGGCGCGACCAACGACGACGGCATCCGGCTGATGCACGAGGGCGGGTTCATGACCCCGGCCACGGTCTACGTGCACGCGGCCACGCTGACACCGGACTCGTATAACCGGATCGCCGCCACCGGCGGGTCGGCGTCAGTGTCCACCGAAAGCGAGCAGAGCGCCGGCCAGGGCTACCCGCCCACCTGGCAGCTGCGCGAGCACGACATCCCGGTCTCGCTGTCCATGGACACCAGCGTCTGGTGGAGCGGCGACCTGTTCTCCGCGATGCGCAGCACGCTGGGCGCCGACCGCTCCCGCGAGCACCTGGAGGCGCACGGCCGGCAGGATACTGTCACCCACTGCCACCTGCGCGCCGAGGACGTCGTGGCCTGGGCCACCCGCGGCGGGGCCAGGGCGCTGCAGCTGGACTCGGTCGCCGGCAGCCTGGAGCCGGGTAAGAAGGCGGACCTGGTGCTGATCAAGAACGACGCCTCCCCGGTGATGTTCCCGCTGCTCAACCCATACGGCCATGTCGCCTTCCAGGCCCAGCGCGGCGACGTGCACACGGTGCTGGTCAACGGCCGGGTGGTCAAGTACGACCACCGGCTGGTGGGCGTGGACCTGGACCGGGCCCGGCAGCTCACCGGGCAGACGGTGGAGTACCTGATGGGCCAGCTCGGGCCGCAGGCCTGGGCCGAGGGCATGCACCCGGAGATCCCGCAGACCAAGGTGATGGACAACCCCTATACCTACACCGAGTGGGACGCGGGCTCGGCCCAGTGGAAGGGCACCGGCCAGCCCGGGTAGCCCGAATAGCCTCAGCGGGCTCGGCAGGCTCGGCGGTGCCGCACTGATGAACCCGCCCGCGCGGGGCCGGTCAGCTGGGGCCTGCGGGCCAGCCGGGGCGGCTGACTCACTAGAGTGGGGAGGTGAAACCGTTCCTGCTGCTGGCTAGCCGCGCCGAGGATGTCGCAGCGGACGACGAGTACGCCTCGTTCCTGACCCTGGCCGGGCTGGACGAGCGCGACCTGCGGCGGCTCCGGCTTGAGCAGCGGCCGCTGGGGCCCATCGACCTGCGCGAGTGGTCCGGCTTCCTGCTCGGCGGCGGCCCGTTCAACGCCAGCGACCCGCAGCCTGCCAAGTCCGCGGTGCAGCGGCGGGTCGAGGCCGACCTGGGCGGCCTGCTCGACCAGGTGGTCAGCGCGGACTTCCCGTTCTTCGGGGCCTGCTATGGCATCGGGGTCGTGGGCAGCCACGAAGGGGCCGTCGTCGACCGGCAGTACAGCGAGCTGATCGGCACGGTCCAGGTCAGCCTCACCCCGGAGGGCAGCCGGGATCCGCTGCTGGGCGGGCTGCCCGGCACGTTCGAGGCGTTCGTCGGCCACAAGGAAGCGATCAGCAAGCTGCCCGACCACGCCGTGCGGCTGGCCAGTTCCCCCACCTGTCCCGTTCAGGCCTTCCGGGTCGGCTCGAATGTGTACGCCACCCAGTTCCATCCGGAACTCGACGTGGCCGGGCTGTGCACCAGGATCGAGGTCTACAAGCACGCGGGCTACTTCGAGGCCTCGCAGGCCGGCCAGGTGATGGCCATGGCCAGGCGCAGTCACGTCATCCACCCGCCCGCCCTGGTGCGCCGGTTCATCGATCGCTACGCCCGCCCCGGCCATCCGGGCAAGCAGCCCGTCGCGCACGCCACGGCCGAATTAGCCAGCGGGCGCACCTGAAGGCCCGCCCGCCCCGGGCCGGCCAGCCCTGCAGTTACTCCATGCGAGGCGTGCGGCGCACGCCTGGGCCAGCTGCCCCATCGTGACTGGCCAGCCCAGCAGCCGGAGGTGGCCATGTTCACCGGCCGCTGGGCGAACCGGGCCGCGGCAGCCCTGGCGGCCTGCCGACACTGGCGGTCAGCACGCACCGCGCCTGGAGCCCCCGGGGGCGCCGCCGCTGCTCGCCCGGAGCCGCCTTAACCCAGCGCGGCCAGGTAGCCCGCCAGCATCGCGGCGGCGACCTGGCCGACCGCACTGTCCGCGGGCAGGAACCCGGGATGGTGCAAGGTGACCCCGGTGCCGCTGCCGGCGAACAGCATCAGGGTCGGCGCGATCGCGGCGTAGTAGGAGAAGTCGTCCGAGCCGCAGGACCGGAACCCGGTGTCGACGGTGAAGCCCGCCTCGCGCAGCAGCGGCTGGCTGGCCGTGGCCAGCTGCTCGTCGTTGACCAGGGCCGGCTCGCCCGGCGCGATCGTCACCCGGCCTTCGCAGCCCAGGGCCCGGCATACGTGCGACACCGTGTCGCGCAGCGCCCCGTGCAGGAACTCGCGGTCGCGCTCGTCCAGGGTGCGCAGCGTGCCGCGGGCGGTGGCGGCGGCAGGGATGATGTTCGCGGCCTGGCCGGCCTCCAGGGTCCCGACCGAGACCACCACCGCGTGCGTCGGGTCGGTCCGCCGGCTGCACCAGCTGCTGCAGCGCGAGCACCGCCTGGCACAGCGCCGGGACCGGGTCGGCGGTCAGCTGCGGGTAGCCGGCGTGCCCGCCCACCCCGGTCACCTGGATCTCGAAGTCGTCGGAGGCGGCGTTGATGACCCCCGCGCCCGCCGCTACCGTGCCCTGGGCCAGCTGGTGCTGCAGGTGCACGCCGATGACGGCCCGGGGCTGCTGGGCGGCGAACGGCGCGGACCCGCAGATGTCGCGGGCGCCGGACGGGATCGTTTCCTCCCGCGGCTGGAGCACGGCCAGCAGCGCGACGCGAAGATCAGCCCGGCGGGCCGCCCGGCCCAGGGCGGTCAGGGCGGCCAGGTGGACATCGTGCCCGCAGGCGTGCATGGCCCCGTTCCGCGACGACCACGCCGCGCCGGTCTGCTCGGCCAGCGGCAGCGCGTCCAGCTCGGCCCGGACCGCGATCGACGGGCCGGCCGCGGGCCCGATCCTGATGAGCCGCCCGGTGCCCGCTATCACCGGGGCGTCCGGGGCGCCCAGCGCCGCCGCGACGGCCGCCGAGGTCCGGGCCTCGGCGCCGGACAGCTCCGGCTGGCGGTGCAGCTCGTGCCGGAACTCGATGGCCTCGGGCAGCTCGGCGGCCAGCGCCGCGGCCAGGGATGCTCGCAGGTCCTCGCGGTCCGGTACCGGATCGGTGATCGCTAGCCCGGTCACCGGCCGTCCAGCCGATAGACCCGGCGGGCGTTGCCCGATCCGATCAGGCCCGCCACGCGGTCCGCGTCCGCCGCCGACCAGGCTCCGTCGGCCACGAAATCCCCGGTGACCTTGGCCATGTCCCTGCGGAACCCGGCCGCGCCCAGATAATGCAGCTCCGGCAGCCCGAACGCGTCGGAGGAGTACAGCATCTTGTGGAATGGGGTCAGCTCCAGCGCCTCGGCCAGCACCGCCGCCGACCTGGCGCCGACATGATTGAGCGCCTCGCCGACGTCCATGTAGACGTGCGGGAACAAGTTGGCCAGCGCGCCCGCCTGGCGGTGGTATGGGTAGCAGTGCAGCAGCATGATGGCGCTGGCCGAGGACTGGCTCGCGGCCAGGAAGTCCTGCAGCAGGGCCGGGTCGGCCCGGTGCAGCCGCGAGTCCGTGTCGCCGTACCCGGTATGGAACTGGACCGGCAGGCCGGTGCCTAGCGCCGCCCAGATGGTGTGGCGGATCAGCACCGGGTCGCCGAGCCTGGCCGCCGGGTCGGCGGCGATGGCCCGCAGCAGCCGGTCGGCGGCGGCCTGGACCTCGGTCACCGACGGGCGCTCCGGGCCGAAGTCGAGGCCGCAACGGTAGGCGGCGATGGACTTGAACCCGACGGCATCACCGGCGGCCTGCTGCACCGCCAGGCCGACGTCGTCGGCGAACGCGGCCGCGCTGCCGCCCGCGCGGGCGACCTGCTCGGCGATCGATTCCAGCCGGGCCACGGCCCGGGCCGGCGTCCCGCTCGCCGCCGCCAGCTCGGCGGGCGTCTGGACCAGGCCGGACTGGTAGCCGGTGTCGACCAGCCAGGTCTCGACCTGCGCCGCGGTCAGCAGCCGGCGGTTCACCTCGGCGGCGCCGAGGTCCTGGCGCCGCCGGACGTAGTCCCGCGCTGGGGCGGATGGTTCGAGGTCGAGCAGCGGCGCGCACCAGCGGCGGACCGCGAAGCCGAGCTGCGAGTCGAAGCCTGAGGTGCCCGGCGGGGGCGCGGACGATCCCTCCGTGAGCAGCGATTCGACCGTGCCAAAGTCAAGATCCCCGGCCAGAACGCCATGCACGTGGTGATCGATGAGCGCCAGCGGCCCGGTCACGGCGCGGCCTCCAGCCAGTCGGCCCGGCAGGCCCCGGATCCGTCCACGGTCCCGTCGTGCAGCTGGTCGTAGCGGGCCATCCGGGCCCGCGGCGCGTCGCCCAGCCGGACCGCGGCCGCGGTGATGACCGCCTCGACTAGCGCCAGGGACGGTGTCATCGCGCCGAAGGCGGACGACGACTGCAGGCTGGAGGTCAAGATGACGTCGGCGTGCGCGGCGATCGGGGACAGGTACGGGTCGGTGAACGCGATGACGGTGGCGCCCTGCTGCTTGGCGATCCCGGTCAGCCGGACCGTGTCGTGCTGGTAGCGGCGATAGTCGAAGGCCACCAGCACGTCCCGCTTGGCCATGTCCAGCACCGCGTTGGTCCGGTCGGCGCCGGACGCCGAGATCACCCGGACACCAGGGCGCAGCACCTCCAGGTGGCCGCCCAGGTACTCGGCCAGGGCCGAGGAGAACCGGCCGCCGATCAGGGTCACCCGCCGCCGGGACTCGGTGACCAGCCGCACCGCGTGCTCGAATTCGGCCGCCGGGAGGGTGGCGAAGCTGGACCTGATGCCCTCGCACAGGATCTGCTCGGTCCGGCTCAGTACGTCCCCGGCGACCGCGCCCCGGCGCTGGGCGTGCAGCTCCAGCGGCGAGGACAGCCGGGCCGAGACCTCCGACTTCAGCGACTGCTGGAATTCCGCGTACCCGTCGAACGACAGCTTGGTGACCAGGCGCACCACGGTCGGGGCGCTCACGCCCGCGGCCGCGGCCAGCCTGGCCACCGGGCGCAGGCCGCCGACCGGGTAATCGGCCATCAGCGCCCGGGCCACCCGGCGCTCGGCCGGGGTCAGCTCGCCCATCCGCAGCTGCAGCCGCTCGGCCACGGTGACGTCGCTAGGGATCTCGTCCATCTCCGGTCCGGAACGTTACATCTGCACTAGTCCCTCGTCAACGCGTAACGGATCATATCTCGCTTATGTTTCAAGTCTGACCTATTGACGGCGTTCGTGTAACGAAGGTATACAGACTGCCAAGCCTCTCGGACCTGGACGAACCGAAAGAGGGCGCCATGTCACACCACGCTCCCGCCGCCCGGCCCGAAGGCGCCGCGCCCGCGGCCCGCCGCGGCCTGCGCGCCAACAGCCTCAGCCTCGGCCCGGTCGTCGCCTTGGGCCTGGCCTACATGAGCCTGGCCCCGGCGGTCTACTTCAACATGGGGTTCATGGAGGCCGACGCCAACGGCCCCGTCATGCCCCTGATCTTCATCTTCGTCACCATCGCGATCTTGCCGACGGCGCTGAGCTTCGCCGCGCTGAACCGGCGCCGGCCCTCGGCCGGCAGCGCGCTGACCTGGGTGACCGAGTCGCTCGGCCTGCCCGCCGGGCTCTGGGCCGGCTTCTTGCTGGCCACCCTGTACGTGTGCGCCTGCGCGATCTACCCGGCGTACTTCGCGATCTTCTTCAACCCGCTGCTTGAGTATTTCCACGCCGACGCGACGTTCGCGACCGGGCTGGCCGGCGGGATCGCGGCGACCCTCCTGGTGGCCTGGATGCTGGCCAGGAACATCCAGTTGTCAGCCCGGTCCATCGCCATCTTCATGGCCTTCGAGGCCGTGTTCGTCCTGGTGTTCTCGCTCTACACGGTCTTCTTCCAGGTCGGCCACGGCGGGATCGCGCACCCGGCAGCGCCGCTGAACCCGGACGCGGCCAAGGCCGGGTTCAGCGGGCTGAGCCTGGCGGTGGTCTTCGGCATCCTGTCCATCGCCGGGGTGGACAGCGTCGCCCCGGTGGCCGAGGAGGCCAGGACGCCCAAGAAGCTGATCCCGCTGGCCACGATCCTGGTCACGCTCGGGGCAGGCCTGTTCTGGACGATCAGCTCCTACGGGTTCGCCACCGCCGTGCCGGTGGCCACGGTGGAGAAGTACGTCAGCGCCGGGCTGGTCACCCCGGTCTACGGCATCGCCGCGCAGTACATCGGCGGCTGGAAGATCCTGGTGCCGATCACCGGCATGACCGCGACCATCGCCAGCTTCGGGGCTTCGGTGGTGTGCGCCAGCCGCCTGATGTACTCGGTCAGCCGCTCCAGCGGGGAACAGTCACGCCGGATGAGCCAGGTGCACCGCAAGCACGACATCCCGTGGAACGCCTCGCTGGTGGCCATCGTGTTCGCGTTCATCGCGCCGGTGGTGGTGGCCGTCTGGCAGGACCACAACTCCTCCAACGCGGCGGGCTGGCTGGGCGGGGTGTTCGTGTTCTTCGCCCTGGTCGCCTACATGATGGTGAACCTGGCCAACCTGGTCTACCACTGGCGGCACGCCCGGGATGAGTTCAGCTGGCTCATGAACGGCCTGGTCCCGGTCCTGGGCATCGGCATCGACGGGTACATCCTCTACAAGGCCTTCTTCGTCGCCTACATGCAGGAGTCGTTCCAGCTCGGCAAGAGCATCGTCTTCCTGTCCCTGGCCTGGACCCTGATCGGCGCCGTGTGGGCGGTGCTGCGCGGCACCCGCCAGGCGGCCGGGCTCGGCAGGCCCGCGCCCGCTCACGCCACAGCAGAAGGGGACTTATTTTCATGGCAGACAACGCTGACGTCATCGTCGTCGGGGCCGGCATCGCCGGCTCGGGGGCGGCGTTCCACCTGGCCGCCCGCGGGGTGTCGGTCACGCACGTGGAGAAGCGGTTCCCCGCGGGCGGGCCGAGCGGCCGCTCCGGCGCGCTGCTGCACCTGTTCTATACCGAGCCCGGGCTGTCCCAGCTGGCCGCGCGGGGCATCGAGATCCTGCGCAACATGCAGGAACTGACCGGCTACCCGTCCGACTACCGCGAGGTCGGCATGATGACCGTCGGCGGGGGCGCCAATGTGGCGGGCTACCGGGACGCGGTGAACCGGATCCACGACGAAGAGGGCGGCGACATCCGGCTGCTGTCCATGGCTGAGTTCGCCGACCTCGCTCCGGCCGGAATGAACACCGACGGGATCGAGGTCGCGGCCTGGGAGCCGGGCAGCGGCTATGCCGACCCGGCCAGCGCGACGATGGCGCTGGCCAAGCGGGCCGCCGAGCTTGGCGCCCGGTCCCGGATGAACACCAGGGTGGCCACGGTGCTGCTGGATGGCCAGCGCGCCATCGGGGTCGAGACCACCGACGGCGAGCGGATACTCGGCGACGAGGTGATCCTGGCCGCCGGGCCGTGGACCCGGCCGCTGCTGCGGGACGTCGGGGTGGACCTGCCGCTGCGAGTCGAGCGGCACATCATCACGGCGCTGGACACCCCCGGCACCGCCCGCGACGTCCTGCCGTTCTGCTGGTGCGACGACATCAACATGAGCTACGGCCGGCCGGAGGGACCGGACCTGGTCCTGTTCGGGAGCTGGTCGGGCGGCGGCATGAGCTTCCGCAACGACGAGGCGCCCGAGGCCGAGGAGATCACCAACCCCGACGTCTACCGGGCCGAGAGCGACGCGGCCGAGGGCGCGGAGATCCTGCGCTACGTGACCCCGCGCATCCCCGACATCGCTACCCACGGGATCCGCCGCGGCTGGGCCGGGCTTTACGACATGAGCCCCGACGACCTGCCGGTCATCGGCCCCGTCCCGGGCCTGGACCACCTGTACGTGATCGCGGGCAGCAGCGGGCACGGCTTCAAGCTCGGCCCCGCGGTCGGCGAAGCGGTCGCCCAGCTAGTCGAAACCGGCGAGTCACCCCTGTTGACGTCCTTCGCCCCGGACCGCCTCCTGGCCAACTGAGCCCCCCGCCTCCCAGCGCAGCAGGTCGCCTGGCTGGCACTTGAGCACCTCGCAGAGCGTGGCGAGCGTTGTGAAGCGCACGGCCCTGGCGCGGCCGTTCTTGAGTACCGCCAGGTTGGCGGGCGTGATCCCGACCCGGTCCGCGAGCTGGGACGGAGGGGCGGGCCAGGTGGACGTGCTGCGACGGCTGCACCGGCGCGTACCGGCTGGCCACCCGGCCATTACCGCAGCGCCATCCGGTTCCCTTGTGCCGTTCACCGCAATTGCTCATACTCACGATCATGCTCACACGGCGAACCTTTCTTCAGCTCATGGGTGCCTCCACTGGCGTGGCGGTCACCGGCTCGGAGCTGCTGGCCCGGACCGCGGCCAGCGCCTCCCCCGCGCTCGCTCCGCACGGCTCGAACGGTGTCGAGCACGTCGTCATCCTGATGATGGAAAACCGGTCGTTCGACCATTTCCTGAGCTGGCTGCCCGGCGCGGACGGCCGCCACGACCTGCGATTCCTCTCGACCGACGGCAACGTCTACCCGAACTACCCGCTCGCACCCGACTTCCAGGGCTGCGGGTACAGCGACCCCGACCACAGCTGGGAAGGCTTCCTGGTCCAGCACAACTTCGGCGCGATGGACGGCTTCCTGCAGCGGCCCACCGCCCCGGCGGACAACCCGGGCGTGACGCTGGCCGCGGCCAATACCTTCCCGGCCGGCTATTACACCAACTTCCACCCCGACTTCCGCCGCAAGGCCGTTCCTGACCTCCCGGTGATCGGCGCCCTGGCTGAGAATTACACCGTGCTGGACCGCTATTTCTGCTCGTTCGCCGGCGAGACCTTCCCGAACCGGTTCTACCAGCACGCGGCCAGGACCGACCGGGACCACAACAGCAACACGATCTCCACGCTGCCCTCCATCTGGGACCAGCTGTCGCCCATCCCCAACACCCGCGGCGTCCCGACCGGCGGGTACTTCTTCCGTGATCTGCCGTTCCTGGCCCTGTGGGGGACGAAGTACTTCCCGTTCTGGCATCCGTTCGCCGACGGTGACACCGACGCCCTGGGCATCCCGGTCACCACCCCGTCCTTCCTCGACACCGTCGCGGCCGGCCAGCTGCCCAACGTCAGCTTCGTGGACCCCGCGTTCGACACCGAGGGCAACGGGACCTCGGCCGACGATCACCCGCTGGCCGATATCCGGCTCGGCGAGCGGTTCATCGCCGACACCTACCACGCGCTGGCCAGCGCCGGGTACCTGGACAACACGGTGCTGATGGTCACCTTCGACGAGTGGGGCGGGTTCTACGACCACGTGCCGCCGCCGCACGCCATCGACGACACTAACCCCGCCGACGTGGATCACACCGGCGATGGCAGCACGCCGACCGACGGCCAGCTGGTGCCCGACTACACCCAGCTCGGCTTCCGCGTCCCGGCCATCGTGGTGTCCAACCTGGCTTCGGCGCAGGTCGTGCATCACGGCCCGTACGAGCACGCCTCCACCCTCAAGCTGATCGAGTCCACCTTCGGCCTGCAGCCGCTCACCGCCCGCGACGCGCACGCCGAGAACCTGGGCGACGTGCTGCGCCGCACTCCCCTGCGCCCGGTTCCGGCCACCGCCATCCCGACCAGCAGCCAGGTCCTCGGCCCGGTCAGCGACCCCGCCGCGCTGTGCAGCGCCGACAGCGTCCAGTCGGTGGCACCGGACCCGGTGCGCCGGGGCCGGCCATCCGGACCCGAGCAGGTGCTGCCGCAGTCCGGCTCCCCGACCGGCGCGGGCATGGTCGGCTTCGGCCAGCACTACCGGAAGGGCCAGTCGAGCTAGCGCCTGGGGTGCCGGGGCGCCGCCGCTGGACCGGGCGGCGGTGCCGCGGCGCCGCGCTTGACCCCGGGCGGCCGCCGCGGTCAGACGCCGGAATTTGAAGTACCGTTTCCGGACCATTCGGCCGAGAGCGGCCCGGCCTTATGGGGAGGGCTTCCCATAAGCCGGGGACTGGGGAGAGCTCCCCTTGAGCGAAGCCATCGGCGTAACGCACCCTCGTCAGCAGATAGCCCGGTAGGGGAGCTGCGAGATTTCCGGTCGCCGGAGATTCACCGAGGGAGACGCGAAATGTTCAAGTCGATGACGATGCTGGCCGGCGGCGCCCTGGGCGTGTACATGGCCGTGGCCACCGGCGCGCCGACGCCGCAGACGCTGATGTCCCAGCTGACCGGCAAGGTGGGCGGGCTGCACTCGGCCGCCGCGGCCGGCCCGGCGTCCTGTTCGACTGGCTGGGGCAGCGGGACCAAGTCCTCCGGCCGGGCCGAGGGCCCGTCGACCGCCCGGGTGAATGACGTGCGCGTCGGCCAGCACGCTTGCTTCGACCGGCTGGTCATCGACCTGGGCCCGGGCCGCGTGCCCGGCTACCGGGTCCAGTACGTGTCCGAGCTGCGGGCGCAGGGCAGCGGGAAGGTGGTCCCGCTGCGCGGCCGGGCGAAGCTGGAGATCACGGTGGACGCGAACGCCGCGTCCGGTTACCCGGCCTCGGCCAGCCAGCTCGCTGACGTGTCCGGCTTCAGCGCCTTCCGGCAGCTGGCCGGCGCCGGGTCGTTCGAGGGGTACACCGAGATCGGCCTGGGGGTACGGGCCCGGCTGCCAGTTAGCGTTTATGTCCTGAACGGGCCCGGCCGCGACCATCGGCTCGTGGTCGATGTCGCGCGCCAGCGCTGACCGGTCACGCCCCGGCTCCTACAGCGGCACGTTGCCGTGTTTGCGCTGCGGTGACAGCTTCCGTTTCCCCCTGAGCATGGCCAGTCCCGAAGCTATTGCCGACCGGGTCTGGGCCGGGTCGATCACATCGTCGACCAGCCCCCGCTCGGCGGCGTAATACGGGTGCCCGAGCTGCGCCACATACTGCGCGACCAGTTCGGAGCGCAGCTGGGCCGGGTCGGGCGCGGCCGCCAGCTCCTTGCGGAATATGACGTTCACGGCCGCGTCGGCGCCCATCACCGCGATTTCGTTGGTCGGCCAGGCGAATGACAGGTCCGCGCCGATGGAACGCGAGTCCATCACGATGTACGCACCGCCGTAGGCTTTGCGCACGATGACCTGGATCCGCGGAACGGTCGCCTCGCAGTAGGCGTACAGCAACTTGGCGCCGTGCCGTATGACACCGCCGTATTCCTGCTCGGTGCCGGGCAGGAAGCCGGGCACGTCGACCAGCGTCACCAGCGGGATGCTGAAGGCATCACAGAATCGCACGAACCGGGCCGCCTTCTGCGACGCGGCCGAGTCGAGCACCCCGGCGAGCACGGCCGGCTGGTTCCCGACGATTCCGACGACCTCGCCGTCGATGCGCGCGAGCAGGCAGATCACGTTCTGCGCCCAGTGCTCGTGCAGTTCAAGGAAGTCGCCGTGGTCCACCAGCTCCGCCACGACCAGCCGCATGTCGTAGGCCTTGTTCGGCTCATGCGGGACGATCTCGGTCAGGGCCGGCCGGTCCTCGCCGATCGCGCCGCAGGCCGGCTCGCTGGGCGGCGGATCGAGATTGTTACTGGGCAGCATCGAGAGCAGGTAGCGCACGTCCTGCAGGCAGCTGTCCTCGTCATCATGGACGAAGGTAGCCACGCCCGATCGCTGGCTGTGCACGTCCGCCCCGCCCAGATTCTCGTGGCTGACCCGCTCTCCGGTCACCGCGGCGACGACATCCGGCCCGGTCAGGTACATCTGCGCGATGTCGCGGACCATGAAGGTGAAATCGGTCAGGGCCGGGGAATAGGCCGCCCCGCCCGCGCACGGGCCTAGCACCACGCTGATCTGGGGTATCACGCCTGACGCCTGGACGTTACGCCGGAAAATGCCGCCGTAGCCGTCCAGGGCGGTGACCCCCTCCTGGATCCGGGCGCCACCGCCGTCGTTCAGCCCGATGAGCGGAGCTCCGGTGGCCAGGGCCAGGTCCATGACCTTATGAATCTTGGCCGCATGTGCTTCCCCGAGCGATCCGCCGAAGATCGCGAAGTCCTGTGCGTAGACGAATACCCGGCGGCCGTCGATGGTGCCCGCGCCGGCGATGACGCCGTCGGTGTGCGGGCGCTGGCCGTTGGCCACCAGGCCGTGCGCCTGGTGGCGGCGGTACATGTCGATCTCGGTGAACGAGCCGCCATCCAGGAGCAGGCTCAGCCGCTCGCGGGCCGTGCGCTTGCCCATAGCATGCTGCCTGTCGATCGCCTCGCGGCGGCCAGCGGCGACCTGATCCCGTAATGTATTCCGCTGCTCACGCAGCAGCCGCATGGACGCGGCCATCAGCTAGCCGGCCGCATAGCGGTCCGGCTGTCCTGGTAGCCGTGGCCTGCCCAGTACCTGTTCGCCGCGGCCGCCGCCGGTGAGCTCAGCGTCCGGGCGGCGTCCCGGCTCAGTTCCGGCCGGCTCGGCTCCGCAGGCTCGCCCGGCATGCCGACCGGGTCCAGGTCGGGGACGGCGTAGAGGATCGGCAGATCGGTAAAGCACCGGGGGCGCAGGGTGACGTCGGTTTCGCTGACGGCGCCGGCCGTCACCGTCACCGAGCCCTGCCCGCCGATCAGCAGCGACCGCCGGGTCCACGGTTCCGGATCCGCGCTGTCGGCCACGGCCACCGCCCTGACGAACCATTCGCCCGGCTGTACTCCCGACAGCAGGTAAGGAGCCGCGGGACCGGGCGCAACCTGCACGATGGCCCGGGCCAGGGGCTGGCACTGGATGATCGGGGTCGTGAAGGCCCCGATGTATACCCGCGCCGACGCGTATCCCGGCGGCAGGGCGATCGTGCCGACCACGGCGCCGGGCTGGGATGACGGATCGGGCACCGGGCCGGGAAGCTCGGGTACGCCGGCCCCCCACAAGCGGCGGAACCGGGTCGGCGAGACGCCGACGCTCTCGGTGAAGCGATTGGTGAATGAACCTAGGCTGTTGTACCCGACCGCCAGCGAAATATCCGTTACGCTGAGCGTTGTCGAGACCAGCATGCGCTTGGCCTGGTAGATGCGGATAGCTGAAAGGAACCGTCCAGGGGAGACACCCGTTGCTCCCCGGAAAACGCGGGAGAAGTGAAACCGGCTGAGTATGGCGCTCTTCGCGATGTCGGTCAGCGACAGCGGTTCGCTGTAGCTCTCCCACATGCGCGCGATGGCGCTTTCCACAGGACTGTCCATCAAGCTCCCTTCTCCGCCCGACTTGCGTCACTGAAACGGTGCACCTTGCCACTCGGATGACGTCATAGCTCCGGCTATAGCTCCGCTTGAGCCACGCTCGCGCCAGCGGCAAGTCGGGCCTGATTTCCCGTGCCCGCGACCGGGCCCGGCGCCCCGACGCAATCTGGGAGATGCGCGGACGCACGGGCACCTGGATGCTCTCGGAGAGAACTCCGATCATTGCCCGGGCGAGAGGAAGATTCGTGAGCACTCCGCATGACGTGTACGCCGACCTGATCGCAGAAGGCGAAGCGGTTGACCAGCTCGTGGCCGACCTCGATCCGGCGCAGTGGGCGTTGCCGACTCCGGCTCCGGACTGGACGATCGCGCACCAGGTCGCCCATCTCGCGTCGGTCGCCCGGCTGGCCGGGGCCGCCGCGGCCGATCCGGAGGCGTTCAAGGCCCAGGCCGCCGGGGCGGCCGGCGACTTCGACGCGGCCGTCTACGCATTGCTCTCGCCGTACCTGAGCAGCTCCCCGCCGGAGCTGCTGGCCCGCTGGCGGGGCGACCGGGCCGCGGCGGCCCTCGCCCTCGCCGCGCTGCCGCCGACCCAGATGGTGCCCTGGCTAGCCCGGCCGCTGCCGGCCGGCGTCCTGGCCAGCGCCGGCATCATGGAGCTGTTCGCGCACGGCCAGGACATCGCCGACACCGTCGGCGCCCGCCGCGAGCACACCGACCGGATCGGTCATCTCGTCACGTTCGCGGTGCGCACCTGGGACTTCGGCTACCTCGCGCGCGGGCTGACCGCGCCGCAGGAGGAGTTCAGGTTCGAGATCACCGCGCCTTCGGGCCAGCTGTGGGAGTTCGGCCCCGAGGACGCGGCGCAGCGGGTGACGGGCCCGGCCGTCGACTTCTGCCTGCTGGCGACCCGGCGCCGGCACCGCGACGACCTGGCGATCGTCGCCGCAGGCGACGAGGCCGACCACTGGCTCGACATCGCCCAGTCCTACCGCGGGTCACCGGGGGCGGGCCGCGCTCCCGGCCAGTTCGCCAGCCCGCGGGCTACCAAGGCGCGGTAGCGGCCCGGCCTGACGACCACTGCGCGGCGCCGGCTGCACTCGCTCCGGACGGTCTTCGCGACTGTCCGCGAGATCGCGATCGCAGCGCGCCGATGAGTTTTCCTGCCTGGAGTTGTCGAAGTATGAGACAGCTCAACCCAGCAGGAGGTCGAGATGAGCCTTCCTCAAATCGTGTCGCCGGAGCAGTGGCTAGCTGCCCGCAAGGAGCTGCTCGCGAAGGAGAAGGAACTCACCCGGCTGCAGGATGAGCTGAGCGCCGAACGCCGCCGGCTGCCGATGACCGTGATCGACAAGGATTACCGCTTCGAGGGCCCGGACGGCCAAGTCGGCCTGCTCGAACTTTTCGGCGGCGCACGCCAGCTCATCATCGGGCACTTTATGTTCGATCCGGCCTGGGATGCTGGCTGTCCTTGCTGCTCGGCGTCCGCCGACGAGCTTTCCCCCGGGCTGCTGGCGCACCTGCGGCGGCGGGATACCGCTTTCGCCATGGTCTCGCTGGCCCCGGTGACCAAGATCATGGCGTTTAAGGCCCGCCGGGGCTGGACCTTTCCCTGGTATTCCTCGTTCGGCAGCGACTTCAACTACGACTTTCATGTCACCCTGGACGAGACGGTCGCCCCGGTGGTTTACAACTACGAGCGCAAGGAGGACATCGCGGACCTCTCGGCCGACGAGCTCCTGAACGCCGATATCCCGGTCGAGATGCCGGGCGTCAGCTGCTTCCTGCGCGACGGCGACCGCGTGTTTCACACCTATTCGACGTACGCCCGCGGGGTCGAGGAGCTCGGCGGCGCGCACAGCTTCCTTGACCTCACCGCATTCGGCCGCCACGGGTACCGGGAGGAGCCGGCCTTCCGGGCGAGCCAGCCGGGCCGGGCCTGCCCGAATGGCCGGCGTGAGGCCAAGCCCGCGGCATTATCAGCTGGACACCATGCTGACCGGGGCCGGGACCAAGCTGGCCGGCGCGAGCCGGTTATGGATGGCCAGCCGCTGGAACCGGACCGGCCGGCCGGGTGCCCCCGCCCCGAGCCGGGCGCCCGCGTGCCGAGCCGCGGTTAGGCTAGCCCATGAGGTGAGCCCGATCAGCTCCTCGTCGCCTGCCCGCCACGGCGGAGTTCGGCGATGTCCGAGGCGCTGACCTGGTACGGCGCGAAGACCATGAGCAGAGCGAGCCGGCCCGCTGGCCGGTCGGCCGCAGCCAGGCCGCCAACCGCCTCATCCGCCCAGGCCCGGCTCAGGCCGACCGGCTGCCCGTTCCATCCGGCCAGTTCGGCGAGGACAAGTTCGCGCACGCCCGGAGCTGCCGCCTGCCTGCCTGCCGCGTCGATCGCGGCGATCGCGCGCGCGAACCCGTCCGCGATGGACGGGTTCCCGGCCGCCCAGCGCAGGTCGTCAGGAACCGGCGCCTCCGGCAGCAGGCCGAGCGAGGTCCCGGGCTCGGCGGCACTGAGCGCGGTGGACCGCAGGAACCGGCCGAGGACTCGCATGAGGCCTCCGGCCAGGCCGCCGGGCACCGCGGCCGGTAGCGGGCTGTCCGCCAGGAACACGGTGACCATGCGGTTCAGGTACTGGAAGGTAACCGCTACCCCGGCCAGCTCAGGCCGCTGCTCGGCCGGGAAAGGCTCGGGAGCGGCCCGGCCGCCGCTGGCTGGCCGCTGGCGCGGGCCCAGACTGCGAGGTCCCGAATCCGCGGGTCGGCGATCGACTCGATGCGGCCAGCCCCGATCGCGGCGGCGGCCGGCCCGTGGGCCAGCCCGCGGAGCACCGCGGTATGGACCGCGACACAGTAGGGGCAGCTGTTGCCGAGCGAGACCGCGGCGGCCACCACCTCCTTGGCCGCCCGGTCGGCCTGGCCCTGGGCCAGCAGCGTCTCCCGCAGCATCACCCAGGAGGCGGCCAGCGGACCGGCCGCGGCCGAGTGCAGCGCGACCGGTGGCGCGAGCATGCCGAAGTCCCGCTCGACCTGGGCGTAGACCGCGGCGACGAGGCCCTGCGGCGGCGCCGGGCTGGACCGGGCGGACGTACCGGATCTGGCCCAGCGACCGGCGCAGGCCGCTCGCGCAGATCAGCGAGGCTGCATCGCGGCGCCGACCTCATGCGGCGGTCCTGGCGGACCGGCGCGCGCCGGCGCTGGTGACGCCGTCCGGCGCCGGGCGCGCCGTACGTGACCGCGACGCCGCGCTCGCGCGCGGCCGCGGACGATGCCGGGCATGGCCCGCTCGGCCAGCGCGGCGATGGTCAGCGCCGGGTTGACGGTCAGCCCGCCGGGCACCGCCGAGCCGTCGGTGACGAAGATGCCCGGGTGATCGCGCAGCTCGTGCCGGTCGTCCAGGGCCGAGGTGGCCGGGTCGTCGCCGATGCGGCACGACGCCAGCGGGTGCACGGTGTAGGCGCCGACCACGTCGTTGGTCCACGGCATGCACCCGGGCCAGGCCGTCGCGCTCCAGGATGTCCTTGACCTCGGCGTCGGCCTCGGCCCAGCCGCGCAGCGTGTTCGCGGTCGGCTGGTAGGCCAGGTTGCCGCGGCCGAGCATCTGCTGCGAGATCCGCACCGCGTTGCCGGTCGGCGGCGGCGGCCCGAAGACGCCCTCGTTGTCGTCCTCGGACATGATGAAGATGGTCAGCCAGGACTGCCAGTGCCGCAGCATCTCCTTCTTCTCCGCGCCGAACCAGGCTCGGCCCGGTCGGCGTCCGGCGCCTGCGCCAGGATCGTGCCGAGGCCCGGCGGGAAGTACAGCTGCTCCAGCGAGAACCGCGAGTACTCGGGCAGCGAGCCGTCGAGCCGGTCCCAGCTGGCCACGCTCGGGCCCCGGCCGATCTGGTTGGCCGCGTAGGCCTGCCCGCCGGGCCGGGACAGGCCGAGCACGTCGCGGACCTTGTCCTCGTCGATGACGGCCGTGTTGAGCCGCTCGCCGTTGCCGGAGAAGTACCGGCCGACCGCGTGCGGCATCGTCGCCGAGCGCCGGCCTCGGACCGCTGCAGGATCACCGGCGTGGCGCCCGCGCCGGCCGCCAGGATGACGATCTTGGCGTCGATCGTCCCGCTGCCGGCCGTGCACCCGGTAGTCCTCGTCGTCGATGACGTTGTAGTGCACCCGGTAGCCGCCGTCGTCGGTCCTGGTCAGCTGCTGCACCTCGTGCAGCGGCCGGATCTCGCGCGCCGTGCGAGACGCGCCGCGGGCAGGTAGTTCAGCAGCAGCGACCGCTTGGCGTCGAACCGGCAGCCGGCCATCATCCAGTTGCAGTTGGTGCACATCGCGGTGTCGATGGCGACCGTGCACCGGGTTGGCCGTCCGGCCCGGCGTGATCGCAGGCCGCGGCCCACAGGCCGCCGGCGTAGGTGACCTCGCTCCAGTCCTGCCGGCTGACCGGCAGGGCCTCGGCCACCCGGTCGTACCAGGGGTCGAGCGTGTCCCGGGTGATCGCCGCCGGCCACATCCGCCGGCCGATGCTGCCCTGCCGCTCGAAGACGAAGCGCGGCGCGCGCGGCATCGTGGCGAAGTACACGACGCTGCCGCCGCCGACGCAGTTGCCGCCGAGCACGCTCATGCCCGTCGCCCGCGACGAAGTCGAAGACCCGGGTGGAGGACGAGCCGAGCTTGAAGTCGTGCTCGAACTCGTCGCTCGGCAGCCACGGGCCCGCGCTCGAGCACGACGACCTTGGCGCCGCCGGCCGCCAGGTGGTAGGCGGCGATCGCGCCGCCGAAGCCGCTGCCGATCGACGACGATGTCGGTGCGCTCTCGCGTGCGTGTCGTCATGCCGGGTCTCCTGCGCGGTGTCGTGTCCGGGTGGATGCGCGCCAGCTGGCGGCCGTAGGAGAAGTCGGGGAACCGCCACAGGCCGTCGGGGTCGGGCTTGGCGAAGCCCATCGTCGTCAGTCCGGGGTGGCCGTTCGCGATGCGCGTCTGCCGTGTCCATGTGCGCGGCGGTGTCGAAGGCCATGAAGCAGAACAGCGCGATCAGTATCCAGAATTCCTTCTCCGGGTGCTCGGGCGCGATCAGCGTCTCGATGACGGCCGTGCGGTGCTCGAAGCGGCAGCGCCGACGAAGGGCGGGAGCGACTCGATCGAGTGACATGCCGTGCTCGGCGGCGTAGGCCTGCCGCATGCTCGTTCAGCGCTGTCGGCGAGGTCCGCCAGGCCGTCGGACACGCCGGTCGCGGGCGTCTCAAGCAGCTCCAGCGCGCCGGCCGCGACCGCGCCGGGGCCGGCGCGCCGCGCCGGCGACCGCGCCTGGTCGTCCGGGCCAGCGCTTCTCGCCCGGCACGAACGTGTCCGCGAACGCCTCGAGCGTCATGCGTCCGGTACTGTTCCTCGTCCTGGTTATCTGATCGCACTGACGTTTCCTTCCGTCGCCGTGCCCAGGACCCATCGTCAGGGCTGGCTGGCCGGGATGCTTCTCTGGCGCTGCTGTGTGCCGCGGCCCGCTGGCCGCCGGGCCGCAATCCTGGAGGTGCTCAGGCGGCGGCCCGGGCGGCACGATGACGGGGCGGCCACCGGCCGGGCATTCCCACAGCTGTAGCCGGTGGCCGGCCCATCAGCGGCCCGATGGATCTCGCGACCAGCCTGCGGGCCTGGGCTGCGCTGGCCTGGGGCTGCCGGCCGGCGGTCACCTCAGCGGGCGACCGCTCACCGGCGGGTGATCTGCGCGACCAGGAGCTCGACGACTTCCGGTGTGATCGGATTGTCCTGGTCAAGGACGGGCAGCGGGCTGACATCGAACTGGCCGGCCGACAGGCCGGGAACGGTGACGCTGTCCGGGGCCTCGGCTAGCACGGTCACCGCGGTGGCCCCGCCCGACCCGCCGTCCACCGAGTCGTTTCGGCAGGCCAGCAGGAAGGCCAGCCATGACCGGTACGTCAGCAGCAGCTCTGTGAAGGTGTCGGCTGCCCCGTCCAGCCCCTGGCTGGTGGCCAGGGCCGCTAGCTCCGCGCGAAGTAGCTCCGCCATGTGCTGCACGCAGCGGTCCGGGTCACCATCAAGCTCAGGGCACGCTAGCTGGCGCGCGCCCAGGTTGGCCGCCAGTGCCGCGAACTGCTCCTCGATGCCCTCAGTGTCGGGCCAGCTCGGCCGCAGCAGGACGGCGGTTACCTCCCGCGAGCGGGCCAGCAGCGTCGCGATGTGCATGGCCAAGGCGGCGGCACTGCAATAGCCGATGACGCAGGCCGGACCGTCAGCGGGCTGGGAAAGCGCAAACGAGCTGACGGTCTCGGCGGCCAGGTCAGTGAGGGATATGTAGGGCCGGTCCTGGGACAGCGCGCCGAGCGGGTCGACCTGGTAGACCGGCCGGCCTTCAGTGCGGCCGCTGACCAGCTGGCTGAGCCGGGGCGCCGAGGAGAAGGGCTGGAAATCGGCCACCAGGACCGGCTGGGCACCGCCAGCGACGAGTTGCCGGAGAATCGTGCCGCCGTCGACGGCGCCGTCATCGATAAGGGGATTAGCCACGCTTCGATAGCCTCCCAGCCGCGGCGTGGCCTGGCCCCTTCGATATTGCTGCCGGGATCCGGCTGGCCGGCCCCGGCCTGCGCAACCGGCGAGATGACCGGCCCCGCCCGCGGCGAGCACGCTAGGAAACGGCCTTTGGCCAAGCTGACTGACTACCGAGCAGGGACAGGCGGGCGATGACGCAGCAACTCTCCGGCCAGCCGGACGCCACGACGGGGCGGTATCCGTTGTCCTTTTTATTGTCGGGAACGACAGAGAATACTGATCTGATCCTTCAGGCTCGCGGCTGGATTTCGCACCGCAGAAGTCGAGGTTATAGCGTCCGCCAGTCCTGGTCAGGGTCGCCGACGGCGCCGGTCAGGATGCGGCCGATTCATGCACGCCGCGAAGTTTCTCCATCCAGTATTTTGGCGAGCCATCCTCTGCTGAGTTGGAGGCATTGGCTTTCTGCCACTCCGAGTACTCACGGTATTGCCGCACGTCCGGCAGCTTCGCCGGGACGCCGCTCGATCGGGCTGCGTAAAAGGCCCCGAGGTCGCGAATGATCACCTGCATCGACCAGAGATCTGCTACCGAGTGATGCACGTCACCAGCAGGACGCTGTCCCGGTCATCGAACCGGCACAACCGCGCCGCCAGCATCGGCACCTCGCGCGTGCTTATCGTGCTCCCCTCGGCCTCGACGATCAGCTCCTGGGCGACCATGTCCCTGGACTTGCCGGTGACCGGCGCCAGATCCCTGACCTCCAGCGGCACCGGGCACGGCGGGCAGCACGAGCTGGTAAGGCGGATCGGCGTCCCTGATCACCAGGGTGCGAAGCAGCTCATGGCGCGCGACCACGTCGTCGAGCGCGCCCTGGAGCACCGCGAGATCCACTGGACCGGTGATGCGGAGCGGGCAGAGCACGATGAACCGGCGGCCGAACGGCCCGCCGTCGTCGCCCTAGTCGAGCGTGACGAACCATTCCTGGGTGAAGGACAGCGGGTACCGCTTCGATTCCTGGTCCAGTGCGAGCGAGGTGTCCGTCATCGCCGCAACTCCCTTCGCCTGGTTACTTCCGCGTGCTCGCCATGAGGTCGAGCCGGCGGTCCATGTCGCCCACCGTGGACGCCTTGAACAGGTCGGCCATCGTTATCCGGACGCCGAGGGCGGTGCTGATGCGCCCGGCCAGCACCATTGCCTCGACCGAGCGGCCGCCGAGGTCGAAGAAGTCGTTGTCGACGCCGCACCTGGCCACCCGAGTACCTCGGCGAACAGCTCGCACAACATTTCCTGGCGGGGCGTGGTCGGCGCCTGGTACGGCAGCAGGCCGTTCAGGTCGGGCACCGGCAGCGCGGCGGCATCGACCGCTCCCGCTGCCGTGACAGGGATCTCGTCCACGACCACGATCGCCGCTGGCATGCTGCCGTTACGCAGCGCCTTCCTGGCGTAAGCATGCAGCTCAGGCAGGTCCAGGCCGGGGCCGGACGGCGCGACGTAAGCGATCAGGCACTGCGTCGGCCGCATCGGCGCCGTGCTCGACGACCTCGACGCCGGCCAGTCCGGCAAAGGCGGTCAGGGCTGACTTGACTTCACCGATGGCTTTGGAATTCATTAACGGCTCACCGTCCATCTGCGAGTACGGCACGAATTACCGGACTGGCTAGCAGCCGGCCACGCCCTCACGGTCGCAGGGCGGTAAGGTCACCGCACCTCCCTGATTGCGCCGCCTGATTCGCCCTGCGCCGCGGGCGCTCGTGCCGGTTCGTGGGCAATGTCGAAGGTGCAGGCGCGCGGACGGGCCTGCGAGGCTGCCGGGCGGGAGGCTCGTCTGCGGCGGTCGGCTGCTTCGATCTCTGGGCGGCCGGCCGCTGCGGGCTGCCTCGGATGGTTACCCGCCTCTGGCATCGCCCATCGGAATGAGGACCACCATGGCGAATCCCTTCGAAGACCCTGACGCTTCCTACCGGGTGCTGGTGAACCACGAAGGCCAGTACAGCCTGTGGCCGGCCACCCAGCCCACGCCGAAAGGCTGGACCGTCGCGCACGACACGGACTCCCGGGCCAGCTGCCTGGAGTACATCGAGAACAACTGGACCGACATGCGCCCCAAGAGCCTGATCGAGGCCCAGCGCGGCGACTGATCCGCTTCCCCTCCGCCGAGCCGAGGCGAGCCTTCTTCGGTCGCTTCCGCGCGCGACCGATCGCCTATCGGAATGAGGATCCCATGGCCAGAGGCCATCGACGAGGTTCGCCCTGGCCGCGCGGCGCGCACGCGCTGACCTCGGCACAGCGGCGACGGGGTGCTAGCGGAGTGGAACGACACGGCGCGGGAGGTACCCGGGGCGACGCTGCCGGAGATGTTCGAGGCGCAAGTGACCCGGACCCCGGCGGCGCCGGCCGTGGTCTTCGGCGGCCTCACGCTGTCTTCCGCCGAGCTGAACGAGCGGGCCAGCCGGCTAGCCGGATACCTTACCTCGCGGGGCGCGGGCCCCGAGCGGCTGGTCGCGGTGGCGCTTGGGCGCGAGGTGTTCGTCTCCTGGCTGGCGGTCGCCAAGTCGGGGGCGGCTTTCCTGCCAGTGGACCCGGCGTACCCGGCGGAGCGGATCGCGTTCATGCTCGGCGACGCCCGGCCGGACCTGGTGATCACAACGACGGCGGCCGCGTCCTCGCTGCCCGCCGATCCCGGAGGCATCCTGCCGCGGGTGGTGCTTGACGACCCGCTGCTGGTCGCGGAGCTGGCCCGGCACGCGACCACCCGGGCGACGCCCCTGAGGCTGGATCTAGCCCAGCCCGCCCACGTGATCTACACGTCCGGCTCCACCGGCCGGCCTAAGGCATCGTCGTGACCCACCGGGGCCTGGCGAACCTGTCCGCGGCGCAGATCAGCGCCTTCGGAATCGGACCAGGATCGCGCGTGCTCCAGCTCGCCTCGCCGAGCTTCGACGCCGCGGTGATGGAGATGCTGATGGCCCTGCCGGCCGGGGCCGCCCTGATGATTCCCGAGCCTGGGCCGCTGGCTGGCGAAAGCCTCGCGGAAACGCTGAATCAGCTGCGGATCAGCCACGTCCTGATCATGCCAACCGTCCTGGCCGGCGTCCCGGCCCGGCAGGTTTCCGGGCTGGAATGCCCGATCGTGGGCGGCGAGGCCTGCTCGGATCGGCTGGCGGCCGAATGGTCTCGCGGCCGGCGGATGTTCAACGCCTACGGCCCGACCGAGATAACGGTCTGCGCGACTATGAGCGGCCCGCTGCCCGGCCGGGGCACTGCGGCGATTGGGCGGCCGATCTGGAATACGCGGGCGTTCGTGCTGGCTGAGGGTCTGGGGCTGGTGCCGCCGGGGGTGGCCGGGGAGTTGTATATCGCGGGGGCGGGGCTGGCGCGGGGGTATCTGAACCGGCGGGGCCTGACGGCGGAACGGTTCGTGGCGTGCCCGTTCGGGGCGGCGGGTGAGCGGATGTACCGGACCGGGGACCTGGCCCGGTGGAATGCGGCGGGTGAGCTGGAGTACCTGGGCCGGAGCTGGGCGAGATCGAGGCCGTGCTGGCCGCCCAGCCAGAGGTGGCGGAGGTCCGGGTCGTGATGCGGGAGGACCGGCCCGGGGACAAGCGGCTGGCCGGGTACGTGGTCCCGGTGGCCGGGGCGGCGCTGGACCCGGCCGGGCTGCGGGATGCGGCCGCCGGGTGCTGCCCGGCTAGATGGTGCCCGCCGCCGTCGTGGTGCTGGGCAAGCTGCCGCTGAACGCCAACGGCAAGCTGGACCGACGCGCCCTGCCCGTGCCCGACTATGCCTCGGGCGCCGGGGCCTTCCTGGCCCCGGCCACCGCCAGGGAGCGGGCGTTGTGCGAGATGTTCGCCCAGGTCCTCGGCATCGACCAGGTCGGGGTCGAAGACAGCTTCTTCGACCTGGGCGGCCACTCCCTGCTCGCGGCGGTGCTGGCGGCCAGGCTGATGGAGCAGATGGGCGTCAAGATCAGCCTGAAGGGCTTCATGGGCAACCCGACGGTCCGGGCCATCGACAGATACCTAGACCAGTAGGTCAGGCAGGGCCGGCCTGCGCCGCGGGAACTCCCGGGTGCACAGCCCCGCCCCGCACGCAGCATCGTGAGAGAGGAACAGGGACCCTCAGGCAAATACATTTATATCGAGTCGCTGACCCATTCAACGTTGGGTGAGACCGGGTCCTCCACGGGAAGTGAGAAGAAGCATGACCACCAAAACGTCCGCGTCAAACACACCGAAGATGCCCGACGCGCTCATGGCGGAGATCGCCGCCGTGCCAGGCCGTTTGGTGTCGGCTTGGGCCGCGCATGACGCCGAGGCCTTCTCCCAGCTCTTCACTCAGGACGGGACGCTCGTCCTGCCGGGCGTATACAAGAAGGGTCGCGACGAGATCCGGAAATTCATGGCGGCTGGATACGCCGGGCCATACAAGGGAACCACCGTCACCGGAACGCCGCTCGAAATCAAGCCGCTCGGCACCGACGCCTTCGCGCTGCTGACCGTGGGTGGCGTGCTCGAGCCCGGCGAGAAGGAAGTATCGACCAAGCAGGCCATCCGCGCGGCCTGGATCCTGGTCAAGGACGACGGCACGTGGCGGCTGGCCGTCTACCAGAACTGCCCGCGCGACCCGGTTAGCTGATCCGGCTCAGGAGAGGTCCCCACAGCGGCCTAATGGGGCCCGACAATGCTCGGGCGGGCGTTTGCCTACGCAGGTTCGAATCCTGCCCTCTCCGCGATGGGTCACCGACAGAACTGGCGGTGTCGTGCCGACAGAACTGGCGGTGTCGTGCCGACAGAACTGTGGCGGTGACCTTATTTGATTGTTGTGGCGTAGTCCGACATTTCAGTGCTGGGGGTGTGCGGGCCGGGCTTCCCGTTTGTGGGGGGCTGGGGAGGCCGGCTGCCAGGTGCCGGGGGCCCCGCACGTTGCACCCCGCGCCCCGCACCTCGCAACCCGCGGCATCGGCCCGCGGCCGCACCCCGCACCACGGCGGCCGCGCCCCGGCGGCCGCGCCCCGCACCTTGCGCCCCGCGGCCTCTGCTCACGGTCCTCAGCCGTCCCGGGTGACTCATCTGCAACACGACCTCGGCTCATACCCCCGGCTTCCGGCCACTTATACCGGATTAGGTGCACCCCCCGGTGACCAAATGCCCTGCTTTGTCCGTACCAAATCCGGTATAAGTGGGGGCGGGGCCGCGGCGGCTGCGGGCGGGCCGGATCTGGCGGGTAAACGGCACGACCATCACCCGCACCCTCCGGGATGAAGACGCCGAGCAGCTCCGCAGCTACCTCGACGCCCACCGCAGGCTCCGGCAGCTCATCACCGAGCCTGAAGCCGTCTCGGCCCAGATCGCCGAACAATCGCTGACCACCCAGCGCCAGGCCGAAGCACCGGGAAACCAGCGCCGCCAGACCGGGATCTGAGCACTACCCGGAACGCCATTACCCCTGGTCAGCGAGTTTTGTCGGTGCCTCGCGATTGCGATGTCTGGCGACATCGAGAAACCCCCGAGCCCGCATGAGGGCTCGGGGGTGTTTCCTTTGGGGCAGGCGGCGGCCCGGCCGCGACTGAGCTGGCCCGCACTCGCTTCCCCGGGCCGGAATGCCGCCAAGGCGCGGCACTTCGCCAGGGCGGTGGCATGGTCCGCACGAGCGGCTTCGCACCGGCCCAGGCCAGCTGCCCGCTGACCGGCGCGGCCAGCCGCCAGAGCGGTGCTGGTTTTCCTGGCGCACCGGGCCGGCCTTCGCCCGGAATGCACAAGCCCCCGGGCACCCGGCAAGAGCCGGGTGCCCGGGGAACATGGCCAGCGCAGCCAGCACTGCCGAGGGCAGCGCTGCCGAGGGCCGTGCTAAGGCAGGCAGTCCGCGAAGCCAGTCGGCGCTACCGGGTTCGGGTCCGAGCTGAAGAACACGTTCGCGCACGTAGCCAGGAAATCGGGATCCTCTTCGGGAATGTAGTGACCCGAGTCAGGCGCCACGACCGGGTGCACGTCGGTGGCCACGTTGTCGAAGGACGTGGCCGTAAAGGTACCGAAGCTGTCCTCGCCGCCCATCGCGAGTATCGGCATGGTCAGCTTCGGCGTGGCGTTCGCCAGGTTGTAGGTCTCGTTCTGCGGGAACGCCCGGTAGTAGTTGTAACCGGCCTCGCGGTTCGCGGGACTGGCGTAAGCGGCGTACCACACTTGCTTGTCGAAGTTGGTGATAGCGCCCGGCTTGTTTTCGAACGTGTACAGGTAGTTCAGGTAGGCCTGCTCCGAGGCGAGATTGTTGACGATGCCCTCCGGCACCGGCGAGGGCTGCATGTTCAGCAGGAAATGGAAGCTCTGGCCGTAGAGGCTCTCCAGGCCGAACCCGTTGAGCGCCGATTCGAGCACGGCCATCCGGTCCACCGAGTCCCGGTAGAGCTCGGCGTACGCGTAGGCGATGTTCACCCCGAGGTCATGCGCGAGGATCGAGATGTGGCCGAAGCCCAGCGCCCCGACCGCCTGGTGCAGTCGCTGCGCGGTGTCGACCGCGGTATACCCGCCGGTCGTGGGGACGGTCGAGTCGCCCAGGCCCGGCAGGTCGAACGCGACCACCGTATGAGTCTTGGCCAGGCTGGGCATCACGGTGTGCCACTCCCACCAGGTCATCGGCCAGCCGTGCAGGAGCACGAGGACCGGCCCTGACCCGCCCATGACGTAGTGAATGCTGTCACCGGTGACCGCGACCATGCCCTGCCGGAACCCCGCCAGCGGGGGACTCGGCGGTGCCAGGCTCTGGCGGGCCGTGCTATGCGCCGCCTGCGCGGGGCCCGCCCCGACCGCCGCGACCGTCCCGAATACCCCCAGCACGACTACCAGGCCGCTGCTGGCGTACAGTCGCCACCCGCGCCTTGGAATGGCTTTCCTCAACGTCCGCGCTACAGCTGTCGCGCCCCGTCTTGCTCCAAGCGACATGCCAACCCCTCCCGAATCGAACGGCGATACGAACTGCTTGCACACGGGCAAGCTTCCGCCATCCGCCTAGTATGCATGTTTCAAGATAGGCACGCATCTCCCGACTTGCCCATCTGTATAACCTTTCTCAGGCGCAACCTGAGTAACACTTACTGCCGGGCCCGTCACGGCCAGTCACCGGCAAGGTCCCAGCCCCTGGCGTCAGCGTCGGCGCCGGCCTGTCAATTTCGGTAATGGCGCGGCGGCCGGGCTCGCACTGCTTATTCGGCAATCCACAAGATGCGCGAGCGGTCGGGGGCTGCGATCGTCGACAGTAAGTCTCGGTGGCGGTGCGGCAAAACTGCGCACTTGCTCGGGCGGCGCACGACGCACTTACTGGGCTGATTCTTTGGAGGATAGGATGCGGAAGACCGATGTTCCGGGGCGCGAGCAGCTTGTTCAGCGCGCGTCCGAACTTGGGCCGCTGCTGCGTAAGCACGCCGCCTGGACGGAAGAGAATCGGCGTCTTCATGAGGAGTCGGTCGAGGCCCTGGCCGACGCCGGCATCTTCCGTATGCGGGTACCCGCGCGCTACGGCGGATACGAGTCCGACACCAGGACCCTGGTCGACGTGGCCGCGGAGCTTGGCCGGGCCGACGGTTCCACCGCGTGGACGACATCGGTGTACTGGATTCCCACCTGGATGACGTGCATGTTCCCTGACCAGGTTCAGGACGAGGTGTTCTCGACCCCGGACGTCCGGGTGTGCGGGACGCTGAGCCCGAGCGCGATGGCCATCCCGGCCGACGGAGGCGTCGTCGTCAACGGCAAGTGGGGGTTCGTCAGCGGGGCGCTGCACAGCCACTGGCAGGAGATCGTCGCGATCCTTATCGGCGGCGAGGGCGAGCCGATGCCGGTGGTCGCGCTGGTGCCGACATCGGACCTGCAGATCATCGATGATTGGTACACCTCAGGCATGAAGGGCAGCGGCAGCGTCAGCACGGTCGCGACGGACCTGTTCGTCCCGCAGGAGCGGGTGCTGCCGATCGGCGCGATCCTGCAGGGCCAGTCCGCCTCGCCGCAAAACGCCGACACGCCGATCTACCGGGCGCCCATGCTCCCGGTCGCCTCCGCATCATCGGTGGGCTGCGTCCTGGGCATGGCGAAGGGCGCGAAGGATACGTTCTTCGAGCGGCTGCCCGAGCGCAAGATCACTTATACCGGCTACGAGAAGCAGGCCCAGGCGCCGCTGACCCATCTGCAGGTCAACGCGGCGGTCATGAAGATCGACGAGGCGGAGTTCCACGCCCACCGGCTGGCCGAGCTGGTGGACACCAAGGGTGCGCAGAACGCCCCGTGGACCGTTGAGGAGCGGGTCAGGGCCCGCGCCGACCTCGGCGCGGTGTGCGGGCTCAGCAAGGAAGCCGTGGACATCCTGGCTTCGGCCAGCGGCGGTTCGTCCATCTACAGTGACCAGCCGATGCAGCGGATCGCACGCGACGTCAACGCGGTCACCATGCACGCCCTGATGCACCCGGACACCAACGCCGAGCTGTACGGGCGGATCCTGTGCGGGCTCCCGCCCGACACGCTCTACATCTGACCAGCCAGCGGATCTGATCGCCATCCACCCGGCGCCGGTAGCGCCGGGTGGATTGGCGTCGGCCGGCCCGGGAGCATGGTTCGGCCGGTATCGCCAGGTCACCGCAGCCAGCAGCACGAATCCGAGCCGGCCGAGGCTCACGCCGGCAGCAGCCGGCGATCACGAAGCACTGCGCGAATATGGCGCCGGACAGGCCGCCACCGCCGGCGATCACGAAGCACTGCGCGAACACGGCGCCGGATACGCCGCGGGCCGGGCGCCATATCGGCGCCCGGCCCGCGGTCGTGCGGATCGGTCACTAACGCAGGGAGCGGGCGAACTTCCGCACGTCGCCTACGAACAGTTTCGGCTGCTCCATGGCGGCGAAGTGGCCGCCCCGGTCGCATGTCGGTCCAGTGGGTCAGGGAGGGCATGATCTTCTCGGCCCACCGGCGGATCGGCCGCGCCACGTCCTTGGGGAAGAACGCCACGCCGACCGGCATCGCCAGCGGCCACGGCCCGGCCCAGGTGCGGGCGAAGTCGGCGTCAAGGTGCTCGGATTCGTAGTACAGCTGCGCGCTCGACCCGGCGGTCGCGGTCAGCCAGTAGATCGTCGCGTTGGTCAGCAGGTGGTCGCGGGTCGACCGCGTCCTCAGGCCGGTCCTTCGAGTCCGTCCACTCCTTGAACTTCTCCACGATCCAGGCGAGCTGGCCGACCGGTGAGTCGGTCAGGCCGTAGGCGAGCGTCTGCGGCCTGGTGGCCTGGATCTTCAAAAAGCCGAAGCCGTCCTGGAAGAGGTAACCCGCGAATTGCGCCGCTCCATGTCGGACTCGGTCAGCTCGGCCATGAGCTCCGCCATGGCGGCGGGGTCGGGCGGCGGGAGCGTCACGCAGGTGTTGATGTGGACGCCGGCCACGTGCTCAGGATCGGCCAGGCCGAGCCGCAGCGAGATCGGCATGCCAAAGTCGCCGCCCTGCGCCATGTAGCGGTTGTACCCGAGGCTGCGCATCAGCTCCTTCCAGGCCCCCGCCAGCCGCTCGGTGTCCCAGCCGAGCTGATGGGTCGGGCCGGAGAAGCCGAACCCGGGTATCGAAGGGATCACCACGTGGAACGCGTCGGCTGCGTCGCCGCCGTGCGCGGTCGGGTTGATCAGCGGGTCGATAACGTCGATGAACTCAACGAAAGTTCCCGGCCAGCCGTGGGTGAGGATCAGCGGCATCGCGTTCGGCTCCGGCGAGCGGACGTGCAGGAAATGCACCTGCACACCGTCGATCTCGGTCAGGAACTGCGGGAACTGGTTCAGTCCGCGATTCCGCTCCGCGCCAGTCATAGGTGGTCCGCCAGTACTCGGCGAGCTCCTTGATGTAATCCAGCGGCAGCGCCGCGGCTCCAGCCGACGCCGGGCATCTCATCGGGCCAGCGGGTGGCCGCCAGTCTTTGCTTCAGATCATCGAGCTGCGACTGCGGGATGTCGATCTTGAACGGACGCATCGGGCACCTCTCTTCAGTCTGGCTGTGCTCAATCTCGGGTCGTGGTTAGGCAGGAGCCGGCGCGCCGGCCTGGCGGCGCCCGGACTGCTGCAGCACCCGTCCGACCCGCCCGGCGATGGGCGGGGCCAGCAGCGACATCGGGTCTTCGACCAGCCCGGCGACACGCAGGAAGGCGTCGGTGATGCTGGGGTCGTGCACCGCGGCGGCGAGCAGCGTCGGGATGTACTGGTTGATCAGGCGGATCTGGTCATTCCGCTGGCCCTCGACACCCGGGTAGCCGAGGTCGGCCATGGCCGAGAACTGCCACGGGGAGGCGATCTGGCCCGCTATCTCGCCGAAGAACGCCATCGCGTTCAGCGCCCCCGGGCTCTGCAGGTGCTTGCGCAGCGTCAGCGACTCCATCCCGGCGACGGTCATGCCCTGGGCGTAGACCGGGTTGAAGCTGCACACGGCGTCGCCCATCACCAGCAGGCCGCCGGGGAAGCGGGTCAGCTGCTCGTAGTGGCGCCAGACACTGGCCGGGAACTTGAACCGCACCGGATCGTCGACCGGCTCCGCGTCGTGGACGTACTCGTAGTGGTAGGGCAGCGGCAGCGACTTGATGTAGGCCAGGAAGCCCTCGGGGTCGGTGGGCGGGTAGTCCCCGAGCACCCCGGTGAGCGACAGCTCGACGGTCTCGCCGTCCGGCAACGGATAGCAGAACACGCCGCGCGGATTCGCGGGCGTCGCGGCCTGGTTGATCGCGATGGCCGCGCCGAACCGGTCGCGCTTGAGCCGGTAGTGCCTGGTGGTGTAGGCCAGGTCAATCTTGACCTTGTCCTCCGGCGGCGCCTCGTAGCCGAGCTCGCGCAGCCAGGCCGGCATCCGCGAACCGCGGCCGGTGATGTCGACCACCAGGTCGGCGAGCAGCACCTCGGGCTGGCTGCCCTGCTCGCGGCGCTGGATCCGCACCCCGGTGACCTGCTGGTGGTCTGGCGTCGTTTCCAGGCCCACGATGTCGTGCCGTTCGAGCAGGCGCACGCTGGGAATGGCCAGGACATGCTGACGGACGTGCTCTTCGAGTACCGGGCGGCCGGACGACACGCACATCAGGCTCGAGTCGGACGGCGCCAGCCGCTGGCCGTTGAAGTTCCACTGGATTCCGCCGTTGAAGTCGCCGAGCGTCACCCCGGCCTCGCTCATCCCCTGGGTGAGCCCGGGCAATAGTTCCTCAAAGATCTGGTGGCCCCTGGCCACCAGGCAGTGCGCGTGGCGGCCGTGCGGTACGCCGTTGCGGGAGCCGGTCACGCCGGTCAGGTCGTCGCGGTCGACGATGACGACGTCGGTGAACGCATCGGACAGAACGCGGGCGGCAAGCAGGCCGGCCATGCCGCCGCCGAGCACCACCGCCCGTTCCCTAGATTGGTCATGCATTGCGGTTGCCTCCTCTTTCATTTGCTGAGTACTCGGTGCCCGGCCATCAGCGGGCACCATGCAGGTACGCGGGAAGCTCGGGCGCGCACTCCCATCGGAAGCTCCGCCTCGGCGACCGGGCCATGGGCCCGGATCGCCGCACCCTCGGCGTGGATGTCGGCGCCGGTCATCTCGATTACCGCGGGGCTGACATCTTCCAAGGCCAGGTCCTAGGTGTCGTGTGAGCCAAACCCGGCGGCGCCCGGCGGGCGCCGCCTTAAGTCCCGACCATCGCCGGTCTCGCATTCCCGACGGTGACATCTGGCCCATGGCGGCGCATCTCGCTGATTGCCCCGCGACGGCCGTGAGCGCAATCCGGGAGGTGCACCCAGGCCCCGGTCGCTGCCATCTTCGGCATAGACGTGTGCGATTCGAATTGGACCGTGCCCGCGCAACTTGGCTGCGCGGCTGCTGTCACGAATAGGCGGATCGAGGCAACATGATGGATTCCAATTCCGTTCACGAGCGCTTTGCCTGGGTCGCAGCGCGGACGCCAGGCGCGGTAGCGGTGTCATCGGGCGCGCAGGTCGTGACCTACGCCGAGCTCGACGAGCGGGCGAACCGGCTAGCCCGCCGGCTGATCGGCCTCGGTGTCAAGCCTGAAGACCCGGTCATGGTGCTGCTCGAGCGGTCCGTCGAGATGGTCGTGTCCATCCTGGCCATCGTCAAAGCCGGTGCCCTGTACCTGCCCTTGCACAGCGCGTATCCGCTCCAGCGGCTCCAGTGGATCGCCGACAGCGTCGGCCAGCCCGTGCTGCTCGCGGATGCCATCATGCGCGAGCGCGGCCTGCCCACCGTTCCCCGGATACTGTTCGTCGACTCCGATCCGGAGCAGCTGACGCTGCCCGCCACCGACCCGGGGGTCACGAGCCGGCCCGATCAGCTGGTGCACGTGCTCTACACCTCGGGCTCCACCGGAGATCCGATGGGGGTGGCCGTCACCCACCGCGGCGTACTCGGGCTGGCGCTTGACTCCTGCTGGGACGGCGGCGGGCAGGAGCGGATCTTGATGCTCGCGCCGTACGCGTTCGGCGTGTCCACCTACGAGCTGTGGGTGCCGCTGCTGCGCGGCGGCCACCTGGTCCTGGCCCCGCCTGGCCGCCTGGACGTCGGCACCTTGCGGCGGCTGATCACCGAGCACCAGATCTCCGCCGTGCACGTGACGGCCGGGTTGTTCCGGGTGGTGGCCGACGAGGCTCCGGAGTGCTTCGCTGGCGTGCGCGAGGTGCTGACCGGCGGGGACGTGATCTCGGCCAAGGCGGTGCAGCAGGTGCTCGAGGCGTGCCCTGACACCGTGGTGCGCGCGACCTACGGCGCGACCGAGATGTCGTCGTTCATCACCAACTCGCCAATGCGGGCGCCCTACTCCATGGGCCTGACCGTGCCGGTCGGCCGCGGCATGGACAACACCCGGCTGCACGTGCTCGACGAGCAGCTCAGGCCGCTGCCGTCCGGCGAGGTCGGCGACCTGTACGTGGCCGGGGACCGGCTCGCGCGCGGCTACTACCGGCGGCCTGGCGTCACCGCCGAGCGGTTCGTCGCCGATCCGTTCGCCGGGGCCGGCCAGCGCGTGTACCGCACCGGAGACCAGGTGCGGATGCGGCAGGACGGCTTGATCGAATTCGTCGGGCGCTCCGGCGACCAGGTCAAGATCCGCGGCTACCGGGTCGAGCTGGCCGAGGTCGAGAGCGTGCTCGCGCGGTACCCGGGGCTGGCGCATGTGGTCGCGGTCGCGCGCGAGGTCACCGACGGCGAGAAGAGCCTGATCGCCTACGTCGTCGCCGAGGCAGGCCGCCCCGACGTCGACGGGCTGCGGGCGCACGCGACGGAGCTGCTGCCCGAGTACATGGTGCCGTCAGCGTTCGTCACGCTCGACTCGCTGCCGCTGACCCCGAACGGGAAGGTGGATCGCAAGGCGCTGCCCGAGCCGGTCCTGGAGGGCTCGTCGGCCTACCGGGCCCCGCGGACCGCGCGGCAGGAGATCTTGTGCTCGCTGTTCGCCGAGGTACTCGGGGTGCCCAGGGTCGGGGTTGACGACAGCTTCTTCGACCTGCACGGCGAGTCGCTCAAGGCGATGCGGCTGATCAGCTCGATCCAGGCCGGCCTGGGTGTCGAGCTGCTGATCTCTGACATCTTCGACGCCCCCACCGTTGCCGAGCTTGACCAGCAGGTCGAGAAGGCCCTGCAGCAGCCGCAGGCCTGAGGCCAGGAGACAGTGCTACCAGGAGACGGGGCGAGATGACCCACAACCGGCCTGCGCTCTCGCTGAACCAGGAGTTCTTGTGCGCCCTGGACCACGGCGAGACCGCGGGAGCGCTCAGCCAGTGGTACACGATCACCTACGGGCTGCGGCTGCACGGCCACCTCGACACCGGCGCGCTGTCGGCCGCGCTCGATGACGTGGTGGCCCGGCACGAGATACTCCGCACCACCCTGCGCCGGGACGACGGCGGGTGGCATCAGCACCTGCACCCGCCGGGCCCGGTGCGCCTGCAGGTCCGCGGCGTCGGCCCGGCCGGCTCGGCGGAGGCAGCCAGCCGCGCCGCGTACGACCTGCTGGACGAGGTCGAGGCGGAGCCATTCAGCCCCCATGAGGTGCCGCTGCTGCGGGCCGCGCTGGGCAGGCTCGGCCCAGACGACCATGTGCTCGCGCTGATGACGCATCACATCGCGGCCGACGCGTGGTCCATGCAGGTGATCATCACCGACCTCGCCGCCTGCTACGCCGCCCGGGCCGCCGGGCGGGCGCCCGGCCTGCCCGCCGCGCGCCAGTACCGTGAGTTCGCCGCGTGGCAGCTGGCCAGCCAGGAATCCTGGTCCGGCGTCGCCGCCAGGTACTGGCGGGAGCGCCTGCTCGGCGCCCGGGTGCACGCGCTCGCGGCCGACCGGGTGCTGCCTGAAGGTGCCGCCGATCCGTACTCGGTGTACCGGTTCGTCATCGGCAGGGAGCTGACCGAGGCGGCCGCCAGCGTGGCCAGATCGACCCGCAGTTCGCTGTTCGTCGTGCTGATCGCGGCCTATAACCTGCTGGCCCGCCAGCTGACCGGGGAAGCTGACCTGGTCGTGCCGACCTTCACGGCCGGGCGCAATGAGCCGCGCTTCACCGACCTGGTGGGACCGCTGTACAACTTCCTGCCGATCAGGACTGGCCTGGACGGCTGCGGCAGCTTCGCTGACGTCATCGCCAGGACCAGGGCCAGCTGCCTGCAGGCCTACGCGAACGACATCCCGTTCCGGCTGATCCAGGCGCAAGCCGGTGATCTGATGGGGCCGTGCGGCGACGATCAGCTGGCGGTCTGCGCGTTCGAGATGCTGCCGCCGCCTGCGCTGGCTGGCATCGAGCGGGCCGGTGACATCAGGTACTCAGAACTCCGCGCCAGGCACACGCCCAGGCCCGTCGGGGCGAGCACGCCGAAGGGCATGCTCTGGGCGCTTGACCACCTCCGGTCAGGAGAGCTGGCCGGCCTGATCCGGTTCAGCCGGGACCGGTTCGACGAAGGCACCATCGCCGGGATCGCCGCCAAGTACCGCCAGGTGCTGGCCGCATCGGTCGCCGAGCCGACCGCGCGGCTGGTCAGCTCATGACCGCCGGGCCGCAGGACGCCGGACCGCAGGACGCCGAGCCCGGACCCGACGGCGGCTTCGCCGGCCGGGGAGCCGCCGCGGCCATCTACAACTCGGCGGTAGCCGCGTGGGCCATCGCCGCGGCCTGGGAGATCGGCGCGCTGGACGAGCTGCACCGGTCAGGGACGCTGGACGCGGAATCGTTCGCCGCGGGCCGGGGCCTGGACCCGGCCGCGACGGTGGGGCTGTTCCGCGCGCTGGCCTCGGTCGGCGTGGTGCGACGCCGCGGCCCGGTGGTCGCCGCCGCCGCCGCCTTCGACGAGATATACCGGTACAAGTCGTTCTTCCACTGGCTGAGCCGCGGCAGCGCGGAGCTGTTCAGGCAGATGCCATCGGTCCTGGTCAGCGAGAACCGGGTCGGCCGGTTCTACCAGCGGGACGCGGCCGCGATCGCGTACGCCTGCCGGGAGATCGACGAGCTTTGCTACGCGCCGGCCTTCTGGGACGCGATGGGACGGCTGGACTTCGAGCTCAGCAACGTCGTCGACCTGGGCTGCGGCAGCGGCGGCCGGATGCTCGACATCCTGGCCAGGTACCCGCGCGCCCGCGGCATCGGCGTCGACATCGCCCGCCCGGCACTGGAGGCGGCCCGGGCTGGCGCACTAGCCGCGGGCGCGGCGGACCGGGTCGAATTCGTCGAGGCCGACGTGCTCGACCTCGACGAGCGGCCGGAGTTCACCGACGTCGAGCTGATCACGTGCTTCATGATGGGGCACGACTTCTGGCCGCGCGAGAACTGCGTGGCCGCGCTGCGGCGGTTCCGCAAGGTCTTTCCCTCGGCCCAGCGGCTGCTGCTCGGCGACGCGACGCGGACCGCCGAGGTGCCCGACTCCGACCTGCCGGTGTTCCGGCTGGGCTTCGAGCTCGGCCATGACCTGATGGGCGTCTTCCTGCCCACCGTCGCCGACTGGGAGTCGGTGTTCGACGAGGCCGGCTGGAAGCTGGCGCGGACGAACCGGATCGACATGACCGTCGGCGAAGTCGTCTTCGAGCTGGAATGAGCCGGCCATGGCGAAGCTCGCGACCGCGGTGGGGCAGGCTCTGGCCGACGAGGGGGTCAAGGCCGCCTTCGGCGTCGTCGGCAACGGGAACTTCCTCGCCGTGGCCGGGCTCATCACGGGTGGCGCCAGGTACGTCGCCGCCCGGCACGAGGGCGGGGCCGTCGCGATGGCGGACGCCTACTACCGGGCGACCGGGGAAGTCGCGGTCTGCACGACCACGTACGGGCCTGGCCTGACCAACACCGCGACCGGGCTGGCCGAGGCGGTCAAGCACCGCAGCGGCGTACTGCTGCTCAGCGGCGACCAGCCGACCGGCGGGCCGCGGCCGATCGACATCGACCAGGGCGCGTTCGCCGCGGCGCTCGGCGCCAGGACCGTACGCATCACCGACCCGGCGACCGCCCGGTGCACCGTGGCCCGCGCCCTCGCGCTCGCCCGCGGCGGCCCGCGCCCCGTCGTGCTCAGCCTGCCCGCCGACCTGCTCGGCGCCGACGTGCCGGACCAGCCCGGCCGGCCCGCGTGTCACGGGGCCCGCCCTGGCCCTGGCCCCGGGCCGACTGCCCGCCAGGTCGACGCGGCGCTTGATGTCCTGGCCAGCGCGCGCCGCCCGCTGCTGCTCGCCGGGCTCGGAGCGTACCGTTCCGGCGCCGCGCAGCCGATCGCCGCGCTCGCTGACTGGCTCGGCGGGCTGCTCACGACCACCGTGATGGCCGACGGCCTGTACCGCGACAGCCCGTGGTCGCTCGGGATCTGCGGCGGCTTCGCCTCGCCGCGGGCGGCCCGCGATCATCGGCCGAGGCCGACGTGGTCGTCGCGTTCGGGGCGAGCCTGAACGACTTCACCCTGCACGGCGGCATGCTGCTCGATCCCGGCGCCACGCTCGTGCAGGTCGACCTGGACGCCACCCCGACCGCGAGCCGGGTCGACCTGTGCGTCACAGGCGACGCGGCGCAGGTCGCCAGCGCCCTGCTGGACGGCGCGCGGGCCCGCGGCCTGGTGCGCATCGGCTGGCGCGGCGAGGTGGCAGCTGACGTCGGGCTGCGTCGGCTGGGAACACGAGCCGTACGACGACGCGAGCACGGGCAGCCGGATCGACCCGAGGAGCCTGTCGCTGGCGCTGGCCAGCCTGCTGCCTGCCGAGCGGACGCTGGTCATGGACGGCGGCCACTTCGTCGGATGGCCTGCCATGTACTGGCCGGCGGCCGACCCGTCCGCGCTCGTGTTCACCGGCGCGGCGTTCCAGACGATCGGGCTCGGGTTCGCGCGGCGCGGTCGGCGCGGCGGTCGGCCGGACGGACCGGACGACGGTCGTGGCCTCGGCGACGGCGGCGCGCTGATGGGGCTGCCTGAGCTCGAGACCCTCATCCGGGTCGCGCAGTCGGCGCTCGTGGTGATCTTCAACGACGCCGCCTATGGCGCGGAGGTCCACATGTACCGCCCGCTCGTCACCGACACCAGCCCCGCCACCTTCGGCGATACCGACTTCGCCGCGGTGGCTCGCTCGCTCGGCGCCACCGCGGCCACGGTGCGAACCGTCGCGACCTGACCGGCCGTGCGAGCCTGGCGCGACGCGGGCTGCCCGGGACACTCGTGCTCGACTGCAAGGTCGTGCCCGACGTGGTCGCCAAGTACCTGTCGGACCTGAGCGGCCACATCCGCGCGGGCGGGGTGTGACGGCGATGACAAGGCAACGCCGAGCCCCCGGCGCAAGACCCGGCCGCTGACCGGCGACGAGTACATCGACAGCCTGCGCGACGAGCGGGAGATCTACCTGTACGGCGAGCGGGTCAAGGACGTCACCTCGCATCCCGGCGTTCCGCAATCCGGTGCGGATGACCGCCCGGCTGTACGACGCCCTGCACGACCCGGAGCAGCTCAGGCGTCCTGGTCGCGCCGACCGACACCGGCAGCGACGGCTACACGCACCGCTTCTTCACCACGCCGCACAGCGCCGAGGACCTCGTCGCCGACCAGCAGGCGATCGCGGCAGTGGGCGCGGCATGAGCTACGGCTGGATGGGCCGCAGCCCCGACTACAAGGCGTCGTTCCTCGGCACGCTCGGCGCGAACGCGGAGTTCTACGAGCCGTTCGAGGCCAACGCCAGGCGCTGGTACGCCGCAGTCGCAGGAGAAGGTGCTGTTCTGGAACCACGCGATCGTGCACCCGCCGGTCGACCGCAACCGCCCGCCGGACGAGGTGGCGGACGTCTTCGTGCACGTCGAGCGGGAGACCGACGCCGGCCTGATCGTCAGCGGGGCCAAGGTCGTCGCCACCGGCTCCGCGCTCGACCCACTACAACTTCATCGCCCACTACGGGCTGCCGGTGCAAGAAGCGGCAGTTCGCGCTCGTCGCCACCATCCCGATGGACGCGCCGGGCGTGAAGCTGATCTGCCGCCCGTCCTACGCGGCCATGGCGGCGGTGATGGGCAGCCCGTTCGACTACCCGCTGTCGTCGCGCCTCGACGAGAACGACACCATCCTGGTGCTGGACAAGGTGCTCATCCCCTGGGAGAACGTCTTCATCTACGGGAGCCTCGGCAAGGTCCAGCAGTTTCAGCGAGCAATCCGGCTTCTTCGAGCGGTTCACCTTTCACGGCTGCACCCGGCTGGCGGTGAAGCTGGAGTTCATCGCCGGGCTGCTGGCCAAGGCGCTCGAGATCACCGGCACCAAGGACTTCCGCGGCGTGCAGACCCGGCTGGGCGAGGTCCTCGCCTGGCGCAACCTGTTCTGGGCGCTGTCGGACGCGGCCGCGCGCAACCCGGTCCAGTGGAAGAACGGCGCGGTGCTGCCCAATCCCCAGTACGGCATGGCGTACCGCTGGTTCATGCAGATCGGCTACCCGCAGGATCAGGGAGATCGTCCTGCAGGACGTGGCCAGCGGCCTGATCTACGTCAACTCGAGCGCCGAGGACTTCAAGAACCCCGAGATCCGGCCCTACCTGGACAAGTACCTGCGCGGCTCGGACGGCCGCGACGCGGTCGAGCGGGTCAAGGTGATGAAGCTGCTGTGGGACGCCGTCGGCACCGAGTTCGCCGGCCGGCACGAGCTGTACGAGCGCAACTACGCCGGCAACCACGAGAACACCCGCGTCGAGCTGCTGTTCGCGCAGCAGTCCGGCGGCCTGATCGACGAGCTACAAGGCGTTCGCCGACGCGTGCATGGCCGAGTACGACCTGGACGGCTGGACGGTCGCCGACCTGTCCTCGTTCGACGAACTATCCGGGCCAGGGGCGAGGCGGTCAATGGGTAGCCATCCGCAGCTGCCGTCCGCCGATATCCGTCAGAAGGAGCGTAAGAAATGAGCACTACCGGCAGCGCCGGCGACGGGAACCTCGACCGAGAAGATCCCGCTGTCGCTGAACCAGGAATTCGTCCTGCCTCTTCGACCAGGGGGACGACGACGGCGCCGTTCGGGCCGCACTACCACATCGTCGAGGCCTGGCGCGTCACCGGGCACGGTGGACGTCGGCGCGCTGCAGCGCGCGCTGCGCGACGTGGTGGACCGGCATGAGGCGCTGCGCACCGTCATCGTGCGCGGCGAAGGCGGAAAAGTACCAGAAGATCTACCCGCCCACGATGCCCGAGCTGCTCGTGTCAGGGACCTGGCCGCCGCCGGGACGTCCCGCGACGGAGCAGGCCGAAGCGCTGATCAGGGAGCTCGAGACCAGCACGATCAGCGCCGGACCAGCCGCCCTTCATCAGGGCCGTCCTGGCCAGGTTCGACGACGCAGGACTCGGTGCTCGCCATCCAGACGCACCACATCGCCACCGACGGCTGGTCGATGCGGGTCATCATCCGTGACCTCGTCAACCGCTACGCGGTACAGCAGGGGCTCAGCGTTCCCGAGCTGCCGCAGGCGCCGCAGTACCGCGAGTTCGCCGCGCTGGCAGCGCGAGTCGCCGGACGCCCAGCCCGCGGCGGCGCTCGACTACTGGCGCAAGACCCTGGACGGCGCCCTGATCAGCGCGATCCCCACCGACTTCGCCCGCTCGGCGGGGATACCGCAGTCGTCCGGCGCGCACCGGTTCGCGATCCCCGCCGACGTGGTCTCGGCCGCGGCCCGGCTGGGCAGCTCGACCAAGAGCACGACCGTCATGGTCCTGCTCGCCGCGTACCAGCTCGTGGTGGCGCGGAAGACCGGGTCCGACGACGTGATCGTCGCGACCTTCACCCCCGGCCGCGGCGGCCCGCGGTTCCAGGACGCCGTCGGGTCGTTCTTCAACTTCATACCGCTGCGGACCGACCTGCGCGAGTGCACGACGTTCCGGCAGGTACTCGAGCGGACCCGCCGGACCTGCCTGGATGCCTACTCCCGCGACATCCCGAGCATCCACATCTTCGGGCTGGCGCCGCAGCTGATGGGGCCGGCCATGGCCGACAACGCGGCCGCCGCGGTGTTCCAGGTGTTCCCTGACCCGGTGATGCTGGGTGAGGACGCCCCTGGCGGCCTGAAGCTCACCGAGATATCGAGGCAGCCGCGGTCCCAGGAGCGCACCTCGGCCCTGCCCGATGGACTGCTGTGGACGCTGAGCTCCGCCCCGTCCGGTGACATGACCGTCGCGATGACGTTCAAGCGCAACATTTTCTCCGACGACACGATCGGCCAGATGGCGGCCGAGTTCGCGCAGGTGCTGCGCGACGCGGTCGCCGCGCCGGACGGCCCGCTCCAGCTGAGCTAACCTCCGGTCCCAGGTCAGCTAGGGCCGCCCGAGCCGGGCGGCCCTAGCTGATTTAGCGCCGCGGCGGTCGCGGTCGCGGACGCGGGCCGGGCCGATCGCGAACTCAGCCTCGCCCGCGCCCGCATTCGCTGCGGCCGGCCGCTTTCAGTCGTCGATCGCCTGGTAGGCCAGGGTCCAGAAGTCGCGGTAGATGTCCGGCGGGGTGAGCACGAACTTGGCGCTGCCGGTCATCAAGATCGTGACCATGTCCTCGCCCGGGTCGGCGTACCAGACCGAGCCGAGCCCGCCGTTCCAGCCGAACCGCCCGACCGGCTCGCCGAGGCCGTCCCGCTTGGTGACCACCGACATGCCGAACCCCCAGCCGTGGTTGGCGAAGTAGCCGGCGAACGGCCCGGATGCCTGCTTCTGCCCGGGCGTGAGCTGGTCGGCGGTCATCACCTCGACCGACGCCCTGGACAGCAGCCGCCCGCCGTCATACTTGCCCTGGCGCAGCATCATCTCGCCGAAGGCCAGGTAGTCCTGCACCGTCGAGACCAGGCCGCCCGCACCGGAGCAGGAACGCCGGCGGCTGGCGCCACTTGCTGTCCGCGACGGCATCGTAGACGTCAACCCCGTTGTCGTGGTAGCCGGTGGCCAGCCGGGACAAGCTCGCCGCCGGCACGCTGAAGCCGGTGTCGGCCATCCTCAGCGGCTCGAAGATCCGCTCCCGCAGGAACTCGTCGAACGGCTGGCCGGCGGCGCGGGCGACCAGCACGCCCAGCACGTCCGAGCCCGGTGTTGTACATCCAGGCCGCGCCGGGCTGGTGCATCAGCGGCAGCGTGCCGAGGCGGCGGATCCACTCATCCGGCGGGGGCGGCACCACCGGGTCGGGCGCGCCCTGGCCCAGTTGCAGCTCGTCCATCGCCCGCTGGATCGGGTAGGTGCCGGGCGGCGCGATGACCATGCCGAAGCCCCAGACGAACGTGAGCAGGTCGCGCACGGTGATCGGCCGGCTGGCCGGGACGGTGTCGTCCAGCGGACCGTCGACGTTCCGCAGCACCACGCCGGTCGGCCAGTTCCGGCAGCAGCCGGTCCACCGGCTCGTCCAGCCGCAGCTTGCACTCCTCCACGCAGATCATCGTGGCCGCGGCCGTGATCGGCTTGGTCATCGACGAGATGCGGAAGATCGTGTCGGCGCTGATCGGCGTGCCGTCCAGGTCGGCCGCACCGATCGGCTCGATCACCGCCTCGCCTCGCCGGCTCACGGCCAGCACCAGCCCGGGCACCTCGCCGCGCTCGACGTAGCCCGCCATCACGTCGCGCATGCGGGCGAGCCGCTCTTTCGACAATCCTCCGCCGCTCATGTCCTGTTCCCTCCATTACATTTCCGCCAGCCCGGGGAGTGACCTTGGCCAGAATGCGGCTCGGCCAGGCAGGCGTAAGCCCGCCTGGGGCAGGTTTTGTCCTTTCGCCCGTCGTCAATTCCGACGGTGCCACCCGGCCCCCGGCGGCGCATCTCTCTCATTGCGCCGCAGCGGCACCGCAGGCAATCCATGAGAAGCCCCTGAAGGCGCCCCGCTGTTAACTTCAGTTTCGAGGTATGCGCTTGGTCACAACCGATCATGGCGGGGGGGTCTAGAAAGGAAAGGATCCTGTCATGCGCTCTCGCTTTCGCCTGCCTGCGCTGATAGCCGCAGCCGGGCTCGTCCTCCTGGGCTTGAGCGGCACCGCCGCGGCCGCTCACTCCCCGGCCAAGGCAGTCAAAACAGAATCGGTCGGTGCTGACCGCGGCGCAGGTCCGTCTGCTGGCGGCCCACGCGACCGACCGCTCGATCATCATCTTCAAGAACCAGCTGTCCGACCTGCCGCGCGCGGGGCCACCCTGCGGCGCGGGTCAGCGCGGCCAACGCCGCCCAGGCGCCGGTGCTGGCTGAGCTCACCGAGGTGCACGCGACCACACGTGCAGGGCTTCCACCTCATCAACGCGATCGCGGCGACGATCTCGCCGGCCGAGGTCCAGCGGCTGCGGGCGAACCCGGCGGTCGCGGCGGTCGTGCCTGACTCGCTCCAGCACCTGGCCCCGCTGAGCAACGGCGCGAGCCCGGCAGGCCCGAGCCGGCCAGCGGCAGCGGGACGGCCGCCGCAGGGCCCCGCGCAGCGCCGCGGCAGCTGGCGGCGACGGTCGGCCCAGCAGGTCTGCCCGAGCAACCCGGCCAAGCCGCTGATCGAGCCCGAAGCGCGGGCCCTGATGAACGTGGACGCCGCCAACAGATCGCGGACGGCACCGGCATCAAGGTCGGCGGTCCTCGCCGACGGCATTGACCCGGACAACCCTGACCTCATCCGCCCGAACGGCCAGCACGTCATCTTCGACTACCAGGACTTCAGCGGGCAGGGCCCCACCGCGCCCAGTTTCGCCCTGGCGGCCTTCCTCAACGCGGGCCTCATCGGCGCGCAGGGCAATCAGGTCTACGACCTGTCGAAGTTCGTCAACCCGGCGCACCCGCTGCCGCCGGGCTGCAACATCAAGATCGAGGGCATCGCGCCGGGCGCGAGCGTGGCGGAGCTGAACTGTGGTGGCAACGCCAACGCGGTATCTCAACTCCCAGATCATCCAGACCATCCAGTACGCGGTCATGGTGGACCACGTCAACGTGATCGATGAGCCCTTCGGCGCGAACCGCGTTCCCGAACACTCAGAACGACCCGTCGGCGCTGGCCGACCAGGCCGCGGTGGCCGCGGGCGTGGTCGTGATCGCGACCACCGGCGACAATGGCCGACCTCCAACGGCAACATCGTCTCGCCGGCGGCGTTCCCGGGGTGATCGGCGTCGGCGCGACCACCGCCTTCCAGATCTACCGCCAGACCGACCGAACGGCCCGAACCTGGCGTCGGGCGGCGGCTGGGAGAACAACAACATCAGCGCGCTGAGCGTCGGCGGCATCAACGAGATTCGACCCGCGCACCCTGGACGTGGTCGCTCCCGGCGACGCCGTCTGGGCGCTGTGCAGCACCGACACCGTCGCGGTTCTTCGGCTGCACCGATCCCGACAACGGGTCCGCGCCCGGGATCGCGACCGTGCGCCAGCACCGCCTCCGCGGCGAGCGAGGTCGCCGGCGTTGCCGCGCTGGTCATGCAGGCGTACGCCAAGACGCACGACGGCGCGATGCCTTCGCCCGCCCTGGTCGAGCAGATCATCGTCAGCACGGCCACCGACCTGGGCGCGCCCGCCGATCACCAGGGCGCCGGGCTGGTCAACGCGCTCAAGGCGGTGCAGCTCGCCGAATCCGTCAACAGCGGCCAGCCCGCAGGGCCGCACGCTGCTGGTGGACAAGACCGGCCTGAACGCGACGGTGAACGCGGGCCAGAGCCACACCTTCAGCATCGGGGTCACCAACGAGGGCAGCTCGGCCCAGACCGTCACCCCGACGGTGTCCGGCCACCCCACCACCGTGTCCACCGACACCGGGACCGTCAGCCTCAGCTCGTCCAGCCCGACGTCGTCGACGGCTGGGGCAACACCGACTCCTTCGCGACCCACACGTTCACGGTGCCGGCCGGGACCGACTACCTGAACGGCGACATCACCTGGAACGACCAGCAGATCGGCGGCGTCGGCGTTCGAGGAGCTGTTCGACCCCCAGGGCAAGCTCGCCGCGTACTCGCTCAACCTCTGGCAAGCGGCAAAGCGGGTTCGGGCACGTGGAGGTGCGCCAGCCCGCTGGCGGGCACCGTGGACCGCGGTGATCTACACGCCCGGCAACGCCCAGTACTTCGGCCCGGTCCAGTTCTCCTACGCCACCGAGGACTTCCACGCCGCCGGATCGGTCTCGCCTGGATCGCGGACGCTCGCGCCCGGGCAGTCCGGCACCTTCCAGGTGACGGTCACCGCCGGCCAGGCGGGTGACGAGTCGCTCAGCCTGCACCTGGGCACCGGCAGCAGCACCGACGGGGCCATCCCGATCGTGCTGCGGGCGCTCGTGCCGATCAGCAGCAGCGGCGGCGGTTCCTTCGCCGGCACCCTGACCGGTGGCGCCGCTCCGGTGCTCCCGGCGGTGGCGGCCCCAGCACGGCACCGCCGGTGGCGGCCAGGAGGTCACCTACCAGTTCTACGTGCCACCAGGCGAGCCGTCCCTGAACGTCGGCATCAAGCTGCGCGACTCCGACTACGTGCTCGACGGGAACGCTCGTCTCGCCCTTCGACGAGTCGCCTCGACCTGCAGTCGACCGCCAACGACGCGATCAGCCCGGGCGCGGACCATGCAGTTCTTCCACCGCACGCCGGCGCCCGGCCTGTGGACCGTGTCGGTGGTGATCTCGGCGCCGGTCGACGGGGCGCACCTGAGCGAGCCGTTCACCGGGACGATCTCGTTCACGCCGCCGGCGGTGACCAGCAGCGGGCTGCCGAACTCGCCGGGCACGGTGCTGCCGGCCGGCCAGCCGGCCACCGCGACGATCACCGTCACCAACACCGGCAACATCGCCAAGGACTACTTCGCCGACCCGCGCCTGAACGGCCAGGTCCCGCGGTTAGCCTGCTCGGCACCGACATGGTCGGCGGCACGAGCTTCACCCAGCGCAGCTCACCGTGCCGCAGCCGATGACCGCGAACGTCAACCCGCACTGGCTGGTCCCGACCGACACCACCATGCTCATCACGACCGTCGCTCGGCACGCTGCCGATCATCTTCGACGTCAACTCCGACAACAACGATCCCGAGGAACTCGGCGTCTCGTTCGGCAACAACTCGGTCGCGACCTTCGCCGACACCCGAGGCTCGCCCCCGGCCAGGAATGGATCGCATCCGATCCCCACGGCCCGTTCTCCGCTCCGATCACCGGCTCGGCGAACCTGACCATGGTCGCCTACACCAACCCGTTCGACAGTGCCATCTCCTCCAGCACCGGCGACGCGTGGGCGCAGGCCGTCAGCGCCAGCGCCCCGTACACGCCGCTGACCCTGGCTCCCGGCCAGTCCGGCACCATCACGCTCACCATCACCCCGAACGCGCCCAAGGGGACCGTGGTCCGCGGCTTCATCGCCGTGGACACCTTCAACCAGGCCACCTCCAGCGGTGACGAGACTCGTCAACATCCCCTACACCTACACGGTCGGCTAACCGCCGGCCGAGGCATGACGCGGGCTGACCGCGGCGTGTCATCTTGATCATGAGGTCGCCTCTGCGGCAAGCGGTTGTCAAAGACCGCGGCCGCAGCGGCGACTTTCATATTGCCGCAGGATTTGCTGGCCGGCCCCGATCAGCCTGCGTCGCAACCTCGAAGGTGTGCGGCGACGCGGCGTCGTCGCAAGGTGAATGGGGACGTTGCCGCGTACCGTCTCATCGCAGATTTCGCCGGATTACACCGGTGATCGGTTTACCCAGGGAGAAGTTTGTGGAAACCGCGAAAATCCCATCTCGAGCCGAGCTTGTTCAGCGCGTGGCGGACATCGTGCCGGTACTGCGCGCGAATGCCCAGTGGGGAGATCAGCACCGGCGCCTAGCCGACGAGGTGGTCGCTGCGATGATCGACGCCGGCGTCCTGCGCATGCTGGTTCCCACCCAGTACGGCGGCTACGAAAGCGACATGCAGACCATCGTCGACGTGGGCATCCAGCTCGGCCGCGGAGACGGGGCACCGGCCTTCTGCGCGACCGCCTGGTGGGCTCAGTGCTGGGTGGTCGCGCACTTCCCCGACTCGGTCCAGGACCAGATCTTCACCAGCCCGGACGTGCGGATCTGCGGCACCCTGGTGCCGAACGGCAAAGGTGAGATCACCAAGGACGGCGTCGTGGTGTCCGGCGAGTGGGGCTTCAACAGCGGCGCCTGGCACAGCGACTGGAAGGTGCTCAACACCCTGGCGCCCAACTCGGCCGGCGAGCTCGAGCCGATCGCGGCGGTCGTGCCGATGAGCGACCTGGAAATCGTAGACGACTGGGACGTCGCGGGCCTGCGGGGCACCGGCAGCATCACCCTGGTCGCCAAGGACGTGTTCATCCCGCGGGAGCGCTTCCAGTGGATCAGCGAGGTCGCCCGCCAGGAATACGGCTCCGAGCGGAACGCGAACTCGCCCTGCTACCGCGGCCCGATCGTCGGGGTGCTGTCTAACATCAACACCGGCAAGCAGGTCGGGCTGGCACAGGCCGCCCGGGAGACGTTCTTCGACCGGATCTACGACCGCACCATCCAGCACACCAACTACAAGACGCAGGCCGAGTGGCCGATCACCCACGTTCAGGTGGCCGAGGCCGACCTGAAGATCGACGAGGCTGAGTACCACGCCCGCAGGCTGGCCGCCCTGGTGGACCACAAGAACGACAGCAACGAGCCGTACACCATGCGCGAGCGCGCGTACTGCCGGGTGTCCGTGGGCCGGGTCTCACAGCTGTGCCACGAGGCCGTCAACATCTACAACATGGCCAGCGGCGCGGGCGGCATCTACAGCTCCATGCCGATCCAGCGGATCCAGCGCGACATCCAGGCCATCAGCCTGCACGCCCTGAACATGCCGATCAAGAACATGGAGCTCTACGGAAGGGTCCTGGCCGGCCTGGACCCGAATACGTTCTTCATCTAGATCCGGCTAGCTATTTCGGCCTCAAACCCCGCGTGGCGGTCCGGTGACCGCCAGGCAGCCTGACCGCCGGTGGCCCCGGTCCCCTCAGCTAGCAGGGACCGGGGCCGCCGGCGTTCGTGCGGCAGCCGTTCAGGTGCGGTGGCGGGAGCCGGCCCAGTCCGCCGCAGCGGCGGCGGCGATCGCGGTGGTCAGCTCGCTGCCTGGAGCGGCCTGAGTGGTGGCCGGCTAGGGCGCACGTTCGGCCGCGCTCGCCCAGCCGCTGACGGGCCCGCTCACGCGCGCCGAGTCGCGCGTGAGCGGGCCCGAGTCAGTGCAGGCGGCTCAGCTCGCCGCGAGGCGAGCGCGGATGTTCTGCCGCCACTGCTCGTACGCGGGCGGGTCGCCCGGGCGGCTGGCCCCTGGCCTGGTGTCGTCGGCGAGCGCGGCGGCCGCGTCGATGGACAGGCCGGCCATGGCCGCGGCGGCGACCTCGGTGTGGGCGGGCAGGAAGCCCGCATAGGTACGCGCCTTGACCGCGAAAATCATCCCCAGGGCCAGCTCCGTCCAGTGCTCGCCGGCCGCGCGGCGCAGTGCGCTCAGGCCGTCGGCCCCGCAGCCGCCCGCGAACGTCGCGGCCAGCCCGACGCCGCTCCATAGGTCGGCCTGCCGGTGACTGGCGAACCGGCCCACCGCCGCCGCCACGTCCGGGGCGTGCGCCCCGCAGATGAACCACAGGGCCCGCCCGATGCCTTGGTCAACCGCGCGGAGGAAGTAGTCGGGCGAGCCTTCCCATGGATAGGCGCCGGCACCTTCTGCTCGTCCACCCAGCGCCTGGTCTCGAAGTAGGCGCGGTCGAAGCCATAGCCATCGACTGCCAGCCAGCTCATGATCGGGTGATACTCGCAGCCGTCCAGGTCGGGCACCACCTTCTTCCATAGCGGCCGGGGCAGCCGGGCCATGGCGAATCCCATGCCGATATAGGCGAGGAAGATGTGCGCGGCGCCGGCCCCAGCAGCAGGTCACGGGTGCGGTGGCCGCGGCCCATCGCATCCAGGACGGTGAAGGCCATGGTGGTGCCCTCGTAGGCGAAGCCGCGTAGTTCGGGATCGACCATGCTCAGCCTGCGCTCCACCTCCCATTGGTTGCGCGCCTCGATGCCCCATTCGAATCCGCAGATCACCGCCTGAGGGACCGGCTCGAGCTGCTGCGTCGCGGCCGATGGCGCGGCCGGGAAGCCGCGCTTGGCGAAAGTCACCTCGGCCAGCGCGGGCGAGAACACGACGTTGCGCAGGGCACCGCGGATCGTGGGCATGCCTTCTCCCTCCTGAGGGCGGTCACCGGTTGCTGCTGGAACAGGATCATCCGGCCGGCGGTCACGATGTCATCGTCACACTGGAGGGGCGCAGGAGCACCTTGAGCATTGCGCCGTCACGCCATCAGCGCCGGGCGGCTGGCCGCGTGCGGCCGCCGCCCGGAAGGCGTGGTGCCGCGGCTACTCGAACCGCTGCCTGATCCGCTGCCGCCACAGCTCGTATCCCGGCACCGGCCCGCTCGGGTTCAGCAGCACCTCGATCGCCTCCTCGGTGACCGCCGCGGCCTCCTCGACCGACATCTCGCAGTGCACCCGCACCGCGGCTTCGGTGTGCGGGGTAACCAGGCCGGCCAGCAGCCGGGCCTTCGCCGCGAATGCCGCTCCCTGAGCCACGTCCGGGCGGTACTTGCCCGCCAGTTCGTCCATCAGTTTCAGGTCCGCGGGCTCCACCCCGCCGGCGTACACGCTCGCCAGCGCCGCGCCGCTCCACAGGTCGCCATGGCGGGCCGGGGCGAACCGGCCGATCGCGTCGGCCAGTTGCGGAACGTCCGATCCGTTGACGAACCACATGGCCCGGCCGATGCCCTGGTCGACGGCCCGGTTCGCGTAGTCGGCAGGCTGCCAGACCGGAATCCGGGCCTGATGCTGGCGGGTCACGTACTGGGCGGTCTTGAAATAAGCCTGGTGAAAGCCGTAGCCGTCGAGCGCCAGCCAGCCCAGCACCTCGTCGTCGGGCATGATCGCGCGCCAGCGCACCGCGGGCAGGCGTGCCATTGCCCAGCCAATCCCGATGTGCGCCATGTAGATATGTGGCGCCGCGGGTCCGGCCAGGAAATCACGAACCCAGTGCCGTCCGGCCGGCAAGAGCGCGTCCCGCACCGCCAGCGCCATTGTGCAGCCTTCATAGGCAAAGCCGCGGAATGACTGGTCAACTGTTTCGAGTTCGGACTCCATGGCGGGGATATCACGGCCGGCTATCCCGTAGCCGAAACCCTCGAGGAACATGCTGCCGACTTTTTCAAGGTTGGCCTGCTGCTGCGGATCGGGGAGGCGCCATCCGCGTTTTTCAAACGTGACTTCGCTGGAATCTGGCGTAAATATCCGGCGGCGCATCGCGCCCATTAGTGTCACCTGCATCTGTAACTCCTCAGTTGCGACGCGGGCCTGATCCGCTTATCTCTCATTGCGCCGGGGTTACCGCCATCGATTTCCCCGCATCTCAGCCTGGCCTGCCATGCTCGGATCAGACTCGAGCGCGAGTGGAGCAACCAGCGATATGCCGCCTACCTGCCGCGATGATCAGATTGAGTTGACAGCCGAAGGGGCTTGGTGCGGTGATCATCACTTTCACATTGACCCGGTGGAGGACCTGAGCAGCTGGCGGTGCAGGAAACGCCGCATTGACATGAGTTTTTCATGAGTTGACTCATGATGCACTAACTAGACGAGTGGACCCGCTCGGCGCATGCTCAGCGCAGGGCCGCCGACCGATACTGGCTGGGGCAATGTGCATAGAACCTGGAGAGATGAGCATAGAGCTGCTCGGCCCATTGTCCGTGCATCTCAATCGAGTACCTATCATGCCCGACGCGGCGAAGCCGCGCCAGATCCTGGCCCTCCTGGCCTTGAACGCGGGCCGGGTCGTTACCGTGTCGACGCTGGTCGAAGAACTCTGGGGAGACAGCCCGCCCGCCAGCGCCGGCACCACCCTGCAGACGTACGTGCTGGAGTTACGAAAGCGGCTGGCCGCCGCCATGGGGCCCGACCAGGACCCGAAGCTGGTGCTGCGTACCAGGCAGGACGGCTATCTGTTCGAGCCGCGGACCAGCCGGATCGACGTCGTGGAGTTCGGGCAGCTGGCCCGGGAAGGGCGGGCCGCCGCGGAGGGCCACGATCATCGCGTGGCGGCCGAGCTGCTGGGCCGGGCGCTGGCCTTGTGGCGCGGGCCCGCCCTGGTGGACGTGCGCCTGGGCCGGGTGCTCGAGCTTGAGGTGATGTCGCTTGAGGAGATGCGGCTCGCGGTGCTCGGGCGGCGAATTGACGCCGACCTGGCGCTGGGCCGGCACGCGGATGTCCTCGGTGAATTGACCGCGCTGATGGCCAGGCATCCTATGAACGAGCATTTTGCGGCGTTGCTGATAACAGCACTTTACCGCGCTGGATATATAGGTCGCGCGCTAGAAACATTTCAGCACCTGCGCACTTCGCTTATCAACGAACTCGGCGTCGAGCCCTCTGCGCAACTTCAATGGCTGCAGCAGGCAGTGCTGTCACGAGACCCGTCCCTGGACGAGATCTGGCCGGCCACCAAGCCAGGCCCGGCGGCCCGGCGCGGCTGCGCCCGTGTCCGCCATGTTTCGCAAGAGAGGCCCCCGTGATCGGAGGTCTTAACGCTGTGCTCGCGCTTAGGTACCGTCGGCTACCGCGTTTACCACAGCTAAATACTGGTCAAAGTATACTTTGCCAGGGTATTACTATTTCGTAGGATACGATCTCTGTCATTCTATCGGGACCTTCGATGCTTGCCGAGGCAGCTAGGAGTGTGCCGTAGGGCGACATAACGGTTACAGGGAGCTTGCAATGCCCAGCCGCTTTATGCCGAAGGCTTTGGTCGTATGCCTTAACCGCATCGGCAGCCGCGGGAGACGGCGCACCCGCCTCGGCGTTCCGCGGCCGCCGGGCCGCCTTGGCGCCGTCCGCTCCGGCTCTGGTCAGCGCACCCGCCCCGGCCAGCACCCCCCGTCCGCCCGCCCTGGCCAGCACCGCCGGCGCACCCGGTCCGGCCCGCACCGCCGCCCGCCCGCCCGTAGCGCCGCTGCCGCTGATGCCGCTGACGCCAGTGTCGCTGCTGGCCACGGCGCTGCCGCCAGTGGCGTGCGGGCCTGGCGCCGCCAGCCCCAGGAGGCCGGCCGCTGGCCTCGGCCTGGTTTGCGCGGCCCGGCCCCGTCGGCCGATCGGGCCCGGGCGGCAGCGCCGCCGGGCTGACTTTGACCCGTTTCCGGCAGTTAGGGAGGGACCAGAATGGGTGCTTCACCCGGGACGACATGTTCCATCAGGGCGAGCGCTCCGAGTAGCCGGAAGGTGGCAGCGATGCACCGCGCCGCGGTGCGTATCGGGCTGCCCCGGGGCTACTCGTGAAGCGTGACTTGCTGAGGATCCTGCTCGCCGAAGAGGTCGCGATGGTCCGCGGCGCGCTTGCGGCGCTGATTGAGCTGCAGCCTGACCTGAAAGTTGTCGCCGAAGTCGAGCGCGGCCAGGACATCCTGCCTGTGGCGATGGCGCACCGGCCCGATGTGGCGATCATCGACATCGACCAGTCGGGGCACGACGGGCTCGCCGAGGCGGCGAAGCTGCGAAGACAGCTGCCCACCTGCCGGACGCTCATCCTGACCAGCCTGGGCCACCCCGGGGCGCTGCGCCGGGTACTGGCCGCCGAGGTGTCCGGATTCATTCTCAAAGACACTCCGGCAGGCCAGCTCGCGACGGCGATCCGCGGCGTCGCGTCGGGCCGTCATGTCTTTGACACGCAGATTGCGGTGGCCACCTGGGACTGCGGAAACAGCCCGCTATCGAAGCGGGAACACGCGGTCCTGCGGCTGGCTGCGGACGGCTCCGAGCCAGCGGAGATCGCCGCTGAACTGCATCTTTCGGTCGGCACCGTGCGCAATTACCTGACGACCATCGTCGCCAAGCTGCATGCCAGGAACCGGGTCGACGCGGTCAGGAAGGCGTATGACGTTGGCTGGCTGCCTTAAGTCGCCGGCGAGGCCCGGGTCAGGGCCGGCGGACACCTTTCAGGCGTGCTGGACCAGCATCGGCAGGCCGCCTCGCACCCGCAGCGACAGCATCGCCTCAGCGTGCACCTTACGCCCTGGGACCAGGCCGAGCCGGAACCGGCGCGCGACCATGGCGGCGACGAAGGTCGCCTCCATCATGCCGAGATGGCTCCCGACGCAGACCCGCGGGCCCGCGCCGAACGGGATATAGGCGTAGCGGTGCGCCGACTGGGCCCTGGCCGGCTCGAACCGGTCCGGGTCGAACCGGTCCGGCTCCGTCCAGAAGCCCGGATGCCGGTGCAGCGTGTACGGGCAGATCATGACATCGGCCCCCGCCGGCACGCGGTACCCGCCGACTCTCATCGGCCTTGATGGCCTTGCGCGTCAGTCCCCACACCGGCGGGTAGAGCCGCATCGTCTCCTGGATCACCATGGTCGTGTACTTGAGATCGCGCAGGTCCTCGGTGCGCGGTAGCCGGTCACCGAGCACCTCGGTCGCCTCGGCCCGCAGTCGCTCCGCCACCGCGGGATTCTGATCCAGCAGGTACCAGGCCCACGACAGCGTGCTGGCCGTTGTCTCATGGCCGGCCAGCAGTATGGTCAGCAGCTCATCTCGCAGCCTGCGGCGGCGCACTCTCGGGTCCGGCTCGTCGCGCGTAGGCGTCGAGCAGCCGGGCGATCATGTCCTCGCCGCCGGGCCGCCGGTTCCGGTCACGCTCGGCGACCAGGGCGTAGGTGGCGTCCTCAAGCTGGCCCAGCGCCGCGCGGAACCGGCGGTGGCGGGGCAGCGGCAGCCACATCGGCAGCGCCCCCAGCGTGACCATCTCGAACATGGCCTGATCCTGCACTTCCTCGAACGCGTCGCCCAGCCGGACGAACGGGGCCAGATCAGCGTCGAGCATCGTCGCACCGAGTACGCCGAGCGTCAGGCGGGTCATCTCGGTCACGACATCGACGGGCCCGCCGCCGACATACGATTCGAGCCTGGTCACCAGGACGTCCGCCTCCCCGGCGATCAGGTCGGCGAAATCCGCGAGACGATCCCGCCGGAAGGCCGGCTGGATCGTCCGGCGCTGCCGGCGCCACAGCTCGCCCTCACTGGTCAGCAGGCCGTCCCCGAGCAGGCGCTTGGCCTCGATCAGCCCCATGCCCTTGTGGTAGTTGCTCGCGTTGTCGGCCAGGACGTGCTTGGCGTGATCGGGGTGGTTGAAGAAGTAAAGGCTTTTCGGGCCCATTTTCAGGCAGACCGCATCACCGAACTCGTCGGCGGCGTCGGTCAGCAGCCGCAAGCGGTCCCGCCAGAGCTTGGACATAAGCGACGGCAGGGTGCGCATTCGCGAAGCGGGAATGACCCGACGGCCGCCGGAGCCGGCGGGATTCAACGGCACAGTTTTGCCCGTCGGCTGGCTGGCGGTCATGGCGTCTCCCGCGGATCCGTGGTCATTGATTGTCGGTCCGGCAAAGCGCGGGGCTATGAAAGCCCCCGCCGAAGAAGAGCAGCGCATCGCTGGCCGGGCCGTGGCTGCAGGCCAGGACCGAGCCGAGGAAGATCGTATGGTCGCCGCCGTCGTGAGTCTCGGCCAGCGCGCATTCGAGCCAGCCAAGCGCGCCATGAATGATCGGCGCTCCGGTACGGGGCCCTGGCGACCAGCCGACGATGTCGAATTCCGTCCGTCCGCGGGGCCGGGAATGGTCGGCGAAGTGGCGGGCCACGTGCTCCTGGCTCGCGGACAGGACGGAGACGGCGAACTGCCCCGACTCCAGCACGGTCCGGTGTATCGCGGCGGTCCGCTTCACGCAGACCAGCACGAGCGGGGGGACCAGCGAGACCGACGTGAAGGAGTTCGCCGTCATGCCCTCCGGCGCCTGGCTGCCCGCGGCCACGATGGTGACACCGGTCGCGAATCGCCTGAGCACCTCGCGCAGCGGTTCAGTCCCGTGCGCGGCCGCCGGCGGGGCAAGTTCCCCCGGGGCGGCCAGTCCCGCTGGCCCGCTGGCCGTACTCATGACCGGCCCCCGACCTGCACGGGCATCGGCCCGTCGCCCGCATTGCTGCGCTGCGGCACCCGGACCGCGTACCCCTCCAGGGCCTTGCGCAGCGACTCGGGCACGCGCGCCGGGGAGGTGCGCCCGTTCGGGCCGCGCATGCACGCCACCCGCTGCCGGCCCCGGGCGACCAGCTCCTCCAGGCCGTCGTGCAGGTGCACGTAGTCGAACGCGAACGCGATCTGGGTCTGGGTGAGTTCCTCCAGGCGCATCCGGATCGACAGCTCGTCGAAGGCCGTGATCTCGGCGAAGAACTCGCACTCGGCACTTGAGCGTGAACAGCTTCAGGTCGCCGCGCAGGTCGGCCAGCACGTCCGGGGCCTGCTCCAGCAGGAACATCTCCCGGCAGCGGCCCTGCCAGCGCAGGTAGTTGACGTAGTAGACGTTGCCGACGAGATTGGTCTCCTCGAAGCCGACGATGTGCCGGTATTCGTAGTACGGCTTCATGGCTTAGCTGCCGCCTTCTGTCAGGATGGTGAAGACGACCGGCTCCGTCTCGTCACGCAGCCGCGGTGGGGAACGTCGCGATGCTGCGCCGCGGCCGGCCCCGAGCAGCACCCAGCCGTCCGGACGGCGACTCGGTCAGCGTGATCGGCCCGGCCAGCGCGCGGCCCGACCTTGCGCAGGCACTCGATGGCGCCCCAGACCCGGGTAGCGGCCACCGCCAGGTCCTCGCCGCGCTCCCGGGCCACCAGCCCGGCCAGCGCGAAGTGCTCGGTGCCGAGCAGCGCCTGCCACTCGTCGGCCGACCGTTCGCTTGACCACTTCCGCGTCGCAGCCCACCGGCCCTCGGACCGGCCACCGCGAGCGTCACGCCCGCGCTGTGCGAGACCGAGATGCTGACCTCGGCGTCCGCCTCCGGCTTGCCGTCGGCGCGGTACCGGACCACGACGGGCCGGCCCAGCATCCGGCTGACCGCCGCCGTCGGTCTGCCTGCGCAGTGCGCTGCGGCCGCGTCGCGCGGCTGGCCTCGTCCGGCTCCACCACGCACTGCGGCGCGACCCGGAGCCGGTCCTCGAGCTGACGCTCCAGGTAGGGGCCGAGCAGCGCGGGCACCCACGGGCCGGCGCCGTCCTGCTTGCGCACGGCCCGCAGCCGCAGGCCCTCCCAGCGCTCGACGAGCGCGCCGTCGGTGTCGCGGACGTCGAGGTCGTAGATGTAGGTGTCGCCGTCGCGGTGACGCTCCCGCGCCGTGCAGAACGACCTGCGCGGTGCCGTCGCGCGGGCTCGGCCGGGTAGAGCCTGTCGATGCCGGCGGGCAGCAGCGTCGCGTCCGGCACGCAGCACTGGATCGCGTGCATGAACGCGTCCCGCGCGCCCGGGTCGCCGAGCAGCAGGCCGGCCGGGAGGAACGCGCTGAACCAGGTGTCGGCGGGCACGGTCGAGATCTCCGCGACGCAGGACGTCGCCGGCCAGCTGCCGGTAGCCGAGCACCCGCTGGAACCGCTTGCCCTGGAACAGGATCGCCGCCGTAGAGGTCGCGCTCCGGGTCGAGCGGCACGCGGCAGGTCGCCGTCGTCGGTCGGCTCGCGACCTGGTCAGCGTGCGCCCGGCCGGCCGAGCGCCGCAGCGCGCAGCGTGGCCCGGAAATGGTCGGCCTGGAAGCCGGTGTCGCTGCTGCGGATCACCACGTCCACGCGTGTCGCCCCGGTTCGAGCGCCGCCACCCTGATCGTGGTCGAGCCGTCGACCGGGACGACGATCGGGCGCTGGAACTCGACATCCTCGAGCACCGGCGCGGCCTCGTGCCGACCGCCGCGATCAGCGCCGCCGCGGCCTGGGTCATCGCCTCCATGCCGAACACGGCGGGGAACAGCAGCTCGCCGTCGAGCAGGTGGTCGGCCAGGTAGAGGTCGCTGTCCGCCGACAGCTCGGCCTCGGTGACCAGCTCGACGCCCGGGTAGTAGACCTGCGGCCGGTCGAGGAACCGGAGCAGCGGCAGCTCGCGCGGCTCGAGCGTGATCGTCGGCAGGCCGCCGGCCCGGCCCATGACCACCAGCGCGGTGGGCAGGTCCGGCGTCGGCGATCAGCACCTGACGCAGCATCGCGATGCCCTCGTCGACCGTGATCGGGCTGATGCCCTCGCGGGCCAGCGACTCCAGCACGCCGAGCCGCTCGCCCATGCCGGCGCCGGACCAGACCGACCACTCCAGCGCCAGGCAGCGGCAGCTGCGGGTACGCGTCCTGCGACGCGGCGGGTCAGCTCGGTCAGCCAGTCGTTGGCGGTGGCGTAGTCGGCCTGCCCGCGCAGCCCGGCCCGGCCGATGATGCTGCCGAAGGTGACCAGCAGCCGCAGCTGGCCGGATCGACGCGCGGCGAGCACCGCGTCCAGGCCGGCGATCTTCGGTGCCAGCGTCCGCAGGAACGCCGCCTCGTCCAGGCTGGGCGAGCGGCCTGCGGCTCGTTGCGGCCGGCGCCGTGCAGCACCGCCGTCACCGGCCCGAGCGCGGCCGTGATCTGCGCTCGACCGCCGCCTTGACCTCGGCCGGGCGAGGTGACGTCGGCCCGGGCGTAGCAGTAGCGCGACGCCGGCCGCCGTCCATCCGGGCCAGGTTGGCGGCCAGCTCGGCGTCGGTCGGCCGGGTCGGACCGGCCGAGCAGCCCGACCGCCGCGCCGGTGTCCGCGGCCGAGGGCGAGCGCGCACTCGGCGGTGATGCCCTTGCCGCCGCCGGTGACCAGCAGGACGTCGCCGGCGCCAAGCGGCGGCGTGCTCGGCCGGGCCTGCCGCATCGGCGATCGGCCGCAGCACCGGTACCCGGCGGGTGCCGGCCTCGTCGTAGTGGACCTCGCTGAAGCCCGTGGTCGCGGCGACGTCGGCCGACGATCGCGGCGGCGGCCGTCCTGACCGCCGCGGCCGGGCAGCGTCCGCTGGCAGCGGCAGGGTGATCGACGCACGTGGCGATCCGCGGCGCCTCCAGGTGCAGGGTCTTGGCCAGGCCCGCGGCACCGCGCCGGTCGCTGCACGACCACGAACCGGCCGGGCGCGGCGAGGGCCGCGCCGTCTGCGCCGCCTCCAGCATCAGCCCGACGTGCCGCTCGTCGCAGTCGCTGCGGCAGGCACAGCAGCACCCCGTCGCCCAGCCGGGCCGCGCGCAGCGCGTCGCCGAGCGGCCCGGCGAGCGGGTGCCCTGGGTGGCGAAGACGCTGCCAGTCGCCCGCGCCAGCCGGCGCGGCCGCCGCGGGGCCGTGGCGTTCCTCGACCAGCTCGACGGAGAACGCGCGGACCCAGGGCCCGACGCCATCGGGCAGCCGGCTGTCGGCGTCGCCGGGCAGCGCGGTGCTCGACCAGGTCGTCGAGCATCTCGGCCAGCTCGCGCCAGGGTCGCGGTGGCGAACGCTCACGGTGGTCAGCGGCGCGGATACGCCGAGTTCCCGGGCGGCCTGGTTGACGATCTGGCCGACCGTGATCGAGCTGAGGTGCAGGTCGTCGAGCGGCTGGGCTGTCCGGGCCGCACCGCCTCGAGCGGCAGCTCGGCGCGTTCGGCGGCCAGCCGCCGCAGCACGTCCAGGCTGGACTCGCGCCTGGTCGGCGCCGGGCTGGGCGGCCGTTCCGCGGCGGCCGTCGGCGGCTGCGTCAGCCGGCGCCACGGCCGCGGTGCGCTCGCGCCATCGTAGGTCGGCCGGCGCGAGCTCGCACGGGCTGGCGAAGAACCTGAACTCCTTGTCCAGCGGCAGCGGCCGGGTGAACCGGTCGCCGAACAGCGCCTCGTGCCGCACCGGCGCGCCCAGCACGTAGGCCGCCGCGACCGCGGACAGCAGGCCGGTCAGCGACGTGCTGTCGGTGTCCAGCGCGACCGCACGGCACGGCCGGGCGCGATGTCGGCGGCCAGGCCGGACAGCACCCGCCCGGGCCCGACCTCGAGCAGCAGGTCGACGTCGGCGGCCATCCGGCGCGACCGCCTCGCTGAAGCGGACCGGCTCGAGTACCTGCCGGACGAGCAGGTCGCGCAGGTCGGTGTCGGCCGGCAGGGCGTCGCCGGTGACCGTGGAGAACACCCGGCGCGACAGCGGCTGCGAACCGCTGCGTCCGCCAGGTAGGCGCCGAGCTCCGCGGCGGCCGGCGCGACCGACGGCGAGTGGAACGCGTGCGAGACGGTGATCCTGGTCGCCGCCAGGCCCTGGTCGCGCGGCGCGCGTCGCACACCCGCTCGACCGCGTCGGCCGGGCCGGAGATGACGGTCTGGCGCGGGCCGTTGTAGCCGGCGATGACCACCGGCTCGTCGGCGCAGCAGCGGCTCGACGTCCTGCCGGGCCAGCCGCGATGCTGGCCATCGTGCCGCCGCCCGCGCTGGCCTGCGCCATCACCCGGCCGCGGGCCGCGGCCAGGTCGAGCAGCGCGGACTTCGTCCATCGCGCCGGCCCAGTGCAGGCCGGTCAGCTCGCCGAGGCTGTGGCCGACCGCGGCGGTCGCCTCGATGCCCAGCACGGACAGCACCCGCAGGCCGGCCACCGACGAGGTCGACGATGCGCGGCTGGGCCACCGCGGTGGCGACCAGGTCGCCGGCAGCGGCAGCGCCAGGGTCCGGTACAGCTCGGCGGCCGGCGCGAACCGGCGGCGCGAGCGCGCCGCCGTCGTCGCGCTGGCCCGACCCCTGGCCGGGGAACAGGAAACCGATCCGCGGCGGCGCGGCACCCGGCCGAGGAACACGCCGGCCGCCGGGTCGATGACCGACCTCGGCGCCGCTGCTCGAGCATGGCCGCCAGCGCGGCCGAGGCGGCGCGCCGCCTGTCCTGCCGGCGACGGCGGCCACGACGGCCGCGCGGACGGCCGGCCGGCCAGCTCCTGCTGGAGCGTGGCGGCCAGGTCGGCCAGCTCGGCGTAGGACAGCCTGGCCGGACAGGTCGGCCAGCCGGGCGACGCCGCTCCCGCAGCTCGGCGTGCGTGCTCGGCGTCGAGCAGCAGCACCTCGCAGTCCTGCCGCGACCGGACCAGCCGCTCCGGTGCGCGGGTCGAGGCTGGCCCGGCGGGTGCCGTCCGCCGTTCTCGACCACGATGTGCGCGTTGATCCCGCCGAACCCCATCGACGAGACGCCGGCCCGGACCGGCTGGTCCGCCGGCCACAGCTCGGCCGTGCGCGGCACCCGCAGCGCCGGCCGTCGGCCCGGTCAGTTCCGGGTGGGTGTCGAAGTGCCCGGTGGCCGGCGGTATGACCTGGTGGTGCACCGCCATGCGTCGCCTTGATCAGGCCGGCGACGCCGGCCGCCGCCTTGGTGTGGCCGATGTTGCCCTTGACGGTGCTGATCGCGGCCGGGCGGCGCGGTCCGGGCGGCCTCCCGGCGGGCCTGGCTCAGCGCCCGCAGCTCGGTCGCGTCGCCGACCGCGGTGCCGGTGCCGTGGCCTTCGAGGTAGGCGACCGTGTCGATGTCGAAGCCGGCCACCTGGTAGGCGCGCTCGATCGGCGAGCCGGTGCCCGTCGGCCTCCGGCCGGGTGATGCCGCCCTTGCCGTCGGAGGAGTAGCCCCAGCCGGCGATGGTCGCGTAGCTGCGCAGCCCGCGGCGTCCGGCGTCCTCCTCGCGCATCAGCACGAGCATGCCGCAGCCCTCGCCGGGCCAGAAGCCGTTGGAGTTCCGGTCGTAGACCCGCATCTCGCTGGTCGCCAGCGCGCCGGTCTTGGCGAAGCCGATGACCTCGAACGGGTCGATGCTCAGGTCGACGCCGCCGGCGACGGCGACGTCGAGCTGGCCGGCGACCAGCGCGTTGCAGGCCGTGGCGACGCGACAGCAGCGAGGAGGAGCAGGCGCCGTCGACGGTGAAGCCGCCGCCCTTGAAGTCGAAGTGGTTGCAGATGCGGCCGGCGATCGTGTTGGACAGGCCGCCGGCCAGCGTGTCCTCGTCGATCGGCGGGAACGGGCTCTTGTACCGCGCTTCGAGATCGCCGCAGGAACTCCGGCGAGCTCGCCGTCGTCCCAGCCGTGCTCGCGCAGCGCGGCGCCGACCGATGCGCCGGACGTACGGCCAGCGCAGCCGCATCAGGTTGGCCCGGGTGAACTCGCCGGTCAGGGTGTTGCCGATGATCACGCCGGTGCTGCGTGCTCGGCAGCCCCTCGCCGTCGGGGAAGCCGGCGTCGGCCAGCGCCCTGGCCGCGGTGTCGAGCGCCAGCCAGTGGGTCAGGTCGGTGGACCGGTAGGTGCTGCCGGCGATCTTGATAATCGCACCCGGTCGAACTCGAAGCCCTCGATCACGGCGGCGTTGCGGCGAGTAGAACCGGTCGGGTGCGGTCGGGTCGGGCGACCAGTAGTCCGCCAGGCGCATCCGCTCGTCCGGGCAGCCGCCGGAAGGCGCGGCGCCCGGCGAGCACGTTCTCCCACAGCTCCTCGGGACTGTCGGCGTCCGGGTATCGGCAGGCCATGCCGACGATGGCGATCGCCTGGTTCACGTGGCCACCGCCCCTGCTCCCGCGACGGCCTGTGGCTCGGCCATGGCGCGACCGCGCCGGCCGAGTTCCGCTGCTGCCGCCGCTTGCGGCCGAAGTGCGGCGACCCACCAGCCGAGGCCGCGGCACGGCGCAGACGATCGCGGTGGCGAAGAACAGGGTGTAGACGACGTTGAAGCACCATCAGCACGCCGTAGACGAAGGCGACCGAGCTGCCGAACATGAACTTGGCGCGCGGCCTTCGCCGGCGTGGTGCCCGGGTCGGTGATCATGTAGTTGGTGAACAGCACGAACGCGACGCCGGTCATCACGCCGAGCGCGGTGTTCAGCTGGACGTCGCCAGATCCAGTGCCGCAGGAAGGCCTGGATCGACGAACGCCGCCCATCCAGCCGACGATCAGCGGGATCTTCTTGGTGAGCAGGGCGTTGATCACGGTGCCGGCGGTGAGGATGATCATCGGGATCATGAGCTTGAAGTACGTGTTCGCCCTCTCGGTGAACTGGTACGGCGGCGCGATGCTGACCCAGGAGCCGAGCAACAGCAGCGTCGACCGTGATGCCGAAGTTGGACGGGTTCATGAAGTGCCGCATCCGGCCGGCGATCGGGCGCCTGCAGGACGTGCTTCTGGCCGACCGCCGACGACCACGCGCGAACACGACCGGCCAGAACTGGTTGTTGGCGTAGAGCAGCATGTTGCACGGCCAGGCGCGGTGATGTGGGCCGGCAGCAGGAACTCGTACATGCCCGCGGGCGCCGTTGCCGCTGAACCTGGCGCGCGGCGCTGCGCCCAGGCGCTGATGACACTCGAAGGCGATCTCGGTCGGTGTAGCCGATCGAGGACCGCGAAGATCGGCCACAGCCACGGCTGCTCGAAGCCGAGCAGCGTGTAGCCGAAGATGTTGAACACGCTGATCGACATCGCGAAGTTGCGCAGCGCCAGGTAGCGCGGGTCGGTGCTTGTCTTGCCCTGGCCTCGCCGGGCCGGCTGGCGCCGACTGGCGCCGGTATGGCGGCCTACCGGCTTGACGGTCGTGGTCATCGGCTCGGAACCTCCTGTGGCCGTACTGGTGAGCATCAGGTCGTGGGTGCCCGGGCTGAGCTGCAGGGTCTGCTGGTGCAGCTGGCCGTCCGTGTCGCGCCAGTGCAGGTGCACGGTGACCGGGCCGTCGTAGCTGCCGAGGCCGAAGTAGACCTCGAAGCTGCGCTTGCCGCCGTGGCCGCCGCCGCCGTCGAGCTGGGAGATCTGGGTGTGCCGCCGGGGTGGTGATCCGCGACCGTCGCCCGTAGGCGGGCGTGCCGAGCGCCTGCCAGGCCCTGGCCGGCTGCGCCGTCGATCGCCGGCCGGTACAGCTCCAGGCCGAGGTAGTGGCCGCGGCGCGGTGGCTGTGTTCGCGTAGAAGGCCGGCGGGCCCCACTGGCGGGCGACCGCGAAGTCGAGCGCGCCGTCGCCGCGGGTGTCGGCGGTGGCGATGCCGCGGGTCGGGGTCGGGCACGCACAGGCCCAGCTGCTTGCTGATGTTGACGTACCGGCCGGTCCGGGCGCCGTGGCGTAGAAGGCCAGCGCACTGGTGGCCGGCGATGTCGTCGCCGGGCTGCACCTGCGGCCACGTCGGCCGGGTTGGTGCAGCAGGTCGTCGTTGGTCATGGCCATTTCCTGCAGCCAGGGCCACCGGTTGATCGTGCCCTTGATGAAGCCGTCGGTCTGCACGACGTCCAGGTGCCCGCTGTTGAGGAAGTCGCCCATCTTGACGTCCCAGGCCCAGCCGGTCCAGGCCATGCCCATCTGCTCGCGCGTCCTGGGTGAACGGCGCGACGCCGTTGGCCAGGTCCTTCTTCATCGTGGGCGTCGCTGCCGGCCTGGTTCATCCAGACGAAGTTGCTCTCCTCAAGCCCCCAGGCGGTGGTGATGTTGCTGACGACCATGTCGAACTTGCCGTTGTCGGTCGAGGTCGCCGAAGTCGACCCCCATGCCCTTGAACGAGCCGTTGCCGAGCACGAACGACTTCGGCGTCGTCGGCGTGCGCTGGCCCGACCGCCACGGTGAACTTGATGTTGCCCGGCGTGGACAGCGTTGTAGAGCAGGTGGCCGTGGCCGAAGTCGTTGGCGATGTACAGGTCGGGCAGCCCGTCGCCGGTGAGGTCGGCGCTGGCGGCCGCCAGCGTCCAGCCGGTGGCAGTCGGTGTAGCGGGATCGGCGTTCGGCTGCGGCGCGTAGCTGGACCGTCGGGTCGGGCCCGAGGTGGCGCCGACCCACCGGAAGACATGAGTCGCCGCCGCCGTTCTTGCGCGTTCGACAGCGATGCTGTTCATCTGGACGTTGTTGCAGGCCGTGCGGGTCGAGCACCGCTGAGTCGGGGAAGTAGTTGCCGACGAAGATGTCCGGATGCCCGTCGCCGTCGAAGTCGGCGACGTTCACCGCGTTGGTGTTCCAGTCCGGGCCGTCGTACTGCCCGTTCTCCGTGGCCTCGGGCACCAGCTCGACCGGCTGGTAGGCGCTCGGCGACGGCGTCGTCGCGGTCGAGCGGGCCAGGAACAGGACCGGCGTGCGACCCCAGTAGTAGACCAGGAAGTCCATCCGGCCGTCGCCGTTGAAGTCGCCGGGCGCGCAGCCCATCGGCGCCATCGCCGAGTTCATCGGCAGCGGCGGCGCGGGGTTCAGCACGAACGGCGTGAACCGGTCGGCGGCCGGCGCGGTCGGCGCGTACGTCACGATCACGTCGTTGGTCCGGGTGTCGACGATGCACATGCCGTCGTCGCGGCCGTGACCGGTGACGTCGGTCATCGCGATGCGACGCGCCCGACCGACGAGATCCACGACCGTATGTGCTGGTAGGCCGGGTTCACCGGGCGGAGCGTCGTGTTTCGGCGTGATATCCGGGCGGCATTGCGATCGGCATCTGGGTGAACTTGTAAGACGTGGCGACCTTCTTCACGGCAGTCGACGAAAGGGCCGGCTGCCGGGAGAAGGTGAATAGCAGGCCCAGCACTACGAGCGCAGCCACAGCGGGCACTAGGGCGCGCATGCGGTAACGAGAATCAGACGTCATTTTCCCTCACAGCCAACTCCTGGCTCGTTATCGTTTTCGGCTTGGTCTTCAGGCAAGGGTCAGCGCGCCATGCCCCCTCCGTATCAGCCGCTCACCTCGGCCATGCGTGCTCCCGCATATCCGAGCTGTATTGGTCTCAGCATGAAAGCCGCCAGCCCGCTTTCCTTCTCTGACCTTGCTCTATGCGGCGGAGGCGAGAAGCCAGCAGCATTTCCGCGGACCGCGATCGGCCGCGAGATGGGCGCGACGGCGGAGAATCCCGCCCCGCGGCCGCGGATCAGGGCGGGCCGGGCCTGGCCGGCTCCGGCGGCTGGTCCTGGCAGGCTCTGGCAGCCGGGCCTGGGGGCTCTGCGGCGGGCTGGATGTCACGGACGACGGTCAGCTGACCTGGCGGCGAGCCGTCTGTCCGGGTCTGCGGTGACCCGGACCGGCCCCGCTACGGGTTGTCGGCCGGAACGGGCCGGGCCGGCAGCCTCCGCAAGTCGTCGGCGGTCAGCACACCGGTCGAGATGAGCAGCCTGGCCAGCTCCTCCAGGGCGCGCGGCCCGCGTAGCCCGGGGACGCCCAGCCGGCTGTAGCGGTTCCTGATGTTCTCGCAGCGCTTGGTCACCGTGTGCGGCTGCCAGCCGATCCGCTCGGCGGTTTCGGCGGCGCTGCGCGGCGCGGGCACGCCAGCGTGCCGCCAGGTCAGGTACTCCTCGAACCGGGCCGCGAGCACCAGCCGGTCATCGTCGTTGAGCCTCAGCTGATCGTGGGTGCTGGTCACCATGCTCTCGGGCGCCACGCCCGCCGGCCGGCCGGGCGTCGGGCTCAGCCGGCTCGGGCTCGCCGTCGAAATCGGGCAGCCGCAGCCGCAGGACGTAGTCGCCCAGCACTCCGTGCAGCCGGATCTTGATGTGCCATTGCTGCAGCGGGGCACGCATGCCCGGCGGCAGGTCGACCCGGAATCCCAGGTCACCGGTCAGGTAAAGGAGCGAGGAAGCGCTGTCGTTCTGCACCCACCAGGACCCGGCGTCGTAGCTGAAGCGTCCGGCCCGGCGGGACAGCCCGCGGTCAGGAGGCAGCACGGCAGTGGACGCGGGCGCCCGGCCGAAAGTGAACGTCTCACCCGGCCGCAGCCGCCAGGTCCCCGCCTCGTACATGACGATCAGCAGCACCGCAGCGGATACCTCCAGCGTCACCGTAGGTTCGCTTTGACCAGCGCGTCAACACACTCCGCCGCCGGGCTTGGCCTGGCTCAGGCACCGTCAGGCCGCGGCGCGAGCCGGCCAGGCAAACCGGCGCCGGCCGGCCAGGACCGGCTTAAGCATCCCTTAACGCTCAGTAAAGGCCCGGGGCGCAGGCTGGACCTGTGCCGTCAGGAAACCGCGATCACGCCGAGGGAAAGCCGCAGTGCGCACGTCAGCATAAGCCCGGCTTGGCCGCCTTCGCAGGCGGGCACCGTTACAGGGGCCGGTGCGCCGCCAGGATCAGGTCCGCCGACGGCATGGCCGCCGAGCACGTATCGCAGGCCGGGATGGCTACGGCCGCACGGGACGTTCCCGGGGGCGGCTGGATGCCTGTGAGCGGGGGCATCCCGCCGCAATCCTGGCCCGCGGGCAACGACGCCCGCTGACCAGGGCCAGCCTGGGCGGCGGCTCGGCCGCCGCCGCCCAGGCCACGACCACAGCCGCGGCCGGCCGCCAGGCCGGGTGAGCGTGACCCCGAACCAGAGCCGCGGCCCGGCCCGGCCGCGACCTCGCGGGCGCCAGCGTCGTCGGCACGGTGAATCCAGCAGCATCCTGAGCTGACCTCGCGGGCGCGGGCGCGGCCGCCGCCGGGTGTGCGGCGGCGCTGCGGCTCACTCGCTGACGTAGGTTCCCTTGCCGTGCAGCACGATGACCAGGCCCTCGGCGCTTAACCGCCCGATCGACCGGCGGATTGTGACCCGGCTGACCCCGTATTGGAGCGCTAGTTCCAGCTCCGACGGTAACCGGCCAGTGATCACGCAGTTGTCGATCCGGTCCCTGAGGTCGTCGGCCACCTGGTCTGTTAGCGATACCGGCCTATCCCTGTTTATATGGGCCGATCGGTCCTGCAGCGACACCGAAACTCCAAAAGCTACCCGGGCGCGCGAACCGCGCCCGCCACGTGTGGCCGTGACGACACACTACCCCTTCTGACGTGGTGTGATACCTTCTCAACGGCGTAGCTCGATACATGGTGTACTAAATCGTCTGACAGCGTTGACAACAGGGTGCCGATCGGGGTGAACTGACCCGCGGTTTCAGCGGCGGATACCCGCGCCATTTTAGGATCTTCGCCTTAAGACGTTGTACTACGTGTTAAGGTGCCTTATGATCAGGTTGGCGTCTAATGGCGGGCGGCCATGAGCGAAGCGACAGATCTTCGGATATCTACCCCGGAGAAACGGCTACGGCCCTTGTACGTGACTGCATACTTTCAGGGCTTTATCCTCTGGTACGCCATCGACAAGCTCTTCATGCGGACGATCGGTTTCAATAACGAAACTATAGCTATCACCACGATTGTCTACATTGTGGCCATGATGACGACCAGCGTGCCGTTGGGCATTCTGGCCGACCGCTGGAGCCGCAAGGGCGTCCTTCATATCGCGACAATGGCGCTCATTGCAAGTTCTATCGTGTGCGGGCTGAGCTGGAGTGTCTGGTCATACACGGCAGGCTATGCCCTGTGGGGCGTGTTCTTCGGGTGCTATATGGGCACTTATGACTCGATCGTGTATGACGTCCTGATCGAGGAGACCGGATCGGCCGATGATTTCGAGCGCTACTACGGAAAGGTGCAGGCGTACAATTCTGCCGCCTTTATCATCGGCGCCCTGGCCTGCGCGATCATCGCCAGGCTTATGAGCCTTCGAGCCGAATTTTACCTTTCGGTCCCGCTCTCCTGCTGCGCCCTGGCCAGCCTGCGCACGTTCCGTGAGCCAATACTGCACCGGCGCCGGGCAGCCGTTCGGATCACCACTCAGGTCGCGCAAATTACTCGCGCGATCTCCCAGCGCACTGACGTGCGCTGGATCGTGCTGTGCCTGGTCGCCAACAGCGTGGCCATGCGTTTGATCGTCGAATTTAACCAGCTCTGGTTCATCGCCCTGGTCCTGCCGGTGAGCTGGTACGGGCAGGCGGTGGCCCTGCTCTATCTGGGCTTCGGATCAGGTGGCCTGCTCGCTCGCAACCTACGACCGGCCACTATTGCCTTGGTCGGCGTTCTCACGCTCGGCGCGACTTTCGGACTAATGGTGCATGTGCCCGGTGTAGTTGTGATAGCAGAGCCTACTGTCATCGCTGGCATTATTTCGCTCGATGTAGTTGTTAGCCGTTATCTGCACGATGCCCTGCCATCGACCATTCGAGTGGGGGCATCGTCAGCCGCCGGAATCCTAGGATATGGTGCGTTCATCCCCGTAGCGCTAGCTTTTGGCGTGATCAGCCGGAGTTTCGGCATGGCCAGGGCATCGTGGCTAGTAACAGGATCCCTATTAGTAATGGTGGTTAGTCTATGCGTCGTTCTGTACCGGAGGACACGATGAGCCTTACCCACGAGCTGACCGTTGACGGCTTCCCCGGGCCGCATTTCGGCTATGGCCCGGTTTGCCCCGTCGATGTCCCCGGGAGCGGCGCCCAGGCTTTCATGCTGCGCTCCTGGCCCGCCGTTCTGGCCGCCTTACGGGATCCGGCCATCCGCGACCTCCGGGCGGTGGGCCACGAGCACGCCGTGGCCAGCGTGACATTGCAGCATGACCACGGCCTATTGCGGCGGTCGACGCCGGAAACGGACATCAGGCAGGTTCTGAATCCGCTATTCACCACCGCGGCCGCCGAGCGCTGGCGCCCGGACGTCCGGGAATTCGCATTATCCCGGGCGCAGGACATCCCGGCGGGCCGCCATGATCTGGCCACGGCATTTTGCCGGCCGTTCATCGGCGACGTGGTGACCAGGACCGCCGGGCTCGCCGACGGCGAGTGGCCGGTCCTCGCGTCCTTGTCGGACCGGACCACGGGGCGGCTGGTCCTGGCCCCGGAGGATCACGCGGGCATCAAGGACGCCTGGGCCGAGCTGTACGACTGGTGCGACCAGGTGATCAGCCGCCTGCGGCGGCACGGGGGCGACTCGGTCATGGCCCAGGTCGTCGCGGCCCTGGACCGGACCGGCCGGCCAGCCGACGAGATCCGGCACGTCTGCGCCACCGTGTTCAACGGCTTCCCCACCGCGGTCTCGATCATGATCGTGCTGACCGAGCACTTCCTCCGGCACCCGGCCGCCGACCGGGTGAAGGCCATCAGGGAGACCCTCAGGCTGCGGGCGCATTTCACGTTCGCGCTGCCCGGCGTGGCCCGGCGGGACATGATCATCGACGGCTGCCCGATCCGGCGCGGCTCGGTGGTGCTGCCGATCATCCACGCGGCCGAGATGGACCCGCGCCGGACCCCGGACCCCGGGCGGTTCGACCCGGGCCGGCCGACCCGCGCCATCCTGGCGTTCGGTGCGGGTGTGCATGTCTGCCTGGGCCGGGCCCTCTCCCTGCTGGCGTTCGACGAGGGCCTGGCCGCCCTGCGCCAGGTCCACCCTGGCCTGCGGCTCGCGGCCACGCCGGTGCGCTGGCTGGAAGGGACCACCCCGACCCCGGCCGAGATACCCGTGATCCTGCCCGGCACCGACGACCGTGAGCCCGCCCTGCTCGCGGGGGCACTCTCGCCGCACTCCAGCGCGCCGCCCGGGCGGCGGCGGCCAGGCCCCGGCGAGGCCGCCGTCCGGAACCGCCGCAGGGAAATCAGGTCACTGCGGCCGGCCTGGCCCGCGGCACATGAGACGATGCCGGACATATGACCCCAGGGGGTGCCGGCATGTGGCAGTTGCTTGAGCGTCAGCAGGTGAAGCGGATAACCCGCCGCATCGAGTCTCAGCCGCCCCGGCCCAGGCCCAGGCCCGACCTGCCCGCGGGCACCGACCTGATCCCGCAGATCAAGCACATCGTGGTGCGTGATGATGGAGAACCACTCCTACGACAACTATCTCGGCCTGCTGCACGGCCGGGGCGATGGCTTCCCGCTCGGCCCGGACGGCGAGCCAGCGGCGTCCAACCCAGGCCCCGGCGGCGAGACCGTCCGCGCCTTCCACCTGCCCTCCGTGCTCCAGCGCCAGGGGGTGCCGTCCCAGAGTTGGCACGCGAGCCCATCAGCAGTGGGGCGAGGGCCGCTGCGACGGTTTCGTGACCAGCGCGCAGGTCGTGCTGGCTGAGCCGCGGTCGGTGCGCCGCGGTCCGGTGAACCGGACGGCGGCTCGGCCGACGTCGGCATGGGCTACTGGTCCGAGACGGACCTGCCGTTCTACTACGGGCTGGCCCGGACCTTCCCGGTCGCCGATCACTGGTTCAGCTCGTGCCTGGGTCCGACCTTCCCCAACCGGCGCTTCCTGATCGCCGGCACGGCGCACGGGCTCATCGACGACTCCCCCTACGACCTGCTGGACTACCCGCCGACCGGGACCATCTTCGACATGCTGACCAGGCACCGGATCTCCTGGGCCAACTACCATCCGGTGACCGCCGACCAGTCCCAGGTGGCGGCGCTATGCCCGGCACGGCAGGAAGATGGCCAGGCGCCGCGCTCCTGTCCGTGCGCCGGTCGCTGCCCGCCGTGCCCGCGGACGTCCCGAAGGACCTCCAGTTCACCGCCGACGTCTTCCCGCTCGGGATCGGCCGGTACATGCAGCACGTCCGCAGCATCTCGATGCAGTTCTTCGCGGACGCCGCGGACGGCACGCTGCCGGCCTTCAGCCTCGTGGACCCCGACTTCGACGACCTACTCCGAGGAGAACCCGCAGGACATCCGGAAGGGCGAGAGCTTCGCCGCCGAGGTCATCAACGCCGTCCTGCACGGTCCGCGGGTGGCCGGACACCCTGCTGATCTGGCTCTATGACGAGCACGGCGGATACTACGACCACGTGTCGCCGCCGCCGGCCACCCCGCCGACAATGTCGAGGGACGGAGCGCGATCGGCAGCTCGAGCCCGCTGGAGAAGCTCCTGCGGCCGATTTCTCCGCGGCTGGTCCAGAGCAAGAAGAACCTCACTGAGGGCCGCGCCGTTACGACCGGTACGGCTTCCGGGTCCCCGCCGTGATCATGTCGCCGTACGCGCGCCCGGACTACGTCTGCTCTGAGCTGCTGGACCACACTTCCGTGCTGAGGCTCGTCGAGGAGAAATGGAACCTGCCCGCGCTGACCGCGCGGGACGCGGCGGCCAGCACGCCGTTGAGTGCGCTGGACCTGGACGGCGCCGCCCGCCTTCCTGGCGCCGCCGTCGCTGCCCGCGCCGAGCCTCGACCTGGGGCGCCTGGTAACCGGCCGATCTGTCCGGCAGATGTTCTGCCGGGCGGTGGTGGTAGCTGGCAGGTGTGGGAACCACAGCCGTCATCCGGTGTGTCCAGGCCCGCCCAGCTCAGCGCGTCGCGGCGAGCTCCCGCAGCCCTGCGGCGCACCTGCTGGCCCGGGCCGGCCTGTCCGCCCGCGGTAGTCATCTACCTGCTCATCGGGTGGGTCGCGCTCCTCGTCGCGCTGGGCCACGGCTCGCACGAAGGCCGACCAGCAAGGCGCGCTGCAGCTGCTCAGCGGGCAAGCCGTACGGCCTGATCTCGCTGTGGCTGCTGGGCATCGGCTTCGCCGCCTACGCGCTGTGGCGGCTGAGCGAAGCCGTCTTCGGCGTCGTCGGCGACGGGAACCGGCGCTGGTCCCCGGCTGAAGTCGCTGGGCCGGGCGGCTGATCTACGCGTTCCTGGCTACCTGACGTTCCAGGTGATCTTCGGGCTGCAGGGCCACCCAGGCGGGCAAGCAGCAGGACGTCACCGCCGGGGTCATGCAGCACCCGGGCGGCCGGTGGCTGGTCGGCATCATCGGTGTGATCGTCGTCATCGTCGGCCTGGTCCTCGTCGTCGAGGGCATCCGCCGCAAGTTCATGAAGTACCTGCGGACCGTGGCGGATGAGCCCGAGGACACGGCCGCGTCGTGCAAGCTGCTCGGCGCCATCGGCACCACGGCGCGGGGCGTGATCTTCGCCCTGGCCGGCGTCCTGGTCATCGACGCGGCGGTCACGCTACGAGGCCGTCGAAGTCCGGCGGCATCGACAGGGCGCTTCTCGCCCTGCGCAACCAGCCGTTCGGCGAGGTCCTGCGTCCTGCTGGTGGCGCTCGGCCTGGTCATCTTCGGGATCTACGGGCTGTGCGAGGCGCCGCTGGCGGAGGGTCTGATCCGCCGGCCACCGGACCGGACGCGCCCGCACCGACCAGGAAGTGGAGCCCATCTGATGGCCAGCATCGCGGTCGTCGCCCACCGCAGGAAGCTCGACGGCGGGACGGTGCCGCGGCCAGCAAGCTGCGCGTCAAGGCCCATCCCGGCTCGGTCGCGATCTGCGTCCCGCCGGCCCCCGCCGCCGAGCAGACCGGGCGCGGGTAACGTGCCGCGCCGCCCGCGGCGAAGCCTCGCGCCGCTGATCGCTGTCAGCGGCGCGGCCTGCCGTCTTCGCCCTTCTGCTGATCGCTGGTGCGCCTGCAGTGGCGCGCCGCTGGAGTCGGTCGACCACGGCGCCGCCAACCACCTCAACAGCGCTGGTGGCCGGACACGCCCGTCGCTGGTCACGGTAATCAAGGCGATCACCTGGCTGGGCAGCGACGGCGTCCTGTGGGTCGTCATCATCGGCGCGGCGATCGCCCTCGCCCTCCGGCGCCGCTGGCGGCTGGCGATCTACCTGCTGGTCACCGGCGCGGGCGCCATCGTGCTCGACCCGATCCTCAAGTCACTGGTCGGCCGGCTGCGGCCGGTGGTGGCCGCATCCGATCGCGCACGGCACCGGCGAGCAGCTTCCCCAGCGGGCACTCGCTCGGCTCGATCGTCTGTTACGGCGCCCTGCTCCTGGTCTTCGTGCCGGCCACCCGCGGTCGGTGGCGCACCGCCTTCACTACGGTCATCATCGCGCTGGTCGCGCTCATCGGGATCAGCCGGCTCCTGCTCGGCGTGCACTACCTGTCCGACGTGCTCGGCGCCTGGGCGATCGGGATCACCTGGCTCGGCCTGACCGCGTTCGCATTCGAGCTGAGCCGGCACGCGGCCGGCCAGCCAGTCACCGGCACCGGTCACGCGAGGGACTGGAACCGGAGGCGCGGGCTGATCTCCAAGCCGGCCGAACCGCAGACCGCCGACCACACGCACGGCAAGCCAGCCCCGGTCGCGTCGCCGCCACCGTCGGCTGATGTGCCTGGGTCCTGATCGTCGGCGATCATCGTCGGCATCGGCGAACTGGTCACCAAGTACGGGAACGGCAACGTGCTCGGCGACCAGACGATCCCGCACTGGCTCGCCGCCCACCGCACGCTCGGGCTGACCCGGTGGAGCGCTGCTCTTCACCAGCCTCGGTGCGACCGATCGCCGATCCTGATCGGCTCGATCCTGACCACCTGCGTCGTCTTCCTGGCCGTGTACCGGCGCTGGCGGCCGGTCGATCTTCATCGTCACCGTCTGATCCTCGGCGAGCTGTTCGCGTTCCTGGCCGCCGCCGTACGTGGTCAAGCGACCCCGGCCCGACGTCCACAACTGGACGCACCACCTGCCGACCTCCGCGTACCCGTCCGGGCACGTCGGCCGCGACCTCCTGCGTCTACGTCGGAATCGCCATCCTGGTCATCGGCCACACCCGCGGCTGGTGGCGCTGGCTGTTCGTCATCCCGGCCGTCGTCATGCCGGTCTTCGTCATCGCCTCCCGCCTGTACCGCGGCGAGCACCACCCCACCGACGTCCTCGGCAGCCTCGTCTTCGCCGCGCTCTGGCTCACCGCGACGGTCCTGCTGATCAGGCCGAACTACGGGCGATACGGGCCAGCGACAGGACGAATATCGACGACAGCAGCCAGCCCAGCAAGGTGGCCAGATTCAGCCACCACTGCATGAACGCGCCGTCCGGCTGATGCGGATCGGGATACCAGGTCGAGCGCTGCTCCAGGGAGACCAGCGGCACGACGGTGTCGATCGCGTAAAGCACCGGGCTGAAGCAGCGGATCTGGCCATCGCCGCAGGCGTCAGCCGGCTGCTCGGCGGCCGTACCCCGCGCGGCGTTGTTCCGCGCGGCGGCGTTCTGCGCGCTGGCGCCGCCGGCATCGTGCAGCAAGCCGGTCGTGGCGTAAACGTCCCCGGCGGCATCGGTGGCCCGCACAGTCGCCTGGCCCGCCGGGATGTCCAGCGAGACGATGACACCGATGAGCAGGACGGCCAGCAGCCACAGGACCCGCCCGGGGCGGTAGCCGTACCGGACGCTGGTGCCGTAGATCTCCTGCAGGATCCTGCGGGGCACCGCGCCGCGGCCGCCGGGCACCCGGCTGGCGTCCCGGCGCTGCGCGATCAGGATTTCCTCGGCCCCGCTGGCGTAGCCGTGCTCGCGGAAGACGCGCGCGGCCTGCTCGTACGGCCGGCGTCGTAGGCCGACTGATGACCCAGCCAGGCACACCGCGCGGCGTGATCCCAGGTCCGGGCCGAGGCGAGGCCCTGGGCCTGCCCGAACCGGTCGTAGCTGAACCCGGAGATGATGAAGCGCTCCGGCCAGTTCCGCGGGTCGTCGGCCAGATAGGTCGTGCTGGTGTTGGTGAAATCGACGCTGGGCGAGACCGTGGCCCAGCCCAGCTCCATGCCGCCCCTGATGGTCGCGGAGGTGGCCTCGATGGCATGCCCGTGCTCGTTGAAATCCGCCGGGCCCGCGCAGGTGAACGAGCCGCCGGTGCACTGGATCCGGCCGCCGATGGCGGCCCGGTTGAGCATCATCAGGCCGGTGGACTCGACCTGGATCAGGTGCACGGAGCCGCGCACGGTCGCGTGGTGCAGGCTCAGGGTGTAGCCGCCGGGGTTGTTCAGCCGGGCCCGGCTGGCGTCGACGACGCTGCCCAGGTTCGCCCCGCGAAACTCCAGCGGCCCGCCGTCGGCCCGCATGTCCTGCAGCAGCACATCCCCGTCGACGCTCGCCCCCTGGGCGGCGATCAGCCAGGTCGGCTCCGGCGCGGTCAGCGTGACTTTCTGCAGCGACAAGTCCCCGCGGATGCGGGTGCCGCGCAGGCACAAGGTGCCCTCGACGGCCGCTCCCGGGTAGATGGTCAGGCCCGAGCGAAGCTCGGCGTTGGTCAGGTCCAGGGCCGGATGGCCCAGGCCGCGTAGCGAGCAGTCCTCGCCCACTGAGAAGCTGCTCATGTCGCTCATGGACAGGTCAAGGCCGCCGGAGACCTCGCACGAGCCCTCCAGGGTGACGTCAGCGCCGACCGAGAGCCGCGCGGCGCTGACCGCCGTGCCGCCTGCCCTGGCCTGGGAGTAGGCGCTGCCGGCCGGCACGCTGCTGTGCCCGCTGATCGAGGCGTCGCGGATGAGGAACTGACCGGAGATCCGCGCGCTGCCCATGTCGATCCGGCCCTGGATCACTGGCCGGCGACCGCTGACGTGCGAGATGAGGAACACGCTGCCCTCGATCGTGGCGTCACCCAGGTCCAGCGCCAGCCCGGCGGCGGACTCCAGCCACACGCCGGTCAGGTCGAGCGAGCCGTCGATGCGCGCGCCGACCAGCCGCACCTCGCCCCGGGCGGTGAACCCGTGCAGCAGCCGGACGTTCCCGCCGACGTGCATCCGGTCCGCCTGGAGCGAGCGCTCGCCGTCGGAGTCGATGACGGTGTCGACGCACAGCAGCCGGCCGCCAATGTGCGACTCGCACAGCCAGACGGCCGCGCGCTTGGAGGTGCTGGCGCTGGTCCGGTGCGCGCCCGTCACCCGCGACCGGGACAGGTCCAGGTCCCGGCGGACCCGCAGCCCGTTCCCGAGCAGCCCGGGCAGCCGCGGGCAGTCGGTCAGGGCCAGCCCGGCCAGCGTGGCCCCGGATACGTCCGGTGCCGAGTCGAACTCACACCCGGAGAACCGCAGCGGAAACGGCAGGTCGAGCCCGGCCAGATCCACGACGCCGACAATGGCGGCGTTGGCCAGGCGCAGCCCGCGCGGGTCAATACCGGCCTGGGCCCGGCAGCAACGGCGGATGGCCGCCGCGTCCAGGCTGCGCCGCCCGCCATTGCCCGCGCAGTCCAGAACGCGTCCTTGCTGGCCCGCCTGCACCAATTCGCTCTCGGCTACCCAGCCCATGGCCCCTCCGCCCCGCCCGCCGGGCCGGCACCCTTTACCCGGCCTGTGGGCCTACTTTGCCATGCCGCAAGATGATCTCCTTGCCTTATGCCACACTTGGGCTGGCTCGTGCGCGACCTGGACCTGTTGGGGGGATTACCGTGAGCGCAGAAACTGTACAGACCGCCGGGACAATCGTGGTGGCCATCATCGGCGTAGGAGGCACATCGGTCGCTACGTTGGTTGGTTATCAGACTTGGCGGCAGAAGAAGCAGCCGGTGATTGCGGATATTAGCGAGTGGCGGGATGTCGTCTCGGTACAGAAGCTATGGCTGAATAATATAGAGAATTATCTTAAGATTTTGGCTGGCACTAATGCTCAATCCGCCGTAGGCGAGCTCCGGCGGTTCATGCGGGATCTGGCCTTCCAGGAAGAGCAAGCCCGGCTGGAGGCACTCAGGGCCGAGGCAGCGGATATAGAGCGACAGGCCAAAATAAAGCGCACCGAATTCACAGCCGTGGCCTGGAAAGCGGCGGCCGAGGCAAGTCAGGTCAAGGCGGCGCAGGAAGAGCAGTGGGGAACGGGCACCAGCAAAGTACCTGATGTAGCCAGCGAGATAGAGCGCAAGGCAGCCGAAATAGAGCGGCGGGAAGCAACTCGGGCAGCGAATATGCTGGCGGAGGTGAGGGAGGCCGAAGGAAGGTCCGTGGCTCGGCGCAATGAGGTAGCCGAAGGGCGGCTCACCGGCATGTTCACAGAAGACCCGGCGCCTGCCCTCCTCCAATTGCGGCAAGGCAGAGCAGCAATAGCAGCATGTCGTGACTTTAACTCGGCAATACAAATGCTACGTCAGCTTACCGAGCCACGGGCTCGATGGTCGCTTATCTATACGCGGGCTCGTGCGGCTTGGCCCAACGTCATATCTCAAAAGGGCGATAACCTCACTGTCCAAAGCCCAGGCCAAGCTAACTGAAATCTCTTACCTCAGACCAGAGTTGCTCGGCGCTGCCCCGAGTAATCCTGACGATTGAGGTCAGCGATGCCCAGCTACCATTCGCGATGAACGTGGGCTGGCGGTCAGAGGCCGGAGACGGGCACGGGCAGGTCGCTGTCGGTCGTTGAGCCGTCCCCGAGCTGGCCGTCGACGTTCCAGCCCCAGCACTGGGCCGCCTGGCTCAGGTCCAGGGCGCAGGCCGATCCGCTGTTGTTGGCGTTGAGCGAAGACCCTCCGGTGGTCAGGCCCGAGACCATGACCGGGGTGGTGGTCATGCCGCCCAGCACGCCGTCGCCGAGTTCGCCGACCCCGTTGTCGCCCCAGCAGTCGACCTGGCCGGTGACCAGCACCGCGCAGCCCGTCCCGGCGGTCTGGGTGACCGACACGGCCGAGGGCAGCCCGATGACCTGAACCGGAACGTCGCTGTTGGTGGTGGTGCCGTTGCCCAGCTCGCCGTTGGCGTTCTTGCCCCAGCAAAACACCGCGCCCGAGCTAGTCAGGGCGCAGGTCGAGTCGCCGCCGAGCAAATTGCCGCCGACTGCGATCTGCACCACGCTGGGCAGCCCGGTGACCATGACCGGGGTCGAGCTGTCGCTGGTGCTCCCGTTGCCCAGCTCCCCGTTGCCGCCCGAACCCCAGCACCACACCGTCCCGTCGGTGCGCAGCGCGCAGGTGTGCGTGCCGCCCGCCGCGATCTGCGCCAGGTTGGCGGGCAGGCCGGTCACAGGGACCGGGCTGTGCGATTCGCTGGTCGTGCCGTTACCGAGCTGGCCGTTGCCGTTGGCGCCCCAGCATTCCGCGCCGCCGTTGCGGATCAGCGCGCAGGCGTGCCGGCCGCCGATGGTCACCGCCACCGCGCCGGACAGGCCTTTCACCTTGACCGGGACCGTCCGGTCGGTGGTGGTCTTGTCGCCCAGCTCGCCGTTGGAGTTGTCACCCCAGCAGAACACGCTGGTCTTCAGGCCACCCTGAAGGGTCAGGGCGCAGGCGCCGAATCCGGCCGAGATCTGCGACACGCTGCTGGCCGGCAGGCCGGGCAGCGGCACGGCCGAGGGGTGGATGGTGGCCAGCGGGCTGCCGTCCCCGACGTCCTGGCCCCAGCAGGCGGCGGTCAGGGCCGAGGTCACCGCGCAGCCGGTCACGGTGCCGACCGTCACCGACTGGACGCCGCCCGCGGGCAGCGGCAGGCCGATGACCTGGGTGGGCAAGGCGTGGTCCAGCAAGGATCCGTCGCCGAGGTCGCCGTAGAAACCCTCGCCCCAGCAGTCGAGCGGCCCGGAGGCCAGCACCACGCAGGCGTGATGAGCCCCGGCGTCGATCTGCACCGGGCCGGTAGCCAGCCCGGTCGGCGAGTTCACCAGGCCGAAGACCGGCGTGGGCACCGCCGACTGCGCGCCGAAGGACCCGTTGCCCAGCTGGCCGTGGCCGTCCGCGTCACCCCAGCACAGAGCGGTCGTCATCGAGGTAGTGACCAGCGCGCAGCTGAAGTCCTGCCCCATCGTGACCTGGCCGACGCCGCTGGTCAGGCCCACGGTCTGGACCGGGACGAGGTGGTCAAGGAAGTTTCCGGCCCCCAGCTGGCCGTTGTTGTTGTTGCCCCAGCACTTCAGGTCGCCGCCGGAGATGATGGCGCAGCTGTCGTCGAACCCAGCGGCCACGTAGACCGCGTCCTCCAGCCCGACCTTTTCCGGCACGTCGCTGCTGGTCCGGGTGCCGTTGCCGAGCCCGCCGGAGGAGTCGTCGCCCCAGCACCACACCGTGCCGTCCGACTCAAGCGCACAGGTATGGAACGAGCCGGCCGCGACCTGGACCACCCCGGTCAGGCCGAGGACCGGCTGCGGCGTGCTGGCGTCCGCGGTCGTCCCGTCGCCCAGCTCGCCGTAGTTGTTGTCGCCCCAGCAATCGACCGTCTGGGCCAGCGTGACTGCGCAGGTGTGCCCGTTACCAGCGGAGACCTGGGTGGCCAGGACCCCCAGCACGATCTCGGGAGACTCGCTCTGCACGCTGGTGGTGCCGTCGCCCAGCTCGCCGAAAGCATCCGAGCCCCAGCACCAGACCGAGCTGGCCACGTCGATCGCGCAGGTGTGGTCATGGCCCGCGGAGATCCCGATGGCCTGCAGCGCGTTCACCCGGACCGGGATCATCGAGTCAGTGTCCGAGCCGTCGCCGAGCTGGCCGGTGGTGTTGCGCCCCCAGCACCAGATGTCCTGGCCCGGCGGCGTGGCCACGCCGGGAACCAGGGCGCACGAGAAGCCGCCGCCGGCGCTGACCACGGGCGTGGCCGCGGCACTGGCCGGAACGGCTGGTCCCGCTAACCCGAGTGCCGCGGCCACCAGGCTGAGCGCTGCCCCCGTGATCGTGCCGCGAAGCCTCCCGCCACGGCCGCGCCTTCCCGTCCGCTGGCCCCGGCTGCTCGATCGCATAGCCCGCTCCTTCTGCCGCGCCCGACCCCTGGGGCCAGTCTTGCCCGGCCGCCCGGCCCCGTCAGGAGATCACGGTCAGGACTAGGGTGATAGCTGGGGTCAGGAGGCCTTTAGCGATCATCGGGCGGCGCTTGCGCGGCGCGGACCGGTTCCACGCCATGACCTCATAGCCCGCGTCCAGCAGCCGCCGGGCGGCCCGGCTTCCCATCTGGGCCAGGCCCGATCACGGCCACCGAGGTCATGCCGCACAGCCGGGCACGACGCGGTAATGCGTGGTCAGCCGGCCCGAATCATCGAAGATATGGAACGCGATGGCCGCCGGGGCCTGCGCGTCAAGGGTGCTGCCCCGTTCCCACGGCAACCGCACGGTGGAGGCCACCCCGGGCGCGACCACCAGCGGCCGCCCGGCGAACGTCGTCACCGCCGGGGTGTGCGCGTGCCCGCACAAGATCGCGGCGATCTGCCGGTGCCGGGCCATCAGGCCGGCCAGCCGGTCCTCGCCGAACTGCCGGATCCCGTCCAGGAACGCGCTGTGCAGCAGCGCCGGCGGATGGTGAAAGCACACGAAGGCCGGGACATCAGGCCGCGCCGAGAGCTCCCGGTCCAGCCAGCTGATGGTGTCGTCGGTGAGCAGCCCGTCGTCCCGGCCCGGGATCGTCGAGTCGCACATGGCATACACGGCGTTCGCGGTGTGGTGAACGCTGTTGACCGGGGCGCCGACGTTCTCCGCGCCGGGTTCGCCGTCCGGGCCGTGCAGCACCGCGCGGAACGCGGCCCGCTCGTCGTGATTGCCCGGGCAGCTGAGCACCGGGCCGGGCGCGGACGCCAGCAGGGCCCGGGCCTGCTCGTACTCCTCGGCCAGGCCATGATCAGCGACGTCCCCGGTGACCAGGATCGCGTCCAGCCGCACCGACAGGCCGTTGAGATAATCCATGACGGCGGCCAGCCGGTCACCCCGGTGGCGGCCGCCATCAAGGTGGGTATCACTGAATTGGGCGAAGACGATCAACTACGTAACTCCCTGCGTATCCGGTCCCGATGGCAGAAGGCCGTACCGGCCGTCACGCAGGTGACGTTATGACATAACTGCTCAGTCCGTAGATCCAGTCCAGCCACCTGTGATTGGTCCAGTGGCAAATAGGCTCTCGGCTAGAGGGTCAGGAGCGGGCCGGCCTTCCGCGGCACTTAGCGAAAGCCTCCTGGTCAGGGCCGGGCGCCGGGCTGGCTAGCCGTGATGACCGCCTACGCTGCCGCCATCGCCGCCACCGCCCCAGCCGCCGTGGTGGCCGCCATCGCCGCCGCCACCGTGGCCGCCGAAGAAGCCGTGGTGACCGCTCTGGTGGCCGCCACTGCCCTGGTGACCGTGCTGATGGTGCTGCTGGTCGGTGCCGGCGCTGGGCGTCCACGGGTTGATGGGGTCGTCGTGGCCGGGCAGCCGGGGAGAATCGTCTGACTGCCAGTACCGGCGATTTCGCCGGATGGATCTGACCAGGTTGACAGTGAACACGATCACGATGAGCGCGACCATCCCGCCGATCAGGCCCGCCATGGTGACCCCTTCGCTGCCGCCGGTTCCCGCCTCAGCCTAGCCAGCCGGTTATCGCTGGCATAGAGCGATAACCGGCTGTTCGCGGCTGACGGCCGCCGCGTTAGCGCGGCCGATCCGGGCCGGGCCCGCGGCTGGCCGCGAAGATGTCCGGCGGCGGGGCCGGCGAGGGCTGCGCCTGCGCGTCGGTGACCGGCCTGGCTCCGGCGGCAAATCGGTCCAGGTCGCCGCCGTGGACCAGCCGGCCGGGAAAAGGGTCCGCTGCCACCCGCCGGGCCAGGTCCGCGACGGGCAGGTCCCGATCAGCCGCGGCCAGCACCAGGTTGCCGAACCGGCGGCCGCGCAGCACCGCCGCGTCAGCCACCAGGCAGGCGTGCCGGAACACCGAGCCCGTCGTGGCCACCCGGGCGCGCGCGTGCCGCAGCGGCGGGCCGTCGCCGATGTTGGCGGCGTAGATGCCCGGCTGGCTGAGCACCCGGGCCACGGCCGCGTCGAATTCGGCCGACGTCAGATGGGCCGGGGTGCGCGCTCCGGCGAACAGGTCCGCGATCACGACCTCGAAGGACCCGGCGGGCAGGAATTCCAGCACGGCCCGCGCATCCCCGATCCGGATCCGCACCCGGCCTGACCGACCCCGGGCGGCCGGGCGCCCGGCGCCCTCGCCCGCCCGGCTCACGTCCGCCGGGCCCATGCCGGCGGAGCCCGCGCTCCCCCGGCGCCCGTCGACCCGGTGCCCGTTTTTCCGGTGGCCGGGCTCGCTCAGGGGCAGCCGCCGCCGGACCAGGTCGGCCAGCGCGGCGTCCGACTCGACCGCAAGCTGGCCGGAACCCGGCCGGGTCACCGCCACGTACCGGGCCAGGGTCAGCGCCCCGGCGCCTAGGTGCAGCACACGCAGCGGCTCGCCCGGCGGGGCCGCCAGGTCGATCAGGTGCCCGATCCGCCGCATGTACTCGAACTCCAGGTACCCCGGCTCATTGAGGTCCACGTGGGACTGCGGCGCCCCGTCCACCAGCAGCGTCCAGGCCCGGGGCCGGTCCGGATCAGCGACCAGTTCGGCCAGGCCCGAGTCGACCCGCTCCCGGACGGCCGGTCCGCTGCCGCTGTGCTGGCGATGAGCCATAACACCTATTTTGTACTGATCAGGCCGCGCCGGTCCCGGGGACACCTCGGGCCGGGCTGGCTAACAGCCGTCCGGGGAGGGAGGCTGCGCCTGCGCCGAGGGCAGTTTGCTTGGATGGTCGCAGCGGATGCTGCCGCGAGCGGGCCGCGCGAGCAGGCCGCGCCAGCAGGCTCAGGGAGGCCGCGAGGGCGGGCCTACCGGCCGCGTCAAAAGGGGGAACGATGACAGAGAACGGGCAGGAACGCCAGCTCGTGGTGGTCGGGGTCGATGGCTCGCCCGAGTCGATAACCGCGCTGGGCTGGGCCCGGAGCTACGCCGAGGCCGCGGGGGCGATGGTGCGGGCCGTGCGAGCCTGGCACTACCCGTCTGCGTTCGGGTCGGCCCCGGTCGGCGTGGCCCCGCAGCAGGTGAGCTCGGAAGTCGAAGAGCGGCTGCTCGGCGAGCTCAGCGACGCCATCAGCAAGGTCTACCCGGACACGGCCGCCCGGCGGGCCGAGGCCAAGGTGCGCTACGGGCATCCCGCCGAAGCGCTGATCGAGGAATCAAAGACCGCCGCCCTGCTGGCCGTGGGCTACCGCGGGCACGGAGCGTTCAAGGGCATGCTCGTCGGATCGGTGAGCATTCACTGCGTCACCAACGCCGCCTGCCCGGTCATCGTCGTCCGCGGCGACTGAGCCCTTCACCGGCCCGCGGCTCGGGCCTGGCGCCGCCAGCGTCGCCGGGCCCTCAGCGTCGCGGGGCTTTCAGCGGTGATTGATTTCCGGGCTCGGGCCTGGTGTCCGCGAGGCCGGTGTACCGGCTGGTCATCGACATTCTTTGGCAAAACGGGAGTAACAGCCAGACATCAGGCCGACACTAGAAACCTTGACCGCGGGATCCCGCCAGGGCCCCGGTCCGGGCCCGGTAGCCAGTCCGTGGCACGGCCCGGTTCCAGGGAACCCGGCGCACGGGCATCAGTGGATGTGCCGTGAGCTGCGCCGGCTCGGCCCGCTGGCCCGAGTCACCAGCGCGGCCGGCTCCCTAGGGGGCGGCCTGGCCAGCGTGAGAACAGGAAAACCCGGCGACAGGAACGAGGAACACGAATGTTAGCGACAGGCCAGAAACTGATGGACGCGGGCGCGGCGACCCGGTTCGCGCCGCACGCAGCAGCAGCGCCGGCCCCCGCCATGGCCCCGGCACCCATTCCCTTCACCCCGCCCCGGCCCCGCCCCGCCCCCCGGCCCCCGTCCGCGCCCCGCCCCGGAACCGGGTGGATGGCCCGCACGGCGGCCAGGAGAACCACCCGCGTAATGCCGGGCGGACACGGCCAGCGCGTCCTCTAGCGCCAGTGCTCTAGCGGCATCGGGCCGCGGCTGCGCACCGTCCTGATCACGAAGGTGCTGCGAGCCTCGACGACCGACGGGATAGTCAGGATCTGCCCAAGCAAGAGTTTTTCGTAGCTGGGCAGGTCCGGGACGGTCGCCTCGACCAGGAAGTCGTCGGTCCCTGAGACCAGGAAGCAAGCCACGACCGCGGGAATGGCCAGTAGCGCCTGCTCGATCCGCGACGAGGTCTCCTGGCTATGGCTCTCGACCCGCAGCCCGATGAAGACGGTCAGGCCGAGCCCGGCCCGTGGCCTGCTCACCTCCGCGTGGTAGCCGGCGATGATCCCGCTGGCCTCCAGTGCCTTGACCCGGCGCAGGCAGGCCGACGGTGACAGTGCGATGGCGTCAGCGAGGTCCACGTTGGCGATCCGGCCGTCACGCTGAAGCCTGGCCACGATGGCACGATCCATCTTGTCTGGCACATGCTCTGGCATGATGTGCAGCTTAGCTGTGAATTCACGCAACGGCGTAGCGCCAACGAGGGTTTACGGCGCTACATTTGCCATCGCGTGCGAGCGCTTTCCGGCCAGGCTGGAGGCATGACCGGACAGACGATCTCCTCGCCCTCGCGCCCGGTGCCGCACCCGCCTCTGCGCTCCGTGCCGGGCCCGGCGCGGAGCTCCGGGGCGGACCTGACGACATCGCGGGGCGCCGCGCTGTACATCGGCGCCCTGCTCGGCCCGGGCCTGCTGCTGCTACCCGGCCTGGCCGCCGCCGAAGCCGGGCCGGCCTCCATCCTGGCCTGGCTCGCCCTGCTCGGGCTGTCCGGCCTGTTCGCCGCGGTGTTCTCGGCGCTGGGCCGCCGTTTCCCCTCGGCCGGCGGGGTCATGGACTACGTGACCGCTGGCCTGGGCGCCCGGGCCGGGCTGGTGACCGGCTGGTCCTTCCTGGCCGCCGTGGTATGCGGTGCCCCCCTCGTCTGCCTGATCGGCGCCGGCTACGTCACGGGCCTGACCGGCGGCGGCCAGCCGGCCCGCGCCGCGACCGCGGCGGCCATCCTGCTGATCGCGCTCGCCCTGGCGGCCGGCGGCCTGCGGGCCAGCGCCGGAGCGCAGCTCATTCTGGTCAGCGTGCTGATCGGCGTGGTCGCCGTGGCGGTCGCCGGATCGGGCCCGGCGGCGCGCTCGGCCAACTGGACCCCGTTCGCCCCGCACGGCTGGCTGGCCATCGGGCACGCCGCCGCGACGCTGATGCTCTCGTTCGCCGGCTGGGAGGCAGTCGCCCCGCTGACCACCCGCTTCCCCAACCCGTCGCGGCAGCTCCCGCGGGTCATCGCCATCGCCCTCGCGGCCACGACCGTGCTGTACCTGAGCCTCGCCATCGCCACCATCGGCGTGCTCGGGCCGCAGGCCGGCACCGAGGTACCGCTGGCCGAGTTGCTCCGCCGCGCCATCGGGCCGGCCCGGCCGCCGCCGCGGTGGCCGCAGTAGTGCTGACCCTGGGCACGATCAATGCCTACGTCACCGGCGCCGCAGCTATGGCCCGCCAGCTCACCAGGGCCGCTAACCCGGCCCGCCACCCGAACCCGGCCAGGGCCGCAAGCCCGGCCCAGCCCCCGAACCCGGCCCGGCCCCCGAGCCCGGCGCGGCCCCGGCTGGCGGCGGACCGGCGATTCCTGGCCGTGGTTGCCGCGGTGGGACTGCTGCTGATCACGCTCTTCGGGTTCGGGCTGATCAGCACCGCCGCGCTGGTGGCCGTGCCTACTGCCCTGTTCCTCACCGTCTATCTCGGCGGCACCGTCGCCGCCGAGCGGCTGCTGCCCGGCCCGGCTCGCGCCGCGGCCATTCCCGCCGCGCTCGCCGTGGTCAGCATGCTGCCGTACTGCGGCTGGGCGCTGATCACACCCGCCGCCATCGGCTTCGCGGTCTGGTGGCGGTCGTCACCTGACGTTCGCCTTCGAGACCTGGACTGTCAGCGGAATGGCCCGGCGGCTAGCGGACCGGCGGCAAGATGAGCCTATGGAGATGGAGGCGTTCCTGACCGCCGCCGGCCAGCTGCTGGAGGTGCCCTCGACGAGTGATCAGCCGGCGGCACTGGCCCGGGCGCTGAGCCTGGTGCTGGATTTCGTCGGGCCCGGGTTCACGGTAGAGCGGTTCGCCTCCGGCGGGAAGCCGAGCGCGCTGCTCTACTGCGGGGATCAGCGGCCGCACTTCCCGGTGATACTCAACGCTCACCTGGATGTCGTGCCGGGCGCGGCGGAGCAGTTCCGGCCGCGCCGCGAGGGCTCGCACCTGTTCGCCCGCGGGGCGCAGGATATGAAGATCTCGGCGCTGGTCATGGCCCAGGCGTTTCGCGAGCTGGCCGCGATCCTGCCGTACCCGGTCGCGCTGCAGCTGGTCACCGACGAGGAAACCGGCGGCCGGGATGGCACGGCGCACCAGCTCCAGCAAGGCGTCAGCGGCGACTTCGTCATCATCGGCGAGCACAGCGGGCTGGACGTGGTGACCGAGTCCAAGGGCATCATCGCCGCGACCTTGCACGCCAGCGGCCGCGGCGCGCACGGAGCGTATCCCTGGCTGGGCGACAACGCCCTGGTCAAGCTGCACCACAGTCTGGCCCGGCTGCTGGCCAGGTACCCGGTGCCGGCCCAGGAAGCCTGGCGCACCACGGTGAACCTGGCCCGGATCCAGAGTCCCGACATCGCCCGCAACCAGGTCCCGGCCACCGCCCAGGCCTGGCTGGACATCCGGTTCCCGGCCCAGGACCGCGACCTGAACGGCAAGACCGAGGCCGAGGTCGCCGCGTACCTGGCCGGGTTCTGCGAGCCCGGCGTCACGCCGGTGGTCGATCACGCCGACCCGCCGCATCACGCTGATCCGGACCGGCCTGAGGTGCGGCGCTTGCAGCAGGCCGCCCGCGGTCAGGGCTACCGGGCCGGGCTGCTGCGCAAGCACGGCGCGGGAGACGCCCGGTTCTACTACCAGCGGGGCATGGCGGCGGTCGCCTTCGGCATCGGCGGCGACGGCCAGCACGGCCCGGCCGAGTACGCCGACCTCACCACCGTCGGACCGTACTACCGGGCGCTGCTGGAATTCCTGCGCGACCCTGGCCCGCGTCCAGTCGCCGGCCGAAATAGGTGCCCGCCGCCCTGGCGATAAGGTCTGGATGCTTTCGGGCAGGCCACGGATCGGCGCGCTCAGAGCCGGGCGGGGCGGCCGGCTGTACTGGTGCCGGGCGCTGCCGTGCGGATCCGCGCTGCCGTGGAGGTGGGCGACTCGCCAGGCGGCGGCCGTCCGCTCCAGCTCCTGGCGGCGGATCCTGTCCTGCAGTTCGATCATGTAGGGGTGCATGTCCATCACCTCTTCCCAGTTGACTTGTCCCAGCCTGCGGCCGTCCGGGCCTGGATACATCCGCCAGCTGGCCGATGTCAGCGCGGGATCGGGCTTGCACGATGAGGTGGATGGAGATCCGCGTTGTTCTGGACCGGGTGGAGCCGCCGTGCGGCTGCCTCCGCATCGCGTCCGGCCCTGGGCCCGGTGACGGCCCGGCCCCCGCCGAGGAGATCAGGTTCGCCGGCTGGCTCGGGCTGCTCAAGGCGCTGTACGAAGTGACCGGCGGGGCCGGATCGGGCCCGCCTGGCGGGCAGTGACCGGGTTGCCCCTGGCCACGCCGCTGCAGCCGCCGGGCGCGGGCAGTACCATCCGCCTCGTGGGGACCATCGCGCCAGTCATGAGCCTGCGCGGGCGTGCGGCGGAGGTCGCGGTTTTGCGCGAGGCGCTGGATCAGGCTGGGTCGGGCCGGCTGTCGGTGGTGGTGCTGGAGGGGGAGCCGGGGATCGGGAAGTCGCGGCTGCTGGAAGAGGCGCTGGGGCTGGCCGCCGGGCGGGGGTGGCGGGTGGTGGCGGGCCGGGCTGAGGAGCTGGAGCGGACCCGGCCGTTCGGCCTGGTGGCGGGGTGTTTCGGGGTGCCCGGCCCGGGCCGGGGTCGGCGTGGGGGTGCGGGTGCTGGCCGGGGCGTGGGGCCGGGTGCGGGGCGGGGGGCGGTGATTGCGGGGTTGCTGGCTGGGGGCGGGGGTGTCGGGGAGTCGGGGCCGGTGACGGTGACGAGTGATGCGGGGTTGCGGTTCCGGGTGGTAGATGCGTTCGCGGATCTGGCTGAGGAGCTGGCTCTGGCGGGGCCGCTGGTGGTGGGTCTGGATGATCTCCAGTGGGCGGATCCGTCGAGTTTGCTGGCTATCAGTGCGGTGGCGCGGCGGGTGGCTTTTCTGCCGGTGGCGGTGATCTGCTGTAGGCGGCCCGCGCCGCGTTCGGGTGAGCTTGAGCGGCTGGTGGGGGTGCTGGAGGCGGGTGGTGCGCGGCGGGCGGCGCTGCGGGGGCTGGCGGGCGCGGCGGTGGTGGAGCTGGTGAGTGAGGCGCTGGCCGCGGCGCCGGGTCCGGGGCTGCTGGCCGGGATCGCGGGGGCGGCGGGTAATCCGCTGTTCGTGACGGAGTTGCTGGGGGCGCTGGCCCAGGAAGGCGCAATCACTACTACGGCCGGGCGGGCCGAGGTGGCGCAGCTATCGCTGCCGCCGACGCTGCGGCTGACGATCTTGCGGCGGCTCAGCTTCCTGCCCGATCACACCCTGCAGGCCCTGCGCGCCGCCGCCATCCTCGGCACCAGCTTTACTCTTACCAGCCTGTCGGTCGTCACCGCCCGCCCCGCACTCGAGCTGTCCGCGGAACTGGCCCACGCCATCAGCGGGCGGGTACTGGAAGACGACAGGGACCGGCTCCGGTTCCGGCACGACCTGATCCGCGACGCCCTCTATGAGGACCTGCCGCTCAGCTTCCGCCGCGGGCTACATCGTGAGGCGGGACAGCGGCTGGCCGCGGCCGGGGCTCCGGTCCTGCAGGTGGCCGAGCAGTTCGCCCGCGGCGCCGCGCCCGGCGAGGCCGCAGCCATCGACTGGCTGACCAAAGCGGCCAGGGAAACCGCGGCCACCTCTCCGGACATCGCCGCAGACCTGCTCGAACGCGCGCTGGGACTGTTGAGCCCGCTGGCTCAAGGGCGCGATGAGCTGCTCGCCGAACAGGCCGAATGCATACTGCTACGCCGGCCGGATCCCGCAGGCGCTGGCCGCCTGCCGGGCGCTGCTAGAGCGCCCGCACGACCAGCGGGTCGCCGGTTCAGTCCGGATCTGCCTGGGGCACGCGCTGCTGGCCCAGGGACAGGTGCGCGACGCGCTGGCCGAGCTGCAGCGAGCGGGCGGATCACGCCTGCTGCCGCCGGGACAGCGGGCCGCCGCCGCAGCCTGGGAAGGCTTTGCCCGGCTGTCGCTGGGCGACCTGGACGGCGCCGCGGCCGCTGCGCAGGCGGCCGAGCTGGCGGCTACGGCCGCAGGCGATCACCATACGGTCAGCATCGCCCTGGCCACCGCGGCCCGCGTCGCCGAAGCGCGCGGCCACCTCACCCAAGCGCTGGCGCGCATCGAAGACGCGGTGCGCCGGGCCGACGCGAGCCCGGGCCGGCTCGGGCACCGATACCCGGTCCAGGTCACCCGCGGCCACATCCTCATAGACCTTGACCAGCTGGATGACGCGACGGCCGCGCTCGGCGCCGGCCTGCGCAGCAGCGAGGAACTCGGCGTCCGCTGGGCGCTGGCCAGTTCGCAGGTGTTTGTGGCCCTGGCCCGCTTCATGGCCGGGGACTGGGACGACGCCGTCGCTGAGCTGGAAACCAGCCTAGAGCTGGCGGCCGAGAGCGGCGAGACCTACAACCGGGTCTACGCCCACGGCCTGCTGTCGCTGATCAGCTTCCATCGCAACGACCTCAGCGGGGCCCGGGCCGCTGCCGCGGCGGCCGGACGTGACCTGGCCGACTGGGATCCTGGCTACCGGATGACCTGGGCAGTGTGGCCGCGCGCGCTGATCCAGGAAGCCCGCGGCGGACCAGGTCCGGCGCTGGCCACCATCACCGAAGTCTGGGATCGCTGCGCCAGCTCAGGCCTCGTGCTGGGCTACCCGCTGATCGGGCCGGACCTGGTCCGGATCGCGCTCGCGGCCGGCGATGCCGGGCGGGCCGATGCGGCCTGCGCGGCGGTCGCCGCGGTGGCCGCCGACAACGACGTGGCCTGGATGACCGGCGCGGCCTTGCGCTGCCAGGGACTGGCGGCCGATGACCCCGAGATCCTGCAGGCCGCCGCGGCCGCCTACGCGCGCGGATCACGGCCGCTGGGACACGCCCTGGCCTGCCACGACGCGGGTGCCGCCTGGCTCAGGCGCCAGCACGCCGACCGGGCCCGGCCGCTGCTGGACCAGGCCATCGGTATCTATGAGCGGCTCGGCGCCGCCCGCGGCCGGGCCAGCGCCGATGCGGTCCTGCGGGCGGCCGGGATGCGGCGCGGGCGGAGCGGGGCCCGTGGCCGGCCGCGATCGGTCTGGCTCAGCCTCACGCCGGCCGAGCGCGCGGTTGCCGGGCTGGTCGCCGAAGGGCTGTCCAACCCGCAGATCGGCGAGCAGCTGTACATCTCGCGGCGGACCGTCCAGACGCATCTGGCGCACGTCTTCGCGAAGCTGGACCTGTCGACCCGCGCTCAGCTCGCCGCCGAGGTCACCCAGCACCGGGCCAGCCAGCCCTAACCAGAAGATCTTGGCAACTTCTCAGCGCATGACGCTGAAAACCTTCCACGCTCCTGGCCGGCGCGTCCGGCCGGGCTGGGCCATATCGGCCAGCTGGCGGATGTCTGCCCGACCCGCGGCCGGCAGGCTGGACCCCGTTCACTAGCCACCGATCCGGGTGCGGCGCGACGATCTGGCCGGCCCGCGCTAACTCTCCCAGCCTCTGAAGGAGACTCAGATGCCCAGAACCAAGACCGCCCCGGCCCTTGCCCCCTTCAGCACCGGATCAGTCCTGTCCAGGGACGGGACCACGATCGGCTACCTGCAGCTGGGCCAGGGCCCGGCGGTGGTGCTGCTGCACGGCAGCAACGAGTCAGCCCGCAGTCACGCCCAGCTCGCCCTGGCCCTGGCTGATGAGTTCACCGTCTACCTGCCTGACCGGCGCGGCCGGGGCCTGTCCGGCCCGCACGCCCCCGGCCACCATCTGCGCACTGAGATCGAGGACCTGCAGGCCGTGGTGGCACAGTCCGGCGCGGACCGGGTCTTCGGGGTCAGCGTCAGCGCACTGATCGCGCTGCAGGCCGCCCGGACGATGCCGGCCATCCGCCAGGTCGCCGTCTACGAGCCGGCCCTGCTGCTGGACTCCTCCGGCCGGTACACCAGCTGGGTGACCCGCTTCGACCAGGAGATGGCCGCCGGGCACGTGGCGGCCGCGCTGATCACCTGCCTCTTCGGACTCGACCTGGCCCCGCCGGTGTTCAAGATCGTGCCGCGCAGGCTGCTGGAGAGCATGACCGACAAGGCCATGCAGAGCGAGGACCGCCGGGCCGGGCCCAGCACGGTCACCATGCGCAAGATCGCTCCGACCCTGCACTATGAAGGGCAGCTGCTCGCCGAGACGGCCGGCACCCTCGACGCCTTCGCCGAGATACCCGCCGACGTCCTGCTGCTCGGCGGGGACCTGAAGCAGCCGGCGTTCATCCGGCCCGGCTTCGAGGCGCTGGCCCGCACCCTGCCGCACTGTCGTCAGGTCCGGTTCAGCGGACTGGGCCACGGCGCGTCCGCCGACCCGGGCCCGGCCAACCGCGACGGCCAGCCCGAGATCGTCGCCCCGGCGATCCGGTCCTACTTCGCGCAGTCATGAGCCGCGCCACCAGCAGGCCCGGAGCTGGCGGCGGGGGCTGGCCCGGCAGCCGCGCGCAGACGGCCCGGCGCCGGTCAGGCGGACACACCCGGCCGGCGCCGGGCCTGTTCCAGCTGGGCTGAGTGCTGAGCGGCCCGGCCGCTAGGCTGGTCGGCATGACGTCGCTGCCGCAGACTCTGAGCAGCGCGTTCGGGCCCGAAGGCCGGCTCCGCGCGGCCATCAACCTGGGCAACCCGATCCTGGCCTGCCGGGACGAAGCCACCGGCGAGGCAGCCGGCGTCTCGGCCGACCTGGCCCGGGCCCTCGGCCATGAGCTGGACCTTGAGGTCGAGCTGGTCGTGTTCGAGAAGGCCACCCGGTCGGTGGATGCGGTCCGCGGCGAGCAGGCCGACGTCGGCTTCTTCGCCATCGACCCGGCGCGCGCCGAGGGCCTGCGTTTCACCGCGCCCTACCTGCTGATCGAGGGCAGCTATCTGGTCTCGCGCAGTTCCGCCCTGCGGGACAACGCCGAGGTGGATCGCCCGGGGAACCGGGTGGCGGTCGGCCAGGGCAGTGCCTATGACTTGTTCCTGTCACGCGAGCTTCGGGCCGCGCGGATCCAGCGGGTGGCTACCGCGGCCGCGGTGCGGCAGGCGCTGGCGGCCAGCCAGGCGGAGGTGGCGGCCGGCATCCGCCAGCTGCTGGAGAGCTGGGCCCGGCAGGATCCGTCGGTGCGCCTGCTGCCCGGCCGCTTCATGGTGATCGAGCAGGCGATGGGGCTGCCGGCCGGGCGGGGCGGGGCGGCGGCGCAGGCCCTGGCCGATTTCGTCGAGCGCATGAAGTCCAGCGGTTTCGTGGCAAACGCGCTGGCGCGTCACGGCATCGAGGGCGCTGTCGTCGCTCCGGCGGCCTGAACAGCAGGCGGTTGACCGGCGCGAGCCGTGCACTGCGGGGGGGCCGGGGCCCGCCACGTCCGGGCAGGCGGCCGCGCGGTCACTGGCCCTGATCCCGGGCGGCGGGCGGGCGGCCGCGCGGACGCATCGGCCTGGCGTGGCCGGGCAGCCGGCCGGCCTCGGCCAGCGCCCGGCGCAGCAGGAACTCGATCTGGGCGTTGGTGCTGCGCAGCTCGTCGCTGGCCCACCTGGCCAGCGCGTCATGGACGGCCGGGTCGAGCCGCAGCAGGACGCCCTTGCGCTCACTCATGCGCAGACCGTAGCGGCCGTCACTGGTACAGGGAGCCGGTGTTGACGACCTGCTGGGTGGCCTGCTCGCTGCACAACACCACGAGCAGGTTAGACACCATGGCCGCCTTCCGCTCCTCGTCCAGCTCGACGACGCCCTCCTCCTGCAGCCGCTCCAGGGCCAGCCGGACCATGCCGACGGCACCTTCGACTATCCGCTGCCGGGCGCCCACGACCGCGCTGGCCTGCTGCTGGCGCAGCATGGCCTGGGCGATCTCCGGGGCGTAGGACAGCCGGGTGAGGCGTGATTCGATGATGTGCACGCCGGCCGACCTGACCCGGTCGGTGAGCTCGGCGGACAGCCGCTGGGTGATCTCTTCCGCGTTGTCGCGCAGGGACAGCTTGCCGCTGCCCCGGCTGTCGTAGGGATAGCTGGAGGCGATGTGCCGGACGGCGGTCTCCGTCTGGATGGTGACGAACTGCGTGAAGTCATCTACCGAGTAGATGGCGCTGGCGGTGTCCTGGACCTGCCAGACGACCACGGCGGCGATCTCGATCGGGTTGCCGTCGGCGTCGTTGACCTTGGCCTGCGCTGACTCCTGGTTGCGGATCCGGGTCGAGACCACGATGCGGCGGGTGAACGGGTTCACCCACTGCAGACCTGAGTCCCGGACGGTGCCGCGGTAGCGGCCGAACAGCTGGACGACGCGGGCCTGCCCGGGGACAACCTGGGTGAGGCCCCTCCACACCAGGGAACTGGCCAAGAACAGCAGGATGCCGAGCACGATCAGCGTCACGGCGACCGCGTGCTTCTGGTGGGCGGCCACCAGGATCAGCACTACCCCGGCCACGAGCAGGGCGATGCCCAGCACCAGCATCGGCAGGCCCGGCCAGGACCGGGCGGCCCGCTCGGTCACCCGCTGGCCCGGCAGTCCCTGGCCGGTAGCAGCCGGGTCCTGGGTAACTGCCCCGTGGCCCGCGGCCGCGGGCTCCTGAGCAACCATCTGACGCCTCCTCCGCTTGACGCTCCTGATAACACATGCCTAGCATATTGATATCAATTTTTCTTCGCAACAGCCCGCGGGCCCGGACGGCGACGATGAAAGGATGGCGCGGATGAGGAGCTTAGTGAAGCGGCCGGGGGTGACCGGCCTGACCCTGCTCACCGTCGCGAGCCTGGCCGTCAGCGGCTGTGGCAGCGGCGCCACATCGACGACGGCGAGCTGCTTCGCCGAGCGCGCCGCTGGCCAGGCAGTCAGCCCGCCGGCCCGGCCAACCCGGCGGTCGCGGCCAGCTGGGCGCTGCCGGGCGCCGACCTGCAGAACACACGGGACGTCGCGAGCCCGATCACCAGCGCTAATGTCTCGACGCTGGGCGTAGCGTGGTGCGTGCCGGTCGAGTCGACGGGTGCGCACCGGGCCGCTGGCATTTCGGATGACGTCGCGACGACGCCGATCGTGGTGAACGGCGTGGTGTACATCCAGGATCTAGAGTCGAACGTGATGGCGATCAGGCTCGCCACCGGCCGGGTGCTGTGGACGCACAACTACAATTCGGCCAATGGCGGGCCCGACGGCGTGAACGTGGCCGGCGGGGTGGTGTACGCGGCGACGGACAGAGCCGCGGTCGCCTTGTCGGCGGCCACCGGCCGACAGCTATGGAGCCGGACCCTGATCGGGAACAATCGTGAGGGCATTGACATGGCACCCGGTTACCACGACGGGACCGTGTACGTCTCGACCGTGCCTGTCAACCCAGACAGAGGTCAGTACCTGGGCGGCGCCAGGTCAGCGCTGTGGGCACTGAACGCCGCCACCGGCGCGCCGGAATGGTCCTGGGACGAAGTCCAGGACTTGTGGGGCGACCCGGCCCTGAACTCCGGCGGCGGCCTGTGGGACCCGCCGTCGTTCGATTCCCAGGGCAACCTCTACATCGGCATCGCCAACCCCGGCCCGATCGGCCAGTCCGGCTGGCCCAAGGGCTACCCGTGGGGCACCAGCCGCCCGGGCCCTGACCTGTACACCGACTCGGTGGTCAAGCTGAGCCCCCGGGGCAAGCTGCTGTGGTACTACCAGCTCACCCCGCACGATCTCTACGACTGGGACCTGCAGAACTCCCCGGTGCTCAGCACCGCCCACGGCCAGCCCGTCGTCATCGACGGCGGCAAGGCCGGCCTCCTGATCGAGCTGACCGCCAGGACCGGCAAGCTGCTGTGGAAGCTCCCGGTCGGCGTGCACACCGGCCATGAGAACGACGGGCTGCTCACCGAGAACGCCAGGCCGGCCTCGCCTATCCCGCTGCCCGCGAAATTCACCCTCGAGCCCGGCGTGTTCGGCGGCATCGAGTCGCAGCTGGCTAGCAACGGCACGACGACGTTCGCCGCGGTCAACAACCTCGCCGTGCCGCTGACCGTCAACGGCGTGGCCGAGTCAGGCAAGTCATTCGAGGCGTCCATCGCCAAGGCCACCGGCGAGATGGTCGCGGTCAACCAGGACACCGGGAAGATCGAATGGGACGACGAGCTCCCTTCCTCCCCCTATGGCGCCGCCACCGTCACCAACAACGTCGTGTTCACCACCACCTACAGCGGGCACCTGTACGCCTTCGACGCCGGAACCGGCGCGATCTTGCTCAACACGCCGCTGTCCGCGGGCACCAGCTCCCCCGTCGCCGTGGACGGCGGCTATCTCATCGCCGGAGCGGCCGTGCCGCTATCGGGCCAGTCCCTGATCATCGCCTACAAACTCGGAGCCCTGGGCAAGCTCCCCCACACCGTGGGCTCGTAGCCGGAGGCCGGGCATGGACATCAGCAGCGACCGCTATCGAGGAGACCGGCATGAGTGAGCCCGACCGGACCGAGCAGTCGGTGAGCGGGACCGCGATCGCGGTCCGCGGACTGCGCAAGAGCTTCGGCACGAAGGAGGCGGTGGCCGGGATCGACCTGGATATCGCGGCCGGCTCCCTGGCCGGGCTAGTCGGGCCGAACGGGGCGGGCAAGACGACGTCCTTGTCGATGATGACCGGCCTGCTGCGGCCCGATGCCGGCCAGGTCCTGATCAACGGGCTGGATGTGTGGGCCGACCCGCGGGCCGCCAAGGCCGTCATCGGGGTGGTGCCGGCCGAGGCCAGGCTGTTCGAGCGGCTGAGCGGCGAGGAAATGCTGGAATACGCCGGGCGGCTGCGCGGCCTGCCCGGCGGCGAGGCGCGGTCACGGGCGGCGCAGCTGCTGGACGTGCTCGACCTGACCGCCGACGCCCGGCGGCTGGTCGCTGACTATTCCACCGGCATGCGCAAGAAGGCCACCCTCGGGTGCGCGCTGATCCACAACCCGTCGGTGCTGTTCCTGGACGAGCCGCTGGAGGGCGTGGATCCGGTCTCCGCCGACGTGATCCGCCGCCTGCTGACCCGCTACGTCGGCTCCGGCTCCACCGTCCTTTTCTCCAGCCACGTCATGGAGCTGGTCGAACAGGTCTGCGATCACGTGTCCGTCATCAACCAGGGCACGATCGTGGCCACCGGCCCAACCGACCAGGTGCGCGGCGGCAAGACCCTGCAGCAGGCCCTCATCGACCTGGTCGGCCCGAGGGTGAGCGACGAGGAGGGACTGTCATGGCTCGGCTCCTCATCCAGCTGAAGCTGCGCCTGCTGCGCAACGCGCTGCGCTCGTCCACGACGGCCCAGCTTTCCTTCGTCGCCAGCACCACCCTGGCCAGCCTGCTCGCGGTCGGCGTATTCGTGACCCTGGCCCTGTTCCGCGGCACGAGCACGTCGGTCGACCTGACCACAGTCATCTTCACGACGTTCGCGTTCGGCTGGCTGATCCTGCCGATCATGGTCTTCGGCCTGGACGGCACCCTCGACCCGGCCACCCTGGCCCTCTTCCCGCTGCGCACCCGCCCGCTGGCCGTGGGGCTGCTGGCCGCCTCGGCCACCGGCGCCTGGCCGCTGGCCAACCTGCTCGGCCTGCTCGGGGTGACCGTCGGACTGGCCCGCGGCTCGCTGGGGCTGCTCGCCGCCCTGGTCGCGGTGCCGCTGCAGGTGCTGTTCTGCATCACGCTGGCCCGGTTCGTGACCACCAGCCTGGCCTCGCTGCTGCGCTCACGCCGCGGCAAGGACCTCGCTGTCTTCCTGATCGTCCCGATCGTCGCCTTGTACGAGTTCTTCACCCAGGTGGTGCCCAAGGCGGCCAGTGACGGCCAGATCACCGCGGCGAGCTTCACCGGCTTCGACTCGTGGATGCGCTGGCTCCCGCCTGGCCTGGCCGCGCACGCGATCCAGGATGCCTCAGACGGGCGCCCGGGCGCCGCCGTGGCGCGCCTGGCCCTGCTGGCCGGCGTCATCGTCGTGCTCGGCTGGCTGTGGATCTCCTCGCTCAGCCGGGCCCTGATCACCGCGGACAGCACGACCCAGTCATCGCAGGTCCGCAGCACCGCGCTGCCGCTGGCCCGGTACGGCCTGCGCGGCGCCGTGGCCGCCAGGTTCTGGATCTATCAGCGCCGCGAGCCCACGTCGCTCATCTTCTGGGCCCTCACCGCGGTCATCATGGTCGCCGTATCGATCAGGTCCATCCTGGGCCCGGACGGGCATCCCAGCCTGCTGCTCGTGAGCGCGGTCTTCGGCGCCGCGTTCGTCGGCGTCTTCCACACCAACTCAGCCGGCCAGACCGGGCCGGGCTTCGTCCTCGAGGCGCTGGCGCTGGGCGGCCGCCGTGAGCTGCGCGCCTACTTCTCCGGCCAGAACATCTCCCTGGTCGTGATCGGGGTACCGCTGCTCGCCGCGGTCTCCTTCGGCCTCGCGGCCGTGGCCGGGCGGCCGGGATACGGGTTCCTGGGCCTGGCCGTGGACCTGGCCGGGCTGGGCGCGGCCCTGGCCCTGAGCAACATCCTCACCGTCCTGCTGCCCTATCCGATGGACAAGCGAGCCGGAAATCCCCTGCGCCAGCCCGCCCAGGGATACGGGTCCTACCGGGTCCTCGGCACCTTCGGCAACCTGCTCGGCGTCGCGGCGGTGGTCAGCCCGGTGATCATCGCGATTGTGCTCACGAACCAGGCGGCAGCGGCGGTCCGGACGCCGGTGCTCATAGCGGCCGCCGCCGCCTACGGCTTCGTGCTGGCCTGGATCGGCGTGCGGATCGCGGCCCGAGCGGCCGAGCAGAAGCTGCCCGAACTCTGCCAGGCCGCCATCCGCAGCACGCTGTAGCGCCAATCATGAACCAGGAATGGCGGGAGAGATCCGAGCGACGCGCTACGACGACGCGCCGGCCGACTTCTACCGCGCCATCGAGTTGCGCCCCGGATACCCCTGGGCCATCGCCCGCCGCGAGGAGATACTGGCCCAGTGACTACCACCGTCGTGGCCTGCTGCCAGGTCACTCCGATCCTGGGCGACCCGGCCGCGAACCGTGAGCTCGCCGCCGACGTCGTCGCCCGCGCCGCGGCCCGCGGCGCGTCCGTCGTGGTGCTGCCCGAGCTGGTCTCCAGCGGCTATGTGTTCGAGAGCCGGGCCGAGGCCCAGGCTTGCGCGGAGTCCCCCGACGGCCCGACGGTGACCCTGTGGGCCCGGCTGGCCGCCGACCTAGGCCTCGTCATCGTCGGCGGTTTCTGCGAGCGGGCCGATGGCGAGCTGTTCAACAGCGCCGCGCTGGTGGACCCGGGCGGGCTGCGCGGCGTCTACCGCAAGGCCCACTTGTGGGACCGGGAGCGGTACTGGTTCAGCCCCGGGGACGCCGCCCCGGCCGTGATCGCCACCGAGTTCGGCCGGATCGCGATGCTGATCTGCTACGACCTGGAGTTCCCTGAGTGGGTGCGGCTGCCCGCGCTGGATGGCGCTCAGCTGGTGTGCGCCCCGGTCAACTGGCCGGCTGAGCCGCGCCCCGCCGGTGAACGGCCCGCCGAGGTCGTCCGGGTCCAGGCCGGCGCGTCGGTCAACCGGATGTTCATCGCAGTGTGCGACCGGACAGGGCGCGAACGCGGCGTCGACTGGGTCAGCGGCTCGGTCATCGTCGATACTGGCGGCTGGCCGCTGGCCGGCGCGACCCTGACCGCCGGGCCCGTCATCATCACCGCCGAGTGCCGCCTGGATGACGCCCTGAGCAAGGCGGTCAGCCCGCTGAGCGACATGCTCGCCGACCGCAGGCCCGAGCTGTACGGCCGGGTCGCCGAGCCCAGCACCCCGTCGGCGCCGGCCGCTGGCCTGTCCCCCGCCCCCGGCCGCTAATCCGGCCGCATCAAATATCTCGCCCTGGTTGCCCCCGCCTGCCGCAGTAAAGGCGTGCGGCGCGGACATGTGTCCACCGTAACTCAGGGGCGCGCGCAGCTCGCGGGGCGCGCAGCTCGCGAGGCGCGCGCAGCTCGGGCGCGGGATTTCCGGCAAACATCAGCCAGTCGGCGGATGTTGCGGGCGGGGGTGGCGCGGCACGCTGAGGGCTCCGGGACGGCCGGAAGCGAGTGCGGCCGGCCGCGCGCAGGGGATAGCCCGCGCAGGTGGCCGGCTCTCCGAGAGGAGCGCGCAGATGACTGAGGTCCAGGCTGAACGCCGCCCTGCGGGTTCGCCCCGGCGCCGGCGCGAACCGCGGCCGCACGACGCCTGCGGCGGCGGCCCCGAAAACTACCTGCTGGCTAGTTCGGTGGTCGGGCTGGCCCGGCGGGCGGCGGCGCTGGGCAATTCGGTGGCCTGCCAGGTGGAGGACCCGCACCTGTGGTTCTCGGATCTGCCCGCCGACCTGGAACTAGCCAAGGCGCATTGCGCGCTCTGCCCGCTGCGCGGACCCTGCCTGGCCGGCGCGATCGCCCGGGCCGAGCCCCATGGTGTGTGGGGCGGCGAGATCTTCGACCGCGGCCACATCATCGCGCACAAGACCGCCCGGGGCCGGCCGCCGGGCCGTCAGGGGCGCGCTAGGCCGGACCTCACAGCCGGGATGCCGCCACCGTTTACCTCATTACCGGGAGAATCCGGCCAGGCCAGCAACGCACGCGGTCCGCCGATACGATGATCAGGGGTGGCAGATGGCAGGCAAGCTACGGTTCGGCGTCGTCAGTGAGTCAGGGCCGGGCGGGCCGGACTGGCTGGATCAGGCCCGCCGGGTCGAGGACGCCGGGATCGACGTGTTCTTGGTCCGCGACCATTTCTCGGCCGGCGCGTTCGGCCCGCAGCTGGCCCCGTTCAGCAGCCTGGCCGCGGCCGCGGCGGTGACGACGCGGCTGCGGGTGGGCACCATGGTCCTGTCCAACGACTTCCGGCACCCGGTGATCGTGGCCCACGAGGCGGCGAGCCTGCACGAGCTGACCGGCGGCCGGTTCGAGCTCGGCCTGGGCGCGGGGTGGTACCAGCCCGAATATGCCGCGGCCGGCCTGGCGTTCGACCCGGCCCGCCAGCGCATCGACCGGCTGGAGGAGGCCCTGACCATCATCGGCGGGCTGCTCGATCGCGTCCCGGTCGAGCACCATGGCACCCACTACCAGGTCACCGGCCTGGACCTGGACGTACTCCCCCGGCCGCACGGCCGGCCGCGCCTGCTCATCGGCGCGGGCGGTCCGCGCATGCTCGGGGTGGCCGCGCGGCACGCCGATACCGTCGGGCTGCTGCCCGCCCCGATTACCAGCCCCGACGGCGGCGACGATCCGCAGGACCTGCTGCCCGCCGCGCTGGACCGAAAGATCGCCGTGCTGCGGGAGAAAGCCGGCCCCGCTTCGGCGACCTGGAACTCAGCGCCCTGGTCACGATCCTGGTCACCAGCCAGCGGCGGTCGGACACCGAGCAGCTGATCGCCCGGCGCGGCTGGGGCGGGATCGAGGCCAGCGCCGTCTGGCAGATGCCCACGATCCTGATCGGCAGCGCAGATCAGATCCGCGCGGACCTGCAGGAGCGGCGCGACCGGTTCGGCCTGTCCTACCTGATCACCTCCGACCAGGCCCGGCCCGCGCTGGCCCAGGTTATTGCCGGCGGCTAGCCCGCCGAGCGGGCGGGGCCGGGCCGGGGGTGCGCCCGGCCCGCGCGGATGTGACGATAGCCAGGTGACGAATCACACGGTGCAGCATCTGGATACGGCGGCGTTGCAGGCCGGGCTCGGTTACGTCAGGCAGTCGCCGCGCGAAACCGGCCTGATTGAGCTGGTCGTGTGCCGCCCGGCGGTCGATGAACGTGAAGTGCTCGCGGCCGGCACGCTCGACGTGACGTTCGGCCTGGTGGGCGACAACTGGCCGATCCGGGGCAGCTCAAGCACGGCCGACGGGTCGGCCCACCCGGAAAAGCAGGTCACGGTGATGAACGCCCGGGCCGCCCTGCTCGTCGCCCAGGATCCGGACCGGCGGATGCTGGCCGGTGACCAGCTCTACGTCGATCTCGACCTCAGCCCGGCTCACCTGCCCGCCGGCACCAGGCTGGAGGTGGGCTCGGCGGTGATCGAGGTGACCGCCGAGCCGCACCTGGGCTGCGTCAAGTTCGCGGCCAGGTTCGGCACCGACGCGTGGCGGTTCGTCAACTCCCGGGCCGGCCGCGAGCTGCGGCTGCGCGGCCTGAACGCGCGGGTGATCACCACCGGGACCGTCCGCCCCGGCGACGTGATCCGCAAGCTGCCCAGCTGATCCGGGCCGCCAGCATCCGGCTCACGGCGCTGGCGCGCTGGCCGCCAGCGCGAAATCCATCTCGGCCACGTAGCTGACGTCAGGCGGGTCGCCGGGGCTGGCCGGCCGGAAGGGCCGGACCAGGGAGTCCTTCACGCTGAACACGGCGTCGCTGTCGAGATAAGGATTGTCGGCGTCGAAGATATGCGTGGTGACGCTGCAGTGGCCTGGCGCGGAGATGATCGCGTGAATATGGGCCGCCCGCCAGCGGTGCCGCCCGGTCGCGCGCAGCAGGTCCCCGACCGGGCCGTCGGCTGGGATCGGATAGCTGACCGGCCGCGCGGTCCGGAACTCGAACCGGCCGTCAGGCCCGGTCACAAACACCCCGCGCAGGTTGAACGGCGGCTGCCCCGGGTCCTGGGTGTCGTACCGGCCGTTGCTGCTGGCCTGCCAGACATCCACCCGGGCGCCAGCCAGCGGCTGGCCGGCGGCGCTGGTCACGGTGCCCCGGATCAGGGCCGGCTCGCCGTCTTCCGGGCGGCCGATGTGCTCGCCCGTTGCCCGCACCGGCGCGCCTGGGACGTAGAACGGGCCCAGGACCGTGGACTCGCTCACCCCGGGCGCCGCGTTGACCTGGTCGACCAGCGAGGACAGGCCTAGCACGTCCGACAGCAGGATGACTTCCTGCCGCCGCTCGTCGCTTTTGCGCCCGGCGGCGGTGAGGAACTGCACGCCCGCCTGCCATTCCTCCGGTGTCAGCCGGGTCTGCTCGGCGAAGGCGTGCAGGTGCGAGATGAGCGCGCTGATCAGCTCGCGCAGCCGCGGATCAGGCGTGCCGCCGTAAGCCCGCAGGACCTGATCAGTGAGCTCGGCTGGAGTCATGCGTTCGGGCCGCCTCTCCGGTGAACTCACCCGCCCAGCCTAAGTACCGAGCTATCGGCGGTACGCATTATCGGCCCAGGGTCTGCTGCACGTACTCGGCTACCGTGGCGCGGGCGGCCGGGGAGTCCCACATCCGCAGCACCTGCTCGTCGCTCGCGCGCTCGCGGACGATGCGCTCCAGCGCCGGGCCGCGGACCTGGCGGCGGGTGTGCCGCAGCGGCTTGGCGGGCCGTGCGGCGAGCTCGGCGGCGACTTCGATCGCCCGCGGCAGCACCTCGGCTTCGGCCACGGTCTCGTCGATCAGGCCCAGGCTCATGGCCTGCGCCGCGGGATAGGTCCGGGCGAAGCAGGTGAGTTCCTTAAGCCGGTGGGTGCCGGCCGCGAACCGCAAGATCTCCAGCGCGGTCACCGGAAACGGCACCCCGACCAGCATCTCGGTGACGCCGATGCGGCCGCGGCCGGAGTTCATGACCCGGTGGTCGCAGGCGCTGGCCAGGATGCAGCCGCCGGCCACCGCGGCCCCGTTCACCGCAGCGACGACCGGCACCGAGCAGGTGAACACGGCCAGGAACGCCTCGCTCAGGGCGGGCAGGAACTCGGCCAGATAACCAGAACCGCCGTCACGCAGGCGCACCAAGTCGACGCCCGCGCAGAAGATCGGCCCGTCGCCGGTCAGCACCGCGGCCCGGTAACCGTCCTCTTCCAGCTGCCCGAACCGCGCGGTGAGATCCTGGCACAAGTCCGTGTCCAGGGCGTTGGCCTTGCCCTGCGCCATCCGGACCACGGCCACCGGCCCGTGCGTCTCGACACTGATCAACGCCGGGGTTTCCCGTCCATCAACTGCCTCCCGCGCTCGCGGCCCGTTCCTGGTCAGCCTAACCAGCCCCGCGCCACCGCCCGATACCCGATGGGCTACGCCAGAGCGAGACGGTGATACTTGACCGCGTCAGGTGAGTCCATCACGGAGTCCGGGCGGCACTAATGGTGGTACCGGCCCGGCCGGCCAGGATGTCGGCGGCATCGGTCAGCGCGCCGATCGCGGCCGGCTGGCCGGACGCCCTGACAAAGCGGATGCAGGCTTCGACCTTGGGCCCCATCGACCCGGCCGGGAACGTCATGGCCGACAGCGCGACGGTGTCAATGGCCTGGATTGGCCGCGCGTCCGGCGTGCGGTAACCGCGGATGATCGCCGGCACGTCGGTGAGCACGAGCAGGCGATCGGCTTTGAGCGTGATCGCCAGCTCGGCCGCGGTCAGGTCCTTGTCGACAACAGCTTCCACGCCGGTCAGCTCACCGGCGTTCGATCGGACCACCGGTACGCCGCCACCTCCGCCGCAGATCACGAGCACGCCGGCGCTGGCCAGGGAGCGCACGGTCTCGATCTCCACCAGCCCCAATGGCCTGGGTGAGGCCACCACGCGCCGCCAGCGGGGCCCGTCGGCCGCGATGGTCCACCCCAGGCGCGCGGCCATCGCCTGCGCCTCGCCCTTGTCGTAGCTGGCCCCAATGAACTTGGTGGGGTTGCCGAACGCGGGGTCGGACGGGTCCACGACCGTCTGGCTCACGACGCACGCCGCCCGCTGGGCGATGCCCGCGTTACGGAACTCCTGGACGATCCAGTACCCGATCATGCCCTGGGTCTGGGCGACGAGCACGTCGAGCGGATACGGCCGGCTGAGGCTGGTATCCGCCTGGCTCTCCAGCGCAAGCACCCCCACCTGCGGCCCGTTGCCGTGGCACAGCACGAGCTGATGATCGGCGGCCAGCGGGGCGAGGGCCGCGACGGCCTGCCGGACATGCCGCCGCTGGATCACAGCATCCGGCCGCTCGCCCCGCTCGAGCAGAGCGTTTCCCCCCACGGCCACTACAACGCGCATCGCTCAGCCCGCCAGCCGACTCTCGTAACGGTGAGCCGATCGTGGCCAGCCGGTCACCCCCTGGCGCTGGTCCGCCCGCAGCCGGCGGGCCAGGTCGACCAGGAAGAGGAACTCATCGGCGTTGAGGTCGGCTTCCTTCAGCAAGCTGCGCCCGTGCAGGTCCATCGGGTACTCCTTACTTGACTTTGACCGCTAGGCCGGATCGCGCTCGATCGGGCAGGTCATGCAGCGGGGGCCGCCGCGGCCGCGGCCGAGTTCGCTGCCGGGCACGGTGATCACCTCGATGCCGTGCTTGCGCAGCATGGTGTTGGTCGCGACATTGCGGTCGTAACCGAGGATCACGCCGGGGGCGACAGCCAGGTAGTTGTTCCCGTCGTCCCACTGCTCCCGTTCGGCGGCCCGGATGTCCTCATCAGTGATCAGCACGGTGACCGCGTCCGCGCCCACCGCCGTCGCGAGGGCGTCCCAGAGGCTGCGGTTGTGGGTGACCTTCAGATCTGCTTCGGGGTCGTCGCGGGTGATGGTCCACGATCGCGGGTGGCGGTCGATGTAGGGATAGAGCACGAAGGTCGTGCGGTCGATCATGGTCATCACCGTGTCGAGGTGCATCATCGCGTGCGACTTGGGCAGCTCGATGGCGATCACGGTATTGGCCTGGCCGCTGGCGAACAGGGCGCGGGCGAGGATTTCCGCCGCCATCGGCGTGGTCCGCTCACCCATGCCGATCAGGACCGTGCCGTGGCCCAGGACATGCACATCGCCGCCTTCCACGCTGGCCGGCAGGTGATTGGCATCGTCATCGCCGTAGTAGGTGACGAAGTCGGCGTGGGCGAACAGGGGGTGATAGCGGTACACCGCCCGGATGTGCAACGCTTCCCGCTGCCGGGCGGGCTTGGCCATCGGGTTCACCGAGACCCCGCCGTAAACCCAGCAGGAGTTGTCCCGGGTGAACAGGTGGTTGGGCAGCGGGGGGAGCAGGAAGTCATCGGCCCGCAGCGTGTCCCATTTCAGGCTCTTGGCCCGCAGCGGCCGCAGGTCGGCCTTCAGCACCCCGCCAACCAGGTACTCGGCCAGGCGCGGCCCGTCAAGGTCATCGAATAGCTCGCGGAGCGGGCCGGTGAGGGCCGGACCAAGGATCTCGGCGGTGCACACCCGGTCCAGCACGAACCCCCGGCCCTCGGGCAGCTCCAGCGTCTCGGCCAGCAGCTGCCCGAAATAGTGCACCCGCACTCCCTTTTCGCGGAGTGTCTCGGCGAACACGTCGTGTTCTTCTTTGGCCTTCTTCGCCCACAGCACGTCGTCGAACAGCAGCTCTCCGATGTTCTGCGGGGTGAGCCTGGACAGCTCCAGGCCCGGCCGGTGAACGATGGCCTGCCGCAGCTGGCCTACCTCTGACTGCACGCTGAAAGTCATGACCGTCCCTCCGGGTAGCCGACTGGTTGGATCATCGCGGCCGCGAGATCCGCGGGCACCGGGACCTGGCCCAGGCGCTCGCGGCGGGCCCGGACGAAGGCGTAGAGGATGATCCCGGCCAGCACCACGACCATGGCCTGGTACACCGCCGAGTACCCGGCGGCGAAAGTGACCCACAGCGAGAACAGCGCCGCCGCCACAGCGACCGACAGATCCCTGGCCAGCAGCCATCCCTGCACCGGCCGGCGGCGAGACACCAGATAGGTGAGCTGGGCGCACGCCGAGAACAGGTACGGGATGGCCACGGTGACCACGGTCAGGTCGACCAGGTCGGTGAACACCGTCAGCCCCGAGCTGGAGGTATAGCGCCACAGCATCAGCAGCGACGGCAGCGCCGCCGCGGCCACGACGCCGAACCAGGCCGTGTCCCTGCGGTCGGTCCAGGCGAACGGCCGCAGGAACAGGCCGTCGTTGGCCGAGGCCCGTGACACCTCGGCGGTGACCAGGGTCCAGCCGATCAGCGCCCCGAACCCGGACACCGCAGCCAGCGCGGCAACCAGCTTCCCGGCCCAGGCGGCGTGGGGGAAGATCGCCTCGAAGGCGTTGACGAACGGCGCCCCGTTGTTCACCAGTCCTCGGTGGGCGACCATGCCCATGACCGCGGCCGACACCGCCAGGTACACGATGGCGCTGCCCGCGGTGCCCAGCAGCGAAGCGCGACTGACGTTGCGTCGCGGGTCCTTGACCCGCTTGGCGGTAATGGCCGCCGTTTCCACGCCGATGAACGAGAACAGCGCCACTCCGGCGGCGATCCCGATCGCCGAGTACAGGCTGCCGCCCGAGGCGTTGAACGCGCCGAAGTTAGCCTTGGTGACAAAGAACCAGCCCACCACGCCGACGAACAGCAGCGGCAGGTACTTCAGCACCACGGTGAGGTTCTGGAGCCAGGCTGTCTGCCTGATCCCGGCCAAGTTCACCGCCGCCGGGATCCACAACCCGATCAGGGCAATTCCCCAGTTCCCTAGGCCGGAGGGCTTGATGCCGAACAGGGCGTCGACATAGAACACCCAGGACGCGACGATGGCCGCGTTGCCCGCCCACGCCTGAATCCAGTAGCACCAGCCGGTCAGGTATCCGGCGAAGTCGCCGAACTCGTGCCGGGCGTAGGCGTAGAGCCCGCCGTCGGAGTTCGGGATCCGCCTGGTCAGCTGGCCGAACAAGACAGCCAGCACCATCGCGCCCACGGCGATCACCGCGAGCACGGCGAGCGAGATGGTGCCCGCGCCCGCGAGCACCGCCGGCATCGTGAACACCCCGGCCCCGATGACGGTGCCGGTGACCAGGCCGGTCGCCGACGTCAGGCCGAGCGCGCGGGCCTTCTGCTGATCCTTCGCTGAGGTCAGCTCCGGCTCCCGATGCAGCCCACCCGGCGGGTCGGCGTTGACAGCGCTGGGCATAGGTTCCTCCTCCGAGGGCGGCCGGTCGGCCCGCCCCGCAGTGCGCAAAAGGGTTGGCACTGACATCCACGGTCGCACTCCGGGTAGCCCTTCGCATCCGTGAATAGTCCCTAGTCCGGCGCCCAGTTGCGGCGCCTGTCGTCTGGCGAGCGTGTGACTGGCACGGCAATAACCGTGCTCACCGCGGCGTTACCGGCGCTGAGACAGAAGCCTGGAATAGCGTCCAATGATCGTATATTCCACGCATTCCCTGGACTATGCGGCGTGTCGGGCGCGCTCAGCTCGGCATCTGTCGCGGCACGGCGGGAATCGAGACTGGCGATTCCGGCGTTTCATGGCGGGAACCTTAAGATGATCACGGCGCCCGGGCATGGCGCGGGCACTGGTAGTGACGAGCCGCTACCATCACAGCTGTCGTCTTAAGGCGAGGTTCGGGTGACAGGAGCGCAGAGTGGGGCTAGCCATCGCAGCCGGCCCGGTCGCGGGCTGTCGCTGGACCGGATTGTCACGGCCACGCTGGAGCTGGTGGATGAGCAGGGCATCGGGGCCGCGACGATGCGGGCGGTGTCGTCGCGGCTCGAAGTCCGCTCGATGTCGCTCTACCGGTATGTGCGGGATCGGGACGAGCTATTTGACGAGGTAGTGGAGCGGATCGTCAACGAGCTTGCCGACGATCCGCAGGTCCAGCTGCGTCCGGTTGACGGGTGGCGGCCCTATCTGGATGGCATGGCGCACGGAGTACGCCGCTACGCCCGGGCCCATCCGCACGCCTTTCCGCTGGTGGCGACGCGGCCGCCGGACGCTCCGTGGGTGAATCCGCCGCTTCGGTCGCTGCGCTGGGTCGAGGCGATGCTGAGCGGGCTGGCCGGCGAGGGCTTCACCGACGACCAGGTGCTGTTCACCTACCGCACCTTTAACGGCTTCCTGCTCGGCCAGCTGCTGCTCGAGACCAGCGCGATGGCCCTGCGCGACCCCAAACCCGGAGACGGCTCGTTCACCGGCTCCGATGAGATGAGCGAGGGCGGGGCGCCGGCGCTAGACCCGGTACTCGGCGGCCTCAGCCCTGCCCGGTCCCCCGAGCAGCGGGAGGCCGTCGCCGATGCCGAGCGGCCCCGCGAACTGCTGGATCCAGCCGGCGAGATAGACGCCCGGCGCTTCCCGGCGGTATACCGGCTGGCCTCCGGGCTGGCCGAGGATCGCTGGGAAGGGGAATTCGAGACTGGCCTGGCCCACATGCTGGACAGGATCGCGGCGCTTCTGGCCGAGGATCCCGGCACCAGCCGCCGCTGATCGCGGCGGGATCACCGGTTCTCTCCCGTCCTGAGTCCGGCACCCAGAGCGGCCAGTGCCAGCGGCAGCCCGGGCGGTCTCGCTGTGCCGTGGCCGCAAGGACCGCCCGGCGGCCGCGCGGCCCGGTGAATCCAGAGTGGACAGCGTAAGCTTATCGTGTAAGCTTCCCCTGTAAGCCTGCGAGCATAAGTGCAGCACCTGCGCACCGCGGACGTCGTCAGGGATCAGGCGGCCGGCGCTGGTCACAGCAGCGCGGAGGCCGGCCAGCATGCGGCCGAAGCCGCCAGCCAGCAGGCTCCGGGCGACGTCGCCGAGGGCCGGACGGCAAGGCCGGGACCTGCTCAGGCAAGCCCAGGACCAGCGGGCTGGGCAAGCCGAGTCCGTCAGCTCAGCGCAGGCCGCCAGGGACCAGGCGGTAGCCGCTCGCGATGCCGTGAGCGGCAGCCGCCAGTAGCCGGCCGCGGGCGGCCGGACCGGGGGGATAGCCGGCCGCCCGCGAGCCGCTAACCAGTCCAGCGGAAGGACCATTACCCATGGCGCACTCAACAGATCGCACGCGCGCCTCCCGCCAGGAAACACCGGATGGCCCCACCGACTTGAGCGGGCGGTCCTGGCTGGCGGCGGCCCGGCGAACACTGAAGGAGTACAAGGACGACCAGCTGCAGGACCGGGCCGCCGCGCTAACCTACTTCGGCATCCAGTCCATCTTCCCTGGCCTGCTGGTCCTGGTGTCCCTGCTGGGCATCCTCGGCAAGTCCGCTACCCAGCCGCTGATCACCAACCTGGCCAGCGCGGCCCCGTCATCGGTCCGCAAGATCATCATGACGGACGTGACGCACCTGCAGAACAGCCACGCCGCCTCCAGCATCGTGGGCCTCGCCGGACTCGCGCTCGCCCTGTGGTCGGCGTCCAACTACGTCGCTGCCTTCATGCGCGCCTCCAACAGCATCTACGACGTGCCGGAGGGCAGGCCCATCTGGAAGACCGCGCCGATCCGGCTCGCGGTCACGGCCATCACGATGATCATGCTGGTGGCGGCGGCCCTGATCGTGGTCGTAACCGGCGGCCTGGCCCGCAAGGTCGGTGACGTGCTGGGCGCGGGCTCGACGGCAGTGACGGCCTGGGACTACGCCAAGTGGCCAGTTCTGCTGATCATCATCGCCCTGGTCCTGGCCATCTTGTACTGGGCCAGCCCGAACGCCCGGCACGGCTTCCAGTGGGTCACCCCGGGCGGCCTCATCGCAGTCACCCTATGGCTCATCGCCTCGGGCCTGTTCGCGGTCTACGTGGCGAACTTCAGTCACTACAACAAGACCTACGGCAGCCTCGCGGGCATCATCATCTTCCTCATCTGGATGTGGATCTCGAACGTGGCGATCTTGTTCGGCGCCGAGTTCAACGCGGAACTCGAGCGAGGCCGCGCCATCGCCGGCGGTCATCCGCCACAGAAGGAACCCTTCTCCGAGCTGCGGGACGACCGGAAGCTGAGGAAGCAAGCCGAAAAGGAGCGGACGACCAGCTGACACCGCCGGGGGGCTACCGGATTTACCGCGGCGGCTGGAGTCCCTGGAGAAGCAGCGCGTCCGCCCGCTTGCCTCGGGCTGGCACCTCAGCCGGCCGACTCGCAGTGGACGCCACGCTCTCCAGCCGGACGATGGCGTAGACAAAACGGAACCCTGATCCGTATCGTAATGGAACAACGATCCGGTTGGAGTCTAGCCGACCCGAGGCGTTGACGGAACGGAAGTGGACCTGACCGAGCCCCGGATCAAGGCGGGCGTGCTGCTTGCCGCGCCCGGCAGAGGCGGCGATGCGCTCAGTGAGTTCGCGGCCAAGAACTACTCCTTCTTCTTGACCACCGACTTCTCCGAGATGATGACGCCCGCGCTCGTGGTCGCCGGAGACAATGACGCCTCTCCCCACCTGACGGTTCAGGGCCCGTCCTGGCACACCGATCCGTACTTCCTCTCCTCCGGCCCCAAGTCCCTGCTCACCCTGTTCGACGCAGAGCATGGCCTCGGCGGGATATCTGGATATGACGTCGCCGAGACCACGGACGAGAACCCCGCGCGAGTGGCTGCGGTCGCGCAGCTCACCCGGGCCTACCTCCGCACCCAGCTCTTCCCCGGGGATTCCGCCTGGCAGGCAGCGCACGACGCGCTGACGGCCGGACCCAGCCCGCTCGGACGGCTCGACTCCAAGTAAGCCCGGGAGCCTATTATTCGCCGCTGTGGGCGACTTCACCGGGGCGGCGAGCTCACGACCTCGCCTCGGTGGGCACGATCTCCAGGCGGGCGATCCGCCCACCGCGAACCGCAAAGCGATCCGTCAGGTCGACCTCGCCGCCGGGGAAGTTGCCTTCGAGATGGAGGTACACGTCGTGACGTTCAGCGCCATCCACCTCGCCCAGCGCTTTCGCTCCGGTGACCTGGACGGTGTAGTCGTAGGCCTTGGCGACGGTGTCGCGCCATCGCCGGATCGCGGCCGTGCCCCGCCATTCCTGGCCTTCGTCCACGACTACCGCGTCCTCGGCCAGGCAGCGGACAACGGCCTCGGTGTCGGCGCGGTCTGACGCGGCCAGGTAGCCGGAGATGACCGGCGGCAGCGACCCTGTCGCGCTCGTGGCAGTTTCACTCATGAGAACCCCTCCAGCTGCAGCGCTGCGCATAACTGCTAAGATAGCAGTAAGTGGCTTTCAATATAGCAGTTAGGTCGGAGAGGTGCTGCGCATGGCCCACAAGATCAGGCTCGAGGACCGGGAGTGCCCGCTGTCGGCAACGCTCGGCCTCGTCGGCGAATGGTGGACGTTGCTCATCCTGCACGACGCCTTCGACGGCTACTCGCGCTTCGACCAGTTCCAGGAGAACCTCGGCATCTCCTCCAGCCTGCTGACCAGCCGGCTTAAGCGCCTGGTCAGCGCCGGCCTGCTCGACCGGCGCCAGTACCAGGCGAACCCGGCCCGCTACGAGTACCTCCTAACAGAACTCGGTCGCTCTCTGCGGCCCGTCGTCGTCGTGCTCGCCGAATGGGGCAATGCGCGCCTCGCCCCCGCTGAGCGCAGCATGGTGCTCGTGGACGCCCAGACCGGGGCCGCTGCCGAACCAGTCCTCGTCGACCGCGTAACCGGGCGAAGAGTGGACGGGCCGGACTTCGTCTTCACCGCCGGCCCCGCCGCCAGCAGGCCGTTCCAGGACCGTTACGCAGCGCGCCCCAAGCCACGGCAGCCATGACACCCGCCCGCTCCGCGCTCCCGTCGCGCAGGGGAACCTCTTACTGGAACGCGGCAAGGCGGGCGAGCGCCAGTGATTTCATGTCGAGAAGCTCTGACCTGCTCCGCTCACCAGGTGAAGGGCCACGAAAGGCGCGGCCCACGACATCAGGAGACCACCATGCCGAAGTACCTGCTCCTCAAGCACTACCGCGGCGCCCCGGAGCCGCACCGTCCCGTGCCCCCGATGGACCAGTGGGCGCCTGAGGACGTGGAGGCGCACATGGGCTTCCTCAGGCACGTCAGCGAGCTGCTCGCGGAGAACGGCGAGTACGTCGACGCGCAGGCCCTCACGCCGGCGCGCACCTGGGTGCGCTACGGCGGCCCGGACGCCGCGCCAGTAACCACCGACGGCCCCCTGCCTGAGACCAGCGATCTCGTGGCGGGCTGGTACATGATCGACGTCGAGTCGCACGAGCGCGCGGTCGAGCTCGCGGCCTACGTCTCCTCCGAACCCGGGCCGGGCGGGGAGCCGCTGTATGAGTGGATCGACGTCCGGGAGATCATGTCCGAGGCGCCGTCGCAGGACTGACCCGGCGTGACCGGCGAGCCGGCCCGACGGCTGGATGAGGGCGCGCTGCGCGCCCTCGTCCCCCGGGTGCTCGCCGGGCTGGTCCGGCGGGGCGAGGACTTCGACGCCGCCGAGGACGCGCTGCAGGAGGCGCTGCTGGAGGCCCTGCGGGTGTGGCCCGAGCATCCGCCGCGCGAGCCGCGCGCGTGGCTGACCACGGTGGCGACCCGGCGGCTCGTCGACGCCCGCCGCAGCGAGGTCGCCCGTCTCCGCCGCGAGGAGCAGACGTACGCGCAGCCGCGGCCCGCTACCACGGAGGAGGGCGACGACACCCTCTTCCTGCTCTTCTGCTGCTGCCACCCGGAGCTCGCGCCCGCCTCCCAGGTGGCATTGACCCTGCGCGCGGTCGGCGGCCTCACCACCCGCGAGATCGCCGACGCCTTCTACGTCCCGGAGGCGACGATGGCGCAGCGGATCAGCCGGGCCAAGCGGACCCTGCGGGGACGCCGCCTGGACCAGCCCGGCGACCTCGCCGTCGTGCTGCGCGTGCTCTACCTCGTCTACACGGCCGGCCACGCAGGCCGGGTCGACCTGGCCGGCCAGGCGATCCGGCTCGCCCGCCAGCTCACCCTCGCCACCGAGGAACCGGAGGCGCGCGGGCTGCTCGCGCTGATGCTCCTCAACCACGCCCGCCTCCCGGCACGACTCGACTCACAGGGCCGCATCGTCACACTCGACCGGCAGGACCGCGGGCTGTGGGACATCCGCGAGATCGCCGAGGGCGTGCGCGTCCTGCAGTCGGCGCTGGCCGTTCAGCGCCCGGGCCGCTACCAGGTCGAGGCCGCCATCGCCGCCCTGCACGACGACGCGGCCAGCGCAAAGGAGACCGACTGGCCGCAGATCCTCGCCTGGTACGACGACCTCGTCGCCCTCACCGACGAGCCAGTGCGCCAGGATCCCGCCGCGGTGCTCGGGCGCGCGGTCGCGGTCGGCCACGTCCTCGGCGCCGCCGCCGGGCTGCGCGAGACCGACCGGCTGCGCGACGTGATCGGCGAGCGGCACCGCTGGCACGCCGTCCGCGGCCACCTGCACGAGCTCAGCGGCGACCTGCCCGCCGCCGCCACGGCATACGCCGAGGCCGCCCGCCGGGCCACGAACGTCGCCGAGCGCGACCACCTGGTCCGCCAGGCCGCCCGCGCGCGGGGGCGCCGAGCTATGTAGGAAGCGGGCTAGTGCGGCACGTGCACGGTCAACGCTGGACACCGGCCCCGGTTCCGCGCCCCGCTCGCGCCCGGAGCCACGACCGCATGAGGCTGGCCAGGCCCGCGACCAGCAGGACGGTGAAGCCCGCCAGCTTGCACCTGACGCCCAGGGCCTGCATCTGGCTGATCTGCCCGGCAGGCCAGTGCCGCACCTCCGCGAACATCGCAGCAATTTCGCCCGTGAACCAGATCAGCAGGCCCGCCCTCGCCAGCAGCGTGATATCCCAGCGAATCCCGCGCGACCGCACGAAACGGGCGATCGTGGCGCCGGCTACCACCAGCCAGGCCACAGCGAAGACCAGCAGGAACGGCATCGCGGCGCTCATCCCGGCTCCAGGACCGCCGGGCTCGATCATCGCCGGCGACTGCTACACGGTACATCGCTGGGCGCGGCAGGGCGTCCCGGCCGCCGCCGGAGCCTGCCCGGCCGTCGCCGTTTGCACGATCAGGACTGGATGAACGTCAGCAAGTCGGGCCACTCTCGAACCTCAGTGACCCCCGCCGTCTGGGTTTACGAGGCTGAAGGCAACAGGCTGGCCCTCGTCCTATTCGAGCATCGCATGATCACATGAAGCCGCAGAAACCCCGTTGACACCTACAGGCCCGCCGGGGGTGGATTGGGGGGACCATAAATCTGGGCCGCGGCTAGCGGCCGGGCGCATCTGAGGGTATCGGCCGATGGTCGTCCAAGGTGCCCGGGCAGTCGGCACGGCGGCCAGCATGCCTAGAGGAGTCATGACGACGGAAAAGATTGACTATGACGACCGTCAGCACGCTGTCTACGCACAGGGCCGGGCTGTCAGCCCGGCGATGATCGCGGCCTGGATGAAGGTATTCGCCGGACACGCTCCCGCCCGCCGCCCGCTGGCGGTTCTTGACCTGGGCTCCGGTAGCGGGCGGTTCACGCCCGCTCTGGCCCGGACGTTCGGCGGCCCGGTGTACGGGATCGAGCCGTCGCAGCGCATGCGGCAGGTGGCGGAGCAGTCAGCGCCGCATTCCGCGGTGACCTATCTGGCTGGCAGCGCGGAGCGGATCCCGCTCGCGGCGGATAGCTGTGATGTTGTGCTGATGTACCTGGTATTTCATCACGTGCGGGACCCGGCGGCCGCGGCGGCGGACATCGCCCGGGTGCTGCGGCCAGCAGGCCGCCTGCTGATCCGCAGCACGTTCGCCGACCGCATGCCTGACCTGTGGTGGCACCGGTTCTTTCCTCGGGCCGCCGAGATCGAAAAGGAGATGTTTCCCACCATCGGTCAGGTAGAGCAGGCATTCTCCCCCGCCGGTCTCAAGATCCTCGCCCTGGAGCCGGTATCCGAGCGCTTCGCGGACAGCATGACGGAAGGCGCAGCCCGGCTGCGACTGCGCGCGATCTCCACCTTCGAATACCTCACCGAGCAGGAAACCGCGAAAGGCTTCGCTGCGCTCGATGCCGCGGTGGCTGCGGAGACCTCACCGCAGCCCGTCGAAGGCGTCAGCGATCTGCTCGTTCTGGGTTAGGCCCCTGGCGGCCGCCAGCCCTCCAAACATCATTTCCGTGAAGCACACCTGTTCTGCTTTGAAACAGCCTCCTTCAATATCGGCCCCGGATGATTGGCCGATCTGAACGTGCCGAGTTGCCTTTCGGGCGCTTGCCCGGCGTCCGGGCCTGACACGAGGGGTCATGCCGGTTGTGCGGTTGAATGGTCGTCATGGCGGCCAGGCTGGCGGAGATCACCGACCTGCTGTGGCAGGTGGACGCCGACGGTATACGTTTTCCGGTCGCGAAGGCCGATGTGCTGAGTCGGCTCAGGGCCTGTGGCCAGTACCGCGCGGCGCGGATCGTGTCGGCGATACCGGCAGCGGGCGGGGTCCTGGATCCGGATTACGTCGATGCGCTTGGCATTCGGGTGCATTGCGAGTTGCAGCGCCTGGGCGAGGAACTTCAGTTCGGCCGGCGCGTAGCTGCCCTGCTGTCCCCGATCATCGAGGCGATGCGCCGATGCGGTGCCGGCCCGCTGCGGGTCGTCGACGTGGGATGCGGGCTGGGTTTCGTGGTGCGGGCGATGGCGGCCTGTTCGGCTCTGGGCCCTGATGTCGAGTTGGTCGGCGTCGACCTGAACCCGGTCCTGGTCGCCAGGGCCAGGCATCTGGCCGGGCGGGAAGGCCTGGCCTGCCGCTTTCTGCAGGGTGATGCGCTCAGGCCCGGGGTGGCTGTCAAGGACGGCATGTGCTGCGTCGTGATTTCCAGTGGCCTCCTGCATCACCTGCCCGAGTCCGGGCTGGCGGAGTTCTTCGCGGCGCAGGCCCGGCTCGGCGTGGCCGCGTTCGCTCACTGGGATATCGCTCCGTGCCTGTGGTCAACACTCGGGGCGTGGGTCTTCCACCACGCGCGCATGCGCGAGCCCATCTCCCGCCACGATGGAGTTCTGTCCGCCCGCCGCAGCTACCCCGCAGCAGCACTTCTGGCCGCGGCGCGGAGCGGAGCACCCGGATATGACATCCAGGCGCTGGAAGGCTCCCGGTGGCATCCCCGCGCTCTGGACGTGCTGCGTCCAGTCGTCGGAATCCGGGCATGACCGAGACAATCGCCGCCGTGCTGTTCATCCTCGCGATGGTCGACGGCTCGTTCGCGGGCTTCCGGTCCTCGGCCGGGCGGACCGGGCTGATCAGCCACCGACGGTCCGATTGCCAGGCCGCCCGGCGGGGCGCGGGTCTGGCCTGTGCCCTGCTCGCGCCGGTGATGGCCGGGGTGTGCGCCGATGCCATTACCAGCCCGGCCCACCTGGATGACTACGCCCGCACCGGGACAGCCATGCTGGCGATCTACGGCCCGTATGCGCTGGTCGTGCTCATCGCCCTCGCCTGCTACGCCACCCTGAGCTGGCAACTCAGATACCTCGCCTCCGCGCTCATCCTCGGCCCCCTGACGCTGCTGCGGCCCGCCGTGGCGATCCTCGGCGCCGCGCTCGGCGCGGCGCTGAGCAACGACATCGTGGCCGCGGCGGCGGCCTGCCTGTCGGTCATCGCGGTCCTGGCAGTCGAGCCACTCGCCGGGCGTCTTTGGTACACGCGAACCCATGGTCTGCCCGGCCAGCGGGGCGCCGAGTTAGACGGCCCCGCACTGCCTGCCGCGCGGATCGCGGCTGAACTCGGCGATCTACCTCGGCGCCACCCCAACGGATCCATCCTCGGCGCCCTGACCCTGGCGTTCTCACCAGCCGCAACAGTCTCAACAGCCAGCGCCGTAGCAGCTGCAACGCACGAGCGAAACTACTGCCGGGGGCAGTCAGGGCTTCCACAGGATATCGGCGCCGGTGGAATTGGCCGTTTCGGAAATGCTGCACTGCTTGGGACTTGGATAAGACACGGTGAAGGATGGGGTGACCGTGCTATAACCCACGCCTGCCCCGATTGTGATGTCCCGGAAGACTCCATGCCCGTTGGCGGGCAGCATGTTACAGCCGGTCGCATTGTATGACTCCAGCACTCCGCCTTCCGCGGCAGTGAAGGCCGAGTTGCTGACGACAGTGCGGTTGGATACGCCGCCGTTGTTAAGATCCTCGGTCGAGATGGCCCAGCTGCAGTTGTAGCCATTGCTGCTGCAGTTAGTAGCGGTTAGCTTACCGACGATCGTGTCGCCTGGTGACACCCTAACGTTGTTACCAAAAACCATTCTCGTGTTATCCGCCCAGAGGTACCAGGAAGTGACGTACCAGTAGTTTCCTCCGCCTGAGGGGGACGCGCCGTAAGTAAGCACCGGCTGCAGAATTGCACTATTATCTGACGAACTGAAGGATGAGAATAGATAAGTTAATGCACCATTAACGGGCGGGGCCGTGGGCACTGCATATTCGACATAGAGCAAACTCAGCCATTTCGGGGAATTCCAGATTGAGTCGGCCCACCAGCCGTTGGTGACGAAGGGGCGGACTCCGCTGCTGGGCGCCGAGGCGGGGTTGACCTGCTGAGGCCGAACCAGCCTGGGGAAGCGGCAGGCGCCGATACGTTGCCTGGCCCCCGAGGCCAGGATGATCTCGTCGCGGTCGAGAACGGCACCCGCAGGGAGTCTCAGGACGCATGACTTGTTCATCAGCCCGTCGGGTGTCGCCACCCAGTCCTTAGACTTCAGTGCCCGCGCATAGGCCGCCGGGTTGGAACTCACCCGGGGCGCACTGGTGGTGACCGCTGCCGCGCCATCCGGCGCATGCGAGGCAGCGACCGCCGGGTCCGCCGAAACGATCCCCGTACACATCACCAGGGCAGCCAGGATGCTATTTACCGTTCTCATCGACCTCGCCCCATTCCGGAAAGTGAGACCTTATCGGCTGATTCGGTAAGTATCACGGGGGCGCGGTCAGTGGTGACCTCGGCCGGGATCACGCCGGCCCGGTGATCATGATCGCGCCGCCCGCTCCGGTGCGGTTCGGGTTGAGCAGGAACCAGCCGATCTTCGCCAGGCCGGCTGGAGCGGCTGCGGGAATGCTGAACCGCATGTCATACGTGCGGGACTGACCGGCGGGGATGGCCGGTGCCGCCGAGCAGTTGAGCTTGTATGCCCTCGCGGGTGCGACGGACAGTCCCGTCTCATAGCTCGGGCAGGGGGAGAGCCTGACCGCTGCCCTGGTGGGGTTAGTGATCGTGACCGCGAACTTCAGTACCTGGCCGGCGGCGATCCGCGACGGGACCGCGAGCGCGACATGGAGTCCTGAAAGGGAGTCCGGCTTCGGCTGCGTCATCGGCAGGCCGATAGGAGTCACGTGAGCGGTGACACAGTTACTGGTGAGCACGGTCCCGTCGCTGACGGCTGGGCCTGCCTGCGTGCCGAACTTCAGCTGCGGCGTCATCGCCTTCGAGGCCGTGGCACCGTTTCGCAGTTTCGCAGTGCAGGGAACGCGAGTTGTCTGGATGATGGCGAAGGTTGCCGAGGCACCCGGGGCCAGCGTCCCGGCCGATACGTTCAGCACGTTCGGCGCACGCGTCACCGGCTCGCCCGCGATGTCCACACTCGGAGTGCCTGAGACGTAGCAGGCGCTGGTGCCGCTGTTCTTCGCGCGGTAGATGTAGGCATAGGTCCCGTTTCCGACGAGGCCCCGGCGCACCATCTTGGTGCTGAGGCTGGCCGTCGCACAGGCGGCGAGACCGGGATTGGCCGGTGCGCTCACCGCCGGGATCGCAGCGGGCCTGTTCACCCAGCCGATGGCACCGGCCGCCGTCGGCGAGCTTGGGTAGGCGAAGGCCAGCGCGGCCAGGCCGGCTGCCGCCGCGACCCCTGGGCCGACGTAACGCGCTGCTTTCAAAAGTTTCACTTGTTCGCACCGCCTCCGATATCGCGTGTCTCGCATTAGTGGCATCCCAGATCCCATGCGGTCGTGCTCTCGGCCGGGCCGTCAGCGCAGTCCTCGTCCAGCGTGATGCTGGGTCCGCTGTCGCCGGCAAGGAACCTGGTCCTCGAACCACCCGACCATTGATGCACTCGCTGGTTGTGGTCCCAGTGGGTGTTGGCGACGCACTGGATGGGCGTGGTCGCGAAGTCGGAGAAGCCGACGTCCGCCGGGAAGATCGCCTCAGGGACGTTGCTGTGGTTGACATAGTTGTCCAGATCGGAAGCGCAGCTGGAACCGTAGACGGCGCCGTGCTTGCCATCGACCGTGTGGACCTCGGTACTCGAAGCCGTTGATGAACGACGCCGCCGCGGTGACGCAGGTCGAGTTGCCGGTGTTAAAGGCCTCCAGGTCATAGACGATGTACACGTTGGCGAATCCGGTGCTTTCCGCCTCAGCCACCGCATCGTTGGCCTGGGTTTCGCCCTGGGACTGCGCGGTGTTCGCGTTGTTGCTGAACGCGGCGAGGCCGGCCTGGTTCGCGCAGGCTGACTGCGGTCCCACCCAGTACAGCCACACCGCATAGCCGGTGGTCATGATGTTCGCGATGTAGTTGTGGCCCGGGTTCGTCCCGCCGGAGTTCTCGCCGCCGAGGTAGATGCCCAGGCCGCTGTAGGGGGTGGTGATCCACCAGTTGGTCATGTCAGCGGTGGATGGGGGCGTCGCGGTATCGAATCCCTCGCCCTGGTACACGACAGGACCAGGCAGGCTCGCGGAAGCGGGCTGCATGACCGCCAGCGGTGCTGTCAGGCCGGCCAGCACTGCCAGCGACGCAATGCCAGCCTGCCAGCGGCGTCTCAAGGTCGGCACCCTCATCGCTGTGCCTTCAGGTGACGGTCATGGCCCGGCGGGTGCGGCCGGGCGCTCGGGGATGGTTTGCTCAGGCCCATAAAGACTCCTCATCGGTAACGGGCTGCGATGGGCCTTCTGAGTCTCCGCAGGCCCGCTGTCTTCCGGCTGACCTTTCACTGGCGTGCCGATATCCGCAGTGGACCGTCCATATCAACCGGCATATTGTCAATTGGCAGGATCAGCACATCTGGTTGCCACTGGCGGGCGGTGCCGCATGGCGGTGGAATTCGGCGTACTGGGCCCGGTGCAAGTGCTCGATGACGGGGTCACCCGTCCCGTACCCGCCGCCAAGCAGCGGACAGCACTCGCCGTACTGCTGCTGCGCGTGAACGCCGTGGTACCGATCGACGTGCTGATCGAATCACTCTGGCCGGATCAGCAGCCGCCGGCCCCGCGCGGTGCGCTGCATACCCACGTGATGCGCCTGCGCCGGACCCTCGGACCCGCGGCGGGGTCGCGTATCCGCACGGTGGGCGCCGGATACACCATCGACGTTGAGGACACGGAGCTGGACTCGGCCCGCTTCGCCGGGCTGACGGCCCGCGGGGCGGCGGCGATGGCGCGGGGACCGCTGGGACGACGCTTCCGACGCCCTGCGCTCGGCGCTGGCGCTATGGCGCGGCGAGCCGCTGGCCGATGTGCCGGTGAATGGGTGGCAGATCAACGAGGCGGCACGGCTGGCGGAGCTGCGCTGGCTGGCCGTTGAGAACTGGATCGTCGCCGAGCTGCAGGCCGGCAGGTACGCGCAAGTAATCGCGGAGCTGCGAGGCCTGGCCAGCGCGCACCCGTTCCGTGAGCGGTTCCATGAGCAGCTCATGCGCGCGCTATACGCGGTCGACCGCAGAGCCGAGGCGCTTGAGGTCTACCGGGCTAGCCAGCGACGTGCTCGCCGAGGAACTCGGTGTCGAGCCAGGCCCGGCGCTGCGCCAGCTCCAGCAGGCCATACTGGCAGGCGACCGGGACCGGGCGGGCCTGCCTCGCCGCCACGAGGCAGCCAGCCCGCCGCCCGAGAGGCCTGACTTCGGAGACAGCGTTGTCGTCGAGGGGCGGGCGGGCGGTGGCGCGGAGTTTGACGGCGGGCCGCGGCCGGGCCAGGGCGGGTTGCGGCAGTTGCCGGTTCCGCCGGCTCATTTCGCTGGCCGCGCGGGAGAGCTGGCGGCGCTGGGCGGCCTGCTGGCCGGGCCGGGTGTGCAGGTGCCGGGGATGGTGGTGATCTCGGCGATCGATGGCATGCCGGGCGTCGGGAAGACGGCGCTGGCGTTGCACGTCGCCCACCTGGTAGCGGACCGGTTCCCGGACCGGCAGTTGTTCGCGGACCTGCACGGCTACACCCCTGGCCGTCCGCCCGCCGATCCGGCTGATGTGCTGGCTGAGCTGCTGACCGCTGACGGGGTTGATATCCGGTACCTGCCCGCCGACCTGGAAGGGCGAGCGGCGATGTGGCGGGACCGGATGGCCGGCCGCAGGGTGCTGCTGGTCCTGGACAACGCGGCCAGCAGCAGCCAGGTCGAGCCGCTGCTTCCTGGCACGGCGACATGCCTGGTGCTGATCACCAGCCGCCGGTTCCTCGGGGACCTGCCCCCAGGAACGGCGGAGATGCAGCTGGATGTGCTGCCCCCGCCGACGCGGCAGCGATGTTCACGGACCTGGCGCCCCGGGCCGCCGGCGCGACCGCACAAGTGGCTGAGCTGGTTGCGCTGTGCGGGTACCTGCCGCTAGCGATCACACTGCTCGCGCGGCTATTCACCCTGCACCCCGCCTGGACCCTGGCTGACTTGATCAGCCGAGACTCGGACACGGCTGCTCACCGTCACGGCCGAAAGCCGCACAGTGGCCGCCGCGTTCGAACTGTCCTACCGGGCGCTGGACTGCCGCCAGCGACGGTTCTTCCGCTATCTCGGGCTGCATCCCGGCCCCGACATCGACCCGTATGCAGCGGCAGCCCTCACCGGGCTGCCACTCGAACTGGCCGTCTGCTACCTCGACGTCTTGCACGGCGGCCGACTGCTGGAGGAGCCAGCCGCCCGGCGATTCCGGATGCACGACCTGATCCGCGTTTACGCCCGCGGCCTGGCCGAGGCAGCAAGACGCAGGGCTGCGGAAGCAGGCGGCTCGATCGGCTGCTCGATTACTACCAGTTCGCCGCATCGGGCCGCAGGTACCCACGTGGCTCGCCATGTCCTGCCGCCCAGTCGCGAAGTCCGGCCCGCCGGTGACCATGCCGGACCTATCCGGCTGGGATGCGGCCCGGGCCTGGATGACAGCCGAGCGCCCGAACCTGGTGGCCTGTATCGAGTACGCCGCCGTACGTCGCGATCATGCCCGGCAGGTCGGGCTCACCGCCGTCACCGCCGCCCATCTGCGCATCGACGGCCCGTGGGCGCAGGGCATGAGCCTGCACGCCGCGGCAGCCGTCGCGGCCAGGCAATCCGGCGACCCGCTGGGGCAGGCCGGTGCGCTGCTTAATCTGGGCGACCTCCGCCGGCTGGCCGGCGACTACCCGGGCGCGGCCGAAGCGCTGGAGCAGGCACGGGGCATCTACGCGGACACTGGCAGCCTGCCAGGCGAGGCAACCGCGCTGCTGTGCCTGGGCGAAGTCAGGCGGTCGACAGGCGACTTCCCGGCAGCGGCCAGCCTGCTGGAGCAGGCACGCGGCATCTACGCGGACACTGGCAGCCTGCTAGGCCAGGCAGGCGCGCTGCTCGTGCTGGGCACCGTGTGGCAGCTGACCGGCGACTACCCGGCCGCAGTGGATGCGCTGGAACGCTCGCTTCAGATATCCCGCCGCGCCGGCAGTCGGCTGGGCGAGGCCGAGGCACTCCGGAATCTCGGCGCGGTGCGCAACCTGACCGGCGATCACCCGGCGGCGCATCGGGCCCTGGAGCAGGCGCTGGACATATCCGCCGCCCTCAAAGACCGGTTTGGCGAGGCCAACGCCATGGCGTGCCTGGGACTGACGCGGCAAGGCACCGGTGACCTGGCGGGCGCGATGAGCGTGCTGGAGCGATCCCTTGCTACCTTCCGGGACATCGGCAGCCGCGTCGGCGAGGCGAACGCGCTGTGCTGGCTGGGCGACGTGGTCCGGCAGGCGGGCAACCTACTCGAGGCAGCGCGCGTTCTGAAGCAGGCACTGGTGATATATCGCGAGATCGGCAACCGGCACGGCACAGCCTGCGCTCTGCACAATCTAGGCAGCGTGCGCCAGGCGGCCGGTGACGTCCCTGCCACCGAAGACCTGCTGGAGCAGGCGCGCGACCTCTATCACGACGTTGGTGACGCGCTTGGCGAAGCGCAAACCCTCAACCAGACCGGGACGCTGCGGCTGGAGTGCGGCCAACCGCGGTCAGCCCGCCATCACCACCTGCGCGCCCTGGCGATCAGCCGGTCAATCGACAACCAGACGGAGGCAGACAGCGCGCTGGAGGGCATCCTCAAGTGCGACACTGCGATGGCCGCCGACCCGGCCCGCGCAGAAATAGCAAAGAGCGCAACCACCATCCGGTGACCGGGACCAACCGGGCGCGAACGAGACGGCTACCCCACCGAGTCAGCATGCGGCTAAGAGTCCGCCGCCACCCTGAATGGCAGACAGCGTTCCTGCAGGTCAATAGCATAAGGCCTCAGTATGGGAGGCACCTTGATGCTAGAGATTGATCTCGCCGGGCGTTGCTTTCCGGTGATCACATCCTGGCCAACGCGTCGGCGGCGAGCGTCTTCTCTGCGCTGAGATTATTCGCGATTCCGACGGCGATCCGAACGTAGGCATCGCCTTTCAGCACGCTGATTGACGCGAATCCGTCATAGTAGGCTGCGTCCCCGAGGCTGGAGATCGGCTGGGCATTCACCCGGGCTCGGTAGTCATCGAAATACATCTTCGCCTTCGGGCCGGTGACCAGTACTACGCGGACGGTGTCTGCGTATGGGATATCCGGGTTGGCGCCCGGCGGCGCGTTGGGCCCATCGAAGACGCAGGCGACACCGCCTTCGACGAAGGCCTTTCCCATGACTGGCGACTCGACGGCCTGGCCAAGCGAGGCGCTGGCTTCCGCTTGATTGATCACTGTGCAGGACGTCGCCTTTCCGGCCGCCCGTGCCCCAGTGCCGGCGTGGTGCTCGCCGCTGGGGCCGAGGCCGCGGTGGGTATGGCCGGGGGGGAGGACGTCGACGTGGTGGGTGTCCCACTGCTGCAGGCGGCGCCCAGCACACCGATGGCTGCCACCACCCCCGTCAGGGCAATCCCGTGTCGGTTGCACCTCATCTATGGCTCCCTTGCTGGTTAAAGGCCGACCTCATCCCGTCCGCGTCGGCCATGACTGGACGCTAGGCTTGCGCAGCGGCCAAGACATCAGGGGTTTCCCTACCGTCGGCGACTTTCCCGGCCCGATCGGAACCGACTCGCCACGACGACTCGGGCGTGCACCGCCGAGCTTGCCGTAGATGCGCGTGAGGTTGACCTCGACGGTTTTCGGCGACGAGGGCGGCTGCGCGCCAAGGCCGCCTGATCACCCGTCCGACAAGCCACCGGCGGCTATGGTCACAAGTCATGCAGGTTCTGCTCGTACACAGCCCGCTGCTCGGAAGGTCGAGCTGGGGCGGTGTACCGGCCCGCCTGGCTGAGCTCGGGTACGCCGTTGCGGTACCGGATCTACGCCCGGTCCTGGATTCGGGGCCACCGTTCTACGAGCGGCTATTCCAGGTAATCGCTGAACTCGCCGACGCAGACGAGGCGGTGGCCGTGGTCGGGCACAGCCGGGCGGGGCCCTTGCTGCCCGGTGCGGTAGCGAGGATGGGGGCGAACCGCGCGACGGCGGTCTTCCTGGATGCGCGGCTTCCCCATGACGGGCGTACCTGGCTGGAGACGCTGACGGCGGATCGGCGCGCTGCCCTGCTCGCGTCCGTCGAGAACGGCTTCCTGCCGCCATGGGACCGCTGGTTTCGGTTGGAGGCGCTCGCTGAACTGCTCCCCGACAAGGCGGTCCGGCAACGGTTTCGGGATGAGCTACGCGGCTTGCCGGCGGAGTTGCTGAGCGAACCGATGCCGCAGTCTCCCTGGGCCGGCCACGTCGGCAAGGCGTACGTGCAGTTGAGCGTGCCCTACGCGGCCATTGCTGACCAAGCCCAGGCCGCCGGCTGGCCAGTGGCGCGGTATTCGATGGACCATCTGGCACCGCTGACCCGCCCCCGGGAAGTGGCCGACGCCATCGCGGACAGCCTCACCGCGGCAGGCGCAGGCCCAGCACGTTCACCCGGGACTGCAGCAGCAATACCGGACCCGAGATCCTCGCCCGCGCGGTGCCATGGCAGCTCCCGGCGGCGCTGTGGCGCCGGGCATGGGTGATCCCGGCGGCGGCCAGCTCCGCCCACCGGGGCTCGTACTCGACGCCGACGGCGTCGCGGCCGAGGTGGATGGCTTCGATGAGGGTGGTGGCGATCCCGCACATCGGGTCGGCGACCAAGTCACCGGGCTGGGTGTAATGGCTGATGGCGGTGGCGGCGATCGCCGGGAGCATCTTGCCCGGGTGGGCGGTGGCGGCGGGCAGGTACCGGCCGCGCCGCTGCGCGGGCGTCCTGTATGCCGACATCCGCGGCTACCAGGGGGGCGCTGGATATGGACGCCACGCTGGTCAAGGCGTCGCCTGGTTCAACACCGGCGACCTGGCCCGCGACGACGGCCGGGGCGGCATCAGGATCGCGGGCCGCACCAAGGACGTCATGAACCCCATGAGCATGAGCATGCCCGTGCTGGACATCGAAAACGTGCTGCTCAGCCACCCGAAGGTGGCCGAGGCGGCACTCATCGGCATCACGGACGAGGCGGTGGTGGAGCGGGTCTGCGCGGTCGGGGTGCCGGCCGGTGAACCCCTGGCCCTGACCGAGCTGGTCGAGTACCTGCGCGGCGGGGGGTGGCCAAGGTGTTCTTGCCCGAGCGGCTGGAAGTGGTGGCGGCGATGCCCCGGACGGCGACCGCCAAGATCCGCAAGGTCGAGCTCCGGGAGCGTTACGCCGGAGCAGAAGCCGTCACGCCCGCCGCCGGGTAGCCCGGCCGGTAGCCCGCCGCCGGGTAGCCCGCCGTCAGGCCCGCCGCCGGATCACCAGCAGCGCGATCAGCGTCGCCGCGACCATGATGACCGTGCCGCCGACGAACGAGGCGGCGACGCCGCTCGCCACCGCGTGCTGCCCGCCCGCCGCATCAAACAGCGTCACCAGCGCGGCGACCCCGAGCGCACCGCCGAACTGCTGGGTGGTCTGCAGCATCGCCGAGCCAGCGCCGGCCTCTCCCGCGTCGACGTCGGTGAGCGCCACCACGGTCATCGCGGGGAACAGCAGGCCGCACCCGATGGAGGTCAGCACGATCGGGGTGAGCACCGCGGCCACGTAGGTGCTGGTGGCCGACAGCTGGGTGAGCCAGGCGACGCCGGCGGTGGTGATCAGCCCACCGGCCACCAGCAACGCCTTGGCGCCGAATCGCGGTAGCAGCCGTCCGGCGAATTTGCTGACGACGACGACCGGCACCGCGGTGGGAATGAAGGCCAGCCCGGCGGCCAGCGGGGACAGCCGGAGCACGTCCTGCAGGTAGAGCGTGAGGAAGAACATCTCCGAGCTCATCGCCGCGGTGAGCAGGAAGCGGATCAGGTACGCACCCACCCGGTCCCGGTGGCGGAGCAGGCGCAGCGGCAGGATGGGCTGCGCCGCCCGCGTCTCCACCACGAAGAACGCCGTGATCGCGGCGATCGCGACGGCCAGCGTAGCGAGCGTCGCCGGGTTCGTCCAGCCGCGCGAGGCGGCCAGGATGAACCCCTCGGCCAGCAGCATCAGCCCGACCGTCGAGGTCAGCGCGCCGGCGAGATCGAACCGGCCTGGCTGACGGGCGCCCGCGATCACCCAGCCGGACCCGAACAAGGCGATCGCGGCGCCGACCGGCACGTTGACGAAGAACACCGCGCGCCACCCAGCCCAGCTGGTCAGCACGCCACCCATGATGAGCCCCACCACCATCCCCGAGGCGGCCACCGCGGACCAGATCGAGAGCGCTCGGGTCCTGGCTTCCTTCTCGGGGAAGGTGTTCGCGATGAGCGCGAGCGCGCCCGGCGCGGCGAACGCCGCACCCACGCCTTGTACTCCGCGCGCTATCAGCAGCACCGCGCCGGACGTCGCCATCCCGCCCGCCAGCGACGCCAGCGTGAACAGCCCCGTGCCGGCCAGGAACGTGCGCCGGTGACCGAGGATGTCGCCGGCCCGGCCACCCAGCAGCAGTAACCCGCCGAAGGCGATCGTGTAGGCGTTGAACACCCAGGTCAGGTTCGTCGCCGTCAAGCCGAGCCCGCGCTCGATGCTCGGCGCCGCGACCGTGACGATGGTGATGTCGGCGATGAGCATCGCCTGGCACACCGACAAGATTGTCAGCGCCACGCCCCGGTGGCGCATCGCGGTCTCCCGCAACGCCCCCACCTCGCCCGCGCCCGCGGAAGTGATCCGCTCCGTCACGCCGTCACCCGCCTTCCAGATCACGGACAACTCAACATAGGCCGGGATGCGGGCATCTGTCATGTCTTGTGCATCTCATCCGGGCTGTTCCCGCCGGGATGAGAGCGCGGCACGAAAAGCGTTGCCCCGCGCTCACTGGTGAGCCGCCGCTAGCCACGCGCGCCGCCGCCGGCGCGGAATCTGGCCAGGGCGAACCGGGACGGCATCCCGGCTGGCTCCCGCCCGGTGGCGAGATCCGCCAGCCACTCACCGATCAGCGGGCCGAACTTGAAGCCGTGCCCGCTCGTCCCGCACCCGATGACCAGCGGCCCGGCCCGGTCAACCACGAAGTCCTCGTCCGGCGTGTTGTCGTAGACGCAGCGCTGCGACGCCACCGGTTCCGGCCGGTAGCCCGGCAGGTACCGGCGCACCGCGGCCACGATGTCGGCCCGCAGCGCCGGGTCCTCCGAATCCTGCTGCCCACCTGGGCTGATCACCGGGCCGGACCGGCCCGGTCCGCCGACCGGGCCGCTCGAGTGCAGCCCGACCTTGTACTGTCAACGTCGTGCATGAGCGCCTTTTCAGCTACGCGATATGCCCTAACATGTGGTGAGATGGCAAGCCTTACACCCGGCCATTCTGTCCCGCTTGCGGACAAGCGTTACGACCAGGCCGGCGCAGCCGCGAAGCTCGCGGACATCCGCTGGCCGGTCTTTCTCAATCGGAGGACCGGAGGAGTCATGATGGCGAGCGACAACGTCGCTGCTGGCGACCAGTACCGGCGGGATGGCTGGTGGCGGGGTGGGACCTTCCTCGACGACCTGCGGCGGCACGCCGCCGCGCAACCTGGCAAGGCGGCCGTCATCGCCTGCCGGACGCCGGGCGGGCCGGCCGAAACGGCCGAGACGGTGACCTACGCGCAGATCGCGGCGGCCACCGACCAGTTCTCCCACGCCCTGCTCGCGCTGGACGTCAAGCCGGGTGAGTTCGTGGGCATTCACATCCCCGATTACTGGGAGGTGCTGCCCTTAGCACTGGCCGCGATCCAGATCGGCGCGCGGATCGCCCCGCTCATGCCGAACTTCCGGCGGCGGGAACTCGAGCTGGCCGCCCGGACCACGCAGATGCGGGTGTTCGTCACCGTCGCCGAGCAGGACGGCAGCCACCCCGCCGACACCATGCTCGACATCGCGACCCGGGTGCCCACGCTCGAGCACATCGTGGTGATGGGCGACGGCGGCCCGGCGGGAACCCTCTCGTTCGAGCGCGACCTCCTGGCGGGCGCGCACGGAAACCCGGCCGATCTGGCCGGCCGTGAGCTGCCCGCGGACGACCCGTATCTCATCCTGTTCACGTCCGGCACCACCGGGGACCCCAAGGGCGCGCTGCACAGCCAGAACACGCTGTACGCCGGCATCCGCGGCTACCAGACCACGCTTGGCCTCGACAGCACGCTGGTCAAGACCTCGCCGCACACCAACATGCACTACGTCGGCCTCGTGCAGAACCTGCTGACGCCGCTGGTGCTCGGCGGCACCGCGGTCACGCCCGGCTCCTGGCAGGGCGACCCGCAGCTCGACATGGTCGAGCGGCACGGTGTCACGATGCTCTACGCCAGCCCGCCCCTGATCCTGCCGGTGCTGCGGGCACAGCAGGCCAGGCCGCGCGACATCAGCAGCCTGCGGTATATCGTGGCGGGGTCGGCGCCGGTGCCGCCTTCGCTGGTCGAGCAGGTGCGCGAAACGTTCGGTGTGCCGCTGTACTCGCTGTGGGGGATGACGGAGAACGGGCCGGTCACCATGACCCGGCCCGGCGACCCACCGGACTGGGCAGCCCACAGCGACGGCTGTCCCACCGGCGGCATGCAGGTCAGGATCGATCCGATGGAAGGCCGGTCCGACGGTGCCGGGCCGCTGTGGGTGCGCGGGCCAGCGCAGTGCCTGGGCTACTACCAGAACGAAGCCGCCTACCACGAGGACCTGGACGACGACGGCTGGTTCCACACCGGCGACCTGGCGCGTGACGACGGCCGCGGCGGCATCCGCATCGCCGGCCGGACGAAGGACGTCATCTTGGCCTTCGGCGTCAACGTCCCGGTGCTCGATGTGGAGAACGTGCTGCTCACGCACCCGAAGGTGGCCGAGGTCGCGCTGATAGGCATCCCCGACGAGGAGGTGGTGGAGCGGATCTGGGCGGTGGCGGTGCCCGTCGGCGGCGAGGCCCCGGACCTGCCCGAGCTGCTCGCCTACCTGCGCGCCGAAGGGGTGACCGAGCTGTACCTGCCGGAGCGGCTCGAACTGGTCGGCGCGTTGCCGCGCACCGCGACCGGCAAGATCCGCAAGGTCGAGCTCAGGCAGCGGTACACCGAGGGCTGATACCCCGTGCCCGCATGTCCGGGTCTATACTGATCCGGGCGGCTTTCGCCGATACTTGGCGTGACACGACAATGGCCCGGAAGGGCCGGCCGCGCCGCAGTAGAAGGAGCCCGGATGCCGGTGCGCAGCGCTGCCCGAGCGCGTGGGGGACAGCCGGACGCCTTAGGCGCTGCCCGTTCGCTGTGACGTCACCGTGATTTCAACAAGCTCTGGCTGGGCCAGGGGATCTCGTCGGTCGGCAGCCAGGTCACGCTGCTGGCCCTGCCACTGACAGCGGTGCTGTACCTGCACGCCAGCATCGCCCAGGTCGGGCTGCTGTCTGCCGCCGGGTTACTCGCCTACAGCGGCCCCAGCCTGCTATTCGGGGGGATGGCCGACCGGATGCGCAGGCGGCCGCTGATGATCGCCGCGCAGATCCGCATTCTGTCCGCCCGGCGTCCGTGGATACCGAGTCGCCCAGGTCAGCGCGCCTAGGGTGCCGGGTGGCCGTCCAATGGAATCCAGCGAAGTCCCACCGCGTCCCATTCCTGCATCGCATCTTCCTCGCCTGCCGAAGCGCAGCACCGCCGCCAAAGCCAGGAAACAGCGGCCGTCAGCCCCGAGGCTGTCGCCTCCTGTGCTGACCGCTACAACGCGTGCTGGAGCGTAAGAGACCACGCCTCAGAAATCCAGTTTCCGGGGCCATTTTTAACATGTGTCGACAGATTTCTGGTCGCTACGGCAGGCACCCTGAGGCGCAACCCTGCTGGTCAGAGTTGTGGACGAGATTCTCGGCACGCGCACAGGTGTTGCGGGCATGGCCCTAGGAGGTGTTGAGGGCGGTGTCGTCGATCACGAAAGATGTCTGCTTGGTCGAGTCCTCGGTGCCGGTGAATTTCATGATGATGGCTTGTCCGGCGTAGCTGCCCAGGCCGAAGCTGTGCTGCGCGTAGCCGGTAGCTGCGTTGAGGTTGGAGTAAGTGGCCAGGGTAGCGAGCAGGGTCCCTGCGCTGTTCAGTACCTGCACCTTGAGGGTGTCGTAGGCGGTCGTCGTGGTGGTCTCGGCGGTGTCGGTGTGCAGCCAGAAGCTGAGATTGTAGGTTGAGCAGCCCGCTGGGACAGTGACCTGCTGGGCCAGGGTGTCGGTGCGGGTGGTGCCGTAGCCGTCCAGCCAGGCGTCCCAGGTGCCCGAGTGCGGGGGTTCGGACGTGCTGCTGTTGATCACGCCGGTCGTGGCGGTCCACGGCGACGCCGAACCGGTCTCGAAACCGGGGTTGCCGAGCAGTTGAGCTGCGGTGCAGTTGCTGTTGGGCGCGATGGTCCAGGTGAACGAGGCCGATCCTGCGGCGCCCGTGGTGTCGGTGGCCGTCACGGTCACGTTGCTCGTTCCGGCTGTCGTGGGAATGCCGGTGATAAGCCGGTGCTGGCGTTGATCGACAGTCCGGCCGCCAGCCCTGTGGCGCGATAGGACAGCGTGCCCCCTGGCGGTGTCGGTCGCGTTGATCTGCAGGCTCACCGCGGTGCCGACGGTGCCGCTCTGACTGCCGGGGTTGGTGACAGTCACGCTGCCACCGCTGCCGGTGCCGAACTGAACGTCCAGGACGGAGTGCAATTCGATGCCGTTGGGAGCGACCCCGGTCTGGCCGTGCAGGAAGTCGAAGAACCCGACCCCGGTCACGGTCACCGGTGCGTTCACGGTCTGGAAGGACCCGGTGGGCGTGTACTTGGCGTCGAACTCGCCGCGCGCTTTCTCGATGCTGGTCAGCAGGGGGCTGGTGGACCCCGACGCAGGCCGGGTCGGGGATCTCGGCGATCATGGTGTGCCCGGCGGTGTCCTTGAGCACCAGGTGGTAGTCGGAGTCGGCCTCCAGCTTGAACTCGAGTCAGCGTGGCCTGGAGGCGGTACACCGTGGTCTCGGTCGGGACGATCCGGTTGTTGCTCGGCAGGCTGCTTGGCGCTGGCAGCGCGACCAGCGACGCGATGGTCGTCGAGGTGGTGGACTGGAGGCTGATCTTCCCGGCGTCGGCGTCCGTGCCGGTCTTCACAGACCAGCGTTCGACTCCGCAGCTTCCAGTCGTGGAATTCTGGTTCGCCGTAACGGCCTCGTGCTCCTCCTGGTCCGGTTGCGGACCGTGCCGCATACTGGCCCTGACCCCGCCGACCACGCCCAAGGCGCAAGCCAGCACCGTGACCAGGATCGCGAGGATGCGGAGGGAACGTCGCTGGGATAAGAACCTGAGCACGAGCGCCTCCCGGATGGGGTGCGGAGCCCGGACACGACACACCGGGCCTTGCCCGCCGCGCCGCCCGGCGTTGGCGATCTAGTAATATCCCTAACACATAACGTGACGTAAGTCACGGGCGCGCATTTTCGAGCGGCACAGGACCCCGCTGAAGCGACCAGCCGCCGGGCCCGGCAGGCCAGGATGTGACACTGCTCATTTGTCGCACACTTGTGCACCGGGCCCGACTGGAGATCGGTGGCATAGACCTGGGCCGACGGCCGTCAAGCGCCGGGCTGCGCCCCTGCCGAATAGGAGGTCACGACGCGGCGAACCGGACGGTCTTCACTGGCTGTCCAGCGCCGGGCTGTGCGGGCCGCTCGCCGGAACGGCCCGCACAACACTTTGGTTATTCGGTGCGCAAGGCGTTCTGGGTGCGCGTCTTTGCGGCCCATCCGGCCGGGAGTGCGGCACCTGCGAGGGAGATGATCAGGCCGCCGACGGCGAGCGCGATGAGTTCGGGCAGGTGGTACACGGCGATGTCGGCCGGGGGGATGGCGGTGCCGGCGGCGTTGCCCATCAGTGGCACGACGTAGTGGTGTGCGATGACTCCAAGCGGCACGCCGACGATGCCGGCGACCACGCCGATCCCGGCGACGTAGGCCAGGACCATGGTGATTGTCTGGCGCGGGGACATGCCGAGCGCCTTGAAGATGCCGAGGTCGTGGACGCGTTGCCGGGTGTCGAGCACGACGAGGTTGAGCACGCCGAGCCCGGCGGTAGCGACGATCATCGCGCCGAGCAGGGCGACGAGCGCCTCCATGGCGTCGATGACGGTGGCGCGGTTGTCGGTGTTCGGCTGGGCCTGGGCGGTGGTGGAGGCGAACTTCGCGTTCAGCGCGTCGACGTAGCTGGCGAGGTTGGTGCCCGGCGCGAGTGCGGATGCTGAACTGCTGCGGCTCAAGGCCCAGATGGAGTCCGTCCAGGGAGGACATGCCGGTGAGGACCTGCATGCCGTCGTTGTGGGTGTCCAGCACCTCACCCGTGATCCGGAGCGAGATCTGGTGTCCGCCCTCGGTGAGGGTGACGGTGTCTCCGATCCTGTCGCCGGTGGCGTTCAGGAACCTGGTGGGGACGACGGCCTGGCCGGGCCCGGTGAACCAGCTCCCGGAGATCATCTGATAGGCGGCTGCCGTGGTGTCGCCGGTGTAGCCGACAACCGTGACGCCGCCAGTGACGCCCGCGACTCCCGCCTGGCTCTGGCTGGTGGCGAAGTAGTCGGCGGTACCCGGTTGCGCGGCGATGTCCGCGGCCACCTGGGCCGGGGACGCCGCGGTCGGCTTGATGCCGCCGTGATGGACCTGGCTGTCCTGGCCTGCGCCGAGGGAGATGGTGACGTCCCCGGACCGATCTCGGTGCAGCGCGGTCTGCACGTCGCCGAGCGAGGTGGCCAGGCCCGCCGCGAAGGCGACCGAGACCGCGCCGAGCAGGACCGCGGCACCGATGGCAAGACTGCGTGCGGGCCGCGTGAAGGGGTTCGCCAGGCCGATGAGCCACCGGCCTCGGCAGCGGGAGCCTGCCCGCCAGGCGGGCGCGCCCAGCGTCCGCGCCCGGTGGTGGGGGTGCGGCCGACCGCAAGCGCGTCGATGGTCCGCAGCCGGCCTGCGCGCAGCGCGAATGCCCAGGCAGCGGCGGTGACCAGGGCGAGGACGGCGGCGGTCACCGCAGCGTCGACCCAGACCGGGATGGTGAGGGTGCCGGTGCCGTAGGCGGTCTCGGCGTGGGCGAGCGCGGGGATGGCGAGCAGGTTCCCGGCGGCCAGGCCCAGCGCGGCCCCGGCCAGGGCGGGGATTAGTGCCTGGCTGATGTAGGCGCGCACCACCTGTCCGGGGGTGAAGCCGAGGGACTTGAGGATGCCGATGCGCTGGGTCTGGGCGCTGACCGCGCTGCTGACCACGATGGTGACGATGAGCACGGACATGGCCAGAGCGAGGATGCCGAAGGCGGCGACGAAGGGTACGAACGCCGCTGTCTTCCCGTCCGCGGCCAGCTGGACCTGCAGCCAGGATTGCGCGCCGGCGAGCGCGCCCGCGGGGAGCGTGGCAGCGATCGCGGCACGGTCCGCGGCCACCTGGGCGTCGGTGCCGGCGTGGGTGAAGCGGTAGAGCATCTGGTAGTGGGTGGTCCCGGCGGTCATGGATGTCAGCTGGTCCGGGGTGACCCAGGCGTCGGCGGTGTTGCTGACTGAGTTGGCCAGCCCCGCCACGGTCAGCGTCGGATCGCCGGGCAGTTCAGGGAATCTCAGGTGGGCGCCGACGCCGAACCCCCACCCGCCCCCGGAGATGTTCATCACGATCTGGCCGGGGCCGGTGGCCCAGGTGCCGGACATGAGAACCACGTCGTCGACCGGCCCGCCCGGGGATGAGCGCCCGACCACGGTCAACTGCCCGATCGGGAGGCCGGAGGGCATGCCCGTGTCCGAGCCGGTGACCGGGTGCAGCGACGCGGTGGCGTACGGACCTGCGGCCGCGGTCACCCCGGGAGCGTGGGCGGCGGCGAGCTGGGCGGCACTCACCTTGCTCTCGTTGAACCCGGCGGTCAGCTGAGAGCCGTGCTGCGCGGCGAAGGCGTGCTCGAACGGCGCCTGGGAGTCCACCAGCACTCCCGCGGCCAAGACCGAGGCGGCCACCGCGAACGAGGTGGTCAGCGTCATTGCGACGGTCTGCACACGCCGCCGGCCGACACCAGAGCGGACGATCCTGCCCAGGGCAGTCCTGCGGGCACGGGCGGTCATCGGGCCAGCGCCGCGGTGTCCGGGAAGATCCGCCCGTCGACTAGCTCGATGGTGCGCGTCGCGCAGGCGTCGGCAAGCGAGCTGTCGTGCGTGACCAGCACGATGGTCTGCCCGTCCCGGTTGAGCTCGGCCAGCAGATGGCGTACCTCCTCACCGGAGGCGGTGTCCAGCGCTCCTGTCGGCTCGTCGGCCAGCAGCAGGCGGGGCCGGTTCATCAGCGCGCGGGCCACGGCGACGCGCTGCCGCTCGCCGCCGGAGAGCCGTCCCGGGTAGGCGCCGGCGTGCCGGTCGATGCGCAGGTAGGCGAGCAGCTCCCTGGAGCGGGCGCGAGCCATGGCCGTGCGCATCCCGGCCAGCTGTGCCGGTAGCAGCACGTTATCGAGGACGGTCAAGTCGTCGAGCAGGTTGAAGAACTGGAAGACCATGCCGATGCGCTCGCGGCGGTACTTGGCGGACGCCGCCTCGCTGAGCGCATCGACACGAATTCCGTCGACAGTGACCTGGCCCGAGGTCGGCTTGTCCAGCCCGGCGATCATGTTGAGCAGGGTGGACTTGCCGCTTCCGGAAGGACCCAGCACCGCCACCGCCTCCCCCGTCCGGACAGTCAGGGACAGTTCGTCCAGTGCTGGCGGCCCGGCATCGTAGGTTTTGCTGGCGTGGCTGATCTCGATGATCGGCGCGGTCACGGCCCCTCCTGGAATCGCTGTCGGTCGCTGCTGGGAAATCCGGCGCCGCGGCTGCCCGGACGTTGCTTCCACGCTAGGTATCAGGCCCTGGCTGGCGCGTCGCCCGTGGCTCTGATCTTTGCTGCCGCGCTGGTCGGACCTGGCCGGGGTCAGACCCTGCGATGTACGCGCGAGTCGTACGCACCTGGTCACCACGGCGGACGCGACCCACGCGGCGCTTTGCGAAACTGAACCAGTGGACAGGACAGTGATCACCCGAGCGTGCCGCGCAGCACGGATCGCCCTGCTGCGCGCCCAGGCGTCCCGCCGCGCATGACGCGGCGTACCTGGGCATTCGACGCCGCCATCGCGATCTCGGTGCTCGCCTACGAGCTCAGCCGTCTGGGCCGTCTCGACCAGGGTCACCGCGGACGGCATCGTCGGCCGGCAGGCGGTGCCGCACGCCGTAGTGCTGATCGTGGTGGTGCTGAGCTCGGTGCCCCTGGTACTGCGGCGGCGCCTCCCGCTGTCCGTGTTCACGACCGTGATAGCCGCTGGGCCTGCTGTACCACGCCGTCGGGGGCGTGCAGCCGACACTTGCGGCGGTGCCCGGGCTCATCGCGGTGTACAGCGCGCTGATCTACAGCCCCTACCGCGTCGCCGCGGTAACGCTCGTCGCCGCCGTCGCGATGGTCGTGGCGTTCCAAGGCTTCGGCAGGCTTCCCCTCATCCCGTCGACGCTGTTGCCGATCCTGGTGATCGTTCCCGTCGGGCTGGCCTTCAACGTGGTCAGCACGTGGAAGCAGCGCGCCGAGGCGACGCGGGAGAGGTTGCAGGCGCTGGAGGCCGAGCAGCGGGCCGCGACCAGGCTCGCAGTTGAGGAGGAACGTGCCCGGCTGGCCCGTGAACTGCACGATGTGGTCACCCACAACGTCAACATGATGGTGATCCAGGCGGGTGCCGCGCGCATGATCCTGGAATCCGACCCCGGCCAGGCCCGCGAGGCGCTGCTGGCGGTCGAGAGCCGGCGGGCGCCACGCGATGAGCGAACTCCGCCACGCCATGGGCCTGCTGACGATGAACAGCGACAGCGCGGACTCAGCCGGCGTACCCGAGACAGCCTGCAATACCGGTGAGGACTCACAGCACCTGCTCCAGGAGGCCGGCAAGACCGAACTCGCCGCAGACGATCTGACCCCGCAGCCTGGGCTGGCCGAGGTCCCGGCACTGGCGGAGCGGGTCCGCCGAACCGGCCTGCCGATCGACCTGACCATCACCGGGACTCCGTGCCCCCTGCTGCCCGGCGCCGATCTGGCCGCGTACCGCGTGGTACAAGAGGCCCTGACCAACACGGTCAAACACGCGCAGGGAGCGAGCGTCCAGATCACCCTCACCTACTCACCCGCCGCAGTCACCATCGACGTCGCCGACACCGGGGGCCTGCCAGGAGCAGCCATTCGCCCCGATGGCGGCCACGGTCTCGCGGGCCTGCGCGAGCGGCTCGCCAGCTACCAGGGCACGCTCGTCGCCGAGAAGCGCCCCACCGGTGGCTTCCGAGTGCACGCCTTCCTGCCGACCAACCCCGACGACGCAGCGCCGGAGCAGCCAGCACAGGAGGGACAGCGGTGACCGAACCCCTGCGGGTCGTGATCGCGGACGATCAGCAACTCGTGCGCACCGGATTCCGCTTGATCCTGACCGCCGCAGCGGATCGAGGTCGTCGCCGAGGCGGCGGACGGCGCCCAAGCCGTGGATGCCGTCCGCCGCACCCACCCCGATGTCGTCCTCATGGACATCCGCATGCCCGAGATGGACGGCCTGGAGGCCACCCGGCGCATCCTCGCCGACAGGGTGTCACCGCCCCGCATCATCGTCCTGACCACCTTCGACCTCGACCGCTACGTGTACGCCGCGCTCAACGCGGGCGCCAGCGGCTTCCTGCTCAAGGACGTCAGCCCCGAACAACTCGCCGCAGCCGTCCGGCTGGTGCGATCCGGCGACGCACTGCTCGCCCCCACCATCACCCGCCGCCTGGTGGAGCGCTTCGCCTCCCCGCAAGAACCCGCGACCTCCCCGCACAGCAACCTGGCCGCACTCACCCCCCGCGAGCTGGAGGTCCTACGAGCACTGGCGAAGGGCCTGAGCAACGCCGAACTCGCTGCGCTCTTCCACCTCAGCGAGGCAACCGTGAAAACCCATGTCACCCGGATCCTCGCCAAGCTCAACCTCCGCGACCGCGCCCAGGCCGTCGTCGTCGCCTACGAGACCGGACTGGTCACCCCAGGCGCAGCCGGCAGCGTCCCGATGACAGACGAGCGCAGTTGACACCCGTCCGTTGGGGATCCAGGGTGCCGAAAACCCTGTCACGGCCGTTGACCTTGTGCCGCTCGAATACTCGATCGTGGGTTTGACCTGCTGGTTCGCGCCGCGCTATCCGTCGCACAGACAGCCACGGAAGGGTGTCCGTGCGACGCCACTGCACGGCCAGAATCCGCAGGCAGCGCCGTCGCGAGCACTTCAGCCTCCGGTCTGCTCAATCGCTGTAGTGATAACGAGCCTTGAGGATCTTCACCTCTTTGTCGTCGGCCCGGTAAACCAGCCGGTGCTCGTCGTCAATGCGGCGGGACCAGTAGCCAGACAGGTCGCCCTTGAGGGGCTCAGGCTTACCTATACCTGTGAATGGGTCGCGCTGTATCTCACCGATCAGGCGGGTGATCCTTTTCGCCATCTTCCGGTCTGCGCCCAGCCAGTACAGGAAGTCCTCCCAGGCATCGGGGTCGATGTGGATGCTTCTCACTACTCACCCGCCAGGACCTCCAGCTCCTCCATGGTCTTGACGACGGTGGCCTGGCGTGATCTGTCCCGGGCGACGGCTTCCATGAGCCGCCGGGCGTTGGCGGGAGAACGCAGCAGGTAGATAGTCTCCTGCCAGGAGTCGAAGTCCTCGGCGGACATGAGTACGGCATCCCCGCTCTTGGAATTGATCCTCACTGGCACGTGGTCGTCGTTGACCTGCTGAATGAGGGGGAACAGGTGCGCGCGTGCTTCGCTAGCACTGATAGCCACTGGCACCTCCCTTCCATCTTGTACGAGTTTATTGTACCAGCTAGGTACTTGTTTCGGGTACCAGAGGGCTACAGTCACCTAAGGACTCGACAAAGGCCGGACGGTGCTGGCTCACGAGCGGCGCTCCCGGCCGCTGGCCGCTCTGCCCGGCGTCGCGGACGTCGCGGGCGTCGCTGAATAGCCTCCCCGGGCGCAGCGCCTGAGCGGCGCCATCCTCGGCCAGCCGCCATCTGGGCTCTGTCGTGGCCCCAGCAGCGGGCCGCCGCGGTCAATCCCATCGTCATCCGCGCCCATTACGGCGCCACCTTCCACCACCCGCATCTGCGGGCAGGGACCGTCGGCGACTGGCCGCTCAACGTGTTCGACAAGGAGCAGGCTGCGGCGCAGGTACCGACCCTGCGCGCGATGGCCTCAGCCGATCTCCACAAGCTAGTGTTCCAGCGTGACTACCGGATCATTCCGGCCATTGTGAACGGATGGACGCCGTGACCTGGCCCGGTCAGGTCAGGTGACCGGGCCTGACGCGGGTCACAGTTACCGAGGAACGCGGTTGGGCCAGCGCCCACTGCCAGGCCCGCCGCTGAAGAACCAGCGCGCCCCGCCCCAGCGAGACCGCCGCGCCGGACGGAAGGTGGCGCGGGGCGGGCCGGGTGCTGAAGACTGGAGCGGTGGATAGTGTCGAGGCTGGGCCGGCCCGCTGGCCTGAGCATCTTCCGGTTGGCGGGCTGCGGGTGGTGCGGTGGAGCGCGCATTACCAGCGGACGGTTAGCTTCTACCGGGACATCATCGGGCTGCCCGTCCTGGAGACCTTTGAGCACAGTTACGGGCTGGAACGGGACGATCCTGGGCCTGCCGGGCAGCCCGGTGCACCTGGAGATCGTGGCGCAGGCGGACGCGGCGTACCCGGAGCACGCGCTGGATCAGCTCGTGTTCTACCTGCCTGACGCCGCCGCGCAGGAGCGCATCATGGCCCGGCTGGCCGCGGCTGGGGTCCGGCCGGTCGCGCAGATCGACTACTGGGCCGACAACGGCGGCGTGACCTATCAGGATCCGGACGGGCGGGAAGTCGTGTTCGCGTCCTGGATCTACGGCCCGCTGCCCGCCTAGTCCCTGCGCCTAGTCCCTGCGGCGGGCGTCCGACCCGGCCTGCTCAGGCTAGTCCGCGGCGCGGGGCTCGGGGGTGACGAAACCCGTCTCGTAGGCGACAACCACGGCCTGGACCCGGTCGCGCAGGCCCAGTTTGGTCAGGATCCGGCTGACGTGCGTCTTGACAGTGTTCTCCTCGACCACCAGCTCCCTGGCGATCTCGATGTTGGACAGCCCGCGTGCCACCAGGCGCAGGACGTCGAGTTCCCGCGCGGTGAGCGCGCGCAGTTCCTCGGGCAGGCCGTCCGGGCCGCGGGCGGCCAGGGCGAACCGGGAGATCAGCCGGCGGGTGATGACCGGGTCGATGAGCGCGTCGCCGGCGGCCAGGCTGCGCACGGCGGTGACCAGCTGGTCGGCCGGGGCGTCCTTGAGCAGGAATCCGCTCGCCCCGGCGCGCAGCGCCTCGTACACATAGTCGTCGGCGTCGAATGTGGTCAGGATCAGCACCCTGGTTTCCGGGCACAGGCCGATGACCTGCCGGGCCGCCTGCAGGCCGTCCAGGACGGGCATCCGGATGTCCAGCAGCGCGACGGCCGGGCGATGCCGGCGGACCAGCTCGATCGCCTCGCGGCCGTCCCCGCACTCGGCCACGACGGTGACGTCCGGCTCGGATTCGAGTATCACCCGGAAGCCGCGGCGGACCATCTGCTGGTCGTCGGCGATCACGACGGTGATGGGCCGCCGCACGGCGGGGTCGTCCGCCGGCCCGCTGCGGGACTCAGCCATCAGGCAGCTCCAGGGTGGTTCCTTGGCTCGCGTCCACCGTAGTCCTCCCGGGTGACGCCAGTTGCGAAAGGTCGCTCACGGGCCGGACGACCAGCCCGCGCCCGCTGCCTAGCGTTCCAGGCATCAGATCGACCGGGCGGGCTCATCCCGTCCCGACCCTCGGAGGTTCCCCATGACCCCACTTGCCGGATTCGTCATCGCCGTCATCGCGGGCTGGATCACCCGCGATGCGCGCCGGGCGGCCGCGATCTTCCTCATTCCGTTTCTCGCCGTAGTCGCCGTCCAGACCTGGGGCATCGCCGCCGGCGACGGGAACAGCCCGCCGGACACTGTCTGGCCTTTCTCCGGCGCAATCAGCTACTACGTCGTCCAGGTGATCATCATGGCGTTCGCGCTCGCCGTCGCGGTAATGCTCGGCGCGGTCCGCGCCCGCCGGGCCGGCCCGGCGGATGCCGGGGCCCGCCGCACGATCACTGCCGCCGCTGTGGACTACGTCCTGACCGCCTCGTTCGTCACGAGCGCGCTGCTGGTCGCGGCGCCGGTGCAGCACCACTCCGAGAACGGCGCGCCGCCGGTATACGGGCTCCTGGGCATCGCGGTGAACCTCATCAGCGTGATCGTGCTGTCCGTGCTGCTGATCACCGGGCGCCGGGCCGCTGCCAGGGACCGGCGCGCCGTAGCGGACAACAGCGCCGCGGTGGCCCGGTAGCCGGCCGCGTCGGCTGGCCTGCCGCGGGCCCGCGGCCGCCCGCGCCGGACGTTGCCTGGCGCCGTCAGGCGGGAGGATGATCAGGATGGCAGGAAGGCGGCGATCCGGATGCGGATGAGCAGGTCTCGGCCGCCACAGAAGGTGCCCCAGGCGGGGCTGGTGACCGCCAGGAACTGGCGGCGCGCGATGCTCGGGACCGTAGGCGGGCTGGACGTGCTGGATATCGCCGCCGCCGCCATCTTGAGCGGGTTCGTGGCCTGCGTCGCCGCCGGCGTCGTGACCACGACCCCGCATACCGGCAGCGCCGCCGCGGCAGGCGTGCTGACCCTGACTGTGCCGGTGGCCTGGCGCCGCCCGCGGCCGCTGCTGGCGGCGGGCGTCCTGGCCGCCGCCGCGGTGGCGAACGGGCTGGTCTTCGGGCCCCTGGTCCGGTGCGCGGTCGCCTTGCCGGCCATCTTCCTGGTGGCGTTCGCGGTCGGTGACCGGTGCGACCGGGCCAGGTCAGCTGCCGGCCTGCTGCTGTGCGGCGGCGCGGTAGTGGCGGAGGGCCTTACTGACCCGCAGATCGGGGCATCCGGGCTGACCTTTGTCCTGCCGCTGGCGGTGGCCTTCTTCGCCGCCGGGCGTCTGGTCCGGGCCAGGAGCGAGACGGCGAAGGCGCTGCGGCTGAAGTCAGCCGACCTGCGCCGCCAGCGAGAGCAGACCGCCCGGCTGGCGGTCCGGGCCGATCGGGCCCAGATATCCGCCGACCTGGAGCAGACCCTGCGGGCGCAGATCAGCGGCATCGCGACCGCCGCGGCCACCGGGCTGGGCGTGCTGGATACCGATCACGCCGCCGCCCGCCAGGCCATGGCCTCGATCGAGCGTGACGGCCGGGATGCCCTGGGGCACATGCGCGAGATACTCGGCACGCTGCAGGAGGCCGCGCCCAGCGAGCCGCAGCCAACCCTGGCCCGGCTGCCCGAGTTGCTGGCCCGGGCCACCACGTCCTGTGCGCGGCTGACGGTCGAGGGCAGCCCGCGTACGCTCCCGGCCGGGCTGGAGCTTTCCGGGTACCGCATCGTGGAGCACCTCCTGCAGGCGCTGGAGGACGCGCCGGACGCGGCGGTCGACGTCCGGCTCCGGTTCTGCCCGGACGCCATCGAACTGCATGTCAGCGGACCGCCGTCGCTGGGCGCCGACCTGCGCGCGGTGCTGGCCGCGGCCACCGAGCGTGCCTCGCTGCACAGCGGGACCGTGCAGCACCGGCTGGAGGGGCGCCGGTGCTACGCCATGGCCCGGCTGCCCCTGATCAGCGGTCATGCGTGAGGCCGTCGGCCTGGCCCGGCGCCTGGCCACCACCTGGCGCGGTGACCTGCTGCTGGCCGTGGCCATGGTGGCCTGGGCGCTGGCCTGCCTGAGCGCGCAGGCGGCCCGGGGAGACCAGCACTGGGCTGCGCTGATCTTCGTCCTGCCGTTTTGCGCCGCCCAGGCCATCCGCCGCCGCTGGCCGGTACCCGGAGCGGTACTGGCCGCCGCGGCGCTGGTCGCGGTGCGGCCGCTGGGCCAGGCGGGCGTGGCCAACGGCCCGCTGGGCGGCCCGTTTCCGCTGACGCCGTTCCTGCTCAGCTACACGCTCGGCGCCAGCGCGGGTCTCGTGCCGGGGCTGGCCGGCCTCGTCCTGCTGGTCGCCGGCCTGCAGATCTCCAACGTCAGCTTCAGCCCGGTCATCGCGATGATCACCGTAGGCCCGTGGCTGGCTGGCCGGATCCTGGCGTCGCGGCGGAGGCTGACCGAGCAGCTGCACGCGCGGAACCGCGAGCTGCAGGCGGAGCAGGAACTCTTCGCCCAGGAATCCATCCGCTATGAGCGGGCCCGGATCGCCAGGGAACTGCACGACATCGTCGCCCACTGCCTCAGCGTCATGGTCGTGCAAGCCGGCGCGGGCCAGCGGCTGGCCGAAGCCGACAATGACGGCCTGGCGCAGACCCTGGTCTCGGTGGCCGAAGCCGCGGCCCAGGCGCAGGAAGAGATCGGCCGGCTGGTCGAGCTGCTCGGCAGCGAGCTTCCCGGCGGCAGCTCGCCGGATCTGCCCATGATCGGCGAGCTGGTGCGCCGGGCCGCCACGACCGGCCTGAAGGTGAGCTGCCGCCTCGCCGGGGCCGGTGACGAGCTGGGTCCGGCGGCGTCCGAGGCCGCTTACCGCGTCGTCCAGGAAGCCCTGACCAACGCGCTCAAGCATGCGCCGGGAGCACCGGTGACCGTGACCATCCGCGCTCAGGGCCGGGAGGTGGCGGTCTCGGTGCTGAACGCGGCGGCCCGGGAGGCGCCGTCCGGACTGGAACGATCCGGCGGTCAGTACGGCCTGGCCGCGATGCGCGAGCGCGTCACCGCCTGCGGCGGGACCCTGATCGCGGGCCCGGCCCCGGCCGGAGGCTGGCAGGTCCTGGCCGTGCTGCCAGCCCGCGCCCCGGACAAGCCGGCCCGCGCCGCGGACAAGCCGGCCCGCGCCCCGGACAAGCAAGCCCGCGTCGCGGACGAACCGAACAGCCGTCCGAGCCAGCAGGCCGCCGGGCGGGACGAGGCCAGCGGCGGGGAGGAACTGGCCGCGGTTCAGCCTGGGCGCCGCCGGTCGGGGCCGCCGGCCCCAGGCCGCAGGAACCGTAGTAGGAGCGGGTCCGGGCGGCGATGGGCAGCGGGACGTCGGGGGCGCACGGATACATGTCCTGCTCGACGATCGTGAACAGGTCGGCGTCCAGGCCGTTCAGCGCGGCCAGCAGCGGCTCCATGGCCGGCGCGCCCAGCGGCGGCTCTACCATCGCGCCCAGCCGGACGGCCTCGGCGAAGCACAGGCCCTCGGCTTTGACCCGGCTGATCACGGCCTGATCGACCTGCTTGAGGTGCACGTACCTGATCCGGCCGGGAAACCGCCTGATGAGCGCGGCGTTGTCGCCCCCGCAGTAGGCGATGTGACCGGTATCCAGGCAGAGCAGCACCTGCTCGGGATCGGTCTCGTCGAGGAACCGCTCCACCCGCTCCTGGGTGTCGACGTGGCTGTCAGCGTGCGGGTGGAAGACCAGCTGGACGCCGAACTCCCCGGCGATGATCCGGGCCAGCTCGGTTGCGCCGTCGGTCAGCTGCCGCCACTGGCTGGCGTCCAGGCTCGGCCGGCTGGGTCAGGTTCCCGGCCAGGTCGGTGTACTGCTCGGGCAGCAGGACCAGGTAGCTGGCCCCCAGCGCGGTGAGCAGCTCGGCCTCCCGTCGGCATTCGGCGATCGCGGCGGCCAGCGCGTCCGGCCCGCGGTGCAGGCCGGCCTGGACCGCGCCGCCGGACAGCCGCAGGCCCCGGCGGCCCAGCTCGTCGCGTAGCTGGCCCGGCGCGGTGGGCAGGTAGCCGTAGGGGCCGAGCTCGATCCACTCATAGTCGCTGCGCGCGGCCTCGTCCAGGAACTGCGCCCAGGGCAGCTGCCGCGGGTCGTCGGCGAACCAGACCCCCCAGGAGTCGGGCGCGGTGCCCAGCCGGAGCCGCGACCCGGCCCCGGCCCGAGCCGTCTCGGAGGCCGCCGTGCTAGTCACCACTCACCCTCCTTGTCATGACAAACATACTATTTACCATGTGCATAACTCCTGACATACTAGGACTTGTGCCGAACCGATCCGCGCCCGACGCGAGCGTCGCCCGCCTGATCACGATCGACCGGTCCTCGCCCGTCCCGCTCTACTTCCAGATCGCCGAGCAGCTCCGGCAGGCGATGGAATCGGGCCGCCTGATCCCCGGCACCCGGCTGGCCACTGAGATCGATCTCGCCCAGTACCTGGGCGTCTCCCGGCCGACCATGCGCAAGGCCATGGAGCACCTGCTCGGCAAGGGCCTGGTGGTCCGCCAGCGCGGCGTCGGCACCCGGGTCGTCTCGCCCAAGGTGCTGCGCTGCCTGGAACTGTCCAGCCTGTACGACGACCTGCGCAACACCGGCCAGCATCCGACGACCGAGGTGCTGGCCAACTCGGTCGAGGCGGCGTCCCCGCAGATCGCTGAGGTGCTGGCGGTCGAGGTCGGCACGCCGGTCCGCACCATCATCCGGGTCCGGTCGGCGCTGGATCAGCCCATCGCCAAGATGACCAACTACCTGCCCGCCGACCGGCTGAGCGTGACGACGCAGGAGCTGCGGGAGCACGGGCTGTACCAGCTGATGCGCCGGGCCGGGCTGACCCTGCACTCGGCCACCCAGGTCATCGGGGCCAGGACGGCGACGGCTGCGGAGGCGCGGCTGCTCAGCGAGCGCAAGGGCGCGGCCCTGCTGACCATGCAGCGCACCGCGTTCGACGACCGCCGGGCCGTGGTCGAGTACGGCAGCCACATCTACTATGCGGCCCGGTACAGCTTCGAGATGAGCCTGGTCTCCCGCTAGCCGCGGCCTAATCGCGCACCTCCCCGACCATGGCCGGCACGGCGGCCAGCAGCTGGCGAGAGTAAGCGTGGGCGGGCCCGGCGAACAGCGCGGCCGTCGGTCCCACCTCGACGATCCGGCCGTCGTACATCACCGCCACCCGGCCGCAGATCGACCCGACCGCGGCCAGGTTATGGCTGATCAGCAGCAGGCCGAGGTCGAGCTGCTCGACCAGCCGGGCGAACAGCTCGAGTATCAGCGCCTGCACCGAGACATCCAGGGCGGTGGTGGGCTCATCGGCGATCATCACCCGCGGCTCCAGGGCCAGCGCCCGGGCGATCGCGACCCGCTGGCGCTGCCCGCCCGACAGCGCGCGCGGCCGCGCGTCCAGCACGCTGGCCGGGCAGCCCGACCAGGTCCACCAGCTCGCGCACCCGCGTGTCGACGGCCGGGCGCGGCGCCAGCCGGTGCACCCGGATCGGCTCGGCCAGGCAGGCCCGGACCGACATCCGCGGGTTCAGCGACTCATACGGGTCCTGGAACACCAGCTGGACCTGCCGGGCGCGCTCGCGCGCGGGCCGGTCCGCCAGGCGCTGGCCGCCCACCAGCACCTCGCCGCTGGACCGCTCGGTCCCGGTCAGCGCCCGGGCCAGGCTGGACTTGCCGCAGCCGGACTCGCCCACCAGCCCGAGCGCCTCGCCCGCGCTGAGCTCCAGGTCGACCCCGTCGACCGCGACCGCCGACTGCCCCGGGTGCCCGGGCACCGGGTAGGCGACCGTCAGGTTCCTGACCGACAGCAGCGGCTCAGCCATGACGCCCGGCTCCCTCCCGGGGATCCCGGTCCCCGTCGGCCCGCCCCGCGCCCTGCGCCCTGGCCTGCGGCCCTGGCTCAGGGAAGTGGCACGCCACGCCGCCCGGGCCGCCGTCGGGCGGCGCCGCGAGCACGGGCAGCTCGGCGCGGCAGCGCTCCTGGGCGGCCGGGCACCTCGGCGCGTACGAGCAGTGATCGGGCACGGCGCCGACCGGGGGCGCGCCGGGGATGCCCTGCGGCCGGTGCCCGACGGCGGCCACGCTGGGGACCGAGCGCAGCAGCGCCGCGGTGTAGTGGTGGCGCGGGGCGGTGAACACGGCCGTGGTCGTCCCGGTCTCCACCACCCGGCCGCCGTACATGATCGTCACGTTCTCGCACACCTGGCCCACCACGGCCAGGTCATGCGAGACGACGATGAGCGACAGGTCGAGCATCTCCCGCAGCCGGGCGAACAGCAGCAGGATCTGATGCTGGACGGTGACGTCCAGCGCGGTGGTCGGCTCGTCAGCGAGCAGGATCCGCGGGCCCGCGGCCAGGGCCGCGGCGATCACGATCCGCTGCCGCTGCCCGCCGGACAGCTGGTGCGGGTACGCCTCGAACAGCGCCTCCGCGCGCGGCAGCTCGACCAGGCGCATCATTTCCAGCGCCCTGGTCCTGGCCGCCGCCCTGGTGACCTGCTCGTGCGCCCGCACCACCTCGGCGATCTGGGCCCCGACCCTGATGACAGGATCCAGGGCGGCCAGCGGGTCCTGCCAGATCACTCCCAGCTCGCGGCCCCTGACCCGCTGGAGGTCGCGGCGGCTCAGCCGGACCAGGTCCCGGCCCCCGGCCAGCACCTGGCCGCCGGTGATGGCCAGGCCCGGCGCCAGCAGCCCGATCACGGCGCGCAGCGTCGTGGTCTTGCCGCAGCCGGACTCGCCGACGATGCCCAGCGCGGCCCCCCGGGCCAGGTCCAGGTCCACCCCGTCGACCAGGGTCACGCCCGCGGCCGAGGTCACGGTCAGGCCGCGGACCGTCAGCGCGGCCGCCTGGCCGCTGCGGTCAGCGCCCATCGAGGACCTCGGTGAGCCCGTCCCCGATCAGGGACAGCGCCAGCCCGGTGATCACGATGGCCACCCCGGGGATGGTGGTCAGCAGCGGGTGCACCGGCAGGTAGGCCGCGCCTTCCTGGATCAGCGCCCCCCACTCCGGGGTGGGCGGGTGCACCCCCAGGCCCAGGTACCCGAGGGTGACGACGCCGAGGATGGTCAGGACGATGTCGCTCATCGCGAACACGATGGCCTGGCCGACCACGTTGGGGGTGAGGTGCCGGACCACGATGCGCAGCGTCGAGTAGCCCATGATCCGGGCGGCCCGGACGTAGCTCAGGTTCTTGGCCACCAGGACCTCACCGCGCACGATCCGGGTGTAGGACACCCAGCCGGTCACCGACACCGCGATGTAGATCGAGATCGGGCCCGCGCCCAGCGCGAACACGATGGCGATGACCAGCACGTAGAACGGGAAGGCCGTGATGATCTCCAGCACCCGCATGACCACGGCGTCCACCCAGCCGCCCAGGTAGCCCGCGAACAGCCCGAGCACGGACCCGACCACGAACGGCGTCGCCACCGCCGAGACGCCGATGGCCAGGTCGATGCGGCCGCCGTAGAGCAGCCGGGACAGCACGTCCCGGCCCAGGTCGTCGGTGCCGAGCAAGTGCGCCGACGACGGCCCGGCCAGCACGTGGGCCAGATCCTGGGCGTTGGGGTTGTCCGCGGCGATGAGCGGCGCGAACGCGCACATCAGGATCAGGACCGACAGCAGCGCGACGCCCGCCACCAGCTCGGGCCGCCGCAGCGCGGACCGCTCGCCGCCGCGCCGCACGGCGGCGGTCAGCGGCGTCCTGTCACCCAGCGCCAGGCTCACCGGGAGAACCCGATCCGCGGGTCAAGCGCCGAATAGGCCAGGTCAACGGCGATGTTCAAGAGGATGACCAGGAACGCATAACACAGCGCCACCGACTGGACCAGGTCGAAGTCGCGGTTGGAGATACCGGACAGGAGCAGCCGCCCGATGCCAGGCAGGTCGAACATCAGCTCGATGACCGCGGTGCTGCCCAGCAGGTAGCCCGACATCACGGCGGTGGCGCTGACCAGCGGGACCAGGCAGTTGCGCAGCACGTGCCGGAGCAGGACCCGCCGGTAGCTCAGCCCGCGCGAGCGCGCCGCGGTGGCGAAGTCGCTGTTCATGGTCTCGATCAGGGCGGCGCGCAGGCTCCGTATCAGCACCGGCGCGGTGGCCACCGCGATGGTCAGCCCGGGCAGGATCAGCGAGACCAGGTGGTCAGCGAGGGTCAGCCCGTACCCGCCGCTGGGAAACAGCCGCAGCTTGATGGCCAGGAAGATCAGCAGGATGTAGGCGACCCAGAACGGCGGCATGCCCAGGCCAAGCAGCGGGATGGCCCGCACGAGCTGATCCCACCGGCTGCCGGCCCTGGTGGCCGCCAGCAGCGCCAGCGGCAGGGCCAGGGCCACCGCGAACACCAGCCCCACGGCCAGCATGAGCAGCGTCACCGGCAGCGCCTGGAAGATCAGCGGCCGGACCGGCACCTGATAGGTGATCGAGATGCCGAAGTCGCCGTGCAGCAGCCGCCAGACGTAGTTGAGGTACTGGATCGGCAGCGGCCGGTCCAGCCCCCAGCGCTGGCGCAGCGCCGCGATCGCGCTGGCCGACGCGCGCGGGCCCAGTGCGATCCGGGCCGGGTCCCCGGGCACGATGCGCAGCAGCAGGAACGACACCGTGGTGATCCCGAGCAGGACCACCACGATGCGCGCCAGCCGCCGGCCCAGGGCCGCCAGCCGATGCCCCGGGTCCGGCCGCGCGCTGGCCGGACCCGAGACGACCGCAGCTGCGCTCACTAGCTGAGCCACACGTCTTGCAGCCGGAACTTGCCCTCCGGGTTAGCCAGGAACCCGTGCACGTTGTGCGGATAGGCGTAGACGAAGGGCGAGTAGTTGACCCAGTCGAGCGTCGAGTCCGCGGCGATCTTGTTCAGCGCCTGGGAGTACAGCGCGGCCCGGCTGGAACTGGCGAAGGCGTGCTCGGCCTGGCCGATCCACTTGACCACGTCGGGGTCCACGTAGTGGGTGTAGTTGGCCCACGGCGCGATGGTGCCGTTGAAGCAGAACGAGAAGAACTCGTCCACGTCGGTGATGTCGTTGGTGTAGTACCCGTACATCACGTCGTAGGCGAAGGCCGCCTGCTTGGAGTTGACGGTCGCCTGGTCGAAGCTGTTGATCTTGACGTTGATGTTGAGCGGCTTCATCTCGGCCTGGAAGATCTGGGCCGCGCCGCTTTGGACCGGGTCCCCGCCCGCGATGACGAAGTTGAGCGTGAAGCCGCCATGCGGATACTTCTTCGACTTGGCCAGCGCGGCCTTGGCCGCCGCCGCGTCGAAGGTCTGGATCGACGGCGTCGGCACCGAGTACTGCATCGAGGGCGGCAGCGGCGAACTGGCCACCGTGCCCAGCCCCGCGTACAGGGACTTGTTGATGAGGTTGCGGTCGGTGGCCAGGCTGATCGCACGCCGGACGGCCGGGTCCTTCAGCGGCGCGGACTGGTGGTTGAGCGAGTAGTAGTTGACCTGGGTGGAGGGGAACAGGGTCACGTTGTAGCCCGCCGCCCGCACCGAGCTGACCAGCGAGAACGGCACGAACTCGACCACCTGGGCCTGCCCGCCCTTGAGCTGGATGATCCGGGTGTTGCTGTCGGGCACGTAGTTGTAGGTGACGCCGTCCAGGTAGGGCTTGCCGGGCTCCCAGTAGTGCGGGTTCCTGACCAGCACGACGGACTGGCCCTTGATCCACTTGCTGAGCTCGAACGGGCCGGTGCCGATCGGGTGCTGGAAGAACTGCGCGGCCGTTTCCCCGGCGAAGTTGGCCGGCAAGATGGCGTTGGCGAACAGGGCCAGGTCCGAGGCGGTCGGCGCCCACGGGGACTTGGTGGTCAGGATCACCGTGTAGGGACCGGCCGCCCGCACCGACTTGAAGTTGGAGTTGATGAAGTACCACAGGGCCTTCGGGTTCAGCGCCCTGGTGAGCGAGAAGGCGACGTCCTTGGAGGTCATCGGCTGGCCGTTGGAGAACTTGACGCCATGCCGCAGCTGGATCGTCCAGGTCCGCTGGTCGGCGGACACGCTGTAGCTGGTGGCCAGGGCACGGCTCGACGGACTTGCCGTCCCGGCTGGTCCGGAACAGCGGCTGGGCGATCTGCTCGAACACCCAGATGTTCTCGTTGTTCGCGATCGCCGCCGGGTCGAACGTGGTGACCGGGTTGGTCATGTCCATCACCAGCGTGCCGCCGCGGTGCGGTCCGCCGCTGGCCGTGGCGGCGGCGCCGCCCGCGCCGCTGGTACCGCTGGTGCCGTTCGAGCACGCCGCCAGGCAGGAGACGAACAATCCGGCACTCGCGGTGAGCGCTATCGCTGTGACCCGGTGGCGCCAGGGCCTGGGCCTCTTCATCGCCATCTGTCTGCCTCTCCTGTGACCTGCGCGACCTGAGTGAAAAGATGGAACACCCTCACAAGCCGGGCAGTCAAGACTTTGTGAGGACAAACAAACTAATTTCCGTGTCAGGTATTACTGACAAACTGTGTTGTTGGTTCGCACCGCAGGCCTCGCCGCGCGCTGGCTGGCATCCTTCCTGCATGCAGCGTCTAGCCTGGCCCGGGTTAGCGGAGGATGGCATATTTTCTAACCCCGCATGGCAACTTGTCAGGACATTAAGACAGTTTCTTGACAACGTCCCGCGGCGCGGTTCAAGCTTTGACAACTTGGCTCTCGCCTGCCGTAACCCCACCTCAGAGGAACCTTCATGCGCATCGGACTCGTCGGCGTTGGGCGCATCGGGTCATTTCACGCCGAGACGCTCACCCGGCTGCCGCGGGTCGGCTCGGTGGTCCTGGCGGACGCCGACGCCGGCCGGGCCCGGGCGGCCGCGGACCGCCTCGGCTGCGACGTGGCGGGCTCGGTCGATGAGCTGCTGGGCTCGGGCCTGGCCGCCCTGGTGGTGGCGACCTCGACCGACACCCACCCCGAGCTGATCCTGCGCGGGGTACGGGCGGGCCTGCCGGTGTTCTGCGAGAAGCCGGTGGCCGCCGACGTCGAGGGCACCCTGGCGGTGATCAACGGCGCGAGCGACGCCACCGCCCCGGTGCAGATCGGCTTCCAGCGCCGGTTCGACGCCGGCTTCCGCGCGGCCCGGGCGGCCGTCAGGTCCGGCTCGCTGGGCTGGGTGCACACCATCCGGGCCAGCACGCTCGACCCGGCTCCGCCGCCGGCGGACTACATCGCCGCCTCGGGCGGGTTCTTCCGGGACTGCGCCGTGCATGACTTCGACGCGATCCGCTGGGTGACCGGGCGCGAGGTGACCGAGGTCTACGCGGTCGGCCGCAATCGCGGCGCGCAGTACATCCGCGCGGCCGGCGACGTGGACACCCAGTCCGCGCTGCTGACCCTGGACGACGGCACGCTCGCGGTGGTATCCAATTCCCGCTACCACGCGGCCGGCTACGACGTGCGCCTGGAACTGCTCGGCGAGAAGGACAGCGTCAGCGCCGGCCTTGACGACCGGATGCCGCTGCGGTCGGCCGAGCCCGGCGTCACCTTCCCGGCCGGCCCGGCCGCCGCGCACTTCCTGGACCGGTTCGCCGACGCCTACCGGGCCGAGCTGACCGCGTTCGTCGAGCTGGCCGCCGGCACCGGGGCCAGCCCGTGCACCATGGCTGACGCGCTGGAAGCCTTCTACATCGCCGAGGCCTGCGAGCTGTCCCGGCACCGGCACGCGCCGGTGCCGGTCGCGCAGGCGCGGCAGTGACCGGCTCGCGGCCGGGCGGCCCGCGGGCGGGCCTGGCCTGCCCCGGGGCCCCGCGGTGACCGCCGGGCACGACGTCATCACCATCGGCCGGGTCGGCGTCGACCTCTACCCGCTCCAGACCGGGGTCGGCCTGCCGGACGTGCGGACCTTCGGCAAGTTCCTCGGCGGGAGCGCGACCAACGTGGCGGTGGCCGCGGCCCGGCACGGCCGCCGGGCCGCGGTGATCACCCGGACCGGCGACGACCCGTTCGGGCGCTACGTGCACCAGGCCTTGCGCCAGTTCGGCGTGGATGACTCGTTCGTCACGGCCGTTCCGGGCCTGCCGACCCCGTTGACGTTCTGTGAACTGTTCCCTCCGGACCATTTCCCGATCTGGTTCTACCGCTACCCGAAGGCTCCTGACCTGGAGATCAAGCCGGAGGAGATCCCGGCCCCGGCCGTCTGCGCGGCCCGGATCTTCTGGGCCACCGGGACCGGGCTGTCCGCCGAGCCGAGCCGGGCCGCGCACGCCGCCGCCTGGCGGGCCCGGGCCCGCGACCAGCTCACCGTGCTCGACCTGGATTACCGGCCGATGTTCTGGGCGTCCGCCCAGGAGGCGGGCCGCCACCTGCGCGCGGCGCTGCGGCACGTCACGGTGGCGGTCGGCAACCTGGAGGAGTGCCAGACGGCGGTGGGCACCGGCGAACCGCGGGCCGCCGCGGCCGCCCTGCTGGAGCTGGGCGTGGGCCTGGCGGTGGTCAAGCAGGGACCGGCCGGGGTCTACGCCCGCACCGCGGACACCACGGTCGAGGTGCCGGCCATCCCCGTGGACGTCGTGAACGGGCTGGGCGCGGGGGACGGCTTCGGCGGCGCGCTGTGCCACGGGCTGCTGGCCGGGTGGCCGCTGGAGCGCACGATCCGCTTCGCCAGCGCCGCCGGGGCCATGGTGGCGACCCGCCTGGAGTGCTCATCGGCGATGCCGACGTCCGCCGAGGTCGAGCGTTTCCTGGAGGGGAACCATGCGTGAGGAGCGGTTCGAGCAGCTGCGCGAATGGCGGGCCACCCGGCCCGAGCTGGCGGCGGCCCGGGCCGCCGCCCGCGTCCGCCGGCCGCTGCTCGGCCCGGACGGCCGGCTGATGATCGTGGCCGCCGATCACCCGGCCCGCGGCGCCCTCGGGGTCGGTGACGACGCCACGGCCATGGCCGACCGCTACGACCTGCTCGCCCGGCTGCTCACCGCGCTCAGCCGGCCCGGCGTGGACGGGCTGCTGGCCACCGCCGACATCGTCGAGGACCTGCTGCTGCTGGGCGCGCTGGACGGCAAGGTCGTCATCGGGTCCATGAACCGGGGCGGGCTGCAAGGCACCTCGTTCGAGCTCGACGACCGGTTCACCGCCTACGACAGCGCCACCATCGCGGCCATGGGGCTGGACGGGGGGAAGATGCTCACCCGCATCGACCCGCACGACCCGGGCACCGCCGCTACCCTGGAGGCGGCCAGCGGTGCCGTCACTGACCTGGGAAATCGCGGCCTGGTCGCGATCTTGGAGCCGTTCATCTGCCGGCGGGTCGACGGGCGCGTCGTGCACGACCTGTCGCTCCCGGCCGTGATGCGGTCGGTGGCGATCGCGTCCGGGCTCGGCGCGACCAGCAGCTACACCTGGCTCAAGCTGCCGGTGATCGACGGGATGGAGCAGGTCATGTCCGCCACGACCCTTCCCACCCTGCTGCTCGGCGGGGATCCGGACGGTCCCGCCGAGCAGACCTACGCGCGCTGGGGCGCGGCCCTGGCGCTGCCGGGCGTGCGCGGCTTCGTCATCGGCCGCGCCCTGCTCTATCCGCAGGACGGCGACGTGGCCCGGGCCACGGACGCGGCCTGCGCGCTGGTGCACCCCGCGCCGGCCGCCCGGCCATGAGCTGGCACATTCCGGCGGGCCGGGGCGAGGGGACCGAGGTGGTTACCATCACCCCCGAGCGGGCCGGCTGGGACTTCACCAGCCTGCGGGTCATCAAGCTGGAGCCAGGGGCGCGCTACGAATGCGACACGGCGGACGCCGAGATCGTGGTCCTGCCGCTGGCCGGCGCGGCCGAGCTGGACACCTCGGCGGGCAGCGCCGCCCTGGCCGGCCGGGCCGACGTCTTCGCCGCCGTGACCGACTGCGCGTACGTGCCCGTCGCCACCCGGCTCGCCCTGACCAGCCCGGGCGGCGGGCGGTTCGCCCTGGCCGGCGCGCGGGCCCGGGCCGGCTGCCGTTCCGGTACCTGGCCGCGCCGGACGTGCCGGTCGAGTTGCGCGGCGCTGGCCCCAGCTCCCGGCAGGTCAACAACTTCGCCGTGCCCGGCGTGCTGGAAGCCGACCGGCTGATCGCCTGCGAGGTGCTGACCCCGGCCGGCAACTGGTCCTCCTGGCCGCCGCACAAGCACGACGAGGAGGGCCCGGGCCAGAGCGTGCTCGAGGAGATCTACTACTTCGAGATCCAGCCCGGCCCCGGCGGGCCCGGGCTGGCCTACCAGCGCGTCTACGGGACCCCGGAGCGGCCTGCTGACGTGCTGGCCGAGGTCCGCAGCGGCGACGTCGTCCTCATCCCGCATGGCTGGCACGGGCCGGCCATGGCCGCGCCTGGCTACCACCTGTATTACCTCAACGTCATGGCCGGGCCCGGCCCGCGCGCCTGGCTGATCCGCGATGACCCGGCGCACGCCTGGGTCCGGCAGGAGTGGGCCGGCCAGCGGATCGATCCGCGGCTGCCGCTGGCCAGGGCGGCCCGGCCGTGACCGCGCTGCGGCTGACCGTGGCCCAGGCCCTGGTGCGGTTCCTGGCCGCCCAGCGCAGCGAGCGCGACGGGGTCACCCACCGGCTGATCGAGGGCTGCTTCGGCATTTTCGGCCACGGCAACCTGGCCGGGATCGGCCAGGCGCTGCTGGAGGCCGAGCTGTCCGGGGCGCCCGCGCTGCGCTACTGGCCCGCCCGCAACGAGCAGGCCATGGTGCACGCCGCGACCGCCTTCGCCCGCACCCGCACCCGGATGTCCGCGCTGGCCTGCACGTCATCCATCGGGCCCGGCGCGACCAACATGGTGACCGGGGCGGCCCTGGCCACCATCAACCGGCTGCCGGTGCTGCTGCTGCCCGGGGACATCTTCGCGACCAGGGCCGCCCCTCCGGTGCTGCAGCAGCTGGAGGATCCGGCCGGCTACGACATCAGCGTCAACGACGCGTTCCGCCCGGTGTCACGGTTCTTCGACCGGATCTGGCGGCCCGAGCAGCTGCCTTCCGCCCTGCTCGGGGCGATGCGGGTGCTGACCGATCCGGCCGAGTGCGGAGCGGTCACGCTGGCGCTCCCCCAGGACGTGCAGGCGGAGGCCTGCGACTGGCCGCCCGAGTTGTTCCGCGAGCGGGTCTGGCCCATCCCGCGGCTGGCCCCGGACCCGGCGGCCATCAGCCGGGCCGCCGCCGCGATCACCGCCGCGCAGCGCCCGCTGATCGTGGCCGGTGGCGGGGTCATCTACTCCGAGGCCACCGCCGCGCTGCGCGAGTTCGCCGCCGCCCGCGGCATCCCGGTGGCCGAGACCCAGGCGGGCAAGGGCTCGCTGCGCTTCGATGACCCGCTGGCCGCCGGGGCCATCGGGGCCACTGGATCCACCGCCGCCAACGCCCTGGCCGCCGACAGTGACCTGGTCATCGGGATCGGCACCCGGTGGAGCGATTTCACCACCGCCTCGCGCAGCGCGTTCGCCGACCCGCGGGTCACCTTCGTCAACATCAACGTGGCGGCCTTCGACGCGGCCAAGCAGTCCGGGATCGCCGTCACGGCCGACGCGCGGGCCGCGCTGACCGCCCTGGCCCAGGCCACGGCCGGCTGGGCGGCCAGCCCCGGCTACCAGGCCCGCGCGGCCCAGCTGGCCGCCCGGTGGCAGGCCACCGTGACCGGCGCGTACGCGCTGCGGCATCGGCCGCGGCCTGCCCAGGCCGAGGTCATCGGGGTGGTCAACGAGGTGTCGGGCGCTGGCGACATCGTGCTGGCAGCGGCCGGCTCGCTGCCGGGCGACCTGCACAAGCTGTGGCGGGCCAGGGACGTGGCGGGCTACCACGTGGAATACGGGTACTCGTGCATGGGCTACGAGATCGCCGGCGGGGTGGGCGCCCGGCTGGCCGCCCCCGACCGTGAGGTCTTCGTGCTGGTCGGCGACGGCTCGTACCTGATGATGGCCCAGGAGCTGGTCACTGCCGTGCAGGAAGGCATCAAGATCATCGTGGTCCTGGTCGACAACCACGGCTTCGCGTCCATCGGCAGCCTGTCGGAGTCGGTGGGCGGGCAGCGGTTCGGCACCAGCTACCGCTACCGCGGGCCGGGGGGGCGCCTGGACGGGGCCAGGCTCCCGGTCGACCTGGCCGCCAACGCGGCCAGCCTGGGGGTGGACGTGCTGCGGGCCGGCACCATCGAGGAGTTCAGGTCGGCGCTGGTGCAGGCCAGGGCGGCGGACCGGACCACGGTGGTCCGGATCGAGACTGACCCGCTCATTCCGGCGCCGGACAGCCAGTCCTGGTGGGATGTCCCGGTCGCCGAGACCAGCGCCGTGGCGACCACCCAGGCGGCCCGCGCGGCGTACGAAACCGCCAAGCGCCGCCAGCGGCCTTATCTCTAGCCCGCGCGCCGGGCCGGGGTCACGGCGCGACCAGGGTCATCTTGAACGAGTACCGGTCCGCCAGGTAGGCGTGACTGCCATGCTCGACCGGCCGCCCTGAGTTGTCGTACGCGGTCCGGCTCATGGTCAGCACGGTGGCCCCGCGGCTGGTCTCCAGCAGCCGGGCCTCCCTGGCGCTGGCCCGGCGCGCCCCGATCACCTGCTCGCCCGCGTTCAGCTCGATGCCCTGGCCGCGCAGCAGCTGGTACAGCCCGGCGGTTTCGAGCTCCCGCTCCGGCTGGCCTGCCAGCAGCCCGGCGGGCAGGTAGTTGCGCATGATGGCCAGCGGCGCCCCGTCCGCGAGCCGCAGCCGCTCCAGGCACAGGACCGGGGCGGCGGCGGCCAGCGCCAGGGCCCGGGCCACCTCCGCGTCGCACGCGGTCTCCGTCACCGAGATGACGGCCGTGGCCGGATGCCGCTCGGTCTCGGTCAGGTCGTCGAAGAGACTGGTCAAGGCGACCGAGCGCATGATGCGCGGGGCCAGGACGACGGTGCCCAGGCCGCGGCGGCGCATGACCAGCCCGTCCTGGACCAGCCGCTGCAGCGCCTGCCGGATCGTCGGCCGGCTCACACCGAGCCGTTCCGCCAGATCGAGCTCGTTGTCCAGCCGCTCGCCCGGCGGGATCCGGCCCTGCCTGATCGCGTCCTTGAGGCTCTCGGCGATCTGGAAGTAAAGCGGGATCGGGCTGGCCCGGTCGAGCGGGGTCTCGATCATTGCCGGGCCTGGACCACGGCCGGCGCCGGTATCTGAGCAGCCGGCCGGGGAAAGACCGACCGCGTCGTCGCTTCCATGCCAGGAGTGTAGATGAACCCGCACATCCGCATAATGTCCGTTCCTGCGGACATTAGGTTCACTGGTCATCGCGGGCTGGCCCGCAGCTAGCGGGCCCCGCGGCCGCTGCCATCGCCGGTTCGCGGCAGGTGAGTCACCAGTGCTTATCGTTTCGTGTCAAACTCTGCTAAATCCTGTGAAAATGTACCGGCCTCAAGACGGGAACCACCGCCAGAAATGTTTGCGCGCCAGCAGAAACTGACAACGCTCGCCGCCGCCGCTAGCCCGGTGTGGGCGACCGCGACGACAACCCCCATGAACGGCGACGTGGTCCAGCGCCGGTTCAACGCCTCGTTCCGGCGGGCCAGCGACCGGGCCGCTTATCCGGTCCGGGTCCAGGTCGCGGTGTTCCTGACCGATGCCGACCGGGCCAGCTTTCCCGTCGCCGCCGAATCTGGCCGGTTCGCCGAGCTTCAGGCGGCCGTGACGGAGCTGGCCGCGGGCCACGCCATGCTGGCCGGGACCATCGCGGATTCCCAGGCCTGGCTGTTCATTCTTTACACCGACCAGACGGACTGGCTGGCCGGGTTCGAGTCCGAGTTCAGGTCCCGGGCCAGCGACCATCAGGTGGGCCTGGCCGTCGCGGCGGATAAGGCCTGGCGCGCGTACCAGTCGCTGACCCCGAAGGTGTACAGCCCGGCCCAGAGGCTGGCCGCTCTCGCCCTCACCACGCTGATCTTGCCGCTGGGCGCTGGCCGGTACGGCCCGGCCTGGTACGCGGCCGGCCTGGTCGCCGTGCTGATCTGGGTCGTCGCGCTGGCCCTGAGCCGCAAGCGCCTGCTGGCCGCCCAGCTGGCCCATCCCGGCATCGCCTTCTGCTGTGCCTGCTACGTGCTGGCCACGCTGTGCTTCAGCCTCGTCGCGCTGCTCGCGCATCCTTCCTCACCGTGGCTGTGCGTCGAGATCGGCGCGGCGCTCGGCGTCGTCGTGGCCGCGGCCTTCTGGCCCAGCCAGCGCAAGTACTACGCGCGGATGCGGGCCCGGGCGCAGTTGCAGCCAGGCAGCGAGCCCGCTAACCCGTCGTAAGGCCCGCGGCCTCCCCCACGGCTACTGCCATCAGGGTGCGCGCAGTGATTCACCGGCGCTTACCGTTTCGTGCCTGAATGGTCCGCTGGCAGCGGCAGTAGCGCCCGGGCGCCGCGGCCAGTCCGCGGCGCCCGGGCGTCAGGCTAACGGCCCAGCCGGTGACCGGCGAAGCCGCCCGCGGGGGTGAAGGAGACGCCGCGCAGCACCTGGCCGGAGCCGGCCGAGCGGACCGTGACGAAGTGCTCGGCCTGGCCGGGCCCGGCGGCGGACAGCTGGTCGGTGATGGCGACCAGCTGGTTCGGGTCCGCGCCCTGGTCACCGCCGCCGCTGACGGTGGAGGTGATGCCCCAGATCGTGACGGTGCCATCCCGGTTGACCCGGCCGGTGATGTTGCGCAGGCCGTCGGTGGCCGGCGCCCACGGCAGGCCGGTGGCGGCGTTGTCGCCGGCCGGGTAGCCGGGCACGGCGTAGGGGAGGCCGAGGTTCAGTCCGGTGCTGAGGGTGTAGGCCAGCTGCCAGCTGGTCCCGCGCAAGACCCACTTCTGCAGGCCCGCGGTGGTCTGGGCGGCGGCGCCGGTGTACTGGCCGGTGGCCGTCGAGAAGGTGGTGTCGCCGTTGCCCTCATCAGCCACGTACACGGTGTCGGGGTTGGCGAACCAGAGCCCGAACGGGAACGAGGTCGATGACTTCAGCGCGGTCGGGAAGCCCTGCAGGACGCACATGTTGTACGGCGTCACGCCCTCGGTCTGCAGCAGCGAGGGGTCGTAGGCGATCGGCGCGGTCGGCAGCGGCGCGCCCGGCTGCGGCAGGCCGGTCCCGTCCGGGCAGGCCCGGCCGGTGGTATCGATGAAGTACACGGTGTTGACGCCGTTGCTGCCGCTGCCCTTGGTCAGGTAGACGACGTTGTCGAAGATGGTCAGGCCGCGGAAGTTGGTGTCCTTCCCGACCTTGTCGGCCTTGTCACCCAGCTGGCTGATGCTGAAGCTGCCGGCCGGCGTGGGCGGCCCGGGCGACTGCAGCCGCTCCGGCGCGTGCTGCGGGGTCAAGATCTGCGCGCCCGCCCCGGTGATGATGCCATCGGGCTGCGGGTTGCCGCCGTTTCCGGCGTTGCCCGCGGTGTAGATCACGTCATGGCCGCCGGTGTCGTTGAGGATCGCGGCCCGGCCGTTGTTGCCGCTGTAGGCGTTGGTCTCGGTGAAGCTGAACCGGCCCTGCTGGTTCACGTCGGCGACAGCGCGGAAGTCCGCGCCGGGGACCGGGTCGGTCGGATCGACGTCGCCTGGCGTGTTCGAGTTGGAGACGTCCACCGCGTTGGGCGGGGCCACGTAGCCCATGAAGGTCAGCTGGCTGCCGTTGGTGGACAGGTTCAGCGCCAGCTCGGACTTGGACGAGAAGCTGGTGACCATGCCGTCGCCGGTGCCCTGCGAGCCGCGGGGGCTGAGCCCGTCCGGGACCCGGAGCGTGTTGATCAGGTGGCCGGACGGCGTGATCTGGTCCAGGAAGATCGGTGAGGTCACGCCGAAGCTGGCGTCGGCTATGTCGTTGTTCCATACCCCGGGATACGAGCCGTCATTGCTGGCCACGGTGCAGCCGGTGGTGCACCCCGGCGGCAGGACCGTGACCCCGGCCTGCAGCAGGCCGGGCGTGCCCTCGTAGACCGACCGGCTGACCACCAGGTTCCCCGGCTGGAACCAGGCCCGGTCCGCGGCCCGGGCGGTCGCGCCGCCGCCCGCGCCCGCGCCTATCCAGATGCCGGTCCCGGCCGTCACCGCGAGCACCAGCGCCACCCGCCAGCGCCCGAGTCGGCCCACTGCGCCCTGCGAGCTTGTCCACGTCATCAGTTCACCCTCCGCCTGCCTGCCGAGATATGGCCGGATCCGGCCGAGGCTCAGCGTGCGGGAGGCAAGCGGCCAATTTTCCACCGGCCGGTAAACGGGCCGTGAATATCGGACCTGGAACCTCTAAATCTTGGCGCCCGGCGTCCTGGAGCAGATCACCGGTGGCCAATTGTCGGCTTCTCCAGCCGCCCCCTGGCCTGACCTCGTGATCGCGGTTACTTGGTGGGGCTGCGCCCCAATGCCGCGTAGTTAAGGGGTTCTGGCTGGGGTCAAGTGGGTCTTGGGCCGTGATCATGCTCAGGCAGCGCTAGCCAGGGGTGAGCGCGGCGCGGGCGGAGCTGGCAGATCGCCTCGCCCGCCGGGCCGGTGATAAGCCCGGGCATAGGCCGGCATATCCGTGGCGTATACCGCGACGGCCGGCCGCAGCAGCCGCCTGGCGGCGGTGCCCGCCGCGGCGCCGAGTACGAACGGCCCGGCCAGGTGCACCAGGTCGGGCCGGTGCCCCGCGACCGCCGCCTGGGCCCGCGGCCCGGGCAGGCCGAGCCGGAACTGCAACTCGGCCTTTGCCGGCCCCCCGGCAGGCCCGCCACGGCCCCCGCCGCCGATCCGGGCCGCGTCATTCGCGGCCGGGCTTGATGTAGCCGAAGAAGGCGCGGCGCTTGATCAGCTCGGCGACGTCGCCCGGGCACCATGCTCTCCCAGGAATCGTCGTCGGCGGCGATCCGGCGCAGCACGTCGCGGCTGAAGATCGGCAGGTACTCGGGCCGGTAGTTGTCGAGGTCGACGAAGCTGCCGCGGCCGGCCAGGTAGTCGTACAGCGGCTGCAGCTCGGGCTCGACCGTGATGTCGTTCACGGTGCTGCAGCTCGTCGTCCGGGCCCGGCCTGCAGCGGGTAGACGTAGAGCTTCAGGTCGTTCTTGAACAGCCGCCCGAAGCTCTCCAGGATCCCGCCGGGCAGCTGGGCGTGGTTCTTCTCGTCGAACAGGTCGATCAGGCTCGGCACGCCCATCACGATGCCGATCCGCTCGGTGGTCCGCTGGCGAGGTAGGCGGCCAGCCGGTAGTAGTCGAAGTAGTCGGTGATCAGCACGGTCATGCCGCAGGCGGCGAGCAGCTCGGCGCGGGCCAGGAAGTCCCGCCGGTCGACGTCGGCGGCCCGCCGGCCAGCAGGTTGCGCATGGTGATCTCGGTGAGCGTCAGCACCGGCTTGCCGGCCACGGCCGGGTCGGCCTCGAACTTGGCCTGGGCCGTCTCGAGCATGTCCAGGTTCACGTGCGTCGGCGGGCGGAAGCTGCCCCGCTCGACCAGGATCGGCCTTCTTGCGCAGCACCTCGCTCGGCTGCAGCACCTCGCGGTCGGGGCCGAACATGGCGACCCCGCTCAGCCCGAGCTGGACCAGCTTGAGCGCCATCAGCCGGTTGTCCACGCCGCGGAACTCGATGCCGCGGAACTGGATCATGTCGATCTCGATCCGGCCGGTGGTCAGCCGGTCCAGCAGGCTCTCGATCAGCTCGTCCGGCTCGTGGTGGTCGAAGAACGCGCCGTGCAGCAGGTTGACCCCGACGATGCCGAGCGCCTCCTGCTGCGAGCAGGCCTCGACGTCGAGCATCCGGACGTGCATGATGATCTGGCTCGGCTCGTCGCGCGGATGGGCCTGGAACTTCACGCCCATCCAGCCGTGGCACTCGTTGCCGCCCCGGTAGCTGCGCGCCACGACCGTGTCGGCGAAGGCGAAGAACGACGTCGTCGTCGCCGCGCTCGTCGCCGAGCCGGTCGACGTTGAGCTGGAATTCCTTGTCGAGCATGCCCTGCAGCCGGCCGGCCGACACGTACCGGTCGGCCTTGCCGTAGACGGCGTCGCTGACCGCCATGTCGTAGGCGGAGATGGACTTGGCGATCGTGCCGGCCGCGCCGCCGACCCGGAAGAACCAGCGGACGACCTCCTGGCCGGCCCCGATCTCGGCGATCGTGCCGTACCAGCGCGGGTCGAGGTTGATGCGCAGCGCCTTCTGGTGCGTGTCCGACTGATGGGCGCCAGCGATGAGCTCGGTCATCGGTCTCCCTGCCCGCCCAGGCAACCCGCCACTGCCCCGGGCTGCCGCCTGGTCCAGGGCAGCCGCCTGGCATCAGCGCCGACGCCGGAATGGTAACCATTTGGCCGCACCCGGCGCTAGCCGCGCGCCACGCACTCGCGCCGGCCATTGGATGTCTCCAGACGGCGGCTGCGGTTATCGGGTTGTTCTCGGTCGATGGGCCCGGTAGCGGCCGCCCGCCGTGATGATGGCCAGCCGTACGACCTGACGGGAGCGAGCATCGTTCAGGGCCGACCGGAGCCCATGTTGTTGCTGATCGGCAGCAGTGCGCGACGCGGGCAGGGAGTTCATCCTGCAGTCGGTCACCTCCCGTTACCGCTTGTGGCTGCTGCAGCCGCTGAGGTTGCCCTGGGAGGCGCCCTACGTGACCGGAAACACGATCGTGGACAATACCGATCCTGCTCCGCTGATCGAGGCCGCTCGCCAGGTAGCCGAGAAGCAGCGGATGCAGCGGGGTGCTTTGTTATGACGAGGGCCTGGTGTCGGCCGGCCGCCTTTGTCTCGCAGGCGTTGGGGCTGCCGGTAACACTCCAGAGGCGATCCGCGATGTGCCGCGACAGCACGCCAGCCGGGTTGCCTTCGATGCGGCCGCGGTCGACCGCCGGCCTCCATCGCAGTTCGCTCGCTGTTCGCGCAGGCCGCCGCGGCGGCGAGGAAATCGGCTACCCCGTGGTGGTCAAGCCGCTGAGGCCTCGCCGGCAGCATGGGAGTCAAGCGCGCCGACACCGCTGCTGACATGGCCGCGGCCTACCAGGCGGCCTGCGGCATCTCCTACCCTGGCGTGCCGGTGTTCGACATGGGCGTGCTCGTGGAAGAGTACGTCGACGGGCCGGAAATCAGCGTCGATGCGGTTTTCTTCGACGGCGCGTGCGTGCCGCTCGTGGTGGCGCGTAAGCGGGTTGCCTTTGATCCGTTTTTCGAAGAGGCAGGGCGCTTGGTCGACGAGCCGACCCGCGCTGTCCGACGGCCAGCTGCTCGACGTGCTCGAGCGCAGCCATGCCGCAGTTCGGCTTCCACGCTGGCGTCGTCACACTGAATTCCGCCTCACCACCAGCCGTGGCCCGCGCCTGATGGAGATCAACGCCAGGCTCGGCGGCGACATGATTCCCTATATGGGCCAGCTCGCCGGCTGGAGTGGATGTGGCCATGGCCGCCGCCGACGTGGCGGCCGGGCGCCATCCCGACGTTGCGGTGCGGCACCACAAGGCCGCCGCGATCAGCTTTTCTCTATCCGGAACACGACGTCGAGGTCATCTCGGTGACTCGTACGTGACGACCTGTTCCCCGTGAGCCGTGCCGAGCGCGGCGGCGCTGGCTGACCCCGGTGCCATCCTGCGTGTTCCTCACGCGGTTATGTCTCCCGGTACGGCCGGGTCATCGCGCTGTCCCGACTCTGGATGGACCAGCGCCGGCCGCGCTGGCCGACCCACGGGACATCAGTCCAGCATGATGGCTCGTCCAGCGAAACCCCTGACCTTATGAGCACGACGGGGGACGCCCATCGGTCATCCAGACCCTGCGGGGGATCTCCGGGCCGTCCTTGGGCTGGTGCTGGCGGCACGGCTGATCAACCGGCTGGGCACTTCCTCTGCGAGATCTACCTGGTTCTCTACCTGACCAAGGGGGGTTCTCGGTCGCGGAGGCTGGCCTGGCACTCGGCGCCTACGGGGCCGGGTCGGTCTGGCGGCCGGCGTGCTGCTGGGCGGCTCGGTCACCGGGCGGCTCGGCTACCTGGTGGACCATCGTCATCTCGATGGCCATGCGCGGCCTGCTCACCGCCGCGCTGGTGCGCCTGGGCAGCCTGCCCGGGCCTGATCGCCGTGGCGGCGGCCATCGGCATCGCCGCGCAGATGTCCCGCCGGCCACCGCGGCTCTTCTGGTTGCGTTCACGCCGGAGAACGAGCAGGTCATGGTGTTCGCCGTCTACCGCATGGCGTTCAATCTCAGCGCCGATCGCCTGGCCCGCTGCTCGGTGCTTTGCTAGCTACCTACTCCTACGACCTGATGTTTTGTGGCTACGCGGCTACCTCGCTGGGATTCGCCGTGCTCGCGCTGACGTGCCCGGCGTTTCGTTCCCAGATGCGCGGCCCTTCCTGGCGATGCCGGGCGGCAGAGCAGCTCCTCCTCGCCGTGCTCAAGGACACGCGTTACCTGCTGTTCATGCTCGCCCTCTTCCTCAACGCCGTGGTCTACATCCAGAGCACGTCGGTGCTGTCGTTGCAGGTCACGATGTCAGGCGGTGCTCCGGTCTTCTACGCGGCGCTGCTGTCGCTGAACGCCCTAGTCGTGACGTGCCTGGAACTCCCATACACCAAGTTCGTGCAGCGTTTGCCGCCGCGCCTGGCGGTAGCGCTGGGAATCGGCCTGGTCGGCGTCGGAATGAACCTCTACCTGGCCGGCCCGCTGATTGCCATGTTCGTCCTGGCCACGCTGGTGTGGACGGTCGGCGAGATGACCGGCACACCGACCGCGTCGGCCTACCCCGGCCGGGTAGCGCCGCCGGGCTTGCGGCCTCGTTACTTTGCCAGCGCAGCGTTCTCGATGCAGATTGGCTATGCGGTCGGGCCTGCGATCGGCACCGCGGTCTGGGCCGTCTGGCCGTCCGGAGTGTGGTGGCTGTGCGGATTCCTGACCGTCATGGCGGTGGTCGCGACGCTGACCGGCATGGCCAGGCCGGCGACAAGGAACCGGACCCGGTCCCAGCCGGGACGCCAACGCTGTCGACTGTGGAGGTCGCGACATCCCCGGACGCGGGCCAGGATCGGCCATGCTGACCGAAGAACCCGCGCCACAGGCAACCGTTCAGCTCTGCCAGCGACTCGCGGCCGACCTGGACGCAGGCTTCGCCGAACTCGTCGATAGCTACCAGGCCGTCGTATATACCACGCTGCTGCGCGCATGCCACCATCCGTTCGACGCCGCAGGACCTGGCTGCGGAGGTGTTCCTGCGCGCCTACCGGGCCTTGCGCGGCTACAGCGAGGTCCGAATCGGCGAGCTGCAGCTGCGGCCATGGCTGCTCACCATTGCCCTGAACACCTGGCGGAACACCGCACGCGACCGGCAGCGGCGGCCAGCCCACGTGTCGCTGCACCAGGTGGCCGAGCAGCCCGCTCAGCTGGATGTGTCCGAGACGGTCTCGGCCCGGATTGACCTGAGGCGCGAGCTAGCCGAGCTGATCTCGCAGCTGCCTGAACAGCAGCGAGTCGCAGTCGTATTACGGCACGTGTGCCAGCTGCCCATCGGCGAGATCGCCGAGGTTCTCCGCTGTCCAGACGGGACGGCCCGGTCGCACGTTTCACGCGGGCTGAGCAGCCTGAGGCTTCAGCTCGCCCTGCGACAACCGTACCGGGATGCGGTCGTGAACGGGGGGCAGCCCGCGGGAGCTGACGGCAGGTGGCAGGACGTGCAGGGAAGAGAGAAACTCTGATGATCACTAACGACAGCGCTGAGCCTGGCCCGCGTGATCTCCTTGAGGCCCTGGCCGACCTGGCTGCTGACCCCGCGGATCTATCCGCGCGGCTCTACGCGTACTGGTGCACAGTTCCCGCGGTAATCGGCGATGTCTACGTGGCCTTCACCGACCGGGGTAGCTGCTATGTACGCACGACGAAGTCGATGCACGGTGACGACAGGCAGCTTGCCGAGTCCTTCCGGGAGCGCTTTCACCGTCCGCTGCGGATGGCCCATCGCCCGCCGGCTGGCCTGCGGTCATCGCTGCGCACCGGACGGCTGCGCGGCCTGGATCTCGACCTGCGCGGGCTGACCGATTTCGAGCAGTCCGTACTGCACGCTACGACCCGCATCCCCCCTGGTCAGACTAGGTTCTACGGCTGGATAGCAGAGCAGGTGGGACGGCCGGGGGCGGCGCGGGCGGTCAGCACGGTGCTGCACCGCAACCCGGTGCCGCTGCTAGTTCCCTGTCACCGGGTGATCTGCTCGAACGGCGAGCCGGGCGGCTACGTATTCGGCCGCGAGGCCAAAGAACGGTTGCTGCTGGCGGAGAAGGTCGACCTGGCCGAGGTTCGCAGGCTGGCCAGCCAGCAAGTGTTCTACCTGGGCAGCGACACCACAAATATCGTCTGCTTCCCGACCTGCCCGCACGCGCGGCGGATCACCCAGCCGCACCGGAAAGGATTTCGCAGTATCGATCAGGCAGCGCAAGCCGGATACCGGCCATGCTTGCACTGCCGACCCTGGGTGATGGCCGGATGAGTCAACGTAGACAATTCAGGCAATTCTGGTGGAAAATATTCTAAGTATTCAATAGTAAAGCATTTACATCCTGACGGAATGCCAGTAAAATGGATAAAACCTGCGCGGCGATACAACAGGGGCCGGGAGCAAGTTAACTCGACGCTGGGGACCGATGACATCACAGTCGTACGTGTTTCAGGCATGTACCAGATTCCGCCGGTAACCGGCCAGCTCGCGGTCACGCCTGGCGCGGTCTCTTTATCTGATCAGGCCAGGCAGCATATCGCGGTTGCATCTATCGAGGCCAGTATTTCTAGCACTCAGCAGTTACTGACAGATATCCGGGATGCGCTTGGCAAATTATGTGACGGCTCCGGAAATGTGGCCGACTTAATTCCCAGAGGTGCCATTCACGCAATTCCCAGATGGCATTTCACGATGCTTAATGACGCTAGCCGCAATGATGCCTTCTGCGCTGCCCTAAAGTCGGTCATATCAGCCCGGTCATGTGTGCTTGATATCGGGTCAGGCACCGGACTGCTCGCCATGATGGCCGCCGAGGCTGGTGCGGAATCCGTCATCACCTGCGAAGCAAACCCAGTGCTGGCGGAGCTAGCCAGGCAGATCGTCGCGCGGCACGGCCTGGCCGACATCATCACCGTAGTCCCGAAGCTCTCCGCTGACCTGCGGATCGGCGTCGACCTGCCCAGGAAAGCCGACCTCATCGTGGCCGAGATCGTGGACTGCGGCCTGGTCGGCGAGGGCCTGCTGGCCACCATCCAGCACGCCAGGAGCCAATTAATGGTGCCCGGCGGGCTGCTGATACCTGGGTCGGGCCGGATAATCGGCGCCCTGGTGGACAGCAGAGCCGTGGACGGCCTCAACCGGGTGAGCAGCGCGGCCGGATTCGAGGTGGATCTCTTTAACACGGTCGCGACCAGAGGGCATTTCCCGGTGCGACTGGCCACGTGGCCGCACCGGATGCTATCCGAGCCGATGGAGCTCACCTCCTTCGACTTCTCGTCTGATCCGCTCGGCGATGGTCACGTAGACCTTGATATTCCGGTCCGGGCCAGCGGCCAGGCGCACGTGATGGTCGCGTGGTTCGAGATGGTGCTCGTCGACGGAGTGGTCCTGTGCAACTCTCCGGATAATTTATCCTTGCACTGGATGCAGGCCTGCATCCCATTTACCGAGCCGGTGCCCGTCCAAGGCGGCGAGATGATGAGGGTTCGGTTCTCGTGGCAGCGCAGCTGCCTCTCCATCCAGCACATGAAGACCGCTCACCCAACGGAGGGTGCACCATGAACTTCACGCCAAACTTCAAGCCGTTCGAGCTGAACACGGAACAGCTCAGGGAGATCGCGTTAAACTACGCGAGCAATTCGCTCTACCTGGACAACGAGGAATGGGAGAACGACGACAACCCGTACCGACGCCAGCTGCGCCCGCAGACCGTCGGGTCACTCGAATTATCGAAGGTGCTGCCACGCGACGAGATCCTGACGTACTCCTCGATCGCGGCAAACAGGCTCCTGGCCACGATCTACGAAAGTGACCTGATGTTCCTGCCCAAGGCCGGGTTCGAGGCCAGTCGCGCGGACTTCGACCGCTTCTACAGCGCCACTAACCGAGTCCAGGGAGAGATGATCCGGCCCTACCTGGAGCGGCACATCTTCGGCTTCCTCGACCGTGAGGTCGAGGTCACCGGGCGCTGGACGAGGAGCAGTCTAGAGGCATTCCTGCGCGACCTGGCGATGAAGACCGCGGACCAGCCGTCGGCGTCAGAAGTGGCCATCCAGAAGTCCTCAGATCCCAGGCGGGCAGCCCAGAACTGGCTCATCCAGTTCGCGCCGGACTTCCTTTCCGAGGCCTCGCCAATGATCCGCAACGTGATGGGCTATTACGGCCCGGTGCAATCCGAGTGGTTCAAGGTAATTATTGACGAGTACGGCTACGGAGTGCATCACACCAAGCACAGCACCCTGTTCGAGAATACCCTGACCTCAGTAGGCCTCCGCGCCGACCTGCATCGCTACTGGCAGTATTACCTGGCCAGCAGCCTCTTGATGGGCAACTACTTCCACTACCTGGGGAAGGACCACGAGCTGTTCTTCCGCTACCTCGGCGCGCTCTATTATACCGAGACCACGCTGGTGGATTTCTGTCGCCGGACTGCGGCTCTCCTCTCCAGCATCTTCGGCGCGGAGGCTGATGTCCGCTACTTCACCGAGCACGTACATATCGATACTCACCATGGCCTGATGGCGCTGGAAAAGCTGATCCTGCCGATCATCGACCAGTGCGGTGAGTCAGTCATACCGGAGATCGTCCGCGGCTGTGAGGAGTTCCAGCTCATCTCGCAGATCGCCGACCAGGACTTCGCCGCGCAGGTGGCGTGGATGGACACCGGAGCGCAGAACAAAAGCTTGCATGACCCCGTATGGGCCAAAGTGCAGGCCGGGGAGGTTACCGCGCCGGTGGCTCACCTGATCGAGCCCAGGGGCGAGCTGTCCAATACCCACCAGCACGACGGTGACGAGCTTTGCCATATCGTGTCCGGGACGATGAAGTTCGTCAGCGGCTACGACTCCCATCAGATACTAGAGGCCGGCCAGGGTACGGTGATCTGGAAGAACCGGCTGCACGGCGCCATCATCGAGTCCGAGCAATGCGTATACGAAATTCATTCGGTGGGCGACTACCGCGCATGCTTGTCCTGACATTCGCCGCCTCCGGGAAGGGTAACTGCGCCGAGGTGGAAGGCATGCCGTATGTCTTTGCCCGTACCAGGCTAGGTTCGTTTGTGATGCCGGCCCTGTGCTCGCATCGCGGCGGTCCGCTCCACCTCGGCGAGTTCAACGCCGGCGGCAGCGCGCTGGTATGCCCGTGGCATGGCGGGCGCACGTCGATAGCAAAGCTAATAAGGACCGCGGTGCCAGCCGTACGCACCGAGGAGACTGTCACGGCGGTCTTCCCGGATCCCGTCGACGCCCGTTACGTGATAACGCACCGGCCACTGTCCGCCGCCCTGACCTGCGAGCGATAACTAAGGAATACGCATGACCTATGCCGCTGGCATGAAAGAGTTCGTTGATCTCGCCGACCGTGCCCTGCCGACGGATTATTACACCTATCCGATTGCGCGACAGCGCCAGTTGTATGACGGGTTAACCGAAGTAGCACCCGTTCCTTTCCCCGAGCAGGTCAGCTTCCGCGACACGACCACCGAGTACGGCGGGCGCCAAGCGCGAATCCGCATCTATATGCCGGGCACTCGCAGCGGAACCGGCCTGCTCCTCTACATCCGCGGCGGCGGTTTCGTGCTGGGCTCGCTGCACAGTCACCATGTCCTCATCGCGGAGCTGGCCGACCGGACCGGCCTGCCGACTATCGCCCTGGACTTCGGGCTGGCACCGGAGAACCCGTTTCCCGGCCCGCCAGAGGACTGCTACGCCGGAATGTGCGGCGTGCTCGCCGACCCGGCGGTGCTTGGGCTGGCCGTCGACCCGGCCGCAGCGGTGATCTGCGGGGAGAGTTCGGGGGCGAACATGGCGGTCATCGTGGCCATGATGGCACGGGACCGTGGCGGTCCGAAGCTGCGCGGGCAGGCGCTGATCTGCCCGGTACTTGACTTCGCCCGCTGGCGGCACGGCGGTGAGAGCGCACCGCAGCTGTCTGGCGGCGAGATGGAGTACTTCACGGCCTGCTACTGCCCGAAGCCAGAGCAACTCGAGGACCCCTATGTCTCGCCGTTGCTGCACGGCAGGTTCGACCACCTGCCGCCCGCTTACGTGGTCGGATGCGAGCTAGATTCGCTGCGAGCAGACGCGGAGAAGTACGCGAGCCTGCTCCGGGAGCACGGGATCGGTGTTCAGCACGTGATGCGGGCGGGCCTGGTGCACGCTCCGGTGCGCGCGCGCCGGATATGCCCTGAGGCAGCCGATCTCTTCGCGCGCTACTGCGCCGCTGCGGCCGCGCTAGCCGCAGGTGAGGTGGCCAGCGGTGCCGAGCGCTAAGTTCACCGGTCCCGCCGTCATCGTCGACCCGTTCTCATCCGGCGCGATGTTCGCGGACGCCTTCACCAATCACGGCGTGCCAGTCGTCGCCGTGCTGACCGGGCCGCGGCCGCCGCAGGCCTCCCCGCCGAGCTACCGGCCGGAGGGCTTCCCGGAGATCATTGTGTACGACGGCGACCTGAGCGCCATGGTCGGCCTGGCGGTCGCTGGCGCCGCGCTGCATCATTGCCGGATGCGAGTCCGGGGTCGAGCTCGCCGAACAGCTGGCACCGCGCGTGCTGCCGGATCGCGCGAATGTGCCCGGCCTCGCACCCGCGCGACGGGACAAGGGGCAGATGGCTGCGGCCGTCAGCACGGCCGGGCTGCGGATCATTCCGCAGATCTGCACGGCCGACGTCGGCCAGGTGCAGGCCTGGCTGGACGCCAACCACCTGCACGGCACGGACCTGGTAATAAAGCCTGCGAAGAGCGCGAGCACGGATGGCGTGATCAAGGTCCCGGGCGGAGCAGGCTGGCGTGAGATTTTCACCAGGCAGCTCGGCAGGATCAACGTGCTAGGCGTGGTCGATGACCAGCTCGTGGTGCAGAAGTTCATCACGGGGACCGAGTACGTGATAGACACGTTCAGCCACGATGGCGAGCACACCCTCGTTGACGTCTGCCGGTACCGCAAGATCGATAACGGCCCGCATATGGCTGTCTATGACACCATGCAGTGGGTCGCGCCGGACGACTCAGCGCTGCCCGGGCTGCTGGAGTACGCGCTGGGCGTGCTGGACGCGGTCGGCATGCGGTTCGGCGCCGCGCACACCGAGGTGATGAGCACGCCGGATGGACCGCTGCTCATTGAGGTAGGTGCCCGTCTGCACGGCGGAGGTCATCCGCGGTTTAACAAGGTCGCCACCGGAGACAGCCAGATCGACCGCACCGTCCGATATCTGACCGGTGGCCACATCCGCACCGACTACGAGCTGGTCCAGCACCAGTGGTGCGTATTCCATATCGCCCGCAGCTCCGGGGTCGTGCGCAACGCCGCGGTGCTCGACGCGATCCCCCGTCTGGCCAGCCACCATTTCTCGGTACAGCACCTGGCCGACGGCATGCCGGTCAAGGAAACCAGGGACCTGATAGACAGCCTCGGCTTCGGATTCGTCATCCTGTCGCATCCCGACGCCGGGCAGATCCGGCGGGACCGCGAGACCATCCGGAAGCTCGAGGCGCAGCTGATGATCGAGAAGCCGGAGTCTGTTGCCTTGGACTGCTAGGCGGCCCTCCCGGACCCGGAACCAGGAGGCCAGAAATCATCACGGCCGCCTTCCTGGCCAGCTCGCTGCTGGTCATCATGGCACCAGGGCCCGACCTGCTGCTGATCACGCGGCTGGTCCTGACGCATGGGCACCGGCGCCCAGCCGTGCCTGCTGCCATCGGGATGATCACGGCGGGCGCGGCTCAGGCATCGCTGGGAGCCGCCGGGCTCGCCGCGCTGCTGGCGATCAATCCGGCACTGTATGCCGCCTTCCGCTGGGCAGGTGCAGCAGTCCTGCTCGGCTGGGCCGCGATCGCCATGCGCTCAGCGATGCGTCCAGCTGAGCCGGACGCGGTGCTATCGGCCCCATCGTCTCGGCGGGCTTTCGTGCAGGGTTTACTGTGTACTGGCTCCAACCCGAAGGTCGGCGTGTTCCTGATGGCCTTCCTGCCCCAGTTCGTACCAGCCGGGATGAACCCGGCTATTGGCGTGACGCGACTGGCTGCCGTCTATCTGGCGCTAGGATTAGCCTGGTTATTCGTTTGGATGAACCTGATATGTTGGCTGGGACGGTTTGTACGCGTCCCAACAACGACCCGGATCGCCCATGGAAGCATAGCGGTCGTCTTCGGGTTCTTTGCTATCAGGCTTTTCCTGGGCTGATAGTCACCTTACAGCCTGCCACGAGCAAGGCATAGCGCCCGCCACGAACCGAAACGCTTCGCCCCGAAGTGGTCCGCCCGCCCGGTCGAAATACTAGTCGTCAGCCGCCTTTCGGCGTGCCTCCAATTTCACTGTTAGATTTTCTCTCTCGCGTTCCACCGCAACCGAGACCGGCACGTACTCTTCGATCCCAAGATGACGGAGAAAGGTAAATGTCGCCTGAGCTTCGGCTGCCATTTCATCGATGAGGACATCCTCCGTGTAGACGGAATATGCGAGTCGTCTACTCTCTCTCAGAGGTCGTCTCGTTGACTGGTGGAGCATATCAGCGATTCTATCCACATCTGGCAGGCTTCTGGCGATCGTTGAAGCTACAAAGAAGTCGGCTGCGGCAACCTTCGTATCTTCGTTGAATACGTCCCACAACCAGCGCCCTAAAGCCTTAAATTGCGATGAGTGGATCACCTCATCTTCTGCATGTGTTCTGCAGACTTCGCGTACCGAGTCCGCCAGGGACGTATCATCGGCGAATCTACCCAGCTCGACCGAGATTCGCGTCTCTGTCACGATACCACTCAGTACAGTTATGAGGTCCTTGTGGCTTTGTTCTGCTTCTAGTGATCGTAAGTGGTCAAGCCGGCGTAGGAATAGAGGCGCGCGACATTGCTCGTAGGCCTGGAATCCAAAGTGGCTGCGTAAGTCGGTCGCGAACTGCAATGCCTGCTCCGCGTGATATCCTTCATCTGTTGCCGTCTTGTATAAATCTCTTTTAGGCTGTGTCGGCATGTCATATGGAAGTCGCCTCAATGACACTATTGCTGGGACTACCAGACAGTGCTCAACCTCAATTGTGTCATCGAGGAATGCGCAGAAGTTAGCAGCCCCGAATCTCTGGATCTCGTCTTCCGAGTGGAAGTGCGGTGACAACAGCTTATTAAGCTGGTAGTAATTATCGCTCTCCCGAAAAGCCGGTCTCGGGAAATCCTGCGATAATACAGATGGACTGACGCCCATCCGTTCATATGTGGCATATCCAGGGTAATCAACCACTTGAGACATATTTGGCCCCCTCTGAGCTGAAATAGTTGATGAACGATATGACGCGCTCACCCAACTTTGGACTATTCTATCGCTTATCACGGCTTCGGACTAGTGCGCTGGCCACAAACGTCCACCGGGTTTGTTGAATTTTCCGCGGGGTGGGGGCCGCACACTCGATGTCGTGATGACGGAAATCAGTGCCAAGAGAACTGATGGCTGAGCCGGTACGAGGTAACGACGGGCACCAGAGGCTCCAAAAGCCAGATTGCTCTCCAGGCAGGCCATAATGCCACGCTGGACCGGGCCGTCCGGATCTGCCAGCATCCTGACCCAGGGGCACCGTGGCGAAACCGCGACAGGGAGCACCATGACCGCGACGTCAGCCGGTTCCGGCGACCTGACCACACCGGCCCATGTCGACGTGCTGATCGTGGGGGCCGGCCTGTCCGGCATCGGCGCCGCCTGCCACCTGAGGACGCAAGCGCCCGCCGCTTCCTACGCCATCGTCGAGGCCCGCGGGGCCAGCGGCGGGACGTGGGACTTGTTCCGGTATCCCGGTGTCCGGTCGGACTCCGATATGTTCACCCTCGGTTACCCGTTCCGCCCGTGGACGGATGACCGGGCGATTGTCGGGGGCCAGGAGATCCTGCGCTACCTCAGGGAAACTGCGGCGGCCTACGGGGTGGACCAGCGGATCAGGTATCACCGCCGGGTCGTGGCCGCGCAGTGGTCCGCCGCCCTGGCTCGCTGGACGGTGACCGTCGAGCACACCCAGACGGCCGAGCGCACCCAGTGGACGTGCGGGCTGCTGTACCTGTGCTCGGGTTACTACCGGTATGACGAGGGCTACACCCCGTCCTGGCCCGGCCAGGACGACTTCGCCGGGCGGATCGTGCACCCGCAGCACTGGCCCGAGGATCTCGACGTCGCTGGTCAGCGGATCGTGGTCATCGGCAGCGGCGCGACGGCGGTGACCCTGGTCCCGGCCCTGGCCCAGGCCGGCGCCGAAGTGATCATGCTGCAGCGCTCGCCGTCCTATGTCCTGGCCCTGCCCGCGCACGACCCGATCGCCGCCCTGCTGCGCCGGGTGCTGCCCGAGCGCCCGGCCTACGCCGCCGTGCGCTGGAAGAACGCGCGCATCGCGACCGCCATCTATCATCTGTGCCAGGCGCATCCGGCCCGGGCCAGGACCATGCTGCGCAACGGCGTCCGCAGGCGACTGCCCGCCGGCTACGACGTCGACAAGCACTTCAATCCGGCCTACGAGCCCTGGGACCAGCGGATGTGCCTGGTCCCTGACAACGACTTCTTCAAGGCCATCAGGTCCGGCCACGCCGACGTCGTGACCGACCACATCGAGGCCATCACCCGGACCGGGCTGCGGCTGCGCTCGGGCACCGAGCTCGAAGCCGACATCATCGTCACCGCGACCGGGCTGAACCTGCAGCCCCTGGGGGGCATCGAGCTGACCGTGGACGGTGCCCCGGTCCGGGCCCGCGAGCACGTCGCCTACAAGGCCATGATGCTCGAAGGCGTGCCGAACCTGGTCTTCGCCATCGGCTACACCAACGCCTCGTGGACGCTGAAGGTCGACCTGGTCGCCGAGTTCGTCGTCCGGCTGCTGCGGTTCATGGCGGCCAGGGACTACGCCGTCGTCACCCCGCGGCTGCCGGCTGAGCCCATGCCCACCTCGTCGTTCATCGAGATGACCTCCGGCTATTTCGAGCGGGCCCGTGACCTGCTGCCGCTGCAGGGCGACCGGGCGCCGTGGCGGCTGCGCCAGCACTACTTCAAGGACGCCGCCTTGTTCCGCGCGCCCATCAACGAGAAAGAGCTGGAGTTCCGCCCGGCCGGCGCGCTCGTCCGCCCCTGAGCTGAGCCCTGATCACGGCGAGGCGCTAGCGGCCGAGACCGACCGGCAGGGCCAGTCCGGGTCAGGCCCGGGCGCATGCTTCCAGATCAGCGCGAAATGGCCGGCCGCAGGTAGGGTCAATTTCAGTGCTATCCAGAGGAGCCGAGCATGCGCGTCGCACCCCCCGCGGCTGACCCCGGATCATCGTCGGACTGGGCGGGCCTGGCCCGGCGCACGGCCGGCCAGGATGGCTCGATCACCGCCATCCTGGCCCTGGCCAACGCCCGCGACGTGATCAACTTCTCGGGCGGGTTCCCGGCGCCCGAGCTGTTCCCGAGCGAGATCATCAGCTCGATCGTGGCCGGCCTGATGGCCACCGACGCCGGCGTCGCGTTGCAGTACTCACCCAGCGAGGGCATCGCCAGCACCCGCGAGGCCGTCGCGGACTACCTGCACGCGGCCGAGGGCGTCCGCCCGGGCCCGGGCGAGCTGATGCTCACCAGCGGCGGGATTGACGCGGTGACGCTGATCGCCAAGAGCATGCTCGATCCCGGTGACACCGTCTCGGTGGAGGAGCCGACCTACCTGGGGGCGGTCTCCGGCTTCGCCGGGTTCGACGGGGTGATGCGCGCGGTACCGGTCGATGCCGACGGACTGGTCGTGGCCGAGCTCGCCGCCTTGATCGAGGCCGGCCTGCGGCCGAAGGTCCTCTACACGATCCCGGAGTACCAGAACCCGACCGGGCGGACGCTGAGCCTCAGCCGCCGCCGCGAACTGGTGGAGATCTGCCGCGCCCGCCAGATCCTGATCGTCGAGGACGTGGCCTACCGCGAGCTGGGCTTCTACGACGAGAAACTGCCCAGCCTGTGGTCGCTCGGCCCGGACGTGGTGGTGCAGATAGGCACGTTCTCCAAGACCTTCGCACCCGGCGTGCGCCTGGGCTGGGCGGCCGGGCCCGCCCCGGTGGTGGCCCAGCTGACCGTGGCCAAGCAGAACTCCGACCAGTGCGCGGGCGCGCTGGGCCAGCGCATGGTCGAGGAGTTCCTGCGCGGCGGGCACCTGCCCGCTCAGCTCGACCGGGAGCGCGCGCTGTACCGGGCACGCGGCGAGGCCATGGCGGCCGCGCTGGGCCGGCACCTGCCGCCGGACGTGAGCTGGTCCGCGCCCCGCGGCGGCTTCTTCAGCTGGCTGCGGGTACCCGGGGTCGACGCGGCGGCGCTCGCCCTGGCCGCCAGGGAGGACAACGTCGCGTTCGTGCCCGGCGCGCCGTTCTTCCCCGAGCACGTGCGCCATGACTACCTGCGCCTGTCATTCAGCCGCTCGGACGAAGCCGAGATCGAGGCCGGGATCGCCGCGCTGGCCCGGAGCATCGACCGATCCCGCCGCCCGTGATCCCCCGCCATCCCTGATCCCCCGCCATCCCTGATCCCCCGCCGCCCTGATCCCGCCGCCCCTGACTCCCGCCCTGATCCCCGCCGTCCGTGATCGCGGCCGCGCGGTCGCGCCGTGAAGGAGAAGCCGCATGACGCAGGACCATTTCCGCCAGGACGCCTCCGGCGTCGCCACCGCGCCCGGCGTCTTCGTCGACCTGGCGTCGGTGCCCAGCATCGACGTCATGCCCGGCCTGAAGTTCCAGCCCACCCTCGGCCAGAACACCCTGGTCAACGTGGTGACCTTCGAGCCGCACGGCGCGGCGCCGCTGCACTCCCACGTGGAGGAGCAGATAGTCATCGTGGTCAGCGGCGAACTCGACTTCACCATCGACGGCGAAACCCGCCGGATGGGGGCCGGTGACATCGCCGTGATTCCGCCCTGGGTGCCGCACGGCGCCCAGGCCACCGAGCACGGCTGTCATGAGATCGACGTGTTCAGCCCGCCGCGGGCCAACCTGGTCCAGTTCGCCCGCCCGGACGGGGCCTGACCCCGCCTGACCAACCGGGATCTCCTGCCCAGCAACCCCGGATCGCCCACCCGCGAACACGGTGAGAGTGCCGGAGCTGTTCAAACAGCACCCGCGCGGGGCTATCCACCCCGATCAAGCGGCTCAAGCGCCGGCGCTGACCGGGGGCGGAACCCTTGCGGCGGCTGGTGCTGGCCGTGGCCATGGTGGCCTGGGCGGGGAGCTCTCGGCTCGTTAGCCCTTGGCGCGGTTGCGCGCGGCGAGGATGATCTGGGTCACCGTGTAGTCGCTGAGGCCGAGCTTGCCCGCGATCTCGGCGGGCCGCAGCCCTTGCTCGTTGTAGATGAGCGCGAGCTTTTCCTGCCGCTGGGTCCACGGACGGCGGACCGGCCTGGGCGCCGGCGACCGCCCCGACTGCCCCGACTGCCGCGACTGCCGCGGGCGCGACGGCTGCGACGATGGCGCGCGGCGAGCGGGCGGCCCGGAGCTGGAACCGGCGGAGCTCGAGCCGGCGGAGCTGAGCCGGCGGTGCCGGAACCGGCCGCACCGGGAAGCGCCCCGGGTCCGGATCCGGGTCTGGGCGCGGGGGCGGGCGGGCCAAAGGAGCCCCTGCGCTGATCCCGGTACTTGCCGCTGGCCAGGTCCTCGCGGGTGCGCTCATCGAGGATCAGGAGTTCATCGGCCGCCTTGTTCATCCCCACGGCCACCATGGTCAGGCCCGTCGCGTTCTTCTCCTGGCACTCCCGGGCCATGCAGTAGCTGTACTTCCGCGCCCGGTCAGGATGCAATGTCGTCCCGCAGGTGATGCACTGCGCCATGATCTGTTCCCTCGTCCGCCAAACGTCGCGCTATGGCCAACATGAGCGGCCCGCGCCATGTTCCCGTTCGGCGCGCGTTCCCGCAGGTCGACTGGGGTGCAACCGGCAACAGAACGGGCCGCGGCAAAACCCCAGCCCCGGGCAGGGCCGGTGTTCCAGGGCCGGCGTCCAGGGCCGAGGTCCAGGGCCGAGGTCCAGGGCCGAGATCCATGGCCGGCGTCACGAGGACTGAGATCCGGGCCGACGCCCAGGGGGCTTCGAGGGCTCAAGTCCGGGGCCGGGGTCCGGGGCTGAGGTCCGCCGGGTCCGGGGCTGGGCCGGACGTCCAGTCCGCCGCTGGCGGCGTGCTGGTTCGGGCGCCCGGTTCGGCAGGGGTTGACAGTCCGTGCCGATTAGGTTACCTCTTTTTTAAAGGCTTGAATTAAGATCAAGATAGACAGGCGGCAACCAGGGCCAGCAGCCGCTGATCAAGGCCAGCGGCCGGTGCGGCGTCCCCGCTACCCGTGACGTCCTGGGTCCGGCAGGAGGTCTGGCAGATGATTCACAAGACGCTGACCGCAGCACTCCGGTCCTGGCGCACCGGATCCTCGGACCGCACCGGTAACTCAGGCCGTACCGGGCGCGGGCCGGGCTGGTTACGGCGGCGCTCGGTCCTGACCACGGTCGCGCTGCTGGCCGGCTCGCTGATCAGCGTCGCGGTCACCACACTGGCCAGCGCCCCGGCGGCCCGGGCCGACACGGTGCCTCCGCCGCCCTCGGGCTGGACGACGGTGTTCGGCGACAACTTCGCGGGCTCGGCCGGGTCCGCGCCGTCAGCGGCCAACTGGTTCTACGACATCGGCACCGGCTACGGGACCGGCGAGACCGAGCAGACCACCAACTCGACCGACAACGTCTACCTGGACGGCAACGGCCATCTGGTCCTGAAGGCCATCGACAACGGCGGGACCTGGACGTCCGGCCGGATCGAGAGCACCCGAGAGGACTTCCAGGCCCCGCCGGGCGGGGAACTGGAGATGACCGCCTCGATCGAGCAGCCCAACCCGGCCAGCGGCCTCGGGTACTGGCCGGCGTTCTGGGCGCTCGGATCTCCCATGCGGGCCGGCGGCGGCTGGCCCGCCTCCGGCGAGATCGACATGATGGAGGACGTCAACGGCCTGAACGAGGCCTCCCAGACCCTCCACGACGCCTCGAACAGCCCCGGTCACGCGCTGATCGCCTGTCCCGGCGCGGGGTCAGGCTGCCAGACCGGCTATCACACCTACTCGGTGATCATCGACCGGACCAACACCAGCGCGGAAACCCTGCAGTTCGTGATGGACGGCACGGTGGAGAGCACCATCACCGAGGCCTCAGTCGGCACGACCGCCTGGCAGGAGGCCATCGACCACGGCTTCTTCATCATCTTCGACCTGGCTATGGGAGGCAACTACCCGAACGGGATCTGCAACTGCACGACCCCGACGTCAGCAACCTCCTCCGGCGCCTCCATGAGCGTGGGCTACGTGGCCGTGTACGAAGAGGGCGGCAACTCCACGCCCACCGCGACGCCCACCGCGACCGGTCCGCTCCGGGGGATCAACGGGCTGTGCCTGGCCAACCAGAACTCGCTGAACACCGCGAGCAACCCGATCGGCGTGAGCGCCTGCAACGGCAGCGCGGGCCAGCAGTGGTCGCCGTACACCGACAGCACTCTGCGAGCCCAGGGCGGCTGCCTGGACGTGGTGAGCGCCGGGACGACCAGCGGCACCGACGTCGACTGGTATCCCTGCAACGGCACCGCCGCGCAGGGCTGGGCCCATCAGTCCAACGGCGAGCTGGTCAATCCGAATTCCGGCTTGTGCCTGACCGATCCGGGTGGCAACACCAGCGCGCGGCTCGACATCGAGACCTGCGCCGACTCAGCTCAGCAGCAATGGACCCTGCCGACGGGCAGCGGGAGCGGGAACACGGTCACGGTCACCAATCCCGGCAGCCAGAGTTCCACTGTCGGCGCCGCGGCCAGCTTGCAGATCCACGCCAGCGACTCGGCGTCCGGCCAGACGCTCAGCTACAGCGCCACCGGCCTGCCCGCAGGCTTGTCGATCAACTCCTCCTCCGGGCTGATCTCCGGCACGCCGACCACGGCGGGCACCTCCAACGTCACCGTGACCGCCTCCGACTCCACCGGGGCGGCCGGATCCGCCTCCTTCAGCTGGACCGTGAGCTCGGGCGGCAGCAACTGCGGCTCGACGAACCTGGCCCTCAATGCGCCGACCACCGCGTCCTCGGTCCAGAGCACTTCATTCCCGGCCTCAGCCGCGACCGACGGCAACGCCGGCACCCGCTGGTCCAGCGCCTTCTCCGACCCCCAATGGCTAGAAATCGACCTCGGCTCCAGCCAGCCCATCTGCCAGGTCGTACTGAACTGGGAAACCGCCTACGCCACCGCCTTCCAGATCCAGACCTCCACCGACGGCTCCACCTGGACCACCATCTACTCCACCAGCACAGGAACCGGCGGCACCCAGACCCTCAACATCACCGGCACCGGCCGCTACATCCGCATGTACGGCACCACCCGCGCCACCCAGTACGGCTACTCACTCTGGGAATTCCAGGTCTTCGGCACTGGCTCGGGCGGCTCCGGCTGCGGAACGGCCAACCTGGCGCTTAGCCGGCCCACCACGGCGTCCTCGACGCAAAACGCCACGTTCCCCGCCTCAGCCGCGACCGACGGCAATGCCGGCACCCGCTGGTCCAGCGCCTTCTCCGACCCCCAATGGCTAGAAATCGACCTCGGCTCCAGCCAGCCCATCTGCCAGGTCGTACTGAACTGGGAAAACGCCTACGCCACCGCCTTCCAGATCCAGACCTCCACCGACGGCTCCACCTGGACCACCATCTACTCCACCAGCACAGGAACCGGCGGCACCCAGACCCTCAACATCACCGGCACCGGCCGCTACATCCGCATGTACGGCACCACCCGCGCCACCCAGTACGGCTACTCACTCTGGGAATTCCAGGTCTTCGCCAGCTGAGCCGGTTAACCGGACCACTGGCCGCAGGCCGGACCACTGGCCGCAGCCGGACCAGCGCAGCCCCGGGCCAGATATCCCGGCCCCAGCAGCCCGGACCCAGCAGCCCGGCCCGGGCGACCGGCTGGATCAGTCCTTGACGTCGATGTAGAGGCGGCCGGGCAGCTCGCCGACCCGGATCGTGGTCGAGGCGTGCAAGCCGACCGCGAGGCTGGCGACGCCCTCGAAGTCCCCCGCGAGCGCCCAGCCGGCCAGGCCCGACGAGCTGAGGCCCTGAACCTGCCGGGACACGGTCGACGTCCCCGCGCCGGTGTGAGCCTGGGCCGGGCGCAGCGTGATGAGCAGGTAGCGCTGGCCGGGCACCTTGATCGTTTTCCCGGACGGGTCGGCGATCACCTGGCTGACGTACTTGATGGTGTAGCCGGGCACGGGCCCGGTGAAGTCGAGCACCAGCCGGTCGTAGCCGCACTCGGGGTGCGTGGCGCTCCGGACGGCCTTGATGACCGGCACCGGCGGCACGGTCACGTGGTGGCTGACCGTGACCGGCGCCGCTCGCCAGGGCCGGGTGTCGCAGTCCGCGGCTGAAACCGGCGTGCTGGATGCTGACGACGTCCCGGAGGCCGGGCCCGACGCCGCGGCCGCTGGTGATTGCGGGCTGGCCGAAGGCGCGGCGCTGTTGGCCGGGCTGCTGCCGCACGCGACGGCGGCGCCCAGGGTCAGTGCCGCGATCGCGGCCAGGGTGAGATGGGCGGGCCGGGCGTGACGTCGCATCAGGACCTCCTACCGAGGCGGCGTGCGGGCGCTCGGCCAGATCCCGGTGAGCAAGGACCTCGGTGATACCGGTGCACCTGTGCCTGCCATTGGTCCTGGCATGTTATCGGAACTAGCTGTATAAACCCTGATCGCCGAGAAACGCCAGCATCCGCTGACTCAGCGGCGGCATCCGCCAGCGCCGTTCCGTGGCCAGGACGAGCCGCCCGGGCACCCGGTCTGGCCCTTTCGTCCGGCCGCCCGCCAGAGCGCCGCCCAGCCGCCCGGCTCAGCCTGGTTCCTAGGTCTGGTCCTGGGCCTGGTCAAATTTGTATGACCAGGGATTCTCGTCGCCTACGGTGGGCTGCATGACAGCGCCCAGTGAGATGGCTGTGCCGGACGGCACTCGTGTGCTGATCGTGGAGGACGACTGCAGCATCGCCACCCAGCTGGTCCGCGCGCTGGTCAGGAACGGCTATCAGGTCGAGCACGTGATCTCCGGCGACGAGGCGCTGCGCCGGACCGACCCCGATGTCGTGCTGCTCGACCTGGGGCTTCCCGACTCCGACGGCGTGCAGGTCTGCCGGCTGATCCGGCAGCGCTCAGACGCGGCCATCATCGTCGTCACCGCCTACGGCGAGGAAACCGATCGGGTCGCCGCGCTCGACGCGGGCGCCGATGACTACCTGGTCAAGCCGTTCGGGCTGAGCGAGCTGCTGGCCCGTATCCGGGCTGTGCTGCGCCGGGTCCGGCCCGGCAGCGACGTGATCCGGCATGGCCCGCTGGCGGTGGACCTGCGCACCCGCAAGGTGACGGTGGCCGGGTCGCAGGTCGCGCTGACGGCCAAGGAATTCGACATCCTGGAGTGCCTGGCCGCCGACCCCGGCCGGGTCAAGAGCCGCCAGGAAATCCTGGAAACCGCCTGGGACGCGAACTGGTACGGGCCGACGAAGGTCCTCGACGTCCATATCGCGTCGCTGCGCAAGAAGCTGGGCGTCCCTGGGCTGATCGAGACTGTCTACGGCCGCGGGTTCAGGCTCGGCGACCTGCGATGACCCGGCGGATCGTGCTGGTGGTGCTGGCTCTGATCACGGCACTGCTGGCCGGGCTGGCCATCCCGCTCGGCACGCTGACCGCGGCCCAGGACCGCCGGGATTTCCAGGACCAGACCACCGCGAGCGCGGTCACCCTGGCCAACGTCGCCGAAGAACGCATCGACGAGGGGGCGCCAGGCACCGCCCTGGACCGCTCGGTCCGCGAACTCGCCCGGCGCGGTGACCAGGTGAGCGTCTATGGCGCGGCGGGCAGCCGGATCGCGGGCACCGGCCGGGTGCTGGCGGCGGGCCAGCCGCCGCCTGGCGAGCCGGGCGCACCGGGCCGCCAGCCGCATGTCGGACGGCCGGCTGCTGGTCATCGTGCCCATCCGGGGCGACCAAGGCCAGTCCATCGGCACGGTGGCGCTCTCGCGTTCCACCGGGCCGCTCGGGCACCAGATCGCGGTGCTCTGGACGCTCATCGGCGTGGTGTCAGCGGGCGGCCTGGTGATCGCCGCGGCCGTGGCTATCGGCATCGCCCGCTGGACCGGCCAGCCCCTGACCTATCTGTCCGAGGCCGCCCGGCTGCTGGGCGGCGGCGCCCTGGACACCAGGGCCCGGGTCAGCTCGGGCCCGCCTGAGGTGCGCCGCCTGTCGCTGACCTTCAACGCGATGGCCGGCCGCCTGCAGTCGCTGGTGCGCGGCCATCAGTCGATGATGGCGGAAATGTCACATCAGGTCCGCACCCCGCTGGCCGCGCTCCGGCTCCGGCTGGACCTGCTGGCCGAGGAGGCGGATGAGGCCGCGCTGGCCGATCTGGCCGGCGCGCAGGAGGAGGTCGCCCGGCTGTCCCGGCTGGTGAACGGGATGCTCGCGGTGGCCAGGGCCGAGCATGTGACCGTCGCCAGCGGGCCCGTGGCGGTCGACTCGGTGGTCAGGGACCGGGTCGCCGCCTGGCGGCCGGCGGCCGAAGAACGGGGGGTCACGCTGGCCACCACGATCCCGGACGCAGTCAGTGCGCAAGCGGGCGAAGGGCATCTGGAGCAGATCCTGGACAACCTGCTGGCCAACGCGCTGGACGCGGTGCCCTCAGGCGGGAGCATCCAGGTCGCGGCCCGGGCGGTCCGCGAGGTCTGCCAGGTCGACGTGGCCGATGACGGCCCGGGGCTGGACGAGCAGCAGAAGCGGACCGCGTTCCGCCGGTTCGCCACGGGCACGCCTGGCGGCACCGGACTGGGGCTGGCCATCGTCGACCGGCTGGCGGTCAGTAACGGTGGCGGCGCAGCGCTGTCAGACACCCCCGGCGGCGGCCTGACGGTCACGATCGAGCTGCCGCTGGCCGTTGCTCAGCGCGGTTTTCGCAGGCCAGGTGCGTCCTCCGCCGGAAATCATGACAAACATTAACCAGTTCTGAACTGTTACTGAACCGGATCCGCACCGCGCTCAGGGAATGCTGAATGCCGGGGCCGTGCTCGGGGGTGGCACGGCCCCCCAGCCTGCCGGCGGCGCCCAGCGGATCGGACCCGGGCCCGCCCGGTGGGATCCGGACTTCGCCGGTTATCACGATGGCCCGATGGTCGGGACGTACCTGGCCCTGGTCGCGGTGACCGGCCTGGTGGCCGTGGTGAGCGCCGCGCGGGGCACCCGCGCCGCGCTGGCCGGACCGGCCGCCTGACGCTAACGGCCGGGGGCGGGCGGCCGGCCTCGGTCGGCCAGCCCATCGGCCAGCACCCGGATGTGCCCGGGCCCGACCCCGCAGCAGCCGCCGATGAGCTGCGCGCCGGCGTCAGCCCAGGTGATCGCCTGCTGGAGGTACTCACCGGGCGTCAGGCCGTCGAAGACCCAGTTCGGCGGGGCCCAGTCGCCCGTCTCGGCGTACACCCCGATGGGCCCGGCGAAATGCCGGCGGATGATCTCGATCGCGTCCACGGTCACCTCGGGCTTGGCGTGCATCACGGTGATCACGGCTGGCGCCGGGTCAGCCAGGGCGCGCAGCAAGTCATCGAAACTCTCCCCGTCGCCCAGTTCGGGCAGCGTGCCGAGGGTGCCGTCGGCGAGCCGGACCGGGCTGATGCCGAGCCAGACCGGCAGCCCGGTCTGCGCGGCCGCCTGCAGCGCCATCCGGCCGTAACCGGAGGAGTCGATCATCTCCAGCGCGATCAGCTCGGCCCCCGCCTCGGCCAGCAGCCCGGCCTGCTCCCTGAAGTCGGCCAGGCCGGGAAACCGGGGATCCTCGGCCGCCGGACCGGCCAGTGGCGCGCCCAAGGCGGCGGGGTCCATCGCGATCGGGCAGAACGATGACATCGACCCGGCCACCGCCACCGGCCCGGTCGCGGCCACCTCGCGGGCGCGCAGCGCTGCGTGCACAGCATTGCGGTTGGCCTGCTCGACCCGGTCACCGAGACCGGCGGGCTGCAGCGCCGCACGGCTGGCCGCGTAGGTGTTCGCGATGATCACCTCGGCGCCGGCCCGGAGGTAGGCCTCGTGGACGCGCTGGACGGCGTCGGGCTGCTCCAGGTTGGCCCGGGCACTCCACGCCACGTCGTCCATCGGCACGCCCTCGGCCTGCAGTTGGCTGCCCGTGCCGCCGTCGATGACCACCAGCCCGCCGGCCGCCAGCCGCCTGAAGATGACCTCAGCCCCGCCCATTCCCGACCTCCCGGCTCCCGGTCAGCCCGGCCGGACCCCCGCCGGGCGGCACTATTCTGCCCGAGTCTGCCCGAGTTAGCCCGGCCCGGCCGGGCCGGCGGTGGTGTATCTAACGCCGGCCTCGGCGCTCCGGTCAAGTAAGACAGCCCAGTCAGTCAGGAGCGGCCATGCTTATCGCGATCTTGAATCAGTCCACCCTGGTCTCCCGGGCCGAAGCGGCGGCGATGACCGAGGCGATCGCCGCCCAGGTGCGCGCCGACGTGGCCCCGCTGTGGGACCGGGCGCCCGCGGCGGTGATCTTCTACACCGATCCGTCCGCGGTCCCGCGGGCCGCGCACGGCATCGCGCTGGTGGACACCATCAAGGACCAGCCGGAAGGCGTGCTCGGCTTTCACACCGAGGACCCGGGCGGGAAGCTGTGGGGCGTGGTCGCGGCCAAGCCCGAGCTCGACAGCGGCGCCACGGCCACGACCGGCGACTGGAGCGTGTCCAGCGTGCTCTCCCATGAGGTGCTGGAGATGTTCATCGACCCCAACTGCAACCTGTGGGCCAACGACAGCCAAGGGTCGGCCTACAGCTTCGAGGTGTGCGATCCGGTCGAGGCGCCCACCTACACCGTCAACGGCATCTCGGTCTCCAACTTCGTGTCGCCGGCCTGGTTCGACGCCCATGCCGCGCGGACCGCGCAGTTCGACCGGCTGGGCCTGCTGCACGCGCCGTTCAGCATCCTCAAGGGCGGCTACGTGGTGTACGAGTCAGCTGGCCAGCAGAAGCAGAAGTTCGGGGCCGAGTTCCCGGCCTGGCGCAAGGACATGAAGAGCGGCCCGCTGGCCCGGACCCGCTACCGGCTCGCGCAGGCCGCCGCGTTTTCCGGGTAGCCGGCCCGAGGGCGTCAGCGTTCAGATGGAGTGGCACCGGGCCGGCCTGAGCCGGGACGGGATCGCGGTGGCGGGTCGGGACGGGCCCGCGGTTAGCGTTCAGGCGGAGGTTCTTGGCCGGTCGCCGGCGGGTGGGCCAGGCGGTAGTGGCTGGCCAGGATGTCGTCCCCGAACTCGCCGCGCGGGCGGCGCAGCACCGTATGGGCGTGGTTGCCGTCGTCAGTGGTGTCGTACTCGATCAGCAGGTCCTCGCCCTGCACCCGGTAGTAGTGCCGTGCGCCCGGGGCCGGCGGCCCTTCCCAGGCGAAATGCAGCTCGCCGGCCGCGATCCGGGCCGCCTGCGCCGCAGCGAGCCCGCTGGGCAGCCGGTCCAGGAACAGCGCGGCCAGCTGGCCGAGCAGGGCCCGCGGCGTGGGACCGAGCTGGCCGGCCGCGATGCCAGGCGGCGCGATGGCCCGGGCCCGGGGCCGGGGGCCAGAGCGGATGTCCGCGGGCGCCTGGTCGGCCACGATCGCGATCGCCCGGCCAGCTGGCCCCAGCGCGTCCAGCAGTGCCCGGGCCAGGTCTTCCTCCGGCGCCAGCGGCCGGGACACCGCCCGTCCGGCGTAGCTGACGCAGGCCGGGTTGGCCCCGAAGAACACCGGAGCCGCGGACACCTCATCGCCGCGCAGCGTCATCGTGACCGACAGGTGATGCCCTTCGAACCGCCACGACCAGCCGTCATCGCCGGCCGGGTCGCCGAACACGCTGACCCAGAAGTCGCCGCTGTGCCGCCCCCGCCGCCAATGCTCCTGCCGGTCGAGCACCTCCTCCAGGGCCATGATGACCATGGCCTGCGAGTATGCGTGCTCGCTCAGGCCGGTGGCCAGCAGCCGGTGCGCGGCCTTGCGAGCGGCCGGGCTCATCAGCGCGAGACTGGCGCCGGGCCGGTCGCTGGGCCGGTATTCGAGCCAGCGCCGGGCCGCCTCGTCGGTGAACGGCCGGGCCGCGAGCGCGTGCTGCTGCTCGTCCAGCGTCCGCAGCAGCACGCCCGCCGCCGACCGCATCTGAGCGGACACGCCATCAGGGGCCATGCTCCCGGTATATCAAGCGCCGCCCGGCCCTGCTGACCGCGTTCCTGACCGGCGCGGTCAGCGGTTCGGCGTGATGAGGTACTTCTGGCCGGTGGCCTGGCGGCTGTAGGCGGCGATGCTGTCCAGCTGCAGCGCGCCGGCCAGCGACACCTCGTCGGTGAAGTGGCTGGCGAAAGTGGTGGTGAGCCCGGCCGCCACCCGCTGCCGCATGGCCGCCAGCCGCTCCGGCATGAGCTTCTGCAGGAACGGTGTGAGCAGCCAGCCGCCCACGCCCCAGGCCATGCCGAAGCCGCGGGTCAGCTCGGTCGGGCCGCGATCCAGGCTGCCGTAGATGTAGACCTGCTTGTGCACCGCCGACCCGTACCGGCTGAAGCCAGCGCCGGCGCTGGCCGCCGCTTCCATCGCGGTGAGGATCCGGCTGGCCAGCGAGCCGCCGCCAATGGCGTCGAAGGCTATGGTGGCCGACGTGGCCTGGACCGCCTCGACCAGATCGGCCATGAACGTGCCGGACGACGAGTCGCACACCCAATTGGCGCCGGCGGTGCGCAGGAGTTCCGCCTGGGCCGGTTTGCGGACGATGCTGACCAGCGGGATCCGCTCCTCCAGGCAGAGCCGGTTGAGCATCTGGCCGAGGTTGGAGGCGGCGGCCGTGTGCACCAGGGCGGTGTGCCCCTCCAGCCGCATGGTCTCGACCAAGCCCAGGGCGGTCAGCGGGTTGACGAACGCCGCCGCCCCGGCGGCGGCCGGGACTCCGTCTGGCAGCACCAGGCAGGCCGCCGCGTCGACGCAGCGGTACTGCGCGTACATGGCCCCGCCGGCGATGGACACCACCCGGCCGAGCAGGGCCCGGGCGGCGTCGGCCTGGCCGGCCGCGACCACGGTGCCCGCGCCCTCGTTGCCGGCCGGGAGGGACTGCCCGGCCCGGGCCGCCGTCGCCCGCGCGGCCGCCTCAGCCAGCGGCGCCGTGACGACCGGCCGGCCGGGTGTCCCGCTGGCGCTGGCCCGGGTCACGTCGGCGCCGGCCAGCAGCAGCCCGAGGTCGGACGGGTTGATCGGCGCCGCTTCCACCCGGACGACCACATGGTCCGGCCCGGGCGCGGGGACGTCGACCTCGGCCAGCGACAGCTCGACCGTCTGCGCCGTGGTGACCAGCGAGCGCAGTTGCAGGGCCCGCTCCGGTAGCTGATCTGACACCGCTGACCTCCATCCGCCCGGCGTCCGGCGCCCGGCTATCTCGATGCCGATCATGCCGCCCGCGGCGGCGGCGCGGATACCCTCCCCTGGCCGGGCCGCCTCGTCTGGATGCGCCCTGGGCAGCCGGCCGCCCGGGACGCCGTCCGCCTGGCGCTCGTGGCGCGGCGGCGGGCAGGCCGGGTCGGCGCCGGCGTGCCGGCCCGGTTGTTTCGCCGCTAATAGTTACGATTTGTTCGCCGCTAGCTGCGGCGAAGGATCGACTGTTGGAGGACGGCGGCGATGACGCGGGCGACACCTGAGGCAGCGCGGGCCTGATGCTGGGACACTCACACGCGCTATCAGGCGCCGCCACGGGGCTAGGCGCGGCGATCCTCCTGCACATGTCGGTGCCGCAGGCCGGGGCGCTGGCCGGGCTCACCGCCGGGATGGCCCTGCTGCCGGACCTGGACAAGTGCGGGTCGTCGCCGGCCCGCTCGTGCGGGTTCCTGTCCGAGGCGGTCGCCTGGACCATTGCCCGGATCAGCGGCGGGCACCGGCACGCGACCCACTCGGTGCTCGGCGTCGCGCTGTTCACCGGGCTGGCCTGGCTGTCCTGCCATTACCGCGCCGACTGGGCCGGGAAGGCCGGCCTGGCGCTGCTGATGACGCTTAGCGTCGCGGCCGCGCTGGAGGCGCTGCGCCTGGTCCGCGGGCACCTCGCCGACCTGGTCGGGATCGGCGTGGCGGCTGGCGAGATCTGGTACGGATACGGCCTGCGGCTGATCCCGCTGGCGGTGCTGATCGGCTGCTCGACCCACATCCTCGGGGACATGCTGACCGACTCGGGCTGCATGCTCGGCTATCCGGCCTCCCGGTTCCGCTTCCACCTGCTGCCGGAGCCGCTGGCGTTCACCACGGGCACGACGCCCGAATTGCTGATCGTCGACCCGATCCTGTCCTTGTCGGTGCTGGCCCTGGCGGCCTGGGTGGCCGACCCCGCTTTCATCCAGGCCCACTGGCACGCCATCGCGGGCTGAGCCCGCCCGCCAGCCGGGCCCGAGGGCCGACTGTACCCGAGGGCCGGGCTGGGCATGCCGGCGACTCGTCATCGTGACGGCGGCGGCCGGCCCGGCTCCTGGCACCGGGCGCGGGCGCGTTATTGCTGCGCCCGACAGGCCAGGGAATCCGGTGGGGCCGTGCCGCCTGGACGCAGGCGGCAGCACCGGTGCTACGTTGGTCCAGCCCTCGCTGACCAGGGCGACGTAGTCGTCCACCTGGCTCGGGTAACTGCGGCCGTCATACCGCGGGCCTGTGCACTTCGTGACGACCGATTTTCCGTTGACGACGCCCGCGTCGAAGGACACGCACCTCAGGGTGCGCGGCATCGGCCCGATGTCTTCGGTGGCCAGCAGCGAGCCGCTGCCCGGGTCGATGATGATGGCGTTAACCGGGTTGAATTTGCCGTAGTGCGGCTCCTCCGAACCGGCCGCCAGTGCGTACCCGCGGCGGCCCAGCGGATCAGTGATCGGGCCGAGCAGCCGCACTCCCGGCAACGCGGCCATGACCTTGAAGGTGGCCGACCGGACCGCCGCGGAGACGGGGTCCTGCAACAGCGCGAGTGCCTCGGCCCAGATGATCTGGTCCACCGACGAGCAGCCGGCGCTGGGATGCCGAGCGCAGAAGGTCTGCTCGGGGTCATGGCGCAGCCTGGCGACCTGGCGCGGCCGGGCCGGCAGCTGGCGGAACTGCGCGGCGTTCAGCCCGGCCTCGTCACCTTCCACGTACCCGACGGTGCCGTCGCTGACCTGCCAGGTCGCGCTGGCGGGAGCCGCGGCGACGCGGGCGTCCAGCCGGCCGAGCCAGGGCAGCGGGTCCCGCGAGCGACGCGTTGCTCCGGTAGGAGGGCAAGCCACTGTGCCACGTCGCCGGGGAGCCCGCCGCGCGCCAGGCGGCCGCGTCCGCCGCGGTCGCGGGGCGGGCGCCGAGCTGCCGGGAGATGATCCATTCCCGCTGGCCCGGCGAACTCGGGTTCCACTGGTCGAAGCTGGTCGCCAGCGAGATGTCGTACGGATTGCGGCTGGTCCCGCCGGGGAAAGTGATCCCCCTGATCTCGCTGACTCGCCAGTACGTGCCGGTCACCGGGGCGCTGGCGACATGGGCCGCTGCGGTGAGCAGGATCTCGCGGGCCGTAGCGGGCGGGGCGGGCCGCACGGATGATCGCGGCGCGGACGCCGCATGCGGCGTCAGGCGCGGCGCTGGACTCGGCCCCGCAGCGGGAGCGCCCGACATCAGGACGGCGACCGCCGTCCCGGCCGCGGATACGGTCAGCCCGGCCGTCAGCAGCATCCGCTTCGTGATGAGGTGACGCGCCGGGACGGCTGGCGGGCGGGACGCGCCACGCCGAACAGCCAGAGCCGGTCGCCCGGCGGGGCCGGGACATGGTCAAAGCGGCGCCAGGCCACGGCGAAGACCTGGGCCAGCACATCGGCAGCCTCGGGCGCGGGCACCCGCCGACTTACATATCCGGCGATCGCTTGATAGTGCGCGGTATAGAGCGCCTCGAACTTCCGTTCGGGGCGTGCCTCGTCGCGCATCACGTCCTTCTGGCTCTCGCGGGTTCATGCCCCTACATGGCCGGCCAGACAGCGAATCCGTCAGGCCATGAGATCCCTCACGGCCACTATGCGCGCCTGGTCATCGTGACGGCATGCGCCCCGGTCCATCTCCTCGAACAGGGCCGCGCCCGGCCCGCCCGGCCCGCCTGGGCCGCCCGGCCCGCCTGGCTCAGCCGCAACACGGTGCATGGGCCCCTGCGGTTCAAACAACAACAGCTCCGTGACATCGCCACCAATCGGGCCGCCTGAATTCAGCTTCGAGCCCCGCGAGCGGGACGGATCCGGCCTCCGGCGGCCCGATTTGCCGGTATTCGGGCGGGTATTCGGGCGGAGTCCGTCCCAGCCATCCGGCTGTCCGGGCCGACCGAGTCACACACCGTCACACACCGCCAGCAGTCAGTAACACGCCTGTCCTCCGCCCCCCGAATACAACAGCTCCGGGCCATCGCCCCTTTTGAGCCCCGCAGCCCGAACAGCTCGCAGCCCAACGATGCGCCTGCGGGCCAGCATGAGGTCGGCCGGGTCGCCGGTCCAGCCGGGTCGCCGGACCGCCGGTCGCCGACCGCCGCCCACCGGCTGGGCGGGCGCGAAAGCTGGCCGGCGCCGTGGCGTCCGCTACCCGGTGCGGGCTCGCAGGCTCCGCGCAGCCGGCCGGCCGGGCAGCTGGCCGCCAGCGGGTGATACTGAGGGAATGCAGGCCGGTGAGCTGGATTTCGCCCGCCGGGTCTGCCACGGATTCGGCCTGCCTGGCGATGATCCGCGGCTAGCCCCGATGCCAGGCAGCGCTAACCGGCTCTGGTCGCTGAGCACTTCGGGTCAGCGGTTCGTGGTGAAGGAGTTCCCTTACGACGGCCAGCCCGAGCAGCCGGACCGGCGCCGCAGGCGGGCCGAGACGGCGGAATTCGAGCATGGCCTGTGGGCCGCCGGGCAGCTGGCCATGCCCGAGCCGGTTCGCGACTTAGACGGCCAGCTCATCCCGGCCATGCTGGGCTCGCGCGGGTCGAGGCTCGCGCTGCGGGTGCACGGCTATCTGGCGGGCGCGGCGATCATGATCCCGCCGTCTCCCGCGACGGCCGAAGCGGCCGGCGCGGCGCTGGCCGCGATCCAGCAGCGGGGCCGGGCCAAGCGGACGACGCCGTCAGGCAGCCTGCGCGAGTGGGCGGCCGACCCGGAAGCCGTCCTGGGCCGCCTGGCCGCCGCCGGGACGCTGAGCCAAGACCAGGCCGGGACGGCCCGGGCCGCCCTGCGGGAGGCGGCCACGGTGATCGCGGCGGGCGAGGAATTGCCTGGCCCCTGGGTGTTCACGCACTGCGATCACAAGCCGGAGAACAGCCTGCTGGCGGGCGGTCGGCTGGCCGTACTGGACTGGGACGAGGCTGGCCCCTGCCACCCGCGCCTGGAGGCAGTGGAATCGGCGCTGCGGTGGGCCGGGGTTCTGGTCGGCCAGCCCAGGCCTGGCGTCTTCCGCGCCTTCCTGCGCGCCTATGCACGGCAGGCCGGCCCGGTCGCCCCGCTGAGCCGGACGGACTTCGCGAAGTGGGTCGCCGCGCTGCCCGGCTGGTTCGCCGACACCGCCGCGGAGATGTCCGCGGCCGGGCTCATGGCCGCGGCGGCCATCGCGGCGCTGCGGGACACGCTCGCGTCCCTGGACCGCTGGGCCGCCTGGCCTGTGGCGGCCTGACCGGGTCTGGCCGTCGCGGGCTCGCCGGGGCCCGGCCGTCACTGGCTCGATCGCTAGGACGCCTCGGTCAGCAGTTCGGCCAGCCGGGTCCCGTCGATGTTGCCGCCGGAGACGATGGCCACGGTCGGCTCGGCGCCAGCCAGCTGAACCGCTGCCGCGTAGGCCAGGGCCCCGGCCCCCTCGGCCACGACCTTGTGCTGGAGGGCCAGTTCGGCCACGGCCGCGCGCACGTCCGCTTCGGGCACCGTGACCCACCGGTCGACCGCGCGGCCCAGGAGATCGTGCATGACGGGCTCATAGGGCGCGGTGGTGCCGTCGGCGATGGTGTCAGGGACCAGCGCGGGCGGCGCGCCTTCGGCGAACGTCCTGGGCCACATCGGGTAGCCGCTGGACTGGACGCCGATCACCTCCACGGACGGGTCCGCCGCGTGCAGGACCGACCCGACCCCGGCCGCCAGGCCGCCGCCGCCGACCGCCACGACCACCCGCTTCAGCCCGGGCACCTGCTCCAGCAGTTCCAGCGCCAATGTGCCGTGCCCGGTAATGACCGCCGGGTCCGCGAACGGGTGCACGAAGTGCTCGGGCATGGCCTCCCAGCCCCGCTCGGCCATCCAGGCCAGCAGCCGCGGCCGCGGCCAGGACAGCACCTGCGCACCCAGCGCCCTGACCCCGTCCCGCTTGGCAGCCGGCGCGGTGTCGAACATCACCACCGTGCACCCGATGCCCAGCTTGCGTGCAACGTAGGCCGCCGCCAGGGCCGCGTTACCCGCGCTTACGGTCACGATGCCGGCCCGCAGCTCCTCCGGGCGCAGGCCGCTGACCGCGTTGAGGAACCCGCGCACCTTGAAACTGCCGGCCGGCTGGAAGTTCTCCAGCTTCAGCCACAGCTGCTCAGCTACCGCGACCGCAGGAGTAGGGGCGAGTGCGGAGATTCGGTCCGCCGCCCGGCGGACCTCCTCATCAACCCCGGGGCCAGCCACCATGACCGGCGATCCTACTAGACGACCTAATCCAAGGGACGCGGGCGGAGATGCGTCCAGGATCGGACCAGAGCTACTACAGCCGCGACTTTGTCGCACCTCATGTGTTGCGTTGGCCCGGCGCCTGATTGATGCTGTGGGCAGGGTGCGCACAGCACCCATGGAGGGGGACATCCATGCCTGTCAAGCATGCCTATCTTGCTGCCAACCAGACCTTAGCGCCGGGCGATTCCCTGGTATCGCCGAACGGAAAGTACGTCGCCTACTTCAAGGACGACGGGCAGCTCAGCCTGTGCTTTACCGTCGAAGGCTCGTCGACTCCGGACTGGGATCGCTGCTACTGGCAATCGCCGACCTCGCCAGGCACGCAGCCCTGGGGCGTCATGCAAGAAGACGGCAACTTCGTTCTCTACAACGGGCCGCAGTCCGGTTCCGTGGCGTACTTTGCCTCCAACACCAAGCTTGACCGGGCTTTCGTGACCACGGTGCTGGACGACGGCAACCTGGTCGTGTGTACCGGCGTGCCTCCGGGCGGCCCGGAGGAGATCGTCTGGAGCGCGTTGCCGCAGATCTCCGCGGAATGCAAGTTCATGCAGAACTACCGGATCACCGCGCCGGTTAACGGCGGTCCCGAGGTGCTGGCCATCAGGAACAAGCACGACGCGATCGAGCTGTTCACTATCGGTACCGGCGGCGATGTCTATACCTTCTGGCCCGACGCCGAAAGCGAGACCGGGTACGGCCAGGCACCTGTCATCACCGGGAAGAAGATCAGCCACCTGGCTGGCGCCGCCGACGGCTCCGGCAACATCGTGCTCTTTGCCAGTGCCGGGACCGGGAACGAGATCTACTCGCTGACCGAGACGAGCGACCCGGCGAACCGGTGGGCCCAGCCCGTGCTCATCGGTGGGGTCAAGGGCCCGGCTACCGACCTGGTGGCGCGCAACATCGGCGGCACTATCTGGTTGCTGGTCATGCAGAAGACAAGTTCCGCCTATGAGCCAGCCATCCTGCGCTGGGCCGCCGGCAACAACACCATGCTGCAGAGCCCCGGCTTGTCGTTCACCAGTTCTCCGCCCGCGGTGCTGCAGACGGCCGGGTCTCCCGCGGAGCCGACCGCCACGTTCCTGACCGCACAGAAGATCATCACATGGGGCCTTGTCTCTGGCCACGAGGCGGGACATCCGGCGGACGCGAGGGTGCCGGTCGCCCTGGACATCGCGACCGATGGCGCGGGCGCCGAGTGGATCGTCGGCGTGCTCGACGGTCAGGTCTACCAGCTGGCCACCTCGGGCAGCAGTTACAGCTGGAACCAGCTGTGGGCGGGCATCTCCTACACCAACTTCTCGGTCAAGTTCCAGGATGTCGTGGTCGAGGCGGACGACAGCGGCGGCATCAACATCTTCGCGGTGTCCACCCCGATGGCAATCGTTGATGGCGACGCAACCCCCTACAACGTGCTCTACCACCGGCCGCCGCCAGCGCAAGCCGGGCAGGAGCCGGTGCCCATCTACAAGAGCAGTGGTATGCGGCTGGCCGGGGTGGCCAACAACGCAGGCAACATCGACCTGTTCGCGGTCAGCGCCGTCAACTCGGTCACGCGCCTGTTCGCCGAGGACGACGGGAGCAACTGGATCGAGGAGCAAGTGCTGCTGGACGCGAAGGACAGCGATGACGCGCCCGTCATCGAATTCTCGTCGTACGCGACCGATATCACCCTCTACGACGGTGACCAGGCCGTTCTCAGCGACGAGTTGGTCCAGGTCTATGCCTCCGACCGGGCGCGCATCGAGATCAACGGCCTGACCTTCTTCATCGACGAGCACACTGCGGCACACGTGTCCACGAACGATGCCGGGATGCTGTGCATGACCCAGGAAGCCGGGAGCCTGGCTTCGCCGCTCCTGCAGATACAGCTGTCAGCCGACCGCATGTCGGCCAAGGCGCCGATCATCGTCGTCGAGCCGTACGCGGATGTCCATCTGACCCTCGGTGACCAGACCGCTGACTCGCTTCTCGATGCGAAGGTGACCAACGACGACGGGACCCAGTCGGAGCTGTTGCAGGGCATCTACCGTGATGACACAACGACGCAGAGCCTGGCCGACGCGCTGCAGAACTTCCTGGGCGACACTCAGCATCAGGGCGGGCTGCAAGCGCGCGGCCCGGCCCTGGCCGCGGCCGCATCCGGCCCGACGTCGGGCCGTCGCCCGAAGACCGGGCGCGAGCGCGACCGGTTCTGGTCCCGGCAGGCCCCGCATCCCGGTGGCCTGCGCCAGCTCGGCGCGCTCACCCCCGGCCAGCCGTGCCGGCTGACGTTCCGTGACGATGGCTTCACCTTCGAGCGGCTCACCGCCGCTGAGGCGGCCAGGCTGCGCGCCCATAAGCTGGCCACCCTGCCCCATGTGTCGGCGACCGGCATAGGCAAGTGGCTGTCGAAGATCGGCGATGCGCTCCGGGCCGTCGTCGACGGGATCGCCAAGGTGGGGCAGGTCATCTTTGACGGGATCACCGCCACGCTCGACCTGATCGTCGACGGGATTACGTACGCTTTCGAGGCGGTGGTGCAGCTGGTCCAGGACGCCTTCGACATGGCGCAGATGATCTTCAACCACGTCAAGGTCTTCTTCGAGCAGCTGTACCGGTGGCTCGCGATGCTCTTCGACTGGACCTCGATAACGCAGACCAAGCGATTGGTCGCCAACTCCTTCTCGCAGCTGATGGAGTTCTTCAAGCAGGCGGTGGACCAGTTGCGTCCCCAGGTGCAAAGCAGGTTTGCCGGCTTCAAGACCGAGTTCGCCGCCATGATGGACCAGGCGATCGGCAATGTGGCCAAGGACTACTCCATCGGCGGGTATGACCAGCGCAATTCCGCTTACGATGCGGACGCTAGCTCGGCGACATCCAACAACTTCTTCCTCAACGAGTTCGTGTCTAACACCGGCAGCTCGGGACCGTCGGCAGCCCTGGCCGTGGCCACCAGCGACCCGGTCAGCACGCTCTGCGATCTGCTGGCGACACTCACGTCGGTCGAGGAATCAAGCACCGACTCCTTCAACCAGGCCCTCGGCTACTTCCAGGACCTGGGCACGCAGCCCGACCAGATCTTCAGCCAGCTGTTCAAGGGGATGCTGAGCGCGCTGAAAGGCCTCGGGCTGGTGGGCATCGACCTGGCCGGGCAGATCGCCGATGCGCTGCTGGACGCGGTGAGCGCCATCGTTGACGCGCTCGTCCAGGCGGTCACCCAGCCGCTATCCATCCCGTTCGTCTCGCGGTTCTACAAGTGGATCATGAAGGAGGATCTCACGCTGCTTAACGTGGTGAGCCTGGCGACGGCCATCCCGACCGCCATCATCTACGCGCTCATCACCGGGGAGCCACTGTTCACGGCCGAATCCGGGCCAGGCAGCGCGGACGACTTCACCAACGTGATCACCTGGCAGAACATGCTGCAGGCTTCAGGCCTTGCGCCCGAGTCCCTGCGCGCCGCGTCCGGGCCGATCCCGACGGTCACCCGGCGGATGGCCCGCGGGATGGCCGGGGCGTATCTGGCGGTCACCCTGCTCGGCGGGTACCTCACCGGGCTGGCCGAGTTCAAGCTGGTCGACAACGACCTCAAGCCGGGCTGGATTAGCTACGCAGCCATGGTGACAAGCGGGCTCTCGTCGGTGTTCTCGTTCCCGTGGTTCTATGCCGACACGGGCAGCCTGTCCGAGGACGGCGAAATCTGGTTTGCCAGCTGCATTGCCCTCTGGCTGATAACGGCTCTGGGTACCCGCCTCTGCACGTGGAATAGCACGCCGGATCAGAAGCAGAAGGCCGAAAACTACCGGGCGATCGCGACCACCGTCAGCGGCGCATGCCTGCTCGCCCAGGGAGCGTGGCTGAGCAGAGCCGAGTCGGACGGCCGGCTGGTTGCCTGGCGGATCCTGCAGCGCATCCCCTGGTCGCTCAACTTCCTGCGGCACAAGACCGTCAGGAACAAGACGAAGGGGGTCTCGCTGATCGTCCTGGCCGGCACCGATGTCCTGTGCGGCTACTCGTGCGCCATACTCGGCTACCTCGTGCTGCGCGACCGGTACGACGTGGCTGGTACGAGAGCCCACGCGGCGACCGCCCCGGCCTGACCGGCCCGCCATCAGCTGCATCACCGGAGGGCTCGCCTGCACCCGATAGCAGGCGAGCCGCCGGGTTCGCGTCCGCGCCGGATTCGCCGGTGAGCCCCCGGGTCATGTTGTCGATCATCGCCTCGGTGCTGGCCTGGCGGGTAGCTGCCTGGCCAGCAGCTCAGGCGGCTCGCCCAATCCGGGAGTCACTGCCGGGTGCCGACCCGGATGCCTGTCCCAGACAAGCTCAGCCCAGACAACCTTGCGCTGGCCGTCGGATCGTTCGCAGCCCCACCGCTCGCTCAGGGCGGCGACGACCGTCAGGCCGCGCCCGCATTCGTCCTCAGGGTGCGCCTCACGGGGTGGCTGCCGGGTTCAGCAGCCAGGATGCCCTGGCGGCCAAGCTGGGGTTTGACCGGACGGTGGTCGCCAAGGCCGAGACCGGAGAGCGCCCGCCGACTGATGACGTCCTTTCCGGGTGGTGCCTGGCGTGCCGCCTGGACTACGACCTGTTCAGGCGCATGGTGGTACTGGCCAGGCGGGCGGACGGCCCGGCACCGACATGGTTCGAGGACTGGCTGGAAGCCGAAGGCAAGGCCCACACGCTTCGTATCTGGCAGCCTTTGATCGTCCCCGGACTGTTCCAGACGGCGGAGTACTCGCGGGCGCTGTTCCTCGCGGCCGGGGCGGACAATGCCCAGGCCGATGAACTGGTCGCGGTGCGGCTGGAACGCCAGTCGGTTTTCGATCGAACCGACCCGCCCCACGTCGTCACGATCCTGGCTGAGAACGTCCTTCACAGGCTGATCGGGTCGGCCGCCAATAGTGGAGCCTGGCAAGTGGCGGGATTTCATCGCTGGCGTGAAGGCCGACCAGCATAACCTGCCCTGAATCCGGAGCTCGGTTCCTGCATCTGGACGCCTGGCCGCCATGCAATGCAACATTGGGCGCACTGATTGGGGCCTGGTCGCATCGGTGCCATCAGCGGCCGGGGGCGGGAGCGCGCTGGGGTTCATTGGGGTCGTAGGGTTTCCACCGGTAGGCGTTGCCGTGCCTGGTGATCGTGCCGAGACCGGGAAAAGGCAGGTGGTAGGCCTGGATGAGGAGGTGCTCGTCAGCCGCGCGGTCCAGCAGCCGGCGGCGGGTGCGTACCGCCCGGACCGCGTCGTGATCCCATGGCGTGCACCACTGGGGATGACTTAGCTGCAGCTGATCGTAGAAGAGGTCGCCGACGCAGAGCAGCCGCTCGCCACCGCTTTCCAGCAGGACCGCGGCATGCCCTGGGGTGTGACCAGCGGCGTCGATAACGCGGACGCCGGGGAGGATCTCGGCGTCATAGCCGAACGGGCGCAGCCGGTCGCCGAAAAGCCTGATCGCCTCGCGCGCCGATGCCAGGTGCTCGTCGCCCGTGGCGCCCGCAGCCTCCGCGCCTGACCAGAAGGCCACCTCGGCGGCGTGGGCGAACCCCGTTGCCCGCGGGAACGTCAGCTCACCTGACCAGGTCGCGCCACGGCAGTGGTCCTGATGCAGGTGGGTGAACACGACCGCGGCCAGCTCGGCAGCTGGCGCCCCGGCCGATGCGAGCCCGTCGCCGAGCTTGCCGACCAGCGGCTCGATGAACGGTCCGTAACCGAGGAAGCGGCCGCCAAGCCCGGTGTCGATGACGGCGGGTCCATCGCCAGTCTGGACGAGCACGCAGTTGTAGCCGCAGGAGAGCGTGGTCCTGACCCGGCCCTCTGCGGCCAGGGCGTCGCGCAGTTCGTGGTCAGGCACCCCCGCCGCGGGAGTAAAGAACTCCGCGAGCGGCGGTTCCCAAGGCGGCGTCATCTGGCCGTCGCTGATCACCGCGCAGCTAAGGCGCCCGACCGTGAACCGGAAGATCACCGGCCCATTCTCCTGCGATCAGCGGCGGGCTATGCCGCGCCACACATGCTTGAACGGCTCACCCGTCTTGCGATGCACGACTGGGACCGGAACCAGCTGCACCTGCTGCCATCCGGCCAGGAGCTCGCGCAGGTAAGGCTCGGAGAAGAAATGCACCGTCTGGCCCGACTCCTCGACCACGTAATCCGGCTCAAGCTCGCGGGCGGGCAGCCTGCGGGCGCGCAGCGGGCGGTCCTCCAGCGAGTTGACGTGGAACACGAACAGCCCTCCCGCACGGACGAGCCGCCCGACCTCCGCGAACACCGCACGGGTCACAGTGTCGGGAAACATGTGCAGGGCGACGTTAGACATGACCGCGTCGAAGCCCGCGTCCGGGAAGGGAAGCTGCCGGGTCATGTCAGCGACCACGAACCTGGCCAGCGACCCGAACCTGGCCCGCGCTTGCCCGATAGCCTCCCCGGACACGTCGACTGCCGTGACCTCATAGCCCTCGCCTGCCAGCCGGGCCGTGTCGTTGCCGCTCCCGCATCCCAGCTCCAGCACGGTCCGCACGCCCGCCTGCCGCAGCGGGGCCAGGAACGGGCTGGTCCACAAGCCTGCCCAGTCCAGGTCATCGCCAGACTCCAGCCGCTGCCGGAAGAACCCATCCCAGAATTCAGCACCTGCATGAACCACATCGCCACGCTACGCCGGGCGCGGCCCCCGGCCGTTCCGTGTTCGCCGCGGGCATCAATAGCCAGCCTCACCACCCAGATCCGCCCTCCACGGGCCGTATGGACAGCCGGTCCGCAGCTCAGGCCGCCACCGCCAGCCGGAGATCGTGATCTTCGGTGTCAGGTCTGGAAGGTGATCCAGGTGTCGGGGGGCCGGCCCGCTACTGGCGGGTCGTCGTGGGTGTCCCAGCTGTCCCTGGCGGCATCGGTTGCCACCTGGGACCAGAAGCTCTGGACGCCAGGGTTGTAGCTCTGGAACCCGATGGTCCACCATCCGGGGAACATGGCGATGACCTGGCGGGCGGCTTCCTGCCCGACTCCGGTGCGGCGCAGGGCGCGGACGATGAAGAAGTCGCTGATTGTCTGGCCGCCGTCGTCGCTGGGCGTCGTCATGGCGAATCCGCAGACAGAGCCTGCGGCGGTGATGAGCCAGGCCCGGCGCGCGGGATCGGTCCCGGCCAGGAACAGGTCGAGCCGCTGGTTGTTGAAGGTGCCGTCGGGATTGGGGAGGTGGCGGTAAGCCTCGGACAGGTCGTGCCGGTACAGCTGACCGAGATTTTCTAGTACAGCGCGGTGAGACCGGTCGACAGGGATGAGGTCAACTGGCCGGGATGGCGGGCGCGGCGGGAGGGACGGGGAGTTAGTGGGCACCGCGAGAGTCTTTCACCCTCCAGCTCGCCTCACTGCCACCGGTAAGGGCACCTCGTCACTCCCGCTGAGCAGGGCTGCGACGCGGCGGCCCGGCGCGCGGCCCGGGCCGGCCTGGGCGGTGTCCCAGTCATTTCCCTAGTCGATGCTGCGGGCTCTCAGCTGTGGCGTCATGGCCGCCCTAGCGAAGTATGATTCGGTCAGCCACTGTGGGGCGCACTCCGAATCAGGGGGCATTTCGATGGCAATCCTCGGCCGCGAGTTCATCGCAGCACCTGACAGCTCGAAGAAGCAGATCGTGTTCAAGTGGCCCGATCAGAACATCCGCAAGTTCACCAGGTGCATCGTCGAGCCCGACGCGGTAGCCGTCTTCATGAGCCAGGGCCAGCTCATGGGCACGCTGCTGGGCGGCCATCACCAGCTGGACGCGAAAGAGCTCCCGTTCCTCGGGATGTTCGTTGACTGGGCCACGGCCGGAAACGCGTTCAAGGCCGAGCTGTACTTCGTCGGCATCAGGGACTTCCCCAGTTTCCGCTTCGGCGGCCGGCTGGACGAGGTGCAGGACCCGCAGACGGGCCTGATCGTCACCCTGCGGACGTTCGGCGAGTACGCCATGCGCGTGGTCGACGCACCCAAGCTGATCCTTAACCTGGTCGGCACCGTGGACGTGACCAGCAACGACGCCATCACCGGCTGGGTCGCCCAGCAGCTGCTCAAGGTCACCCGCACCACGGTCACCACGCAGCTCATGTCCGGGGCCTGGCCCATTCTCGGGCTGTCGGTGCACAGCCCCGAGATCGAGGTGGCGGCGATGGCGGCCGCGAACCACGAACTCGCTGACTACGGGATTTCCATCACCCGGCTCGGCAACCTCGATATCAACCTGGACGATGACGACAACGCGCGGCTGAAGAAACTGGCCGGCGACACCGCCTACAGCCGGCTGGCCGGCGGTTTCCTGCAGGCGGCCCAGGCCGAAGCCCTGCAAGGGGCCGGCGAGGGCATGTCCAAGGGCGGCGAAGGCGTCACCCCGATGTTCTTCGGGGCGGGCATGGGAATGGCCAACCAGATGATGCAGGCCCCGGCCCAGGCCCCGTACAACCCGCCGCCGCCCGGCCCGGGCTTCGCCGGCGGTGGTCAGGGCTTCACCCAGGCGGCGCAGCCCGCGCAGCCTCAGGCCCAGCGCCGGCCCCGGCGCCAGCGCCGGCTCCCGCCGCCACGACGGAGTGCGGCAACTGCCATAGCCAGGTCCAGGTGGGCGCGAAGTTCTGCGCCGAGTGCGGCACGCCCATGCAGAAGCACTGCACCAACTGCAGCGCCAGCCTGAATTCCAGCGCGAAGTTCTGCGCCGAGTGCGGCACTCCGGCGAGCCCGCCAGCCTCGTAACCCGCCTGCTCATAACCCGCCCGCCGACGGCCCGGCTGGGCGCTAACATCACCTGCAGTATCCCCCGCTGTGTCCACTTAAGGCCCCCCGACGAGAAAGGCCTGTCCGAGATGGATCGGATCGAGTGCCAGTGGTGTAAGGCCCAGAATGAAGCTGGCCGAACGAGCTGCTTCAGCTGTGGTGCGCCGCTCGACAAGAAGAACCTGGTCTCCGATTCCGGCTGGGCCGAGGCGCCCCGCCTGCGGGACATGACGGAATTCCGGTTTTCGAACTCCACCTGCCAGATCGAGGGCGAGATCGTCCCGGTCGCCGAGCTGGCCCTGGCCAACGGGGACTCGGTGTTCTTCGAGCACCATGTGATGCTCTGGAAAGAGCCCGGCGTGCCCATGTCGGCCCTCAACACCGGCGGCGGCATGAAGCGCATGCTGGGCGGGATGCCGCACATCCTGAGCGTCGCGCACGGGCCGGGCCGGATCGCCTTTTCCCGTGACGCCACCGGCGAGGTCGTGGTGCTGCCACTGCACCCGTCCATGGAACTCGACGTGCGCGAGCACGCCTTCCTGGCCGGGACGCACTCGCTGACCTACTCCTTCGTGCGCATCAAGGGCCTGGCCAACGTGCTGCACGGCGGGGAGGGCATGTACATGGACCGGTTCGTCACGCAGAACGAGCCGGGGCTGCTGCTCCTGCACGGCTACGGCAACGTGTTCCAGAAAACGCTGCAGTCCGGCGAGAAGATCCTGATCGAGCCGGGCGGGTTCCTCTACAAGGACTCGACGGTGACTATGAGCACGGTCAAGCAGAGCTACAAGACCGGACTCATGGGCAGCCACAACATGTACCTGGCCGAGATGACAGGCCCTGGCCGGGTCGGCATCCAGTCCATGTACGTCCACCACGGCTCTGAGTAGGCGACGGACATGTCCACGCCGACCACAGCGAGCACCTACACCTGCCCGTACTGCCGGATAGCCAGCGATGGCGGCGGCGGGACCTGCCCGCGCTGCGGTGCGCCCATCGACGTCAGGGCCCGGGTGTCGAACTCCGGGTGGGCTGAGCAGCCCCCGATCCGCGATATGGCCCGGATCCGCTTCAACCGCTCCACCTGCCAGATCAGCGGCACCTACGTGCCGGTGGCCGAGATGAAGCTGGACGCGGAAGACTCGGTCTACTTCTCCCACCACGTGCTGCTGCACACCGATCCGCAGATCCGGCTCGAAAGCATGCGGATGAAGGGCGGCTGGAACCGGGTCATGGCCGGAATGCCGCTAGTCATGATGACGGCGCAGGGGCCGGGCTTCATCGCCTTCAGCGCCGACCACCCGGGCGAGACCCTCGCGGTGCCGCTCCAGCACAACCAGGCCATCGACGTGGTCGAGCACCGCTTCCTGGTCGCGACAGGGAACATCAACTACCAGTGGCACTCCACCGGGGTCTGGTTCGCCACCAAGAACGGGGACGAGCAGGAAACGCACTATCCGGTCGGCCGGGTGCTGGACCGGTTCTGGGCTCAGGGCGGCCCGGGCCTGCTGCTCCTGCACGGGCCGGGCAACACCTTTATCAGGGACCTAACCCCCGGCGAGCGCATCCTGGTGCAGCCCAGCGGGCTGATCTGGAAGGACCCGACGGTCCAGATGTGGCTCCACTTCGAGTACCCGCGGGGCCGGTACTGGTTCAGCTCGGCCCGCTGGCAGGCCAAGTCCATCTGGCTCACCCTGCAGGGACCGGGCCGGGTGGCAATCCAGTCGGTGTTCGAGCGCCCCGAAATGGCGGGCTCGGTGATCAACTGCTCCAGTTCGACCACGCAGCAGTGGTAGGCCGCGGGCCCGCCCGCGCCCGGACCGGGCGCGGGCGGCCTGCGCGCTGGCGCTAAGCACGGATCGAGCTGCGCCGCACTGCTCAGCTTGCGGGGCCGGACTCGCGGCCCGATTCCCGCGGTCCGCGCACGGTGATCAGCACCAGTCCGGCGGCGATCACCAGGCAGGCGCAGATCGCGCCGCCGCGGTCGTGCGGCGGCCGGGTCGGCCAGACCCATGGCGTGGTCGAGCGGTGGGCCAGCGCCCCTTCGGTGATCAGCAGGTAGGCCATCGGCCCGGTCCAGCCGAACGCGCCGCCGACGACGGCCGCGGACAGCAGGCCGATGCCGGCCATGCCGCCGAGGTTGCGGAGCAGGGCGAGGGTCCCGCCCGGCATCCCGCCCGCCGCGGCCCCGGCGGCCAGCGCGCCGAACGCGACGGTGGTGAGCGCCACGGCCGCGCCCAGCCGCAGCCAGGGCAGCCACCGGCCGGCGGCCCGTTCTGGCTCCCCGAACGGCCCGTAGGTGGTGACCGCGATCACCGCCGCGGCCCCGGTCTGGATCGTCAGCGGGATGAACTGCCGCGCGGCGGCGCCGCCGGCGATGTTCCAGTGCCAGTGCAGCGCGGCCCACAGCAGCGCGCCGAGCCCGGCCAGCAGCGCCAGCGCCATCGGCACCCGGCGGCTGACCAGGTACAGCCGCGCCAGCCGCCATCCGGCGGCCGCCCGGTCTCGCCGGGTCCCGGCCGCCGGAGGCGGGACGCTTCCCGGCGCCGGACGGTGCAGGCCCGCGGTGGTCATGGCAGGTCCGCTAGGGTGAGCCGGCCGGCCCGCAGCGCGGCCAGGTGAGCGGCGAGCCAGGCGTGCCGGGCCGCGGCCGGCAGGGCGGCGAGCCGCCGGGCCGCTGCGTAGACCGGCCCGGTCGCCGGTCCCGGCTCGGGTCCCTGGCTGGTTCTCGGTGCCGGCAGCCAGCGGGCTGCGCGGCGAACGGGATCCCGGCGCCTTGCAGCAGCGCTGCCTGCACGGCCTGCTGCGCCGGGCTGCCGGGGCCGTTGCCCGCGCCCACGAAGGCGTGGGCGAACAGCAGCCGCATCTGGTCGGCGAACTGTTCGCGGCCACGGGCCCGTCGCAAAAGCCGCACGGTCCCGGCATGTTGAGCAGGCCGAGCGACATGCGGAGCACCGGCGGGTGGCCGCCAAGCGTTATCGCCTGGGGGGGCCCGCCGTCACCGCTGGGGTATGCCGCGGCGACCTGGGTGGCACGCACTGGCGCGCCGGGCAGGCCGGCCACCTCGGCGAGCACCGGCGCCAGCGCGGCGGTCACGTCCGGCAGCCATCGGCGGTAGGCCGGGTTCAGGCACACCGGGACCCCGGCGGCGCGGCCGCAGGCGGGAGTGTAGCGTAATCGGCGCGTCGTTCGCGGCGTCGTGCAGGGCGGGGATGACCACGCCGTGCGCCGAGAGCCGGGCGGTGCTGGCCAGCCCGACGGCGGTCCCCGCCGACGCCACGCCGGCGAGCGTGACGACGGCGGCGGCGCGGCGCAGCCACTGGCCGCCGGCCCGGGCGGGCAGGCCGGTCAGGCCCAGTGCCGCGACGGCGATCCCGGCCAGGAACATGATCCGGGCGATCGGCAGGTCCGGCAGCCAGGGGTAGAAGATCCCGGAGTCGGTCTGGGCGTTGCCGTCGAAGTTGCCGTTGGAGTTGGTCGGCAGGATCAGCGCCCACCCGCTGGTGTACCTGAACCCGGTCTGCGACGACATCGCCATGGCCAGGAACCCGCCGAACGCGGCCACCGGCGCGGCGAACCGGCTCGGCCAGTAGGCCCCGACGGCGAACCCGGCGGCGCTGAACGCGGTCACCGCCGTGGCGCCGACGGCGACCCACCACCACGGTGGCGTGCCCGCGACGCCCTGGTGGGCGTACATCGCGAACATGACGCCCACGAAGACCAGGTAGGCCGCTACCGCCCAGATCGCGGTCGCGGCCCAGGTGGCGAGCTGGGCCGCCCAGCGCGGCCGGGCGGTCGCGGTCACCAGGTCAGCCAGGCCGCGGCGGCCGTCCCGCGATCCCATCCAGGCGGCCACGCCGGCCACGAACGGCCCGAAGTCGATGATCGTGTGCCCCTGGCCCATGTTCCAGAACGTGCGCAGCCCGTACAGCGGCGCCGTGCCGGTGCTGGGCCGGTAGGAGTCGAACCAGAACAGCGCGGCGATCAGCGGCAGGATCCACGGCATCGCGTTGCGGCGCAGTTCCACCCGCAGCAGCCGCGCGGCGTTGAGCGGGACCGCGCTGGTGGCGCGCGGTGTCCGGTGCCGCACCGGGGCGCCGGTCGCGGCGGTCATCACGCCGCCGCCGTGGCGGACCGGGCCGCCGCGAGCACCGCGCTGTAGCCGCGCTCCAGCGGCGCGTCGCCGGCCGCGCCGGTGCCCTCGCCGCGGGCGGTCAGCTCGTCCGGCGTGCCCTGGAACACGATCTTCCCGGCGTCCATCAGCGCGACCTCGCTGCAGGCGGCGCCGACGTCCTCGACCAGGTGGGTGGAGACGATCACGGTGGCCCGCTCGCCGAGGTCGCGCAGCAGGGCGCGGAACGCCACCCGCTGCTCGGGGTCCAGCCCGGCGGTCGGCTCGTCCAGCAGCAGCAGCTCGGGCTCGTTGACGATCGCCTGCGCGATCCCGGCCCGGCGCAGCATGCCGCCGGACAGGGTGCGCAGCTTCGCTCTCGCCCTGCCGCCGAGGTCGACCCGCTCGATCGCGGTGGCCACCGCCTGCGGCACCCGGCCCGGCGGCATCTCCTTCAGCAGCGCGAAGTACTCGACGAACTCGGCCACCGTGAATCCCGGGTAGTAGCCCAGGTTCTGCGGCAGGTAACCGAGCCTGCGCCGGATCTCCCGCCGCGGCCCGTATCCGCCGGGGTCGCGGCCGAGCAGCCGCACGCCGGCCGGAGCTCGGCGGGATCACCGTGGCCATCATCCGCAGCAGCGTGGTCTTGCCCGCGCCGTTCGGGCCGAGCAGCCCGAACACCCCGGGACCGGTCTCCAGGGTCACCCCGGCCACCGCCTGGGTGCGGCCGAACCGCCTGGTCACATCGCTGATCTCGACGTTCATGACGTTCCTTTCGGAATACGGGTGGCAAACCACGCGATGGCGCCGCAGGCGGCGGCGACCGCCAGGTAGGGAAGGACCAGCACGGAGCTGGCGACCGCCGTGGTGACCTGGCCGGAAGCCGAGTGCACCGACAGCACCGTGATCGCCCAGGCGGCCAGGCCCGCTGCGACGCCGGCGTTCGCCGAGCGGGTGACCGTCGCCGCCGCAAGAGCCAGCGCGGACACCGCGGTCATCGGGACCAGCCAGCCGAAGGTGACCGCGGCCGCGGTCCCCGACGCCGCCGACGCGGCCAGCCCCAGGGCCGCGTTCAGCGCGAACACGACCAGCACCCGGACCAGCAGCACCATCCGGTCGCTGACCGCCATGCTCTGCGACAGTTCCCAGGCCGGGTCGATGCCCGGCCCGTAGGCGTAGGCGATGCCCGCGGCGGCGACCGCGGGCGCGAACAAGGCCACGAACGGCGTGCCGGTCCCCAGCGTGGCGAACATCCCGGCCGCCAGCACGACCGCGCTGGCGATGACCCAGCCGAGCAGCAGCGACGGCGTGGTCACCAGCGCCCGGGCCAGGCCCGGCGAGCGCAGCGCCCGCCCGGCCAGCCGCTCCGCCGGTCCCGGGCGGCGGCGCCAGACCTCCGCGGCCACCCCCAGCCACACCCGGTGCAGATCGACGTCACGCGGGCACCGGTCCTGGCCCGGTCCCGGCAGGTCATCGCGGTCACCAGTCATCTCATGGCTAAAGGTCATCGTCCGCCTCCGTCCCGCACCGGCTGCCGCAGCACCGCGCGCATGAGCTGCCGGACCCGGTGAGCGCGGCTTTTCACCGTGCCCTCGGGAACGCCCATCAGCCCGGCCACCTCGGTGACCGTCCGGTCCTCCACGTACATCAGCCGCCAGACCTCCTGCGTCGTGCTGCCCTCCGGGCCGAGCGCCCTGACCGCCTCGGCGAGTTCAGCCCGGGACACGGCGGCCTCCGCCGGATCACCCGCGTGCTGGCCGCCGTCGGCCGGCCAGGGCGGCTAGCGGCAATCCGTCCGGGCCGCGGCGGCGCAGCCACAGCGCCGCCTGCCGCCGGGTGATCCCCCACAGCCAGCCGCCTGGCGAGCCCTCGGGCCGGTAGCCGCGCGCCCCCCGCCAGACCGCCAGGAAGCTCTCCTGCAGCACGTCCTCCACCTCGGCCGCGGGCAGGATGGGGCGCAGCCGGGCTGCCAGCCACGGCGCGTGCCGGGCGAACAACTCCCGCAGCGCGGTATCGTCGCCGCCCGCCATCGCGGCGATCAGCTCATCGTCGTCCATCGCTTCTCTATTGCGTTCCGGCGGCAACAGGTTCACCGACGCGGGAAGACTATGGCGTTTATTTCCTGGGCGGCCAGCGTGACCAGCCCCATGAAGATCACCAGGAGCGAATAGGCGGCCACGGTGACGGGCAGGCCCACGTGCGTCGTAGCGTAGCCAGCGGCCATGGCGGGCAAGCTGAATGCCAGGTAGGCGACGGTGTAAGCGACCGCGAACAGTTCGCCGCGCTCGGCCGCGTCCGCAGGCCCGGCCAGCCGGGCGATCGACCCCAGGGTGGCCAGGCCGGACGCGCCGAACCCGGTACCGGCCACCACCGTCCCGGCGATGGCCAGCCCGACCGAATCCGCGCGCGTGCCCAGCAGCGTCAGCGCGCTCCCGGCCGTGCAGAGGATCTCGAACTGGCGGCGCAGCGATTCCAACCGGCCCGCCGCCGGCGTCAGCCGCGCTGACCCACCCGCCGCGCCCGCATCCGTCGCGCTGGTTAGCCGATCAGCTGCCCTCGGTCAGGCTGATGTCACCGCCGCCGCTGCTCACCGTGATCTTGTTCACAGATGACGAGCTGACCGGCAAGGTATTGCTGATGTCACCGCCGCCGGTGCTGCTCTGGACGTCGTAGGCGGTGGCGCCCCGCGGCAGCACGATGCTGATGTCGCCCCCGCCGGAGTCCACCTGCAGGTCCTCCGGCGGGCGGCTGAAGATCAGCTGGACGTCACCGCCGCCGCAGCGCACGGTGACCAGCGGCGCCGTCAGGGCCCTGGCCCCGATGTCGCCGCCCCCGCTGTCCATAGTGACCCGGCCGGCCAGGCCCGTCGCGTCCATATCGCCGCCGGAGGTCTCCAGCGTGACACCGCTGGAGAACCCGGAGACCGACAGGTCGCCGCCCCCGCTGGACACGGCCACGGCGGTCCGGGCCGGGATGCTGAGGGTCCCGCCCAGCCCGCAGTCGCCGAACGGGATCTGGCAGTGCAGCCTCAGGTTCGATCCAGTCGCCGCGTCCTCCGTCAGAGCCGGACGGATCAGGCTGTAATGCACGGTGCCCGTCAGCCGGGCCACCGGGCCCGAGACCTGCCGCAGCCTCAGGTCGGCGCCGTCCAGGTTCACGCTGACCACACCAGCGCGCACCGGGACACGGTAGCTGACCGGGTAGCTCCCCTGGCCGATGTCGGCCACGAAGGTGAACCCGGTAAAGCCGATCAGGGCGACGGCCAGCGGCACGCCCGCGAGCAGGGTCAGGCGCCGGGCCCAGGTCATGGGCAAGCGGTTGGTCATGACTATCCCGTTCATCTCGTCGCCAGGTAGCGCAGGACGGCGAGCACGCGACGATGGTCACGGTCGCCTGGCGCCAGCCCGAGTTTGGTGAAGATGCTGTTGATGTGCTTCTCTACCGCGCCGCCGCCGACCACCAGCGTGGCCGCGATCGCGGAGTTCGAGCGGCCTTCAGCCATCAGCGAGAGCACTTCCCGCTCGCGGGGCGTCAGGCCGTTCAGCGGGTGCCGGGTCCGGGCCAGCAGCTGAGCGACGATCTCCGGGTCGAGCGCACTGCCGCCGCCGGCCACCCTGGCCAGGGCGTCGAGGAACTCGGACACGTCGGCGACCCGGTCCTTGAGCAGGTAGCCGACGCCGTGCGGGCGGCCCGCGATCAGCTCGGTGGCATACCGTTCCTCCACCCACTGAGACAGGACGAGGACGCCGGTATCCGGCCAGCGGTCCCGGACCACGAGCGCGGCGCGCAGCCCCTCGTCGGTGAAGGTGGGCGGCATCCGCACGTCGACGACGACCGCGTCCGGCTCGTGCGCGGCCACGGCGCGCAGGAACTGTTCCGCGTCGCCCTCGGCCGCGACCACCTCGTGGCCTGCCTCGATGAGCAGCCGGGTCAGTCCCTCGCGCAGCAGGACCGAGTCCTCCGCGATCACTACCCGCATGGCAGCGCCGCCGCGATGATCGTCGGCCCGCCGGACGGGCTCTCCACGGTCAGCTGCCCGTCCACCCCGGCCACCCGGTCCGCGAGCCCGGACAGGCCCGCGCCGCGGGAGTCGGCGCCGCCGATCCCGTCGTCGCTGATCATCACGGTGAGCGTGCCGGGGAAGCCGTGGCCTTCGACCCAGACCTTGGCCCGGCTGGCCCGCGCGTGCTTGGCCACGTTGGTGAGCGACTCGGCCACCACGAAGTAGGCGATCGCCTCGACCGCGGGCCTGGGCCGGACCGGCACGTCGACGTGCACGTCCACCGGGACCGGGCAGCGCGCGGCCAGCCCGGACAGCGCGGCGTCGAGGCCGCGGTCGGTCAGCACCGGCGGGTGCACGCCGCGGACCAGGTTGCGCAGCTCGACGAGGGCGTCCTTGGCCTGCGCGTGCGCCTGGTCGACTAGTTCCCTCGCGCCATCGATATCGTTACCGAACTTCGCCTGGGCCCGGCCCAGTTCCATGGCCAGCGCGACCAGCCGCTGCTGGGCGCCATCGTGCAGATCCCGTTCAATCCGCTGCCGCTCCGCCTCCGCGGCGTCCACCACTCGCTCCCGGCTGCGCTCCAGCTCGGTGACCCGGGCGGCCAGGTCCCGGGTCGGCCCGAGCAGCTGGCGGGAGATGGCGAGATCGGCGGCGGCCAGGCCGCGGGCCAGTTGCGGCGCCACCAGCAGCAGCCCGAGACCCAGGACGGCCGAGATGACCTCGGTCGGGGTACCGCGCAGGACGGTGTGGCCGATCTGCGCGCCGCCGTCCGGCAGCGACCGGTTGTACAGCGGCAGCGTCAGCATGACCAAGCCGGCCGCCCAGGCGCAGAGCGTCAGCGTCGCGGCGACGAGGCTGTACGGCCACCGCAGCAGCGTATAGGCCAGCTCGGTCCAGGTGGCCCGCTCGGTGATGGTCCGCCAGCGGGGCACTACGCCCCACACGTAGCCCGCCCGGGCCGCCGCAGGCCAGGCCGGAATCTCGGCCCCCAGGCCCACGCCGAACCTGACCCGCTCGGCCGCCGCCAGCCAGCCGCCAGCCGCAGCGTCACCCCCAGGATCGGGATGCCGACCAGCGCCAGCGGCACCAGGCCGACACCAAGAACACCCAGGATCAGGACCGGGAACGCCAGCATCCCGGTGATCACACCCGTCAGGTGATGGATCACGGCCAGCCAGGTACGAGGCGATATCAGATCGCGCCACAAGAACATAGCCCGACGCTATGGCATGGCCGTCATCGTGCCCATCCGCCCAGCCCCCGGATAAAGCCGGGGGCTGACCCCACCCCCATTCCGTGAGCCAGCACCATGGCCCGGGCCGGCCCCGGTAGCGGAGCCTTTCTGGCATGACTACTAACGCGCACCGCACACACGCGCCCTTCGTCGAACGGGTGGCGGGCTGGTCGGCCCGCCACCGCAAGACCGTGGTGATCGGGTGGCTGCTGCTGGTCGTCGCGGCCGTCCTGATCGGTCAGCGGCTGGGTACCGGCAACGTGAACAACTACGACCCCGGCCAGGCCGGGCAGGCCGAACGAGTGCTGGACCGGCCGGGCGTGCAGCAGCCCGACACCGAGAGCGTGCTCATCCAGTCGCGCTCGCCGGGCGCGACCTTCGCCGCCGACGCCGAGCTGCGGCAGGCGACCCGGCAGGTCGTCACCGCGCTGCGCGCCGTGCCCGCCTCGGCCGCCGATATCGCCTCGCCGTTCGGCCCGAACGGCTCACGGCTCGTCAACGGCCGGTCGGCCCTGGTGACGTTCAACGTCGCGGGAAACCCTGACTCCGATGATCAGGCGGTCGTCCCGGCGCTGCGGGCGGTCGCGGCCGTACAGGCCCGCCACCCGGGCCTGCGGGTGGAAGAAGCGGGCGACGCGAGCGTCGACCGGGCGGTCAGCGGCAGTACGGACCAGGACTTCCGTAAGGCCGAGATCACCTCGGTGCCGATCTCGCTGGTCCTGTTGCTGCTGGTCTTCGGCGCGCTCATCGCGGCCGGCATCCCGCTGCTGCTGGCCGGCTCGGCGGTGGTGACCGCGATCTCGCTGCTGGCCATCCCCAGCCGCTGGCTGCCGATCGACGGCACCACGTCCTCGATCGTGCTGCTGGTCGGGATGGCGGTCGGCATCGACTACTCGCTGTTCTACCTGCGCCGGGTCCGCGAGGAACGGGCCGCGGGCCGCAATTCCCGTGACGCGCTGCGGACCGCCGCCGCCACCTCGGGGCGAGCCATCGTGGTATCCGGGCTGACCGTGATGATCTCGCTGTCCGGCCTGTTCCTGACCGGCCTCGGCGTGTTCTCCGGCCTGGCCGTCGGGACGATCATCGTGGTCGGCGTGGCGGTCGTGGGCTCGCTGACCTTCCTGCCCGCGCTGCTCTCGCTGCTCGGCGGCTGGACCGACCGGGGCCGGATACCGTTCCTCGGGCGCCAGCGCACCGCGGCGCGCCGGTCCCGGCTGTGGGGCCAGGTGGTCCGGGCGGTCGTCCGGCGGCCGCTGCTGCTGGGCGGGCTGGCAGCGACCGCGCTGCTGGTCCTGGCCGCTCCGGCGCTGTCCATGCAGCTGGAGGATCCGGGCCTGCACGAACTGCCCGCCAGCGTGCCGGTGGTCCGCAGCCTGCTCGACATCAACCAGGCCTTCCCCGGCGGTCCCGCGCCGGCCCAGGTGGTGGTGACCGGAGAGGATCTCACCGGCCCGCAGGTCACCAGGGCGATCTCGGCCCTGCACGCCCAGGCCGCGGCCAGTCACGGCGCGATCAGGGAGCCGATCACCACGGCCCTGCTGGGCCATCGCCAGGTGCTGGTGGTCTCGGTCCCGCTGGCGGGCAGCGGCACCGATCCGGCCTCGAACCGCGCGCTGGCCCTGCTCAGGACCCGCGCGCTGCCTGCGGCCTTCGGCCACGTGCCAGGGATCAGCTATGCCGTCGGCGGCGAGACCGCGGGCAACCACGACTTCGACTCACTGCTGAGCAGCCGGACGCCGCTGGTGTTCACGTTCGTACTCGGGCTGGCCTTCCTGCTGCTGATGGTCACGTTCGGGTCGCTGGCCATACCGGCGCTGTCGATCTGCCTCAACCTGCTCTCGGTGGGCGCCGCTTACGGCCTGATGACGCTGGTCTTCCAGGACGGGTACTTCCATGGCGCGCTCGGCTTCACCGCCTACGGCGGGATAACGGCCTGGCTGCCGCTGTTCATGTTCGTGCTGCTATTCGGCCTGAGCATGGACTACCACGTGTTCATCCTGAGCCGGATCAGGGAGCTGCGCCGCGGCGGCGCGTCCGCCCGCGACGCGGTGACCGAAGGCATCGGCCGCAGCGCCGGCGTGGTGACCAGCGCCGCCGCGATCATGATCGCGGTGTTCTCGATCTTCGCGACGCTGTCGGTGATCGAGTTCAAGATGTTCGGCATCGCGATGGCCTCGGCCGTGCTGATCGACGCCACCGTGGTCCGCGGGGTCCTGCTGCCCGCCGGGCTGGCGCTGCTCGGTGACCGGGCCTGGCAGCTGCCCCGGTGGCTGGGCCGGGCGGGCCGGGTTCAGCCGGCCTTCTCCCCCGCCGGGCCGGCCAGCCTGTCCGGGCCGGCCAGCCTGGCCGCCCGCGACCGCGTCGGCTCTTAGCCGGTCCGGCCGGGCCGTTCCCCCCTATGATCAGCACGGGGGGCGGCCTGGCCGGAGCGGGACTGGCACGGGCCTGGCGTTCGGGGAAATCCGATGAGTTCGGCGGGGCCTGGTCGCCTTTCTGGTCCAGACACCCGGCCCACTCCAGGAGGCGACGATGCGACTGACCTTGCACACTTTCCTGACCCTGGACGGCGTCATGCAGGCGCCGGGCGGCCCGCAGGAGGATCCGGACGGGCACTTCGAGCATGGCGGCTGGTCGTTCCCCTACGGCGACCAGGACTTCGGGGTGGCCATGTCCGGCTGGTTCGACCGGGCCAGCGCATTCCTCCTGGGCCGCAAGACCTACCAGATCTTCGCCTCATACTGGCCCCAGGTCACCGATCCCGCCGACCCGGTGGCCAGCAAGCTCAACACGCTGCCGAAGTACGTCGCCTCGACCACCATGGACTCGGTCGGCTGGGACCACTCGGCGCTGCTGCGCGGCGACGTCGCCGCCGAGGTCGCCCGGCTCAAGCAGCAGCCCGGCGACGAGCTGCAGGTACACGGCAGCGGCGGGCTCGCGCAGACCCTCATCGAGCACAGCCTGATCGATGAGTACCGGCTGCTGATCTTCCCGGTGCACCTGGGCTCGGGCAAGAAGCTCTTCCGCGACGGCGCGACGGCGGCCGCGCTGCGGCTGACCGGCAGCTCGGCCACGAGCGCCGGCGTCATCATCGCCACTTACCAGGCCGGCCCGCCCCAGTACGGCAACTACGCCGCCGAGCCGTCTTAGCGCCCGCCAGGGCGGCCTCACTGTTGCCACTGGACCCCGTAGCCCAGGTACATGGTGAGGTTACGGAACTGCACGTGGATCTCGCCGGCCTTATCCAGGGCGGCCAGGTCACCGTTGGGCTGCACGGCATCAAACATGCGCACGGTCTCGCCGTCGACCCGGCGCACCCACCCGGGCAGGTGCTCGGGGTCGAACCGCACCCGCAGGTCATAGGCATTGCACTGGCATTCAGGCGTGATGATGCAATGCGGGCGCAGCAGCTCGCCCTCCCGCAGCCGCAAGATCATCCCGAATTCGTGCTCCTGCCCGGCCTGGAGCGGCTCGGGCAGCTGCACGACGAACTGGACGCGGGTCGGATACGGCTCCTCCCGGCGGACCAGCCGGCCGCCATACAGGATCTCGGCTGACAGCAGCGGCCCGGGCTCACCGGGGTTGCGGGGTACGTCCAGCCAGGCCATCACCTCGGTCAGGTCAGCCCGGGTGGAGACGATGCGGCGATACTCGTGCGACTCGGGCAGCTGGGTATCAAGGCGCAGCAACGCCCGGAATTCGTCCAGATACCAGCCGTAGGGCGCGGTGGCGGGCCGGCCCCGGCGACGGCGCAGCTCCTCGGCGATTTCCTCGGCCAGCAGGAGCTCGGCATTCTCAATCCGCCGCAGCGCAGTGCGGTAGTCACGGCCGAGCTTGGCCGCCAGCCAGGAGGCCCTGTCCCTGAAATACGGCATCTGCCGGGTTTCGCCGGAAAGGCCGAGACTTGCGGTAATTGCCAGACGCAGATCGGGCGCCAGCTGGGCCGCACAGCTATTGAGCTGCACCACCAGGGTCCGCCGGCGGATGGCCTCGTCGTGACCCGACAGCTCGAGTAAGTTCGGCCCTATCCGGCCCGTGAGGTCGCTGGCCTGCATGCCGCGGCCCTTGCGCAGCGCCCGGATCTCCGCCGCGATGCGCGCGGGAACGCCGGGCGCCCCTCCCGTTTCTGTCATCTAACTGACATTTCTCACGCAACATGACAGCTGGGTTGCCACAGTGTCCCCTCACATGCCTTTCGAAACTTCCCCCCGGACGGCCATCATCGGCCGAGACCAGATAACTCGCACGGTTCACTTGCTTGCCGTGAAGTTTGTCAATATTAGCGGGAGTCGCATAAATAGTGCCGCTATCTGAACTTTCATGCGGCAGCAAATAACGGTTCAACGACCGATCGTGATCACTGGTGTGATCACAGATGACTTAGAGGTCAGTGGGATGTCAGGAAGCGGCAGCGGCGGTACCCGGAGACCTGCTCTGGACGGGGCGTCACCGGTCATGATCGCTTGTTCCGTCGTCGCGGCTGGCGCTTTCGGGAACTTCTGGGGGGAAGGCGAAATCGCTCAGCCCGCCGACGGCTGCGGTCGTCGGCGGGCTGCTCCTCGTGCTAGCCGGCGCGCAAGCCCCGGGGGAGGGTGCGCAAGCCCCGAGGGAGCACGAGCAGGCCGGACCGGGCCGCTGCTACGGTGCAGCCGGGCCGGGCCAGGAACTGAGCGATGGGCCGCAGAAGCGGCGCAACGGGCGGCAGCCGAGTCGGCTGCCGTCCGCCAGGCCGCCGCCCGCCAGGCCGCCGCCACCCGGCCGCCCCAGCGACGGCCCGCGCCAGACGGATCTTGATCCGCCCGAGGCCCGGAAGGACAGCCTTCAGATGAGTCGCACCAGCCGCATCCACATCCTCAGCAGGCCCTTGCATACTGACCTGACTCGCGCCCAGGCGCTGCTGGCGTGCGATGTCGGCTCGCTGTACCGCGCCGCCGCCGCCATCGCCGCGGGGGCCATGCCCACCAGGGATCAAGTGCAGGCGTTCAACGCGGTCCATGAGGCGCTCGGCGGGACGGCACCCATCGGGCCGGGCCCGGCCATGGCCAGGGAAGACCGGGCCCTGCTGGCCGCCTCCGTGGCCATGCTCGCCGATACCGCGGCGGTGCGGCAGCGCAGCATGCTGGCCTCGACCGTCGCCCATACGCTGCAGGCGGAGGGCTGGACGGTCACGGTCATCGATGCGGGCGGCCCGGATCGCTACGCCGGCATCGAGGCGACGCGCGGCACGGAGCAGCTCGTCGCGGCGGCCGGGCCCGGCGAGCTGATCGCCGACCAGGCCGGCCTGCACGAATGCGGGGCCACGGTCGAAGTCCTGGCCTCGGGCCTGCAGGAGATCGGCTGTGCAGTAGCTATCACCGATGACGTCAGCCAGGATGGCGACGGCGCGTTGTTCGCGCTGCCCGGCGGACCCACCCGGGCGCATGCGGTGCAGGCGTCGCTGCGCCGCGATCCTGGCTGGCCGGCCGGGGCCGGGTATCCCGCTCCCCCATCCGGCTCGCGCCTGACCGCATGACGGCGGTGCTGGTCAGCCATGCCACCGCCTCATGCGCACTGTGCCGCCGTCGCCGACCATGAGCTGCTTGACGAGATCGCTGCCGCCTGCCAGTGGTGGAGCAGGCAGCGCACCTGGCGGGTGACGTCGTCCTACACCGGCGGCGGAGTCATCGAGGCGCTGGAACGATCCGTAGCCAGGCGGGTGGCCCGTCATGCGTATGCGCTGGCGCTGCCCAGCGCGACCACGGCGCTGGTCACGGCGTTGCGTGCGGTCGGCGTCCCGGCCGGGTCCACGATCGGCGTCCCGGCGCTGGGCTGGACCGCCATCCGGGCGGCCGCCGCCGCGCTGGGCGTCCGCACCAGAGCACTCCCGGTATGCCCGCAGACGGGCCTGCTCGACACCGGGCAGCTGGGCCGCTGCCCCCGGCTCACCGCAGGCCTCGCGGCGGTGGCCGCCGTCCATTTACACGGGCTCACCTGCGATGTGCCGTCCTTGCGCCGGGCCCAGCCCGAGCTGCCGATCATCGAGGACGCGAGCCAGGCCTGGGCCGCCCGCTATCCGGATGGCACCGCCGTCGGCTCGGCGGCGAGCGCCTGCGCGTTCTCTTTCAGCGCCGCCAGCTCCCCCAGCGCGGGCGAGCTCGGCTGCCTCGTCACCCGCGCATCGCACCTGCACCGCAGCGCGGTCGGGCTCACCCAGCATCCGGCCCGGCAGCTGCTCGCCGGCCTGGCCAGTCCGCGCGATGACCAGCCGATGACCAGGGTCGCCCCGGCCGCGGCGCTGCTCGGTGCCTACGCTGTCCAGCGGCACGCGTCCCAGATACCGGCCCTGCGCCGGGCCGGGAGGAGCTTGACCGCCGCGTGCCGGCAGGCGGATCTGCCGGTGCTGACCGATCCGGCCTTACACGCACCCGGCGTGGTCGCCGTGCGCGCCGCCCCGCATGCGGTCCGGGCGCTGCTGCGCGGGGTGGCGCTCGGCCCGGGCCTGACCATCGTGTCCGTCGGCCGGCCTAGCCTGCCGGTGCACCCGGACGCCCCGGGCGATCAGGAATTATACCATCTCGCCGAGTCCATCACGACCGTGACGGCCGGATGCCGGCGGCGGGCCCGGTAGTTCCGGTCTCCGTCCGCGAGCGGCCGCATTCCCGAGATCATCAGCTCTGCCGCTGCCTGGCCGGCCGGTCAGGTCGCGGCCTGCTGCGTTTCGGCCAGCCCGCCGGCGTAGAAATGCCGGGCCGCGTCGAGCAGCTCACCGAGCGGCGGCCACCACGGCCCGTGCTCCAGCGACCGGAGTGTGTCCAGCACCCCAGCTACCTGGGCCGCGCGGTCCGCGACCCCGGCCACGGCCACCCGGCGCGGGCGCACGGCGCGCAGCGGTCCCAGATACAGGTCCGGGCTGGCCGCGCTGCCCCAGGCCGGGGCCATGACCAGGTAGTAGTCGGGCAGTTCAAACCGCTTGTCCCGCCAGGCCGCCAGCGTGTCGGCGGCTGCCACCTCGAACGCGGCGGCTGCGTCCGGCCCGCCCGGCCCGTCCCACATCGCCCGCCACCGGGCCGCCACCTCGGCCAGCGGGTCCTCGGCCACGATCACGTACATGGACCCGTGCCGCGCCGCCGCCCGCAGCGCCCCGGCGCCCGCCTCCCAGCCCGGCCGCCGCACCGCCCGCTCATCCCCGGACGCCGGGCCCGCATCGGCCGCGGGAGCACGAGCCACCGAGATTCCCGGCGATTGACCCAGCGCCGCCAGCAGCCCGTCGGCTATCTCGCCGGCCAGGACCACCACTGTCGAAGACTCACGCCGCATCGCCCTGATCCTAAGACCACGCCCTGGCTGAGCGGCTCATCAGGCCAGCCGCAGTGGCCAGCGCGAGCTGAAGGCCGGCGTAGCCCGGCGCTGGCGCAGGATCTGCTGGTCAGAGGCGTCTGGCCGGGCTGGCCGGCCGGCCGCAACCGGTCCGATGAGTTTCGCCACCGGCCCGGATCTGTATCAGCGACCAAGCAAACTCCGGCAGCGGTTACCCAAAACCGCTCCGCCGACTGACGGGACACCCAGGTCATGAGCACCGAAAACCCAGCCAGCAGCCAGGCAGCCGCGGCCACGCCAGCGAAATTCCGCCTGGTGACGCGGTACGCCACCCGGTCCGCCGAGGCGGCCGACGACAATCAGCGCCGCGTCGAGGCGGTGTTCGCCGAGCTCGCCGAGACCCAGCCCGGCAACGTCTCCTACCTGGTCCTGCGGCTCGCCGACGACTCGTTCGTGCACATCTCCTTCCACGGCCACGAGCCGAGCGACCCTAACCCGATCTCGTCCTCGAAGGCGTTCGCGCACTTCACCGACGGCCACGGCGAGCGACGCGAGGGCGCGGTCGATCAGCAGCAGGCCAGCCTGGTCGGGGCCTACATCACCCACATCAGCTAACCGCGGTGGCGAAAAGGCGCCGTCGGCACACATTCGCCAGCTATTTCTTTCTACTCCGAAAGGCCGGGCAACGCATCCTTCTCGCGAACCGCAAGTAGACGGCGACGCCGTGCCCGTGCCGGGCCCGCTCTGTGCACGGGCTGGCGGAGGAGGCAGGCCTCATGCGTGCGCGGATGCACCGACCCCGATGGATCCCCCTGATAACGGCGTGACTGTAGTCGCGATGGTGACCATGCTCGCCGCCGGGCCGGCCCAGGCCAGCGGGCTGTCCCGCCCGGCCACCGGCGCGGGCGGGGGCGCCGTGGCCGCGGCGCCGCACCTCGCGGCCGACACTGACGCGCCTTGCAACGTGGCGCCGAAGCCGGGTCACGCCCGCTGCTTCGCGTACCAGCGTGTCGGCCGCCGACGGACTTCTACCAGGTCTCCGGCGCCGATCCGCGGCTGCTCGACGGGCCGTACTTCTTCGCTCCGGGCGACATCCACCTGTACCAGGGCGGCCAGGAGATCCAGCCGATCTCGGTCGACGGGACCGCCGCGTACCAGCTTCCCGCGGCGAAGGCCAGCTATCAGCTCGACACCAGCGACAACAACACGACCACTGACTGGCAGTTCACGTCCGAGGAACCCGCCAGCAACCAGGCAGCGCCCGGGCTCGGCTGCGGCGGCTCGTTCTTCTCCGGCTCGACCGCGCCCTGCGCCCCTGACCCGCTGATCTTCCTGCGCTACAACGCCTTCACCACTTTGGCCAACGCGGTTACCGCCGGAGCCACCCACCAGATCCAGGTGACGCCCACCTACCAGGCGTCCGTCGCGCCGGCCCAGATCACCAGCCTCAGGCTGTGGATCAGCACCGACGGCGGCAGCACCTGGCAGCAGGAGCCGGTCCAGGACCACGACGGCAGCTACACCGCCAGCTACCACGTCCCGGCGCTGTCGGCGACCAGCGGCACGGTGAGCGTCAAGGTCCAGGCCGGCGACTCGGCCGGCGACACCGTGTCCCAGACCATCGACAACGCCTACACACGAGCTGACGGCCGGGCGCCGCCCGCGGGTCCTCCCCGCGGGCGGCGTCCCTGACCGACTGGCTCGCCGCAGCCAAAGGGCAAGGCGCGCAGACCGGGTCCGAAGAAACGCTACGTCCGTGACATCCGGCTGGCCACCCGACCACCGACCCGGTCGCTCCGGAGAAGTCCGCCCGGCCGATCCGGGCTGGCCCGGATCTTCACCAGCTCCTGTGTCGCGGCCGGCAGGCTCGAGTCAGTCGAACGGCGCTGCCTTGACACTGACGCCGTCCTCTGTATATTTGTCTTATGACTATAGATAAAGGACTCAGGGGCGGGACGGGTGATTCCCCGCCGGGCTCAGGCGGCGGGGACCACCCGCAGCCGCAGCGGCACGGCGGGCCGGGGTCACCGATCGAGTTCCGGCTTGACCCCGGCTCCGGCGTGCCGACCTACCTGCAACTCGTGCATCAGGTTGAGCACGCGCTGCGGCTGGGCTACCTCAGGCCGGGCGACCAGCTGCCCAAGGTCAGGGACGTGGTCGCCGCGCTAGCGATCAACCCGAACACGGTGCTGAAGGCCTACAAGGAGCTGGAGACCAAGGGCCTGGCGGCCGGCCGGCCGGGCCAGGGCACGTTCGTCCAGGCCACCTTGAGCCAGGTCGGGCTGCCCGAACTGGCCGGGCTGCGCCGCACCCTGCTCGTCTGGCTCGCTTCGGCCGGCCAGGCGGGGCTGGACGAGGACGGGATGGTGGCCCTGTTCACCAGCGCGCTGCGGGATTTCCATGAGCGTCGCGGCGGCCGCCGCGACGAGGCAGGTGCTGAATCGGAGGGCGTCGCATGAACGTCATCGAGACCAGCGGCCTGGGCAAGCGCTACGGCGGCGCCTGGGCGCTGCGGGACTGCACCCTAACTGTCCCCGCCGGGCGCCTGGCCGCCCTGGTCGGCCCGAACGGCGCGGGCAAGACCACCCTGATGAACCTGTCCGCCGGGCTCACCATCCCGGACGCCGGGATCGCCACCGTGCTCGGCGGCCAGCCCCCAGGATCGCCGGCCGCGCTGGACGGCATCGCGTTCGTCGCCCAGGACTCGCCGTTGTACAAGAACCTCTCCGCGGCGGACATGCTGCACCTGACCAGGAACCTGAACCGGCACTTCGACCAGCGCTACGCCCGCGCCCGGCTGGCCGAGCTCGACATCCCGCTGAAGAAGAAGGCCGGCAAGCTGTCCGGCGGCCAGCAGGCGCAGCTCGCGCTGACTCTCGCGCTGGCCAGAAGACCGCGGCTGCTCATACTGGACGAGCCCCTGGCCGCGCTCGACCCCCTCGCGCGACAGGACTTCCTGGCCACGGTCATGACCGCGATGACCGACGACGGCGTATCGGTACTGCTGTCCTCGCACGCGCTCGCCGAACTCGAGCGGGTCGCCGACTACCTCATCGTGCTGTCCGGCGGCCAGCTGCGGCTGGCCGGCGAGCCCGACGACCTGGTCGCCGGTCACCACGTGCTGACCGGCCCCGCTGCCGAGGCGGACACCTGCGCCCGGCAGCTGTCGGCCGTGCAAGTCAGGCGGGCCGCGGCACAGGCCCACCTGCTGGTACGGACCGGCGGGCCGGACGGCCGGGTTCCGCCCGGCTGGGAGGCGCACCCAGTCGGCCTGGAAGAACTCACGCTGGCCTACCTGCGCGCCCCGGGCCACGCCGGGCGGCCCGGCCCCTCACCTCTCCAGAACGCCGAGCCAACGGAGGCGGCACGATGACCGTGCTCACCATGCCCGCACAGCCCGCCCAGGACAGCACGCTGCGGCCCGTGCCGTGGCGGCGGATGGCCTGGGTCACCTGGCGCCAGCACCGGCCCACGCTGATCAGCGTGCCCGCGGTCCTCGGCGCGGTAGCCGTGTTCCTGTGGATCGCGGGACTGAAGATTCACCACGACTACGCGGCCCTGACCGCCTGCCGCCCGTTCACCTCCACCGCCTGCCAGACCCTGAACAGCTCGTTCAACAGCACCGACTGGCCGATGGCGAACACCATCGACATCTTGCTGCAACTGGCTCCGGCGCTGATCGGGGCGTTCACGGGCGCCTCGGTACTCGCCCGGGAGCTGGAGACAGGGACCTTCAGGTACGCCTGGACCCAGGGCTTCGGCCGGGAGCGGTGGACGATCGCCAAGCTCGCGCTGCTCGCCGTCGCGGTCACCGCCGTGTCGGCGGCGTTCAGCCAGGTGTTCACCTGGTTCTTCCAGCCGTTCCTCGCTCAGGAAGACCTGACCGTGCTCAGCGCGACGGTGTTCGACACCCGGGGGATCGACTTCGCCGCCTGGACGCTGGCCGCCTTCGCCATCGGCGCGTTCGCCGGGATGCTCATCCGCCGGATCGTCCCGGCCATGGCCGTCACCCTCGGCGCCTACCTCGGACTCGATCTTCTGGCCTGGCTGTTCCTGCGTTCGCACTACCCGCTGGCCGAGGTCACCAGCAATCCCGGCCTCTCGGGCGGTGCCTCCAGCGTCAACGATCCGTGGGTGCTGGGCACGTGGTGGACCGGACCTGGCGGCAAGCCGGCAAACCAGTCCACGGTCAATCAGGTCCTCGCGCTGTTCCCCCATAACGGCGCCGGCCGAGGCTGAAGGAAACGCCAGCGCAGGCGTTCGCCCAGCATGGCATTACGCAATGGTGGCGCTACATCCCGGTCAGCCGGTTCTGGCCCATGCAGTTCGTCGAGGCCGGCTGGCTGCTTGCCTTGTCGGTGCTCCTCGCCGCCGCCACCGTCTGGCTGGTCCGCCACCGCGCAGCCTGACCGTGACGCCCGCCGGCACCTGCCGCTTGGCCATCGGGCCAGATGACCAGTTACGCTGCCGCGGCGCGGGACCGACAGCCCAGCGGGCGCGGGCTATCCGGCCAGGAGCAGACGGTTCCAGGTGTCGGCGAGGAAGTGCTCGTAGCGTTCGGGGCTCCAGCCGCGCTGGCTCACGAGCAGCTGGTAGAGCTCGGGCGCGTTGGTGGCCCAGACGATGTCGGCGGCTTCACCGGGATCCACCCGCAGCTCCGCGACCTCGGCGAGGCCGGCCACGAAGCGATGCATGTTCGCGGCGCGCCGCTCGGAGATCTCCCGCCACAGCGCGGCCAGTCCCGGCTCGGCCGGAGCGGCTTGCTGGATGATAGCCAGGACAGGCGCGAGGCGGCCGGCGATCGCCCGCATCGCGGCGGCGTAGACGCCGATCTTGGCCTGGGCATCAGGGGCCGCCTGGATCGCCTGAACGTAATCGCGTTCGCCAGCCGGGACGGCTTGGCTGCGGCCGGAGATCGCGGTCTCGATCAGCAGCCGGGCCAGCTCAGGCTTGCGGCCGACCGAGGCGTAGACGGTGTCCAGCGCCACGCCCGCCCGCTCGGCGATCGCCGTCATCGGCGTCGCGGCGTAGCCCTGGCTCGTGAACAGCTGCAGCGCGGCCTCCAGGATCGCCGCGCGGGTGCGGGCGGCGGCCTGGCGCCGGGCGCTCGCGTCGTATCGCCTCTTGACGGGTGGCTGCACAGCCGACATGATACCAATATTCATCCGAAACATCTTCGGATCAATATCAGGGAGGGCCGGGCGCATGACTTACGCATTCACCTACGAGGTGCCGATCAACGAGCAGATCTATGCCCGGATCAAGGAGGGCATCGGCCCGCAGCGCCCGTCTGGCATGATCGCGCACCTCGCCTACCGCACCGAGCACGGCCTGCGCTATGTCGAGGTATGGCAGGCCAAGGATGACTGGGAGGCCTTCGAGCACGACCGGGTGCACCCCGTTGTCCACCCGTTGCTGCAGGACATGCTCGGCTTCGTGCCCCCCGAGCCGCCGCGGACCATGCTCGACATGGTCGATGCCTGGACCGCGGAGCACGCTCTCACCCCATGACACCAGAGCACCCGCGGCCGGACCGCGCCGTCATGTCTAGCGCGGCTGCTGCCGCGCCCGCCCGCCGCGATCATCGGCCTTACCGCTGAACCGCCAGGATCCCGAACGCCAGCGGCGGGTTCAGCAGATTTCGCGTCTGCCGAACCCGCCCCCGCCCCCCTGTTGACCGCCCGACAATCAGGGCAGGGTGCAGCTCACCCAGGGCGCTCCCATGGGCGTGGTCTCCAGAATCCATCCGAAGCCCTGATGTCCCGCTGTCCGGTCAGCGCCCCAGGTGAACCCGTCGATGTCCGGTATACCTCCTGAGGCCCAGATATCACCCTTATAAACGGTTCCTTGTGGCACAAACTGCCCGCTAGTGCCCCGCGCATAGCGGGTGGCATTGGCCAGCACGGTCGGACACGTCCCTGCAGTGCCCTGAGGGATGGCCCGGATGACAGCATCAGCCGGGGTGACAGCCGATGCCGCCAGCCCGGCGGCCAGGATCCCGCTAACAACGGCAGCAGTCATGAGGCGTCCTCGTAACATGCAACTTCCTCCTTGGCCAGGCGGCCGATAGTTATCATCCTGTCAAGAGATTGACTACTTCTCAGCAACATGTCAAGTCTTTGGCCGGCCGGGCTGCGGCATGGCGGTGACGGCCCCCGGCCGTGGCTGGAAGGGCCGCTGAGGCCGGGAACTTTGCTGGAAAATGGCCGATCAGGCCAGATAAGGCGGGCGGGCTACGCCGCTGGCGGGGCCGGGGCAGGCCCAGCCCGGCCGGCCGCTGGGCGGCGCGAGCCCGGCGACCGCGTCGGCGTCAAGACTTCCCTGACCACGAAGCCCCGCGTCAAGACGCCGCAGACCCGCTAGATCGCCAGCGGCCGGTCCGGGTCCTGCGTGCGTCACTGCCCCTGGCCGCAGCACCCCATCCCGCCCAGTTCGGGGCCGGCGACCGTGACCACGGCATGGTGCGTGGCCAGGCCAGGTGACGCCGCGTAGGCGGCTGAGGTGGCGAGGGCCGCGAGCGAGAGAACGGTCAAGGCTACGGCGCGTCGCAATGGCGCCATTGGCTGGCCTCCTTGGATCATCGGCCGGGGTGACCACGTTCGCTCCAGGGGAACGGCGTCCCCGGATAAGATGATGACTGGAGGATAACTCTGTCACTGGAATGGAGTCAATTGAGTCAAGCCGGGTTCGCTCAGCAGCTGAGGCAGCTGCGCCAGGCCAGAGGGCTGACGCAGCGGCAGCTAGCGGGGGGCAGCCTGTCGGTCAGCTATGTGTCGCTGCTGGAGGCCGGCAAGCGCAGCCCGACCCCGCAGACCCTCCAGATCCTGGCCGAGGCGCTGTCGTGCGACGTGGCCGAGCTGACCGAGGCCGGCGACGCCGGCCAGCCGCTGGCGCTGGTTTTGGCGCAGGCTGATCTGGCGCTGGAGGCGGGCCAGGTCACCGGGGCGCTGGAACGCTACGAGCAGGTCCTCGCCGCCGGGCCGGACGACGCCGCGCTGCTGCGCCGTGCCCGCCTCGGCCAGGCCCTGTCGCTGCAGCGTACGGGGCGGCTGGCCGAGGCGGCCCGGCTCTATGAGGGCGCCGTCCACCTCGGTGAGGCGGACCCGGCGAATGAAGCGTCGCTGCAGGCCTACGTCGGCTGGTGCCGGTGCCTGTATGAGCTGGGCGAGCTGGTCCGGGCCGCCGATGTCGGCAAGACGGCGCTGGCGGAGTTCGAAGCGGCCCAGGCCCGCGAGTCAGAGCTGTCGATCCGCCTGATCGCCACGGTGGCCCTCATCTGGTACGAACTGGGAGACCTGCGGGAAGCCGAACGGCTCCTCCAGGACGGGCTGCAACGCGCCAGCCGGGTCCGGTCGCCCACCGCCCGCGGCGCGATCTTGTGGAACGCCAGCCTCGTGGCCTACGAGCGGGGCCGCTACCAGCAGGCGCTGGAACTCTCCGATGAGGCGCTGCGCACGTTCCGCAGCGGCACCGACCGCCGTCAGGTCGCCCGGCTGCTCGGCGCGCGCGGCTACCTGCTGCTGCGGGCTGACCCGCCCCGGCCCGACGAGGCCTTCGCCTGCTTCCAGGAGGCCCTGGCTGAGCTTTCCGAAACCGCCGACCCGATCGAGAAGGCATACATCTTCACCGAGCTATGCTACGTGCACCTAGCGCACGGGCAGACCGGGCAGGCCATCACGGCCGCCACGAGCGCCCGGGAGCTACTAGGCTCGACCGCGCAGCTTGAGCGGGCCCGCGCCACCACCGCCCTGGCGGTGGCCTTGCACGCCAGCGGCGAATCCGCTCAGGCCTGCGCGCTGTTCACCGAGGCCGCCACCGTGCTGGATCACCTCGGCGCGACCAGGCATGCAGCCCGGGCCTGGGTTGAGCTGGCCCATGCCCTCACTGACACCGGCCAGCTTCCCGAAGCACTCAGCGCCTACGGCAACGCCGCGCGGGCCCTGAACATCGACGACCCACGCTGGCGCCAGCGCAAGACAGCCACCACTGATTTCGGCGGGCGGCAATAAGGGAGCAGCGTGGTGAGGGTGCAGATCAGGCGCAATGGTCCGCTGACCCGTACCTGATCCAGGACGACCTGCGGCAGCGCTGCCCGATCGACCCCGGCCGGGCGGCCCGGCTACATCACCTGGGGACCGTCAGGAAGGTCCTCCCGGCGCACCCGGATCGCGATGACCGTGATGATGAACCCGAGCAGGGCGGCTCCCGCGCCCATGGTCAGCGCGGTAGTGACGCCGCTGGACAGCGCGTGATCGTAGATCGGGCTGCCCGGCCCGGGCAGGCTGCGGCCGGCCAGACCGTGGTCGGCCGCGGCCTGGCTCAGTGAGTCTCTTAGCTGCCCGTTGACCACCGTCCAAGCCACGCTGCCGACAACGGCCAGGCCGACAGCGCCGCCGATCTGCTGGCCGGCGTTGAACATGCTGGAAGCGACACCCGAGTGCTCATCAGCTATCCCGGCGACCAGGGTCATGGTGAGCGGTACGAAGATCAGCCCAGCGGCCGCGGCGAAGACGAGCAGCGGGAGGACGATGCCGGTCAGGTAGTGGCTGTGCACGCCGACCCGCGACAGCCAGAACATCCCGGCCGGAGCGAGCAGGGCGCCGATGGTCATGGGCACCCGGGCGCCGAAGCGCGGCACCAGCTTGGAGCAGATCCCGGCCACCACGATGAAGGCGCCCACGAAAGGCAGGTAGGCCAGGCCGCCGCGCAGCGCGCTGTATCCCCAGACGACCTGGAGGAACAGCGTGAGGAAGAAGAACATGGCGAAGAACGTCGTGGCCACGCAGAGCAGGATCAGGTAGACGCCAGTCCGGTTCCGGCTGGCGAAGATCCACATCGGCAGCAGCGGCTGCCTGGACCGTGCTTCGATGACCAACTCATCCCACCGCCGGGGATAGCGTTGTGATTCCGGTATCGCGAACCGGGCGCCGACTGCGAGCAGCAAGCCGATGGGCACGTTGACGAAAACACCCACCGCCAGGATGCGTAGGTGGTGAGCAGACCGCCAGCTACCACGCCGACGCCGCCGCCCAGCCCGGTCATCGCCGCGTACGTGCTCAGCGCCCGGGTGCGGGGCTTGCCCTCGGGGAAGGTCACGGCGATCAGCGACAGCCCGGCGGGTGCGGCCAGCGCGGCGCCGGCGCCCTGCCGTCTTCGTCCTGCACGACATCTTCCAGATGCCGTTCGACACCGTCGCCGAGACCGTGGGCCGCAGCGCCCCGGCCTGCCGCCAGCTCGCCAGCCGGGCCAGGCAGAAGATAGTCGCGGGCCCGGGCCGCGCCCGCTTCGACATCGCGTCCGCCGAGCACCGGGCTGACCGGCGACCGGATGTGATACGAGCGTCGCGCCCTGACCCCAGAAGCGCAGCAAGTTCATGGCCACGTTCTGCGCGCCGACCACTACGTGGAACCGGGCGGCGGCGGGCCCGAAGTCGACATCGCCCCAGGTCACCCAGAACGGTCCGGTGCGGCTCGCTCACGGCGCTGTGCGCAAGCCGGACGGCGCATCAGGGCGCATGATCGCGGTTATTGAGTGGGCCTTGGACCCCGCCGAATAACCGCGATCAGGTAACTCCGCGCCGGGACAGGGCCACCGGGGACGACGCTGCCGGAAATGAGGGCGCTAGACTTGAGTGATTCGTTATCTTGGGTTGTTCGTCTTTATGAAGGTAGGTTGGGACGCCATGACCGCATCCCGGAGCCCGGTCACCGCCGATGAGTTGCGCGGTGCCGGCCTGCGGGTGACGGCCGCCCGCGTCGCGCTGCTCGAGACCGTCAGGAACGGTGACCATCTCGGCGTCGAGGCTATCGCCTCCGGGGTGCGTGATCGAGTCGGCCATGTTTCCCTGCAGGCGGTGTATGAGGCCCTCCACGCGCTCACCGCGGCGGGACTCATCCGCCGCATCGAGCCGGCGGGCAGCCCGGCCCGGTTCGAGGGACGCGTCAGCGACAACCACCACCATGTCGTATGCCGGTCGTGCGGTGTCGTCGCTGACGTCGACTGCGCGGTCGGCGAAGCGCCCTGCCTCACCGCGGCCGACGACCACGGTTTCGCGGTCGATGAGGCCGAAGTCATCTACTGGGGCCTGTGCCCCGGCTGTTCCACTGCCCGCGGTTCCTGGGCACCGTGATCCGAAACTAGTCCGGAGGGATTCCCATGACCGAGAACCATGATCCAGTAGTCGTCGAAGAAGCGACCCCGGAGAGCGGGGGATGCCCGGTCGTGCGCGGCGGGCTGACCCACCCCACCATGGGTGACGCCAACCGCGACTGGTGGCCGAACCGGCTCAACCTGAAGATCCTGGCCAAGAACCCCGACGTGGCCAATCCTCTCGGCGGAAAGTTCAGCTACCCCGTGGCGTTCAAGGCCCTGGACTTCGCGGCCCTGAAGCGGGACATAGCGGAAGTGCTGACGAACTCGCGCGACTGGTGGCCGGCTGACTTCGGCCACTACGGCCCGCTGATGATACGGATGGCGTGGCATAGCGCGGGCACCTACCGCATCAGCGATGGCCGCGGCGGCGCGGGGCCGGCCAGCAGCGCTTCGCGCCGCTCAACAGCTGGCCGGACAATGTCAGCCTCGACAAGGCGCGCCGGCTGCTCTGGCCGGTCAAGCAGAAGTACGGCCAGAAGATCTCGTGGGCCGACCTCATCGTCCTGGCCGGCAACGTCGCGCTGGAGTCGATGGGTTTCAAGACCTTCGGCTTCGGCGGCGGCCGCGCGGACGTCTGGGAGCCCGACGAGGACGTCTACTGGGGTCCCGAGACCACCTGGCTCGATGACGAGCGTTACACCGGCGACCGGGAGCTCGATGAGCCGTTCGGCGCGGTGCAGATGGGCCTGATCTACGTCAACCCGGAAGGACCGAACGGCAACCCGGACCCGCTCACCGCGGCGCGCGACATCCGCGAGACGTTCCGCCGCATGGCGATGAACGACGAGGAGACGGTCGCCCTGATCGTGGGCGGTCACACCTTCGGCAAGACCCACGGCGCGGGCCCGTCGGAGAACGTCGGCACCGACCCAGAGGCCGCACCGCTCGAGCAGCAGGGCCTCGGCTGGAAGAGCAGCTACGGCACGGGCAAGGGCGGCGACGCGATCACCAGCGGCCTCGAGGTTACCTGGACGAGCACCCCGGTGACGTGGGACAACAGCTTCCTCGAGACCCTGTACGGCTACGAGTGGGAACTGACCAAGAGCCCCGCGGGCGCGTACCAGTGGAAGCCGAAGGACGGCGCCGGGGCGGGTACTGTCCCCGACGCTCACGACCCGTCGAAGCGCCATGCCCCGGCGATGCTGACGACCGACCTCTCGCTCCGCATGGACCCGGTCTACGAGCAGATCACCCGGCGCTTCCTGGCCAACCCCGACGAGCTGGCGGACGCCTTCGCCCGGGCGTGGTTCAAGCTGACCCACCGCGACATGGGCCCGGTCGCGCGCTACCTCGGCCCGGAGGTCCCGGCGCAGACGCTGCTGTGGCAGGACCCCATCCCCGCGGTTACCCACCCGCTCATCGATGCCGGGGATATCGCCTCCCTCAAGGAGCAGATCCTCGCCTCGGGCCTGCCGGTATCCCAGCTCGTGGCCGCCGCGTGGGCGTCGGCCTCGTCCTTCCGCGGCAGCGACAAGCGCGGCGGTGCCAACGGCGGGCGCATCCGCCTTGAGCCGCAGAGCGGGTGGGAGGTCAACGATCCCGACCAGCTGGCGACGGTGCTGCGCACCCTGGAGGGGATTCAGGCAGCCTTCAACGCCGGCCAGCGGCGGCAAGCAGGTCTCGCTGGCCGACCTGATCGTGCTCGCGGGCGGTGCGGCCGTCGAGCAGGCCGCCAGGGCGGCCGGCCTCGACGTCGAGGTCCCCTTCAGGCCGGGCCGTGCGGACGCCTCGCAGGAGCAGACCGACGTGGAGTCGTTCTCCGCGCTTGAGCCGGCCGCCGACGGGTTCCGCAACTACCTCGGGAAGGGCAGCCGGCTGCCGGCTGAGTACCTGCTGATCGACCGGGCGAACCTGCTGAACCTGAGCGCCCCCGAGATGACCGTCCTCGTCGGCGGCCTCCGGGTCCTGGGCGCGAACTGGCAGCAGTCGCCGCTCGGCGTCTTCACCACGGCCCCCGGTTCCTTGACCAACGACTTCTTCGTCAACCTGCTCGACCTGGGCACGACGTGGCAGGCGACGTCCGGGGACGCGAACACGTTCGAGGGCCGCGACGCCGCCACGGGCCAGGTCAAGTGGACCGGCAGCCGGGCCGACCTGGTCTTCGGGTCGAACTCCGAGCTGCGCGCGCTCGCGGAGGTCTACGCGAGCGATGACGCGAAGGAGAAGTTCGTGACCGACTTCGTCGCGGCGTGGGACAAGGTGATGAACCTCGACCGGTTCGACCTCGCCTGAGCATGACAGATGACGTCCAGGCCGGCCCGGGCCGGCCTGGACGTCCTGCGCCGGGATTCCCGAAGTGATACGTAGGTGGGGGCGATGGGCCTGCCCGCGCCGCTCTGAGGCCGTCTCCCCGGCCAGGCATTTAGCCCGGCCAGGCTCTTGCCCGGTCTGGCTCTTGGCCTGGTCAGGCCTCCACGGCAGCCGACAGTGCGGTAAGCCACGCGGTAAAGCCCTCAGTGCCGGCATAGGTCTGGTTGGCCAGCTCAAGCACCCGGGGGTCGGTTTCCGCGCCGTGGTCGACGACCAGGGCGTAACCGCCAGCTTTGCGTACCGCGCGCAGCGCGGGAATGTCCCCGAGGTCGTCACCGGCGTAGGCGATGATCGTTATCTTTTTGCTGGCCAGGAGGGCGGCTATGGCCGAGCCCTTGTCAACGGCGATCGGGGGGCGTAGTTCCTCCACCAGCTTGCCAGGCTCACGCCGCAAGCCAGTCTCCGCCGCGATCCGGCTGACGGCCTGGCGCGCTTCGTCCGCTGCGGCCGCATGATCCTGGGCTTGCCGCCAGTGCACCGCTACGGAGATGGATTTCTTCTCGACCCAGATTCCTGGCGAGCCGCCCAGAAGCTCGTCCAGAGCCAGGCCCGCTTCGCTGACCTTACCGAGCCAGGGCTCCGCGTCCGGATCCATCCACAGACGCCCATCCTCCAGGATCTGCTCAATCCCGTATGACCCGAGCAGGTGGACACCAGGAACGCGGACGCGGTCCGCGAGGAAGGCAACCGGCCGTCCCGAGATGACGGCCAGCAGCCCCAGCGACTTCGCGAGCCGGGCCAGGGTCGTGGCGACCAGGTCGGGCAGCGCGCTCGTGGTGGGATCCTTCACGATGGGAGATAGGACGCCATCGAAATCGAGGACGAGCCCGGCAGTCGCGGGGCTGGCCGCGAGGGCTTCGATCGCGGTCGGCCGAGTGCTCATGACGTCTCCGGCTTCTGGATGGCGAGGGCGCAGTACTGCCGTTACCGGCCGCTGTCCCGTCCGCGAACTCGCGGCGCTCCCAGCATAGTTGAGTACCGAACGTAACTTAGGCCTTACCTTGAGTTCATAGTTTCTCCTGATCTTCACAATTAGGTACAATAATCCACCAAGAATATAGAATCCTTCCGCGTCGCCGCGCCGTTCTATACACTCCCATTGTTAGCCATTACGGAACCTGGGGGTCGCTCTATGATCCATACTGGCGGAGATAGTGCCAGGCCGGACCCTGGAGCTGAGATCCGGCGATCTGACATGGGCTCTTCAGGCGCACCCGACGATCCGGGAAAGCTGCGCCGCCTGCTAGGCGAAGATCACGGCTTTGGCATGCTGCCACTCGACGTCGGCTTGGTGGGCCGGGACCGGGACCTCGAGAAACTTCGACGCCTGGTGGATCAAGACAAAGCCAGCTATGAGCGCAGGCGGATGCCATCACGAGTCTCCATTATCGGTGTCGCCGGAGTAGGTAAATCGGCGCTGGGCACAAGGTTCGCCTACCTGCTCGCCGACGAGTATCCTGCGGGCGCACTATACGTAAACTTGAACTACGCCTCAGCAGGGGAAGGCGTTCTGGACGTATCACAGATTCTCCGCAGCTTTCTTCTGCAGCTCGGCCAGGGACCGGATCAGTTGCCGCAGGACGCCAGCTACCTGCGATCCGAATTCGTCAGGGTGACCGACAAAGAGCGCTTGATCGTATTTCTTGATAACGTGCGAAACTACCAGGCTGTGGAGGACCTAGTCCCCCGTAGCTCGACCTGCCTAGTAATTGTGACAGCTCAGGTCCGGCTCGATGAGGTCATCCCATCGCTGGAACTGGAGCCGCTCCCTGTTGATGATGCAGTGAAGTTGTTCAGCACGATCGCGCCATCGCGAAATATTGACGACGCCGAGACAAACGCGCAACTGGTCAAGGTCCTGCAGGCCTGCGCGGGACTGCCGATCGCTATCGTGATCCTCGCCGCGAGGCTCGAACGAACACCAGGCTACACACTGACGCGCATCCTTACCGATCTCAACAAGTACCTGTCCCAGCTGACTACGCTATTCGGTGCACAGCGCGGCAGGATCGAGGCGTGTTTCCGAGTCGGATACGACGCTCTGACCGAGCCTCAGTCGCGGGTTTTCCGGTTCCTCAGCGTTGTTCCTGGCGAATCATTTGATGTGGTAATGGCTGGCCATCTCGGTAAACTGCCGACCGACCGGGCGCGGCTGGTGCTCGACCAGCTCAGGGAACTACAGCTAATTCAGGAAACCAAGGATCCGGACTACTTCACGATGCACTTGCTGCTGCGGGAATTCGCCCGGGAGCTACTGAGCCGGACCGATGCCGCTAAGCAGGTAACCAGAGCGCTGACCTTCTCCTGCATGCTGGCCAAGGAAGCTGACCTGGTGATTCGTTCCCTCCTGCCGATCCACGACACGGAACTGTCAGGAGATCGCACAGAGTCTATATTGCAGGGACGAGATCAAGCTCTGGAGTGGATGGAAAAGCAGCACAAGAATCTCGTGGCTACCGTCGAACGAGCCTGCACGGACAGAAAAGCGGATATCGCCTGGGAGACGTGCCGCGCGCTGGCGGAATTTTTCGAGATCCGCGGAAAATGGGAAAGCTGGCGGCAGACCCACGAGGTAGCCGAGAAGGTGGTGCCGAAACAGAGCCTCGGGTTCGCCCACGTCAGCTACGGCCTTGGCCGTTATCACAGCTCCCGGCACCACTGGCCGGACGCGATCGATCAGTATCACACGGCCATAGCTGTCTTCTTGGAGCACGGCCATCGGCTTGGCGTCGGCCGCAGCCTGAAGTCCCTGGGCGATGTGTATCGCTACTCACGCAACTGGGACGCGGCCGAGAATTGCTTCAAGCGCAGCCTCGAGATCCTCGAGCAAGCCCAGCAGCCACGCCAGCTCGCGATCACCAAGCGGTCGATGGCGGCTATCCACCGGGTGCGCGGGCAGTTCGACGAGGGCGAGAACCTGTGCCTGGAAGCCATATCGATCCTGGAGGAACTGCGTGATGAGCGGTGGATAGCGGCTACGAAGCTCAGCCTCGCCGATATCTACCTCGACCATGGTGACCGGGATGCACGCGTACTGCTCACAGAATGCCTGCGGGTTTTCACGATCTTCAACGACACGCACTGGCTGATGCTGACCCGACGGAGCCTCGCCGATGCGCTGCGTGAGGACGGCGAATATGACGCTGCTATGGCGGAGCTGATCATATGCCGCGAATCATTGACGCAAGACCGAGATGATCAGTGGGAAGGAGAGGTTCTCCACAGCATGGGCCTCGTGCATCTCGCACAGCACAAGGTAGCCCCGGCGATAGCCGTCTTTGGCGAGGCGCTGGCGAGGTTCCGGCAGAGCCAGGACACCTTGTGGGAGGGGCGCACGCAAGTGTCCATCGGCCGGGCTGCCGCCGCGGCCGGGCGGGCCGATGAAGCCCAGACGGCCTACCATGCCGCATGGCCCCTATTGGTGGAGCAGGGGGCGACGAAGGATCTGCGGCGACTCGAAGCACTCATGGAGCCCAGATCCGATGAGCCGGAGGCCGGGAAATCCGCCCCGGACCGGGAGTGAGCGCACTTGTGGCGACCGCTCATGCTGCCTCCAGCGGAAGCCTGAGCCAGGTCCTGCCACCCATCGCGACCGTCGTTGCCGCCATTGCGGGCGCCCTGATCACCGGGTTCGGCGCCGCTCGGCTCAAGCACAAATGGGATGTCGAAGCGGACGACAGGCGCTGGCGGCAAGATAGCGATTCGCGAAACCGCTCCCGGCGGCTGGATGCCTTCGCCCATTACCTTTCGGCCCGGCCGGACCTTCGCGTCGCAAGAGCATTCGCCTTGCGTACCGCGGATCCGTCGGCCGTCGTCAGCGACATCAGGCTGGCCGCCGCGAACCTGCTGATCTTGCTCCCCCACCCGAACCAGCGCGACATCGTGGAGCGCGATCTGCAGATGGTGGAAGGCTGGATCGACTTGTGGCTTGAATCGCCCGCTGAGGCCCGCCAGAGAGATGTTCCGACCGCGCAGCCGATCCTCGACCTCGCCAGAGACCTTGTGGTGGAAGATGGACTATAACGGCTACATGCTGATGTATGTATATATGCCGGCATATGGAAATTCCCGCTGAGACCGCGATCGCCAGCCTGAACAGGGCGAGCAAAGCCGGGTCAGGCATCGGGTCGTAAGCTTTTGAGCAAGCGGGCCGGGCCGTCACGGTGATGGTCCAGGGATGCGCCGGACCGACGGGGCGGGCGGCTTTGCGACAGCGTCGTGACCGGGGTGACTTCGGGCCGCTGCCGGCCGGCCGAATAGGCCGACTGGCCGACCGGGGAGCTTGGAGGCGTGACATGCCTGATCAGGACCATAACGGACGTGGCTGCGGTCCATGCCATCCAGCGCCATGAACAGCCCGCTGACGGTGCTGGTAAGCCGCCGCGAGACGTTCAATGCTGCGCACCAGCTGCGCAATCCAAGCCTGTCGGATGACGAGAACCGGCGTCTGTTCGGGAGATGCGTCAATCTGCACGGCCATAATTACGTCCTGGACGTCGTGATTGCCGGAAAGATCGACGACGCCAGCGGCTACGTCCTGGATTTGAAGCAGCTTTCGGTGGTCATCTGCGAGCAGATCATCACCGACGTTGACCACCGCAATCTGAATACCGACGTTCCGTGGCTCAAAGGGCTCATCCCGACCGCGGAAAACCTCGCGGTTGCCTTCTGGGACCGGCTCCAGAGCGAGCTTCCCGAAGGGTCGCTGCGGTCAGTCCGGGTCGGCGAGACCGACAAGAACTGGGCCGAGGTCGGTGATCGAATCTGAGTTCCCGGCCCGCCCGGGCCGGGAGTTGCGCCGCAGGTACACGGCTGCGGACCTCCGGGTACTGACCCGCGACGAAGCACGGCGCTATGCGCCTGACGACGGCTGCGATCCGCGGGCCGACATAGCTTTGGCCTGGGAATTGCTGTACCGGCTCGAGCCAGATCTTTACGACCGGATGGCCAGCGCGGAGCGGCTCCATCCCGGGGTTGTCGGCTGGCTGCCGCGCAGCGCGGACCGGATTGTCGAGGTCGGCGCCGGCTCAGGGCGGCTGACGCTGGAACTCCTCGACCGAGGGCGGGAGGTGGTGGCTATCGAGCCCGCGGCCGGCCTGCGCCAGATACTTGAGCGGAAGCTGGCGAACGCCGGCCAGGGCGGCCGCGCCCGGGTGACGCCCGGGTTTTTCGACGACCTGCCCGTCACGAGCGGATTCGCCGATCTGGTGGTCGCCTGCTCGGTCCTCACCCCGGACCCTGGTCACGGCGGCGACGCCGGCCTGGCCGAGATGGAACGAGTCTGCCGGCCCGGAGGCTGCGTCGCCATTATCTGGCCGAACAACATCGGCTGGCTGGCCGCCCGCGATTACCAGTACCGAAGCTTCGCTGGACCGATGTCGGTGGAGTTCGCGAGCTACCGTGAGGCCGTTGAGCTGGCCGGGGATCTTCTACCCTCAGGCGGTCGCGGAGATTCGCGACCGCGGCAGCCGGCGGGTCCCCTATGAGGTGCTGGGGTTCAATCCGCCGCGTGACCTCGCCTTCAAAGTGATCACCCGGTGAAGATCGCGATCGTGGCGCCGCTGGTATCAGCCATCCGCGAGCCGCAGGGCGGAGGCTCGCAGGCCTTCGTGTCCGATCTGGCGCGCGGCCTGGTCGGCCGGGGTCACGAGGTCCACGTCTACGCGGCCACGGGATCGCGGATACCGGGAGTCACGGTCATCGACACCGGGATCGATCCCGGCTCTCTGGCCGCCACCTTGTACCGGGCAGCCGGCCCGTCGGGCCGCGACCCGGCCGCGGCCGCGGCGGCCTTTGCCCGCGCGTACTCCGCGGTCCGGGAGACCCGGTACGACGTGATTCACAATCACGCCTTCGACGCGCCGGCGATCAGCCTCGCCACGGGATTGAACACGCCTGTCGTGCACACGCTCCACCTGCCGCCGGACACGGCGATCGCCGCCGCCCTCCGTCAGGCCGCCCGGGGCGGCCAGCCTCCGGCCGTGGCCTGCGTGTCCGCGTTCCAGGCGAGCAGCCTGGCGCGGGGTCGCCGCGGTCGACGCGATCCTGCCGCCGTATGTGCCGACCCGTTCCGTCCCCTGGTCGGACGCGGCCGGGGATGGCGCTGTCTTCGCCGGCCGGCTGAGTCCCGAGAAGGGAGCCGCCGAGGCGATCGACATCGCCCGGGCGGCCGGAGCCCGGATCGACGTCTACGGCGACGTCTACGACGCCGAGTACGCACGAGAACAGATCGACCCGCGACGGGAGGCGCCGGGCGTGACGGTGCATCAAGGAGTGCCTCGATCAGCCATGTGGGCGGCCATGGCCCGCGCAGCGGTCGTCGTCTGCCCGGCCAGATGGGACGAGCCTTTCGGCATGGCCGCCGCTGACGCCCAGGCGTGCGGGACTCCGGTCGTCGCGTTCAGGCGCGGCGGTCTCGGCGAGATAATCGTGGATGGCGTGACCGGCTTCCTGGTCCCGCCCGATGACATCCAGGCGGCCGCTGCAGCCGTCCGGCGGACGGCCGGGATCTCGCGCGCGGCCTGCCGCGAGCATGCCGAAAGACATCTCGACCTGGAACGGAGCCTGGATGCTCACGAACAGCTCTACCAGCGAGTCATCCGCCGGTGGGCCGGAGACTCGAGTCGATGAGTGACCCGGGGCACTGGCTGGCGGGACGGGTCGCGGTGGTCACGGGCGCCAGCCGGGGAATCGGCGCGGCCACCGCCGCGGCCCTCGCTGGCGCCGGGGCGCACGTCGTCCTCGCGGCCCGTGACCGCGACGCTCTCGTCGGGGTCGCCAGCGGCATCCAGGCCGCCGGCGGCGAGGCCACGCCGGTACCGACCGATGTGAGCAAGGTCGAGGACGTCGAGCGGCTGTTTGCCGCAGTCGCGCCGGCCGGTCCGGTGACCGCCCTGGTCTGCGCGGCTGGCGTGCTGACGTCCGCGCCATTCGGCGAGACCACGTGGGACATCTGGGCAGAGACGCTGGGGGTCAACCTGACCGGCTCGTTCCTGTGCTGCCGCGCGGCCTTCACCGCCATGCGCGCGGCCGGCGAGGGACGGATCGTCAACATCGCCTCGCTCTCGGGCATCTACGCCACCGAGAAATTCCCCGGGCTGACCGCCTACAACGTCTCCAAGTACGGCGTCATCGGCCTCACCGAGGCCATCGCCGTGGAGGGCAGGCCGCACGGCATCAGCGCCATCTGCGTGAGCCCGGGAGCGGTCGACACCCAGATGCTGCGCCAGGCCAATCCGGAACTTCGCCCGGGCCTGACACCCGGCGACGTCGCTGAGCTGATCGTCGCGCTGCTGGACAGCCCGCTGGCCCGGCCAGCGGGGCGAACATCCCGCTGTTCTCAAATGCCTAGGCGGGTCAGGCAGCGGGCCAGTCAGCCTGCGTCGCCAGCGACCACAAGTCCACCTGCTCGTCGGCGAGCAGTCCGGGCAGGCGGCTGGGCTCGCCCGGCCACCAGGCGCGCAGCCGCTGCCATCTCCGAGTTCGCGGTCCAGCTCGGGGTCACCGCCACGGTCGAGTCCGACCGCGGCCCGCACCTGCCCGCTGACGAGGTAGAACCCGACTAGCTTTCCTTCCTCCAGGCTGCCGCGGACGACGAACTCATCCCACTTCGTGGCATGGCCGACATACTCGAGCTTGTGCTCGTACTGATCTGACCAGAAGCTATGGATGTAGTCATAGGGGGCATCCGAGCCCAGCATCGATCTCGCTGCCGCGGCGCCCTGTTTCTCGGCGTTGTTGTAGTGCTCGACACGAACCCGGCCGAATAGCGGGTGAAGATGGTTCGCGATATCGCCGGCCGCGTAGACGTCGGCGGCGCTGGCCCGGCAGAATTCATCGACCAGAACACCGTTATCCTGCGCGATCGATAGCCCGGCGACGGCCGGCACCACGGGCTCAATCCCGACTCCAGCCACGGCGAAGTCGCAGGCCACGCGAACGCCGCTGGCGGTCATGACCGCCTCCAGCCGCTCGGCTCCCTCAAACGCGGCAACCTGATCTCCGGCCAGCAGCTCGACGCCGTTCGCGCGGTGGATGGCATCGAAGAGTGCGCCGACTTCCCCGCCCAGCACCCGCTCAAGCGGGAATCTGCCGGGAAAGATGGCTGTCACGTGCACCCCAAGTTGCGTCAGCGAGGCCGCCACCTCCGAGCCGATGAAGCTCATGCCCACGACTACCGCGCGCCGGCCCGGCACCGCTTCGGCCCTGATCGCCTCGCACTCAGCGACCGTGCGCAAGTAGTGGACGCCAGGCAGGTCAGCCCCGGGAATCGCGAGCCGCCGGTTGCGTCCGCCCGTGGCGATCAGGACCTTCTGGTACGGCAGTTCCTGGCCCGAGCCGAGGAGCACGGTATGCGCGGCGGTATCGATGACCTTGGCACTGGACCCAGCCGGGCGGTCCACGTCGTGCTCCTCATACCAGCCGGCCGGCCGGACATACCAGTCGGCAAGATCCTCCTCCGACCGCAGGTACGTCTTGGACAGCGGAGGCCGGCCAAAGGGGACGCCCGCTTCCGGGCCGATCAGGGTGACCCGGTCCCGGTAGCCCTCCTCCCGCAGGGTCACGGCCGCGTTGCCCCCAGCCATGCCGCCGCCGACGATCACGATTCCGGTCCGGCCGTTCCGCTGAGACATCTAATGGCTCTGCCCGCCCCCGCCGGGCAGAAACCTCATCAATCAGGGCCGTGCGCGATCGCCTGGCGCCGATTGCGCGGGGGGCAGCGCCGGGAATCACCGGTTCCCAGCAGCCCGTGTCAATCCCTGGCCGGGGCGCCAACCTACCCGGCCCGGCGCGGACGCGCTGCGCAAGGGTGCGCCCGGCCCGGGCCGGTAACTTAAAGCACACTGAACGGATATGGGCCGACTCGAGCACTTCCGACGAAGGAGTCAGCACAGTGCGGAAATCCGTGGTGCATTTCGAGGTCGGCGCGGCAGACGATGGGCGGCTGGTGGCGTTCCGCGGGAAGCCATCCGGCTGGAGAACACTACGGCTGACCGGATCGACGGGGGTGTCCGCCGCCTGGCCGCGCTGCTGGCCGACGTCCGGTCATGACTGATCTCGTCCGGGTCTGGATCGTCCCTGTCGACGTGCCGCCAGCGACCGTGGCCAGCTGCCGGGAGGTGCTGGACGACAGCGAGCGCGCCCGCGCTGCGGCCTTCCTGCGCCCTCGCGACCAGCAGCGGTTCACGGTCGCGCACGGCGCGCTCCGGATCCTGGCCGGCCGCGAGCTGAACACTCGGTCCGCGGCCCTGACCTGGATCCCCGGCCGGTACGGCAAGCCTCAGCTCGCACCCCCGTGGTCCGGGCTGCACACCAGCCTCTCGCACTCGGCCGACATGATCGCGGTGGCTATCAGCCCTGACCGCCCGGTGGGTGTCGACATCCAGCACCTGGTGCCTGGCCTGGACCCGGTCGCGCTGTCCGCCCGGTTCTTTGCGCCCGATGAGGCCGGGTATGTAGCGGCGGGCCGCGACGCGAGCGCACGGGCGGACCGGTTCGCGCACCTGTGGGCCCGCAAGGAGGCGGTCGTCAAGGCGGCCGGCTGCCGCCTCTGGTCCAACCTGAAGATCGCGGTCCGCGACCGCGACGTGGTCAGCTGCGCGGAGCCGGCCAGCCCGCATCGGGTAGCAGACGTCACGGCGCCGGCCAGCTTTCGCGCCGCGGTGGCCCTGACCGGCGACGCGCCGTTCGTCCTGGAGCAGTCCGTCTGGCCATCCCGGCGGGCAGCGCCCGGCTGAGCGCCCTCAGGTACGGCCAGCCGTTCGGCCGGGGCGGGTCAGGGGCACAGCTCCGCGACGGCGGTCAGCAGCCGGTCCACGTCCGAACGGTCGTTGTAATGCACCAGGCCGGCCCGGACCGCGCCGCCCGAGTCCCGCAGGCCCAGCACGCCGGTGACCTCCCAGGCGTAGTTGTCTCCGTCCCAGACGTTGATCTTCGCGGCGGCCAGGTGCTCAGCGACCTGCAGCGGCGAACGGCCCGCCACGGTGAAGTAAGCGGTCGCGGTCCGCTGGGCCACCGGGCCGTAGCTGGTGACGTGGTCCATGGCGGCCAGCCCGCCCGCCAGCGCGCCGAACAGCTCCTGCTCGTGCGCCTGGGCCGCGGCCATCGCGGCGGCCAGTCGCAGCCGCCGGGACCGGCCCGGCGACTCGCCCGCCAGGGTGGCCAGGTGTTCCACCGCGGCCGTCACCCCGGCTAGGTCGGCGAAAGGAAGCGTGCCCCACTCGAACCGTTCGGGCACCGTGTCCGGGGCGGGCGCCAGCTTGTCCGGGGTCAGGCCGCGCAGCAGGGCCGGGTCGGCGATGACCGCCCCGACATGCGGCCCGCACCATTTGTAGGCGCTCGTCGCGTAGAAATCCGCGCCCAGCGCGTGCACGTCCACCGGGCCGTGCGCGGTGGCGTGAACGCCGTCCACGTAGCTCAGCGCGCCTGCCGTGCGGGCCAGCGCCGTGATCGCGGCCACCTCGGGGCGGGTGCCGAGCACATTGCTCGCCGCGGTCACCGCGACCAGCCGGGTCCGGCCGCCGATCAGCTCGCGGAACTGCTCGGTGTCCAGCTCGCCGGTGACCGGATCGACCTCGGCCCAGCGCACCGTCGCGCCGGCCCGGGCCGCGGCCTGGACCCAGGGCCTGACGTTCGCGTCGTGGTCCAGCTGGGTCACCACAATCTCGTCGCCCGCCTGCCACCCGGCCGCGAGGGTGGCCGACAGGCGATAGGTGAGCGTGGTCATGTTCGGGCCGAGAATGACGCCGCCGGGCTGTCCGCCAGTCAGGTCGGCGAGCGCCGCGCGGCACGCGGCCGTGATCGCGTCAGCCCGGGCGCTGGCCGGGAACGCGCCGCCCGAGTTGCCCAGGCCCGCCCGGTAGGCCCGGCTCATCGCCTCGATCACCACGGCGGGCAGTTGCGTCCCGGCCGCTCCGTCCAGGTAGGCGTAGCCGTCGGCCAACGCCGGATACCCCGACCTGATCGCGGGTACATCAAAGCTCATCGCCGTCGCGCTCCCTCTGCCGGCCGCCGCCGGCTCGTCCCGATGCTAGCCAGCCCGTCACCGGAGCTGGCCCGTCCCGGAGCTGGCCCGTCCCGGAGCTGGCCTGTCACCCGGGCCAGCCCGGCGACCGGCCGGACGCGGCCAGCAGCGACCGCCACGGGTCACCCCCGGCTCCGCCGATCGGAAGCTGCGGCAGGCCTGGCCCGCCAGGCGGCCACGATCAGCTCGGGCGCCTCGGGCCGGTAGTCACCGCCGAGCGCCCGGGCCAGGTCCCAGGCGTGCAGGTGCCATTCCACGCAGGCCGCCCCGGCCATCCCCGCCACGGTCACCTCGTGCTCCAGGTAGCGATGATGCGGCAGCGCCCAGACGGGCTGAAGCCGGCTCGCATAGGACCGGGCCGCGCGGGCGAAGGCGGCGATGTGGTCGTCAGGCGGCAGGTCAGGCAGGGCCGCCAGCTCGGCCGCGTTCTGGCGGGCCAGCTTGCGCGCGAGCGTGTGAGGGCCGGGCCCGGTGGCCATCAGCCGGGCCAGCCGGCTGGCGGGCGCGTCATCGAGATACTCGTGGTAGTCATCGGCTACGCACCGCAGGTGGCCGGCCAGGTCTGCGGCCCGCCAATCAGGACATGGCGTCGGTGCCTGCCACAGTTCCGCACTGAACTTGCTGGCGAGCTGGCAGATGGCAGTTACGCCGTCGAGATAAGCGCCGAGAGCGGTCGTGGCAGGGAGCCACTCCGTCATGGCCCGTTCTGCGAATCGGTACGCTTCATGAACCCTCCCCGCCCCGGTCACCCCGGCTCGCGCACCCACCGTTAGTCAGCGTGCCAGAGTTGGCCCGCTCCCCGCCACCGCGCGGCGTATCGGCGCTTTACCGCGACCATTGCGATACGTCCCGCGCGCGCCCAGCCCGGTCGCGGCGGCCCGCGGCCCAAAACAGCTGACGGCCAAAAAACAGGTGACAGGACTGCGCAACACAATTAGCGTCGGGATAATGCCCCCCGAGACTGTCACGCCGCTGGCCCATGCTCAGGGCGAGCCGCCGCAGTCCGGGCCGCCCGGGCCCGCGGACCCGCCCCGCGCTGCGGACCAGGCCCTGCTTCCCGCTCCGGCTTCGCCTCCTGCCCCGGTCCTGTCCCCGCTGCAGGCTCTCTGGCGGACCCGGGCCTACCTGCACGGGCATACCCGCCAGCTGGCGCTGATGCTCGCGGCCGCGATCGGCGCGGTGGCCGCGCAGATCGCGATCCCGCTGCTGACCAAGGCCATCATCGACGGGCCGATCGCGCACGGGCAGGCCGGCCCGCTGCTGCCGCTCAGCCTGGCTGCCACCGGCCTCGGCGTGACCCAGGCCCTGCTGAGCCTGACCCGGCGCTGGATCCAGGCCACCGCGGTCACCGGCTTGGAGCAGTCCATGCGGGACGATGTCTACGCCCATCTGCAGCGGCTGCACCCGGGATTTCATGACCAATGGCAGTCCGGCCAGCTGCTCTCCCGGGCCACCACGGACCTGTCCGCGATCAGGCGGTTCGCTGGCTTCGGCGTCGTCTTCCTGATCACTAACGTGCTGACCTTTCTCATCGTGCTCGCCCTGCTGATCCGGCTGAACTGGTGGCTGGGCCTGACCACCGGAGCCCTGTTCCTGCCCGTCGGGGTGATCTGCCTGCGGTTCGAGCGCCGTTACAGGGTGCTGTCCCGGCTGGCCCAGGATCAGCAGGGTGACCTGGCCACCTACGTCGAAGAGGCGGCTACCGGCATCCGGGTGCTCAAGGCGCTGGGACGGCGCGACCAGGCCGCCGTCCGGCACGGCCGCCAGGCCACGCTGGCCTACCAGACGCAGGTGGCCAAGGCCAGGCTGCGCGGCACCTTCTGGGCCGGCCTGGACCTGGTCCCCAACGCGGTCATCGGGCTGATCCTGCTGCTGGGCGCGGTCGCGGCGAGCCGCCATGAGCTGAGCCTGGGCAGCCTGGTCGCCTTCATCACGCTCACCTTGCTGCTGGTGTGGCCGGTCGAGGCGATGGGGTACATCCTGGCCCTGGGCCAGGAAGCCGCGACCGCAGCGCAGCGGATCTACGAGATGCTGGACGAGAAGCCCGAGGTCACCAGCCCGCCCGAGATGCGCCCGGCGGAACCCGAGTCCGGGGCCGGGGCTGCGATCGCGGCCCAGGCGGGCGTCCTGCGCCAGGCCGGCGCCGGAGCCCCGGCGGCGCGGCGCCGGGCCGCCCGCGGCACCACGCTCGTCTTCGACCAGGTCACGTTCAGCTACCCCGGCCGGGCGCAGCCGGTCCTGCGCGGGGTCAGCCTCGAGATCAGGGCCGGCCAGACGGTCGCGCTGGTCGGGGCGACCGGATCGGGCAAGACGACGCTGCTGCACCTGGTGCCCAGGCTGGCTAACGCGTCCGGCGGCGCGATCCGGCTGGATGGCACCGACATCGCCAGCATGCCGCTCCCGCAGCTGCGGGCCCGGGTCGGCTGCGCGTTCGAGGACCCGACGCTGTTCTCAGCCAGCGTCAGGGAGAACGTCAGCTTCGGCGTGCCCGGCGCGGACGAGGCCGCGATCCTGGCCGCGCTGGAGGCGGCTCAGGCCGGTTTCGTCGCTGACCTGCCCTGGGGCCTTGACACCAGGATCGGCGAGCAGGGCATGGCGCTGTCCGGCGGCCAGCGCCAGCGGATCGCGCTGGCCCGGGCCATCTTGGCCCGGCCCGCGGTGCTGCTGCTCGACGATCCGCTGTCCGCGCTGGACGTGCACACCGAGGCGGAAGTCACCCGCGCGCTCGGCGCGGTCCTGGATGCCACCACCGGGCTGGTCGTCGCGCACCGGCCTTCCACGGTGCAGCTAGCTGATCAGGTCGCGCTGCTGGAGGACGGCGTGATCACCGCGCTGGGCACTCATCACGACATGCTGGCGACCCAGCCGCGCTACCGCGAGCTGATGAGCGCCGGGCCCGATCGCTCGGGGGTCCGCCGATGACCCAGCTGGACGCGCAGGCGTGGCGCGGCATCGCCGCCGAGGAAGTCGAGGACATGCCGGCCGGCCTGGCCGCGCTGCTGCGCCGCCGCGGCCGGTATCTCCTGCAGGAACTGCTCAGCCCGCACCGGGCCAGGATCGCGCTGATCTTCGCGCTGATCGTGACGACCAGTATCGCGGCGCTGGCTGGCCCCTGGCTGATCGGCGTGGGAATCGACCGCATTCCCCAGCTGACCAGGTCCCATGACAGCGCGCCGCTGACCGGGATCATCGCCGCCTTCGCGGTGACCGTGGTCGTCCAGGCCCTGGCGACCAGGACCTACATCGGGGCCATGGGCGAGCTGGGCGGCGACGTGGTGCTTGACCTGCGGCGGCGGTTGTTCGCTCAGTTCCAGCGGCTGCCCGTGGCGTTCCACGAGCGTTACACCTCCGGCCGGGTCATCTCCCGGCAGACCTCAGATGTGGACGCCATCGAAGAGCTCTTCGACGAGGGCCTCGACTCCCTGGTGTCGGCCGTGTTCTCGCTGCTCCTGGTGGGCGCGGGCATGCTGCTGCTCGACTGGCCGCTCGCGCTGGTCGTGCTGATCGGCTTCATCCCGCTGACCTTGATGACGGGCTGGTTCCGGCGGGAGTCAGCCCTCGCCTACCGCCGCACCAGGGAGACGATTGCCGACGTCATCGTGCATTTCGTCGAGACCTTCGGCGGCATCAGGGCCGTGCACGCGTTCCGCAGGGAGCGCCGGAACGAGGCCATCTTCGCGGAGCTGAACAGCAGCTACGCTGCCGCGAGCCTGCGGTCGCAGCGCCTGATCGCCATCTATTCCCCGGGCATCACGCTGGTCGGCAACGTCGCGATCGGCGCTGTCCTGCTCTACGGCGGATGGCGGGTCGTCCACGGCCAGATGCAGGTGGGAGTCCTGGTCAGCTTCCTGCTCTACCTGCAGCGGTTCTTCGACCCGCTGCAGGATCTGTCGCAGTTCTATAACACTTTCCAGTCGGCTGCCGCGGCCCTGGAGAAGATCTCCGGCGTGCTCGACGAGCCCTCCCGGGTCGCCGAGCCCGCCGCCCCGGTCCTGCTGCCCGAGCTGGCGGGGGCGGTCGGCGGCCGGGCCGTGCGGTTCGATGCGGTCCGGTTCGGCTACCGCGAGGCGGTCGTGCTGCCCCGCCTGGACCTGGCCATCCCGGCCGGGCAGACGGTCGCGCTGGTCGGGGCGACCGGATCGGGCAAGACGACCATCGCCCGGCTGCTGGCCCGCTTCTATGACCCCGACGACGGGCAGGTGCTGCTGGACGGCGTCAGCCTGACCAGCCTGACCGACTCCAGCCTGCGCCGCGAGGTCATCCTCATCACCCAGGAGAACTTCCTGTTCAGCGGCAGCATCGCGGACAACATCGAGCTGGGCAGGCCGGGCGCGGCCCGGGCCGAGATCGAAGAGGCGGCAGCCCAGATCGGCGCGGACGCGTTCATCCGCGCGCTGCCCGGCGGCTACGACGAGGCGGTCGGCAAGCGCGGCGGGAGGCTGTCCGCCGGGCAGCGGCAGCTCATCTCGTTCGCCCGGGCCTTCCTGGCCGCACCGGCGGTGCTGGTGCTCGACGAGGCCACCTCGCTGCTGGACATCCCGAGCGAGCGGCTCGTCCAGCGGGCGCTGCGCACCATCCTGGCCGGGCGCACGGCGCTGATCATCGCGCACCGGCTGTCCACGGTCGAGATCGCCGACCGGGTGCTGGTGATCTCGGGCGGCCGGATTGTGGAAGACGGCGAGCCCGCCCGCCTGCTGGCCGACGGCGGGCGCTATCAGGCGCTGCACGCGAGCTGGCGCGAAAGCCTCTCCTGACCGCCTGGTCATCGAATGGGAGGCCGCCGCCTTCAGGGACAACTCGCTCTGGTGGCATCCGTCGCTGACTTGCCATCCGCTAAGCTGAGCCGCGTGATCATGGGCAGGAAGCAGGTCAGCGCGGAGGCGGAAGCGGAGTACGCGGCGGACGTGGCGCAGGCAGCAGAATTCGACCAGTTGCTGGCGCAGGCGCGCGCCGCCGAGCAGGCCTTCCGGCAGGCGCAGGCCGCGGCCACCCCGGATGACGAGATTTACCCGCTGGCCAGGACGCTGGACACGGCTCTGACCGAGGTGATGCGGGCCGCCTACGCCGCCGAGCGCGCCGAGATCGGGCCGCGCGGCTACGACGACCGGATCTACCGGCGCAAGGCCAAGGCCAAGCCCGCCGTGCACGCCTGGACCGACGAGGCGGAGCGGCTGCTGACGGTGCGCGAGACGCACCGGCTGACCGGGATGCCGCCCGCCCCGCGGACCGGGCCGCCGCCAGCCGGCCTGAACCGGGCTCCGGCCGCCTGAATCTGGCCGCGATCCGCATGTACTGGCGGGCTGGATTTGCCGCCTGGCCGGCGAGTTGCCTTCTCCAGGTTGCTAGCGGGCCGCAGACTGTTCAGCGGTCTCGGTCAGGATGTTATGAGGTCGGCAGGGATCCGGCGATGTGAGGTACCAGGATTAGTTACGACGGGTAGTTAGTTGATGACGGATGGCGTTGTACAGAAAGCTACAAAGGACGCTGCGGAAAACCGTCACAACGGGCCATGCCGGGTTTGCACTCGTGCTGGCACAGTAGGGTGAATTAAGACCGCAACGAATATGACCAGGAGGCACACCGGATGTGCCCGCACACGCCCCCATGTCCGGACCCTAGCGGGCCGGATCGCGAGGCCGCCAGGACCATCATCAGTCACCCCGAGCAGGGCTGGAGCCTGCTTTGTAACGGCATCGTGGTGTTCGAGGACACCGGCGAACTGCTCCCCGACGGGGACACGATCGAACCGCATCGCCCGACCGACCTGATTTGCGCCGCCCCCGTCGCGGCCCGGCCGTCGGTGACGGCCACCACGCACTCGCCCGCTGCCTGAGCCGGGCTGTATTGCCCGCTGCCTGCCGGCGTGGCTCCCCTGCCGCCGGTAAGCGTCAGCAACCCAGGAATCCCGTCACCCGCCGTCAGCGTGGCTGCACCGCTGATCACCGGCGGTGATCTGGCCGGCCTGTCGCGAGTGCCTGCTCCAGCCAGCTGCTGACGACGTCGGTCACCACACTGGCTTGGCCGGACAGGGCATGCGCCGCGCCCGGCAGAACGACCACCCGGTCCGCGTCGGAGGCGTCCGGCACCCCGAACGGATCCCGGTCGCCGTTCACCACCAGCACCGGCACGCCTGCGTCGCGCAGCTCGGCGACTCTCGACTTCTCCGGCCGCCCGGGCGGATGCAGCGGGAAGGCCAGGGCCAGCACGGCCCGCGCGCCAGCCGCCCGCCCGGTCCGGCAAGCCAGCCGGGCCCCGTTGCTCCGGCCGCCCTGCACCAGCGGCAGCCCGGGGAACCGGGCCCGCAGCGCTTCGATCACCTCCAGCCAGGCCGCGTCCTGGCGGGCCGGGGAGCCAGGCGCACGCGCCCCGCGCACCCGATAAGGCTGCGTCACCCGGGCCACCACGCCCCGCTGCGCCCGCCCGGCCTCGCTGGCGGCGAGCAGGTCCGGGCTGTCCGGCCCGCCCCCGGCACCGTGCGTCAGGACCAGCAGGAATTCGGCCTCCGGCCGGACGTCAAGGTCGGCCAGGGCCGACCCGGCACTGGTCAAGATCTCCACACCGCGAAGCGTAGCCCGGCCTGCCGGGCGGGCTAGACGTCGAGGAGCTTCTTGAGGAACTGCCCGGTATAGCTGTCATCGACCCGCGCGACCTGCTCGGGCGTTCCGGTGGCAACGATCTCGCCACCCCGGGAGCCGCCTTCGGGACCCAGGTCGATGACCCAGTCCGCGGTCTTGATCACGTCGAGGTTGTGCTCGATCACGATGACGGTGTTGCCTCCGTCCACCAGCCTGCTGAGCACGCCGAGCAGCTTGCGGATGTCGTCGAAGTGCAGCCCGGTGGTCGGCTCGTCCAGCACGTAGATGGTCCGGCCGGTGGACCGGCGCTGCAACTCGGAGGCCAGCTTGACGCGCTGCGCCTCGCCGCCGGACAGCGTGGGGGCCGGCTGGCCCAGCCGGACGTATCCCAGGCCCACGTCAACCAGCGTCTTCAGGTGCCGGTGGATGGCGGGCACCGGCTCGAAGAACTCGGCCCCCTCCTCGATCGGCATGTCGAGCACGTCGGCAATGGTCTTGCCCTTGTAGTGCACCTGCAGCGTGTCGGTGTTGTACCGGGCGCCGTGGCAGACCTCGCAGGGCACATAGACGTCAGGCAGGAACTGCATCTCGATCTTGATCGTGCCGTCTCCCGCACAGGCTTCGCACCGGCCGCCCTTGACGTTGAAGGAGAACCGGCCCGGCAGGTAGCCGCGCACCTTCGCCTCGGTGGTCTGCGCGAACAGCTTCCTGACATGATCGAACACGCCAGTGTAGGTCGCCGGGTTAGACCGGGGCGTCCGCCCGATCGGCCCCTGGTCGACATGCACCACCTTGTCCAGATGCTGCATCCCGGTGACCCGGAGGTGCCGGCCAGGCACCGTCCGCGCGCCGTGCAGTTCCTTGGCCAGCGCGTTATACAGGATGTCGTTGACCAGTGTCGACTTGCCCGACCCTGACACGCCGGTGACCGCGATGAAGCAGCCCAGCGGGAACGCCACCTCAACGCCGCGCAGGTTGTGCTCGGTGGCGCCCTTGACCACCACCTCGCGGCTGCGGCTGCGCTTGCGCCGCGTGGCCGGCAGCGGGATCGCCTCCCGCCCGGTCAGGTACGCGCCGGTCAGCGACTCCTCGCTGGCCAGCAGCTCGCTGAGCGGCCCGGAGACGACGATGTTGCCGCCGTGCTCGCCGGCCCGCGGACCGATGTCAACGACCCAGTCCGCAGCCCGGATGGTGTCCTCGTCATGCTCGACGACGATGAGCGTGTTGCCCAGGTCGCGCAGCCGGATCAGGGTCTCAAGCAGCCGGTGGTTGTCCCGCTGGTGCAGCCCGATCGACGGCTCGTCCAGCACGTAGAGCACCCCGACCAGGCCGGACCCGATCTGGGTGGCCAGCCGGATCCGCTGCGCCTCGCCTCCGGCCAGGGTGGCAGCCGCCCGGTCCAGGGTCAGGTAATCCAGCCCCACGTCGAGCAGGAATCCGAGCCTGGAGTTGACCTCCTTCAGGATCCGCCCGGCGATCTGCTGGTCCCGGTCCGACAGCTCCAGCGAGAGCAGCAGCTTGGCCAGCTCGCCGATCGGCAGGGCGCAGTAACCCGCGATCGACCGGCCATCGACGGTGACCGCCAGCGACACCGGCTTCAGCCGGGCGCCCTGGCAGGACGGGCACGGCACCTCGCGCATGAACCCGGCGAACTTCTCGCGGCTGGAGTCACTCTCGGCCTCGGCGTGCCGACGCTCGATGTAAGGGATCGCGCCCTCGAAATTGGTGTAGTACGAGCGTTCCCTGCCGTACCTGTTGCGGTACTTGACGTGGACCTGCTCGCCGTAGCCGTGCAGCAGCGCGTGCCGCGCCGCCGCGGGCAGCCGGGACCACGGGGTATTCGAGCTGAACCCCATCGCGTCGCCGAGCGCGTCGATCAGCCGGACAAAGTAGTCGCTGACCTGCCCGCCGCTCCACGGCCCGATCGCGCCCTCGGCCAGGGTCCGGGCCGGGTCGGCGACCACCAGCTCCGGATCGACCTCCATCCGGGTACCCAGGCCGGTGCAGTCCGGGCAGGCCCCCCAGGGCGAGTTGAACGAGAACGACCGCGGCTCCAGCTCGTCAAAGGACAGGTCGTCGTACAGGCAGGCCAGGTGCTCGGAGAACATCCGCTCCCGGTGCGGGTCGTTGTCCGGCAGGTCGACGAAGTCCAGCACGACGATGCCGCCTGACAGCGCGAGCGCGGTCTCCACCGAGTCAGTGAGCCTGCGCCGGGCGGCCTGCTTGACGTCCAGCCGGTCAATCACCACCTCGATGTCGTGCTTCTCGTACTTCTTCAAGGCGGGCAGGGTCCCGCTGGTCGCGCTGTCCAGCCGGATGACCGCTCCGTCCACCCGGGCCCGTGAGTACCCCTTGGCCTGCAGCTCCCGCAGCAGCTCGGTGTACTCGCCCTTGCGGCTGCGCACCACCGGCGCGAGGACCTGGAACCTGGTCCCTTCGTCGAGTTCCAGCACCCGGTCCACGATCTGCTGCGGGCTCTGCCGGGCGATCGGCCGGCCGCAAATCGGGCAGTGCGGCTTGCCGACCCGCGCGTACAGCAGCCGCAGGTAGTCATAGACCTCGGTGATGGTGCCGACCGTGGAGCGCGGGTTGCGGCCGGCTGCCTTCTGGTCGATGGAAACCGCCGGCGACAGCCCGTCGATGAAATCCACGTCGGGTTTGTCCATCTGGCCCAGGAACTGCCGGGCGTAGGCCGACAGCGACTCCACGTAGCGACGCTGGCCCTCAGCGAAAATGGTATCGAACGCCAGACTGGACTTACCCGACCCGGACAGGCCAGTGAAGACGACCAGGGCATCACGCGGCAGGTCGAGCGACACGTCCTTGAGGTTGTGCTCGCGCGCGCCGCGGACAACGAGACGATCAGCCACTTGCGCTCAGTTCTCCGGTGTTGAGGACGGGAATCTCAGGATTGGGGGACGCCTGGCCATGCTATCCGGGGGTACTGACAAAACGCCGTGGCTTCAGCCGGCGGCCCGCGCCCGGCCGCTCGCCCCCGGCTCCGCGCCACGCCTATGGCGCCGCCCGCCCCGGCGGCACTTGGCTAGAACACGCTGGGGGGCCGTGTTGTTCCGGCCGCTGGCCGCATGGTTTCCTGGCACCTAGGCGGCCGGAAGGCCGGCTCGAACGGGGCCCGGCCGGGGCGGACTTAACGGGCCAGGCGCGGGCAGACTTGTGCGGCGGATGGAGCGGGCATATGACGTACACGGGCGATGTCAGCGTCGGCGGACCGGCCGACACCAGGGAACTGCCCGGCCTGACCGTCACGAAAGTGGCCGTGGGCCCGATGGATAACAATGCTTACCTGCTGCGCTGCACCAGCACCGGGGGACTGCTGCTGATCGACGCGGCGAACGAGGCCGAGACGCTGCTCAGGCTGATCGGGGACACGCCGCTGGCCACGATCGTCACGACTCACAAGCATTTCGACCACTGGATGGCGCTGGAAGCCGTCCAGGGCGCCACCGGCGCCGCCACGGCCGCGCACCCGGCCGATGCCGGCGAGCTGCCCGTCGCGGTCACCAGCCTGGTCAGCCACGGCGATACGGTCAAGGTCGGCGACGCGGCCTTGTCGGTCATTCACCTGCGCGGCCACACTCCCGGCAGCATCGCGCTGTGCTACGACGCCGGCGGCACGCTGGCGGACACCCCGCACCTGTTCACCGGTGACTCGCTGTTCCCCGGCGGCCCGGGCAACACCGAGCGTGACCCGCAGCGGTTCGGCCAGCTCATGACCGACCTCGAGGAACGCGTCTTCGGCACGCTGCCCGACGGTACCTGGGTCTATCCCGGGCACGGCCGGGACACCACGCTGGGCGCGGAGCGGCCGCAAGTGCCGCAGTGGCGGGCCCGCGGCTGGTGACCGCGAGCGAGCAGTGCGACGTCATCGTCATCGGCGGGGGCTTGCTCGGGCTGTCCGCCGCGCGGGCGCTGGCCGGCCGCGGCCGGATGGTGACGGTCCTGGAGCAGGCGGAGGTCGGCCACCCGGCCGGGGGCTCGCACGGCAGCTGCCGGATCTTCCGGCTGGGCTACGGTGACCCCTGGTACGTCTCGATGGCCCGCCAGGCCAGGGAGTTCTGGTACGCGGCCGAGGCCCAGGCCGGCGCGCAGTTCCTCTACCCGGCACCGCACCTGACCTTCGGTGAGCTGCGCGACGCCGTGCAGGCCGCGATGCGGGCCGCGGGCACGCCGGGTGAGCTGCTGACCGCTGCTGAGGTGGCGGCCAGGTTCCCGGTGCTGGCCACCGGCGGTGCGGCGCTGGCCGAGCCGGGCACCTGCATCATCGCCGCCGACCAGGTCCTGCGGTGGCTGGCGGCGTCCAGCGCGGACCTCAGGACCGGCGTGCGGGTCAGGGCACTGCGCGACGACGGCCGGCGAGTGACGGTCAGCACGGACCGCGGCGAGTACACCGCGCCGGTGGTGATCGTCACCGCGGGCCCCTGGACCAGCGGGCTGCTCGGCCCGGCTGGCCTGCCCGTGCCCGCCCGGCCCACCCTGGAGCAGGTCGGCTTCCTGACCGCGGCCGCGGATGGCCCGGCCCCGCCCGTCTTCATCTGTCATAGCAAGACCGAACCCTGAGTCAGTAAATAACTAAAAAAAAAAAAAAAAAAGAAAGAAAGAAAAATCGTCATTGTTCGTCCGCCGCCAGCATCGTGGGCGCAGAAACCAGCCCAGTATCCAGCGCTGCCGAAGCGAAACGCCGTCGTCCGCCACGCCGTCAACCGACGGCTTCTATTACACGCGCAGGGACGTGATGATTCCGATGCGCGACGGCGTGCTGCATACGGTGATCCTGATCGAGGGTGCCCTTGGAAAACATCGGCGCCGTTATTCCTGCTGACGCGCACGCCCAGACCGAACCACTGAGTTGACGACGTCATGCGCAGAGCGCGCACCTGGGATTGATCCTCACCGGATACGACAACGCCGTCGACGTGATCGTGGATGGCGGCTACATCGCGTCGTGCAGGACGTGCGCGGCAAGTACGGTAGCGAAGGCGAACCCACGTGAATGCAACCGCCCGATGCACGGCCCCGGAACCCCACGCCAGTCGATCTCCATCGACTGACACTGACGAGACGATCCTGACTGGCTGGTGAAGCAACCTCCCGGAGCAACGGAAAGGTGGGCATGCTCGGCATCTCGTACGATGGCTTCCACCGCTGATGGCGCTGGTGTACCCGTATCGGCGTCGAAGGTCGCCGTCCCGATGAACCCGATGGTGGACGGATGGCGGGTGACGACTGGTTTCACAACGGCGCATTCCGCCAGCAGAACATGGCCGTACATCTGGGTACCAGACCGCGACCCGCGCGACTATGCGCATGTGGCTTGACGCAGCCACTTCGACGACCTACGAAGACCTCCACAGCGCCGGAACGGCCCGCGAGCTCCGGGCGGTGAGCAGCGAACTCGACCAGATCGGCTTTCTGGAAGTATGATCCTGTCAGCACCCGAGATACGACGCGTGGCTGGCGCCATCGAGGTGATGCGGACGAGGTCCGCGCGGCGCATGAGCCGCTCACCGTGCCGATGATGCTGGTGGCAAGCCTGTGGGGATCAGGAGGACATCTACGGGGCGATCGCGGTCGACAAGGCGATCAAGCCGCACGACACGAACAACGACAAGGTGTTTCTCGCGATCGGTCCGTGGCATACAGCATCACGGCCAGGAGATCGACGAAGGCAGCTCGCTCGGCGCGCTCGAAAAATCAACAGCGACACCGCGCTCTACTTCCGCCAGGAGATCCTCGCGCCGTTTCTCGCGAAGATCGTAAGACGACGGCCCGAAGGAAACTGTCGCCGCCGGTGACGGCGTTCGAGACCGGTACGATGTGTGCGCAAGCTGCCGGGCGGCGTGGCCCTCCGGCTGCGCGAGCGGCTGCACGATCGCGCCGACGCCGTTGTATCTGAGCGCCGGGTTGAGGCTCGGTATTCGATGCGCCGAAAGCCGGCGACGCGCCATTCGACCAATACGCGTCGGATCCGTCGAAGCCGGTGCCGTTGCGTGCGGCCCATCAAGCCGATTCGGACGCGACTGACAACGGCCTGACGTGGCCGCAGTGGCTCGTCGACGACCAGCGCGAGGCGTCAGGGCGGCTGGAGTATGTCGCGGTGTTCACGTCGGACGTCCTGACTGCGCCGATCAAGATCAGCGGCCAGCCTATTGCGAACATCGTCGCGTCCACGAGCGGGACCTGATGCCGACTGGGTCGTGAAAGGTGATCGACGTCTATCCGGGTCAAAGTCGCGGGCCAGCCGGGCGCTGGCTATCAGTTGATGGTGGCGGCCGACATTTTCCGCGGCCGCTATCGCGCAAGCCTGGAGAAGCCGTGGATCGCGGCCGACAAGGCGCTCCCGACCGCTTTGCGCTGCCGACCGCGAATCACGTGTTTCTGCCCGGGCACCGGATCATGGTGCAGGTGCAATCGAGCTGGTTCCGCTCACGACCGCAACCCGCAGACGTTCGTGCCGATCTTCTGGGCGAAGCCGGGCTATTATCGTAAGGTGATGCAGCGAATCTATCACGCGCCTGGCAAATGTAGCCTCGTCGAGCTCCCGATCGTTATAAATAACCAGCGCGGTTCATCACGAAGACACGAAGACCGCGAAGTCCACGGGTACGGTCATAGATTTTTTGTGATTTTCGTGACCCTGGCGGGCTTCGTGATGAAGCGATGCGCCGCAGAACGCGGTACCGGCCGCCTGCGGCGCACGGTCTCTGTCGAACGTCGTGGTCCGGATTCCGGGTTTTCGTCGCCCGTGATAGCTTGTCGCCATGAGATTTTTCTCGATTTGCCTCGCGCTGGCCTCATCTTTGCGCTGTTCGCACCACCCTGCTCTCGCTGGCGCGCAGGCGGCTCCAGCCAGGACGCAATCCGCTACACGATATCAGCTTTCCCGCGCCGCACACGCACTACGTCGAAGTCGAGGCCTCCTTCCCCACGTCCGGACAGCCGCAGTTTGATTCTGATGATGGCGGTGTGGACGCCGGGGTTGTAGTCGCCGGCGAGGACGAAAAAAACGTCGAGAACATCGGCAAAGGCGCGCGACGCAGCCCGCTCGCGATCGAGAAAACGCTGAAGAACCGCTGGCGCGTTCGCAGCAACCGGCGCGCCGTCGATCACGGTCGCGATCGTTCTTATTGCCGCGAGATGGGCGTGCGGTCGAATTGGGTCGAGGACGGCTTCGCGATGTTGAACGGCGCGGCGACGTTCATCACGCTGGCCGACAGCCAGAAGCCGCGCGTGCACGAGGTGAGCGTCGAGCTGCCGCAGGCGTGGCACCGCGTCATGACGGTGATGCCCGACGCGCCGGTGGCACGGCGGCGGCGTGCGCTTTCGCGCGCCCCATTCGACACGCTGGTCGATTCGCCGATGGTCATCGGCAACCCGGCGGTCTACGAGTTCACGGTCGACGGACAAGTACTATCTCGTCAACACCGGCGAGGGCGGCCTACTGGACGGCGCCGGCATCGCACGCGATTCCGAAAACATTGTTCAGCAGGATTGCGGAAGCCTCGGGTCGACTCCCTTATGAGAAATACTTGTTCCTACATGATCACGGAATCGGGCGGCGGCATCGACACAGGGATTGACGATGTCTATGTCGTCGAGGTGGGCGACGAGGACGCATAAGGGCGACCTGGGTTTCCTGCGCCTGGCGAGCCACGAATATTTTCACGCGTGGAACGTGAAGCGCCTCCGCCCGCTGGAGCTGGGGCCGTTCGACTACGAGCACGAGGTGTATCCGAAGGGGCTGTGGGTGTCGAAGGATTCACCGACTACTACGGCGCGCTCCAGCTGTACCGCGCCGGGCTGCAGACGCGCGTGCAACGAGCATCGAGGAGCTGAGCGGATTCATCCAGCAGCTGCAGAACACGCCCGGCCGTCTGACGCAGTCGGTCGAAATGTCGTCAGACCATGCGTGGATCAAGCAGTATCGTCCGGACGAAAAACTCGATCAAACTCGTCGATCAGCTACTACACGAAGGCTCGGTGATCGCGTTCGTGCTGGACGCGAAGATCCGCGCGGCCACGAAGGGCGCCAGGACGCTCGACGATTGACGCGCACGCTGTACCAGCGCTACTCGGGCCCGCACGGGTTCACCGAAGATCAGTTCAGGGACCGCCGCGAGGAAACCGCCGGTGCCGACTGAGCGCGTGGTTCACCAAGACGCTGCAGACCACCGACGAACGCGATTACACCGAGGCGCTCGACTGGTTCGGGCTGCGCTTCCACGCGCACGACAAGCCCTACCGGCAAGGTGTGGCTCGGTGCGACGACGCGCAGCGATGCGGGGCGCGAGGTGATTACGCAGGTGCGCCGGCAGCGCCCGCGACGACGCGGGGCTCGACGCCGAAGACGAGATTGTCGGGATCGGCGATTTCCTGACGGTTGGTACAGGGCCTGCTGGCGGGCGCGGCTCGAACAGGGACAAGCCGGGGACAGCGTCAGCGTGCTCATCGCGCGGCGGGAACGAGCTGAAACGCATCACCGTCGTGCTCGGCAACGAGCCGGACGCCACGTGGAAGCTCGAGACGCGTCCGGACCCGACGGAGGATCAGCAGACGCACCTCGCGGGCTGGTCGTCGTAGCGATGGAACGCGCTCGATTGCCTGTTCGAGAGAACAACCGGCGCTGGGTGTCGAAGGTCCTGGCTGGCTATTCGGAATTCTTCAGCAAGCTGTCGCGGCAGCAGCGGCCGAAATATCTCTGGATTTGCTGCGCGGACAGCAGGGTCCCGGCCAACGAGATTGTCGGCCTGCTGCCGGGCGAGCCGTCGGACACCGCACGCGTCGACGTGGTGGCGCCCTGGCTATTCGAACTGCCTCTCGGTGATTCAGGACGCGGTGGACGTCCTGCTGGTCGAGCATGATCGGTGCGGGCATTTCGGCGCGCGGGCGCGTGTGTCTAGGCGGCGCTCCGACCGTTCGCTCGGGCTGCCTACGAGCAATACGAAAATCTACGAAGTGAAAACTACATAAAAAAAAAAAAAAAAAAAAAAAACGAATTGCTTTGCCAAGTAATACAACAACTGATCTTTCAATACCCTTGTGTTCTGAAAAATAAATATCACCCTCGGTGTCGTTGAGTTGCTTAATATGTTCCACAACCCCTATTGCAAATTCACCGTATAACTGATTCTACGGTCATCCGCCCAAAACTTGACATTTGCTTTCTGGGCTGCGCGGGACTCCAAATCGACTAGGCGGCTACAAGACCGCTCCGAATTTCCCGCCACGACAACGTGCACGCGAGCCACACTACGACCTATTGAGACTTACGTATGCTTTCAATGCACGCTGTAGTGCAGAACCGCGGTTTCGCCACGCGCTGGGTACGTGCGGGACAAGGTCTTTCGGACAAACCCGACTCGTCGATGAAGACGATTATCGGCCTTGTCGCGCAGCTACTTTCCTTATACGGCCGCCTCTTCACGGACGGCGCGCTCGTCTCGCGTTGTCGGGCCGCAGGTGGACGCCACGTTCCAACTCAAGTGCTCCAGCACCCCAGAATCACGGATCCGTCAGCTCCATGCTGAGCGTCTTTGATCAGGGTCCCAATTCGAGGAGCGCTCCATAGTCGCCCTCGCGCCGCTTCGGGGATCTTCAGGTTAACCAATCCGGCCCGCCTCTCCCACAGTCACTCGCATTAAACCGGGCGGCTGTTGGTGCGACCCGGGCTGTGCTCTGCGTGGGCTGCCACACGCAGTCCTGCGGCCTCCATAAGCTGGATCATTCTGTTAAGCAGCTTGAGCTCGCACCCTTCTCAACAAGATCCGCCAACGCGATAGTGATCGGGGTGATCATCGTGTTGCTCCAGGCAAAGTTAAAGGTTCTGAGAAATCCATTTGTTTTCAAAATCATTTTGATTTTTCTGTACTGATACATTTGAGATCAGTGGTGGTGGTGGAGAGTTAGTTCGGAGCCCGAAGATCTCTCATACACCAAGCAACGGGACTTCAGCTTACCAAATTACGTCGCCATCGACAGCACATCCGCCCCACTGAATGGTAGGCCTGATTCGGCGTCCCGATTCCTGTTGCAGGAGTACGTCGGAGCTCCTCAAACGCTTACCGTTAAGGAGTACGTGAAAGCGGACAGATCAGTATCTACCGCGTGACTATTACGGGTTACACAACTGAAGTGTTGGGACAAATATCTGTACGGTGTCGAGTCTTCTTCATTTATGACTTGTGTATTGCCCACTGACACTGAGTGTTAACTTCTTACATGTCTTGACGATCGAGACGGGCTTCAATGGGAAAGTAAGATTGCGCCGCTGTTACTTTTGAAGTACCTGGAGTGAATGTGATCGCATGTAACTAATTTCAGGAGACCGAACAAAGACGCTTTGTTCGCGCACAAATCCACCGCAGATACCGTGCCTGATGGATTCCTACAGTTTTGGTTTGATTGCGTTTGGGAGGAAATGCTTATGGGGCGCATTGATGCTGCCTATGAAGTTCGCAAGAGGATTGGGAGGCGACGTGGCGGGTGTATTCCGTTAGCGGATCGCGGGTCCTGCCAGTTGCCGTCGCTATCGCCACCCTCCCCTCGCTCGCGGAGACTCAATTCGCGTTGAGTGTGAGCGCGACGCCTCAAGTGGCGCCATTGGCTTCGGTTGGGGAATGGGGTCAGTTTATCGGAATGGCATCAGGCTTGGGATGTCTCTCGGTTTTTCGATCATTCTGGGGACTTACGGTGGCGCTCGGCTCACTCATTCCCATGGTAGTCCTCGCCCCGCGGGGGAATATCCTCAGTGTCAGGGAGCTCTCGTCCTTGCCGGCCTGGGTATTGTCTTGATCGGGATCTAACCGCGCGGAGTCGCTTCGGGGTTGCAAGGAGCGCGCCCGCGCCTCGGCAGGCTCCACATCGGCGAGAGATCTGCGAGCCGGCATCGTAATCTGCGTCCTCTCGGGGATCTTTGCATCGATGCTCAATTTGGCGATGGCTTTCGGTCAAGACATTGCACGTCGTGCCGTCGAGCTAGGCGCCACAACCTACCACGCATCCAACGCGATATGGGTAATCGCAGTCGCTTTTGGAGCTATCGCCAACACGGGGGTATTCGGATCCCGCTGTTGGTCCGAAAATGGAACCGTATCTCGTGTTCCGACGCGCGGCACCGCCAGTCACTGGTTGCTAGGAATTATGATGGGGTCACCGCGGGTTCGGTGGTGTAACCGTGTACCGGCAGTGGCTCCGCTACTCTCGGCTGTCGGGGCGTGGTGTCGGGGTGGCCCCTCCTGACTGCCGTGATGGATCCATCACAGCCAACGTGCTTGGAAGACTTACGGGCGAGTGGCGGCACGCGCCACGCAAAGCGCGCCGCATTATGTGGCGGGGGCGTCGGAGTACTCAGCGCCGGTGTTTTCGTGGTTGGCTACAGCGGAACGGTGTAGACCAGTATCACCTATGCGAAAGACCGCTTGTTACGGACGCCACATTTCCCCACTGGATGCTGAGTGTGACGCGGCTCGGCACGGCGGCGCAAGCTTTAAAGGCGCTCCGTCGCGCTCCGCTGACGAGGTCTCCACAGCGGCGACTGACGCGCAGACGTGTCGTCAAGGTGTAGTTTCGCTGACACCAGCGCGGCCTATTGGTGCCTAATGCTATTTCGCTATGGTTGGGTTTAGAAAACATCTACTGAAGACCGGTTACACGAGAAAAACAGTTTTGTGTGGCTAATGTCGAGCAGTCACGTGATCTACAGTGGGCGGAGACTACAGTCAAATGACTGACGCGCAAAAATGCGTTGCGGAAGATTATCTCCGCTTGCATTATTTGAGGCGGCAGCGGCACAGTGGGACGCGGCTGGGACGCGCCAATGCATGCTGAGCCTCACGCGCAATTTCTCACGGTTGGGCTCCATAGGTATTGCACTATTGCTGTGAGGCGCACCCTGATGCTTAGGCCTTTGAATTTTACAGTAAGCATAGTCTAGATGACTCCCTACGCCGACGCGACAATGCTGATGTCATTGAACGCGCGAGCGGTCAACTTGGACACCCTTTTTTCCACCGCTGACGTATTGACCTGTCACGCGCCGCTCACGCCGACTACGCGACATATCGTCAGCGAGCAGTGAACTTTTCCCTGATGAAGTCCACGGCCGTCATTGTGAATACTGCTCGCGGAGCGTCGTTGAGCCCGCTGCGGTCGAGGAAGCGCTGGCTCAGGGCCGGATTGGCGGAGTTGCGCTGGATGTATTTGAAGAAGGTGCCGTTGGTCCGCGACTTGCGGCTACGGCAACTGCCTAATGTTGTCCCCGACCCCACATGCGGCTTGGTACTCCGTGCAACTGCACGCGCTCGGCAGACTGCACGGAGTACCAAGCCGCATGTGGGGTCAAAATAACATTAGGCAGTTGCCGTAGCCGCGAGTCGCGAGCCAACGGCTCTTCTTCGAATACATCCAGCGCAACTCCGCCAATCCGGCCCTGAGCCAGCGCTTCCTCGACCGCAGCGGTGTCAACGAGCGCTCCGCGAGCGGTGTTCACAATGACGGCCGTGGACTTCATCCGGGAAAGCCACTGTTCGCTGACGATATGTCGCGTAGTCGGCGTGAGCGGCGCGTGACAGGTCAATACGTCAGCGGTGGAAAAAAGGGTGTCCAAGTTGACCGCTCGCGCATTCAATGACATCAGCATTGTCGCGTCGGCGTAGGGATCATAGACTATGCTGCTGAATCCGAAGGGCTGTAGGCGTGCGTGCACCTCACGGCCGATACGTCCGAATCCTATAAAGCCGACCGTCAATTGCGTGAAGCTCGACATGGATTGGCACGTCCCCACAGCGTCCCACTGTCCACTGCGCACCGAATGGTCGAGCGAAATAATCTTGCGCAACGCCGTTAGCATCATGGTGACTGTGTGGTCTGCCACCTCGCTGGTGGCGTAGTCTGGAACGTAGGCCACGCGAATTCCTTTCTCGTGAGCAGCCTTCAGGTCGATGTTATCCAAACCCAAACCATAGCGAACGATAGCGGCGTTCGGCGCCAAACGATCGATAGCCGCGCTGGTGATTTGAGCAAACTGCACTAGCAACACGTCTGCGTCGGTGGCCGCCTCGAGGACCTCGTCAGCGGAGTTGCAACGAGCCGCCTTGAAGCTCGCACCGTGCCGAGCCGCGATTGCGCGCTCGGCATCCAGGTGGGGAAATGTGGCGTCCGTAACGACGATCTTTCGCATAGGTGATACTGGTCTACACCGTTCCGCTGTAGCCAACCACGAAAACACCGGCGCTGAGTACTCCGACGCCCGCCAGCATAATGCGGCGCGCTTTGCGTGGCGCGTGCCGCCACTCGCCCGTAAGTCTTCCAAGCACGTTGGCTGTGATGATCATCACGGCCATCAGGAGGGGCCACCCGAGCACCGCGCCCCAACGGCCGAGAGTAGCGGAGCCACTGCCGTACACGGTTACGCCACCGAACCACAGTGACCCCATCATAATTCCTAGCAACCAGTGACTGGCGGTGCCGCGCGCTCGGAACACGGATGCGGTTCCATTTCGGACCAACAGCAGGATGCAATACCCCGTGTTGGCGATAGCTCCAAAAGCGACTGCGATTACCCATATCGCGTTGGATGCGTGGTAGGTTGTGGCGCCTAGCTCGACGGCACGACGTGCAATGTCTTGACCGAAAGCCATCGCCAAATTGAGCATCGATGCGAAGATCCCCGAGAGGACGCAGATTACGATGCCGGCTCGCAGATCTCTCGCCGATGTGGAGCCTGCCGAGGCGCGGGCGCGCTCCTTCATTCCCGAAGCGACTCCGCACAGGTAGATCCCGATCAAGACAATCCCCAGGCCGGCAAGGACCGAGCTCCCCCTGACACTGAGGATCTCCCGCGGGGCGAGGACTACCATGGGAATGAGTGAGCCGAGCGCAGCCGTAAGTCCCAGAATGATCGAAAAACCGAGAGACATCCCAAGCCTGCTGATGCCGATTCCGAATAGAACTGAGCCAATTCCCCAACCGAAGCCAAATAGCGCCGCTGAAGACATAGCGCTCACACTCGAGCGCGAATAGATTCCGCGAGCGAGGGGAGGGTGGCGATAGCGACGGCAACTGGCAGGACCAGCAATCCGCTAACGGAATACACCAGCCACGTCGCCTCCCAAGGCCATCCTCTTGCGAACTTCATAGGCAGCGTGAATGCGCCCATGAGCATTCCTGCAAACGCAATCAAACCAAAACTGTAGGGAATTGAGTCAGGCACGGTGGTATCTGCGGTGGATTTGTGCGCGAACAAAGCGTCTTTGTTCGGTCTCCTGAATTAGTTACATGCGATCACATTCACTCCAGGTACTTCAAAAGTAACAGCGGCGCAATACTTACTTCCCATTGAAGCCCGTCTCGATCGTCGAGCGTCGTGTAAGAAGTTAACACTCAGTGTCAGTGGGCAATACACAAGTCATAAATGAAGAAGACTACGACACCGTACAGATATTTGTCCAACACTTCAGTTGTGTAACCCGTAATAGTCACGCGGTAGATACTGATCTGTCCGCTTTCACGTACTCCTTAACGGTAAGCGTTTGAGGAGCTCCGACGTACTCCAGAATTCCGGACGGGAATCGGGACGCCGAATCAGGCCTACCATTCAGTGGGGCGGATGTGCTGTCGATGGCGGAGACGTAATTTGGTAAGCTGAAGTCCCGTTGCTTGGTGTATGAGAGATCTTCGGGCTCCGAAGGTTTAACTCTGCAGTCGCAGGGCCGACGTGGTCGCGGGTCGCGGGCCGCGGGAAAAATGGGTCATTGTGAGTCTTAGCAAAGCGGTGGGTTACCAGACCTTTAACTTTGCCTGGAGCAACACGATGATCACCCCGATCACTATCGCGTTGGCGGATCTTGTTGAGAAGGGTGCTGACTCAGACCTGCTTAACAGATGATCCAGCTTATGGAGGCCGCAGGACTGCGTGTGGCAGCCCACGCAGAGCACAGCCCGGGTCGCGCCAACAGCCGCCCCGGTTAATGCGAGTGACTGTGGGAGAGGCGGGCCGGATTGGTTGACCTGAAGATCCCGAAGCCGCGCGAGGGCAACTATGGACGCTGCCTCGAATTGGGACCCTGATCAAAGAGCGCTTCAGCGTGGAGCTGACGGATCCGTCGATCTCGGGGTGCTGGAGCACTTGAGTTGGAACGTGCGGCGGTCCACCTGCCAGGCCCGACAACGCGACGAGCGCGCCGTCCGTGAAGAGGCGGCCGGTGTAAGGAAAGTCGCTGCGCGACAAGGCCGAATAATCGTCTTCATCGACGAGTCGGGTTTGTCCGAAAGACCTTGTCCCGCACGTACCCGGGCGCCCGTGGCGAAACCGCGGTTCTGCACTACAGCGTCAGTTGGAAGCATACGTAAGTCTCAATAGGTCGTAGTGTGGCTCGCGTGCACGTTGTGCGTGGCGGGAAATTCGGGGAGGTCTTATCGCCCTAGTCGATTTGGAGTCCCGCGCAGCCCAGAAAGCAAATGTCAAGTTTTGGGCGGATGACCGTCAATCGGTATACGGCAGGCTGAATTGCAATAGGGTGCTGAAAAGGATTGATATGGGCGGGAATTCTCAGATTCGACGACGGCGGAGTTGAGTGTCTTACTTTCAGAACACGGAGGTATGGAGAGGTAGTCTGCTGTTGG